>DPQQ01000010.1:406670-430543 GCA_003538975.1 Clostridiales bacterium | reverse complement strand
GCTCATATTTCCGATTTGTCTTGGACCGGCTGCACCAATCCCGCGGACGTTCTCGAACTCAATAAAGAATACGAATTCAAAATTCTTAAAATCGACGCCGAAAAACAAAAAGTTTCTATCGGATATAAACAGTTACAGCCCAGACCTTGGCAGCTTGTCGAAGGTAAATATCACGTTGGCGACGTTATTCACGGCAAGGTTGTAAGAATCGTAAGTTTCGGTGCATTTGTCGAAGTTGAAAAAGGAGTAGACGGACTCGTTCATGTTTCTCAGATTTCGAATAAATGGCTTGATAATCCGCTTTCCGCTCTTGAAGTAGGACAGGAAGTAGACGCTAAGATTCTCGGAATCGATCTCGATAAGGAAAAGATGACTTTATCTATAAAGGCACTTCTTCCTGAAGAACCCAAAAAAGAATCGGCTAAATCCGTTTCCGTAAAGAACGAAAGAAAGGATGAAGAACCCGAGCTTAAAGAATGGCGCGATAATGAAGGCACCGGAAGCATCTCCATTGCGGAAATTATCGGCAAAACCGATAAATAATCGGCTATAAAATTTAAATTTAAAACCGCAGATTTGAGTCTGCGGTTTTTTGCTGCATAGTTTTCAAGACTTTCGGGAATATACGAGAGTCTTTTTTAATATATTTTTAATATGAAATTGTATTTTTTACCCAAAGGAATAAAAAACGCCCTTTCAAAATTAAAAACGGACGAACTGCAAGAAATAAGACTGAGATTGAACTTTCCGATAAAAATCAAATATAAATTCGAAGATTTGTATTTAACTTCCGGCGGATGTTCGAAATTTTCTTCAGAAGGGATAGTCGCAAAAAGGGAAACAATAGACGAGATAATAAGTAATTTAACCGAAAATTCTTTATATGCCCATAACGAGAGATTAAAAAACGGTTATCTGATATCCGGATTCGGCGAAAGGATAGGAGTATCGGGCGAATGCGTTTTTGCGGATAAAATCGTAACGATAAAAAATATTACGTCGGTACTTATACGTATTCCGAAAAACGTACCGGGATGCTCTGTAAAAATACGTGAAAAAATGAATACACCCGAAAACGTTCTCATAATATCGCCGCCCGGTTTCGGTAAGACGACGATACTAAAAGATCTGATACAAAGTTACTCTTATAAAAATATTTCGGTAATTGACGAAAGAGGCGAGCTGTTTTCGGAAAATACTTCCGCAGACTATATAAGATTCTCGGACAAACTGTCGGGACTTAAAATCGCGTTGAGAACATTGTCTCCTGACATTATTGCGGTGGACGAGTTATTCGGAGAAGAGGATTATAAAACATGCGAAAAAGCAATACGAGGTGGAGTTAAGATTTTTGCTACGATTCACGCCGGTTCCGAAAAAGAAATACCCGATATATTAAAAAAAATCTTTGATTTTTTTGTTGTTTTAAAAAACGAGAAAAAAGCAGGTGAAATTGATTATATTTATGACAGACGTAATTTATAAAATATATTAAAACAATGAATGAATATATCGTTAAAGCGGCTGTAATACCGGCGTGCTTTTTTATAGCGAAGATCTTACTCCTAAAATTTTACGACGAAAAGAACTTTTTATCCGAATACTGCAATTTTTTACTCTCCGTAAAAAACGAAGTAGATTTTACAAACAAACCGATAAGAGAAATAATAAATAATTGTTCGGACGAAAATTTTAAAAACCTTTCTGTAAAGCTTTTACAAAACGATGAAATTAAAAAGCCGCGTTTTTTGAGTCTTGAAGAATATAATTCGGTAAAAAACTTCTTTTCGGGCATATCCGCGACCGATTCGGTTACGCTATCGGGCAAAATATCTGTTTTTAAGTTGCAAGCGGATAAATTATACGAAAAATCTTCCGAAAAGCTTAAAAATAACATTATTTTATATCAGAAGCTCGGAATATTATCGGGAATTTTGCTGTATATTCTGATTTTATAGTATTAAATCGCAAAAAAATTTAAGTCGCCTATCACTATGGCATTAAATAGGAATAAATGAAGATATTTTACGGGAATTTATATGGATATCGGGATAGAACTTATATTTAAAATCGCCGCGATAGGGATACTTGTAACTGTTGTTTCGCAAATTTTGAAAAAGAGCGATCGGGAAGATTTTGCCTTATTTGTCGGGATAATAGGAATAGTTGCGGTTCTCGGACTTACGGCAAACGTTCTTGCGGATTTTTTTAACAATGTAAAGTCGATTTTCGGATTTTAGATATAAAATTTAAGTTTTTAAAAGCAAAAAACGGGGAATTATGATAAAAATTTTTCTTACGGCGCTTGTTTGCGGAATGATTTGCGTAACGGTCAGAATCGTAAACGGCGAATTTTTTACGATAGCTGTAATAGTTTCCGGCATTATAATTTTAGTATCGGTTTTTGATTATTTTTCGGCGGACATACTGTTTTTACAGGACGCCATCGGAAAAACGGGAATTTCGGGCGAATCATTCAAAAATATTTTCAAAATAGCGGGGATAGGTTACGTAACGGAATTCACTTCATCGGTTCTTAATGATTTCGGTCTGGAATCTCTCTCTAAAAAAACGGTCTTTGCCGGGAAGATAATGGTAGTCGCGATGACGATTCCGACAATAACGTCGCTTATAAAACTCGTGGGCGAATTCTGTTCGTTTTAATTTTTTTAGATTTTATGAAATCAAATTTTTTTTCCGCCGGAATAAAACCGTTATTTATAAAAAACGATAAAAAAAATCGGTTATTGAAAACGATTGCGAAATTTTTTATAATTGCAATTTCGTTTATCGTTTTATATGATTTTAATCCGAAAACATTTTACAAAACATCTGAAAAAACTGAAAACAGTACTTTCTACGATGATTATTTTTTTTCGAGCGGCGACGATTCTGCGGAAGCTTCTTTGCCGGATATAATAAAAGAGGAGCTTAAAGATCTCGATATAAAAGGTCTGGAAGATTTTGTAAAATGCAATGTAAATTCCGATCTTTTCGATATAAAAAGCTTCATAAACGCCATTGTTTCGGGCAAGCCGTCCTTTGGGTACGAAGGTTTTTTATCGTACGTTTCGGGTTTGATATTAAGTCCTATAAAAACTCTCGCGCCTACTTTTATTTCTCTTATAATAATCGCCTTCATTATCGGAATTTTATCGGATATGTCCGATGATAACGGTGTAAATGAGATTTTACGGCTTACCGCTTCGTGCTTTTTTTCGGTCATTGTTTTAGGTATAGCGGATATCGTGTTCGGAATTGCAGAAAATTCTTTAGGTTCCGCGGACGAGCTTCTGGGTGTTTCATCTCCGATAATACTTACTTTGCTTATAGCGGGCGGGGGCAATCTTTCGGCAAGCGTATATAAGCCCGTAGTCTCGGTGTTTTCCGAAATAATTTCGTCCGTTTCATGCGGGCTGTTGCTTCCGATAATAAAAGCCGTTTTAATACTCAATTTATCCGAAGCTGTGTCCGGCGACGGTAAATTTTGCGGGATAATTTCGTTTTACAATTCGCTCGTAAAATGGATATTGGGACTTGTATTCGGCATATTTTCAATCTTTCTGAGCATAAACGGAATTGCGGGGGCGAGCTACGACGGGATAACATTAAAAGCCACAAAATACGCCGTAACAAATTCCGTTCCGATAATCGGCGGATATATTTCGGGCGGAATGGAGCTCATCGTATATGCGAGCGTACTGATAAAAAACGCGGTAGGACTCGGAACGCTTGTTCTCATTATGATTATAATTGCGGTGCCGTTATTTAAAATAGCGGTAATAACGCTGCTTTTTAAGCTTACAGGCGGAATAATAGGTATTATTTCGGATAAAAAACTCGCGAATTTTTTAGGCGGAATCGCTAAAACGTTAACGCTTATTACCGTGACGATGCTGTCGGTCGGAGTTGCTTTTTTTATAACGATATTCCTTTTGATAACGACTGCAAGCAATGTTTTTGTATAAAAATAAGGTGAAAAATGGGAATATACTATCTGATATTCGTCGGAGTAACGGCGTTTTCGATTTTGGAAAAGCTTTTACCGGAAGGAAAAATGAAAAAGACTATGCGGCATGCCGCAGCGCTTACTTTAACCGTTTATCTGTTGTTTCCGATTAAAAATCTTATTAAAAACGGACTGTTTTCGTGTTTTGATGCCGAAAATATTACAATTCAGACCGACTTTTTAGACAAAACGTTTTTAAAGCAAGTCGAACTCGATAAATATGTCCTGATCGAAAAACTTAAAAATTACGGTATCGAAGCGGACTATGACGCGATATATGTCGAATACGAAACTGAGAATAAAATTATTTATAAAAAAGTCGTTTTAAACCTGAAAAATTGCGTTATAAATAAGGACAACCCGCATATAGATAAATTAGAAATCGAAAAAACGATAAATTCTGTTTTTACGGGAGCCGAAACCGAAATTACTTGTGACGAGTAGAAAGATAAGGAGCGGAATTTGTGAAAAAAAATACAATGTTTTTTAAAAATAAAAAAACGGTTTACATTGCCGCGCTTATCTTAATCACGATACTTCTCGTAATATTATCTTTACTGTTCGGAAATAAAAAAACCGCCGAAACGTCGAATAAAATAATGTCGTATCCCGAATATCTCGAAGCGAAACTTTCGCCGATACTGTCCGATATAAAAGACGCGGGAAAGGTAAGCGTTATGATAACGGTCTCTTCCGAAACGGAGTACGAAATTGCTTTTACAACGGTTACAAACTCAAAAGGGGAAAAGACCGAAACGCCGTATCTTATAAACGGCGAAGCTGTAAAAACAAACGAAAAATATCCCGAAATAACGGGAGTCCTTATCGTATGTGAAGGGGCTCTTAATTACGGAGTGTACCACAGAGTTTTAGAAGCGACTAAAGCTATTCTGAACGTTCCGGAAAGTAAAATCGAAATATTGCCCGGTAAATAAGCCGGCATTATAAAAACAAAAAAGCAAGGAGAAGCAAAAAATGAGCAAAAAGAAGAAGATTTTAATTTTATCGTGCATGATGATACTTTTAGTGGCGACAGCCGTCGTAAACTACGTTTTTACGACTAAAGCCGCAAAAGACAACGCCGTAGACGTATCGGCTTCGGCAAACTATTTTACACAGTACAGAACGAGAAGAAGTTCGTCCCGCAACGAAGAGCTTTTACAGATCGAAGACATACTTTCGTCCGAGTCCGCAACACAGGAAGAAAAAAGCGACGCAACCAAGCTTAAATTGAGTCTTACCGAAATCACCGAAAAAGAAATGCTTCTCGAAAGTCTTATAAAAGCGTACGGCTTTGAAGACGTGGTCGTCATAATAAGTCTTACGTCGAACAATGTGAACGTAGTAGCCAAAACAAGCGAGATGACGGCGGAAGATTCAATAAAAATCTACACGATTATCGAAGAAGAAGGCATCGCGTCGCCGGAAAACGTAAAGATTATTCCCATTGTTTAAAATTCGCTATGCAAATTCGGTTTTTTGTGCTAAAATAAAAATAAGTTAAACGCCGTAACCGACTATTACGGCGTTTTGCCCGATAAATTGCGATTTTTATTCGCGAGAGGTAAACCGAATGAGCAGAAAAAGAGATTTGCCCACCGCTAAAAAAAGCGAAGGGACGATTTGTTACGGAAGCGAAATTTTAACGAATATCATAACCTTTGCGGTTGACGAAGCCGACGGGGTAGCCATTTATCCTTCGAAGAAGCCTATTTCGTACGTTTTCGATAAAGACGGACTTATAATCGACGTCGACGTGAAGATAAATTATAATTTATCCGTTTCCGAAATAGCCTATAAAATTCAGGATTCGATAAAACATAACGTCGAAGCTATGACCGAATATAAAATAAACACGGTTAACGTAAATGTAAAAGACGTATTCTTCGACGATACTTCGGAAAAGGACAAATTATGAGAAGCGCAGCAAGAGAAGTAGTTTTTAAGTATATTTTTTCACGTAATTTCAACGGGGAAGATCCCGCTCTTTACAGATCTTTATGCGAAGAGTTCAAACTTAAAGGCGACAGCAAAATTTTTGCCGACAAACTTTTAAAAACGGTAATTTCGCATAACGACGAAATCCTTAAAGAAATAGAATCGCTCGTAGTCGGCTACAAACTCGACAGAATTTACAATGCGGACAGATGTCTTTTAGTAATGGCGATTGCGGAACTCAAATATATGGATACTCCCGTTGCCGTCGTTATTGACGAAGCGGTAGTTCTCGCGGGGACGTATTCAACAGACAAAAGCGTGGACTTTGTTAACGGAGTTCTCGCAAAATATGCGGCGGATCTGAAATGTACGAAATAATCGACGGAAAAAAGGTATCGGCTTTTATCAAGGACGATATTAAAGAAAGAGTAAACGAATATAAAACGCGCTACGGTAAGGATATTTTCCTTGCCGTTGTTTTAGTAGGTGAAGATCACGCTTCTAAAGTCTACGTAAAAAATAAAATGAAGGCTTGCGAATACGTCGGAATAGTTTCCGAAACTTATGTTTTGCCGGAAGAAAGTCCGGAAGAAGAAGTCGCGGCTCTCGTAAAAAAGCTTGCGGACGATAATTCCGTAGACGGAATACTCGTTCAGTTGCCGCTCCCGAAGCATATAAATCAGGAAAGAATATTAAAGCTTATCCCTGACGAAAAAGATGCGGACGGATTTTCCGACGCAAATATAGGAAGACTTTTCCAGAACAAAAAAAGCGTTGTTTCGTGTACCCCCGCCGGCATAATGGAACTATTGAAGTTTTATAAAATAAATCCCGCCGGCAAACGCGCCGTTATAATCGGAAGAAGCAATATCGTCGGCAAACCTATGGCTGCGCTTTTACTGAACGCCCATTCGACGATAACGGTGTGCCACAGTAAGACGGTTAACTTAAAAGAAGTAACAAAAGACGCGGATATTCTTGTTGTCGCCATCGGCAAGCCCGAATTCGTCACGGCGGACATGGTTAAAGAGAACGCTGTCGTTATTGACGTCGGGATAAACAGAGTGAACGGCCAACTCGTAGGGGACGTGGACTTCGAAGCGGTTAAAGAAAAGGCTTCGTACATAACTCCTGTTCCCGGGGGAGTCGGTCCCATGACGATAGCTATGCTTATGAGTAATACTTATTATCTTGCCGCCGCACGAGCGGAAAAGACGGAATAATAGCTAAAAACAAAAGAGGAAGATTTATGTCAGATTTCGGCTTAAAATTAAAAGAATATTCCGAATATTTCGATTTAAAAGCCGAAAAGTTTTTCGGTTCGCTTACAAGTTGCCCGAATAATCTTCTCGCGTCGATGAAGTATTCTTTCTTTTCGGGTGGAAAAAGACTGCGTCCGGCTCTTTTGTTTACGGTTGCCGAAGCTCTGGGATTAACTAAGGATTCTGTTCTTAAATATGCGCTCGCAGTCGAGCTTATCCATAATTATTCGCTTATACACGACGACCTTCCGGCGATGGATAACGACGATTACAGAAGAGGAAAACTTACTTCGCACAAAAAGTTCGGCGAAGCGATGGCTGTTCTGACGGGCGACGCGCTTCTTAATCTGGCGTATGAAGTTTTATTTTCAATAAAAGACGATTTTATCGGAAGCGAAAAAGCTAAAAGCTTCATTGCGGAATGCGCCGGCGTAAACGGAATGATAAAAGGGCAGGTTTACGATATTTTCGGTGCGGAAGAAGAAGGAATAAACGGGATTTATTCAATTATAGACAACAAAACGTCGGCTCTTATATCGGCGGCGGTCATTACTCCCGCGCTGCTTGTTTCGTATAAAAATACAGAAAAACTTAAAGAATATTCTAAAAAACTCGGTGAATTCTTCCAGATTTCTGACGACATACTGGACTATGAAGGCGATCCTTTAATAATCGGGAAAGACGTAAAAAAAGACGGAGATAAAAATACCTTTATAAATAAAATCGGTATTGAAGAAACAAAAATTTTGGATAATAAAATATATACCGATTGTAAAAAAATATTGAATTTTTTGCCGGGCTTCGATTTATTATCCGAAGCAACCGATTATATTTATAACAGAAAAAAATAATTATATTATTAAAAAAAATATAATTTATTAAAAGGCGGATTATGTTCAAAGAAATTGATTATAAAAAACTCGATTTTAATCCTTTTACTTATTTAAATGAAGGCTGGATGCTTTTATCATCCGGGAAAACCGAAAAAGCGTACAATACGATGACGGTATCATGGGGACATTTCGGTTCGCTCTGGGGAAATAATTGGGGGATGCCTACCGCGATCGTTTACGTCAGGCCGCAAAGATATACAAAAAAATTTATGGACAGCGAAGAATATTTTTCGCTTTCGTATTTCGGTAACGACTATAAAAAAGATCTTGCGTATCTCGGCTCACATTCGGGTAAAGAAGGCGATAAAGTGAAAAACACGTCGCTTACTCCCGTGTTTTCAGATAATACGGTATATTTTAACGAAGCGAAGCTTGTTTTTATATGCAAAAAGATTTATACAGCCGAAATTACGGAAGACGGTTTTATAGATAAAACAATTATCGAAGACAATTATAAAAATAAAGATTTCCATACCGAATATATCGGACGGATAGTAAAAATATTAAAAAGCGAATAATTCTTGCGGCGTTTTTGAATAAACGCCGTTTTTATTTACTTATTATAATTAAAATGAATAAATAAATGAATATTTTGCTTGAAAAACACTTTTTATTATATTATAATTAAAAAGGATTTACAATTGTTAAGCGTAAACAAAAAGAAGGGATGATATGAAGGTCGGAATATATTCTAATCCAACTAAAGAAAAATCTGCCGGGATAACCGAAAAGGTAATTTCCGTATTAAAAGAATCCGGAATAGAGTTTGCGATTATAAGCGAAAATTCCCCCGAAAAGACGGATATGCTTATAGTTATCGGCGGCGACGGAACTATTTTAAAAGTAGTCGATTATATTGCGAAATATGATGTTCCGGTACTTACGTTGAATGCCGGAAAACTCGGCTTTTTGGCTGAATTTTCGGATAAGGAAGCCGAATATGCGGTAAAAGCGGCGATAAACGGTGAATTAAAAACCGAAACCGCGCCGCTTATCGAAGCGAATTTTTCGGGCAAATCGTATTACGCACTTAACGAAGTTGTTATCCAAAGGCTCGTTGCAAGCGATTCTTCCGAAAAGACGCTGAAGCTTAATATAGCAATAAAAGGTAAGACGGTCGAAAATCTTAAAGGAGACGGCGTGATAATTGCGACGCAAAAAGGTTCTACTGCTTATTCGCTTTCGGCCGGCGGTACGATTCTTTCGCCCGGGACGGATTGTTTCGAGCTTTCTCCGATATGCTCGCACTCGTTCAATAACAGATCGATAGTTTATCCGACGGAATATACATGCACGGTAAAAATAACGAACGACTGTAAAAGCGGAATTATCGTGGACGGCATTTTTGTAACAGAAACGACCGAGAATTCTGTCGTTGAAATTAAAAAATCATCTAAAAAAGCAATTTTTTATAAAAATGAAAAAGTAGACTATTACGAAAAGTTATTCATGAAGATGAAATAATTTAACGAAGGGAAACGTATGAAAAAGAAGGAAAGACTCGAACTAATTAAAAAAATTATTACCGAAAACGAGGTTGAAAACCAGCTTGAACTTATTTCGTTTTTAGAAGCAGCCGGCGAAGACGTAACTCAGGCAACCGTATCGAGAGATATAAACGAACTTAGGCTCGAAAAGACTGAAGGAATCTTAAAAAAATTCAGATACAGCCTTCCCGTCACCGAAAATTCTTTTTCGTCAGAAAATGCCGGAATACTTAAAGGCCTTGTCATTTCGGTCGTTCCGACGAATAATCTTATAGTTATAAGGACGAAAACCGGCAGCGCGAACGCCGCGGCTAATATTATAGACGAACTCAATGCGACTTCGGTACTCGGTTCGATTGCGGGCGACGATACGATTTTACTTATTTTAAGCACTAAAAAAGATGCGGACAATTTTGCCTTGAGAGTAAAGGAAGCGATTAAAAATGCTTAAAAATATTCAGATAAAAAACGTGGCTCTTATCGAAGAAGCTTCAATCGAATTCGAAAAAGGATTAAACGTTTTGTCGGGTGAAACCGGGTCGGGTAAATCGGTTATATTAGATTCGCTTAATTTCGTTCTCGGAGCAAAAGCGGATAAATCAATGATCCGCAACGGGTCGGATTTTTGCATGGTAAAGGCTGAATTCGATGTAAAAAACAATCCGTTTATCAAAAGAGAACTCGACGCGCTCGATATAGACTGTGACGATGATCTTATCGTTTCGCGTAAGTTTTCGTTATCCGGAGCAAGCAGTATCAGAATAAACGGAGAACCTGTTACATTGACGGGACTAAAAAACGTTACCGGACATCTTGTGGACGTACACGGGCAGAGCGAACATTTTTATTTATTAAAAGAAGCGAATCAACTTGCCTTAATCGACGCATACGGCGGAGAAAAAATCGCAAAAGCGAAAGAAGAACTTTCAAAAGAAATATCGGCACTTAAGAATGTGCTTTCGGAGCTTAATAAACTCGGCGGAGACGACGGGCAGCGCGCGTTGAGGCTCGATATACTTAAATATCAGGTTAACGAAATAAAAGAATCCGACGTAAAAGAATACGAATATGAAGATCTTATAGCTTTAAAAGCAAAGCTCAGCAATCAGGAAAAAATATCCGAAGCTCTTAACGAAACGAAGCAGGCGTTATCAGGCGAAGGAGCGGCGACGGACGGAGTTTCGTATGCAAGAAATGCGATTTCGAGAATATCTAATCTCGATAAAAGTTACGCGGATATTTTAACAAGGCTCGAAAACGCTTACGCCGAAATAGAAGATATATCCGAAACCGTCTCCGGATTTATGGATGATTTCGATTTTTCGGAAGCCGATCTCGATCGGACGGAAGAGAGAATATCTCTTATAAAAAACTTATTTAAAAAGTACGGCGGAAGTTATAATGAGCTTATCGCTTTTGAATCGAACGCCGAAAAAGAGATTGAAAAGCTTGAAAATTTCGATAAACTTGCGGAAGAACTTCTTGTTAAAAAGACAGAATTATCAGCGAAAGTATATTCTTTATACATAAAACTTTCATCTTTAAGAAAGGACTTTGCAAAAGATTTTTCCGAGAAAGTTGCTTGCGAAATACGCGAACTCAATATGAAAAACGCCGCTTTTGATGTAAAATTCAACGAATTACCTGAGTTTAACAAAGAAAAAGACGATATAAAAATATCCGAAAACGGTCTTGACGAAATTTCTTTCATGTTTTCGGCAAATCTCGGAGAACCTTTAAAAAGCCTTTCGAAAATTATAAGCGGCGGCGAAATGAGCAGATTTATGCTTGCGATAAAATCGAGAACTGCTAAATATTCCGAAATAAGCACCCTTGTCTTCGACGAAATCGACGCCGGTATCTCGGGAGAAACGGCAAAAGTTGTGGGTGAAAAGTTTCTAAAACTTTCAGAAGACGTTCAGCTTATCGCCGTATCGCATCTTCCGCAGATTGTTGCTCTGGGAGATAATAATCTTCTTATAAAGAAAATAGAGATGGACGGAAAGACTGTTTCGGTTATAGAAAAAATAAACGGCGAAAAGCTTGTAGCGGAAATCGTACGGCTTATCGGCGGAACTTCAGAAAGTCCGAGCGCGATTGCGCACGCAAAAGAGCTTATTAAAAATGCCGACAGGCTTAAGGCTTCTTTTTGATCTCATCTAAATAAATCGGATATTAAATATAAAAATTATAAAAACGGCTTAAACGCCGTTTTTTTTTAATAAAAAAATAAAAATGCCGAAAAAATAAATATTTTTAATATTTTAACGCAAGATATGTTTAATGAAGAAATTTAAAAAGCGGATTTTTCCCGTTCTTATTTTAATAATTTCGGTTTTTGCCGCGTTTTACCGAAAATCGCCCGTAAAAGTATTCGCGGATGAAAAATATTATTATATTTCGGGCGAAGTTTTCGGATTTTCGCTTATATCCGAAGGAATAACGGTGATAGGACTATCGGATGTAGTTACAAACGAAAAAACCTATTCGCCGGCAAAAGATGCCGGAATAAAACCCGACGACGTTATAACTAAAATCAACGAAAATAAATTAAAGTCGGATTCGGATATAGATAAATACATTAAAAGCGGCTATAACGAACTCGAAATAATATCGGGCGGAAAAACTAAAAACATTCTCGTTAAACCGGCAAAAGATATAAACGGCAATTTACGGCTCGGTATATTTATCAGAGGCGATATATGCGGGATAGGAACGGTAAGTTATTACGATTCCGACGGAAGATTTTCGGCTCTGGGACATGAGATTTACGATAAGGAATATGCAAAAACGCCGATTATAGGCGGAGCGTTAAAAGAAGCCGGTATTACTAAAATAATTAAAGGGACAAAGGGGATTCCCGGTGAAATACAGGGGTACATTAAATCCGCAGACACTGGGACGATCGAATACGGAATATCCACCGGAATATACGGAGAAAAGAAAAAATTCGATAAATCTGCATATCAGAAGATTACCGCAGCTCACCGCGGGGAAGCAAAAATAGGGAAGGCAACTGCTATAAGCAATATATCGGGAAGTACGGAAAGTTACGATATAAAAATCGTAAAGGTGATCGAAGAGAAAAAAGAAAAGAATCTCGTTATAAAAGTAAACGACGAAAAACTTTTGTCTTTAACCGGCGGAATAGTGCAGGGAATGAGTGGTACTCCGATTATCCAAAACGGAAAACTTATAGGAATAATCACTCACGTTTTCATAAACGATCCAAAATCCGGCTACGGACTTAGTATTCAAAATTCATTAGATAATTTCAATTAATATTGTATTAAATTATGTCTGATATAATAATAAAATAAGGAGAAAAATATGAGAAATAAAAACTTATTCGGCGTATTTTACTATGCGGTTATAATGCTTCTTGCAATAAGCGTTGCATTTGCCGTTAAGCCGCTCAAAAAGATATCTTTTGCGGAAGAAATCCGTAAAAGCTTAAACGAACAATATTCATTTGATTATGAAAAAAGTTTCGGAAACGAGACTCCGGTTGCAAAAATATCCGCTAACGAAATAGAAAAAAGCTGCAAATCATACTGTCTTATAGACGCAAAATCCGGCGAAGCGGTCTTGATGAATAATGAAGCCAAAAGACTTCCGATTGCGAGTATGTGCAAAATTATGACTCTTATATTATGCTTTGAAAATCTCGAAGCAGGTAAATTTTCCGTAAACGACAGCGTTACGATAAGCGAGCGCGCGAGCGGAATGGGCGGTTCTCAGGTGTTTCTGGAAGCTCATAAAAATTATTCCGTAAAAGACCTTATAAAATCAATCGTCGTTGCGTCGGCGAACGATTCGTGCGTGGCGATGGCTGAAAAAATCTCCGGCAGCGTAGAACGCTTCGTTACGGAGATGAATAATAAAGCGAAAGAACTTAAAATGACCGATACGAACTTCGTTAATCCGACGGGACTCCCACAGGAAGGTCAGTATTCTTCGGCTGCCGACGCATGTAAGATGTTCAAAAAGCTTATATCTTTTAAGGAATATTTCGATTATTCCAAAATCTGGATGGACCGAATAGAGCATAGCGAAGAAAGGTATACGGAAATTTCAAACACAAATAAACTCTTAAAAACCTATCCGTCTTGCGACTCGGGAAAAACCGGCTATACTTCGGAAGCTGGACATTGTATAACGGCTTCCGCCGAACGAGACGGAACAAGATTCATTGCCTGCGTGATAGGAGCAAACGACGGCAAAACAAGATTTAAAATCGCTTCAAAGCTTCTCGATTACGGCTTCAATAATTTTGAATACAACGAAGTTATAACGCCGTATGAAGAACTTTCTGTCGCGAAGGTGAAAAACTCGAAGAATAAAACTGTAAAAATAGGAACGTATGAGCCATACGGCTTTTTGGTAAGACACGGCGAAAAGAAGAATTACGAGTTTGAAATTAACGTGAAAAATCTTAAAGCACCGCTCGCAAGGGGAGAAAACGTCGGCGAAATTTCCGTTTACGTTGAAGGCGTGGAAAAAGCAAAACTCGATCTCGTAGCATTAAGCGGCGCCAAAAAGGAAGGCTTTTCGGATATAATAAAGGATTTCGCAAGCGATTTTAATCTTGTCGGATAAAAATATAAGAAAAAAAAAGAAATAAAAAAGTAAATTTAAAAGCAAAAAGGTCTGAAGGTTTTTCATCAGACCTTTTTAATATTTTTTATTTCTGTTTTTACTTTTTATCGTCGCGTAATTTTACGGTTTCGATAGCTTTTTTACGAGTTTCTTCGTTAATTGCGGCGTAATGTTTACGAGTGGTATTTACGTCTTTATGTCCGAGACAATCGGCGACGACGTATATATCGTGAGTTTCTTTATAAAGATTAGTACCGAAAGAACTCCTTAATTTATGAGGCGTTATTTTTTTGAGCGGGGCGGAGAGCTGGGCGTATTTTTTTACGAGATTTTCGACCGCTCTTACGCTTATTCGTTCGCCTTTCATAGATAAAAATAACGGTTCATCTTTATTTTTTATAAAATCTACCTTACGGTTCCCGACGAGGTAATCTTTTAAAGCAACGCGGACTTCGTCGCCGAAGTAGAGAATTGCTCTGCCGCCGCCCTTGCGGGTTACGACAAAGTTCATTTCGTTAAGGTCCACGTCACCGACGTTTAATCCTACAAGTTCCGATATACGTATTCCCGTGCCTAAAAACAGGGTAATCATGGCAACGTCGCGCGTTCTCGTTATATCGTGGTACTTTCTTTGTCTCGAAGTAAGACCGGCGCCGGAATCGACGGTATTTATGAGATCCGCGATTTCATTCACTTCGGAAGTAACGTCGAGCCTTATGATTTCTTTTTCACGGATTTTCGGAACGCTCACTTTTGCCGCAACGTTAGCAGTGAGCTTATCTCTCGAAAAAAGGTATCCGAAAAAAGATCTGACGGTAGATAATTTTCGCGATTTTGCTCTGTCGGAGCACATTTCTTCGTGTCCGTTAATAGTATAAAATGAAAGATAGCTTAAAAAAAGCTCGATTTCCTGTGCGGTAAGTCCGTCAAGGTCGTCAAGAGTTACTTCTTCAGGTTTCTTTTTGATAAAGTAGCGGACGGTAAGATAGTCGAAAAAAATTCTTAAATCGTACGCATAATTAAGTAAGGTTAACGGCGTTGCCGAAGTTTCTTTGGCGATAAAATAATCACGGCAATAATATGGTAATTCTTCTAAAAGAGCTTCCGTTTTTATTTTGCAGTTTTTGGCTCTTTCGTTAAAATAATTCGATCCATGCATATTTATATTATAACTTAAAAAAAAATAGAAGTAAAGCGACTTTTATTTTTATAAAAACGTTTTTTAAGGAGATATTTTATGAAAATAATCTGCATCAAACCGCCAAAACTTATAAGAAAAATTTTAAAATTATTCGTAAAGAAAAGCTGAAAAGTAATAGAAAGAACAATAAACAAAAAAATTATTCGTCGAATTTAAAATTTTAAACTTAAAAAGTCGCCGTTTGGCGACTTTTAGTCTATTATAAAGTGTTTTTAAGGGTTTTACTTAAGAAATAAGTTCTCATTAAAATTATTTTGCCGATTTGTCCGAAAAATTCTTATAAGACGGTTTCTTAAATAAAAGCGAGCGGATAAGGTAATACATAAACGAATCTACATATAAAAGTATCGGTACGACGAGATAAGCAATAAGTCCGGAATCCGACGAAAAATCAAGCCCTAAAATAAAGATATACATAACGACGTTCAAAAATATAAGGCTGAACATTATAATAAACGTCATTTGAAGCACGTCTTTTGAGGAGAGTCTTTTATAAATCGTCTTTTTCGGTTCAGAAACGTATTTTAACGTCATGATAAGGGGAAACACCGCAAAAATCACAAGCGAAAAGGGCGCCCATCCGGGTAAAACGGACTTAAATCTCGTAAAAATTATAAGTAATTCGATAACGAGCAGAAGAAAAACAGCTATCGAGGACGAAAAATTTACTTTATTTATGTAAACACCCGTCGGATTAGCCGAAGATTTTGCCGAAACGCGTAATTTAAGGTGTTTATTTTCGCAATAATCTATTATATCGCCGAAGTCCGAGTTGACGTTACGTCTGTCGGTTTTAGTAATTTCATCCGAAAACTTTGGTTTATCGGAAATATTTTGCTTTATTTCCGGCATTTTCTGCGGAGCTTCGGGTTTTTCGGAGTGCTGTTCGGAATACTTAATAAGACCGTTCAGAATATTTCTGAAATTTATGTCCTGATTTTTAGTCTGCGTATTCTGCGCCGTAAAAGATTCTTTTGAGGGTTCTGTATAACTCGTCTTAACGTTATGAACAGCAGGTGAAGCGGGGGAAACCGGTTCCTGCAGTTTAACGTCATTATTTTTCGAAGCAAAAAGGAGAGAATCGTACGAAAAGTTACTCTTCTTAGAATTTTCACCAGCATTTTCGGCTGTTTTCGGAGTATTTTCCGATGTTACGGGCGTTTTTGCTGTCTCTTTTACGGGGAGAGGAACTTCTTTATAAACTATTTCGGTCCGTACGTCGGGCTCGGCTTTTACAAGTGAATCTATTACCGCACGCGAAAATTTCCAGTCGTTAAGATTTTTGCGAACCAAAGCGCGACCTTTATCGGTTAAATGATAAAATTTTCTTCTGCCGTCTTCGGCGTCGCGCCAGAAAGACTTTATAAATCCATCCGATTCGAGACGCTTTAATGAGCTGTAAAGAGTAGGCTGTTTAAGCTCGTATTTTCCATCTGAACTCGATGAAATATCGTCAAGTATTTCCTGCGAATTTTTATCTGCAGACGATATCGTTTGCAGAATAATCGTATCAATATGACCGCGAATAAGATCGCTGCTGATTGAATTTTCCATAGTAAAATTCCTTCTTAAAGTATATAAATAAGTATAATATATTAAAATACAAAAGTCAATAAATATAAAAAATTTAATTTTATCTGTAATAATTAAATAAAAATTTTTTTGTATTTTTCTGATAATTCATTTTTTAGGCACAAATAAAAGTAAGCAAAAAATTACATAAAAATAAAACTTTTTCTTGAAAGTTTAAAATTCAATTTATTTTGCTTTATAAAATTATATGATTTATAAAAAATTTTTATTTGAAAGTTTACCACTTAAAAATAACTCCAGCATAAAAAAGTATTTTAAGGCATTTTAAAAATTAAACGTAGAATTATCCGGGTAAAAAAAATAATTTTTTTGAAATCGGCTAAAAACGGGCGTTTTAAAGTACCGGTTTTTAAAATTGCAATATAAACTATCGTATAAATAAAAAAATAAATTTTGAAATCGCACGAAAATAAAAGAATTTTTAAAAAATAATTTTATAAGTAAAAATAAAAAAAGAATTAAAAAGTAAATTATTTTAAATAAAAAAATTGAATGAATCTTAAAAATAAATTTAATCATAATTTATATATAGCGATTTAACAACGAAAAATTAAAAAAACAAAAATTCAATAATATTAAAAAGAATATCTTAATTTATCGGCTTTTTGTTAAAGACTGCGTAAAAGCTGCATTTTACGCATAGTTACATATGTCACACATAACTCACCCGTGGCGTATTTTTGGACCGGATATTAAATTTTTCGCATTCATTTAACACTTCCGATTTCTTTATAAAACTTACTTTTTAAAATAAAACGCTTTTTGTTTTATTGTTCCCTTAGCCGAATTTCTCAAACTACAAATCCTTAAATCATAAATAATTTCTAAAGATAACTAAATTTATTCTCTTTTTATATGTTACGCTCTCTTTTGCTAAGGAAAAATTTACAGGGTTTTTTATGGCTTCTTCAAGATTATTTTCGATTAAAGTTTTAATATTTTATACCGCTTCGTAAAAAATATTCGTTTAGTATAAAAAAAATTAATAAATGCTCCATAAAAAAAGGCCTTGCGGTCCCTTTTTTATTTAATCTATTTTTCCATTCGTTAAAATCAAAAATAGATCAAGAAAAATAATATTTAATAATTTTTTACTTTAGATCCATTTTTTATGATATTTTTAAAAATTTCTTTTTGAAATCAATTGAAAATGTCTTTTTATTGTTTTTTAAGCGTTTTTGATGTCCTTTATCGCCTGTTTTCTGTCAGATTTCCCGAAGACCGCGCTTCCCGCGACCAGAACGTCTGCTCCCGCGGCTTTTATCTCCGCCGCTGTTTCGATATTTACGCCGCCGTCGAGTTCGATAAGAGTCTTTAAGCCTTTTGATTTGATATATTCAGAAAGATTTTTGACTTTATCGAGCGTTTCCGTAATAAACTTCTGTCCGCCGAATCCAGGGAAAACCCCCATAACGATTACAAGCGAACACTTTTCAAGGACATTGAAAATTTTCTTTTCGTCGGTGTCGGGATTTATCGCTACGCCGCAGTTTTTCCCCGTTTTTATGATCTGATCGAGAACGTTTACAAGATTGTCTTTGCACGCTTCGTAATGAACAGTTATAATATCAGAACCGGCTTCGGCGAATTTTTCGACATATTTTTCGGGTTCGGAGATCATAAGATGAACGTCGAAGATTTTATCGGAATATTTTCTTAAATCTTTAACGAATTTCGGTCCGAACGTTATATTAGGAACAAAATGACCGTCCATAACGTCTACATGTATGTAATCTGCCCCGAATTTTGTTATTTCTGCAACTTCTTCGCCTATTCTTGAAAAATCTGCCGACAAAATAGACGGCGCGATCAAACATTCCATAACTTCACCTTTTTAAAAAATATTATTTTAATTTAAATTTATTTCACTATCAAAAGAATTTTCGATATATTTTCGTCTTAATTGACCGCACGCTCCTTCGATATCGTCGCCCATTCGACGTCTTACAGTCGCCGAAATGCCGTGATTATTTAAGTATTCGGCAAATTTATAAGCGTTTTTATCGGTAACAGCCTTAAAATCGTTCTCTTTAACGGTGTTCAGCCTTATAAGATTAACGTGGCAAGGCCTTTTTGACAAAAGTTTGATAAGTTCATCGGCGTGGCGTTTAGTATCGTTTTTACCGTAAATCAGAACATATTCGAAAATATATCTGCGTTTTGTTTTGTTAAAATAGTTCTCGCACGCAGCTAAAATCTCTTTTATCGTATACTTTTTCGCTACGGGCATTATTTCTTTTCTTTCGTCGTCGAAAGGAAAATGAAGCGAAATAGTCAGATTTACGGGCATATTTTCATTTGCGAGATCATAAATTTTCGGAACGATTCCGGAAGTCGACAAACTAATATTTCTCGGACTTATGCAAATGCCGTTTTCGTCCGATACATTTCTTAAAAAAGCAACTGTATTATCATAGTTGTCAAGCGGTTCGCCGCTTCCCATAAGTACGATATTGGTAACCTTTCTTTTGTCGCCGATCTCCCCGCCTAAAAGCTTGTTTACGGCAAGAACTTGTCCTAAAATTTCTCCGGATGACAAATTCCTTACAAGACCGTTTAAGCCCGAAGCGCAGAAAGCGCAGTGCATCCTGCACCCGACCTGCGTCGAAACGCATTGCGTGTACCCGTATTTATACTTCATCAAAACGCCTTCGATAATGTTTCCGTCGAAAAGTTTGAATAAAAACTTCTGCGTTCCGTCTTTCGAAGTAAGCGTTTCGACAATCTCTACCGGTTTATCGCTTATGCTGTCTTCTATGAGCTTATTTTTGAGCGTAAAAGGAATATTGGACATTTCAAAATAGCTCTTGTATTTGTGAGAAGCTTCGAAAAGTTGTCTTATTCTGAACTTCGGCTCTTTGTATTCCGTCAAAATATCGCTTAGTTCCTTGAACGAAAAATCCTGTAAAAATTTCAATTTATTTAATCCTTTTAAGCTTCGCTACGAAAAAACCGCCGCCCGATAAATGCGGCAAGAATTGTAATCCGCTTTTTGTTTTTAAATGCGGGTTTTTTGAATCTATATCTACAGCGACAAACTTTTCTTTCAATAATTCGTCAGACATAAAATCATCTATAATCACTTGATTCTCTCTATTAAAAATCGAACAGGTCGAATAGTATAAAAATCCGCCGGGCTTCACGTAATCGGAACATGTTTTTACAATACTAAGCTGAATTTTATTAAGCTCTTCGATCGAAGATTCTTCTCTGTTAAGCTTAATATCGGGCGACTCGAAAGCCACGCCGAATCCGCTGCACGGAACGTCGCATAAAACCGCGTCGAACTTATCCGTAAAATCCGGATTATGTTTCTGCGAGTCTGCGCAAACAGCGGTTATATTATGCCTGTTCATTCTTTTTGCGTAGTCCGAAATAAGCTCTACCCTGTGCGGATGAATATCTACGCTCGTTACTCTGTCAAATTTTTCGGATAAAAGCACCGATTTGCCGCCGGGTGCGGCGCATGCGTCCAGAAGATTATCGCCGCCGCCTACTATATCGCATATAGAAACCGAGCCGATATTCTGAAACGTATAAATGCCTTTATAAAAACCTTCGTCCATCGTGAAATTTTTAACGTAAAAAAGCTTATCGAAAGGCGTTTTTTTATATTCGTAAGCTCTTTCTTTCAAATATTCTTCGCCCGTATCTACGCTGAATCTTAAATACGCGCCGGGGTCTTCGTAAGAAGCTATTTTTGCGGCGACG
Source organism: Clostridiales bacterium (assembly GCA_003538975.1). GTDB lineage: Bacteria > Bacillota > Clostridia > Christensenellales > Borkfalkiaceae > UBA11475. The sequence continues at coordinate 409,850 of DPQQ01000010.1, read as the reverse complement.
TTTTCACCGTAATCGTTTATCAGTTCTTTCGAAGCAAAAAGCGGATAAGAATATTTAACCGAAAAATTTTCGTACTTATTTTCGGGAAGTTTCGGTTTATCCGCCGAAAATTTCCTTAAAACAGCGTTAACAAAGCCGCTTGCTCCCTTTTTCCCTAATTTTTTAGTGAGTTCGACCGCATTGTCGATTACCGTATAAGGCGGCTTGTCCATATATTCCATAAGATACATGGATATTTTAAGAATCGTTCTTATATGAAGTTTGGGATTTTTATCGCAAAGCTTTTTTATGTAGTAGCCGAGTTCGATATCCTTGTCGAGAACGCCGTAAACGATTTTTACGGTAATTTTACGGTTCTTTTCTTCGATCGGAGTTTTAAGAACGGCTTGTTTTAAATAAGCCCCTTCGCTGTATATTTTATTCAATATAACGTAAGCGTCGTAATAATATCCGATCATATTTTACCTTTCGATGTTTTTATAATTTTATTTAAAAAAGTTTTTCTCCCGGCAAAATCCTGTTGCCGTTCAGAAAATCGGTATCGGGCATAAGCTTGCCGCCCGATTTTTTAAGAGTTTTCAGTCTGACCGAGCCGCCGTTTACATTAACGATAAGCCCGGTTTTTTTATCCGCCGAAACAACAGTTCCCGGCTCCGCATTATAGTCCGAATTTTTGTTTTCGGCAGAATAAACCTGTATTTTTTCACCTTTATACATAAAGTACGCGACGGGCCACGGGTTCAATCCCCTTACTAAATTAACTATTTCGTCCGCGGTTTTATTAAAATCCAGAAGACCGCTTTCTTTATTAAAAAATTTCGTATGGGTTGCTTTCGTTTCGTCTTGCTTTGTTCTTGTATATGTTCCGGTTTCGATAGCTTCAAGAGCTTTTATTACGGACCTTGAACCGAGAACGGAGAGTTTATCGAACAAAGTTCCCGCGGTATCGGTATCTTCTATTTGAAGTTCGTCCTGAAGAATAATATCGCCCGTATCCACGCCGACGTCGGTAAACATTATCGTTATTCCCGTGACCTTTTCGCCGTTTATTATCGCCCACTGAATGGGACTAGAACCTCTGTATTTAGGAAGAAGCGACGCGTGAATGTTTATCGTTCCGATAGTCGGAATATCGAGTATTTCCTGCGATAAAATCTGTCCGAATGCACAAGTCACCATAAGATCCGGTTTTAGAGCTTTAAGATCTTCTACGCCCTCGTTTCTTATTTTAGTATATTGGTATACCGGTATGCCGTGTCTTAATGCCGTTTCTTTAACGGGACAGGCAGTTATAGTCTGTTTGCGACCTACGGGTTTGTCGGGATTGGTTATCGCGGCAACTACGTTATATCCGTTTTCGATAATGTTTTCGAACGGTTTTACCGCAAAATCGGGAGTTCCTAAAAAAACAATTCTCATATTCACCTTAAATCAGTCGTTTCTTATATCGGTAGCTTTGTCTATGTACAAAATACCGTCGAGATGGTCGTATTCGTGCTGAATGGCTCTTGCCAGAAATCCTTTCGCTTTAATTCTGAATTTATTGCCGTTTCTGTCGTACGCTATAACTTCGATCGAATTAAAACGTTTTACCGTTCCGAATTTGCCTTTTATTGAAAGACAGCCTTCGTCTCCTACCTGAACGCCGCTTTCTTTTACGATTTTCGGATTAACGAATTCAAAAAGTTCGTCGTCAACGTAAACGACGAAAACGCGTTTAAGCACTCCCACCTGCGGAGCGGCGAGTCCAGCGCCTTCGGCTTTATAAAGAGTTTCGGTCATGTCGTCTAAAAGTTCGGCAAGTTTGTCGTCGAATTCGGTTACGGGAAGCGAAGTTTTTCTTAAAACGTCGTCGCCGATCTGCACAATATTTCGTATAGCCATAATTTTCGTCCTTGTTTTTGTATTTGAAAAATTACTTTATTAGCTTAAATTATTCGGATTTACTTCGACATAAGCCGAACAATTTCTCGTAGAGCATTCTGTCGCGTAACGGTTTATTTCCGAAACCGCGTCTTCATCGCCCGAAGTAATTCTCATAATAATCTGATATCTAAATTTGTTCTGTATACGCTTAAGCGGAGCCTTCATAGCGGCAAGGAATTTGAACATTCCTTTATTCTTGTCTCTGTATTCGGAAATTTTACCGTAAATATTTTTTGTTACGACGACGGCTTCGTCTTCGCTTTCGGAAGAAACCACCACTCTTATAATATCGGTAAACGGCGGAAAACCCGTTGCCTTTCTTATAGAGATCTCGCTCTCGTACATCTTTTTATAATCGTATCTTACGGCTTGTTGAAGAATAAAATTCTCCGGAGTATATGTCTGAAGGACAACTTTTCCCTTTTCGTCGGCCCTGCCGCTTCTTCCGGCAACCTGCGTTATAAGCTGAAAAGTTCTTTCGCCGCTTCTGAAATCCGAAAAATGCAGGCTCATGTCCGCGTCGAGTATTCCTACAAGCGTAACTTTAGGAAAGTCGTGTCCCTTAGCTATCATCTGCGTACCGACGAGTATATCCGCCTTTCTTTCCGCAAAATCGCTCAAAATCTTAAAATGACCTTCTTTCGTGGAAGTCGTATCGCGATCCATTCTTAGTACCCTGGCTTCCGGGAAAAGTTTGCCGAGTTCTTTTACGACTTTTTCCGTTCCGTAACCGTTATACCGCAAATATTTGCTGCCGCAATTAACGCACGAAGTGATCATTTTATACTTTGCGCCGCAATAATGGCACAAAAGAGAATCGTCTTCCGCATGATAAGTCAAAGCTACGTCGCACGCTTCGCACTTGTGTACGTGTCCGCATTCGGTACATATAACGCTTTTACTGTAACCGCGCTGATTGAGAAAAAGTATCGCCTGATTGCCTTTTTTCAGACAATCTTCGAGTTCATCTTTAAGTGCTGCGGAAAAAATCGAAGCGTTGCCGCGACGGGTTTCCTTTTTCATATCGGCAATTATTACTTCAGGGAGCGGGTTTTTATTTATTCTTTCGGGAAGCGTCGCAAGATTATATTCGCCGTTTTGCGCTCTCATATACGATTCTATCGAAGGAGTCGCGCTACCTATTACGATTTTTGCGCCGTAAGCTTTCGCCCTGAATTTTGCGATGTCGAGAGTATCGTATCTCGGAGCCTGCTCGCTCTGATAGCTCGAATCGTGTTCTTCGTCTATGATTAT
>DPQQ01000010.1:375527-406513 GCA_003538975.1 Clostridiales bacterium | reverse complement strand
GTTCTTCGTCTATGATTATAATGCCTATATTCTCGATCGGAGCGAAAATCGCGCTTCTCGCGCCTATAACGATTTTAGCTTCGCCGCTTTTTATTCTCCACCATTCGTCGAATTTTTCTCCGGCAGAGAGTCCGCTGTGAAGTATAGCGGCGTTATCGCCGAACCTTGCGCGTAATTGTCTTAACATCTGCGGCGTAAGAGCGATTTCGGGAACGAGCATTATAGCGGTTTTTTCGCTCGAAATAGCGTTATTTATCAGATTAAGATAAACTTCAGTTTTTCCGCTTCCAGTTACGCCGAATAAGAGTGTAACGAGTTTGTCGGTTTCGGTAACGTTTTTTACGGCGGCGGACTGAGCTTCGGTTAACGTTACGTTTTTCGAAACGCAGTCTATGTTTTTATACGGCGAGCGATATTCTCTTACCTTTTCGGTTTTTATCACGCCTAGTTCTTCGAGTTTTTTTACGGCGGCGTTACCGAATTCGGAATTCAGAATCGAAGTTCTTTCCGTTTTGTCGTTTATAAGTCTTTCGATAAGAGCTTTTTGCTTTACTGCGGACTTTCTCAACCCTTCGGCTGCGGTAACCGCTTCGTCTTCGTTTACAGCAAGCGAAGAAACCGAAGTATAAAGATTTTTGACTTTGCCGAGTCTCATTTCGCTCGGAAGAAAAAGCCTTAGTGCGAGTGCCGCCGGTACAAAGTACTTTTTCCTTATATAATTCATAAGCGAAAATTCTTCTTCCGTAAGCGCGGGGATGTCGTCAAGGACTTCGTATACGGGTTTTATTCTTTTCGGATCGAAGTCCGAAGTCTCTTTTACGGCGATAACGAATCCGCAGATAATTTTATTTGCGAAAGGAACGCTTACTCTCGTTCCCGGGAGTATGCGTTCGTCCGTAAAAGAATATTCGAAAATCCGATCGACCTCGGATGAAGCTATATCAACGATAACGTCGGCAAACATTTTTATCTTAGGTTTTAATAAGTAAATACATTAAAAACGTTCATCTGTGCGATGAACGTTTTTATATTTTTCAGTCGTCTACCGCGACTACCTTTCCCGCATAAATTTCATCCGCCGCAAGAGACAACGGTTTTTTCATGGAAGCGGGTATATAATCGCTTTTCTGTTCTTGTTCCGCAATCTGTTTGGCACGCTTCGACGCGACTATGCACAAAGCGTATTTGGATCCTATTTTCTGTACCAATTTATCGGTTTCGGGTTCCTGTATCATAAAAAAATCTCCTTATAAAATCTATATATTTTTTATTTTAACTTCTCGGATTTTAAAATCTTTTCGATATTTTTAACAGTTTCGCCTAAATCGTCGTTTACGACGGTGTAATCGTAAAGATCTTTTTTGCCGAGTTCGTAATCGACTCTTTCTATTCTTTCCGCTATTTTATCGTCGCTTTCGGTTCCCCTTCCTTTAAGACGGGATTTAAGAGTTTCGATATCCGGAGGAAGAAGCATTATAAGAACTGCTTCGGGAAAAGCTTTTTTAACGGAAAGTCCACCGTTCACGTCGATTTCCAAAAGAACATCACTTGTTTTAAGTTTATCGAGGACAAAGCTTTTGGGTGTGCCGTAGTAATTTTCGAAATGGTTAGAATATTCCAGAAAATCGCCGTTTCCTATACGTGAAATAAAGTTCTCTTTACTTATAAAAAAGTAATCTTTGCCGTCTTCTTCGCCGACTCGCGGGCATCTCGTAGTGCATGATATGCTTAAACTTACGTTTTTTATATCTTCGCAGACCTTTTTTGCAACTGTTCCTTTACCTACGCCCGAAGGCCCCGAAATAACGAATAATACGTTTCTCATTCTACGTTTTGAACCTGTTCCCTTATTTTTTCGATTTCGTTCTTTAACGAAAGTCCGAGACTCGTTATCTCGAGATCGTTAGACTTCGAACAGATGGTATTCGTTTCCCTATTGAATTCCTGTATTAAAAAATCCAATTTTTTACCGGGCAACGGTCCTTCGATTATCTTATAGAACTGCGAAATATGCGAATTAAGCCTTGTCAACTCTTCGTCTATATTCGATTTGTCTGTAAAAAACGCTACTTCGTTCAGAAGTCTCGCTTCGTCGTAGTTTACGTCCTGCAAAAAGTCCGAAACTCTTTCTTTAAGTTTTTCCTTATATTCCGCAGCAACGAGCGGCGCACGCGCTTTTATCTTTTTTACGAGTTCTTCGATGGTTATCATCCTTGCCGACATATCGGCGATGAGTTTTTTGCCTTCGGTAAGACGCATTGCGTTCAGATTGTCCAAAGCGGTTTTTAAGGTTTTAAGCACTACCGGCTCTAAAAAAGAATAATCCTTAAACCCGCCGTCGTCCTTTATAACGCCTTCGGAAAACAAAATTCTCGAAACAGAAAAATCGTTCGGAATGTTAAGGGCGTCCGAAATCTTTTCCGACGCAGCATAATACGCTTTTACGAGACCGTCGTCTACCGAAATCTCGCTGTCCGATTCGTTGGTATCGGAGAAGGAAAGATAAAGATCCGCTCTTCCTCTGTTTATATGCTCTTTTACAAGATTCCGCATAGCGTCTTCGAAACAGATAAAAGCTCTCGGGATTTTCGAATTGAAATCGAGATTCCTGTTGTTTACGGTTTTAAGTTCGACTAAAAGGTTTATACCGTTTTCGTGATATTCCGCCCTGCCGTAACCGGTCATACTGTACATAATTTACCCTTTTCTCTCGTTACGGTCGTCTTTTAATAAAAACAACCGTATATTTTCTTGTGTTATTTATTTTATCATAATATTCTTAAAAAACAAAACTTTTTATAAGACGTTTAGCGTAATAAAACGATTATTTTTTAAGCATATTCATAAATTCTTCTTCCGTTATGAGTTTTACGCCCAGTTCTCTCGCTTTTTCGAGCTTGCTTCCCGCGGATTCGCCGTATAAAACGTAATCGGTTTTTTTCGATACCGAAGACGCCGTTTCGCCGCCGTTTTCTACTATTATTTTAGAAGCTTCGTCCCTCGAATACGTCGGAAGCGTTCCGGTTAAAACGAATTTTTTACCCGAAAAAATTCCGCCGCTCACGCTTTTTACTTCGTTTATCTTAACGCCGACTGCCAGAAGTTCTTTTACTTCGTTTACGTTATATTCGTCGGAAAAATAGTCCGAAATCGTTTTTGCGGTAATTTCGCCGACGTCTGATACCGAAACCAAAGTATCGTAATCCGCGGACATAAAATTATTTAAGGTCTTGAAAGTTTTAGCAAGATCTTCCGCCGTTTTTTTGCCTACGTTATCTATTCCGAGAGCGTAAATAAAGTTGGCAAAATCAACCGTTTTCGACTTTTCCAAAGCGCGGAACAAATTTGCCGTTTTAAGATCTTTGAATCCGTCTAATGCGAGTACGTCTTCCTTTTTAAGTTTGAATAAATCCGAAAACTTTTCCGTTCCGAATTTATCGAAGAACACTCCGGCGGTCATTTCGCTGAATCCGTCTATATTGAATCCGTTTTTGCACGCAAAATTCGTAAGTTTTGCTATAACTCTCGGGCGGCAATGCTTATTCGGACAGAAAATATTGGCTCCCGTTTCGATAAGTTTTGCGCCGCAATACGGGCAAACATCGGGTTTTACTATTTCCTTCGAATCATCGAATACTTCGGTAACGCCCAAAATTTCGGGAATAACTTCGTTGCTGCGCCTTACCAGAACTCTCGAATTTATCATTACCTTCTTTCTTAAAATATCGCCGTAATTATTAAGAGTAGCTTTTTTGACCGTTGCGCCCGCAAGTTCGACGGGATCCAGAATTGCGAGCGGAGTAAGCTTACCTGTTCTTCCGACCTGCCACAAAACGTCTTTTAACATCGTCGTTACTTCTTCTGCTTCGAACTTAAAAGCGATTGTCCACTTGGGGAATTTGTCTGTAAATCCTAATGCGTCTCTTATTGCTATATCGTTTACCTTAATAACTGCGCCGTCTGTTAAAATATCAAGGTTTTTTCTGTTTATTTTTATATCGTTTATGGCTGATATAACTTCGCCTTCATTCTTGCAAATCTTGAAAAACGGATGAACTTTAAATCCGTTTCGCTTTAAGAATTCAACTTGCTCGGTCTGCGAAAGCGTACTTCTCCCCGAAATGTAATTTACGTTATAAAACATAATTTCGGGTTTTCTCGATTCGGTAACTTTCGGATCGAGATTTCTTATAGCACCCGCAACGGCGTTCCTTGCGTTCTTAAGCGGTTCCGCCGCTGTCTTATTGTATTTTTCGAGAACCGAAAGTCTTATTATCGCTTCGCCCTGAACTTCCACAATGCCTGATGTATCTATCGTCATCGGATAGCTTTTAATGGTCAGAACCTGTGCGGTAACGTCTTCTCCGATAACGCCGTTTCCTCTTGTTGTGGCTCTTAAAAACTTGCCGTCTTCGTAGGTTATCGAAATCGTAAGACCGTCGAACTTATACTCTACCGTATATTCCGGTTCGACGCTTTCGGCTTTCTTTATTTTTGCAAAAAATGAATCGAGTTCTTCGGTCGTCGTCGCTTTGTCTAAACTATATAGCCTTTGAATATGCGCATGCTTTTTAAAAGACGAAATCGGCTCTCCGCCTACTCTTTTCGTCGGAGAATCGAAAAATATCGTTCCCGTTTCTTTTTCAAGACGTTTCAGTTCGTCGTACAAAGCGTCGTATTCACCGTCCGAAACGGTAGGATTATCCAGAACGTAATATTCGTATCCGTATCTGTTTAGTTTATCCGTCAGCTCGCGCATTCTCGAAAAAACAGCGTTATTATCCATTTTTCTCTCCGTTTTGTAGTTTTATTTTATCCGATAATTTGTATCGGAGCGAATTTCACGGCAAGTTTTTTCACGCCGTAGCCTTTAAATGCTATATCAGCAACCATGCTCGCCCCGACGCCCTGAACGGTAATTATCGTTCCTTCGCCGAAGTTAACGTGTTTTACTTTTGCGCCAGGTCTGAATTTAGTGTAATCGATAGAATTTTGTCTCGATTTTTCAGCTTTTTCCTGTTCGATTTTTCGCTGATAATAACCGGAATTGAAGCCGCCGTAAGAACCCGTATCCAAAATATCTTCCGCGTCGTTTCTTTCGTTATAATCTTTCCTTCCCGAATAATCGGACTTATTGTAACCGCTGCCGGAATTATAAGAATTGTATCGGCTTCCATAGCCGTTTCCGCCATACGACGAATAGCTCTCCGGTTCGGGTTTTTTAATCGTTCTTTCCGAAATAACTCCGCAATCTTTTAAGAATCTCGATGCGCTCGTTATCGTTCTTTCGCCGTGTAAAAATCTCGAATCGGCTCTGGACATATAGAGCCTTTCCATCGCTCGCGTTATCGAGACGTACATAAGACGACGTTCTTCTTCCTGTTCGCAGTCTTCCGAAGCTCTTGAAATCGGGAATATTCCTTCTTCAAGTCCTACTATAAATACGACTTTGAATTCAAGACCTTTTACCGCATGGATCGTCGCTATCGAAACAACGTCGTCCGAGTTTATATCGTCCGTATCCGAACTTAACGTTACCGAATTTACGAAATCCGAAATCATCGCTTCGGGATTGTCCTGCTTGAACTGCACCGCCGAAGATATGAATTCGTCTATGTTCATCTTACGGTTCTCGTTTTCTTCGGTACCTTCCGAAAACATACTTAAAAATCTCGTATCGTCCACAACCGCTTTTATAAATTCGTCGAGTTCCAGCTCTTCCGACTTTGCCTGAAGCGAATATAAAAGCTTTCTGAGTTCGATAAATTTGTTTTTAGCTGCACCGCCTATTGCGGGATCGGTTTCTATATCTGCAAGACAATCGAACATCGACTTGCCCTTTTCTGCCGAAGACATTAAAAGAGCGTTTACGGATTTTTCGCCTATTCCGCGTTTCGGACAGTTCACTATTCTTATAAAGGACTCGTTGTCTTTTGTGTTATTTATAAGTTTTATGTATCCCAAAAGGTCTTTTATTTCTTTACGCTCATAGAATCTGAACCCGCCGTATATCTTATAAGGAATGTTATACTTTAAAAATTCCTGTTCGTACCCGCGTGAAAGCGCATTTAATCTCATTAAAACGGCAAAATCTTTATATTTATAATTATAGCCGTTCATTAGCTTTTTTATCTGCACCGCCACGTACGAAGCTTCCGTTCTGTCGTCGGGCGCGTCGTAATATACAACGTCCGCGCCGTCGCCGTTTTCGGTCCACAACACTTTGTCTCTTCTTTCTTTGTTTTTACCTATGACTTTATTCGCAAGCGACAAAATACGCTTCGTCGAACGGTAATTCTGTTCGAGTTTATAGATCTTCGTCCCTTTGAATATCTTATCAAAATCGAGAATATTCGATAGATCGGCGCCGCGCCAGCCGTAAATACTCTGATCGTCGTCGCCTACCGCAAATAAATTGCCGTGATATTTAGCGAGAATTTTTACGATAAGAAACTGAACTCTGTTAGTGTCCTGAAACTCGTCCACATGGACGTATCTGAATTTTTTCGAATAATATTCGGCAACTTCCGGATAATCAAGAAAAACTTTCACTGTTTTTACGAGTATATCGTCGAAATCAAGCGCGTTAGACTCGAAAAGAAGTCTTTCGTACTCCAGAAGAGCTTTAAGATAAAGTTCTCCGTTTCGTATGTAGGGATTATCCTTAAAAAATTCTTCGGGAGTCTGATATCTGTTTTTCGCTTCCGATATGTAATTTTTTATAGGTTTTGCGTGCTTGTCCGCAGGGAGTCCTATCGAATCGCATATACGCTTCACTACTTTATCTTTATCCGTTTCGTCATATATGGTAAAATTTCGGGTATAACCGAGCCTTTCGATACACGAACGCAGAATTTTAACGCACATGCTGTGTATGGTGCTGCACCACATTCTGTCTACGTCCGGAATAAAACTATAAAGTCTGTCCTTCATTTCCTTCGCCGCTTTGTTCGTGAAGGTTATCGCCAGAATCTCCGAAGGGCTGACGCCCTTTTCAAGCACGAGATAAGCTATTCTCGAAGTAAGTACTCTTGTCTTTCCGCTTCCCGCGCCCGCTATTACGAGAACGGGACCTTCGGTATCGAGAACGGGTTTAAGTTGCGATTCGTTAAGTTTTAATAATAAATTTTCAACTATCTGATTCATGTCTTATTTTTCAGCCGATTCTTCTTTTTGCTTTTTATTGAGTTTTTGCTGATTCATCCATACGCTCATTACGAACGAATGAGGCATTATTTTACATAAAAATGCCTGTAATCTTGCGATAAATCCGTATTTCGAAACGTCTTTGCCCTTTTTTACGTCTCTGTAAGCGCGTTTTACTATATCTTCGGGCTTATACATCGCAACGTATTTTTTTACGATCGGTTCTTTCGTGGTCGCCGCTCTATTAAAAAAGTTCGTTTTCGTCCAGAACGGGCATACGGCGGTTACGGTAATTCCGTGCGACTTTAATTCTCTGTTAAGCGCTCTCGAAAAATACAACACGTAAGCCTTCGTCGCCGCATAAACGTTTATATAAGGAATAGGCTGAAACGCCGCTACCGAAGCGATATTTACGATTTTAGAACCTTTTCCCATATATTTGAGAGTAAGAACAGACAGCGCGGTTACTCCTTTGCAGTTAAGATCTATCATATTAAGACTTTCGGACAAAGGATAATCGTCCGTCGCGTCGAACTTTCCGAATCCGCTGCAATTTATAAGCAGCCTTACATCGGGATTTTTTTCTTTAAGAATATTTTCGAATTCTTCGTAAGAAGCTTCAGAAGACAAATCCATAGGAACCGGCACGATATTGAGATCAGTCTCGGTTTTAAGTTCTTCAAGGTTATTTTTACTCCTCGCTATAACCCATACTTCGTCAAACGTTCCGTATGTTTTAAGTTGTCTTACAAATTCTTTGCCTATTCCGCTCGAAGCGCCCGTTATAATCGCCGTATTCATTTACTTTTCCTTGTTTTTATAAATTATGTCTGAAATAAAATATTGCAATTTAATCTTAATTTTACTATACTTTTTTGTATTTATTCAAAAACTTTTCCGCAATAGTCAATCCATCTATTGCAGAGCTCATTATTCCGCCCGCGAAGCCTACTTCGCCTACCGGATAAAGGTTAAAAATGCCTTTGGCAAAGCCTTCGTCTTCCCTTACTATTCTAACGGGAGACGATGTTCTTGTTTCCACCGCGGTAAGAACCGCTTCATTGTCGGCAAAACCATTTAAGCGCTTATTCATATCGGCTATCGCTTTTTTCATAGCCGCGTTTAATTCTTCGGGGAACAATTTATTGAGATCGCAGAATCTCGTCCACGGATAAGTCGGTTTTATTTTGCCGAACTTTTCGGACTTTTTACCATTCAGATAATCGCCCAACAACTGGCAAGGAGCGGAATAATCTTCACCACCCATTTTAAATGCCGACTTTTCAAGATTTTCAAGATATTCTATTCCCGACAAGGTATCTTCGCCGTAATCGGACGATCTTACCTGAACGACGAGCGCACTGTTCGCGTTTACGCCGTCTCTTAAAAAATTGCTCATTCCGTTTGTTACGACATGTCCCTTTTCGCTTGTAGCCGGCATAACGAAACCGCCCGGACACATACAAAAAGTAAAAACTCCCCTTTCGGAAGCATGGCTCACGAGCTTGTAATCGGAAACAGGCAGCCGTTTGTCGTAATTTTTACCGTACTGCGCTTCGTTTATATTCTTTTGCAGATGCTCTATTCTGAACCCGACGGCTGTATCCTTCTTTTCCATACAGACGCCTTTTTTATAAAGCATCCTGTATGTATCTCTTGAAGAATGACCTATCGCAATCACAAGACATTCCGGTTCGATTTTCGTTTTATCGCCGTTTATCGATGTCAGTTCAATTGATTTTACTCTTCCTTCATGTATAACGCAATCGGTAAAATCGGTTTCGAATAAGAACTTCCCGCCGAGAGACACAATCTCGTTTCTGATATTTTTAATAACATCCGGCAAAACGTCGCTGCCGATGTGAGGCTTATTTGAATATAAAATCTCTTCGTCAGCGCCGTGCGATACAAATTCGTTCAGAATAAAGTCTTTTTTATCGGAATTTACGCCAGTATTTAATTTTCCGTCCGAAAACGTTCCTGCTCCGCCTTCCCCGAACTGAATATTCGTCGAAGTCGAAAGCTCTTTCGTCTTATAAAAATTATTTATAATTTCTTTCCGTTTATCTACGTCAGCTCCGCGTTCGACGACTATCGGATTAAATCCTTCTCTCGCGAGTTTAAGTGCAAAAAACAGTCCCGAAGGTCCGCTGCCGACTATCACTACGGGATTTTCGGGATAATTATATTCCGTCTTTTCTTTCTTTTCTGGAACAGGCGAAGTTATCGCTACTTCTATAGAAACAACGTAGTGAATATCGTTCTTTTTTCTTGCGTCTACCGATTTTTTGAGTATCTTAAAATAGCCGACTTTACTTAACGGGATTTTAGCTTCCTTTGCGGCTTTTATTTTTAATGATTCGTCGGTATCTCCGATATTTTGTCTTAAATTACGAATTATCATCTTAAAGTAAAATTTATTGTTTTAAGCCGAAAACGCGGCTGTTATCAAAAAAATAAAAGGCGAACAGTAAAACCCGCTGTTTTGCCTTTTACTTTACAGTTTATTTTTATAATACGTCGGTAGCAATAAAAGCCGAATTAAAAATAGAATTAAATACGTCTTTTATCCAGTCAACGGCTATAGTAATATAGTTGCCTAAGAATATATTTATCAAAAGCCCGCCTATCAAAAGACCGATGACGAACATGACCAACCTGTCTATTTTCGTAAAGCTCCCTATAACCCAAAGCACGCCCATAAGAATAGGAACAAAAAACAACAAGATTTTCAAAAATATATTTGCATTTTTATACCATGCGAAAAAAGAGTTCATTCTTCACTAAAAACATAAAAGCCTTAAAGATAAATCTTATAAAGCAAAAATATCTCCCTATAAATTGTTATATATTATATATTAACATTATAAAACGATTTAATCAAGAGAATTTTTTAAAAATACAAAACATTTGTTTATTTCGGTTTTTCGGTTTGTTTTATTTCGAATTCATTTTAAAATATCTGTTCCGAAAAATCTTATAAAATTCTTAGATAAAATGTTTTCGTTGTCGCAGTCTCTAAGATCAAGTCCCGTAAATCTTTCAAATTCTTTGTCCGGACTCCACATCGGATAATCGCTTCCGAAAAAGAACCTTTCCGATCCGTATTTATTTATGAGTTCCTTTACCTTTTCTTTACTTAAATACATTATCGAGGACGAAGTATCGAAGTAAAGATTATCTTTTATTTCGTGATTTTTTAATACCGTTTCGTAATATTCGGCTTTCTCCCATACCGTGTACGCTCCGAAGTGCGCCGCAATAACTTGTTGGTTTTTAAAATTACAAAGCATCTTCACCACTCTTTCCGGCGAAGAATAATCTTCTCTGTTGTCACCGGTATGAAAAAGTATCGGAAGCCTTCCGCCGATAATTTCATACATTTTAAAAGCTTTTTTCTCGTCGATAAAAAACTTCTGGAAATCCGGATGAAGCTTTATTCCTTTAAATCCGTAAGAAATCATTTTTTCGACTTCTTTTTCCGTTTCTTCTTCATCCATATCAGGATGAAGCGTTCCGAATCCGATAAGTTTTTTATTTTTATCGCATTCCGATTTTATAAAGTCGTTTATATTCGGAACCTGCATTTTAACCGTCGCCGCCGAATGCACGAAATATTTCGTTATCCCAGCATCTTTACCTGAATTCACGAGCGTTTCGGCAGTGCCGTCTCCGAACATAGAATGATTATAAAAAGCACCTATGCTTTTTACTGCCTTATCGGCAATCTTATATGGATAAATATGTGCGTGTATATCAAAAATTTCCATATTAAAATTATACCAGAATTTTAAGTTGTTTCAAAAGAATTATCGTATCCGAAAAAAATTTTAAATAAATTTTTAAAAAATAAAAAGGAACGTTTTTCAGACGCTCCTTTTTATTTTTTAATTTTGAAACATTATTTTAAGATAATTCTTAAGTTAAGTTCTCCGGCTTTTTTCGTTCTGTGTTCTTTCGAAAGTGCCGGTCCGCACGAATGAGTTCCTACGCCGGACATTGCCGCGTCGATATTTACATAGGTATCGCCGTTTTTTACAAGCTCGAAGTCGTGATTTTTAGAGCAAAGTTCTTTCGTCGAGTACGGCTTTGCGCTGAAAGAGAACGATTTATCCTTCGTATATATTTCAAGGTCTCCTATTTTTACGTAGTCGGCGCCGTAATGGCTTCCGTATTCCTGCGGCTTAATGTAAGGACATTCGTTTTCGGACGCTTTATATCCAAATTCGTCCTTAACGGTATAATGATGCTTATCCGAATAACTTTCGCCTTTACCGTATCCTAAATATTCAATATTTTTATCGCCGGCAAGAACAAATTCAAAGCCGACTCTCGGTAAAAATTCAATAATATATTTAGCATTATATTTTAAGCTTAAATCAACAAAACCTTCGCCTTGCTTAAGAGTAACGGTATAACCTAAATGCGGTACCGAAGCCTGCGCGACAAGCTTACCTTTTATAACGGTTTCGTTTTTATTCGTCGTTATTTCGTCCGCTATCTGGAATACGTGTTCGATATTGAATTTAAGCCAGTTGTTTTTGTCGTACATATCGTTGTCGAGATACGCTCTTAAATCCGTAAGATAAATATCCGACGTAATCTTTTCGCCGCTTGCGTAAAGAGCGAAGCTTCCGTCTTTATTTACCTTATATTCGAGATTTTTACCCGAAACTTCGGTAAATTTATAAGGAGTAAGTTCGAAAAACGCCTTGGCGAGTTCCGTCCCTTCTTCGACAAGACCGTTTTTATAAGAAACAAACGAAATATAAACCGCCGAGTAACCGTTCGATTTAGGGGTTTCAAACGAGATAAGAACCGACTTATTCGGCATAAGCGAAATTTCGGCAACGCTTTCGGAAGTAATTTTGTTATCCGCTTTTACTGTAACATTTATTTTACCGTTTATCGGAGCGAAATAATTCCTCGAAGTAACTTTTATTTTACCGCCGACACGTTCGAACGTAAGATTTTCATACGCTTTTTTTACTTCTTCGAATGACGACTTGATTTTTCTGTCAGGAGTTACGAGCCCGTCCACGCAGAAGTTACCGTCGTGAATAAGTTCGCCGTTGTCGCCGCCGTACAAAAATCCTTTGTCTGTTTTTACGGCATGATCGGTGTATTCCCAGACAAAGCCGCCCATAAGACAGTCTTTTTTATAAATAACGTTCCAGTAATCGGTAACGTCTCCGCAGCTGTTACCCATCGCGTGCGTGTATTCGCACATGACGAGCGGCTTATCGCAATCCATCGAATCGGAAAATTCGTCGAGCCACCAGATATGCGGATACATTCTCGAATACATATCGAGAGCCTGAGTGCGTCTGTATGCAGTATTTTCCCAGTCTTTATAATAATATCTGTTGAGAGCGCCTTCATAATGAATCGGGCGGGTTGAATCGTATTCTTTAAGCTTTACCGCGGCATTTTCGAAATTCGCTCCCCAACCGGCTTCGTTGCCAAGCGACCATATTATAACGGAAGCTCTGTTTTTATCGCGTTTTGCCATGTCGAGAATTCTTCTTTCCGTCTGAGGATAAAATCTCGAATCTTCTGCGATGGCGTCGTAATAATCCTGATTATAATCACCGGGTTCCCATACTACGCCGTGACATTCGATATCCGCTTCTTCAAGAAGATAAATTCCGTATTTGTCGCATAAAATCGGTAAAAGCGGATGACACGGATAATGACTCGTTCTTATCGCGTTAACATTATGTTCTTTCATTATTTTAAGGTCTTTTATAATATCGTCGACCGTTTCGACAAATCCGTTGACCGTCGAAGAATGTCTGTTAACGCCTTTCAGTTTTATCGGCTTATCATTAAGGTAAAAAACATTGCCCTTTATTTCCACCGTTCTGAACCCTACAAATTCGTGAATATATTCGCCGTTATAGAAAATAACGAGTTCGTAAAGTTCCGGAGATTCCGCAGACCATAATTTAGGATTTTTCACATTGAATATAGCCTTTCTACCCGATTTTTCTCCTAAAAGATCACCCTTGTAATAAAGCTTATAATAACAGTTTTTATCTGCGGATATTTCGAGCCTGCCTTTTTTGTCTGCAACAATACGATAGTCGAAAACGTGATCTTCGGGACGAGAAAGTACGTATACTTCTCTGAAAATACCCGATAATCTGAATTTATCCTGATCTTCGAGATATGTACCTGTATTTTTTTCAAGTACGACTACTTTTATTTTATTGTTGCCTTTTTTGACAAATGCGGAAACGTCAAATTCCGAAATATTATGCGAGATCGAAGCGTATCCCACGAATTCGTCGTTTACGAAAAGATAAAACGCACTGTCAACGCCTTCGAAAACGATATAATTTTTTTTCGATAAATCGAAAGTTTTTTCGGTCGTGTATACGCCGACGGTATTTTTGCCGTAAATATTTACGGGATCGTTCGGCATTGTAAATTTTGTATTTACGTACGCAGGTTTACCGTAGCCCAGAAGCTGCCAGTTGGACGGCGTTTTTATTTTTACTCCGCCTTCGGCTTCAAACACTTCTTCCGAAATGTCGTCGAAATACTTAAAATCCCAGTTATCGATGAGAGACATCTCTTCTGATTTTGTTCTGTCGTCATTATATTTTTCGGATAAAAAAGGAATATAATACGATCTTTGAGGCATAGCGTTTATTTTAGGTTCAAGTTCATTATGATAATTATACATTTTTGAATTATTCTCCGCTTATTAATTATGTCAGATATAATATAAGTTAAAATCAATAGTTAAAATCAGTCGTTTAACAATAAGATAAAATTTCCGCCCTGCACGGATCTCGCAATAAACCCGCGGTACTCCCCGGTAACCGTTTCATACCAATCCGAGAAAGGTATTCTCGAAACGGTTTCTTTCAGATATCTGTCGAGCGCCTTTATAAAGACCGTTGCGTCATCCTTCTCATATGCAAGACTTGCCGTCCACATAAGCCAGTCGGACTTCGAATAATTTTTTCTGCTGTCAAGCGGTACTCCGTACTTGTTGCACTTCGGAATATAAGATTTCACTTCGGTTTCATAGAATTTTTTATCAAACAACCCGAGCTTTAATATCTTGTCGAAAGCAAGATTGTATTTTAAGCTGAACGTAGAATCATCCGTATCCCATGTAATAGGACACCATTTATATTTTGCTGCGAAGTTTTCGATTTCCCGAGCAAATTTTTCGGCGGTTTCTCTGTAATGTTTATAACCGGTTTCGTTTCCTAATGCTTTACATATTTCAGCGTAGCATCCTATACCCACGGTCGCTTTTATGGCTAAGTTTATATTCTTGTCGAGGTGTCCCGCAAAGTCGTCGGTACAAAGTTGATTTGCAGGTATAAGACCGTACTTTTCGAGATAAACAACCCACTTTTCGAGAAGATCCGCATTTTCCGCAAGGAAATCTTTCTTTCCGTCCTTATGGTAGCATGCTTCGCACATGATAATCATATTCGCACATTCTTCTACCGGCATCTGTTTTTCGAAAACGAAAACGTCGGAATTTGCGGGATACATATAGTAATCGGGACGAGTTCTGTACTGTTTTGCCGTCCATGCGTTCGAAGTAGCATGGTATCTCGAATTATTTACTTCTCCTTCTTCCGCACCGTAAACCTGTCCGTCGCAGTTGGGGTAAGTTCCTCCGTCGTGCGGAGCGAAATCGTAAGTCCATACGGGCATTCCGGCGAATTTGAAAATCGGACGCATCATGCCTTTTACATATTCGGTATCGTATAAAAGATAGAGCGGCACGGACGGATAAGAAACGTCCACGGTCGCTATACAGCTGTTGGAATCGGCTTCTCTCGACATAAACAAAACGTTTCCTTCCGTATCCAGGCAAAGTTTGTGCATAGCTATGGACTGACGAAGCGAAGCGTATAATACGTTAAGATATTCTTCCCCGTATTTTCCGGCCTTTTTCTTAAGATCAGCATCAAGCATTGCCAAATGCTTGTCTGTCTTTTCGGAATTTGCGAAAGTCTCATTCATAGCGTCGACGATGGTCTTGCCGTTTCTGTAATAATAGTCGTAAAGATACTTGCCGTAATATCTCGCCGCGGCAATATCGTCGAAAGCGAGCATGATTTTACCCTTTTCGGCTTTGTTTACCGACATAATATACTTGTCGACGTTCCACCCGCTCTGCTGAAGCTCGGTGGTAGTGAAAGGAAGTTTTTCTGACTTTATAAGTCCCGCAAGATAATCTCTTACGCCGTATTTATGCGTTATATAGGCGTTTTCGCCGGTGATATAATAATAACCCCATTCTGCGCAGACGTCGTCTTCGGCTGCAGATAACGGAGCCTGACGATTAAGCCCTATTCTTGCGGCTTCAAATCCGTTAAGTTTAAATACGCAACCTACTACGCCTTTATCCGAGAACGAACGATGATCGTCGTTGTTGTAGCAGATATTTTCGTTTATAAACAAGGTTATTTCGTAATCGTGCTTCTTATCTGATATAATCTCATAATTCATATATGCGACCGGACACGAAAGCGTATCCATATCGTCGAGAGGAAGCGGCGATACGAATGATAATTTAAGAGTAACGTCCTCTATTTTGAATTCATAATCGGTAGTATACGACGAAACGGAAAGTTTAGTCTGTTCGGCCTTAGCTATTCCGCCGTAATTTCCCATATATTCGTAAGGCTTACCGTCGATTTTTAAAACCCCGTAAAACTTCTTCTTCATTCCGCTCCAGAAAATAACGTCGGAATCGTTAAGCTGTTCCGAATCCGCCCAGAACGAAAAGTACGGATCCTTTACAAAAAGCGGATATGCCGGTAAAAGTCTTTTGTTCATTCTATTTCTCCTTGATTAAATAATCTCTGTAAAAAAAGGCGGAAACCGCCGTTTTTATTTAATTTTTACTTGTTCCTGTATCCCTTGCTTTCGAGATATTCGCGGCATAAAAGCGTCCAGTCTGTCTGAATTATATCCGCCTTCTTTTCCGCCATGAATCCCCATACGTAATTGGGATCGCCTAAAACGGCTTTATCGTCGATATGGTCACCTGCGATAACGTCTTTATAGTTATAACAAATGGAATTAAGCCATACGATTTTGTTCTTTTTGTGAAGTTCTTCGATAAATTTGTCCGATACAACTTCGTCGGAATCGTTTCTGAATAAGATTTCGCATCCGACAAAATTTACGCCGCTATCGTAAAATTCGGGAGTAATCTGGTTTTTATCCCTTATTATCGCCATATATTGCATATCATAAGCGTATTTTTTAAGCATATCCACCGTGTTTTTATCGGGATTGCTTTTTACTATGCATTGATCCGCCATACCGTGTCTTCTTATAACCGAAGAGATTTCTTCCGGATCGTCCCAGAATTTATCCACGTTTATTATGCATTTGCCTTTAAGCTCTTCGAGAACGTCGTCGAATTTAGCTATTTTATACTGCGTTTCGGTAATGTCCTGATTGGCGAGATAAATTTTGTCTGCTTCCGCAGAAGTCATGTTTTTGAAATCGCCGCCGTGATAATTCCAGCCGAAATGAACGGGTTCCATACCTGGATGCAAAAGATAAAGCTTTTTATCCTTTGTTTCGGATACGTCGAGTTCGACTATATCCGCTCCCTGATTTACGGCTACGATAAAACACTCCAGCGAGTTGCACGGAATATTTCCGCCGTTCACCCCTCTGTGCGCAGCTACAAGAATTTTCTTATTTTTTAAAGCGTTTTCAAGATAATTCATATAAACTCCGAAATAAATAAAAAACTGTTATTTATCATTCGAATTATAACAAATAATTATATTAAAATCAACACGAAACCGAAAAATTAATCAAAATTATTTGATTAATTTTCATTTGGTTGTATAATACCATTATGAAACGTGCTTTAAAATTATTTTTACTGTTTATAAAAATCGGCCTGTTCACTTTCGGCGGCGGTTACGCCATGATTTCGCTTGTAGAAAACGAATTCGTAACCAAACGTAAAACTCTCACGGACGGTGAATTTTTAGATCTTATATCCGTTGCGGAATCCACGCCGGGACCTATCGCCATTAACATGGCTACATACGTCGGATATAAAGAATGTGGTTTTTTAGGTGCGGTTTTCGCAACTTTGGGTGTTATAACGCCTTCTTTCATTATAATTTTTGTTATATCTCTGTTTTTAGGCAACTTCTTAAAAAACGAAATAGTCCTGAAAGCTTTCAAAGGCGTTTCATGCGCGGTTGCCGTAATAATACTATTCGCAGGAATAAAACTTCTTAAAAGCGTGAAAAAGAATGTTTTTTGCATCTTGCTTTTTATTGTTTCGCTTACAATAAATATTCTGTGCGAAATAAAAGTAATAAATTTTTCGTATATGACTATCGCCCTGATAGTTTCCGGCGGAATACTCGGAATTATTTTTATAAAACCCGAAAAAAGCCGTAATACGGACGATAATCCGGCTGTTAAAATTAAGGAGAACGAATAATGCCGATTTTACTCGATCTTTTCATAACTTTTTTTCTTATAGGACTTTTCTCATTCGGCGGCGGATACGGAATGGTAAGCCTTCTTCGTTCGATCGTAATAGATAAAGGCTGGCTTTCCGCGGCGGAAGTATCCGATATGGTCGCCGTTTCGGAAGCGACTCCCGGTCCGCTTTCGGTAAATATGGCTACATACGTCGGGAGCGTAAAAGGAGGATTTTTCGGCAGCCTGCTGGCAACAATAGCCGTAGTTCTCCCAGCGTTTATAATAATAGTACTCGTTTATAAATTTTTAAATAAGTTCAGAACAAACAGATATGTAAGCGCGTTTCTGACCGCCGCACAGCCCGTTATCGTCGCCCTTATATTATCAACGGGACTGATAATGATAGCCGAGTGTTTTTATGTGAATTTCAAAGATTTTTCGGCTAAACCGCAAATCGACTTCAAGGCTTTGATTTTTATATCTGCTCTAATCGTAACCGAAATAATTTATAAAATTATTAAAAAGAAAAATATTTCGCCGATTATTTTGATAGTTTTATCCGCGATTGCGGGGATTTTGGTTTTCTGAAATAAAAAAATACATATAAAAAAGGCTTTAACAAATCGTAAAAGCCTTTTTTTGTTTTTATGTTTACTCGAGATCGAGTTTAATATGAACGTCTTTAAGAGCCTTTTCGTCTACCGTGTTGGGGGCGTTGCACAAAGGATCCTGCGCGTTTTTATTCATCGGGAAAGCATAAACGTCTCTTATATAGTCGTTGTGGGTTAACAGCATCATAAGTCTGTCGAAGCCAGCGCCTGCACCTGCGTGCGGCGGTGCGCCGTAAGAAAAAGCGTTATAAAGCGCGGGGAATTTATTTTCGACGACGGATTTATCGTATCCCGCAAGTCTGAAGAGTTCTACCATCATGTTCTGATCGTGATTTCTTACCGCGCCGGACAAACTTTCGTATCCGTTGATTACGAGGTCGTACTGATAAGCAACCGCGGCAAACGGATCCTTTTTAATCTCTTCGATGCTGCCCTGCGGCATCGAGAACGGATTGTGCGAAAAAGCGATGTTTCCGTCGTCGTCCTTTTCATAGAACGGGAAGTCCACTATCCAGCAGAATTTATAGTCGTTTTCGTCTATAAGATTAAGTTCCGAACCGAGTTCGTTACGAAGCATTCCCGCGTATTTAACGGCTTTGTCGTATTCGTCCGCAACAAAGAATACGCTATCCCCGTTTTTATATCCGAGGGCCTTGTTAAGAGTTTTCCTGTTTTCTTCGGTCATGAATTTAGCCACGCCGCCGGTAAGTTCGTCGTTTTCTCCTACAATGAAGTATGCGAGACCTTTGGCTTCTCTCGACTTCAAAAAGTCGGTGAGTTTGTCGTAGAACTTTCTCGATTTAGCTCCTGTTTCCGCTTTTATCGCCTTGACGGTTTTGCCCTTGAATACTACGAACTCGGTATTTGCGAAAATATCGGTAACGTCGACAACTTTTAACGGGTTGCGGAGATCGGGTTTATCCGAGCAGTAATCGCGCATAGAATCCGTATATTTGATTCTCGTAAACTTTCCGCCTATATCGATGCCTTTGAATTCTTTGAAAATAGCTCTGTATAAGCCTTCGATAACGGCAAAAACGTCTTCCTGCGTGGCGAACGCCATCTCTAAGTCTATCTGATAGAATTCAGTGGGAGAACGGTCTGCCCTCGCGTCTTCGTCTCTGAAGCACGGTGCTATCTGAAAATATCTGTCCAGCCCGCTTACCATCAGAAGCTGTTTGAACTGCTGCGGAGCCTGTGGAAGAGCGTAAAATTTACCGGGGTTAAGACGGCTCGGAACAAGAAAGTCTCTCGCGCCTTCGGGCGAACTTGCCGTTAAAATAGGAGTCTGAACTTCGGTGAAGTTGTTGTCGTGCATGTAATTTCTTACAAAGTGCAACAAATCGCTTCTTAATTTGAGCATTTTCTGGTTATAATCCGCGCGGAGATTAAGGTATCTGTATTTAAGTCTTAAATCCTCGATAACCTTATCGCTGTTTTTAATTTCAAAAGGAAGCGTCTGCGTGCATTTGCCGAGTATAGTTACCGACTCGGCCATGACTTCTATATCGCCGGTAGGCATGTTCGGGTTTTTGCTCTCCCTTTCGAGAACCGTACCTGTAACAGAAACGACGTCTTCTTTATTAAGGTTTACTTCTTCGTTTTCTTTAAAAATAACCTGCGTTACCCCGTACATATCGCGAAGCGTTACGAAAGTAAGGCCGCCGAGTTTACGGATGTCGTTTACCCAGCCCGCAAGAGTTACTTTTTTACCGACGTCCGAAATTCTTAAGGATCCGTTATCGGTATTTCTGTATATATTGTTAGTTACTTTATCCATAAGTACTCCTTAAAAGGTTTATACTAAATTTTTACGCTGAATTTGTTGAGTAAAAACGCGGGGTGATAAGACTCTTTGGATATTCTCAATCCTTCGTCACCGGAATCGTCTTCTCTGTTTATATACGTCACGTTTTCGTTTGCGTAGGTCTTTACGAATTCGTTTACGATCATCTGATACGATCCTTTTATCGAAGCGTCCGCCTTTTCTTCATGAACAAAAAGTACGTTTTCCCTTATTTCTCCTACCGAAAACGCTACCGGTTCATCCCCCGCGAAAAGCGCGAGAGTTAAAAAGCCGAAACTTTTAACGTGATTCAAAAATTCGAAAACGTTCTTTTTTTCGTCCTTGAACAGTTCCGAAGCCTTCTCTCTTTTTACGTAATATTCCGTTAAAAACTTATCTATCCGCCATATATTTTCTTCCGAAAGTTTTTCGGTACGATATTCGGGATAATTTTTTTTGAATCTGTTTATAAAATTACGCTGTCCGCTTAAATGCTTTCCTTTAAGAGTTAAAAGAGCTTCCTTATCGTAAAAATAATCGGAATAATCCCGGTTGAATTCCGGATCCGAACCGTTAAAAAGCTCTTTTATCTTTTCGGCTTCTTCTTCCGTAAGATAGCATATTTTGGCTTCTGTATTATTATTTCCGGCATAATCTTTTATTTTTTTAAGATCCGAAAACAAATCTCCGTCTCCCGATAAATACATAGGCGGCAAAAAGCCTTCGTTATTTTCGAGTTCGGACTTTAAAAATAAAGTATCGCTCTCTATACAGTAAGAATAATAATCTCTGAATAAATACACTACGCCTAAAGTTCTGTCGCTCACGGCGGATTTGTCGTTTAATATGAAAGGTTCTATTATTTTTATATCGTCAGGTGTTATTTTTTTGAATTGCAGCACGATGAATGGTTGTTTGTAAAATTTTTTTATACGGAAAATCAAATCCGTAGCTTAAATATTATAAAACAATACCTTAAAAAAGTAAACCGTTTTGCCGCAAACTTAACCTTAATTATCTCGATTTGCTAATTTTTAATAAAAAAACACCGCTTGCGAACCGCATTTATCACATATCTCATATTATATAGCAGGCGACAGCTTTAGCTTACGACCTAAATACCAAGGAGCAATATATGTGTTTTTGTAACAACCCTTGTAATAACAGAAGAAGACCCGTCGTTCCCGCAAACGTTACGGCAGGACTCCGCGGTCCCGTCGGACCGCAAGGACCTCAGGGTGCGACCGGACCGCAGGGACCTCAAGGTCCGCAAGGCGCGACAGGTCCCCAGGGACCGCAAGGTGCAACCGGAGCAACAGGTCCTCAGGGACCGCAGGGCGCTACGGGAGCCACCGGAGCAACCGGCGCGGCGGGAACAAACGCCGTATCGGAAGCGTTATACGCAAACGGCGGAACCCAGACGGTTGCGGCAACGTCGATCATTCCTTTGACTCAGACCGCTATCACACCTTCTTCGACCATGACTTTTTCGAATAACGCGATAACCGTTCCCTCAGGCTACTATCTCATAGACTACGGCTACGACGGAAACATTACCGGCGGCGGCGTTATGAGCGGCACTCTATATATAAACGGCACAGCTGCGACAGGCGAAATTCTCACACAGAACAGCGACGGCGGCGCGAACGCATCGACATCTAAAACTATCCTTTATAACGCAACGACAAGTTCGACGATCTCGCTTTATAACACTTCCGCAAGCACGGTAAATTATACGGGCGCTCATATAACGGTGTTCCGCATTGCTTGATTATCTAATACAACTTAATATAAAAAGGCGGCAAACGCCGCCTTTTTCATAGTTAAATCAAAAGTTATACGCCCTGATTGTTTTTTGAAAATTCCCTTACCTTCTTTTTGGAAAGAATAAGCGAAACTATCGCTATAACGAGCGTTGCCGCCCATATCGCGAACAATACGACGTAATTGTCTACTATAAAGCTCATTCCGTAGGTAGAAATCGCACTGCCGCCGTAGTTAACCGCGTTCAGAAGTCCAGAAACCGAAGCCGCAAGTCCTAAACCGGCAAACTTCATCGGGAAAAGCGAAATCATAAGGTGGTTGAAACTCAGCTGGACGGTATACATAAGTCCGAATATGAGAACGAACAATATACATTCCGGTATTTTACCTAAAAGATTACCGCTCGAGAATGACATCGCAAAAAGTATCGCAACGAACAAAAGCGACATTCCCATAACGAGAACACTGCATTTTATTTCGTCCTTTCCGAATTTTTTATACAAAAAATTTCCGAAAAGCACCCCGAGCGTGCCTATCGCCGGGATAATCATCATAACGTAGGACGAAACGGATTTCGAAACGCCGTAGTTATTCTGTATTATAGTCGGAACCCATTCGACCGCGCCGTTCAAAAATAAACCGTGCACGATAAGCGACGGCAAAAGTATAGCGGTACCCGAAAGCACGAGAGCCTGCCATAAGCCGCCTTTCTTTTCTTCTTCTTTCTTTTCTTTCTTCTGAACGAAAACAAGTTTCTTTTTTACGGAAAGGAAAGTTGTCAGCCAGAAAGCGAGAACGACAAGCATTATAAGAGCTGCGGCGTAAAATACGCTCTTCCAGATCTTACCGCCGAGATCGAGAGCAAGTCCAGATACAAAATATCCCGAAAGTTTGCCTACGGGAGTAGCCAAAGCTATCACCGTTAAAAATGTAAACTTCATATCCGGGTTGAGAGCAGTTCCTATAATCGAAAAGATAGGCGTCCAGAGCATGGACTGTCCGACTCCGTTAAGCCCCCACCATAAGACGAGAAGAAACGACGGTTTATAAAACACGGTCATTGCGACGTTCGATAAAATAATTATCGTTATGCCTATAAGGACCATATAAAACGGATTCTTTTTATCTGCGATAAGTCCGTTTGTAAACTGGCCCAAAGCGTAAAAAGCGAAATAAATTCCGCTTATAAGACCGGCTATGTTGTCGTTTATTATGCCGTTCGTTTTCATATCGTTGATAACGATAGAATAATTGCCTCTTGCTATGTAAGCGCAGGCATACGTCAAAAAACAAGCGATAAACAAAATAACGCTTGTTTTTTTGCCGGTAAATTTTTTTTCGTTCAGTTCGAGTGCGTTTTCCAAGTCTTTTACCTGCGATTTATGTTATTTTTCCAAAGAAAATTTATATACTGTTTCTGTATGATATTTTTCGCCGGGCTTAAGAACGCACGACGGATATTCGGGGCAATTTACCGCATTCGGGTAGTTCTGCGTTTCGAGACAGAACGCACCTCTCTTTATGTATTCCTTTCCGCCCTTGCCGAAAGTTCCGCCCATAAAGTTGCCCGCATAAAACTGTACGCCGGGCTGATCTGTGTAACATTCCATCTTTACGTTAGTTCTCGGGCTTACCGCGACCGCAAACAAGCCGTTTTCTTTCTTATTCAATACGAAATTGTGATCGAAACCGCCGCCGAATTTAATCTGCTGATCGTCGGAATTTATATCTTTACCGATAGCTTTGCCTTCGTTAAAGTCGAAAACCGTTCCGTTAACGTCCATAAATCTGCCGTCTGTAAGTAAGTTTTCGTCCATGGGAGTAATTTTATCAGCAAAAATTTGAAGAATCGTATCTTCAGCAGTGCCGTTCCCTTGTCCGCTAAGATTGAAATAGCAGTGGTTGGTAAGGTTGAGAACGGTATCTTTATCGGTAGTTGCGTCGTATATTATTTTAAGAGAAGAATTCTCTACCGAATAAGTAACTTTTACGCTTAAATTGCCGGGGTAATTTTCTTCGCCGTCTTTGCTTAAATAAGTTAAAACGAGTTTGTCGCCTTCAACCGAAGCGTTCCAGACCTTTTTATCGAAGCCGTTTTTACCGCCGTGAAGCGAAGCGTTCTTTTCGTTATTGAAAATGTGATATTTTACACCGTTGAGTTCGAACTCGCCTTTTCTTATTCTGTTACCGATTCTGCCTATAAGCGCGCCTATATATCCCCCGTGCGTCTGATAACCCTTGACGTCATCGTATCCTAAGGCTACATCTACCGTTTCACCGTTTTTACCGGGAACAAGAATAGACTGTATCGCTCCTCCGTAAGTTATAATGTTTACGGAAATTTTACCGTCCGTAAGAGTGTAAAGATCAACGGCTTCGCCGTCAGCCGTTTTGCCGAAAGGCTTTTTTGTTATCATGGTTATTTCTCCTTTTTAGGATTTAAATTATTTATTTTACGCCTTAAATCGGTTTTTATAACCGTAAAACAACGGATGTTACAACCGATATTAAGGTCTTTTTTACATATCAGTCGGATCTTAACGCTTCTACGGGATCTTTCTTGGCGGCTATTCTTGCAGGAATAAGTCCCGAAATAAAGGTTAAAATCATACTTATCAGTACGAGTATAAGAGCCGAAAGTATCGGAAGCGAAGCCACGTTTGCAACGCCCGCAAGCGATTTGACGATGATATTCGTCGGAATAGTAAGAATATAAGTTAAAATTATACCTATCATGCCGCTCGCAAAGCCTATTATGAGCGTTTCGGCGTTAAATACTCTCGAAACGTCGAGCTTAGACGCGCCGATAGCTCTTAATATACCGATTTCCTTAATTCTTTCGAGCACCGAAATATACGTTATAATGCCTATCATTATAGACGAAACCACAAGCGATATGCTGGTAAATGCTATCAAAACGATTTTTACCGCGTTAATCGTCGTGTTAAGAGCGGAAAACAACATTTCGGTCTGATCGGAATAATGGACTTTGTCCTTTTCTTCCATACCATCTTTTTCGTTCCACGTATCGAGATAATCTTTAAGTTCTTCTTTCGATTTATAATCTACCGAATAGAACGAAAGTTTGGTAACATTATCGCTTCCGCCGAGCTGCGCCGTCGAAAGAGTTTCCGATATCATTCCGTTAAATCCAGAATTAACGGTTACGTCTCCAGATAGAGCTGCTTTTACTATTTCAGTTTTCGGAGATCCTAATGTAACGCCGTCGGGTAATTCGCTTTCGTCAAGATAAAGGTTATCGTTAAGAATTTTTTCTACGAATTTAGAAGTATAAGCTATGCCGTTCGACAAAACGCCCGATTCTACGTCTTCCCTTATTCTTACTATTCCGGTAATTTTAAGAACCGTTTTTTCTTCGGGAAGATTGTTAACCGTCTGATAATATGCTTCATTGAAAGTTTTATCGTCAGTACTTGACTTTGTATATCTGACGGAATTCGGGATATAATAAAACTCTTTTCCGATAATTTCGTCAAAATCAAATGTTTCTTTACCGCCGAAATTTACACCGAGCGGATTAAAACTTACAGATTCTATCGAGCGTATACCCAAAAGAGCAAGAGTAATATCGCTTACCTGGTTTTTAGAATCCACTACGAGAATAAGTTCGTCTTCTTTTTCCGCCCATTTGCCATCAAGTAAATCATATTGTGACTTCAGTAATTCGAGATTATCGGGCATTTCGGTAATTGTCGGGATATAACTCCTTACAAAGTCAGTTGTAACACCTGTTCCGTTGACCATAGGCGAAAAACCGTCTTTAATCATTGAAACCAAATAATCAATAGTCGATACCGACTTTATTTTCAGATTCGGATCGAGTGTCATATTATATTCAAGTTCTGAAAACAAAAAGTCGTTTACGTCAAAGCCGTAAGATTTTTGTATGCAATATTTCCAGCTGTCTTTTTCAGCCGCTTTTTCGTTTTCTTTATCTGCAAAATCTTTTACGAAATTCTGGTATTCTTCCGAAATGTTGTTCTGCGACAACATGCTCGTCAGACTTTCGAACATTTTACGGGTATATACTTCTTTAACTTTCGGATATTTATCGAGTCCCGTATCTTCCAGAAGCTTTTCGAAATTCGATATGTCTATCGTCGCTTCGCTTACCGTAACGGGATAAACGGACAATGTATCCGCCTGTAATTTATTAACGTAAGCGGTGAAGCCTGTAGACAGCGCAAGAATAAGAGCGATGCCGATAATACCGATAGATCCCGCAAAGGCGGTTAAAACTGTCCTCGCCTTTTTGGTGAGAAGATTTTTAAGACTCAAAGCGAGCGCAGTGAAAAACGACATGGACTTTTTCTGCTTTTTGTCCGCTTTTGCTTCCTGCTTCGCTTCCGGTTCGTAAGGCATGCTGTCTCCGACAACTTTGCCGTCTAAAACTTCGATTATTCTCGAAGAATACTGCTTGGCGAGTTCAGGGTTATGCGTTACCATGATAATGAGTTTATCTTTCGAAATTTCTTTTAAAAGATCCATTATCTGCCGGCTGGTTTTGGTATCGAGAGCGCCGGTCGGTTCGTCCGCAAGAATTATGTCGGGATTGTTGATCAAAGCTCTCGCAATGGCTACTCTTTGCATTTGTCCGCCGGAAAGCTGATTGGGACGGGCGTTTATTTTCGCTTCCAAACCCACCTTTTCAAGCGCGGCTACAGCAAGCTTTTTCCTTTCGGCTTTGCTTACGCCCGAAAGCGTAAGCGCGAGTTCTACGTTTTCGACTACGGTCTGGTGCGGAATAAGGTTGTAACTCTGAAAAACGAAACCTATCGAATGGTTGCGGTATGTATCCCAATCTTTGTCCTTATAATTTTTGGTACTTACACCGTTTATTATAAGATCGCCCGAAGTATACTTATCGAGTCCGCCTATAATGTTCAGAAGCGTCGTTTTGCCGCAACCGGAAGGCCCTAAAATGGAAACGAATTCGTTTTCGCGGAATTTTATCGAAACGCCTTTAAGCGCTTCTACGACCTCGTCGCCGACGTAGTAATTTTTTACTATATTGTTGAGTTCGAGCATGATACCGTCCTTCTGCGTGAACACGCTTTTTATCTATATCCGCTATATAAACAGACTTTTAACCTTTTTTATCGCCGCTATTTAGCGATTTAACTGTTTTTTTCGTTTAAATCGTTAAATTTTTTAAGCATCGTCGGATTGTCTTTTGTGAGTTTTTTTATCGTAAGATCCTGCGCCTTGTCGTTTGCGAGACGGAGATTTTTTTCAGATCCCAAAAGAGCGTCTTTGACCTTGTTAAGATGATCTATCGTTTTGTCGATTTCGTCTATCGCCGCTTTAAACTTTTCGGAAGCAAGGCGGTAATTGTTCGAAAACCTTTCCTTAAACTCGATAAGGTTGGATTCGAATTTGCTTATGTCGATATTCTGATTTTTTATTTCGGCAAGCTGTCTTTTATACGAAACCGAATTTAACGCCGCGTTTCTTAAAAGAGTTATTATCGGAATAAAGCACTGCGGGCGGACTACGTACATCTTTTCATACCTGTACGAAACGTCCGTTATACCTGCGTTATAAAGTTCGTTGCCCGCTTCGAGCATGGTTACGAGAACTGCGTATTCGCACCCCTTTTCTCTTCTGTCCTTATCGAGTTCTTTAAAAAAGTCCTCGTTTTTATGCTTTGTTGCGGTAGTGTCGTTTTCATTTTTCATTTCGAACATGATCGAAATGAATTCTACTCCGTCATCTGTCGATTCGCGATAAATAAAGTCGCCTTTGCTGCCCGTTCTTGCGTCGTTGTCCTTTTCGAAATATGCGTTCGGGAACGCTGCCATGCGGATTCTGTTGAATTCAGTTTCGCAATGCCTTTCAAGCGTTTCGCCTACAAGCTTGGTAGAAAGCTTTGCTTTAAGCTCTTTATAATAATCGACTTCTGTCTGTTTTTGTTTAAGCTCGCTTTCATACCCTTCCGAAAGCGTCTTTTTATCAAGTTCGAACTGCTTTTCTTTAAGATCGAGTTCGTTTTTAAGCTTGATTATTTCGTTCTCTTTTGCCTGTGTGGCTTCGTTTACCGCAAGCTGCCTGTCTTTATCTTTAAGTTCGAGCTTACCGTTAAGATCCGAAATCTGCTGTTTAAGCGTTATTACCGAAACGTTGTATTTTGCTTTAAGATCGGAGATTTCGGCTTCTTTGTTACTTTGATAAATAGCTTTTAAGTCGTTTTCTCTTTTTAAAAGTTCTTTTTGGAATTCGGCGTTTTTAACCTGCGTTAAAATTTCGGTATAGCCCGAATCGTCGACCTTAAAAACGCTCCCGCAATGCGGACATTTAATCTCGCTCATTATTTCTCCTTATAATAAGTAATTATATATTAGTTTTTAAATTAAATCAACTTAAATTATTTATATTTATTAACATAAATTTAATTCATAAATTTAATTATTTTTATACAACGGAAAATTTTGCGTATTTTAACAGCTGCGTAAAATTTACCGGATTTTTTACCCGAAGTTATAATATATCTGCCGGATGAACGTTATTTAAAAAACGCCGCATCGGCGGCGTTTATACTTTAAGTTTACCCGAATATTCTTTTATAGACACGGATTTATCGAAACGGCATATAAGCCATGCTTCTTTACAGGTCGGAAAATGCCAGAAAGTCAGCGGGAACATATGAGAAACTATGGCGTTCTTTTCTTTTTTGGTAAGTTCGAACTCTTTTTCGGCATTTTTTAAGGCAAAAACGCTATGTTTCAATCCGTGAAAGCGAAATCCTTTGTTCTTGTCGTGCCAATCATAAAAATAATAATCGTGAAGCAGTGCGGCCGTAATTAAAACTTTAAGGTCTACATTCAATTTTTTTGTTTTCGCATAGTCGTATGCCGTACACGCCACAAATAGCGAATGAGCCGCAACGGATATGTTTTTATGATGAAGATGTTTTTCCAGATAGACGTAGTTAGGCGAAGAAATTATTTTTTCGGCGATACCGTAAAAAAACGGATCGTCAAGACACTTCTTCACTACCGGATTCTTCGATTTTAAGTTTTCCGTCAACTCCGTCGTCATTTTTCTTTTCCCTTTTTAAAGCCGCTTCCTTTATCTTCTTTTTAATATCGGAATTGATTCTGAACAAAATCGTAAAGAACACGAATCTGTGTTCCTTCTTTTCGTTTCTGTAAAATTTTTCCTTGATTTCCTGAAGGTTTACGGCAACGGTATCGGAAACTTTTATAAAGAAATTTTTAATCTTGATACCGAGCTTGAACGAATAGAAAATATCCACGCATAAAAGCGTGTAATAAATCGAAATCATCACTATCCAGAATACCGAGCCTTCCGCATTTTCCAAGAACCATGTAAGAAGCGGCTGCGCAAAAAGATAAAAAGCTATTCCGAGCGCACCCCAGAACACGGTAAAAAGCGGACATATGAATCCTTTGTAATTACCCCATCTTTTGGTGTAATCCCAAAGTCTTAACTGCATAAAATGATAAAATAAATATCCCGTTACGAGTTCGAGAAGAGTCATTGCTATCGCGATCAATAAAAACATCGCCGTAACCTGTACCCACTTCGCCCCGCAGAAAGATAAATCTATCTTCGTTACAAAGTATAAAATAACGTTCCCGAAGCCGTATATCGGGAGCGAGGGTCCGGTAAGAAATCCCGGGTTGAAAAGTCTTTTCGCTCTTATGCTTCTGTATACGAGTTCGAGACACCATCCGCCAATCGCACCTATAGCGAATACGTACATGAGTTTTACTATAAGGGGCATATTTCCTCCTTCATCATTCCGCCGATAAAACCGAAAAAAACGGTAAGAATAAAAAAATTCTCATCGTATCGTTATCGATCGATGAGAATTATGGAGCTGCTAGGCGGATTTGAACCGCCGACCTCGTCCTTACCAAGGACGCGCTCTACCGACTGAGCCATAGCAGCGCCTGTTTATCGGCAACGATTGAATTCTATCAAATTAAAAAGTGTTTGTCAATCCATTATCTTAAAAAAGTAAAAAATATTTCGAAAATTTTTATTTTAAATCCGAAAACACGACGGTAAAATCTTGCGGTTTGCCTTTTACCGCCGTATATTTACAGAATTTGTTTTTATTTTTAATAAATTTTACTTCTTTCCGAAAAGCTTGCGCATGAACGCGGGAACGTCTTTCTTCGTCTCTTTGACTTCTTCGGCAGGTTCTTCGTTTACGGCAGCTTCCGCTTTCGGTCCTTCCGTTACTGTAGCCGTTTTTGCGGGCTGTTCGTCTTTTAACTCGAAATTAAACGGAACGTTTGTCTTTACCGGTTCGGGTTCGGGCTTTCTCTGATAATTGAATCCTATCGTTCTATCTTCGACGAGAGACGGAGCGAATCCTGTCGCTATAACGGTTATTTTTACGTTTTCGCCTAAATTTTCGTCAAACGTCGTACCAAAAATTATATTTGCCGAATCATCTATAATACTCTGAACGAGCTTAGCCGCGTCGTTTACTTCCCCTATTCCGAGACTCTTGCCTCCCGAAACGTTCAATATAACGCCTCTCGCACCTTCTATCGTGGTTTCGAGAAGCGGACTCGAAACAGCTTGTCTTACTGCTTCGATAATTCTGTTTTCGCCGCTCGCTATGCCTATACCCATATGAGCGAGTCCCTGATTGCGCATAATGGTCGAAACGTCCGCAAAATCGAGATTGATAAGAGACGGAATCGTTATAAGATCGACTATACTGCTTATACCTTGCTTCAAAAGATCGTCCGCCACCTTAAACGCGTCGAAAATGCCAGTGGAAGCGGGTAAAACCTGCAAAAGTTTGTCATTCGGGATCACGACGAGCGTATCAACATATTTTTTAAGGTTCGAAAGTCCTTTGTTCGCATTTTCGTTCCTTATTTTACCTTCGAACGAAAACGGCTTGGTAACCACGGCTACGGTAAGAATACCCATATCTTTAGCGAGTCTCGCAATAACGGGCGCAGCTCCCGTGCCGGTTCCTCCGCCCATGCCCGCCGCAATGAAAAGTAAATCGGTTCCTCTTATCGCTTCGACAATTTCGTCTTTGGTTTCTTCTGCGGACTTTTCGCCGACTTCGGGATTCGAACCCGCCCCGAGACCTTTGGTTTCTTCTATTCCTATCTGGATTTTCCTTGAAGCTTTGGATAAATTCAAAGCCTGCAAATCGGTGTTTACCGCTATAAATTCGGCTGAATTCACCTGCGCGTCTATCATGCTGTTGACAGCGT
>DPQQ01000010.1:334063-375338 GCA_003538975.1 Clostridiales bacterium | reverse complement strand
GTTGACAGCGTTGTTTCCGCCGCCGCCTACGCCTATTACCTTTATCACCGCGCCGCTGTTGTTATCGTAAATCATAAATGAATTATTCTCCTTTAATTATTTTCGAGAGCGAGATTCAATACCGAAAGCATCGAGCTGTTTATCGGTTTGTCGTAAAGCGGCAAATCGGGATAAATAACTTCTACATTCATATTGAGTCTGCTCGACAAACGTTCTTTCGCGCCCCTTAAATACGTTATTCCGCCGCCGGTCAGCAGAAGCGGCAGATATTCCGGAAATTCCATTCTTGTTTTTTTGAAAGACGCGTCTATTTCTTCCGCAAGTTTATCGAGATTGGCGTTTACTATCCTTTTTACTTTATTTATGTTAAAATACATAACGTCGTCGCCGGAAACTATTTCGTAAACGTCGCCGTCTTTAGCGTCTATCGAAAGACTTGCCTTTCTTTTAACCTTTTCGGCAATATCGAACGGAACGTTGAATGCTTCCGTAAGAGCCGCCGTTATCATACCGCCGCCCATATCGAACGAACGCTGATATAAAATTCCGTCGCCCTGTATTACCGTTACCGTCGAAGTAATATACCCTACGTCCGCAATGAGAGCTATTCTGTCTCTCGATTCGGGCGATACGAGATACAACGCTTCCGCAAGAGCCACCGAAACGAATTCGCATTCGTTAAAGCCTTCGCTTCTTAAAACCGATCTGAAAAACGAAACGAACGAATCGCCGCAGAGAACGTACGAAACTCTTCCTTTAAGCGACACGCTTACTTCTCCTACCGCGTCGGGAGTCTTTCTGAAATCGTCGAGTTCGAAAAATATCGGCGAGCGGTTTATTACGGAATATCCCGTAGAATCGCCGCTGAAACCCATCGCGTAAAGTTCGTCGATTTCTTTATCTGTTATTTTTCTTTTTTTATTAAAGCTTATCTGTGCGTCCCTTACTATATTTTTCGTAAATCCCGCGGGAACGCCGATATAAACGGTTTTCACGGGAGTTTTCCCTTGTTTTACCGTTAAAACGAGCTTTCTTAAAACTTCTTCCGTTTCGGTTTTATCCAAAAATTCTCCGGATAAAAAACCCGAATACGCAAACTCGTTATATCCTTTTATGATAAAAGTTCCGTTTACGCCGCGTTCGCCGACAAATGCCGATATTTTCGAAGAGCCTATGTCTATTACCGCGACCTGTTCAGAATTCTGCATTATATCCCCTTTGTAACTTTTTGCCCTTTTACGGCAAAATTATCTGTAGTATAAAAATTATTTTTGCTTGTCTTTTACAAATTCCTTATCTTATGCTTCGGAACCGGTCGGCGACCATATAACAGTATACTTCCCGTTTTCGTCCTTTTCGCCCAAAGTGATCGTATATTCCGCTTTTGCGAAATCATCGCTCTGATTATACGCTTCGGTAAGAGCCGTAAGTTTGTTCTTTCCGTCGTTATACACGTCGAAAAGGTCGAGAACAACGCTCGTCTTCGTATAAAAACATATTTCGGTTACCGAAGAGGTCGAAAATATTCCGACTTCTTTTATGCAGCCTAAAATATCGACTTGTCCGCAAAGAGTTAAAAGCTCCGCCGTTATTTTTGCCGAGATATCCTTTCCCGAATTATCCGAAGAACAAAAATATCCGCCGACAACCGGTTCACCGAAAACGTAGCCGTTTTTGTCTTTATCGGTTACCGAAATTTTTACGAGTTCTTTATCGGGAAGAACGTCCGTTTTTTCCAGAACGAAACCCTCCTGCGAGATTATGTAATAATTCTCTCCGTAAACGACGTAGTAACCGGCGCGGCGTTCTTTAAGCGTAATCTCTATTTTATCGGGGAATTTTTTCTTGAAAGACACCAGTTCGAAATACGTATCGTCTTTAAGCATGTCCCTCGTCTTCTTTTCAGAAACGGCAACTATGTTTTTGCCTTTAAGCGTCTTAAGTTTCTGCGTAACGCTTTCCGATCTGTAGGACGAAACTCCGTATATCGAAAAGGAAACGCCTACGTTCTTTACCGTAAAAAGCGTAAACGCCGCAAAACCGACTATTAAAACGAATACGACGGATATAAAAACCGTCAGAAGCTTCTTATGTTTCATTCTCTGTGATATCCGCGCCGAGACTTCTTAATTTCTCGTCAAAACGCGAATAACCCCTTTTTATGTATTCTATGCCAGACACGGCAGTTTCGCCTTCGGCGTTAAGTCCGGCAAGAACGAGCGCCGCTCCGCTTCTTAAATCGGGAGCGGTAAATTCCGCCGCATGCAATCTTTTAACGC
Source organism: Clostridiales bacterium (assembly GCA_003538975.1). Taxonomy (GTDB): domain Bacteria; phylum Bacillota; class Clostridia; order Christensenellales; family Borkfalkiaceae; genus UBA11475. The sequence continues at coordinate 373,059 of DPQQ01000010.1, read as the reverse complement.
CTTTTATAAAAGCGACGTTGTCCGAAACCTCTATTCTCGCTCCCGCCTTTTTCAGTTCGTTTATATACGAGAAGCGAGATTCGAAGACTGTCTCTTTCACAAAAGATTCTCCCTCCGAAACGCTGTCCAGAACAGCCGTCTGAGCCTGAAGATCCGTCGGAAATTCCGGAAACGGTCCCGTCGTAAAAGAAAACGCTTTCCGCTTTCCTTCCGATTTTAAAAATATTATATCATTACCATAGGTAATTTTACAAGTGTTAGACGACAATTTATTCAAAAATACAGGCAAATTTTTCGGATCGACGCCTTTCAGTTCGATTTTTCCGCCTGTTATCGCCGCGGCTAAAAGAAAAGTCCCGCCCTCTATGCGGTCTCCGATAGCCTTATATTTACCGCCGTGCAGCTTTTTTACTCCTTCGATAACTATCTCTTCGCTTCCCGCGCCGCTAATTTTAGCGCCCAGAACGTTCAGAAAGTTCTGCAAATCAACTATTTCCGGTTCGCGCGCCGCGTTTTTAATAACGGTCGTTCCCGAGGAAACAGCCGTTAAAAGCATTATATTTTCGGTAGCCCCTACGCTCGGGAATCCGAGTTTTATTTCTCCGCCGGTAATTTTATCGGCTTTTGCTTCCATATATTCTTTATATTCGCCGTTTTTACCGACGCTTTTATAAAAGCCAAATTTTATGCCGAGCTTTTCGAACGCCGAAATATGTAAATCCACCGGTCTTTTGCCTATTTTGCACCCGCCCGGGAAAGGAATTACCGCCTTTTTTAAACGCGAAAGAAACGCCCCGAGCAGAAAAACGGAAGCCCTTAACTTTTCCGAAAGTTCTTCGTCCGCAATATACGAGCCTACGGACGACGGATCTATTATCAGGTTCCCGTCTTCTTTTTCTACTTGCGCCCCGGCGTTTTCAAGAAGCTTGCGCATTATGTTTACGTCGGCAATATCGGGGCATTTTTCTATTATAATGTTTTCGTCCGTCATGACCGAAGCCGCCAAAAAAAGCAGAACGGCGTTTTTAGCGCATTCCGCTTCTATTTTTCCGTCTATAACGTTACCGCCGGTTATTATATACTTTTTCACGCTTTACGCCCCCGGAATTACTACTGTATTCTATGGCGAAAGCTTAAATAAAGTTACCGATTGCCGAGTTATCATTCACGGCTATGACTTTTCCTTGTTTTGCTTCGAAATATTATATAAAATCCCGAATTCGGTCATGAATATGATAATCGACGTGTTTCCGCTCGAAACCAGCGGAAGCGGAAGTCCGGTAGGCGGTATCGAACCCGACACGACGAGCGCGTTTATAACCACTTGTATCCCGAAAATAAGTGTTATCCCGATAGCGAGAAGATATCCGAACAAATCTTTTGCTCCGGCGGCGATTTTCAGTCCGCGGAATACGATGAACCCTATAAGCGTAAAAAATGCGATAAGTCCGATAAATCCCGTTTCTTCGCCTATTATGGACAGAATAAAATCCGATTCCGAAAACGGTAAAAAAGCGTATTTTTGTCTCGATCCGAATATTCCCGTACCGAACCAACCGCCCGAACCCAGCGCGTAAAGCGATTGTAAAAGCTGATACCCTTCGCCTTTAGGAGACGCCCACGGGTTCAGAAACGCCGAAAGTCTGTTAAGTCTATACGGCTCGATAAGTATCAGTCCTATCGCTCCGATAATTGCCGGAATAAGAATAAACAAAAAGTATTTAAGTTTCATACCCGACGCAAGTAACATCGCAAGCATAAGTAAAGCCACGCAGACGGTAATCGACATGTTAGGCTCTATGATTATAAGCCCGCAAAGAAGTCCGCCGTAAAGCAAAACAGGCAAAGATCCTTTAAGAGTTCTCGCCTTTTCGGGATTATCCGAAACATATTTAGCGGCAAAAACGATAAGAGCGAATTTAGCTGTTTCGGACGGCTGAAAAGTTATCGGTCCCAGTCCTATCCAACGTTTCGCCCCGTAATTTTCTACACCCACTCCCGGAATAAATATCGCCGCAAGAAGAAGAGGCGCGGCTATTTCTATAAAAATCGCTGCTTTTTTAATCTTTTTGTAATCGAAAACCCCTGCGGCGATCATCCCGGCAAGACCTAATGCGATACCGATTACCTGCTTTTTTACAAAATAAAACGAATCGTTATAAGTCGCTTTTGCCGAATAACTGCTCGCAGAATATATAAAAACCGTTCCTATTACTGTTAATAAAACGACGGCGCACACCAGAAACACGTCTCCGCCGAAAAATTTTGTCTTCTCGACTCCTATTTGCGGCTTTTTAGCACGTAATCCCTTTAATTCAGCGGTTTTCTTCATTTTTTCCACCGCCGTTATAATCTTTTACCGCTTTTATAAAGGCTTCGCCCCGTTCCGAATAGTTTTTAAAGCAATCGAAACTGGAACATGCGGGACTTAATAAAATCGCATCACCGTCATCCGACAAATATTCGGCGAGAGCAATCGCCTTGTAAAAATCTTTTTCGGGGTAAACGTCGTAAAATCCGCAACCTATGGCGGATTTTTGCATATGTTCCATCGAATCACCCGTTAAAACCACGCTTTTTACGCTGCTTTTCTTAATTTCGCCGAATAATTCTCCGTATTCTTCGCCCTTTTCCTTACCGCCGAGAATAAGAATCGTCGGCTTTTTTATGGTCCTTATAGCCGAAATCGCCGAATATGTATTCGTAGCCTTCGAATCGTCGTAAAAATCCCGCCCCGAAATATGCCCGACAAATTCGATGCGGTGCCTTTCTCCTTTATACGAACACAAAACTTCTTCTATGGCGGAATTATCCGCGCCGAGTATTTTCGCACAGCAAATTGCGGCGAGAACGTTTTCGAGATTGTGTTTTCCTATAAGAGCTATTCTGGTTTCTTCTGTTATCATATCGTCGAAGTAGTAGATTTTTCCGTTTTTAAGATAAGCTCCGTCCACTCGTTTTTCGCTCGAAAACCAGATTTTTTTCGCTCTTATTTTATCCGAAAACGATAATATGTTTTTGTCATCGGCGTTAAGGACGGCGAATTCGCTTTCACGCTGATTAAAAGTTATACGGCTTTTTAAGTAAACGTAATTCTGCATCGTATAGTGTCTTTCGAGATGGTCGGGAGTTATATTCAATATACAAGATATATGCGGGCAAAAAAGATTGATTGTTTCTAACTGAAAGCTTGATATTTCTGCCACGCATAACACGTCGTAAGACGATAATTTTTTAATTTTTGAAGTAAACGGTATGCCTACGTTGCCGCAAAGTTCGTGCTTTATTTCCGCAGTCTCAAGAATTTTGTCTATTATCGAAACCGTCGTCGTTTTGCCGTTTGTTCCGGTAACCGCGACTATCGGCGATTTTGTCAAAAGGTATCCGAGTTCTATTTCGCCGATAACCCGTTTCCCCGCTTTTTTTGTAAGAACAGCGAGTTCGTGATTAACGGGTATTCCCGGACTTAATACAAGCACGTCGTAGAGCGGAAGCATTTCAGAAAGCGTTCTGTTTAAGACGGGTTTCGCTCCCCTTTTTATAAGTTCGTCGACTTTAGCAGACGAAAACGCATTTTCCGATTCGTCATAAAGAAAAACCTTCGCGTTCTCGTCAAGTAGCGCACCCGCTGCGGCGATTCCGCTTTTTGACAGTCCGAAAACCATAAAAATTTGCTTTTTAAAAAACATATCTTTCCTTTATTAGGCGATGCAACGTAGAATTTACAACCGATTTTCACATTACCATCGTAAAAATCACAATCAACGAAACGACAAGCGTAACAATAAAATAATAAAACGCTATTTTACACTCCGAAACGCCCGAAAGTTCGAGATGATGATGAAGCGGTGCCATTTTGAATATTCTTTTCTTTGTCCTTTTATAATGTAAAACCTGCATAATTACTGATATGCCGGACAATACGAACATTATTCCGATAAAAGGAATATAAAACGAATTACCTGTAAAAACGCATATTCCGCCGAGCAATCCGCCGGTAGCCAGAGATCCGGTATCTCCCATGAATATCTTTGCGGGATTAAGATTAAAGCACAGAAATCCGCAAAAACACCCGACCGACAGAGCCGATAAAGTCATTATTTCGTAAATATTTACCGTATTATTTTCGGCTGCGGCTTCGATATAAATTATCGCGGCGGCGGCTAAAACGTAAACAATCGAAACGGAAGAAGCCAGTCCGTCCAACCCGTCGGTCAGATTAACACAGTTGCTTATCGCTATAAAAACAAACGTTATTATAAAAGCCGACCATATTCCGAGATCTGTTTTTATCTTGGAAAACGGCACGTAAAATCCTGTAATTCCTTTTTTATAAGCGATAAATCCGTATAGCACGGATATTGCAAAAAGCAGTATCATTTTCTGATACGGTTTTAAGCCTTCGTTCTTATCGGAAGCTATTTTAAGATAATCGTCTATAAATCCGACAGACATAAATGCTATAGAAATAGTAAGTATTAACCTTGCATTTTCGTTTTTTGCACACCCGAATAAAACGAACAGCACAAAAAGCGGCAAATATATTATAAATCCCCCGAATGTTGGCGTTCCAGATTTCCCTTTATGGAGATATACGTACTCGTAAATAGGCTGATCGGCTCTTTTCTTTTTAAGAACTTTAATAAATACCGCTCCGAACAAAAGCGAAAATAAGAGCGCGGAAACAAAAGCTATGATTATCGTTTTCAATTTGCTTTCCCCTTGGCTTCATCATCGCCTTTTTTAATTGCGTTTATTTTATACAAAATTCCGAGAGCAACTTTTTTATCGTCGAAGTCTCTTTTTACCCCGAGTACTTCCTGATATTTTTCCGCTCCTTTACCGGCTATTAAAACAACGTCTCCTTTCAAAGCTATTTTAAGGGCATATTCTATAGCGTCTTGTCGTTTGTAAACTACAACCCTGTATTTGCCTTTTTTAAATCCTTTTTCGATTTGTCTTATTATTTCAAAGGGTTCTTCGAATCGCGGATTATCGCTCGTTATTATGCTGATATCGGCGTAGTCCGAAGCTATTTCGCCCATTATCGGGCGTTTTAATGCGTCTCTGTTTCCGCCGCAACCGAAAACCAATATCAATTTGTTTTCAGTTATCGGTCTCAACGCTTCAAGCGCGTTTTTAAGTCCGTCCGGAGTATGAGCGTAATCTATAAAAACCGAAAATTCGTCCTCGTATATTTTTTCCATTCTCCCTGGAACACCGCAAAATTTTTTCAAGGAAGCCGCTATATCTTTTATTTTTATTCCGTAAAGCGAGCAGACTTCGCATGCTGCAAGTGCGTTATAAACGTTGAATTCGCCGTAAAACCGCGTATTCATATCATATATTTCGTCGAAAACGTTAAGAATAAACTTTTCCCCCGACAGTGTTTCTCTTAAATCCATTGCGAATACGTCCGACGGATTTTTTATTCCGTAAGTTAAGACTTTTTTGTTTTTCTTTTTTATTTCGCCCGTTAACTTATCGTCTGCGTTCGCAACAATATATTTGCAGTTATAATTATTCAAAAATTTAAGCTTTGCTTTTTTGTAACTTTCTTCGTCCTTAAAAAAATCGAGATGATCTTGCGTAAAATTCGTAAACACGCCCGCAAAAAAGTCAATACCGTAAATTTTATCGTAAAACGCCGCGTGAGCAGAAACTTCCATAACGACCGTTTTCACACCGCTTTTAACCATTTCGCCTAAATAATAAAAAAGCTTTGTCGGATCGGGCGTGGTCATGCCGGTATCATAAACGTTTCCGTCATACATCACTCCGTTAGTGCCGATTATGCCCGTTTTTATTCCGTTTTCGGACAGAATATGCGAAATCATATAAGTTACGGTAGTCTTTCCGTTAGTTCCCGTAACCCCCGTTATTTTAAGCTTCTTTTGCGGATTATCGTAAAAATTCGCAGCCATAACCGAAAACGTTTTACGCGCGTCGTCTACCGTTATAAACGATATTCCTTCGGAATTTTCGGGATAGTCAAACTCTTTGCCGATAATAGCGACGGCTCCGTTTTTTATAGCGCTTTGAATATATTTTGCCCCGTCTTCCGCTCCCTTCAAAGCAACGTACGCATATCCCGGTTTAACAAGCCTGCTGTCGTTTTCTATACCCGATATTTCTATATCTTCTCCGCGGAAACTCTTTACTCCCGCTCCATGCAATAATTTTTTAAGCTTCATTTTTTCTCCGTAGTTTTCCCGTTTTCCGGGAAGTATTTTGCTATTATAATGTACCGCCGCAATGTACGAAAAAAAGGCGTTTTACCGTCGAATTTTAGCTTTTTATCTTATATCGCAAAAAATAAAAATTCATTTGCCGTCACAGTAAAAAATAAAGCGTGAAAAAGCGGAGAACTCTTTACGAATTCTCCGCTTAATACTGTTAAATTAAGGCGTTATTTTTTATCGGTCTTTTTCTCCGGTTGTGAACAACAGTTGCAATGCGAACAATCGGAACAGCAATCGCAGGAATGTTTTCCTTGCTTTTTTTTGATTATAACCGATACGACGACGCCTACTACTATAAGCGCGCATGCAATAATAAGAATAATTTCACCGACTCCCATAACTATTAAGCTCCTTGTTTTTTAGCGAGTTTTTTATTTCTCATAACGATGATATAAGTAATCAAAGCTATAACCGCAGCCCAGATGAACGCTGTCCACCACCATGATCCTATGGTATAAATCATACAGGATACAAGGTACGAAGCTACAAGCCAGAAAGCTATAGTTCCTTTGAATCGTTTATCGTTCTGAAGTTCCGCTTTTGCTGTACCTACCGCCGCGAAACACGGAATCGTAGTCATGTTGAAAGCGATGAACGAGATGAGCGCAGGTACAGTTACTCCGGTAGCTTTGATCATAGCCGAAACAGCCATTATACCGTTTTCGCCGTTTACGTTACCGTTAAACGTAAGTCCGCCGGCAATAAGACACGTAGCTATCGTAGCGAACGTCGCAATAACGTTTTCTTTCGCGATAAGACCTGCGACAACCGCTACAACGAATACCCATCCGTACTGACCGAGCTGACTGCCGAAGCCGAGCGGCGTGAATATAGGCTGTACGAGCTTCGAGAATCCCGTAAGAATACTTTGATTGATTTCTTCGTCCGCAAGAAAATGCCAGTCGAACGAGAAGTGCGTAAGTACCCAGATAACGATGGTCGAAGCAAGTATAATCGTGAACGCTTTTTTTACAAAGTGTTTGGTTTTATCCCAAAGGTGCGCCATAAGGTTCTTGAACTGCGGCATATGATATGCGGGAAGTTCCATAATGAACGGAGGCGTTTCGCCTTTAAGAGAAGTATTTCTCATGAAGAGTACCGCAACGATAGCAGTTACTATACCGAGAAGATACATCGCGTAAGTAATAAGATCTGCATTCCCTATACCGAAGTACGAAACGATAGCGCCCGCTACCGCTGTAAGAATCGGGAGTTTAGCTCCGCACGAGAAAAACGGAATAACGCGGACCGTTGCCGTCCTTTCCTTTTCGTCGGCAAGCGTTCGGGTGTTGATCATTGCGGGGACGGAACAACCGAAGCCCATGATCATCGGCATGAAAGCTCTGCCCGAAAGACCGAATTTTCTGAAAGCTCTGTCGAGAATGAACGCGATACGAGCCATATAGCCGGAATCTTCGAGTATCGAGAAGAACAGGAACAATACAAGTATCGGCGGCAGGAACGATAATACCGCGGCTAAACCTTCGATAATACCGTCGTTGATAAGACCTTTCGCCCAGTCAGCCATGTTTGTAGATTCGATACCGTCTTTTACCAAGCCGAACAAATCGCCTACAATCATGTCGTTCCAGATGTTATTTATAGCAACGCCGGGGCTGTAAAGAGTTCCGTCATAAATACAAGCGAGCCATCTCGCGCCGTAGTTAAGATTGTAAGCGGGAACTCTCTTTTCTTCCCATCCTTCGACGGTTTCGTCGATAACGTCGCCGTTTTCGTCTACAAGATTACCGTCTTCGTCTTCTTCCCACATAAGTTCGCCGTCGTCGTCTGTCGCCTGTATCAGATTACCGTCTTTATCTTTTTCGAGAAAAGCGGTGTTTTCGGAAAGCGAAGGCATCCAGTTCTGATTTTCGGTAAAGCCGTTAAGGAACAAAAGGTTTTCGCTGAACGTAAGGTGGAAAATAAAGAATAATATTACAAGGAATATCGGAATACCCCAGATTTTATGCGTAAGAACTTTATCCGCTTTATCGGACTTGCTCATTACGAATTTACCCTTTTCTTTACGGGTAAGAACCTGCGCGAAGTTTTTGGATATGTATTTATATCTTCCGTCCGCAACGAGCGCTTCGAAATCGGTTCCGAATACTTCGTCGTTAAAGGTCTTTTTGAATTCGTCTATCATTCCTACGGTGTTTTTGTGCATTTCGGTTTCGATAGAGTCGTTTTCGACAAGTTTGACGGCATGGAACAACGGATTGGATACGTTCTGTCCTTTAAGAGCAATCGTTACGTCGCCGATAAGATGTCCGAGTACGGAATCTTTAAGAACGGTAACGCCTTCTCTTTTTTTCTTGCTTTCGTTGAAGGCTTTGTCCATAAGTTCTTTAAGCCCGGTTTCTTTAAGAGCCGAAATCTTGATAACAGGAACGCCCAGCTTCTTCTCGAGTTCTTTTTCGTTTATCTTATCGCCCGCTTTTTCTACCGCGTCCATCATGTTGAGCGCGATAACCATGGGAACGTCTATTTCCATGATCTGCGTGGTAAGATAAAGGTTTCTTTCAAGATTGGTAGCGTCGACTATATTGATAATACAATCGGGCTTTTCGTCAAGAATATAGTTTCTCGCAATAACTTCTTCCGGCGTATAAGGCGATAACGAATATATACCGGGAAGGTCTACGATAGCTACGGGTTCGGCGCATTTTTTATAAACGCCGTCTCTTTTATCGACGGTTACGCCGGGCCAGTTGCCGACGTGTGCGGTTGAACCCGTCAAACTGTTGAACAAAGTCGTTTTACCGCAGTTCGGGTTGCCCGCCAAAGCAAATCTTTTCATTACTTCCGTACCTCCATAGTAACGCATACGGCTTCGGTTTTACGAAGCGTCAGTTCGTACCCTCTTAACGTTATTTCGATAGGATCTCCCAAAGGCGCTTTCTTTCTCATAAGAATTTCGGCTCCCGGAGTAATACCCATATCAAACAGACGTCTTTTGATTTTTCCTTCGCCGGAAACGGTCTTTACGGTTCCCGATTCGCCGACGGAAAAAAGATCCAAAGTTTTTTCCATAAATATCTCTCCTTGTCTTTTTATTGTTTTTATCAAACGCCGTTAAGCGTTTCTTCACTTTTTCTTACGCAACGAATATCTTTGTCGAAAGCTCGCTGTCCAAAGCTATTCTTCCGTCTTTTATCTTAACCACAACGGTTTTTCCCGAAGTATTTAAAACTATTATTTCGCCGTTCAATACTATTCCGAGACTTTCAAGGTGTTTTTTCGTCTTGTCGTCTGCGGTTATTCTTACAATCTTCAAAGGTTTGTCGAGCGGCGCGAATACTATCGGCATTTTTATCTCCTTTATTGCGTTTACCTTAAAACACAATATTTATATTCGGCTTTAACGTGACTTAAAACACGAATATGAACTCTTTTTCATATTTTCTACCAATATTTTAGTCTCGGCTAACCGATTTGTCAAGAGATTTTATGAATAATTTTTCATATTCGTATTATTTTTTTAAAAAAGATTGATTTTTCCGATAAACAAGTGTAAAATGACAGTATGGAAAAAATCAGACAACCGCAACAGGAACGTTCTATCGAAAAAAAGAACAAAATAATCGAAGCCGCTTACGAAATTTTTTCGGAAGTCGGTTATTATGCCGCAAATACGCCCGAAATCGCAAAAAAAGCCGGCGTTTCGACCGGAATTATTTACGGCTATTTTAAGAATAAAAGAGATATATTATCTTATGTTCTTAAAATATATATAAATAAGGTAGCTTTGCCCGTTATGGATTACTTCGAAACCTTAAACAGCGATTCCGATCTTAAAAAAGCCGTTTCGGACGTCGTAAATATGACGATAGATATTCACAGCTCAAACGCAAACCTTCACAATATTCTCCATTCCCTTGCCGTTACCGAAAAAGATATTAACGAAGATTTTATAAATTTAGAAGACCACATTACTTCCAAGGCTTCAGAAAAACTTTCCGAACTCGGAGTGAAAACCGACAACATAAAAGAAAAGGTTCATATTTCAATGAACCTTATACAATCCTTCGCACATGAAAACACGTACGACAAACACAAATATTTAAATTATAACACTATGAAAAACGAAGTCGAGAACATTATAATAAGCTTGTTCTCGTAATAATATTAAATTTCAAGAGAGCCGCTGTACAGCGGCTCTCTTTTAATCCGCATAATAAAATTTTTATATTTATATCTGACATAAACAAGATAAATATAATCAATAAATTACTTGTGTTTTTATGACTATTGTATTAAACGGATAAAAGAAGCGTTTTTATAAACGAATAAGAATACCTCCCGGTTCTTTTTAAATAACTTTTTATAAGAGAATCCGCCGAAGAATGTTCGAAGCATCTGAAAAGCCCCGCGATAACGTCGACAAAATCATTCTTTAAATTATGCCTGTAAGTATACGCAACCGTAACGAAAAAAGTAATCGCGTATACTCCGCAAAGTTCCATATATTTATCTTTGGCAGTCTCCCCCGGATTAACCGTCGGGAACCTTTCGAAAAACAAATGATTGTTCATTACGTTTTCGAAGCATATCCCATAATCGGGAAAATTATTTATAAAAGCAATTTTTTCTTCTTTATATTTTTTAAAGAAAAATTCGGGATTCATTCCGTACTCTCCGAAATCGCCGTTGACTACCGAAGCGTATTCGCTAAAAGACGGACTGTAATTTTCTATCTCGCTCACTGTATCGAGTATCGCTCCGCAAAAATCGGCGACGCCGTACGCCTTTTTATCGGAGTTTACCTTCATATACTCTCCGAGCATAATAAGTCTTTCGTTTAACGAATAGTTCCTGTTTTGCAAAAAACCGAGCGCTTCTTTTTGTATTTTAAGAATTTCATCCGATATTTCCGGGGTAAATTTGCTTTTTATCTCTATTTCTTTAAACGAAAGTCCGTTTTTTTCTTCAAAAAGCATTTCAACAACCTTTTCGCAGCTGTTCGCGCAGGCTCCTTCGCCGTTTACGGGATAATAAGTATTTCTCGGATAAACCCTGCAAATTTTCGGAAGAACTTCTTCGCCGCATTCGCATTGAAGCGTGCAATATCCGTTTTCACTTTGAAGCGGACAATTTCCGAGGTAGTTCATATTTACTTCGGCGTAGCGTTCGTTGTCGCAATCTTTCAGAACGAAAAACGCGCAGTCGAGCTTTTTACGGAGCTTTTCGGAACATTCTATTCCCAGAAGACGCATGTATTCTTCATACGAAAGAGTTATTCCCCATCCGTGGCAACAGCAATGACGACATTCGCCGCATTTACATTTAAAATCCGTATAATAATCCGGTACTAAAATTTTCATAAAGTAAAAATCAAATTCTTTTAAGCGTTCTTAAATATTTCTTGCGATCGTCGGATATTCTGAAGCTTTCGATCGCTTTTCTCACGGTGCGGTTCATTGTTTCGTCATCAAGTTTTCCATTTTCGAGAAATTCAAGCGTTTCTTCGTAATGCTTGCCGAGCGCGGTTGCGTAAAACCACGCGACCATCATCGAGAGATAGTATTCCTTTGTGTCGACAGCAAGCGGCATATAAAGATATTCTTTCTTAAAATAATCGTCCAGAAAATACGTCATAAGCATTTCTACGCCGAATCTCGCCGTATAAACCAAACCGGAAGAAATCAGCTTTTCGGTAAATTCCATAAATTTTTCTCTGTCTTCTGTTAAAATTCTCGGTCTTATCGAATCGCAAACCGCCCAGTTATCGACGTACGGCAAAAATTTATCAAGTTCTTTTACGCATTCGCCGAAATCTTTCATATCCGATATGATTATCGAATGTAAAATATATTCTTCGTAAAATTCATGCGGCAAAGTATTCAGAATCTCTTTCTTTTCCGCAGCCGTAAGTTCCTTATATAATTTTCTTAAAACCGGAATTCTTACGCCGATTATTTTTTCTTTACCGAGTCCCGGAACAAGCCCCGAGTGGAAATCGCGGTATTTTTTGTCCGAAAGAGCATTAAGTTTTTCCGTAAGTTTTTTATTCATGATAATGTAAGGTTATTAAAAAATTTTAATTATGCCTTAAAATAGTCTTTACAGGTTCTTGAATTTCTCCGCACCCTTCGTCATAATGTAATTTCTTGTAAAAAACAATATTATACCGTATATTCCGAAAAGCATCAGAAGATAAACCCATGCTGCTAAATACGAGCATAAAAACCAATATAAACCGCAGAGAGCCGCATTTAATACCATTCCGCCAAATGTCGTTATAAATACAGGGAAGCTCTGTTTTATAGGAACGGTCTCGTTAGTCCAGTTTACGTTTGCCTTTTTTATTCCGAAATATAAACCGAGGTCGGCAGATAAATAGACGTACAAAACGGAATTTATAACCACGAGTATCGTCTCAAACGCACCCGCCCCCGCTATTATCGGAAGCGAAACCGCAAGTATGACCGCCGGAAAGATATTTATTATAACAGAAGCGGTCTCCTTTGCCGTAAAAATATTTTTAATATCTACCGGAAGCGACTGTAAAATCCATATCGACCTGCCTTCGAGCGATACCGACGGCGCGGTATAACAGTCCATCGAAACGATCGTGGCGATAATAAGAAAAATCACAACCGGGATAAAATCTTTAATAAACGGCAAGCTCTCTGTCAGTTCGCTTATAAGGAACCTTATATCCACGGACTTTATAAGAGCCGCTATAAAAGCTATAAGCATTATTATAACACCGAGTCCAGCATTCAGAATATACGTCGGGGACGAAAAGAATTTTCTGAATTCTTTCCCGACAAGCGAGTTCAGCTCGCTTTTACTTTTGAATTCATGTTTTTTGTTCTTTTTACCGCCAGAAGACGTATCGGACGTAACGGTTTTAAAAAACGACTTTGAAATAACTACCACGCAAAGCGTTAAAAGAGCCGCGGTCATAGCGAAAAATAATAAAAAATACAAAACGTTTCCGCACGAACCCAAAGCAAGGCAGTATATCGGATAAATCCACTTTGCGAGCGAAACTATTTTATCCTCGTACAAAGCGATTTCACCCAATATATCATAAACTTTTACGTAAACAACGTAGTAAAGCGCCATAAAAACAAGCGTTACTATGACCGTTACCAGTGTTTTGTTCTTTATTTTATTCGAGACTATCGCAACCAGAAGGCCTAAAACGGACGTTAAAACAGTTACTAACCCGGCAAGCAGGAACTGCATTATTATCGGGAACAACACCTGTAAAAAGTTAGGCGATACCGCTACCCAGTACCTGATGCACGAAGGCACCCATACTACCGCCGAATATAAAAGGCTCATTGCGAATACGCCGGTCATTCTTACGAATATTATTGCGGACGGCTTTATCGGCATAGATAACAGCGTATCGTTATCTTTCGCTTTATAAAGGCTTGCATAAGTGTTGAAAACGCTTCCGAATGTTCCGAGCATAATCGCAAGTATAGAAACCAGCGCGAAATATATCCACTCGCTGTCTTTTTTAGTAAGAAAAACTTTCGAAAGTCCTTCTGCCATAAAATAGAAAGTCGCGCCTAAAAAGCAAAACAGCAGCGCAAACATTATAACGGTAAAGGCAGTACCTGCCGCTCCGCGTCTTTTCCCCGTTTTTGCGTCGTAAAAATAATATTTATTCAGTTCGGCGAACTGTTTTTTAAACAAAGTTTTCAGCACGGCTCAGTTCTCCATTTCAAGGAAAGCTGTTTCCAGCGTTTTATCGCCTTTTACTTCTTCAACCGTTCCGGATTTTATAAGCTTACCCTTTTTAATTATCGCAACTTTGTCGCAAAGTCTTTCGACAACTTCCAGAACGTGCGTCGAAAAGAAAATTATTCCGCCGTTATCGCAATGTTCGCGCATCATTTCTTTCAGCTTATGCGAAGATTCGGGATCGAGTCCGACGAAAGGCTCGTCCATCACTATGAGTTCGGGACTATGAATCCACGCCGAAATAATGGCGATTTTTTGCTTCATTCCGTGCGAGTACGACGAAAGAGCGGCGTTCAGATCGTCGTAAATCGCAAATTTATTCGCATAGTATTCGATTTTTTGCTTTCTTTCGCTTGACGGAACCTTAAAAATATCCGCAATAAAATTAAGGTATTGATTTCCCGTCATATAATCGTATAAATCCGGATTATCCGGAATATATGCGATTTTTCTCTTAAAAGCCAGCGAATCTTTTTTAATATCCGTTCCTCCGAGAACAATTTCCCCTTCGTCGAATTTTAAAATACCGACAAGACTTTTGATAGTAGTGGTTTTACCTGCGCCGTTTGGTCCGATAAAACCGTAAATTTCGCCGCCGTTTATCTCTAAACTCAGGTTGTCCACTGCTTTTTTATCACCGTAATTTTTAGTTAAATTCTTTATTTCGAGCATAAATTTCATACAGGCATCACATAAGCAACGCCATTATTTTAACCGCCTTTATTTTTTTGATTTAATTATAATGCGTTTTTTATATTTTGTCAATGAGCGATATAAATAAAGAATATTTATTCGTAAGGCTTAACGTTTTTAAGATTTATTATGCCGTTGAAAATCTCCTTTGCGTACGGAGCTGCCACCGTCGAACCGTAATACTGTCCGTAAGGCTCGTCTACTATGAATAAAACAAGATACTTCGGAGCGTCCGACGGAAAAAAACCTATAAAAGACGAAACATACTTGCCGCTTGCAATTTTTCCGTTTTCGAATTTTTGCGCAGTGCCGGTCTTTCCCGCAATTTTATAACCTTCGATATAAGCGTTTTTCGCACCTCCGTCTTTAGCCACGCTTTCGAGCATGTACGAAATAGTTGTGGACACTTTTTTATCCACGGTTTTTCTTACAATAGTCGGATTTTTTATTTCAACCGTCTTACCGTCAGACGAATATACTTCCGACAAAAAATACGGTTTATAATAATATCCGCCGTTCACTGCGGATGAAACCGCCGCCGCAAGCTGAATCGGAGTTACGGCAACGCTCTGACCGAAACCTATCCTCGCAATATCTACGTTCTTTACCGCAGATTCCGGCATCAACATACCGTGAGCTTCGCCTGTAAAGTCGATTCCGGTAGTCTCGCCGAAACCGAACATATTTATGTACTTATACATGGTATTTTTACCGAGAGAACACGCTATATCCACAAAAATCGGATTACAACTGTTTTTCAGCGCACCCTCGAGATTGAGAGCGGCGTGTTTTCCGTTCTTATGATCGCTCCAGCACTTTACCCTTGTTCCGTCGATATAACGATACCTCGAAGAATTAAAAATTTTCGACGTCGAAAAAGCTTTTTGGTTTCCCTTGTAAAATTCCGCTATATCAGCAGTCGCTGTAAATATCTTGAAAGTAGAACCCGGTTCGTACACGTCGCTTACTATCGTATTGCGGCTGAGTTTTAACAAACTTTCGGTGTCGTCTCTCGGTACGTTATTCAGATCGAAAGAAGGAGCTATCGCCATCGCCCTTATAGCCCCCGACGACGGATCCATGACGACGCACTTTACCGATTTCGCCCCGGTTACCGTATACGCTTCTTTAACGGCGGCTTCGGCAACCTGCTGCACGCCGTAGTCTATCGTGAGCTTTATGTTAAGTCCGTCGACCGCAGGAATATACGAAGCCGACGAACCTTCTATTTCGATACCGACTATATCCGTTTCGTATAAAATTTCGCCGTCTTTGCCTTTAAGCAAATCGTCATAATAAAGTTCGAGTCCCGATTGTCCTTTGCCGTCGGTCGACGTAAATCCGAGAACTTGAGACAAAAATTCACCGTAAGGATAAACTCTCGTATTGTCTCTCGAATAATAAACTCCGCTTACAAAATCGGAATAAGTTAAAAGCTTATCTATCTTTTCTTTATCTATATGCTTTTTTATCGTCACTTCGGAAGAAGTCGTTTTTGTAAGCCTTTCGTATATTTTGCCTTTATCAGCGTCAAGACACTCCGATAAAATTTCCGATAATCTTTCTATATCCTTTACAGCCTTTTTCCGCACGAATACAGTATAAGTATCATCGTTCTCCGCAAGAACAACACCGTTTACGTCGGTTATAAGACCGCGTTTTGCGGTAAGCGGAATTTCTCTCGTCCATTGATCTATCGCCTTTTCCCTTAAAGATTTGCCCGAAACAACCTGTACGTAAAAAAGCCGTCCGAGAACGGTTATAAACAAAAATAAAACAGCAAGAGTAATCGCAAAAATTCTACGCCGTAAAAGAGACACCGAATATTCTTCAGAAGACATTTACTACCTTACGAACCGACAGCCTACGGCTCGCCCTATAAGTATATTCGGCTTATTATATTAAAAAAAATAAAACATTATTCCGACCGCATAAATATATTCGGTTATTACATGACTTTTATATAACGCAAAAAGAACCGACGGGATAACCCGCCGGTCCTTTTTAAGAAGGGTAAGGTGTAATCAAATTAAGTCGGTACGATTATTTTACCATTTCGTACTCGTTTTCGGCTACTTTTTTGACGTAGTCTTCGGAATTAACGTTATCGACTTCGTCCATAACTCTTTCGTATTCGGACTGAAGGTCGTTAACTCTTTCGCGGCGTTCGGTCGCGGAATCGTTAAGATTGTTGATAATTCCGGTATTTACGATAATCAAAGCCATGATTATCGAAACAAGTGCGCAATAAGCCACGATAAGAAGTTTACCTATCGGCTTTATGCTTTTAGAAGAAGAAACGTCGATATCCTTTTCAAAATCTTCGATTTCATCGTTGTTTTCAAACTGCATGGTAGTGCTCGAAGGAAGAAGATCGTCTTTGGTGAGCTGCATGCCGTCGGCGTCGGATATCATTTTATCGAGAGTATCCTCTACCGAAACTTTTTCTTCTTTATTATTTTTTTCTACCGTATACTGCTCGTAATTAAGGAGTCTGTCAAGACATCTCGACTTTCTTTCTTTGAGTTCGGCTTCGGTTTCGTTCGCTTTCGCTTCTTCGATTATATCGAACGCCGATACCGTGTTATCTCTGTCAAGAACCATCGTATCGGAATCATATCTTTTATCTGACGTTTCGTTACGTTTAAAAGTTAACATGTTTTTTCTCCTTAAATACTCTTTCCGCAATTCTTAATTTTGCGCTTTTCGATCTTGAGTTTTCCCCTAATTCTTTTTCTGACGCCAAGATCGGATGTTTTGTTATTATTTCAACTTCCTGAGTCTTATCGCAAGTGCATATCGGCGAATGTTTGTCGCATATGCAGTCGCATTCGAGTTCCTTAAATGCGTTCTTTACGAGTCTGTCTTCGAGCGAATGAAATGTTAAAATAACTATTCTACCGCCGATTTTAAGACTTCTCGCCATACAAAGAACAGTTTCTTTAAGTTCGTCGAGTTCCCCGTTTACTTCTATTCTTATCGCCTGATAAACTCTCTTTGACGGATGACCGTCCTGCTGAAATTTTTTCGGGATTGTTTCCCTTATTATTCTGTTGAGTTCGCCGCAGGTGTTTATAGAAGCGTTCTTTCTTTCCGAAACGATTTTTTTAGCGATCTGTTTCGAAAACTTTTCTTCCCCGTATTCCGTGAAAATTCTTGCGAGTTTTTCTTCGGAATAACCGTTTACCACGTCTTTTGCCGAAAAACTTTGAACCTGATCCATTCTCATATCGAGTTGTTCGTCTTCCGCCATGTACGAAAATCCCCGGCTTTTATCGTCCAGCTGGAAACTCGAAACTCCGAGATCCAGAAGTATTCCGTCAAAGGCGTCTATGTTAAGTTTTTCTTTTATTTTGGCAAAATCTTTGAAATTGTCTTTTATAAGCGTATATCTTCCCGAAAACTCTTTAAGCTTTTCGTCCGCTCTTTTCAAAGCGTAGTCGTCAAGGTCGGTTGCCACAAGCTTTCCGTCCGGAGCGGTTCTTTTTAATATCTCGTAAGAATGTCCAGCGCCGCCTAAGGTTCCGTCAAAATATATTCCGCCGTTTTTCAGTTTAAGTCCGTCCATGCACTCTTCGAGCATTACGGAATAATGATTAAGTCCGTCCATAGCGCGTCCTTACAGATCTGCGCCTTCGAATACGGAGTCGAGTTCTTCGAGCTGTTCGTCGAGACCGTTTATATCCATATCGGACATATATTCGTTCCAGACTTCTTCGCTCCAGATTTCGATGCCGTTGACGTTTCTGAGTATTATAAGGTTTTTGTCAAGTTTGGCGAACTTTCTTAAGTTTTCGGGAATAAGGATTCTGCCCTGCTTGTCCTCCTCCGCTTCCCAAAGATTGGAAACGAAGAATCTTATTACCTTTTGGGCTTTAGCGTTGAATCTCGAAACCTTTGAGAACTTATTAAGCAGCTCGTCCGTTTCCGCCTTGCTCATTACCGAAAGACATCCGCCGGCGGCGCAGGTTATCGAATAACCGTCGCCCAAGCCTTCGCGAAGTTTTGCGGGGATACGCATTCTGTTTTTTGCGTCAAGCTGATGCTTGTAAAGTCTTTCGTTCAAAACTTTTATCCCCCCTTCAATCGTACTTTTATTATACTTAAAATTTTGACCACTGTCAACCACTTTTTAAAAAATTTTTACTGCAAAATAAAAAATTTTTTGTCGCATTTTATTCAGTAAACCACTTATCAAACATATGTTCGTTTTTATCTGTCTCGTACCCTATGAATAAAACCTTGTTTTTACTTGACGATTTTTCATTTTTGACTAATTTAGGATAATATTTTATAGCTTTTACAAGTTCGTTTTCACCGTCCGTAATTTTATTTGGTCGCAAGTGGTTTGCTATCCCAATTTTTACGAAATAATAATGTGTACATCCCAAAATCACCGTTTCATACCTCTCCGTTATTCCTTTTAAAAAAGGTTTTACGTCTATTTTTTCCGCTGACAAAGGATCTCCTTCTATTTTTTCGACCAATCCTTTTACCGGATAAACATTAAAGCCGTTTACGCCTTCGTATTTACGGTAACGTTTCGCGGTCGCTTCGGTACACAAAAGAAGAGTTTTGCTTTTGGACAGTTCTCTTTCGGCGGGCGGACAGATTCCGAAAACGGGAACGGGCAGAATTTTACCGAGAGTGCTTCCCGCAACCGTACTTGCCGTATTGCACGCAACGACTATCGCGTCCGCATTATAAGATAAAAGCTTATTCGCAGCAAAAAAAGAAAGTTTTATTATATCCCTGTCGCTCCTGTTTCCGTAAGGCGCGTTTTCATTATCGCCGTAATATACGAATTCCGCGTTTTTTAATTCTCTAACAAGCCTTATAAGAACAGATATTCCGCCGATACCGCTGTCAAAGACTCCTATCCTCATTTTTACCGCCTTTTATACTATAAAAAAGAAGTTATAATCTATATAATATATTCAATAAACATATAAATTGTTTTACCATAACAAATTTATCGAATTTATTAAAAATATAGTTGCCAAAGATATAAAATTATGCTAAAATAAGCAAAGAACTAAAAAGATATTTCTTCAAGGAGATTATAAATGCCTAACATTAAATCCGCTAAAAAACGCGTACTCGTATCAAACAAAAAAGCAGCTCAGAACAAAATGATTAAAAACGAAGTCAGAACCTACGTCAAAAAGGTTGAACTTCTCGTAAACGAAGGTAAGACCGAAGAAGCTAAGTCAGCTTTGAACGAAACCTTCTCTGCTATCGACTCCGCTGTCTCGAAGGGTGTTTTACACAGAAACAACGCGGCTAATAAAAAAGCCAAGCTTTCCAAAAAAGTTAACGGTTAATTCTTCTCGAGTTTAATATCGACGTGAATAGCCCGACTTCGGTCGGGCGTTTTTTCGTTCTCTTTTTTTACTTTAAAAAATCCGCTTTTAACGCGACTTATTTTATTATCGTACGAAAAAAGAACGCACCGGAAAAAAAAGGCGCGTTCTTTTTTCATCAGATTTATACAAGATTTTTCTATTTTATCGGTTTATTCTCATCCCCGTCTCTATCGAGCGGCGGAAGACAAACCTGATATTTTTTGATTTTATAAACTATTATAAGAGCGACGGCAATTCCTATAAAAATAAAAGATTGCCACTGCGACGGAGTAAGCCCCGCAGTCCCTCCTCTGTAATCGGTTCTGAAGAATTCTATGACAAATCTCCATACACCGTATGCGATAAGATAAACGATCATCGTGCAGTTAAAGCGTTTTTTGAAGTATAAAAAAGTTAAAATACCAGCAAGAACGAATAAAAATATCGATTCGTAGAGCTGAGTGGGAACGTAATATCCCCACTTCGTAACATATTCGCCTAGAGCTTCGCTATAAACGGTTCCCTGCATATACAATCCGCCCGCAACAGGATCGGGACCGAGATACGCTCCGTGGCAGCAACCCGCGAAAAGACATCCTATTCTTCCGAAGCCGTGTGCAACCGTTATTCCTATCGGCGCAAATCTGAATAATTCGTTAAAATATTTAACGTGAATATTGTTCTTTTTCCTAAAAACAAAATAACCTATTCCGAAATAAATAGCGATGAACGCCGCCGCGCCTCCCGTTATGCCGCCCATTGCCGTTATGCTTCCGGTAATTTTGAAGCCCGCAGACGGATTTGCGATATAGTCGTAAATCGCCTGAAAAAGCATCGCGCTCAGAAAGCCGAGTATTATAGCGAAAATAGCCGTAAAATAAATAAAGTCCTGCACGTCCGACGGGACCTTGTTAAGCGTTAAAAATCTGAATAGCAGTATTATGCAGGCAAGTATTCCCACGGCTATGCATATGCCGTAAAGATGCACGCCCCTGCCGAATAATTCGAATAATGGTTGCGGATGCATAAAAGCCCTCTTATATTAGTCGTTTTATAATATTTTAATAAATACTTTTTAAATATTATTTTTTTATCATTTTTTCGAGTTCGTTCATAAAAGACGAAATATCCTTGAACGAGCGATAGACAGAAGCGAACCTTACGTAAGCGACTTCGTCTATTTCTTTAAGACCTTCCATAACCATTTCACCGATGGCTTTGGAAGTTATTTCCTGATCGAGATTATTGTAAACTCTTTTTCTTATACTGTCTACAAGCTGATCGATTTTCTGCATGGGAACGGGACGTTTTTCGCACGCCTTTATTATCCCCGCTTTTATCTTATTCGAATCGAAGGCTTGTCTCATGCCGTCGCTTTTTACGACGAGAACTGTAGCGGTTTCAATCGTTTCGTATGTAGTGAAACGCTTGCCGCACTGCATACATTCCCTTCTTCTTCTTATCGAAGATCCGTCCTCCGACGAACGCGAATCGACAACCTTACTGTCCATACAACCGCAGTAAATACACTTCATTATAAATCCCCTGATATAAAATTCTGTATTTCTTTCGGGATCGCTTCTTTATAGTTTTATATTATAAGCTATCCCTGTATTTTTATTATTTTAGCATAAAAACGGCTTAAATGTCTATATTTTCAAAAAAATCGGGCAAAATATTTTAAATTTAAGGATTAAAATATTATGCTCACCGTTTGTTATATCGTTTTTATAACCTATTTTATCGCAGTCAACGTTTACGGCGCACTTATGCTTAAATATCAGAAGGACGCCGCAGAATTTTCGTCTCTCTTAAATTCCGGCGTGCTTTTTACAGAACCGCCCGCAACAAGTTATGACGGAACCGACAAGTCAGATATACCCGAGAACGCTGACGAAAACAAAGCTTTAGAAGATCAGTCCGCTTGCACGTCTGAAAATCAAGTCGCAGCTTCCGGTACAGAAGCTGCTCCCGAAAGCGAGAAAAACGAAACCGATTACGCTGAAAAAAGTCAACCGTCTCCCGTTTATTCTTCATTGAAAACTGACTATTTTACAAATAAAAAGTTCACTGAAAAGGAAGAAAAACGCATCAGAAAAATGAACAAAGAAAAAGTCGGCGACATAAAATTGTTTTTACCCGCTCTTTTAGGCGGAGCGGGCGGCATTTACGCTTTTATGTTTATCATGAAATATAAGCTCAAAAGCATGCTTTTTATGCTCCTTATGCCGGTTCTTACCGCCCTCGACGTATACCTTGTTTATCTTCTTTTCTGCTGGAATTTCGGTTTCATAGTTTGATACCGTATTTATAGTTATAATCTTGCTTAATACCGCAAATCTTATTTCCGTATATTTCAGCCTTTTTAAAATCAGTTTCTCTTATACTTTTCGCAAAGTTTTTTAAGCTTTGACGAGATTTTTTTAGAAGTCGCGGATGAAGGAATTCTCATCGTCCAGTTGTCTGTTTCCCTGCCCGGCGTATTCATTCTGTAATCGCCGGTAAGAAGCGCAGCGTCTGTAAGAGGCAATATAAAAAGTTCCGCCTTGCACGCGAAGCCGAGTTCGATAACCGCTTCGGCAAGGTCTTTTTCTGTCTTTATCGTCTTTTTTATCTTGAAAATTCCGAGACTGTTTTTAACTCCGGAATAAAAATTCTTTTTATCCCATTCAGAAAAATGTTCGATAAGCCCTATAAGAGTATCGTTATCGTGCGTACCCGTGAAACATACCGAATTGTCTTCGATTTTTTCGGGAAGATAAAAGTTTTTTTCATCCCCGTTGAAAGCGAAAGATAAAATTCTCATTCCAGGATAGCCGCATTTTTTAAGCAGTTCTCTTACTCCGTCGTCTATTATTCCGAGATCTTCGGCTATAATTCTATCCTTCTTTACATTATCGTGAACGATTTTGAAGAACCCTTCGCCGTCAACGTTTACCCATCTGCCGATTTTAGCGTCCGGTCTGCCGTAGTCGATTTCGTAATATCTGTCGAATCCTCTGAAATGGTCTAATCTGACATAGTCGAAAGTTTTAAGAGCGTACTTAAATCTTTTTATCCACCAGGAATACCCGTCTGACTTCATAACGTCGAAGTCGTAAACGGGATTGCCCCAAAGCTGACCGGTTTCGGAAAAATAATCCGGCGGAACGCCCGCAACTTTTCTCGGAAAAAGATTGTCGTCGAGTTTAAATAGATTCGGGTTCGCCCAAACGTCTGCGCTGTCGTATGCGGGATAAAAAGGCATATCTCCTATTATCGAAATACCGTTTTCTTTAGCGTATCCCTTAACCATTTCCCATTCGGAAGATGCTTCGTACTGCAAAAACTGCCAGAACAAAATTTCTTCTTTATACTGTTTTTTTACGTATTCCATTGTATCGGAATTTCTGAACTTATATTCGGGAGCCCAGTCGTAAAAGGCTTTGCCGGAAAAAATCCCTTTTATGGTCATATAAAGAGCATAATCGCCGTATTCGTTCTTTTTTACGAATTTTCTGAACTCTTTATCGTTTTTATCGAATCTTGAAAACGCCAGTCTCAAAATTCTGAATCTCGTATTGTAAAGTTTGCCGTAATCGACGTACTTCGAGCCGTCTTCGAAACATTTAAGTTCTTTATCGTGTAAAAGCCCTTCGCCGGCTAAAGCTTTGGGACTTATAAAATACGGATTGAACGAAAATACCGAACACGAAGAATACGGCGAATCGCCGAATCCCGTCTGATTCAGCGGTAACACTTCCCAGAATTTTTGCCCGGATTCTTTTAAGAAATCTATAAATTCGTAACATTCCGTTCCGAAAGTGCCTATGCCGTATTTGTTTTTCAGACTGGAAACATGTAATAAAATTCCGCTTGATCTTTTCATTTTTCGCCCTTATATTCAAGAATTTTTATGATTTTTATTTGATTTTGATTATGTTTATAATGTTTTTTCGGAATTCAGCCGATAAAACCGCCGTCAGCGGCTATCGCCTGCCCGGTTATAAAGCTCGACTTTTCGGAACAGAGATAAAGTATAAGCTCCGCTATTTCTTCGGGCGTTCCTATTCTTCCCATCGCCGTCGAATCTTTAAGTTCTTCGATATCTTCGGGAGTGAGCCTCGAATTCATTTTTGTGTCTATGACTCCCGGGAGAACCGTATTTACGTTTATTCCGGAAGGTCCGACTTCTTTAGCGAGAGCTTTAGTAAAACCAACAAGAGCCGCTTTCGAAGCGGAATACACAACCTCGCACGAAGCGCCCCTTTCTCCCCACATAGACGAAACGTTTACGATTTTGCCGTGTTTTTTTTCTATCATAGACGGCAAAACGGCTTTCGTAAGCAAGAATGCGGACTTCATATTGACGTTAAAAACTCTGTCGTAATCTTGTTCCGAAGTGTCCTGCAATAATCCGACGTAAGATACGCCGGCGTTATTTACCAGAACGTCTATAGACTTAAACTCCGATAAAATTTCTTTTATTCCGTCCGAAATGCTTTTCGAAGAAGCCAAATCGATTTTTACGGGATAAACGATTCCGTTATACGATTTTTGAGCTTCTTCGGCAAGTTTTTTTGCGGAAGCTTCATTTGAATTATATACGGCTACGACCGCATATCCGGCTTTTACGAAAGCCAGAGAAGTCTGATAACCTATTCCGCCGGAAGCTCCCGTTATAATAGCAGTTCTCACTTTTAAACTCCGTTATTTCAACTGTTAAAAGATTGTCCAAAACATTTATATCACACATAAATACTATTAAAACAATCTGAAAATCACTGAATAAAAGAAAAGCCCACCAAAAACAGTGGGCGACTTTTGTTTATTTCTTTACTCTTTCCATATATTCGCCGGTTCTCGTATCGATTCTGATATACTCGCCCTCTTCAACGAACATGGGAACCTGAATTTTCGTTCCGGTTTCTACAACGGCGTCCTTCATAACGTTGGTTGCCGTGTTACCCTTAACCGAAGGATCGGCCTGAGTTACCTGCAATACTACGAAGTTTTCGCATTCTACCGAGAACGCAACTCCCTTATACGATTTAACAACGACGGGATCGTTTTCTTTAATCCATTTAAGAGCGTCGGATACCTGATCGTAGTTTAACGGAGTAAGATTGTATTCGTCGTCCATGAAGTAGTAAAGTTCTCCGTCGGAATACGAATAAGTCATATTTCTCGTAGTAATCGTAGCTTCCTGAACCTTTTCGGTCGGGTTCCAGGTTTTTTCGAGAACCGCTCCGGTTACGATGTTTTTCATTTTAGTTCTTACGAACGCCGCTCCCTTTCCGGGTTTAACGTGCTGAAAGTCTACGATCGTATAAATGTTATTTTCGTATTCGAAAGTAACGCCTTTTCTGAATTCGCCTGCTGAAATCATAAATTTCTCCTTTTTATCTTTGTTTTATCTTAAAATTTTTATTTTAATATCGTAAGGTTTTTATCGTCTCTGAAAAATCTGACGGCTTTTCCGTTCTTCATATAAAGAGAATCTTCTATTCTTATACCGAATTCCCCGTCTAAATATACGCCCGGTTCTACGGTAAAGCACATTCCGTTCTCTAAAGTATCTCCGGATTTAGGCGATAGTCTCGGAAATTCATGTATATAAAGTCCTACGCCGTGTCCCAAAGAGTGCGTGAATAATCCTTTATAGCCGCTTTCGTCAAGAATGTCTCTCGCAATTTTATCCGCGGCGATGCCGGTCATTCCCTTTTCGATTTTTTCTTCCGCGGTTACGTTGGCTTTTAATACGGCTTCGTAAGCGGTCATAAACTTATCATCGGGAGTTCCCAAGAACATCATTCTCGTAATATCGGAACAATATCCTTTGTATTTACAGCCGAAATCCATAAGGATGCATTGATTATTTTCGAGTTTAGCGTCCGAAGTCTCGTGATGAGGAACGGCGGCGTTTTTACCGAAAGCCACTATCGTGTCGAAGCTTGTCCCCGACGCGCCGAGCTTTTTCATATTGTCCTCGAGAACGTCTCTCACATACGCTTCGGTAACGCCTTCTTTAATAAACGGCAAAGTCTTCTGATATGCTTCGAAAGCTATGTCGCAAGCCTTCTGAATATATTCGATTTCTTTATCCGATTTTACAATCTTTACTCCGGTAAGTTCTTTTGTGCAGTCCGAAACCTTGAAACCGTGAGATAAAATCTGTTCGTACTCAGCTACAGTCATAACGGTATAGTCTACAAACAGTTCATCTACACCCTGATTTTTAAGAGCTTCGAAAAATTCTTCGTAATTCTTGAATAAAACTACGTTGCACTTTCCTTCAAGAAATTCTTTTGCGTAAGAATAATATCTGCTGTCTATATATAGAGTCTTTTCATTCCCTTTGATTATAAGATTGCCGTCCGTCGTTTTAAGACCGGTAAAGTAATATCTGTTTATTTCGTCCGTGAAATAATAAGCCTGATTGTTTTTGAGTTCGTAAAAATTCTCGTTCATAATATTGTCCTTTAAAATTACGGAATTAAAACTTAAAAGGCGAAAAACGCCTTCAAAACTCTGTAAATCTACTATATATTGTAGCAAATCTTTAAGCGTGTGTCAATATATCTAAAATAAAAAAATACTATAATACGCTAAAGCGGCTAAAATATCTTAAATTCAATTATTTTTTATTAGTTTTGCCGATAAATTTACAGTTTTAAGTAAATTTTCGTAAGACATTTTCATATACAGAGCGTCTTCCGCCTGCGTTCCCGCCGACTCGCACACAATATACGGATGAAGATCGAATTTTATCAGAGCCTTTGCAAGCGGCTCGAACTCCGGCCCATAAATATTGTCTTCAAAAGTAAGATGGCGGATTTCACCTTTTTTTCCATACTCTATTTTCGAAAAATGCACGTGCATGTCGTTTACTTTTTCGTATCCGAGATTTTTTATCATATAGTCAAGAATTTCGGCAAAACCGTCGTCGGTTCTGAGCGAGCCTTGTTCTCTCGCGTTGACGTGACCGAAGTCCACGCATGGATAAAAAATTTTATCAAGTTTGCAAAACTCGGTTATCTCTTCCACAGTGCCTATCTGGGCGAGTTTTCCCATCGTTTCGGGACAGAATTTTATATTTTCAAAACCGTTTTCGTATATTTTGTCGCGTAAAATTTCCAATCTTTTTTCGGTGAGAGAAACGGCTTCGTCGCGCTGCATTTTACCTTGAGCCGCCGGATGAAAAACTATTCTGCCTGCCTGCATATATACGGCAGCCGCAGCGGATGATAAAACGTACCCGTAAGATTTAGCCGCCATTTCGTCGTCGGGATTGGCAAAATTGATAAAATACGGAGCGTGAACGGATAATTCTACGTCCGCTTTTTTAAACGATTCGCCTAATTTAATCGCCGTTTCTTTCGAAATATTAACGCCTCTGCCGAAAGAATATTCAAAACAATCGAGTCCGCGTTTTTTAGTCCATTCGGCAGATTCGAGTCCGGTTTTAAAACCTTCATCGAAAAAACTCGCCGAATTGCCGCTCGGTCCGAATTTAATCATATAGTCACCTTTTAAGATACTTTTCCGGTTATAAAAATTTTATCGCCTATTTTAAGTTCAGATACATCCCCGGATACAACGGTCATCATATGGTCGCTTCCGTTAAACGATACTTTTATAAAATACTTTACCCCGTCCCTTAAAAAATACGCGTCGTATAAGCCGCTATATAAAACAATTTTAATATAGTCGAAAAATAAAGCTGTTTCGCCGTTTTTTACGAAAATATCTTTAACCGTATAATAAAACGGGAACGAAAGTTCGGCGTTTGCATTCTCTACATCTCCGCATAAAAGCAGCTTTTTTATATCTCTCGTAGAAACTCTTTTCCCTTTAGCGGTAACGTCCTCTATAACGGAAAGTCCGAGATCGTTATCAGAGCAATATTTTTTAAGATAATCAACGTTCCCTTCGGCGTTCTTACCGAATGTAAAATCGTTTCCGCAAACAAAACCTTTTACGTTATAATCGTTTTTCAGTGTTTTCAGAAATTCGCTTTTCGAGCGGTCCAGAAATTCTTTCGAAAGCTTAAAGGAAACAATCTCTTTTATACCAGAATCCGAAAAAATTTCACGACGTTCGTCCGGCGTAAATATAAGTCCCGTAGTTTTACCCGTGAAAAAATTCAGATCGCCCTCCATAAGCAAAACCGCGGGAACGGCATTAAATTTTTTTGATAAAAGAATCGTTTCTTCAATTATTTTTTTGTGTCCGATATGTACGGAATCAAAAAAACCGAGAGCTAAAATGCAATCTTTCATTTTAATAATAAATTACTGGTTATTTTTATACTAAATATCTCTGACATAAGTTACTATTTTCAGTTTTTTTTCGTTAACTATACCGACTCCCCAGAATGTGTTTTCGGAATACACCCTGTACGTTCCGTCGGGATATAAAATCTCGTCTATAAAGTAACCGTCGAGTATTCTCTGCGCGACGTCCTTTTCTAAAACAAGTTTATCGAACGATAAAACGTCGTCGGACGGAATTATAAATTCGGTAACGTCGTCGGCCTCCATAAAGTCATCGAGCGTTACGGCGGAAGATTCTTTGAATATTCCCGCCTCTACCCTGTCTAAAGCCGTCATAGTAGCCTTTGTTTCAAGAGTGTAAGCAATATCTCTTCCGATAGATCTGACATAAGTTCCGCCCTTACATTTTATATAAAAGACGAATTCGTCATCGCTCGTTTTTTCTATAAGTTTCAGATCGATAATCGTAACCTTTTTAGGCTCGAGCGTAAAATCCACACCGCGCCTTGCAAGTTCGTATCCGCGCTTACCCATTACGCATTTCGCGGAATACTTCGGAGGTATCTGATCTATCTCCCCTATAAATCCGGAAAGAACGTTTTCGATTTCTTCTTCGGTCGGCGTTCTGTATCCGCTGTCGATTACAGTTCCCGTTTCGTCGAGAGTATCGGTTTCGTATCCGAATTTAAACGTCGCGACGTAAACTTTTGTTTTATCCAGAAGATAATCGAAAAGCCTGCTCGACTGATTTATCCCCATCGGAAGAACTCCGCTCGCCATAGGATCAAGAGTCCCCATATGACCGAGTTTAGTCTTGCCGAATTGTTTTGTAAGTTTTTTACGACAGAGCATAACGCACAAAGCAGAAGTCATGCCCTGCGGTTTTATAATATTTACAAACCCGTTCATAATTCCTGTTTTTCTTATTTTAGTTTAATTTCAGATACGCTGTTTTACGGCAAAAACTATTCTGTCTATAACGTCTTCCAAATACCCGCAAATCATACATCCGCTTGCGAGAACATGCCCGCCTCCGCCGAAAACTCCCGCGATTTCATTCACGTCGAGTTCTTTCGAGCGGAAACTTATTTTATATTTTTTATCTCCGACTTCCATTACGGAAACGGCAACGCCGACGCAATCGATCGATAATGCGAAATCTATAAAACCTTCCGTATCGTCTCTGCCTGCGCCGCTTTTATCGAACATTTCTTTGGTTATAATGCCTATGCAAAGTCTGTCGTCAAGGAAATATCTTAGATTTCCCGAAAACATCGAAAAGAGCTTCGCTCTGTTTTTGGATTGTTTAACGAAAGTTTCGTTATAAATAAGATTGAGATCGGCTCCGCATTTTACGAGATCTGAAGAAACCGAAAGAGATCTTTCCGTAACGTTTTTATGCGAAAAATTGCCCGTATCGGTACAAATTCCGGTCATAAGACACATCGCTATGTCCTTCGTTATATTAACACCGATAGCTTTTAATAAATCGTAAATATTTTCGGCATTCGAAGAATTATCGAAAACATAATTGAACTTTGCGTATCTCGTGTTCGAAACGTGATGATCTATATTGAAAGTATTTCTTTTTTTACAAAAAATTTCCGAAAGAAAGCCGAGTCTCGCTTCGTCGGCGCAATCAACAGCGACGTAAGCGTCGTATTCTCCTTTTATTTCGGAAGAATAGTCGTTTATAACGCCGAGATACGAAAACTTTTCGGGAACAGGATCCTCACAGAAAACGTCCGCACGCTTTCCTATGGATATAAGTCCTTTTTTTAATGCCGAAGAGCTGCCTATCGCGTCTCCGTCGGGACGCGTGTGGCAGATTATCGCAAAACTCGACGATTTTAAGAGTTCGTCTTTTATTTCGGAAATTTTAAGATTTTTATTCATAAGTTCGGTTTGTGATAAGCTTGTCCGAATCCGCCGATAAACCGCTGAACGGATTTACCTTTACCGCATATTCGGATAAAATATCAATTTTTGTCTTTACCTTCTATTTTAAGGAAAAGTTTTTCCATTTTATCGCCGTATGCAATAGAATCGTCCTGTTCGAAGTCGAGTTCGGGAACGATTCTCGCACGGATTTCTTTTGCAAGTTCGTATCTTATTTCTTTGGACGATTTTTTAATTTCGTCAAACGTAATTTTCTTTTTGACGGGATCGGCCGAAAAAACGCTTATATAAACTTTAGCATAAGAAAGATCTTTACTTACTTCCACTCTCGTTATCGAGAACATTTCGGTTATAAGCGGATTTTTGATCTTACGCGTAATAACTTCATAAAGAGCTTTCTGAAGTTCCGACGCCATTCTTTCCGTTCTTGCGGGTTTCATTGTAACACCTTTTAATTATTTACTTCTTCTATAACGTAACATTCGATAAAGTCGTCGTTCTTGATATCGTTGAAATTTTCAATCGAAATACCGCATTCATAACCCTGAGCGACTTCTTTTACGTCGTCTTTGAAACGTTTAAGCTGTAATACGTTGCCTTCGCAAATCATTACATTGTCGCGATAAATACGAAGTTTGCCGTTTCTGACGATCTTTCCGTCCACAACGTAGCAACCGGCAACCATGCCGACGCCCGTAATTTTGAAGGTTTCTCTGACTTCCGCTTTGCCCATATAAGTTTCTTTATACTTGGGAGCGAGCATACCCTTCATAGCTTTCTGAATATCTTCGATTGCTTCGTATATTACTCTGTAAAGTTTTATATCGACTCCGGCTCTTTCCGCGGTTTGTTTTGCGTTGGAATCCGGTCTTACGTTGAAACCGATGATAATAGCGTTCGACGAATCCGCAAGCATTATATCCGATTCGTTTATTGCGCCTACGCCCGAGTGAATAACGTTTACCTTCACTTCGTCGGTCGAAAGCTTTTCAAACGACGATTTAACGGCTTCCGCCGAGCCTTTTACGTCGGCTTTTACAACGATGTTCAAAGTTTTTACCTGACCGTCTTCGATCTTACTGAAAAGATCGTCGAGCGTAACTTTCGAAGCCTGCTTTATACGTTCTTCTTTTTCTTTGTTCTTTCTTTCTTCGGCAACGAGCTTGGTAAGGTTTGCCTGTTCTACCGCATATAAAGTGTCGCCCGCGTTCGGAACGTCGTCAAGTCCCATGATAGAAACGGGAACCGACGGACCTGCGGAAGAAATTTTTCTGCCTTTATCGTCGCTCATCGCTCTTACCTTACCGGTAACGGTGCCGACGACGATCGAATCGCCAACCTTGAGAGTACCGTTCTGAATAAGTACGGTAGCTATCGAACCTCTGTTCGGATCAAGCTTCGCTTCGATAACGACGCCCTTTGCTTTCCGGTCGGGATTAGCTTTAAGATCTTTGATATCAGCAAGAAGGTTTATGGATTCCAGAAGTTCCTCGATACCCTGACCGGTCTTTGCCGAAACGGGACAAAGCATTACGTCCCCGCCCCATTCTTCGATAAGGATGTCGTGTTCGGTGAGCTGAGTTTTTATTCTTTCGATATTAGCTTCGGCTTTATCTATTTTGTTTACCGCTACGATTATCGAAACGCCCGCAGCTTTCGCATGGTGAATAGCTTCGATAGTCTGAGGCATTATGCCGTCGTCCGCAGCTACTACGAGAACGGCTATATCGGTACACTGCGCGCCTCTCGCTCTCATAGCGGTAAACGCTTCGTGTCCGGGAGTATCGAGGAATGTTATCGTCTTTCCGCCAAGAGTTACCTGATATGCGCCGATATGCTGAGTTATGCCGCCGGCTTCGCCGCTCGTAACGTTAGTCTTTCTGATTCTGTCGAGAAGCGACGTTTTACCGTGATCTACGTGTCCCATAACCGTAACTACTGGAGGACGCTTAACAAGCTTTGCTTCGTCTTCCGGAACGTTATCGCCGAAAATTTCGGAAAGTTTGTCTTCCGCCGTCTTTTCGAGTTTAAGTTCAAGTTCTATTCCGAGATCCGCCGCAATGAATCCCGCGGTATCGTAATCTATCGAATCGTTTATAGTCTTCATTATTCCTTCTTTAAAGAGTCTCTTCGTGATTTCGATTGCCGAAATACCGAGCTTTTCGCTCAGAACTTTTATAGGAATAATTTCGGAAGTGATAACCGCCTTTTCTATTTTTACTACAGGCGTTTCTTCCTTTTGTTTGTTCTTTTTGAATCTCGCCTTTCTGTATCCCGACTTATCTTCGTCGAAATCTTCTATCGAAACGTTGTTTTTAATCAACGCTCTCTTGTTGAGAACTCTCTTGTCTTCGTAAGACTTTTCACCCGAATTTTTTTTCTTCTGTCCGTAAGAATTCTTCGAATCCTTGTTGAACGGAGCCGCTGCTACCGGAGCGGTGAATACTTTAGGTCTGTCAAAAGACTTGTTCTGACCGTTCTGTCCGCCGTTTGCGGGTTTATAAGGACGGTTGCCCTTGCCGTTTCCTGCGTCGGGATTTACGTATTCTTTTCTGTATCCGCCCTGCGGCTTGTCGTTCTTTTTCTGGCGGGTTGGGTCTACGTATGCACCCTCTCTTCTTACGATAAAGCTCGCGAGCTTTCTTTCTTCCGGCTTCTTTTCTTCTGCCTGCTTAACTTCCTTTTCGGGTTTTACGGGTTCGGAAGCGGGTTCAGACTTTTCTTTCTTTTCCTGATTTTTTTCAGGCTTCGCTTCTACCGGAGTTTCGGGCTTTAAAGCTTCCTTATTTTCTTCGACTGTTTTTTCCGTCTGCTTTTCGGAAACTTTCTCTTCCTTTTCCGTCTTTTTGGAAAAAACCGTTTCATTAACTTCCTTAACCGTTTCCTTTTTCGCTTCTTCGACGGGTTTTACGGTTTCGGCGGCGGTGTCGGACTTTTCTTCTTTAACCGCAATTTCGGGAGCTTTAAGCGAAGCAAGCTTTTCTTCGAGCGCTTGTCTTAACGTTTTTCCTTCCGCAGAATCGCTTTTGACCTTAGAAAGAAGTTCCTGAACGCCTTCCTTAAACGAATTATCTATTGCCTTTTTTATATTTGAATTCTGAAGTTCTTTCTTTTCAGCCATTTATAGCCTCCGTGTTGTATTCCGTGAAACTGCCGTCCGAAAATTCGGTTATCGGTTTAGCAAAATTTTTATCGGTTATAGCAATAAGTTTGCAATTTTCTTTATATGTTGTTTCTTCCAGCGGCTTTACCGATATATACAGCCTTGCCGAAAGTTTTTTTGATAATTTTAACGCTTCTTTTTTAGTATTGTCGGAAGCCGTCGGACAAACGATTAAAAGTTCAGCATGTTTGAGAGACTCAATCGAATTTACTCCGAAGCGGCATTTGTTTGCCCTTATTGCGAAGCCGACAAGAGTTTCAGCTTTTGTTTTCACTTTTTATCGCCTCCTCAATTCCGTCGTAAACCGACTCCGGGACATCGCACGAAAAAGCTCTGTTCAAAGCCTTCGTTTTTTTCATCTTTGCGACGCAGACCGAGTCGTAACAAACATACGCTCCTCGTCCCGAAAGTTTACCCGACGCGTCGGGTACTATTCCTTCGTTTGTCTTCACTATTCTTAAAAGGTCCTTTTTCTCTTTACACGCGCGACACGCTATACACGTGCGCATCGGAACTTTCTTTCCGGTCATCAAAGCACTCCGTTTCGGTTATTATTGTTCGTTTGCGTTTCCGTCTGCTTCTTCCTCTGCGGGTTCGTCTTCCATAACGCTCGATTCGCTCTTCACGTCTATCTTCCAGCCCGTAAGCCTTACTGCAAGTCTTGCGTTCTGACCGTCTCTTCCTATTGCGAGCGAAAGTTTATCATCGGGGACGATCGCTCTTGCCGTATTTTCCGTCTCGCTTAAAGCGTAAACCTTAAGAACCTTAGCCGGCGACAATGCCTTGGCGATAAACTCGAGCGGATTTTCGCTCCAGGGAATAATATCTATTTTCTCCCCGCCGAGTTCTGCGACGATCGCATTTACTCTCACGCCCTTGGGACCTACACAGGTTCCGATGGGATCGATCTGCGGATCTTCGCTGTAAATTGCGATCTTCGTTCTCTGTCCGGCTTCTCTCGCGACGGCTTTAACCTGAACGATGCCCGACTTAATTTCGGGTACTTCGTTTTCAAAAAGTTTTTTAACGAGTCCGGTGGAAGTTCTCGAAACGAGAACCTGTGTGTTCTTTCCGGTAGCTTTTACCTTTTTAACGAAAACTTTAAGCTTCTGTCCGAGTTCGTACTTTTCGCCGGGAACCTGATCTTTGGGAAGCATAACACCCTCCATCTGGTTGGGGCCCATTTCAACGTAAACGTTTTTATCGTCGATACGTCTTACGACGCAGGTAAGAAGTTCGCCTTCTTTATCTTCGAATTCGCTCTGCATGTTGGCTTTTTCAATTTCTTTCATGCGCTGCATGATAACCTGTTTAGCCGTCTGAGAAGCGATTCTTCCGAAATCTTTGTTCGGGAAAATTTCTTCTACTATGACGTCGCCGACTTTATAAGATTTTTTAATAGCCTGCGCGTCTTCGAGACTTATCTGCTTGCCGTATTCTTCCACTTCGTCGACTACGGTCTGCGTGCTGTAAAATTTTATCGCGTTCTTTTCGGGAAGGAATTTTACTTCTATACCTCTCGGATCGCCCGTCTGTCTTTTATAAGCGGCGGCAAAAGCGGATTCCAGCATTTCTTTAAATACGTCCTGCGGAATACCCTTTTCTTTTTCCAAATCTTCGAGTGCCAGAAAGAAATCTTTACTTAACATTTTTTATCTCCGTTAAATTTTTTATAATTTTAGCGCCGCGTTAAAGCCGCGGCAGGCTTTATTTTAATTTTTGTTTAGTCGATCGTTATAAGCTTATTTATGCGTGAAATCGCACTCTTTTCAATCGAAAGCGTTTCCCTTTCGGTTTCCAGAACGATGTTATTTTCTCTCGCTTCTTTAAGAATACCTTCAAGAAGTTTTTTTCCGCCGACCGCCTTATAAAGTTTTACTTCCACTTCTTCGCCGATATTTCTTTCGTAATCTCTCTGCGTTTTGAAAGGTCTGTCGAGTCCCAAACTCGAACAGTTGAGCGTATACGGCAAACCGTAAGTGGGATCGAGTTCGTCGAGCGGCTCGTCTATCGAACGATGGAACGCTTCGCACGAATTAAGATCTATTCCGCCCGGCTTATCTATATACACGGTCATGGACGGACTTTTACCTTGCTTGAATTCGACTTCGACAACTTCTATACCGAGCTTTTCACCGTACGGAACGAGAAAATTTTTAATCTCTTCAACCGAT
This sequence comes from Clostridiales bacterium, assembly GCA_003538975.1. Classification (GTDB taxonomy): domain Bacteria; phylum Bacillota; class Clostridia; order Christensenellales; family Borkfalkiaceae; genus UBA11475. Next base: position 337,584 of record DPQQ01000010.1, on the reverse strand, counting down.
TTGACTTTCATCTTACCTGCCTACATAAAAATATGAGAACGGGTTGACCGCTCTCATACGTTAAGTCTTTATTTCGCATATATAATAACATAATCGTGAAATATACGCAAGCGTTTTTTCTCGTTTTAGTAAAAATTTAAGCAAAAATTATCGTCCGATAGCGGTATATTCGCCGCCGTACATAATTTTTATATCCATTTTTACGAATTTTTATGCTCTTTTTCGTACTTTACGCGCATAAGTTCGATAAAAATTTCAGCCGTCGCCCAGGCATCCGAAAGCGCCCTGTGATGATGGAATTCTATATGAAAGTAATCCGCAACGAAGTTAAGCTTATATTTTTTAAGTCCCGGAACCAGATCCATCGAAAGCGGCCATGTGTCTATCATATCGTTATTGAATTCGTATTCACACTTTTCGGCGGCTTTATCGAGAAATTTTTTATCGAATTCGACAAAGTTATGTCCGACGACGACCGAATCTTTTACGAACAGAAGAAAATCTCCTATTACTTCTTTTACATCGGGTTTACCCTGAAGCATTTCGTCCGTTATTCCCGTTATCGCAATATTTTCGGGATCGAGCTTTTTTTTCGGATCGATAAGCGTGGTCCACGTTTCCGAAATTTTACCGTTGACTATTTTTACGGCGGCAATCTCTGTTATCTCGTCGAAGCTCGGATTAAGCCCTGTCGTTTCTATATCTACCGCAACGTATGTAGCGTTCAGAACTTCGTCAGAAAGAGGTTTTTCGGTATCGAACATGCTCGCCACCTTTAACGTGGTAGCCTTTTCGGGAAAAACCTTTCTGTATCTCGAAGGCACAGGCTTCGGCGGAAGTTTTTCGATTTCAAAGTCGTCAGGAAATTTGCAAAGATTTATTTTATCGATCGTTAAAGACAAGTTTTTTTCTTTATAAAACGAAAGTTTCCCTTTTACAATTATATCCGCCCCTACGATAACGCTCGCTCTTATCTTATCGACGGTGTTCTTTTTCGAAAAATACACGCCGCTCATTTTCGCGGTCGTATCAGAAAAATCTATTATAAAAAAAGGCTTTCCGTTTTTCGTTTCCTTTTCTCTTACGGCGGACACCGTTCCCGCGAGAATAACGTTGCCGACTTCCGTCGCGTCGCACATATACGAAGCCGAAGTTTCGACTTCTCTGTCGTCAATTATTTCGACGTCCGAAACCGAAAAGCATCTTACTCTCGCACTGCTCATCGCTTCGTAATAAACATTCTGCATGTCAATCTCGTCCGAAAATTCTTTGACTTCTTTAAGTCCGAATTCTCCGTAAAAGTCCGCGCAGAAAGTCTTATTTAAAAATTGATTTATTTCCGCCTTTAATCCGTTCGCTTCAAAGTAGTCTTTAGCGTCGGGAGCAAGGTCGATTTTATATCTTACGGTATAGCCCGAAATGAACACGGTTATGTCCGATTTTTCAAGCCACATAGACACCGACTGATAATTGTTCTTGATAAACGCATATATCGAACTTATAACGAGTTCGGGATCGTTTACTATTTTTATAACCTTTACTTCAACGGATGAAAAGATTTGCGGCGTTTTATTGTTCACGTAGTCCGCAATCTTGTTTTTCGCTTCGTCAGACACCGTTTTGTCTGATATAAACGTATATAAAATCGACAGATTATCTCTGCTTATATCTATTTTATGAAGTCTTATTCCCGAAAGACATGTGTCGAGTGCTTCTATATCGCTTAAAAATTCCGCTCTCACGCTTAATTCAGACATTTTTCAAGCTCCTCGTAGAAAAAATTTTCAGCTTCATTTATGCCGAGTTTTTTATAAATCTTACCGTTTTTATAAATCACGGCGTTATCTCTTCCTCCCGCTATTCCGAGATCTGCGTCTTCCGATTCTCCGGGACCGTTTACGATACATCCCATTACGGCGACTTTAAATTTTTTGCGAACGTTTTTAACTCGTTCGTTCACCTTTGCGGCAAAGCCTATGCAGTCCCATTCGCACCTTCCGCAAGTCGGACATGCGACGACTTCGACAAAGTCTTTTTCTATCCCCAAGGCTCTTAAAATTCCTTTAGCCGCGTACACTTCTTCAACGGGATCTGCGGAAAGCGAAACCCTTATCGTATCCCCTACGTTGCGTGACAAAAGAGAACCGATGCCGATGCTGTTTTTGATTATGCCGTCGTACTTCGTCCCGGCCTCGGTCACGCCGAGATGAAGCGGATATTCCGTGCGCGCCGCGAGATACTCGTAAGATCTTATCATCATGTTAACGTCGCTCGACTTTACCGAAATAACGATGTTATCGACGCCGTTTTTTTCAAGAACGGCTACGTTTTTAAGAGCGCTTTCGCATAAAGAAATTTCGTTTTTGCCGTATTTAGCCAAAAACTCTTTTTCGACGCTTCCCGTATTCGACCCCACTCTCACGGCAACGCCGCTCGATTTTACAGCGTCCGCAACTTTTTTTATATTCTCGTCCGAACCGATGTTTCCGGGATTTATCCTAATCTTATCCACTCCGGATTTTATCGAACCTATCGCAAGACGATAATCGAAATGTATATCCGCGACGAGCGGAATATTAACCTGCCTTTTTATAACTTTTATCGCCGCGACGTCTTCTTCCGTCTGAACCGAAAACCTTACTATATCGCATCCCGCTTCTTCGAGTCTCTTTATCGCGGAAACTGTGTTTCCGATATCCGCAGGCTTAAATGTAGTCATTGACTGAATAGCTATTTTTTCGCCGCCGCCGATATAAACGTTGCCTATTTTAACTTTTTTGCTCATACTATCTTTCCATAATCACGGTAAACGGACCTTCGTTAACCTGCGTAATCACCATATGCGCCCCGAAAACGCCTTTTTTTGCAACGATTCCGTATTCCGAAAATTTATTGAGCGCATATTCGTAAATTTCGTTGGCTTTATCGGGCTTTTCGGCAGATAAAAAGTCGGGACGATTGCCGTGTTCTGTATTCGCATACAAAGTAAATTGCGAAACGAACAGTACTTCTCCTCCGACGTCTTTTAGCGATAAATTCGTTTTGCCGTTCTCGTCCTCGAAAATTCTTAAAGAAGAAATCTTTTTGACGATATAATCGGCTTGTTCGGGCGTATCGCCGGCACCCACGCCGAAAAACACCACAAAACCTTTATTTATTTTTGAAATCAACTTTTCTTCGACTTTAAGTTCCGCCGAAGACACAACTTGTATAACTGCTTTCATGATACGCTTATTTTATCATATTTTCGCTCTTAATTCAAGCGCTTGATTATTAAAAACACAAACGTATCGAAAACGTCCGTTTTTTGTCTCATGCTATTACTTCATATTATTTTATTCGCTTTTTTACATTCCCGCTCTTAAAATCGGATAAAAACACACCGATAGAAAAATCTTTGAATTTTTAATAAAAAAACGCTTGCAAAAGGTCAAAAAATAAGTTATTATATATTAGCATTAAAAACGCGATACGGAGAGTTATCGAAGCGGTCATAACGAGGCGGTCTTGAAAACCGTTTG
>DPQQ01000010.1:313495-333937 GCA_003538975.1 Clostridiales bacterium | reverse complement strand
GGTCATAACGAGGCGGTCTTGAAAACCGTTTGGGCGCAAGCTCACGGGGGTTCGAATCCCTCACTCTCCGCCAGTAAACACCGCTTACGCGTAATAATGGAGAGATATCGAAGTGGTCATAACGGCCCTGACTCGAAATCAGGTATACAGCAATGTATCGTGGGTTCGAATCCCACTCTCTCCGCCATAAAAAACAAGCCGTGTTTGAAATGCGGCTTGTTTTTTATTTATTTTTATTTTTTTGATATTTATTAAGGGAGATAAAATGAAAAAGTTAAACAAGGAACTTTCTGTTCAACTTTTAATAGCGGTTTTATTATCTGTCTTGTATGTTGCCGCTATTCCTGTGCTTATAATTTCGATACACAAAATAAAATGGCTTATGATAGTCTGTATCGTTTACCTTGCCGCGGGATTTTACGGACTGCCTATGGTCTGGATATCCTATGGAGACAAACGCGCGCTACTTTCTGTTGTAAAAGCAGTTACGAGCGATAAACTTTACGACGTCGGAACAATTGCCGTTCAACTAAACGACAATACGGACAGCGTTGCCGCTAAAATCAGAAAATGTATAGATAAAGGGTATATAAGCGGTTTCTTGTTCGACGGTAAAACGCTTGAAGTCAACGAAAGAAAAGCCAAAATTTCTTCAAGAAAGTGTCCTAACTGCGGTGCGCCGTTAGTCGAAAAGAACGGAGTTTTGTACTGCAAATACTGCAATTCGGAATATCATAAAGACAACTAAATTTTAACTAAAAAGAGAAAAGCTGCAGACTGAATGTCCGCAGCTTTTTATATGTTTTCTTTTACAACTTAATAATTTTCAGCATGAATCTCGAAATATGCCTGCGGATGAGCGCAGACCGGGCAAACTTCGGGAGCCTTTTCGCCTATAACTATATGTCCGCAATTACGACATTCCCATATTTTTACGCTGCTTTTCTTGAATACTTCGAGCGTTTCTATATTTTTAAGGAGTGCGCGGTAGCGTTCTTCGTGGCGTTTTTCTATTGCTCCGACCATACGGAATTTAACGGCGAGTGCGGTAAAACCTTCTTTCTCTGCTGTTTTTGCAAAATTTTCGTACATATCGGTCCATTCGTAATTTTCCCCGTCGGCAGCCGCAGTAAGATTTTCGGCGGTATCCCCTATACCGTTCAGTTCCTTAAACCATAATTTAGCGTGTTCCTTCTCATTGTCGGCGGTTTTTAAGAACAATTCCGCAATCTGTTCATATCCGTCTTTTTTCGCTCTCGAAGCAAAATAAGTATACTTGTTTCTCGCCTGCGATTCTCCCGCAAAAGCGTCCAGAAGATTCTTTTCAGTCTGAGTTCCCTTGTATTTGTTATCCATTTTTTCTCCTTTGTTTGATTATTTTTTGTTTTTATTCAAAAAATTTCTCCTTCATTTTTTTTATTTTTTCGTATTTTAATATGTTTTTCAAAAGCTGTAAACAGCGCCGGATACCCAGCCGTAATTATAAGAAACGTAAAAAAGTATTTAAGCATTTTTCCGAAATGTTCTCCGAGCGGAGAAAGCATAAAAGGAAAAACGACGGCATAGAGCGGTAAAACGATAGCAAATCCAATTAAAAATCTTAATACTTTGTTTCTAAAACTTATGTCTGTGCCGAATTTTATAAACCTGCGTTCGATAAGCCATCCGCTTAAAAACCCGTAAGCTACGCCGCACATTCTGAAACAATCCGTCTTCATTTTTTCGGGATCGACAAGAATGCTGCCGTCCGGGAGATAATCCACGGGATAATTTTTAAGCGAACAAAAAATAAGCGAAGCGGCGGTTAAAACCATCCCGACTATAACGACTATGTAATCTTTTTCGGGATGAGTTTCAAGATATCTGAATATTGCCGAAACGCCCGCAAGAACAAGGCTTGAAACCAAAAGAGCGACCAGAACGTCGGGCAAACTGTGTACGCCTACCCAATTTCTCGCAAATCCGGTGAATAATATCATAAAAACACAAATCGCAATTATCCATTTTCGCTTTCGCTGCCATAAGGCAAAGCTTCCGTAAAGAGAAACCGCATTTGTCGTATGTCCGCTCGGGAACGAATATCCCGTGGCTCCGGGCACTGCTTTAGAAAAAGGAATTATACGTGAGTCTTTTATGAACGGTCTGTATACGCATGCGGTGTTTTTTATCGTCTGATTCACGTTTGCCGCCGCGGCATAAGACATCATCATATAAGCTCCGGCGTTTTTATTCACGCACCAATAAAGCAGTGCGGGAACAACCATTCCCATCGCTCCAGACGTAAGGTCCGAAATATAAAATATAGCGTAAGTCAACCATTCCCCTGCCGACTGCCTTAATCCTTGCAAAAAAAGGAGATAATTCAACTTTTCACCCCGTTCGTAATATTCTTTTTTTAATTATATCACACAAAAAGCACTTCTTCAAGGGATTATTTTTTATTTATTTTTTTCTAACGATTAAATTTTCTGTTTCGCTTTTTTCGGTTATTTTTTCAAGTTAGTACACGTTTCATTATAAAAGTGTTACTTAATACTCTTTTCTTTCGGAACGGGTAATAAACAAATGTCGAATAAAGTCTGAAAAACGGGTTTTATGTTGACTTTATTGCGAAATTGTTTTATATTTAAAGTACATATTTTTATTTCAATATAAAATATATAAAAAATCCGGAAATTTCTCGCAAAACTATGTGTTTTTGCGTTTTTTGCGGATATAAAAAAACATAAAGTAAATTAAGGGTTTTACTTTCAGGAGGAAATTATGGTTACATATTTTACGGATACCGATACGGATTTTACGCCCGTCGACGCCGAGAAGTACGGGTTTAAGCTTATAAGCATGCCCTATTGCATAGAAGACAAGACTATATACCCATATATCGATTTCGAAACGTTCGATATGAAGGTTTTTTACGATTCTTTAAGAAACGGCGTCACGCCGTCTACCTGCGGTCTTTCGAAAGAAACTTACATAGACTATTTCGAACCCGAATTCAAAAAAGGAAACGACGTATTTTACGTTCATTTTTCGGCGGCAATGTCCTCTACTTTCGACTTTATGCACCTTGCCGTAAACGAGCTTAAAGAAAAATATCCCGAACGCAAATTTTACGAACTCGATACCAAAGGCATTTCGATTAACAGTCTCGGGATTATTTACGAAATCGGCGATATGGTTTTAGCCGGTAAAACTCCCGAAGAAATTCTTAAATGGAGCGAAACCGAAGTGGACAAATTCGCCACTTACTTTTTCGCTAACGATCTTTCTTTTTTCAAAAGAACAGGTAGAGTCAGCGGACTCGGAGCGGTTTTCGGAACGTTACTCGGAATAAAGCCCATCATTTATATGAATTCCGAAGGCAAAATGGTAAGTATCGGCAAAGAAAAAGGCAAAATTAAAGCCATGAACAGACTTTTGCAGTATATGGAAGATTTGGGCGACGATATTAAAAATCACAGAGTTTTAGTCGCTCACGCCGACTGCGCCGACGACATGGAAATTTTCATCAAAAAAGCAAAAGAAAAGTTCGGCGACGATCTTAACATAACGCTCGTTCCCGTAAATCCCACTGCGGGCAGCCATTGCGGGCCGTCTTCCGCGGGCGTTTGCTTCCATGCGATTCACAGGTAAACTTTATGATAACGGTTAAAGAAGTAAAAACAAAAAAAGATATAAAAGCTTTCCTTGACTTTCCGCTCGAACTTTATAAAAATTGCGAATACTTCGTTCCCCCGCTTTACGGCGACGAAAAGAAAATGTTTTCTAAAAACTTCGTTTACAACGACACTTGCGAGTCGGTTTTTTTCCTTGCGGAATCAGACGGAAAAACGGTCGGAAGAATAAGCGGAATAATTCAGAAAGCATCTAACGAGAAAAATAACGAAAAGCGCGTAAGATTTACGAGATTCGACACAATCGACGACGTAAACGTTTCCTCTGCGCTGTTTTCAGCCGTCGAAAGCTGGGCTAAAGAAAAAGGCATGACCGAAATATGCGGTCCTTTGGGATATTCCGATCTCGAAAGAGAAGGTCTTTTGATCTACGGGTTTAACGAACTTTCGACTTTCGAAGAACAGTATAATTACGACTACTACCCCGCCCTTGTCGAAGCTTACGGCTTTAAAAAGGAAGTCGATTGGGAAGAACGCAAACTCTATGCGCCCGACGTTCCCGACGAAAAGCTTTACAGAGTTTCCGACATGATGCTCAAAAAACTCGGCTTAAGATTTGCCACATGCAAGTCTGTCAACGAGTTTTTGAATAGATACGGCGACAAAATTTTCGCTCTTTTAGACGAATCGTACGACCATCTTTACGGAACCGTCCCCTTTACAGACGGAATGAAAAAGATGATGATCGCAAACTTCAAACTTATCGTAGACCTTAAATACGTAAACGTAATAGTGGATGAGAACGACAACGTGGCTTGCTTCGGCGTATGCTTCCCATCAATCGGCAAAGCAGTGCAAAAGTCGGGCGGCAAACTCACTCTCCCCTGCATAATAAGAGTACTGAAAGCTCTTAAAAAACCTGAAGTTCTCGATCTTGCCCTTATCGGCGTAAAACCTGAATATTTAAGACAGGGCGTAAGCTCTGCTCTTATCGCAGCGATTATGAAGATGCTCGAAAATCCTGCTATAGACCACGCCGAAACAAATCTCAATCTCGAAGACAATCTCAGCATAATAAACCAGTGGAAAAGATTCAAAGAGGTTCTCCATAAAAAGAGAAGAAGTTATGTTAAAACGTTAGATTAACTTATAAAACGAATTATCGTACGAGCATGTCCGCATATGTTAATTTAATTATTATTTTACCTTGAAACTTTAACGCAAAAACGGAACGGAAATAAAATCCGCTCCGTTTTTGTTTTTATGGGGTTTATGGTAATTTCGTATGTTCTTTAATATTACATTCTCGCTCTGCCCGATTCTACGTCGGAAACGAATTCCGTAAGATTTTTCCAGTATCTCGTCGGCATATAGTTTTTTTGCTGTCTTACGTTCTTTCTTTCGTCTATATTCACCGCGTCGAAATATTCCTTCCAGAGCGATCTGCAGTGAAGCTCCTTTTCGTTTATATACACCGAAAGCGGAACGTCCGGAGTGAAAAAATACACTTTATTTTTATCGTACGCCGCAACTTTATTTCTTTTTACGTCGTGTAAAACGAAAGCTTCGTTATTAAGTCTCGCTCTGAAATGCGCCGCGACGAGCTTTATTATGTCGTTATCCGGTTCAAATTTGGCATATAAAAGTCCGTTGGTCGTTTCCGAAAAACGCATAAACCCTTTGAATCTGTGCGTTTCTGTCAAAACTCTTTCTTTAAGCGTGTTAAAGTCCGCCGTTGTCTTCGAGCCGAAATCGTAAGAAACGTTTCTTTTATTGTCTATAATCGATTTTACGAAGTTGAAAATGACCGTTTCTTTAGCGTCGGAGCATGATAAAAGGACTATTCCTATATCGTCGAGAACCTTTTCGCTCGAATACTTTAAAACGGCGGAGCGAACTTCAGAAGCCTTAATTTTGTCCGCTTTTATAGCCGAAACTTCCGATAAAAGCTCTATCGCGTACATACTTTCGGACGTGACGAGATCGGGTGTTTCTTTATTAAGATAACTGTCGTAAACCGCGGTAAAAATACCGTCCCTTCCATTTTCGATTTCGTAAACTTTCATAATTCTCCGATACTTGCGCTTATCGCGTTTTCGTTATCCGAAAATAACGATAATTGCGTATAATTAGCTTCGTTTGCGGAAAGCAGAAATTTCCTTTCTGTTAAATTTTCCGTTCCGTAAAATTTACCTTTGCAGGTTATAAAGTGCTTCGCTCTTTTTAAGACGACCTTCATCACAGACAGATTTTCAAAACCGACTGTTCCGTGTTTTCTGGCGTTTATTATTTTATACGCCGACCGAATACCTATTCCGGGAACTCTCAGAAGCGTTTCTACCGGGGCGGTGTTTACTTCCACCGGAAAGAGTTCGGGATGTTTAAGCGCCCAGAAGCATTTAGGATCGACCGACACGTCGAGATTTTCGCCGTCGTCCGCTATTTCGTCCGAAGTAAATCCGTAATATCTTAATAGCCAGTCCGCCTGATAAAGTCTGTGTTCCCGGAGTAGTCCCGCGGGCTTTACCGGGAGAAGGTCGCTGTATAAATTAACGGGGACGTAAGACGAATAATAAACTCTTTTAAGTCCCGCCTTTTTATACAACGCTTCCGAAAGTTTTAATATTTTGCCGTCTTTTTCGGGGGAAGCTCCTATTATCATCTGCGTGGTCTGACCTGCGGGCAAAAATTTTGATTTGCCGTTTTTCGAGCCGTATTCCAATATGTCTTCACGCATTTCGAACATCGGCTTTACTATCGCTTTTTTACTTTTTTGCGGAGCGAGCAGCTTCAAACTCTGTTCGGAAGGAAGTTCAAGATTAAAGCTCATCCTGTCCACAAGGTGACCTGCTTTTTCGAGAAGAGTTTTGTCAGCGCCGGGTATTCCTTTAAGATGAATATAACCGCCGAAACCGTAAATTCTTCTTAACTTATATACCGTAGAAAGAAGCCTTTCCATCGTATAATCGGGATCGCGAACTACGGACGACGACAAAAACAGCCCTTCGATATAATTGCGTTTATAAAAATTTACAACAAGCTCGCATATTTCGTCGGGAGACGCCGTCGCGCGTTTTATATCGTTCGATCTTCTGTTCACGCAATACTTGCAATCGTAGACGCAATCGTTGCTCATTAAAATTTTAAGTATCGAAATACATCTCCCGTCCGGAGTGAATGAGTGGCATATTCCGCCTTTAAGACAGTTGCCGATAACGCCCTCTCCCCGTCTAGTCGAACCGGACGAAGAACAGGATACGTCGTACTTTGCAGATTCCGTTAAAATTTTAAGTCTCTCGTTATCTATCATCATAATACGCTTTATAAAATTTATTTATCCGCCGTACGACAAAATAATACGTGTTTCGCCATATTTCGACTTTGTAGTTACAGTATAACACGCCGTTTTTAAAAAGTCAAACATATGTTCGTATTTTTAAAATATTTATTTTCCGCTTTTTTCACCTTATTTACGACTTTCGAATACTATAAAACGGGTTTGATTTTTATTTTAATTTTAAGCCGATACATAAGTCAGAGATAAATAAATGACAGGAGAAGTATTATGGTAAAACCTTTGGTCGTAGATATACCCTACCCTTCTATGGATTGCATTAAAGAAAACAGGCGAGCGGCGTACATAATAAGTTCGTCTTATGCGGGATACGAGGGCGAACTTAACGCGATACTATCGTATAACTATCATTCGCTATACTTCGAGTCTTTCGGAATGAAGGACTACGCCGAGACCTTAACTGCGATTTCTATTGCGGAAATGCGGCATCTATACATTCTCGGCAGACTTCTTATAAAGCTCGGCGCGGATCCCGTATACACGTTAAGAGCATTTGACAAATGCGACTTTTACAACACCTCTAACGTCTCCTCGAGCAATATACCGGTAAAGATGCTTTTAGACGATATTTCGGGCGAAATTACGGCGATAAACTCTTATAAAGACATGGAGAAAAAACTTCCCGAAAATGTCGCGGCGATAATAGCGAGAATACGGCTCGACGAAGAATTGCATGTTAAAGCATTAAAATCCCTTATGGAAAAGTTATCTTCATGCGCGGTGATGTAAAGACTTATACATTCGCTTTACACTTTAACTTCCGTCTGCTATAATAAATTAAAATTATACAGGCGGTAGACAAATGGAAGATAAACTTTTGATACTTCACGAAGAAGCCTTTCCGATGACGGACGAGGAATTTTCGAACGTTCAGTCGAAGCTCTACGAGCTTTCGGACGAACTTTATAATTATGTTTCGTCGAGCGGAGACAGCGTCGAAGACTGGAACGAATATTCCGAAACTTTCGGCAAACAATCGTTTTTAACCGTATTTTCTTGCGAAAACGTCGAAATAAATCTCGTCTTATGGGAAAACCTCGTCAAAGAAAGAAAAGTAAAAGAACTTGCAGATAAACTTAATCGCGACGTAAACGAAATATACTCTATTCTCGTAGCGTACATTTCCGATGACGAAGACGATTGCGACTGCGAAGATTGTAAAGGCGAACACCGCCACGATCACCACTGTCACGACGAACATTGCGGCTGCGAAGATTGTAAAAATTAATTTATAAACAAAAAAGGTTCCTTCGATTACGGAACCTTTTTTGTTTTAGTTTATTCTACGGTATCGAAATATTTAGCCGCTTTGCTTTTCAGCATATCGAGAGAATCTATAAGCTCTCTCCTCTCTCCGTAGTCTTTTCTGTACGCTTCGATAAGCACCGCGCCGTCGAAGCCTACGTCTTTTAATCTTGAAAACAGATCGTCGTAATCGACCGTTCCTTTAAGCGGAAGACACATTTTTCCCGTTTCGTCTATATCGCTGACATGAACGGTAACTATGTTTTCTCCCATTTCTTTTATATATTCTTTATATTCTATACCGGACTGTCTCGCCTGTTTTATGTCGAGCGTTCCTTTTAACGAAGGACAGCGTTTTTTTATTTCCGAAAAGAATCCGATATAGTTATAGTAACACCAATGGACGTTTTCATATGCGAGATTTATTCCGTATTCGGCGCACTTTTCGGCGATTTTTTCGGTAAAATATCCGCATTCGTCGTAATTTATGTTTATCGGAGTTTTTTTGATTCTCGCAAACCCGTGAAAGGTGTAATTTTTCGCTCCGATCGTTTTTCCTGTTTTTAAAACGTTTTCGAGTACGGAATATGCGTCTTTAAGAGCTCTGTCGTTTTTACTGTAAAGCTGCGGTTCGAACTGCGTAGTAAGCGCATGTACCGAATTAAAATTCATATTGCCTTTCTTTTTTAATAAAAGATCTGCAAATTCATCGGTGTATTCTGAAAATGTAGTTAAAAACGCTTCGCTCGTTTTTACCCCGTTTTCGCTTAAATACTCCGCCGCTTCTTCTGTCGGAAGATCGAGAAAAAGCGACGCGGTTGATATTCCTGTTTTCATTTCGAGTCCTTATATCGGGTTTTTGATTATAATCCTATTCTTCTTCGTAAACGAATTCGCCGTTAACGTAATCGACCACGGCGACGGAGTCTTTTTTGATTTTTCCTAAAAGAATGTATTCCGAAAGCTTATCTTCGATTCTTCTTTGAATGACTCTTTTCAAAGGTCTCGCGCCGTAAACGCTGTCGTAGCCTTCGACTAAAATCTCGTTCATGGCGGCGTCCGTTATTTCGAGACCTATTCCGAGAGAATTGAGACGTTTTCTTAAAGATGTGAGCATTATTTCGGCAACTGAAGCTATATCTTCTTCCGTAAGTTTGTGGAAAGTTATAACGTCGTCGATTCTGTTTAAGAATTCCGGCTTGAATTTTGCTTTCAGAGCGTCCTGTATACGCTCTCTCATCTCGTCGTAATCGGAATCTCTTCCGCCCGAATTCAATCCGAATCCGAGCGAAGTACGCTTTGCAAGTTCGCTAGCACCTACGTTGGAAGTCATTATTATAACGGTGTTTTTGAAGCTTACCGTCCTTCCTTTATTGTCGGTAAGTCTGCCGTCGTCGAGAATTTGCAAAAAGAGATTGAATACGTCTTCGTGCGCCTTTTCGATTTCGTCGAACAACACTACGGAATAAGGCTTTCTTCTCACCTTTTCGGTAAGCTGCCCTTCTTCGTCGTAACCGACGTATCCGGGAGGCGCGCCGATAAGCTTCGAGACGGCGTACTTTTCCATATACTCAGACATATCTATTCTGATAAGAGCGCTTTCGTCGCCGAATACCGCGGCAGCAAGAGCTTTCGACAGCTCGGTTTTACCTACGCCCGTAGGACCGACGAATATAAACGAACCTATCGGTCTGTTCGGATCTTTAAGTCCCGCCCTCGCTCTTCTTATCGCGTCAGAAACGCTTTTTACGGCTTCTTTTTGTCCGATAACTCTTTCGTGAAGAATATCCTCAAGTCTTAACAGTTTTTTGGCTTCTTCTTCGGTAAGTCTCGAAACCGGTATTCCCGTCCAGCTGCTTATTATTTTGGCAACGTCTTCGTTGGTTACCATAAGGCCTTCGTTAGGCTTGCCGTCTTCTGCCTTTTTCTTTAATTTTTCGAGTTCTTTGTTTGCTTTGTAAATCTGTTCGTCGAACTTCTGAACGCGCTTTGCTTCGTTCTGTCTTTTAGCGTCGTTCTTCTGTGCGATTAGAATATTAAGTTCTTTTTCTTTTTTGACTATGTCTTCCGAAGTGTTATAACTGTCGAGTCTTACTCTAGATGCCGCTTCGTCTATTAAGTCTATCGCTTTGTCGGGCAAAAACCTGTCAGGAATATACCTTTCGGAAAGATTTACCGCAGCGTTTATCGCTTCGTCGCTTATAACTACTTTATGATGAGATTCATATTTATCCCTTAAACCTTTAAGAATTTCGACCGCGTCTTCTTTCGACGGCGCATCTACCATTACCGGCTGGAATCTTCTCTCAAGAGCCGCGTCCTTTTCGATATATTTTCTGTATTCTTCTATCGTCGTCGCGCCTATGGTCTGAAGTTCCCCGCGCGAGAGCATCGGCTTCAATATATTAGCCGCGTCCATGCCGTTATCGTTCGAAGAACCTGCCCCGACTATGGTGTGAATTTCGTCTATGAACAAAATAATGTTTCCGTCGTTTTTTACCGCGGTAATGACCGATTTAAGCCTTTCCTCGAAATCGCCTCTGTATCTCGAACCGGCGACCATTCCGGCAAGATCGAGCGAAAAAACCGTTTTGCCGTTAAGAACTTCGGGTACATGCCCCTGCGTTATCGCCTGTGCGAGTCCTTCAACCACCGCCGACTTACCTACGCCCGGTTCGCCTATGAGAACGGGATTGTTTTTGGTCCTTCTCGATAATATCTGAATTATACGGTCGATTTCTTTTTTTCTTCCGATAACGGGATCGAGCTTGTTCTGCGAAGCGAGTTCGGTAAGGTCTACGCCGTATTTCGAAATCGCTTCGATAGTCTCCGCCGAAGAAAATCTGTCGGCTATGTAGGTGTCGACGCCTTCTACGGGCGGTTTACCGTTGTTTGTCTCTGCAGACGGATCCACGACCGGATTTATACGCTTTAAAATATCTTTCTCGAGTGCGGCAAAGTCAATCTTCATTATCTTAAGAAGTCTCGAAGCGCAACACTCGGTGTCCTTAATCATCGCATATAAAAGGTGCTCTGTACCTATATAACCAGAATTATATTTTATTGCTATTTCTTCGGCTTCTTCGAACAGAGCTTTTGCTCTCGGCGTAAATCCTTCGAGAGTGTTGTTGCGGTCGATAATGTTTACGAAACTTCTCGAAACTTTTTCGGGATCGACTCCCGCTTTAAGCAAAAAGTCGCGCGCGATGCCTTCGGAAGCGTTCACAAGTCCTACGAGAACGTGTTCCGTTCCGTAATAACCGGTGTTGTAACGCTTACCCGCTTTTTTTGATATTTCTATAACCTGCCTTATGCCGTTGGTATATGATTCTTCGCTATACATCTTTTAATTTTAAGGCGGAAAACTTCCGCAAAAATCCCTTCTTGAAATTTGTTTTTACAGTTTTTCGCTCAAAGATTTAAGGTAATCTTTGAGTTCTTCTTTTATTTTTTCGTTTTTAAGAGCAAAATCGACGTTTGCTTCGATATATCCCGCTTTATCGCCGATATCATAGCGTTTTTCGTCGAATTCGCACGCATACAGTCCGTCGTTTTCGGCAAGAGCCTTCAAAGCGCCGGTAAGATATACTTCTCCGCCGCCGGTTTCTGGACGAGTTGATTTTATATAATCGAAAACCTTCGGAGATAAAACGTACCTGCCGACCGAACCGAGATTAGAAAACGCTTCCGAAAGCGACGGCTTTTCGATAATGTTTTTAACCTTAAGTCTTCCGCCTTCAAATTCCGCGTCGAGATTGCCGTATTTCGAAACGTCGTCGCCGAATACGTTTATTGTGTTTACCTGGCTCGCGCCAGTTTCTTCATACTCGCTTATAAGTTTTTTGAGACACGACGTTTTAACGGAGGAATAATCGTAAATTTCGTCTCCCATCAAAAGAGCGAAAGGCTCGCCGCCGGCAAAGCTCTCGGCACATAAGACTGCGTCTGCAAGTCCCGTCGGCTTTTCCTGCACGACGTACGTTATATCCCCGAACGAACGGGTTTTCATCGCAATGTCGTAAAGCTCCTTTTTGCCCGTTTCTTTAAGATTGTTCTCGAGAAGCGGATATTCCGAAAAATGCCGTTTTATATCGGTAGAATTCGGGCTTATTATTATCGCAACGTCGCTTATACCGGCGTCATTGATTTCTTCCATTATGTATTGTATCGTCGGTTTATCGAAAACGGGAAGCATCGGCTTAGGCACAATTTTTGTCGCCGGTAAAAATCTTGTACCGAGTCCCGCAGCCGTTATCACGGCTTTTTTCACTTTCATATTTTCCTCCTTTCACGTCCGCCTTATAAAAGCGGGCTCACGGCGATATTTTATGAAAAATTTTTTTATTTTTGTTTTGTTAAGGTAAAATTTTTACATTAACAAATTAAAGTTCGGAGTCTTCGATTGCTTTTATCTTATCGACTCTGCGCTGATGTCTTCCACCCATAAACTCTGCCGAAAGATAAGCATCAACAATATCTATCATAAGTCCCGCGCCGATGACTCTTTCGCCAAAAGCTATCATATTCGCGTCGTTGTGCATTTTGGTCATTCTCGCCGAAAAGACGTCGTGGCAATGACCGCAACGGATTCCTTTCACCTTATTCGCCGCTATACTCATACCTATTCCAGTACCGCAGATAAGTATTCCGCAATCGCATTCGCCGCACAGTACCGCCTTACATGCGGGAAGCGCGTAATCGGGATAGTCGGGGCTTTCTTCACCGCCGGCGTTATAACCGAAGTCAATATATTCTATTCCTTTTTCGTCTAAATGCTTCATTAAAGCGGCTTTTAAGTTAAGTCCGCCGTGGTCGTTCGAAATTGCTATTTTCATATTAAAAATCCTTTTATTTTATTAGTTTCCGAATATTTCGTCGTCGGGTGAGAGTTTCTTAAGATCTCCCTTTCTTTCTTCGCCGGCGGTATCAAAAGGAGGTTCTTCTTCGGGCGGAACGAATTCGTCCGATACCGGAATATAATCGCCGTCCGCATCGTCTGTCTTGCCGAATCCCGGCTTTTCTCCTATACCTGCGGTTTCTTCGGTACGTCTGTCTCTCTCTGATACGTCGGCAAGGTTCATGAATTTTGTGCATTCGCCCTTGAAGAAAAGTTCTTCTTCTCCCAGAGCGCCGCTTCTGTGCTTCGCTATTATTATTTTTGCATGGTTCGGCTTTACCGCTCCGCTCGCAAGTTCTTCGGGTTTTGCGTCTTTGTCCGGACGGTGTATGAACATTACTATATCCGCGTCTTGTTCGATAGCGCCCGATTCACGAAGGTCCGAAAGCATAGGTCTTTTATCGGGACGTTGTTCTACGCTTCTCGATAACTGCGAAAGCGCGATAACGGGAATATTGAGTTCCTTTGCGAGAATTTTAAGACTTCTCGAAATTTCGGATACTTCCTGCTGACGGCTTTCCGTATTCTTTCCGCCCATCGTCATAAGCTGTATGTAGTCTACTACTACAAGGTCGAGACCGTGCTGACGTTTAAGTCTTCTGCACTTCGATAACATCTCGGGCGGGGTTATCAATGTTGAATCGTCAATAAATATCCTTGATTTGTTGAGTTTTTCTCTCGCATGGGCGATTTTTATCCATTCGTTCGGAGTAAGCGTTCCTCTGTTTGCAGATTCCGAGCTTATTTCCGCAAGAGAACATAAAAGTCTCTGAGCAAGCTGTTCTTTACCCATTTCGAGCGAAAAGATCGCTACTGTTTTATCCTGCGTGGTAGCTATATTTTCGGCAATGTTAAGCGCGAAAGCCGTTTTACCTACGGAAGGTCTCGCTGCAATCAGAACAAGGTCGGTTTTCTGCAGACCGTTAAGAAGATAATCGAGACCTTTATATCCCGTCATCATTCCCCTGAAAGCGTTCTTATCCTTGTTTACGGCGTCGAATCTCTTCATTACTTCCGGCAGAACTTCTCTTATCGTGGCAAGACTTCCGTTCTCCTCCTGAGCGGATATGTCGAATATTTCCTTTTCCGCAAAAGAAAGCGCGTCCTGCTTGTCCTGTGCCTTCTGCGAATTTTGTATAATTTCGGCCGAACATTTTATAAGTCTTCTTAAAAGTCCGTCTCTTAAAACTATGTCGAGATAGTGTTTGTAGTTAGCCGACGACGGAATTATCTCGGTAAGATCGGTAAGATATTTTATACCGCCCGCCGATTCGAGTTCGCCTTCGCTGTCGAGTTTATCGGTAACGGTAACGAAGTCTATCGGCGTACTCGTCGCCGACAGATCTCTCATTACATCGTAAATTTTTTTGTGCGATTCGGTATAAAAGTCAGAGTCTTTAAGTTTCGCTATCGTTTCCGGCTGAATATCGGGATCGAGCATCATACACCCGAGAAGCGCTTGTTCGGCTTCCAGATTGTGCGGCATATCGACGCCTTTTACGTTAATTTCTCTCTTTCTGTATCCGGGCATTATTATTCCCCTTTCGGCTTAAAGCCGATTTTTAGTTTAACTTGTTGAATTCATCAAGGTATTCTTTGAACATATTCATAGCTTTTTCGAACACCTGCGGTTTGTTAAGGTCGACGCCCGCGATTTTAAGAAGTTCCACGGGACTGTCGGAACTGCCCGACGATAAGAACTTAAAATAATCTTTTACGGCGGGTTCGCCTTCGTTAAGTATTCTGTCGGCGATTGCGAGAGCGCTCGTTATGCCGGTAGCGTACTTATAAACGTAGAACGACGTGTAAAAGTGCGGAATTCTCGCCCATTCGGTCGATATGTTATCGTCGGTAACTACCGCTTCGCCGTAATACTTCTTATTAAGGTCGCCGTAAAGCTTGTTGAGCGTATCTTTGGTAAGCGGTTCGCCGTTAAACGCGAGATTATGCGCTTCGTATTCGAATTCAGCGAACTGCGTCTGTCTGAAAAGCGTAGTCCTTATCATTTCGAGGAAGTAGCTTAAAATATACTTTTTAACTTTTTCGTCCTTTACGTTGTTCAAAATATATCTGTGCAGAAGAACTTCATTGACCGTGCTTGCGACTTCCGCCACGAAGATCTTATAGTCCGCTTTTGCGTAAGGCTGGTTAGCGCTCGAAAAATAAGTGTGGATGCTGTGTCCCATTTCGTGAGCTATTGTAAATACGTCGTGAGTCGTTTCGGTATAGTTGAGCAAAACGTAAGGATGAGAAAGATAACAACCGGTGCTGTACGCGCCGCTTCTCTTTCCTTCGGTTTCGTAAACGTCTATCCAGCGTTCGTCGTGAGCTTTTTTAAGAAGATTCTGATAATCTTTTCCGAGCGGAGCGAGAGCCTTTATAACATAGTCGTAAGCGTCGTCGTATTTCAGCTTCATGTCGGCGTCTTCCACTACGGGAACGTACATATCGTACATATACATATCGCCGTCTATATCAAGAGCCTTCTTCTTTGCGGCGATGTATTCGTGAAGAGTAGGAAGTCCTTTATTTACCGCTTCGAGAAGATTTTCGTATACGTGCTTGTCTACGTCTTCGTTTGAAAGCGCCATTTCGAGGCAGCCGTCGTATTTTTTAGCCTTTGCAAAAAAAACGTCGTTCTTTACGTTACCGTAATAAATCGAAGTAAGCGTATTGAGAACGGAGCCGTAAGCCGCATAATAGGTATTGTAAACTTCTTTTCTGAATTCGCGGTCGGGCGACTGCATGTACATTGAATAGTATCCGTGCGAAAGCGGATATTCTTTACCCTTATATTCTACGGGTTTGAGCGGAAGATCGACGTTGTCGAGCTTCTGGAAAATTTCCATGAAAGACGACGTTACTTCGCTTACTCCCGAAAGCATTTCTTCGAGATCTCTGGATAATACATGCTGTTTGGATTTAAGAAGAGTTTTAAGCTGATAATCGTAATCTTTCAGATCGGGATCGTTTATATATTCGTTGATTTTTTCATCGGAAAGCGATAAAATCTCGGGTACGGTGAATGCGGTGGTCGTCGAAAAATAGACGTAAAGTCTCTGCGCGAGAGCTATAAGTCTGCAGTTTTCGGAAGAACCGCTGTCGGAGTCCGCCATCATGTGAGCGTAAGTGTAAATTTTTTCGATTTTTTTCATTATTTCGTCGTTTAAGCGGTTGAATTTCAAAAATTCTTCTTTATCGCCGAGCTTGCCCGCGTATTCGCCCAAAGACGCCACCGAAGCGTTTACTTCGTCGTATTCTTTCTGCCACGCCGCGTTATCCGCATACATGTCTTCGATTTGCCATAAGTATTTCTTTTCGACTTCTGATCTTTTCATGTCTTTCTTCCTTTTTTATTTTTTTAGAAGTAAAAATTACTTCTTTTCATAAGAAAACAAAATGTTTTCGTGTGTTGCCAGAGTTACCGTATCACCTTCCGTAAACAGCGGAAATTCTTTTTCGTAAGGGATACATATCATTCTTTCGAAATAATCGTTCCGTCTCTCGTTGTAAACCGAAATAACGAACTTTTTTATATCAACGCCGTCTTTTGTTTCCATGACGGGTTCCACTCTTAAAAACCTGCCTGTAACGACGGTTTTTTCTTTACTCATAGTTTCTTTAAGCATTTTGTAATACGCGTTTACTCTTCTGAATTTAAGTCCCATATACAAAAATGCGAAAGAAACGTAAACTGCGGACAGAACATACAAAACCGCCTTTATAACTCCTTCAGACGGATCTTTATACGGAAGCCCGTTAAAAACGATTATGCCGGCGATAACCGCGGCAAGATAAATCGCCGTTAAACAGGAAAAAATTATTATCGCGGTATTACGCTGCTTTTTTACCGAATCAAATTCGCTTTTTTCAAAAAATTCAGTCATTATACTCCTTTACCGGACAACCGCGGCTTTTGCCGCGGACGCGCTGCCAAGACCGAAAAATCTTCTTACCGAAGTTTTAAGGTTATAAAGAGCCGTCGAAAACCCTTTTATTTTAATCGCGAACTCGTCCACGACTCCGTCAATATCCGAAAGTTCGCACGTTCTGAACTCTTTGTAACGGCTGTCGTTGCTGACCTTACGGTTGTCGCCCATGAAAAACACTTCGTTTTCCGAAAGTTCGTATTCTTCGCCTTCGATAAGCCATTCTATCATCTCTGAAGTCCGATTTTTGTCGCTTACGTAATTTCCGCTCGCAACGACAAAATTTTTCGCTCCCGGATATTTTACGAAAACGGAATATTTTCCTTCTTCGTTTTTACCCCACTTTATCGTATCGCCGCCGACTGCCATAATGCGTTTTATGATATAATGCGGGGAACTATCGTTTTTGCTTTCGTCGATAATGACTATATCCCCGCGGGCGGGCGTTTTGTTCATGCTGACGTATAAAACGTCGCCGCTTTTTAAAGTTTCTTCCATAGAAGAACCGTCTACTTCGACTATATCGTAGAACGATCTTACTATGAGCGATACTGCGGTGAAAAACAATATCAGTCCGCAAAGTGTAAACGCGATTATCTTAAGCGCCGCCGGTGATTTCGGTCGGTCTGGTTTTAAGAAAAGTCCTTCTTTTTCAAATTCGTCCGACGTTATTTTTCCCGACGTAAAATCTTCGCTGTTTTCCGCGACTTTATCAAGCTCTTCGGTTTTTAACGTTATCTCGTTTTTGTCCATTTTTATTTTCGGAAATTTATATAAAAATTATATTGTTTACGAGGAAATCGCCTTTCGAAATTATAAGGACGTTTATATCTTCGTAATTTTTAAGAGGTCTTCCGTCTTCTGTTTTGAATTTTTTAAGTTCTATCTGAATTTTATTCCAGTAATTGCTCGCAGCCACTCTCGCCCCGACGTAATAACTTTTTCTCCATTCCGAGAATTCGTCGGTTACAAGTTCTACGGTGAATTCCGCGTCGGCTTTAGCGCACGCGTCGAATACGAGAATAGAGTCTTCCGTAAGATTTTTATACGAAAGCATAGTTTTTATTCCCCTTTCGCACGAGATACCCTCTATTCCGGCTATTCCTTTTTTTACTTCGGGAAGGTCTTTCGCTATCTTAAAGTCGAGAACGGTTTTTACCGTTAATTCCGCCGGTTCGAATCGCTGAACAATCGAGGAAGAACTGCAATATACCACGCCGAAGTCGGGCGCATATTTTACGTCGTGTTTTGTATAATCGACGTAAACCACGGGAGAAGACACTATAAAACCGTTTTCATATTTTACTCTTGCGAAAAATTCGCATGAATCCGTACCCTGAACGGGAACATACTCCGCCTCGAATTCCGACTTTTTACATTCGTCTTCAGAAAAAAAACCGAAACGCTTCCATACTCTTTCTTCGTGAGAGAGATCGCGAGACGCAACGAAAAATTCTACCGTTTTAATACCGGAATCAGAAGTTTTTAAAGTAAGCGCGGACTTTTCGTCTCTCGTGCAGTGGATAAGCTCGGGAGTTTTCGGAATAAATTCGTCTTTTTTCGCGAGATATTTATTCAAAAAGAACAATACGTCCTTTCCCGCTTTATAATCGAGATATTCTCCCGCCGAGACGGTAATATACGCAGCCGAATATATGTCCTCGCTAAAAAGAGCGAGCGTGTCGGAAATTCTGTCAAAGTTAGCTTCCTTATATCCCGTCGATAAAAACATCATGGTCGGACATTTTACTTTATCGGCGTAGCTCTGAGCTTCTACCCCGGCGACGGCTATACGCTCTTCTTCGGAAAGATCCCTGCCGGCTTCGGATATAAACGAGCCGTCCTTCATGATCTGCCAGCCGCAACCCTGCACAGCCGCAAAGCATGCGAGATTTTCGGTCGCAGCTATATGGAAGCCGGCTGTAACGGATTCTTTGAAAGCAATGAGAGCGACGTCTTCGGCTTCGAGGACTTCTCTTAAAAAGGCTATAACGTATCTTGCGTCGCAGGCGTACTGATAAATCGGCGAATGTTCCGCGTCGCCGCCGAGTCCGAAAAGATTTTTCTTCGCAAAGCAATAATTCAGATACCCGAAAGCTTCGGGATAAATCGTATGGCGGAACTTTCCTTCCGGACCGTCCGTATCGTCTATCCCGTCGGGGCTGCCCGCAAAATCCGCGGTAACCGCGGAGTAACCGAAACCGACTACGTTTTTAAGATCGTCTTCGGGAACGGTTTCGCCGACGCTTTGCAAAAGGAATACGAATTTACCCGAAGGTTCTTCCTTTTTCTGCGCGGTTCTGAAAAATATACGGATATTGGATCCGAGAACTTGTCTCGATAGAAAAAATTCTTTGATAACGACTCCGTCGGTTTCCTTTTCGGAAAACATTTCGTAATCGCCTATTACCGCTTTGAAGCCGTCCCATAAAGTTTGCGGCGTAAGTATTCTTATAGCCAAAAATATCTCCTCTCCGCCAAAAATAAATAAAATAAGTCCGATGAACTTGATTTTGGCGGAAAAAATTTGTATAATTAAAAAACCGATGCGTTTTATGCGAATATCCCGGAACGCAACAAACGCCCGGGAACAAGTTTTTCATACCCTATTATACTTTATATTATAAGAAAAATCAAGTATAAGTTTATCGCATTTTCATGGAAAACAAAAACGCTTTTATTAAATCACTCAATCGGATTGAACCATTTTTGACAAAAGAATATTTTTACGAAAGTATATGAATACCCGCCGTTAAACTTTTTCGGTTAAATAAAGCTAATCGGCGAAAGGCAGAATATGAACTTCAATTTATCCAAAGAATCGGTCGTCGCTTCGAGAACCGATATCGAAAACGCTTTTATAACAGAATATCTTCCGTCCGCAGACGGCGACGCCGTTAAAGTTTATCTTTACGGCTTATATTTATCAAAAAACATCGCGGCGGACGTTTCACTTGCCGAATTTTCGAAAAATGTAGGTCTGGAACTAGAAAAGATAACCGATATTTTCAAATTCTGGCAGGAATTCGATCTCGTTACTTTTACCGAATCCCCCTTCGCCGTCACATATCTCCCGATTTCGGCTAACTATGCGAGAGCTAGAAAGTATAAACCCGAAAAATATACCGAATTCTGCTCTATGCTTCAGAATTTATTCCCGTCGAGAGCCATAGGCATAAACGAATATACCGAATACTTCAACATAATGGAAATTTATTCGATATCGCAGGACGCCATGCTCATGATCGTAAAATACTGCATAGACAAAAAAGGCGAAGATATTTCGTACAGATATATCTCGAAGGTAGCGAAAGACTTCGGCTCGAGAGGACTCACCACCTGCGAAAATGTCGAAGCCGAACTCAACAAGTACGTTACGAAGACTGCCGATATAGAAAAATG
>DPQQ01000010.1:300757-313354 GCA_003538975.1 Clostridiales bacterium | reverse complement strand
GAAGACTGCCGATATAGAAAAAATACTCGCCGCAATGGACTCTAAAAAACAACCCGAAATGGAAAACATAAAACAGCTCAACAAATGGATAAACGAGCTTGGGTTCACGATGGAGGCCGTTCTTGCGGCGGCATCTTCTCTTAAAAAAGGTAATTTCGACAAACTCGACGCGTTTATGATGGAACTCTACGGACTTAAATGCTTCGGAGTCGAAGACATAAAATCTTACGTAAACAAAAAGAGAGAACTATACGACGCTTCCGTAAAAGTAGCAAAAGCTCTTTCCCTTTATTTTGAAGTTATCGACACGGTCGTCGAAAACTATACGTCGAAATGGTTCGACCACGGATATACGCAGGACGGACTTTTGTTTATCGCGAACTACTGCTTCAAACAAGGCAGAAACTCTCTCGAAGACATGAATAACGTCATCGAAACTTTATTTAAAAACGGCGTCATCTCATACCCCGCCCTGACCGAATATTTTTTAAGGCTCGAAAAAGACGACGAATTTATAAAAGCGGTTCTTTCGGAAGTCGGAATAAAAAGAAACGTCACGCCGTGGGACAGATCGAACCTTTCGGTATGGCGCGGGTGGAACTTTTCGGACGATATGATCCTGGAAGCGGCAAAACGAGCCGTGGGCAAAAATTCTCCCGTCCAGTACATGAACGCAATTCTCGGAAACTGGAAAAACAAAAACGTCTATACGGCAGAAGGAGCGGCGGCGCTCGAAAGCTCAAATGGTATGGTTTCGACGACACAGGTATCACCCAAGGTTACCACCGAAATGATTGCGGCAAAGTACGGCGAAAGAAGAATTGCCGCTAACCAAAAAGCCGAAGACAACCTTAGAAAAGCGGAAAAAATAGCAGGCTTCAAGAAAAATTATCAAAAACTCAAAGAAGTCGAAATCGACGTCATCATGTCGGAATTCGGCGGAGATAAATCAAAGCTCGAAGATCTTAAAGCTCAGAAGCAAACGCTTGAAACAACGGTCGGACAAATGCTTGCAGGCATCGGCTTGACAAAGGAAGACTTGTCACCCGTTTACAAGTGTAAAAAATGTAACGATACGGGCTTCGACGGTTCGGAAAAATGTTCTTGCTATAACGAAGTTTTAGAAGAATGTCTTAAAGAAATTTCAAAAAAATAAAACCAAAACACAATAATAAAAAAGTCGCTCTGCATAACTTTCGGGCGGCTTTTTTATTTGTCGATTTATATTTTCTTTTTATAAAATAACTTTTTAATTCTTAAAATAATCGGTTACGAAAGCGGTCATTTTTTTATTGTCGCAACAATATCCGTGCCAGGCGACTGCAACGTTTTTATCTCTCGAGTACATAACCATCTGCCCCCTCATTCCGCCTTTACTGCGCCATCCGGTGTCTTCTACCGGAGAAAATTCGTAATTATTCTCTTCAACGATCTTCACCCAGTCCTCCGAAATGTAACGGCTGCCGTTATATATTCCTTGTCCCGAATATATAGCGGGGAGTTTGACGGCGTCTTCCGATCTTATATAAAGTCCGGTCGCGCCGATGACGTGTCCCAAAGGACATTTCGTCCAGGCGACTTCTCTGAATTTTGCGGGATAAAAAAGTTCTTTATACAAAAACTTATCAAGTGGTTCGCCAGTCTTTTTTTCGACTATTCTCGCAACCAGATAATACGCCGCGTCGGTATAAACGTATTTTGTACAAGGTTCGGTTTCGAAAGGCGTTTCCAATATGTATTTAAGATAATCCTCGCCGAATTCCGTCGCGTCGAGACAATCGATATCCAAGAAACCTTCTTTAAGACCGATCATATGAGACATAGCGTCGTGAACCGTAACGTTATCCCATCTTTCATCATACGAATAATAAATATCGTCTTTTAATATGTCGGTAATTTTCTCTTTCAGATCGATTACGCCTCTGTCGTAAAGTATTCCTACGGCGTGGACGCAAAAAGCTTTGGCGACAGAATATGAATTTTGACACGGATTCGCTTCGGTTACCGTTTCACTTGCCGAAAGGCTACCTGATATTACCGAAATATCGTAAACGTTAAATCCGTTTTCCGAAATAAAATTTCTAAATTCTCTCAAAAAACCGATGTCATCGGGAGTTTCTACTACTTCCGAAAATATTCCGGAAGTATTTCCGGCGTCTGTATTGTCCGTTTTATTTTTTTTACATGAAGTAATCATTATTAAACATCCTGTTGCAATTAGTAAAGCGATTATTTTTTTGATTTTCTCGAATAATATAATAACTTTTCCTTTACAATGGGTAACTCATCTATATCGAACCCGCTGAACTTGCATATGTGCACGTTGACTTTTGAGATATAAATAAGAAAGTACGTACCGTAATCCGATACGTCGTATAAAGAATCGTAGCGGATTTTATTAAGCGAGGTCTGACCGCCGAGAAAGGTTTCTACTTCAAAATAATCATCGTAAAAAGTATAATTGCAAACGATTTTGCCGGCGAAATTGGAGTTAATCTTTTTATAACTCTTTTTCAGCGATCTGAGAGTTACCGCAAATATAACAGAAAAAAGGAAAAGATACAAAAATATATCGGGAACGAACCCCGGAATAAGTTCGAAAGCGTCAAGGACAAAAGTTATTATTGCGGCTATTCCGAAAATTACCGAAAATACAGTTAAATACGCCGTTGGTTTTTTATATCTTTCGGCAAGCATTTCGCTCATTTCGGAATCGGTAAATTCGGTCACGTTTTTTATAATCATAACTCCCCCTTTATTATCACAAGATATTACCTTATTATTTTAGCACTTATCCGAAAAATAGTCAATGCGATAATCAAAATAAATATCCGGCGTAACGCGTATCCGGATATTTACTATAAAAAATATATTATTTTTCTTCTATTCTTCGAAAAAGTTCAGAATATAGTCGAAATACGGGAATGCGACTTCGTCTTTTGAACCGTAAATTTCATGCTTCGCACCAGAAAACGTTCTTATTTCGGCATCCTTTACTCTGCTCGCGAACTCAAACTGCGGTTTATTAAGAACTACGTCGTCGAGTTCTGCCGAAGCTATTTTAAGCTTTGTCGTTATCTTTTCGGGTTCGCCTTCTTTCAAAATCTTGTTTTTTACCTTTACCGCTTCGAGTCCCCAGCCGTAAGTCATGCAGGAATTCTGAAGATACGGCGTCGCTCTTTTTAATGCATCGTATTCTTCGAATCTTACTTTGCTCGTTTTGCACGAATCTTCGAACTTTTCTTCTCCCGTATACGGTTTTGAAGTAAACGCCCGCTTCTTTCTCTGTCCGAAAACGCACGCAGAACCTAAAATGAATTTACCTAAGAAAAACGGAACGTTTCCGGATGACGGAGCTATCATCGGGGACGATAAAACCGCCTTTTTAAAGTAGCACGGATTCTTTTCCATAAACAGCGCGCCTATCGCACCGCCCATGGAGTGAGCGAAAAGATAAATATCGCCGCGTTCTTCTTTACCGACGTAATCGCAAAAGATTTCGAAGTCCTCGATATATTCGTTAAAATCGTTTACATGCGTAAGCGTGAGATCTTTGACTTCCCTGTAAGAAAGTCCGTGTCCCCTGTGATCGATGATGTAAACGTTAAAGCCGCTCTTTAAAAAATAATACGTGAGCTCGTGCCACTTTTCGGACGATTCGGTAAAACCGTGCGATATGATAACGGCGGCGGTTGGGTTTTCGATAATATATTTTACGAAATGTATATCCTTGTCGTCGTATCCCTTAAAAACGCCTTCCGTACGGAAAGAGTTTATGAAAGGAAGAACCTTTTCCTTCATATCCGCAAGATAATTTTGTTCCGATATATAAAAATCTCTCATTTTTATTCCTTTTTATGGCAACGTTATATTAAACCTGTATCGGCGAAACGCTACCATGTCTTATTCTTTTTTATTCTCTTCGCCATTTTCGGAAACAAGCGAAATTCCTTCGTTTTCTTTAGTGTCCGGAGTTTCGATATTGACGGCGTTGTTCTTTTCTATTACTTCCATAACGGACTTTTCGTTATACATAAAGAACAATATCGCGCCGACAAGACAAGCGATCGTCGCTATTATAGCCGTTATACGATAACTCCATTCCGATCCCGATACGGTAACGGAAGTAAATACTAAAAGTGATACAGCTTGTCCCATCTTCATGGCGAAAGTTCTCGCGGCGAAGAACATGCCGCTTCTCTGTTCGCCCGTTTTTATCGCGTCGGCTTCCGCTATGTCCGCTACTATCGCCTGCGGCAATATTCCGAGTATCGCCATGGGAACGCCCGCCAGAACAGCTATGATATATCCCCATACGATGCCTTTACCGCAGAAGAACGCGATTAAAAATACCGCCGAGTAAGCGAAAAATCCTATTATGACGAGTATTTTTTTGCCGAACTTGGGCGCAAGTTTGTTGACGAGCGGATAAAGGCATAAGCTTACCACGGTCATTACGACGGTTAAAACGAAAGAATTGCCCGCGTCGACCTTCATTAGTCTCGTGATATAAAACGCAAGACCTGTCTGGAAAAGCGTTACCGCGAAGAAGTAAATAACGTCGGAATATACGAAACGGCGAAACTGCGCGTTTTTAAACGATTTGAAAAGCGACGAAAACGCTTTCGTTTTTACCGGTTCCGACTGAATATATTCCCTTTCCTTTATAAAAAACGACGGAACAAGCATCGCTATCGCCGCAATAAGGCAAAGTATACCGATTGCCGTTCTTACCGAATTCGCCTTTCCCAAAGCCGATTCGAAAAGCCCGGCGATATTCGGGAGCAGGTATGCGACTGAAAATCCGGCTATATAGGTAAACGAAATGTATGTTGAAACGTTTATGCGGTTTTGCTGCGTATTGCCGAGTTCGGCGATGAGCGCGTTGTACGGCGTGCAGTAAATCGTCATAAACAGATAAAACAACATGAGCGTTACGAACAAAATCACGTCGTTAAGCGGAATGCTGTTTGTTTGCGGAAACAAGAACACGCCTACGGTTATAACGGCGAAAGGAACGGCGATAACCTTCATAAACGGTATTCTTCTGCCGCCTTTATAATTGCTTCTGTCAGACCAACTTGCGATAAGCGGATCGGTAACCGCGTCGAATATTCTTCCTACAGCGGTGATAATTCCGAAAAGCGTGAGTCCCAAAAACAAAGGCGCGGTCGTTATATTCGAGTCGAAAACCGCGTTTTCGCCGGTGTAATAATAAACCATCCAGCTGCTTATTATGCCCGACAATAAGCTCCAGCCGAACTGTCCTACCGCAAAAATCCACAAAACTTTGTTTGTTATTTTTTTCATATACTCCCCTTTATTATTTCTTTTAAGCCTTTTATTATAGCTTAAAATATTATTCTACATTAAAATAATAATATATTTTTTAACGTTTGTAAATAGGCAATTTCAAAAAAAGTGTTGATTTTATATGATTTTTTTCTGTTTTTGATTCAATAATTGCGGCAATAACGGAAAATACCAAAATCCCGTTACGACTAAAAACTATTTAAAAAGCAAAAGGGTGAAAGACACGGTCTTTCGCCCTTTTACCCCTCATATATTATTCATTAAGCGAATAATCTTAATTATTTTTACGGCGAAACCGCCGCTTTTTACTTATCAATCGAATCTCTTTCTGTCCGGATTATAAGTTGTATGCAAAAGTTCGTGCGCCCTGTGAGAATTCGGCTCGCCCAAAAACTCTTTGTAAAGGTCTATAATCTGCGGATTGTTGTGGGACTGTCTTAAAGTCTGTCTTTCGTCTTCTGAGTAAAGCGCTTTCGCTCTCTTTTCGACGTACGTTTCCATAATATCGGGATCTTCGTCCGGAAGGAACGCTTCTCTTACATACGGCTGACCGCCGCCGTTCACACAGCCGCCCGGGCATCCCATGATTTCGATAAACGTATAAGGCGATTCGCCTTTTCTTATCTGATCGAGAAGAACCTTCGCTCCCTTCATACCGCTCGTTACGGCTACTTTTATATTCTTTCCGCCGAGTTCGAATTCAGCTTCTCTTATCGTTTCGAAGCCTCTTACTTCGTTAAATATTACGCCTTCTCTTTCCTTTCCGGTGAGAACTTTATATGCGGTACGAAGAGCGGCTTCCATAACGCCGCCGGTTACGCCGAAAATTACGCCGGCTCCCGAATAATCGTGAACTATGTCTTTATCGAAATCTTCGTCCGGAAGCTTTTTGAAGTTGATGCCGGAGCGTTTTATAAGTTTGCCGAGTTCCCTCGTCGTAAGCACCGCGTCCACGTCGCGCGAGCCGTTTACTTCCATTTCGGGACGGTTCT
Source organism: Clostridiales bacterium (assembly GCA_003538975.1). Classification (GTDB taxonomy): domain Bacteria; phylum Bacillota; class Clostridia; order Christensenellales; family Borkfalkiaceae; genus UBA11475. The sequence continues at coordinate 307,049 of DPQQ01000010.1, read as the reverse complement.
TTTCGTACTTTTTGCACGAACAAGGCATAATCGAAACCACGAACATGTCTTCGGGATTTACGCCGACCTTTTTCGCATAATAACTCTTCAATATCGCGCCGAACATTTCGTGCGGGGATTTACAGGACGATAAATGATCGAGCTGATCGGGATAATAATATTCCGCGTAGTTTACCCACCCCGGCGAACAAGACGTTATCATCGGGAGAGTTCCGCCGTCTTTTATTCTCGTTAAAAGCTCGGTAGCTTCTTCCATTATGGTAAGATCCGCCGCAAAATCGGTATCGAATACTTTTTTGAAGCCGAGTCTTCTTAACGCAGCGACCATTTTACCGGTTACGGGCGTACCGATCTTCATTCCGAATTCTTCGCCGAGAGCCGCTCTTACCGCCGGAGCGGTCTGAACAACTACATATTTACCTTGTCTGAAAGCTTCGTCCACGCGGTCGATTTCGCTCGCTTCCATAAGCGCGCCCGTCGGGCAGACGTTTATACACTGACCGCACATGATACACGGAGCGTGAATAAAGCTTCTGTTTTCAGCCGGAGCGACTATTGTCTTAAAGCCCCTGTTTTCAAATCCTAAAATACCTATTCCCTGAACGTTTTTGCATCTTGCGACGCATCTTCCGCAAAGAACGCATTTAGAAGTGTCTCTTTTTATCGTAGGAGTCAGCGTATCGACCGTTACGGGCGTTTTTTCGCCTTCGTAAACGCCTTCTTTAGCTCCAGTAAGCTTTGCGACGTGCAGAAGTTCGCAATAGCCGTTTTTGTCGCATTCCTGACAGTTGCGATTATGGTTCGAAAGTAAAAGTTCTACCGAAATTCTTCTCGCCGCGACGGCTTTCGGTGAAGAAATTTTTACTTCCATTCCTTCGGATACGGGATACACGCACGAAGCTACAAGACCTCTTGCTCCGGTAGCTTCGACAAGACATACTCTGCACGAAGCCTGCGAACATTCGCCGTGGTTGAAAGCGCATAGAGACGGGATTTCGTATCCGCATTGTCTTGCCGCTTCCAGAATAGTCAAGCCTTCTTCCACCTGATAAGGCTGACCTTCGATTTTTATATTGATTTTAGACATCATTCGTCCCTCCGATTATTTTTTGGAAACGGCTTTAAATTTACACGAAGCCATACACATACCGCACTTTATGCACTTTTTAACGTCGATTTCTCTCGACGGAAGCTTATGCCCCGGCGCGATATAATCGGTTTTTGCGATTGCGTCTACGGGACACTGTCTTTCGCAAAGACCGCAACCTATACACTTGTCTTTATCTATCGAGAACGAAGTCAGCCGCTTGCATACGCCGGCAGGACATCTCTTTTCGACTATATGAGCGATATATTCGTCTTCGAAATGCGCGAGAGTCGATAACACCGGATTCGGAGCGGTCTGACCGAGCGCGCAGAGCGAATTTGTTTTTATGTTCGCCGCGAGTTCTTTAAGATCTTCGAGATCCTGCATCGTAGCCTTACCTTCGGTAATTTTGGTAAGAGTTTCGAGCATGCGCTTTGTTCCTATACGACAAGGCGAACATTTTCCGCACGATTCGTCGCAGATAAATTCCATATAGAACTTAGCTACGTCGACCATACAGTTGTCTTCGTCCATTACTATCGCGCCGCCGGAACCCATCATCGATCCCCTTGCGACAAGATTGTCGTAATCTATTTCGGCATCCAGAGCTTCCTCGGTAAGACAGCCGCCAGACGGTCCGCCCGTCTGAATGGCTTTGAATTTTTTACCGTTGGGTATTCCGCCGCCTATATCGTAGATAAGCTCTCTCAAAGTCGTTCCCATAGGTACTTCGACAAGACCTACGTTATTCACTTTGCCGCCGAGAGCGAAAACCTTCGTTCCTTTGGACTTTTCCGTTCCGTAAGAAGCGAACTTTTCATATCCTTCTCTCAAAATATACGGAATACACGCCAGAGTTTCGACGTTGTTTACTATTGTCGGCTTCTGCCATAAGCCTTTTACAGCAGGGAACGGCGGACGTGGACGCGGCATACCGCGCTGTCCTTCGATAGAGTTTAAAAGAGCCGTTTCTTCGCCGCAGACGAAAGCGCCCGCGCCGAGACGGATATGTACTCTGAACGAAAAGTCCGTTCCTAATATGTTATCGCCGATGAGTCCGGCTTCTTCGGCTTGTTTTATCGCCGTTTTAAGTCTCGCGACAGCTATCGGGTATTCTGCTCTTACGTAAAAATAACCGTTCTGCGCGCCGATAGCGTAACCCGCTATCATCATTCCTTCTATTACGGCGAGCGGATTGCCTTCTAATATAGATCTGTCCATGAATGCGCCCGGATCGCCTTCGTCGCCGTTACATACGACGTACTTTTCGCCGGCCGGCTGATTGTATGCGAACTGCCACTTTCTGCCCGTCGGGAAACCGGCGCCGCCTCTTCCTCTTATTCCGGACGAAAGAACTTCGTTTATAACGTCCTGCCTGTCCATCGTCAATGCTCTCGCAAGACCTTTGAAGGCTCCCGCGCCGAGACTTTCTTCTATTTTTTCCGGATTGATGCTGCCGCAGCCGTGCAAAGCTATACGAACCTGCTTTTTATAAAAAGTTATTTCGTCCTGCTTTTTTATTTTTTCTTTGGTCTGCGGATCGACGTATAAAAGCCTTTCGACGATTTCGCCCGAACAAATGTCTTTATCCATTATTTCGGTAACGTCGTCGATTTTTACCATACGGTAAAGAGTGTCTTCGGGGTAAATTTTTACAAACGGTCCCTGCGAACAGAAACCGAAACATCCCGCCTGATTTACCGTTATTTTGTCCGAAAGGTTGCGTTCCGCAATCTGTTTTTCGAATTCTTTCATAATTTCCGCGGAATTCGACGAAAGACATCCCGTACCGCCGCAGAGAACTATATGCCGTTTTCCGTCCGCGCCCGTAAATTTAGCGTCGAGCTTTTTTGTACATTCGCACGATTTTGCGTTTAATTCTTCAATCGTTTTTATCATATGTTCTCCGCCTCCTTTTTATATTCGGCTATTATAGAAGGCACCTTATCCACGCTTACTTTCGGATAAACTTTGCCGTTAATCGAAACTGCGGGAGCAATTCCGCATGCTCCTATGCAGCGGAGCGCGTCGAGAGTGAAAAGTCCATCTTCGGTAGTGCCGCCGGGAGTTATGCCGAGTATTTCCGAAAACTTATCTATAACGTTCTGGGCGCCCTTTACGTAACATGCCGTACCCAGACAGCAGCCTATAACGTATTTCCCTTTTGGTTTTAAAGAAAAGAAAGAATAAAAAGTAACCACGCCGTAAATCTCGGCCACGGGAACGCCCGTTCTGTCGGATACCAATTCCTGTACTTCCAAAGGAATATAACCGAATTCTTTCTGGATATCCGAGAGAATCATCATAAGCGGCGTTGTCTCGTCCGAATATCTGTCGATTATTTCGTTAATCGTTTTAACGGCCGCTTCGCTTAAATGAGCCATTATAAGCTCCTCCTTTATGTAAAATAAAATATAATGGTATATCTATATTGATATATATTACGATTATACAACCGAAAATAATCCGTGTCAATAGGCAATTTCAAATTTTTTTGCCTTTTTTAAAGTTTTTTACGAAGAGTATTTATTTTTTGCGTAAAAAAAAAAGAGCGAACAACGCATTCGCCCTATAAAATAGTATTTTATCTATGTTATTCGTCCGCTAATTTTCCTCGGACTTTATTCTGAGCATATCTCCCGCAAAAAGCGGCACGGTTGTATAAAGCTTGATCTTTTGCTGAACTATTTTCGCGTCTTCGATACTCTCGCCGTCCGCATTTTCCATCCTTTCTACCTTGATTATTTTATTGAAAGAATCGGACGGAGACAGAACTTCGAGTTCGTCGTCTTTTTTGAATCTGTTGCGCATCTCGATAACGGCATAGTCCGAATTTTCGTTACCTGTTACGACCGTCGCTATAAACTTTCTCGTCCCTTTTGACTGCGAATCGGTATAATTAACCGTCTTGTCGTTCGATCCGTAAAAATAAGCCTTTGTAAATGCCCTGTGAGCGGTTTTGATCAGTTCGTTGTTGAAAAGGTCGTCGTCTTTATATTTCGCCCCGCAAACGTAATATGCGTCGATCGCGCGCCTGTACGCGTTTATGACAGTTGCAAGGTAATATTCGGACTTCATTCTGCCTTCTATCTTAAACGATATTACGCCGGAATCTATAAGCTTATCTATTTCGTCTATAAGATTAAGGTCTTTACTGTTGAATATGTAAGTACCCCTGTCGTCTTCTTCCACAGTAAGATAATCGCCGCCCTTATTCTTTTCGCGCACTTCGTATTCCCAGCGGCAAGCCTGCACGCAAGCGCCCCTGTTGGAATCTCTGCCGTTTAAATAATTGGACAAAAGACATCTGCCGGAATACGATATGCACATCGCGCCGTGTATAAACGTCTCAATCTCGACGTCTGGACAGGCTTCGTGTATTTCCTTTATCTCTTTGTATGAAAGCTCTCTTGCGAGAATAACTCTTTTTACCCCGACTTCCTTCCAGAATTCGACAGCCGCTTTATTAAGCGTATTTGCCTGCGTGGAAAGATTAACGGATAACCCCGGGGCAACCTTACGACACAGATAAATAAGACCGGGATCGGATATTATGGCTCCGTCTATCCCCGTCTTTTCGAGAAACTTAAAATACTTTTCGGCAAATCCGAGATCGGCGTTTTTTGCGAAAATATTTACCGTAACGTATATTTTTTTGCCGAGAGAATGAGCGTATTTTGCGGCTTTTACGATTTCTTCATCCGTAAAGTTGCCCGCAAGCGCCCTTAAGCTCATGGTTTTGCCACCTATATACGCCGCGTCTGCGCCGTAATAGAAAGCGGTCTTCAATTTTTCGAAATCTCCGGCGGGAGCAAGAAGCTCCGCTTTTACTGTGTTCACTTTAATCTGACCGTAACCGAAACGCCGTCTTCTTCGCTTAATATAACGGTTAAAAGATCTTCGTCTTCGGTTATTCCTTTGATGAATTTTTTAAGACTTGCAATTATTGTATTGTGTTTATTTTTTATGTTCGGAGTATTTTCGCCGGAAACGTATCCGTGGAAAGCAACGTCGTCCGCAAACAAAACGCCGTTTACCGCGAGCATGTTTTTAAGATAAGGCAAAAATTCGGCGTAATGCCCTTTGGGCCCGTCGAGAAAAATAAAATCAAACGAGCCTGACATAAGCGGAATAATTTCTTCCGCGTCGCCTTTGAAAAAGTTTACTCTTTTTTCTACCCCGTACTTTTTATAATTTTCCGAAGACATTTCAATACACTCGGGATCTCTTTCTATTCCGTAAAGGGTTGAATTTTCCGACACGGCGAGCATTGCGATGCCCGTAAGTCCCCAGGCGGTACCGATTTCGAGAATTTTTTTCGGTTTTAACGCCGATACGTAAGTTAAAAGCAGTTTTAAGGAATTGTCCCTTAAAACCGCTATTTTATTTTCCTTGGCGGATTCCCTTTCCGCATATATTTTTTCGAGAAGTTCGTTCATTATTTACTTATCAGACCTTCATGATTATCGGAAGGATCATCGGGTTCTTTTTGGTGCGGCGGAAGATGTAGTTTTTAATGGTCTTTCTCACCATTGTTTTTACTACCTGTCCGTCGGGATCGTCCTTCATATCGAGACCGAAAAGAGTCTTTTTAAGCATCTCTTTGAGTTCTCTTAAAGTAGAATCGTTCATAAGCACGCCGCGGTTTATTATTTCGGTAGAAACGAGCTCGCCGGAAAGCTCGTCGATACATACGACGATTACCATTATTCCGTCTTCGGATATGTGTATTCTGTCTCTAAGCACTACGCTGTCCGAGCCGTCGATTTCGATACCGTCGACAAGGCGGGTACCGGCTTTGAAATTATCGCCGGATTTAATCGTTTTCTGTGTGACTTCGACAGTGTTGCCGACTTCGGGAATTATTATGTTGGAAGCGGGAGTTCCGAGTTCTTTCGCAAGATCCGCATGCTTTTTAAGATGTCTGTATTCGCCGTGAACGGGAATAAAGAATTTGGGTTTTATGAGAGAGTGAAGAATTTTTATTTCTTCCCTGCAGGCGTGTCCGGAAACGTGTATGGGCTCAAGAGTTTCGTACAATACTTCGGCTCCCTTTTTGTAAAGGTTATTGATAACTCCGTAAATCATCTTTTCGTTGCCGGGTATAACCGACGAAGACATTATTACGGTGTCGCCGCTGCCGATTTCTACTTTATTGAATTCTCCCGAAGCCATTCTCGTAAGCGCGCTCATAGGTTCGCCCTG
>DPQQ01000010.1:300174-300593 GCA_003538975.1 Clostridiales bacterium | reverse complement strand
AAGCGCGCTCATAGGTTCGCCCTGCGTACCCGTCGAGATTATGACTATCTGTTCGGGTTTGAAACTTTTCATCTTGTCGACGTCGATAATGGTGTTTTCCGGAACGTCGATTTCGCCTATTTTGGAAGCGGCTTCGACTACGTTTATCATACTGCGTCCCGACAAAACGACTTTACGTCTGTATTTTTTGGCAAGGTCGAGTATCTGCTTTATTCTGTGTACGTTCGAAGCGAAGGTTGCTATTATAAGTCTTCTGTCCATATTGGAAGCGAAAACTTTATCGAGCGTTTCTCCCACGACCGTTTCGCTCATGGTAAAACCTTCGCGTTCGACGTTTGTCGATTCGCAGAGTAACAAAGTTACGCCGCGTTTGCCAATTTCGGCTATTCTCGGAAGGTCTATACATTCGCCCGCGACGG
>DPQQ01000010.1:293410-300015 GCA_003538975.1 Clostridiales bacterium | reverse complement strand
TACATTCGCCCGCGACGGGAGTAAAGTCGATTTTGAAGTCGCCCGAGTGAAAAACCACGCCGACGGGCGTAGTTATCGAAAGCGCCACCGCACCCGCTATAGAGTGATTTACGTTGATGAATTCTATGGTAAAGCAGCCGAGTTTTACGGTCGCGCCCGGTCTTACGCAGTTTAAACTTACCGAAGTAAGCCCGTTTTCTTTAAGTTTGTTCTCTATTAAAGTGAGCGTGAGACGGGTGCCGAAGATAGGAGCGTTGACGTTTTTAACAACGTACGGAAGTCCGCCTATATGGTCTTCGTGTCCGTGGGTTATTATATAACCCCTTACTCTTTCTTTATTTTCTTCGAGCCAGCCGGTTTCGGGAATCAGAAGATCAACGCCCGGCATATCTTCGGTCGGGAAAGAATTGCCCGCATCGATGACTATTATGTCGTTGCCGTATTCGAGCGCGGTCATGTTCTTGCCGATTTCTCCCACGCCGCCCAGAAAGCGCACTTTAAGAGACTTTTCGTTCTTTTTTTTCATATTTTTAGTCCTTTTATTATGTCCTTTATTGAATTTTTGTTTAATTTACCCGTTCGGAAGGTAAATTTTGCTTTCAGGGTTTGCCCGACGGGCAGACCTCAAAAGCCTGTTATATTTTAACCGCGCATGCGGTAAAGTTCCGTTATATTGAAATAAAAAATATTATTCCGTTTATATTATATATTATTTTTGCCCGATTGTAAATAAAATTACCCGCCCGTAACGAAAGCCTTCGTTTTTGTTTTTATTATAACGCTTAAAAGTCGCTCTTTTAGGACAAAAAACGCGTTAAAAAATTATGGCGGAGTAACCCGGAAATAAAAACGCTCATATAATATACCGAAGAGAAAAATTCTCTTTTATCTTCCGGGTTTATCATAATCTCCTTAAATTTTCATTTGTTTCTTCTCCTATAAAACGGGACGCCGCGAAAAGCGACGCCCCCGTTTTTATTTTTAACTTAAATTTTCTTTTATAAACGCTATTACGCCAGCAGACCAGCCGTGGCAGAGACTGTGTCTTAACCCCTTATAGCAATACGCCCCGAAGTCCGCATGTAAATCCTTTTCGCCGTCCGTCGGCGTTTCGTCTATACGGCATGAATTTTTTACCCAGTCGATATCGAAGTCTTCCCAGAAAGTCGTCGCTCCTTTATTTATCATCGCGCCGTAATATTCCTTCATTATATTGACCGCGGCGGTTTTGTCGAAAGAAGCTATCGCCGTAAGTATATAATAGCTCATAAATGTCGAAATACCTTTCGCCCCGCCTGTTAAAAGCGTTTTGCGGTCGGATTCGGTAAGTTTGCCAGTCGCTAAATATTTTAAGGCGATTATCTGCTTTTTATCGCCCGTATTTATCTCTTTTTTAAATAATTTACCGAGAACTTTATCGGCAATCTTCGTATCTTCACCGAAAAAACCAAACAATTTTTTTGCGGAATTCACAGCGATTATAAAAATCGCCCGTACTCCTTCCTTTTCCTGCGGGGTATCGTGAGTCTGCCAGTCGGTAAAGTACGAGTTAAAAAGCATTTCGCCGCCGTCCGACACGTTTTTATCGAACTCGGTTATAAGTCTCTTCATATAAGGGAGTTGCTTTTTCGCGAATTCCGTTCTTCCCGACAATCTCATGTAATCGTAAACGGTGGTTATCCACCACATCGAATACGACGGGAAGGTATTCATCCACTCGCCGATCGGAGTCGTTTTGCGTGCGAGATTCAAAGAATTTTCGACGTTTTGGCACTTGCCGTAAACGGACGAGAGAGCTATCGTTTCGGGGTGAAGATCACCGAACCATACGAGTCTGTCCCTTTTTATTCCGTCCCACACATACCTGCCCGAAGCGCATAGATCCACCGTGCGTTTCGCCGTTAAAAATATTCTTTCGATATCCTTATCGCCCTTATACTCGTAAATAGGTTTACCGTTATACGATACCGTGGCGGCGTAAATCGACTTAACTTCCGTCTCTTCGTAAAAATCTATCCTCACGAATCTGAAACCGGTATTGCCTAACGTAGCGTCGGATAAAAACGCAAGCGGCGTTTCGAAATCTCTTATCGCGTGGTCATTGGTAGATCCCGAAACTCCTATATCGGAATTTGCTTCGGTAAGACTTTCGCCGAATCTTATGCGGACTCTGCCCGCTTTGAAGTGCGTGAGTATTCTTATTCCGCCGGCGTATTCTTTGCCGAAATCAAGAACAATATGACCGCCGGCTTCAAAAACCGCAAGATCGCTTTCGGTAAGAAGATTCTGATCTTCTTTCTTTTTAAGGAGCGTTTTCGCGTTAAGAGAGCCGCTTACGCTTATTAATTTTTCAGGCAGAACGTATTTCATATAATATACCGTAACCGCCGCGAAAAGCGGCGGTTTTATCGTTTTTTATTTTGTTCTTCCGGCGGGGTTCTTTTTCGACAAGAGATATTTGAGTCTCGTGGCGTTTCCGCCTCTTATGTGTCTTTCCGAAAGGTTGACTTTAAGTACGGCTTTAACCTCTTTATAAAGAGCGGAATCTATCTTTTTAAGACGCTTCGTTACGTCTTTATGCACGGTGGACTTTCCTACGCCGAAAACTTCTGCCGCGCCGCGTACCGTATCGCCGGTTTTTACTATATATTCAGCTTCTTTTATAATGCGAAGTAACGCTTCTTCTTTCATAAACCGTCCTCCTTGACAGTTCAGTTTATGAAAGATTTTGTCGAATAATGTATAAAACGGCTTTTATGCCGGAAAAATTTTTGTTTTTCCTTTTATCTTCCTATTTTTTTGATATAGAACATTCTCGAAGCGAATACCGATCCCATATCGTAACCGTCGGTCTCGTGCCAGTAAAGGTTGTCGAAGTCGAGTTTGCCGTTCATAAGCGCGTCGCCGTATGCGGTAAACGAGAATACTTTGCTTTCCGGAAGGTTAGACTGCGGACGCATTTCTACTTTGTAAAGATAATCCGGGTTGAGTCCCGCGAAGGTAAATCTCGGTCTCTTGAACCAGAAGTTGTTTACCTTTTTATCTATAATTACCGCAATCGCTTCCTTTTTATCTTCGGAAACGAAAGACCAGCCGCCGAGATCGGACTTACAAAGACTTTCGCCGAGTCTGTAATATTCGCCGTACTGGAAAACGTTTCTGTGCTTTTTAAAGTAAGCTACCTGCTTTTTGATTACCGAGATGGTCTTTCTGTCGACGCTCGTTATATCGCATTCGTAACCGAAAGCTCCCATAGCAGAAACGTTGAATCTCGATTCCCACGAAACGCCCGGTCTTTCCCAATGATTGGGAACGTGCGCGCCGAGACTCGATACGGGATAACCGGCAAGAGTACCTTCCTGAATAAAGAGTCTTGCGAAAGCGTTGGTATTATCCGAACACCAGTTCTGCGGCATAAAATACTGCATACCGAGATCGTATCGGCTTCCGCCGGAAGCGCACGATTCGAAAAGAACGTCGGGAACGGCTTCGGTTATGTCCTTAAGCATTTTATACTGATTTACGTAATAGTCGTAAAAGTAATTTCCCTGATAATCTTCGTGAGAAGAGTAAACGTCGCTCATCGCCCTGTTATGATCCCACTTTACGTAGTCTACTCCGAGATCTTTGAAAAGTTTGATAAGAGTATCGGTAAGGTACCGTCTTAACTCCGGATTGCACATATCGACGCAGAGCTGATGACGGCGTTCGATGGGCGTAAGTCCCGGGATCTGCATGGCGTATTCGGGATGAGCGCGGTATAAGTCGGAGTCAACCTGAATCATTTCGGGTTCTACCCAAAGACCGAACTTCAGACCGAGCGCATGGATTTTGTACGAAAGATTTTTAAGACCGCCGGTCTTTTCGACGTTGTCGTACCAATCGCCGAGTCCCGCTCTGTCGTTGTTTCTCGCGCCGAACCAGCCGTCGTCCAGAACCATCATTTCAATTCCGCATTCTTTGGCTTTTTTAGCGATTTCGTAAATCTTGTCCCCCGTAAAGTCGAAATACGTGGCTTCCCAGTTGTTTATAAGAACAGGTCTCGGTTTATACGCAAAGTTCGGGTTTACTATGTGTTTAAGGGAAAATTTGTGCATTTCTCTCGAAACTTCGCCTTCGGTATCAGCCGCGACGAATACCGCTTCGGGCGATACGAAAGTTTCGCCGGCGTTAAGTTTATAGTTAAAACCGTAGTCGTTGAGACCGGTCAAAATTCTCATTCTTTCGTAAGGAGAAATTTCAACGGTTTCTTTATGGTTGCCCGACCATACGAGATTAAAGCCCATAACGGTATTATCGACCTTTACCATAAAAAACGGATTATGGACGGCGGAAGAAATGCCGAGTTTGCTGTCGATTTCAAATCTGCCGGCTGTTAGATCGGTATCGTGGCGGAGTCTTTCGAGATCCCACGTTCCGTCATAAGTGGTGACGGAAGCCTTTTCGGTTACGAAATCCAACTGACAGGACATAAGACGTTTTACGAATAACGTTTTTTCGGAATTATTTACGACTTCGGAATGTACAGCTATACATGCGCTGTCCTCAAATACGGTGTAATACTGATAAACAACGGCTCCGGTTACGAGATCGGTAAAGCAAAGTCTTACCGTTTCGCCCTTGTTTCTCGCAGTGGGAAGCGGCGAAGTAAATCCATCTACGATCTCTGCACCTTTGAATTCGAAACGCGAAATAAACGCGCCGTCTTCCTTGCTTAAAATAACGTATGCTTCTTTATTGGCGCATTCGCCGTTAGACGAAAATACCGTGGGTATATTGGTGTGGTCGTCGTTAGATCCGAACCATTTGTCTCTTTCTTCCACGGCGAAAAAGCCGTAGTTATCGCTGTCGTGCAATTTTTTACCGTAGTAAAGCTGAAGAACGCGATCGCCGTACTTTTCAAGCAAAAGCGTGTTCTTCGCGGTATCGATTTTAATATATTTTTCGGTAAGTTTTATCATAACGTCTCCTTCGCTTATCAGTAAACTCGTTTATTCGTTTTATATTCGGGAGCAAATAGCTTTGCTCTTTACGATTAGTATACATTATTTTTAAGAAAAAGAAAAGACAAAAACGAAATATTTTTTCTTTTTCGCCTATCATTTTTACAGGAAGGTCGAATTTGTAATTTTACCGGTATTTAAATAATATTGTATCAGACCGAAAAAAACTTTCATCCTGTAAAAAACTAAAAAGACAAAGGGATTTTTCACGACGGGATTGACTTTATTTTTTTATGTGCTAAAATAAATACGGGCGGTAACCGCTTATAAAAAACAAAGGACTTACGATATGGTAAAATTATTTATACAAAAAGGCGATAAATCGCTTAAAAAAGAATATCTTCTGGAAATACTTGCACGTAACTACGGCAAAAATTACGAAATAAACGATATAAAAAAGAACGACTTCGGAAAGTATTATATCGAAAACGGTCCCGAATTTTCGTTCACGCACGTCGGCGAATATCTCATAACCGCAGTATCGGGCTCCCCCGTCGGCATCGACGCGGAAGAAATAAAAACGGTTTTTAAACCGGTAACGATCTTCGGCGTCGCCGCGTCGTCCGCAAAAGAATACGCCGCTTTATATACAAAAGCGGAAGCCGTTATCAAATACATGGCAGATAAAAAAGCGGTTGACTTAAAAGACGTAGACCTTTCGTCTTCCCCGCTCGTTCTCGGCGAGACGCTCGATGCAAACGTTTTTACCTTTGTTAAAGGCGACTACGTTTTGTCGGTCGTTACCGAAGAAACTTTCGTGGAAACCGAATCGGAAGAAGAAAACGATTAAAAATCGGATATAAAATAAAACGAAATAACGCTTCGCCCGTCGCGGAGCGTTATTTTAAGAAAGATAACTTTACGGGAGGACTTATACATGAACTTTTTCGAAGAACTTAAAAATTACGATCCGGATGTCGCAGCCGCCGCGGAAAGAGAACTTAACCGCCAGAGAACCACTATCGAACTTATCGCGTCCGAAAATATCGTAAGCAAAGCCGTTTTGCTTGCGGCGGGCGGGATTTCGACAAACAAATACGCCGAAGGCTACCCCGGCAAGCGTTATTACGGCGGTTGCGAATTCGTGGACGAAATCGAAAATCTCGCAAGAGACCGCGCAAAAAAACTTTTCGGAGCGGAACACGCCAACGTTCAGCCGCACTGCGGAGCGAGCGCGAATTTAGCCGTATTTTTTGCCTTTCTTAATCCCGGCGACACGGTTATGGGCATGAACCTTTCGGAGGGCGGACACCTTTCGCACGGATCGCCCGTAAATATTTCGGGCAAATACTTTAACGTAGTACCTTACGGCGTTTCGAGAGAAACAGAAACGATAGATTACGACGAAACAGAACGCATAGCAAAAGAATGTAAGCCGAAACTTATAATAGCAGGCGGCTCGGCGTATTCGAGAACGATAGATTTCAAGCGGTTCAGAGAAATAGCGGACGAAGTCGACGCGATTTTAATGGTCGATATGGCTCATATAGCGGGGCTTGTCGCGGCGGGACTTCACCCGTCTCCCGTGCCTTATGCAGACGTTGTTACGACTACTACTCATAAAACTTTACGCGGACCGCGCGGCGGAATGATTCTCTGCAA
>DPQQ01000010.1:292888-293286 GCA_003538975.1 Clostridiales bacterium | reverse complement strand
GCGCGGCGGAATGATTCTCTGCAAAGAAAAGTACGCCAAAGCCATCGATAAAGCGGTATTCCCGGGCACTCAGGGCGGACCTCTTATGCACATAATCGCGGCAAAAGCGGTGGCTTTCGGCGAAGCTCTGAAACCGGAATTCAAAATATATCAGCAGAGAATAATAAATAACGCAAAAGCTCTCGCAAACGGTCTTACCGCACGCGGACTCAGACTCGTTTCGGGCGGAACGGATAATCATCTGATGCTGTTAAAGCTCACGGGAACGGGCGTTACCGGCAAGGAACTCGAATCGAGACTCGATAAAGTTCATATAACGGCGAATAAAAACACTATTCCCTATGATCCCGAAAGTCCGTTTATCACGAGCGGTTTAAGACTCGGCACACCCGCCGTTA
>DPQQ01000010.1:270253-292689 GCA_003538975.1 Clostridiales bacterium | reverse complement strand
AGACTCGGCACACCCGCCGTTACTTCGAGAGGATTTACCGAAACCGAAATGGACGTTATCGCCGACTATATTTATAAAACGATAACAAATTTTGACGCAACCGAGGAAACTATCAGAAAAGGTGCGCTCGAACTTTGCGCCTCTCATCCGATTTATTGATTTTATATGTTTATACGATAAAAAAAGCGGAAGCTGTAAACTTCCGCTTTTTTGTTCCGTTATTTTACTAAAATATTACGCTTTCTGAAAATTTCTCCTTCGCCTGCTTTCAGCCTTTTTATAAAGTCGGCTTCCGATTGTATTTTGGTATCGAACGCCATACCCGATAAATTTTTGATCGCAATATTGTGCGAATCGCTTCCGCCGGTTTTTAATTTTCCGTAAACGGCATTGTAAGCTTTATAATATTCGTATGCGAGAGCGTTGGACAAATCGTCTCTTGAAGAGTTATAAATTTCGACTCCCTGCGTTCCCGGAAAAAGCCTGATATGGTCTATATATCCCGCTTCTCTGAAAGGATGCGCCTGCACGGTAGTCGCTCCGTGAGAATTTGCGAACTCTATGAACTCTCTCATAGTCATATCCATGATTTCGGGATATTTTTTTGTCGTTTCTTCATTCCAGCCGTATACCAGAACGTCTGTACCCTTGTAAGATACTTCGAACCCGCAAAAAACGTCAAGTTTATCTTTTGCGACTTCTTTAACCGTTTCATACCCTTTAAAAAACATCTCTATCTGCTTTTTGAAGTCCTTTTCGGCTTTTATCTCCGGCAGACAATTGCCGTTTAAAAAGTGATCGGTTACGAACACTCCCGTATAACCGTTTTTTGCGTATAATTCAACCATTTCTTCCGGAGAAAGGCTCGAACATGCGCTTATCAGATTCGTATGACAGTGAGTTTCGTATAAATATTTTCCTTTCGGGTTAGTTACTGTAAAGTTATCAAGTACGCTTTCTTTCGTTTCCATAATTTTCCTTTTTATATAGTTTTGCATACGAACGGTTCTTTCGCGGTCGTTTCGGTTCTTATATCGTTGTTACCGAAGTCCGCGTTACGAAGTATAACTTCGCCGCCGTCCGACCACTTTTTTACAAGAGCCTCACCGTTAAAATTCTTTATTTTTACGTTTTTAAGAACGATTTTATCGTAATTCGCCGCACGGATAAACTCCGAACCGAAATTTTCTTTCAGATTTATTTCGGAATCTTCGATTTTTAACGTTACTCTTTCGGTTTTGTCCCCGTAAAGCGTGAGCGGCATGGATATTCCTTCCGCTTTTATGTTTTTAAAGGTTATATTCCCGAGCGGACGATTGCGTTGCCACGGTTCGTTACCCGAAAAGTTATAATGCAAAAAGCGGGTTGTATCGTAAAAAACGCAGTTTTCGATAAGAATATTTTCGGGCGCATATCTTATAGAACGAGAAAAGTCCGAATAATACGTATACGCGCTCAGCATGTTATAAACCTTTCCTTTGCTTTCGGCAAGAACGCCGCTCTTTTTTTCTTCTTCGCTCAGCCCGCCCCTGAAGAGGTATCTGGCGGGACCTGTAAAGCGGCAACCCGACACGATGACGTTCGTTCCTCCGAATCTTAACGCGCTGCATGCGGTATTCATTTCGGAATCCGATACGAATACGTTTACGTTGTCTATTCCGGCGACGCAGTCGTCCCCCGTCTCGAATTTACAGTTTTTTATCGAAACGTTATCGCACGAAGTGACGTGTATTCCGTCGTGTCCCGCAAGAACGGTTACGTTGTCCGCTTTTACGTTTTTACAAAAGAACAAGGCGTGCGCCCAGTTAGCGCTGTTTTTTACCGTGTAGCCCGATAAAGTTACGTTTTCGCATCTGTGCATATTTACGGCATGCGGACCGCGGTAACACTCCTCTCCGGACGCATCGTAACAATCGGATCCGTCTATATACGAACCTTCTTCCCCGATTATCGAAATATTTTCGGCGTCAATCGCTTTTATTATCGCGTCGTTCCAGCGGCTGCCCGGCTTAGTCATAAAATCGTAATTTTTGCGAACGTTCCACGGTTCCCATAAAACGTTCGTAAGATCTTTATTTTCAAGCGGTTCTATATCTCCCGCCGCACTGTACTTGTAATCGTCGGGATTTTTCGAAGCGATAAGCCGCGCTCCTTTTTTAAGTATCAGCGAGACTCTGCTCCTTAATCTTATAGTAGAAACACGATATTCTCCATCGGGAACAATTACCGCACCGCCGCCGGATAAAAAAGCTTTGTCTATTTCGTTTTGTATTGCTTTCGTCGCTCCGCAAGTTCTTACTTCGCAGCTTTCTACGATATATAGTTCCATAATTTCCGCCTTTATTTTTTATATTATACTACCAAAAAGAACGTTTTTTCAAGCGTTTTTTATAAACAGTTGTAAATGGAATTATTTATTATTCAGCTAGTTAAGAATATGCCTTTTCCGACTTAACGGAAAAAATATTAAAAAAGACGGTTTTGATTTTCGTACGGTTCCAAACGTCAACGGAAGACGTCCCGACTATACGAAACCCGAAACGGACATGATTTTTTTCGGACAGATGCAAAAAGTTTTATTTTTTGAGTTAAAAATATTTGCTTTTTCTTAAAAAAATGTTATAATAGGTAAGCTATCGGAAACGGGATTTACGTTAAGTTCTATTTCCGGTCTATACGTGGGGATATGGCTCAGTTGGTAGAGCGATGCGTTCGCAACGCATAGGCCAGGGGTTCGAATCCCCTTATCTCCACCAAGAAAGAAAAAAACGAACTCTGTTTTTATATCAGGGTTCGTTTTTTTATTTATTGATTTTTGCTTATCATACACAAGCTCGGTTATCGCATCGTAAGAACAATTTATTCTGCATAATAGTGTCCGGTACGCATTATAAAGCCGTTCAGATCGCTTTGCCGCTCTTTTTGTCGAAGAGTTTAACAGAGTCCATGTTGAAGCAAAGTTTTACAACGTCGCCGACGTTTACCGTGTGTTTGTTGTCGAGTTTAAAAACTATTCTGCTGCCGAAAGCGTTGGCGTGAACGCAGTATTCGCTTCCCAAAAGTTCGGCAAAATCAACGGTTGCGGTAAAGGCTTCGCTCTTATTTCCGGTAAATTCGTCATATAGATGCACGTCTTCGGGACGGATGCCGATAAGAAGCGATGAATGAGACTTTTCTTCCGCAGAGTAAAAATCTATGTATTCGTCTATTTCTTTAAGGCTCTGTTCATATACGCCTTCAGTCGTAAGTTTCACCTTTTTGGACGATTTAACCTGCGCGGTATCGTCTTTTTTGGCAAAAGAAGCGTTCATCGAAGATCTTTCGCCGTCTAAAATTCCTTTTATTATAAACGGCATATCGTCGAGATCGACCGAGATTTTAAGAAGAAGTCTCTTAAGGCTCTTTTTGTCGCCGCCGTCAAACACTTTGACAAGGCCATCTTTATCGTCCTCATCGAAATCGAAAAGTCTCTTCCTTTCGGAAAGGCTTATAAGCTTATCCGAGAATACGATAATGTCTTCTTTACTTAAAGTTTTGACCTTACCGGCGAGTTCCTTCGCGGTGGCGGAGAGAGATTTTTCTTCCGTCAGTTCGGAATCCTGTTTAAGATTTTCGAAATATTTCTTTCTTTCCTTAATGAATTTTTCGTAAAGGGATTCGAATTCCGCAGGTAGAGTAACCTTTTCTTCCCCGTTTAAAATTGCCGTTTCGTTTGTCTTCGCTTCAAAAACGTTAGTCGGCGGGTTGCCTATAAACATCGCGACAAAAACGTTGGCGGGATTATTGTAAACTTCTTTCGGGGAGCCGATCTGCTGAACGAAACCTTTGTTCATGATAACTATTCTGTCCGCCATGGTCATAGCTTCCGTCTGGTCGTGCGTAACGTATACGGTGGTTGCATGTACGCTCTTATGAAGCTTAACGATTTCGCTTCTCATCTGAACTCTGAGTTTGGCGTCGAGGTTTGAAAGCGGTTCGTCCATAAGAAAAAGTTTCGCCTGTCTTACGATCGCTCTGCCCAAAGCGACTCTCTGCATCTGACCGCCGGAAAGTTCTTTCGGCTTTCTGTCGAGATACTGTCCGAGATCGAGAATTTCGGCCGCGTCGAAAACCTTTTTCTTTATTTCTTCCTTCGTGTAATGGCGAAGATATTTTACGGGATTACCGTTTTCGTCCGTTACGACGTTGCCGTCTTTATCCTTTTTAATATCCTCTGTCTTTTTCGTTTCGAGAGAGAAAGCGATATTTTCGAAAACGGTCATGTTGGGATACAGCGCGTAGTTCTGGAAAACCATCGCTATATCTCTGTCCTTGCTCGCGAGATAATTAGCCATTATTCCGTCGATGTAAAGGTAGCCCGAAGTTATTTCTTCAAGCCCCGCTATCATTCTTAATGTAGTCGATTTGCCGCAACCCGAAGGTCCTACCAAAACGATGAATTCGTTTCTGTCGACCTTCATGTTGAAGTCGTAAACCGCCTGCACTTTATTAGCGTAAATTTTGTTTATGTTTTTAAGAACAAGAAAGCCGTCGTCTGCGTTAAGAGTTCTGTTGCGGTAGCTTTTTCTTGCTTCCTCCAAACTTATTATTTCTTCCATAAATTTCTCCGATTTTTGTGTTTTATGGTATAATTTCGTTAGCACCTGTATTACCGAAACCGTACCGAGTCAGAACATTATCCCTTTACGCCGGAATAAGCTACGCCGTCGATTATCTTGTTCTGCGTTATGATGAACAAAAGCATGATGGGTATCGCACTGAACATCGCGCTGGCTAAGCTTAAGCCCATTACGTTGGCGTTACGGGCGCCCGAAATATAAGCTACGCCCATCTGAAGAGTCCACTTATCCATATCGGTCGCGCCGAGAATTATCTGCGGCCACATCAGGTCGTTCCACGATCCCATGAAGCAGAACAAACCCTGTACCAAAAATACGGATTTGGCAAGCGGAAGAACTATTCTGAAAAATATTCTGAAGTCGCTCGAACCGTCTATCCTTGCTGATTCAATAAGGTCTTTCGGGATGCCTAGATAGAACTGTCTTATAAGGTACATTCCCCCTACTCCGCCCAGTCCCGGAAGAATAAGCGCCCACAATGTTTTGGCTATACCGAGATTGGCTACGTTGGCAAGCTGCGCAGTCATCGTCGCAATGCCAGGGATTACCATTGTTATAAGCATGAAACCGAATAAAACGTTTCTGAATTTGAATTTCAAAAATACAAGAGCGTACGCCGCGGCTCCCGCTATTATAAGATATAAAATCGTGCTTACGCTCGAAACTATAAAGCTGTTCAAAAGCCACTTTCCTACCGGATAATATGTTCCGTCGAAGTTCTTCTGATTGAATAAAGCGACGTAGTTGGCGAAAGTAAAGCCGTCCTTCGGAATAATGTGTCCCGGTTCGTAAGTGAACGCGTACTGCGAAGTAAGTGAGCCGCAAACGCCGATTACAAGCGGAATTATCCAGAAAAAGCAGAACAGAGCCAGAATAACGAAAGAGTTGAATTTGAGAAGATTATCGTTAAAATATCTTCCGACTTTTGTCATAGTGAGCGTTTTGTTTTTACGTTTTACAAGGACGATTATATCGAGAACGATAAGGCTTACCGCGATTATTGCGACTATGGCGAAAATCGCTGTCAGAATTTTACTCATGAGCCTTCACCCCCGCTTTACGCTTCTCACCGATGTACTCAGCGTACATTGTCGAGTATTTTGTTCCCGTTTTGCGTTCTTTTGTAACAGCGAACTGGATAGCGGTTACTATGCCGATAATCACGCCGAGTACCATGCCCATCGCACTGGTCATGCCGTAAACGTCGTAACGCTTGCCGCCCATGAGTTCCTGCAGATAGAACATTATTGTCTTTGTCGTGTAAACAATCTGTCCGCCTTCGGTTATTATAGGTCCGCCGGATGTTAAAACGTAAATTTGTCCGTACAATCCGAAATAGCCTATGATTGTGGTAAAAACGCACAAGAGAAGCTGATTTTTAATCTGCGGAAAAGTTACCGCAAGCGTTCTTTTAAAGCCCGTACAACCGTCTATCGAAGCGGCTTCGTATAAAGATTTGTCGACGTTTTTGAGAGCTGCGGAAAGAATTATGAAGTTTCCTCCCCAGCCGCCCCAAAGACAAAGCAGCAATATAATAAACCATGCGTTAGCCGGGTTGCCGTTAAGCCAGTTTATGCTCGTGCCGAACCACTGGTTTATATAACCGAAATCCTTGCCGAACATCGCTATGAATATAACGCCGCTCGCGCTGCACGGCAAAACCGACGGAAGATAAATAAGCGCTCTGAAAATCTTGTAACCTTTTGGTTTGCTGTTTATAAGTATCGCCATGACAAGCGGCAGAAGAACCGCTAACGGCACTATTATAATCGCAAACAGAACGGTATTTTTCAACGTATACCAAAAGTTCTGATGATACGGGTTCGACGCGTCGAATAAAATTTTGGCGTAGTTCTGGAATCCTCTCCACACGGTGTTTTCGGGAGAAGATATGTCGTATTTAAAAAACGAAATCACGATTCCGTAAACGAAAGGATAAACGCAGAACAGTAAGAAGAATAAAAGGAACGGTCCCAAGAAAACAAGAACCATACCGTACCTTCTGAAAAAATCCGAACGCTTCCCCCTGTTTAACGAGTAATCGCTTAAAGTAGTAAATTTTTCCATATTTAATGTTTTTCGGCGTAGAAAGAGGTTTTTAAAAGTCTCTTTCTACGACCGAACTTGTTTATTAAAGGTCTTCGTTCGCGCTGATCGCGTCGAGAGCGGTTTTGTAACGCTGCTGAAGTATGTTTTCAGCGGTAAGAGACACGAAAGACGACTGCGTCGAAAGATTATCCGAAAACGCGCTCTTCAATTCCTCGTAAACCTCGGTAAAGTTTTTGGTATTGCCTAAAAATTCCAAAGTCGTGGGATCGCATATTTTTTTAACGTACCTGTTATAAAAATCTTTAGATTTAAGTTCTTCGCTTGCGAGAGTTTTCTTATATGCGGGAAGATGTCCGCCCTGAAGGTAATTTATCGAGTTTTCGGACATGAATTTAGCGAAGATAGCCGCCGCAACCGCACGTTCCGCATTTTCGGTGCAAACCGAAGTAAGCGAAAATACGTGTCCTACGCCGTAAACCTTATCCGCATAAGAAGCCGTAGGATCGAGAGCGAAAAGCTTGCTAAGATTCATTATTTCGACGGCCTGATATTTGTTGCCGTCCTGGTCCTCTTTATCCGAAAGTTCTTTGAATTCGTTGAGCTTGGTTTCGATCTGCCACGGACCTTCCATAGCAAAAACAGTGTTGCAGTCCGCAAATCTCTGCCACATGGTGCTGTTCTGGGCGTCTTTCTGAATGAACGCGCCGCTGTAAGTGAATTCGTCGGGATAAGAATTTTCTCCCTTCCACCAGTCGCGGATGATCTGTAAAATCTTTGCGAGATTGTCGTTGTTCCAGCCGGGTTTGCCGTCTGCGGTGCTCATACTGCCGCCGTTCTGCAAAAGAGCGGTTTCGGGGATCCAGCCGGTAGCTATACCGTTGTCGTATTCCATGGATAGCGGATAGAAGTTTTCAAGCTTGCCCTTCTTCCATTCCTGGGAATTAAGAGTACGATACCAAAGACGGCTGTTTCTGTTAAGTGTGATAAGCGTGTTGCAGACGTTTACAAGTTCCTGTAAAGTGGTAGGAACCGAAAGCCCGTTTTTCTCGAGAACGTCGTTCCTTGCAAAATATACGCCGGCATGCTCGTCGAGCGGAATTCCGTAGAGGTCGTTTTTATAAACGCATTCCGAAATAACGTTCGGAAGATAGTCGTTTCTGTCGATCGGATTTTTAGCCGCGGTAAGATACTTTTCGATGGGAGCGATAATTCCGCTCGATGCGAAGTAAGTAAGTCTTTCGCTGTGGTAAAGAACCATATCGGGAGCGTTCTTTTTATCTGTCCTTAGTGTTGACGGAAGCGATTTGTAAAAGTTAGATTCGTTCATCGATCTGACAACTACTTTTACGCCGTTATTTTTATAGTAATCGTTGAAGCTCTCGGCTACTCTGTTAAGATAAACGTTGTCCGGCAAGCCGATTACCGACCATACGTTAAGAGTAATATCGTTGAAAATCGGATCGCCGTTTTCATCGAATCTGAGATCGAGATCATCTAACTTTCCGCCGTTGTTTCCTCCGCCGCACGCCGTAAACAGCGACAGGCATGTTACTGCGGAAAGAATAGCGCAAAGTATTCTGAGCAGGAATTTTTTCATATTGTGCCTCCTAAAATTTCGATTTCGCCGATAGTGAATTCGGAGTCGGCATCAATCGTTATTACTATTTTATTTGTATATACGTAATCGTTTAAGTATACGTGGAAAGCGGTGTGCGGAAGAATGTACTTTTCTGTTCCGACGGTTAAAGCTCTTTCCCCTATATAATTCGGATTGAAGTATATATCTCTAACTACGTTGTCGTTCATAAAATCAATCTGATCGATATACTGTATGCTCGTGTCGTAGTCGGCGGAATTATAAATGTTTACCGCCTTTATCGCGTATTCCTTCGGGAGAGTTACGACAATTCTCGTTTTGCCTTTTCTGAACTTTGCGTCATGAGAATTATCGAAAATTCTCGAAGTCTTGTTGTCGATAAGTTTACCGAGATTCGCTGCAGATTGTAACGTAGTAGTTATTCTGACTCCGTCCTCGATAGCGAGATTTTTAAGTCCCGAAACCTTTTCCGGAAGTCTTTGAAGCGAAAAAGTCGGACCGTTCGTATAAGGAGTGCCGTCACCGCCGAAATAGAGATAGTCGAGTCCCAAAGCTCTATAATCGCCGTGATTGCTCCAGTCGTTCTGAACGTCCCAGCTATCTCTGTTCATATGAGCGTGGTATGCGAACATGTATTCGTTACCTACTTTTACGATGGAAGCGTGACCTGTGCCGGTCTGGAAGTTGATATACTTGCTTTCGATAGCGGTGCCGGGTTCGCCGGGAACGCCTAAAAGCATATTCTTCATCGCGTCGTTCGGATCATAGGGCTTTTCGAAATCAGAAAGCGGAGAATCCGAAAGCGCGTAACCTACGTTATATTGATTGTCTTCGAAACTGTTGGAAACGTAAGTTAAAATGTACTTTCCGTTCTTTTTGATCATGTAAGGACCTTCTGAACAACGAAAACCGTTTTGAAAAGACGAAGAACAGTATTCCCATGTGATAAGGCCTCTGTCATAATTATCCTGAAGATTTTTAAGTCCCGGAACGGCGATTCTGGTAATAGTCGAAAGATCCCATGTTACCGGATCTTTGAGCTGAACTCCCCAGATTTCGGCATATTTGCCCTGATTTGCGGCAATTTTTGATTTCCCGGTATCATAAGAAAAATACATATAAAGTTTGCCGTCGTCATCCTGGAAAACGTTCTGATCGAGAATCGTTTCGCCTTCCATCCCGGAGAATGTGTTTCTCGTATAATCGATTATTTCGCCGTCGGCATTGGTACCGGAGAAAAGTTCGAACTTCGTAAGACTGTCGCCGACGGCTACCGCTATCTGCGCGCCCGAGTACATGGGGACGGTAAAGTACATATAATATTTGCCGTTTATATACTGAACGTCCGGCGCCCATAATGTTCTTCCTTCATTAGGTTTGTCGGGGTTTTTATCTCCCATCGCCCATGAATTTTTCGGAAGTTGCATGCAAACGCCGCCTCTTGTCCAATTCGTAAGGTCTGTCGAAATAAAATATTCTATCGTACCGTCTCCGCCACGGGTTCCGTACGCATAGAAAAGGTTCGACTTTTCGTCATAGACGACCATCGGATCGCCCATATCCTGTTTCAGATCGTTGCGATAATATACGGTATCGTCAAAACTTTCGTCATAACTCTTCTGATCTATCAGACTGTAATCTTCGAACATAACGGTCGAAGAAGTATAGTCTTTGTAAGTGTCGTTTCCGCTGTCTTCTGTTCCACCGCCGACGCATGCGCCGAGAAACATTGAAAACGTCAGCAGAAACGACGTTATTGTCAAAAATCTTTTTTTCATAAATTATTCACCGTGGTTTTTATTTCGGTTAAAGTATTTTCCGGCCGACCGGATAAAAATTTGCGTTTTTTCTTTTTATATAAACACGACGGACCTTTCCGCGATCGCCTTCAAGGACGATCGCGAAGGTCTGTTCAAGAGGTTTTTGAAAAGTTACCTGAATGATTTTTCAAAAAGCGAGTATTTGTGATTCGCGTATTTTTACGCTTGATTGTTTACTGTAATTTTTACGTTCGAAACGGTCGCCCCGCAAGCAAACGTGCCTATACCCGGCGTACATACCGTCTTGGTACCCCATTCGCCCTGATTTTCCATAAACATTTCGTTTTCGAAAATTCTCGTGCCGTTAAGATAAAGTTCTATACGGTCGTGATTTTTTACTATTTTAACGTTTACCGAACCGGACTTCCAGATGTCGGCGTATTTGTATCCTTCGGGATAGTCGTAACCGGTCCATGTATCGTCCTTTAAACACGGAACGAATCTGGCTTCCGGATCTCCTTTTTCGCCCGAAAGTCTTTCAAACGTGAACTGTAAGCTCGAAGAAGGAGATTCGCTTCTTAAGTACACGAGGAATTTTGCGTCGATGCCCTTGCCGTCATTGTTCACGCCCTTCGTAAAATCTATGTCCGAAACCGTATATTCGATAGTATAATCGCCTGTTAAAGCCGTCCTGTAAGAAATACCGTTTTCAAAATTATTTACGGGCGGCCAGTCGATATTGTTTTTGTTTCCTTGCCATCTGTTAGAAGCGAACTTATACGATCTGTTGCCGTAAGAGTCTGTGGTCATGGTTACGTAACCGCCTACAAAGAAAGGATTATCTGCAAGAACCCGTTCGATTTCGGCTTTGTCGGTCGTAACGGTTATATCTTTGAACACAGCCGCCGTATCCGCATAAAGCGCGGGGATCGTCGAATCTTCAACGTCGGTAACGGACTTCATGAGTTTGCCGTCCGCAAAGATATAAAGAGTATACCCCTGTTTAAGTAAACCGAGTTCGTGAGCTTCGCCCTCCTTCATCGGATCGGTTTCTGCTCCGAACGCGGTGATAACGGTCGACTGAACGGTCGAAATATCCGCTTTGTGGTCGTTGCCGCTGCCTACATAATTAATGGAGAAACGGGTGTAATCGGTAAATCCGTTAAGAGCGCTCATAAGACCTGCTTTTTTGCCTGCAGCGGAGCCTACGGTATTTACCTTTGCGGTAAGATACCAGTTTTCGCCGTTTACCATAAGCGGAACATACGTTTCGCCGCTGACGGTAACGGTGTTGTTGTTTACGGTAGCGTTTCCGACAACGGCGCCGGTATCTACGATAGCCGACTGCGAAGCAGCCTTCTTTTCGATAGTAAAGGTCTTGGATCCGGTAACTGTTTCGTCCGCGCTCGCTTTAACGTTTATCGTAATGCTTCCGTTTGCGGTATCGGCGATTGTCAGAACGCCGTCTTCGGTAAGTGTTACCCCTTCAACAGGCGTAGTAAGAGAGAACCTGCCCGATTTATCGAATACTTCGACGGGGCTTACGACTGCTTTTAAGTTATAAGTTTCGCCGGCGAAAAGTTTTGTGCCCGGCGCGCTTATTTCGATAGCGGTCGGAAGAGTGAATTCAGCAAGTTTATCCGTTACTTCGGCAACGTCGTTGGTTGCTGTAAAGTCGGTCGCTTTGAAGTAAAGGTTCTGTCCGTAGATGCCGGGATAGGTATCTACGCCGTTAAAATACGGAACGTCGAAAACGGTTTTGTTTATAACAAACCCGTCCTGTTCCGCGATAAGATAGTGTTCGGTGCCGTAACGGATCATAGTGAGATCGAAGGGCTTGGAAGTATCGACCTTCGCACCGGCGATATCTTTATGATCGTAGTTAAGACCGAGCGCGTAACGCCATCCGCCTGTGCAAAGCTGACCTGAAGTCGGCCATACCATATACCAGAACATCGTATCGCCGATAGGATGGGCGATGTCTACCATAAACGAGCCAATACCGAACGAACCTGGTTCCGTAGCCGCGTCGGTATAGCTGAGCGTGGTCCTGAAGTACCAGTTCTGCCCCGCTTTATCGGCAAGTATCTGCGTCTGTTCGCCGTTAATCGCAACTTCGCCGTTATCTTCTTTCGAGAAGTCTGCGTTGCCGTTTGCATAACCTTTGTTATGCTTGAAAAAGTTACGCGAAACATTGTAAGTGATAACCTTTTTTATTTCGGGCTTTTTCTTTAACGCTACGGTGACCGTTGCGGTTCCTTCCGAAACGCCCGTTACTTCGCCGTACTTATCTACCGCGACGATACCGTCGTCGGACGAAGAGAACGTTACTTCGGAGTCTTTTGGTTTGACGTTATAAAGAATCTTCGACGGAACGTCGCCGATCTTTATATTCTGAACCACGGATGTACGAACGTTAAGCGAATATTCGTCCGAGTCGTTATCGGGTTTGCCGCTGCCGCCGCAAGCCGATAACGTGAACGAACACGCAAGAACGATCGCAATTAAGCTATAAAATACTTTTTTCATTGTATGATTGTTCTCCGTATGAGAGTCTTTGATTTTGTCTTATTATAACGCAGTTACGGTAAGGTTCTTTACAGAAACGGTCTTTGCAGCGTCGTCAGAGTTTTCATTGAAGATATAGAACGACAACATGCTTCCATCTCTAGTCGAAGGTAATGTTCTCGTAGCGGCTTCTCCGCCCTCTGCCTGTATCGTGATATTTATCGATTTATCGGCAGCAACGGTTATTTCGATGTGAACGGTAGCATTTGAAGCATAAGTCCAATCGCCGGATACCCAGTTTTCATCCATAGAAAGATTTAACTTTTTATCGGTTCCGTTAAGTTTATTTTCGAGCCAGAATGTGTTTCTGCCGCCGAGTCTTATGCCGAGTTTAGCGTCCGTCATAGCATCAGAGAAGTTAACATCAAAGCTCACTTTATACGCTTCGGGAAGAGCCGGAACATAGTATAATTCGGGAGTGCTCCATCCTTTGCTGTTCATTGTGGTAGTAAGAGTGTCGGTTGCTTCGTCATAATTTCTGTTAACGCTGGTAAAACCTACGTATTTTGAATTACTCGTTCCCTTTTCGGTAATTTTGATATTGCTTACTACAGCCGTACAACCGTTTGTCGAAATTCTCATCGGCTGAGCGGTCTTCCAGTCTTCGTATCTTCTGATTGCGTAAGTATCGTGAGTGTTGTTATCAGTCTGAATTTTGTATTCGACGCCGTCTACATAGAGATGGAATACGCCGTTTACAAGATCGATTTTATAAGCGTGGCTTGCGGTAGTATCGAAATTTTCGAAATTCTTCGTATTGGACCAGGCGCCGTCGTCGGTCGAGAATCCGCCGTCTGCCCATTCGTGTTCCGAAAGAGTTTCGATACGATATTCCCCGTTTGGCTTATACGCGATATAGAACTGCGCGTGTCTTCCGCCGAATGATACCATAAGTTTGGGATATTCTGCGGTAGCTTTATAATCGGATACTGTGAATTCTACGCTGAAGTCACCCGTCAACGTCTTTTTATAATTTGCCGAGAATTCCGTGTTTTCGATGTAGCGGTGTTCCTTTACTACGCCGTTGACGTTCGCATTGTTAAAGACGATCTTATAACCGGTTTCGCCGTCGTCCGTCATCTTTATATCGGTACCGTAAGTCTTGAAATAATCGTTTTCGGTATAAATTCTGTCGCCGGTCGCGTTAATGATCGCTTCTGCCGTTTTTCCGCCCGCCGTAGTAGCTATTACCTTGTAGCTGCCCTTCGCGTCTTGCGAAAGAGTTACTTTGTTGCCGGCTATCGTTGCGGTACCTGCAACCAAGTTTTCGGTATTAAGTTTGAACGTTACTTCTTCTTCTACGAAAGAAGGAATTAATCTATATTCGAGATCGAGTTCGGTTCCTAACGTCTGAGAATCGGGCGCAACGAGTTCTATGCCGTAAGCGGACTTATCTGAATAAGACTGCGCCGCCGCGGTTACGGAGGCTACGTCGTAATCGAGTTCGATATCCGAAGCGGTGAAGCCGCAGCCGAACTGAGCGAAGATTCCCGGGAAGGTCGCTTCTACATTGGTGTACTGCGTTTTGTCGCTGTTTACGGGTACAAACTTACCGAAGAAATCGCCGTAAGAGAAGTAATATTCGTCGTTAAGTCTGATGATTTCCCAAGTCTTGTTTTTAGTAGCGGTAAATACGTCGTTTAACGCCAAACCGTTATATCCGTCTAAGTTAATATAGCTTTGTTTGTTCATCCAGCCGTCAAACCAGCAGACGTAACGCATGCCCATAACGTCGCCGGAAGTAATACCGAGAATCAAGGTATTGTTAAACGTATCGCCGCTGTTTTTCCCGGAAGTGAAACCTACGACCGTCGCGCCGCTTTCGCTGCTTGCAAAGTCACTGTAAGTTACGGTTGCGGTAACCTTCCAGACCTTTGCGGGATAGCTGAACGCAACGCCCGAGCCGCCGTTTACGGTTACGGATTTGCCGTCTTCGCCATAAGTTACCGTGCCTCTCGCTCTCGTGGAGTTGAAGATAGTCGCCGTTACCGCATAAGTTACGGAATTCGAAGCCTTGCCGTATGCGAACGTCAGGGTTGCGGTGCCGTCTTTAACGCCCTTTACCACACCGTTTGCGTAAGTAACAGCATCTCCGGTTACTGCAGCTGTTGCTTCAAGTTCGGTTTCAACGTTGTTTCTTAAAACTTTATAAGTTACGTTTGAAGAATCGAGACCGTATTCTGTTCTGAGTTCGGTCTTTTCGTTGCTTATTGTAATCGTGTAAACGGTTGCGAGAACGTTTACGGTAACTGTTTCGGTCTTGACGACTTCGCCGTCAATGGCAAGATTTACGGTTATGGTAACTTCGGTAGCATTTGCGAATAATGCTTCGACAGTGGTAATTTTGCCGTTAACCGCGTTAAGACCTTCGGAAGAAGATTTAAAACTTATAGTAACGTTTTCGCCTGCCAATACCTGACCGTTATCGGACGCTGAAACAGTGATGGTTCCTTCGTCGCCGGCATATAATTCTTCGGTAGCTTTTACGCTTAAAGCGTAGTTGTGGTTGATTTCGTCAGAAACATGAACGGTTATCGTTTTGGAAACGTTTGTTCCCTTTGCGGCTACCGTTACGGTAGCGTCGCCGGTCTTGAGACCTTTGACAATGCCGCCGGTTAATTCTATACAGTCGCCTTCAAACGTTAATTCGTATTCTGCGCTGACTTCGGCGTCCGCTTTTACGTAAGGTTTAAGGTCGAGTTCGCCGTAAATCTTCACAGTCGTTTCATCGCCGCTTATTCCGCCGAAGCCTACTTTGTACCGAACTTCGGGAACGGTAACGGTAACGACGAACGTCGCCACAACCGCATCATCAGCAGTGATTTTTACGGTGATATCGGCGGTACCGGTTTTAAGACCTTTTATTTTTCCGTTATTTACGGATACCACGTCGCCGTCGTATTCGTAATTTACCGTATAGCCTTCGGTTACGTTAATGCCGTCATGCTTAACGGTAATTGCGGGAGTCTTTTCTTCGTTAACCTTTACGGTAAGGTTTTCGGAGAAAGCCTTCCATGTGGAGTACGCTTCGTAGTCGCCTAAATTAAAATCAGACACAATTACTTCATAACCGTTGTTCGCTATCTGATCCGCTGCGGCGTTAAAGGTATAAATCTTCATTGTTCCGTAAGCGGCGCTTGCTTCTGTTACTATAGGCTGATCGTTTACATAGAAGGTTAAAACGCCCTCTGCCGTTCTCGTAATTACAACGGTTACGTCTTCGTTAGCGGTAGCTACGGTTTTGGTTACCTGGCTGCCCCAGTCTTCGTTGCCGTCGCTATTGAGTTTAACTCTCGCGGCTTCGATAACGTTGCTGTTAAGCTTGTTATTGATCATGAACGAAGCGTTGCCGATTATTGCTACGAACTTAGCGTCGTCCATCGCTTTGGAGAATTTAATTTTATAAGTGAGTTTATAAGAATCGGGTACGGCGGTCGTTCTTATTGCGGAAGTGCTGCCCCATTTGCCGTTCCAGCCGTCGGAAGCGAATCCTACGGTGAAACCCTTGCCGTCATCCGAAAATTCATACATATCGTTATACGAAACGAATCCGTCCGAAGCGTATCTGTAATTATCGGAAGCGGAACCGTTTGTTACAATTACGTCGCTGATCTTACAGGATAATTCTTTAGCGGTTATAAGAAGCGGCAATTCTTTGGTAAAGTCTTCGTATTTACGGATCATCGGAACGTTTGCTCCGTCCTGAGTGATCTTGATTGCCGTCCAGGTATTGTTAAGATAAGCGTAAACCTTGTAAACGCCGCCTTCTACCGCGATTCTGTAACGAACCGCTCCGGTACGGTCGATCATGCCTTCCATACCTTCGCCCTGATACCAGTTACCCTGAAGAACGCCCGCATTGTTTTTGTTTGCAAACGCTTCGAAACGGGTATGTTCTCCGTATACAAGATAAATGTTGTTGGTATCCGCGCCGAAAGAGAACATGAGTTTCGGGAACTGCGAAGATGTCTTGTAGTCGGATACGGTGAATTCTATCGAGAAATTGCCTACGAGCTTGTTTTTAAGCACTGCCTTGTAGGTGTAATCTTCGGTATATCTGCCTTCGTTGGTATTCGGAATGTTTGCCGAACCGACGTATTCCTCGGGGAATTCGATTCCGTCGTCGCCGATCTTTCTGACGCCGCCCTTCATTGTGAAGAGTTCGTTTTCGTCGACGAGTTCTTTATTTATTACCTTAACGCTTATTACGTCGGATACGTCTTCGTAAGTTGCGGTGATCGTAAGAACGCCTTCAGTTTCGCCGGCAACTCTCAAAAGTCCGTTGTCGATAGTCGCGGAACCGGCGATAAGAGCGTTAGTATCGATGCTCCAGGTTACGGTCTTATCCGCAAGCTTTTCGCCGTTGGTATAGCAATCTGCGGTAAGAGTGAACCGGGCGCCTTCGCTTCCGCTGACGATCTGAGCGGACATATTCGAAGGAACTGTAATGCTTACCGCTCCTACCTTGTCTTCGGGACATACGACAGAAATAGCGGCCTGTACGAGATCTGCGTCGGTTTCCATGGAGAAGTCGGTTACCGTTACAGCCTGATTCTGAGTCTGAACGCCCGCATACGTTTCGATAGAAGTGTCGGTGTTATCGACGTAAGAACCGAACATGCCCGCAATGCTGTAATAATAGCTTGTGCCGTTTCTGATTAAAACAACGGGGATCTCGGTCGTGCCGGTATATCTCGAATATCCGGTTACGGTCTGATCGGTAGTCGCCTGTCCCCAACCCTTTAAGAAATTGCGGATATATACCGAAAATCTTCCGTCGGCTTTGCCGTCGTTATTCTGAAGGCCGAACCATAATGCGCTGTTACCTGCGTCGACGAATGAGCCTACGGCTACGGTTTCGGTAGAAGTGTAATCGGTAATATTGAGTTTTGCCGAGAACATCCATACGGAACCTTTTACTCTTGTAAGAGCGGTCGACTGTCCGCCGGTAGCGGTAGCGTCGGTTTCTCCCGCTGCAAAAGTTCCCGTGGTCGCGCCCCAGAACGAGGGTTTGCTT
The DNA here is from genome assembly GCA_003538975.1 of Clostridiales bacterium. Taxonomy (GTDB): domain Bacteria; phylum Bacillota; class Clostridia; order Christensenellales; family Borkfalkiaceae; genus UBA11475. Next base: position 275,079 of record DPQQ01000010.1, on the reverse strand, counting down.
ACCGTATATGTTACGGAAACCGTAACGTTTTTATCTTTCAGCTTAATCGTTACTCTTACTCTGCCGGGCGCCAATGCTTTGATCGTCGCGCTTGTAGCCGTTCCGGCAGTCTTTTCAACCACGGTATCGCTTGACAAAGCAATTTCTACTTCCTGATCGGTAACCGCGTCGTCGCCGTACATGACGGTCCAGTTAATGACGTCGGTATCGCCTGCCGTAAGAGAACGGGTAGCTTCTCCGTCGAGAACTATACGATACTCTTTGGAAGGGTTGTCGGGCGTATTGGGTTTATCGGTAACCTTACACGCGCCGAACGTCAGACAGCATACCGCGATTAACAGCGTAACCGCAAGAGTCAGTCTTTTTTTCATTTTCTTCCTCCTTTTTAAACCGCTTTAAGTCCGGTTTACGACTTTTTATTTTTCGATCGCTATAACGGTCGTCTTTTAAAACCTTTTTCCGGCTCTCGGATTCAAGTCTTTCCTGCTTTTTCATGCTTGTCGTATATTAGCAGATTATAATTGTTTCAATACATTTTAACGTTAACATATTGAAAATTAAACAGCGTTCCGAACGCCGTTCTTCAAATTAAAGAAGTTAACCTTTAAGCCGGTTAAACTTCCGTCGGATCGACTTTGAATTCATCAAAGGTCTCTTCCCGGATTAACGGCGCTCGGATAAACGCACCTCATATATCTCTCGTATCTTTTCACTGGTTCCCTTATTAAGTTTCTCGAAAAGTTTGTCTACCATGAATTCGACATACTTCTTTTTATCGACGCCGACCGAGACGAGGTCTATAGGCATCGGAAGATCGCTTTGTATATCGTCGTATCCGACTACCGTTTTATTTTCACAACTTATCTTTCTGAAAACGTTATAGGCGATTATATCGTTAAAACAAAAAATTCCGTCGGCGTTTTCAAGCGTTGTTTCAAGCTCCTCATCGCCTTCCGCCCATCTGTTGTAATAAACGACCTCGGGGTTAAACCCGTTCTTTTTAAGTTCTTCTTCAAAACCGTCGTATCTGTCCTGAACACATGTCATTCCGAAACCGTCGCCTAAGAATACGAGTTTTTTTCTTCCGTCGGCGATTATTCTTCTTGCGGCAATTCTGCCGCCTTCGACGTCGTCGGTCGTAACGTAATCGATGTCGCTTATATCTGTACGTCTGCCGAATATCATAAGCGGAACGCCATAACGTTTAACGGTCTTTTCAAGATCGTCGGTCGGCTGTAAGAAGCTTATGACCGCGCTCGCTCCCGAAGAAACCGCTTCCAGATATATATCTGTGTCTATAATGGACCTTTTTACGAAATAGGGTTGTAAAACATAGTCACGTTTTGCGAGTTCGTCGTTTATATAATCGGTCATAATGGCGAAGTAGATATTCTTAAGGCTGTCGAATACCACCGCTATGCTGTTAGCCTTGCCGTTACGAAGCGATATCGCCGATTTATTAGGCAGATAATTAAGCTTTCTGCATGCCTCCAAAACTCTTTCTTTAGTGGCGGGCGCAACGTAGCCGAGATTACGGCACACTCTCGAAACAGTCTGAGCAGTGACGTTCGCTTCTTTCGCTACGTCTTTTATTGTCGTTCTTTCTTTAACCAATTTATCCCCTTCTTGTTCTTACCGGGTTCCGGGACGAACGCTAATCAACAGTCCCTACCCTTTTTATTTATTTTTGAATTTATACGCTTCGGCAGCGAATCTCGTTCCGAGCGTGAGCATGCTTTCTTTATCGTAATGCCAGATATTGTTGGGTTCTTCCATAGTAAGATCCGAAGTATCGACTAATGTTGCGTAATCGTCTTCGGTAACAACCTTCTTTTGCTGCGCGATGATAGCAGCCTGCCCGTCTACGTTGTCCTGCGAGATATTACCCTGCGAATCATACTGCGGAATTTTTATCTGTCCGATTATGAACGGAAGATTTTCTGCATTAAGATCGAATCTTAAATCTTTCATGAAATTTTTAAGAAGCCGATCGTAAACCTTCTGACTCTGCGGTAGAAGAGCGTCGTTTTCCCCCTGCATCCAGCATACCGAAACGAAGTTTACTTTTGTATAGCCCATACCGGTAGCCTTCTGAACGGCTTTTCTTACAGTCTTTATAAGGTACCAGTAACCGGGCGCGCAATACATGGCGTCGTCTTCGTCGCAGAAATCCCGACAGTTAGTTTTTGAACCGAGATTTTCGTTAACGGATGTGTATGACAAGAAGTAATCCCATAGCGTTCTTCCGCCCCAGCCGAATTTTACTATCGCTACGTCCGTCGTTTCGTCGTTTTTATATTGTTCGGAAAGGTATGCCGCCATCCCCATTTCGGGACCGAAACAATTCCCGTTTACTCCGAGACCACTCTGTACGTTGATCATAAAAGCGTAGTCAAGAGGTTCGGTACCCTCGCCGTAACCAAAATAATAAACGTCTTTATATTCTTTTTTACTGTCGCCCCATCTCGAGAAACCTACGGCATTAGACTGACCGGACACGATATAGATGTCGAGTTGTTTTTCGGTCTCTTTATCGTCTCCGTTATTGCTTCCGCCTGAGGAACATGCGGTAGCCGACGTCGCGGCAACTATCGCAAGCATTATAATGAAAATACTTTTTAATAAATTTTTAGCTTTCATGTTTCCGCCCTTTTACCCGTCGATAACTATATAAGGTTAAGCCTTTGATCTTTATTTCCGATTAAAGCGTAATTGCTTGCGGCGCAAGACGCAAGCAGAAGAGGTACCTCTTTTTAGTTTTTGCTTTGTTTTAAGGTTTTTTATGATAAATCGGGCTATATTTACGTTGTTTTTGTTTTATTTTAACGTTAACATAGCCGTTAAATATATAATCACAGTTTCGCCCGCTTAAGTAAAAAACAGACTCTCACCTGTGATTTCAGTTCGATTATAACACGATAATTATACGATGTCAATACTCAAATTGAAATTTTTTAAACTTATTTTTAAAAGTTTTTTCAATACCGTTAAAATATGTTTCAGTACGTTTTTTCGGTATAACTCAGGATTTTCATTTGATATTTACTGCTCTTTTTGCAATTTTGCCGGTCTGTTTTCGATTGTGCTTTTATTTTTAGATTATATATAACATTAAAAAAGAACCCGACGTAGCGAGTTCTTCTTTTTATCGTTATTATTTGTCCGTTATATTTGTCTTTATTTAATTATTTATTTAATTATTTATTTAATTTTAAAAAACTTTTATAACTTTTATACACTAAGTGAAATATTACTTTATAATTTCGTCTAAAAAATAGGCTCTCGAGTAAGCGATTCTGCCGGATTTATCTTTTACCGCTATTCTGAAGTACGGTGCCGGCGTATCGGTAAGAACGGAATCTTCTAAAAATTTAGTCATATCGAAAGTCGCTTCGGTCATGGTCGTTTCTCCGTCCCATATTTTCTGCTGATTGCGACGGCGATCGGTAATAAACGACACGGTAACCGCATCGGAACATTTTACGGATAATATATTATCTTCAACAGCGATATCGTAAATCGACGGTCCGGTAGAAGCGTAAAAATCGCCCTTTTCAAGTGCGGCCATTATCGTCTTGTATTCGAGTTTGTCGGCCTTTATCATTATAAACCCGCCGAATCTGTCGTAAGGCTTATGTGCGTCGTCCGTGCATAACGGATAAAGTCTTTCGCCCTTTCTTAGTAAATCTTCAAACGGCTGAACGGTATCGGGATAACCTTCGAGATCGCTCGCGGTGTTATATACTTCTATCCCCCAAAGTCCTTTGAGATCTTTATAGTCGTCATAATTTTCAAGCGACCAGACGGGATGATTGAGCGTTACAAGAAAGCCTTCGTCGTTGGCGCGTTTAATTACGTCGTTAAGACCTTCGGCAGAATATTCCGCTTTATAGGCAAACTTTTTCATCTCTTCGGTTATGTAATTTTTAGCGTTGCCCCACGCCGTTTCGGGATTTAATACCGAGAGCGAAATATTATTCGGATCTTTTGCAAAAAAGTTAAGGTGAGCTGTGGTCATATGCGAATAAGTCTTTTCGGTACGCTTGTTTATAGTCTTTTCGAACGAAGTTATCGCGAGAAAGTTTTCGTCCGTCAGATCGTTATGCTCCACCAGCACTTCATGGTCGGAATAGGCTACTATAGAATAACCCGCGTCCATATAGGCTTTTTTTATTTCTTCGGGCGAGCCTACACCGTCCGAAACCGTAGTGTGCATGTGCATGTTCGCTTTATAAAATCTACCGCTTTCGGGTATAAGATGACGTTTCATTTTATTCTTTCTCCTGTATGCGACTAACCCGCTTCACAGTATTTCTTATAATTAATAAACCTTTATAGTATAAAAAAACATGTAAAGTAAAGTCGCCATGTCGCCGCAATTTTTATTATTCTATCACCGGCAAAACAGTTTGTCAATACGGAATTTATCTCATTGAATCCGATAATCGTGTCATAATTACGGGACTTTTTACTTTCGGGCAGAAACTAATTTTCCGATTTTGTTTTAAATTACTAAAAACGATTGACAAACGCCTTGAAAACTGATATAAAAATAAAGTCGGCTACTTTGGCAGTCGGAGACGTAGCTCAGTTTGGTTAGAGCACTACCTTGACATGGTAGGGGTCGTAGGTTCGAGTCCTATCGTCTCCACCACTTATTTATGGAGGCATAGCTCAGTCGGTCAGAGCGCTTGCTTCACATGCAAGAGGTCGTAGGTTCGAACCCTACTGTCTCTACCACATTGTTCTTCCGTAACTTTTTTACATATAATCGTATAAAATTTAATATCGTCCGATTTGGGGGTATAGCTCAGTTGGTAGAGCGC
>DPQQ01000010.1:269827-270017 GCA_003538975.1 Clostridiales bacterium | reverse complement strand
GCTTGAATGGCATTCAAGAGGTCGCCGGTTCGACCCCGACTATCTCCACCAGATCAAAAAAGCGAACTCGTTTTACAAAAGAGTTCGCTTTTTCATTGCAGGATATTTTGTCTGAATTTTTATTTTAATTAAGATTTTTTACAAAAATACGGTAGCGTTTGAATAATACCTGTATCGCCGAAACCGTACC
>DPQQ01000010.1:247740-269629 GCA_003538975.1 Clostridiales bacterium | reverse complement strand
TACCTGTATCGCCGAAACCGTACCGAATATTTTTTATTCGGTTTTTATTTTTATATCCCGATTTTGCATTTTTACTTCTTTCGCGCGTTTTTTGAAAACCTTCGGGAAGCTTATAAATATTACCGTGGCGGTAATCACCCCCGCGATAAAATCGGCTATACCTTCCGACATATACACACCCTTGAAACCGAGAATATTCGTAAGAATAAAACACAGCGGAATAAGTATAACGACCTTTCTCATAACCGCGAGAATAAGCGCCGTGAGCGACTGTCCGAGAGCGACGTTGACATTCTGCAAAGTCATCTGCACGAAGAACATTATCGAACCCATCAAAAACAGCGGGCAGTATTTTTTTACTATGTAAGTAACCGAATCGGTAGCCGAAAATAATTTTGCGTACGCTTCCGGAATCGCGAGCGACAGCGACCACATTATAAGACAAAATACGAACGCGATAATCGTAACGTACTTTATCCCCTTTTTGAGTCGTTCTTCGTTACCCTTGCCGTAATTATAGCTTACAAAAGGTTGCACTCCGTTACCGAGTCCGTTGAGCGGAAGCGAAATAAGCTGCAATGCCGAAAGCATTATCGTGAGCGCAGCCGTATAATCCGAATTACCGCCCGTCGATCTTTTTAAGTTTATATTAAAGACAACCTGTATCGCGCATTCGGTGATAGTCATCACAAAAGGAGTGATTCCGAGCGATAATATACTTAAAATTCTTCTTGCGTTAAAACGTATTTCTTTGATGTTGAAGTGAAAAATACTTTTCTTCGAAAAGAAAAACGCCACCACGCATACCGCCGATAAAAATTGCGAGATAACGGTCGCCAAGCTCGAACCCTTTACCCCCATTCCGAGAGTGAAAATAAAAATCGGATCCAATATGATATTGAAAATCGCCCCGATAAGCACCGAACCCATGGCGATAAAGGAATAACCCTGCGTTAAAATAAAAGAATTAAGTCCCTGCGCGAGCATTACGAACACCGTGCCGACGGCATAAATTTTCAAGTACGAAACGGCGAAGTCAACCGCCGACGAAGGACAGCCGAACAGCAAAATTATTTCCTTTGCGAAGATAAACGTTACGCCGCCTATTATCACGCCGATAATCGCAAGAAGCAGAGACGCCGTATTAAAAATACAACCGGCTTCCTTAAAATTGCCTTCGCCCGTTTTTATGCCCGCCCGCGGCGCGCCGCCTGTTCCTATCAAACTTGAAAACGCCTGGATAATCAAAGTAATCGGAAGGACTATTCCGAGTGCGGCGAGAGCGTCCGTACCCGCGTCTTTTATACGCGCGACGTACATTCTGTCGACTATGTTGTATAAAAAAGTGATAAGCTGCGCTATGACCGCCGGAACGGAAAGTTTTATGATAAGCGGCAAAATTTTACCGTTTTCAAGCCGCTCGGTTATATTCTTTTTTCCCGTAATCTCCTGCGTCATGGCATAATCCTTGGTAATTTTTGCGAATTTTTATTTCAAACTGCTACATATTATACAACTTTTATATTGTTTTTTCAATTAAAAACCCGATAGAACCGTAAATTTTAAGCAGTATAAAAAGCCGCTTTTCACGGCGGCTTCGGCAATACGGCAATGATAAATAATGATATATAATATTACTTTTTGAATCAACGTTTAATAAGGATATTTGAAACTTATTCGTTTATAAACTCTTTTTAATCCGTTTTCCACAACTTTGTATACGCCGAAAAACACATATTTCTTTTCGACGTCGGTTTTTACAAAAACAAGAGTATCCGACCGGGAACTTTTCTGAACATAGTAATTTTCGAAAGATTCGATAATCGTATCCCCCGCGTCTTTTATAACATTGGTGTAATTTTTAGCCTTAACGTTGTTGTTGAATTTATATTCGTCGTAATTGGGATAACAAATAAACCAAACGTCGCGTTTCCTGTCCGTATCGGCGTTTTCGGCATATAATTTAGTCTGAAATCCGAAGCAACCTACTTGTGTTCTGTCAAATCCCAACAAATCGCAGAATTCGGAGTATACGGTCTTCGAATTGCTCCCGTATGCCGTTCCCGCGCTTAAAGGTTTTGAAATAGCCGGAGCGTGTTTATCGCTCTTTTTCTTACTGTCTATACATACGGAACATAATTCTTTATCTTCGGTTATGTAGTTAAGTCCGCAACCGGGACATTTTTTGTAATTCATCTTTTCTCCTTTTTATTTTTTCAGATTTGTTTGGCGAAATCCGTTTGCAATATTATAATTTTGAGTAATATTAAAAATTTTCGATTTTTATAGCCGTTTTTCATAAATTTTAAGTTATAAAAATAATTGATTTTAATAAATTTATCTGTCGGCTATTTCAATTTTAAGAATTGATTCCCTTAATGCTATCCAGAATCTTTTTTGCCTGTTCAATTACGAATTCATCGATAATTCCGGAATATTTGTTTATAATTCCGGTTAAAGTTATTTCCGTCAAACCGTCGTCTATAATTTTTTTAGCGGCGTTAAGCCGTCTGTATTTTTCTTCGGAAGTATAATCTTCGATTACGGTAACGTCCGCAAGCGGTAGATTTTTCAACTGATAATAATACTTTATAAAAAACTTAATTCCGCATTTTGTTATAAGATTTTCAGACTCCGCTTTTGCTTCAAGATATTTTTCATGCGCCTTTTCTTCTTCCTCTTCTCTCTGCTCTTCGGCAATTCTTTGATTTCTTTCGACAATATATTTCGGCGGATTCTCGGCTCTCTCTTCTTTAATCAAAGTGCAGTTTTTGATTAAAAATAAGTTCCCCACGTATACAAAACCAAGAGAAACAGACATACGACCTAAATATTCTGCCATTATAGGTACTAAACCGAGATGATTTTCATTCTCGGTTATCAATATAAAAAAAGCAACAAACCAATATAAAGCAAATGCAATCCACGGCGATGAATTAAATATGATTTGCACTCTCTTTTTTATAAGATTGTTAGAGCCTTCGGTTTCTTCATCTAAATCCATAAGATTGTAACACGGAAGCAAATTCAGCGCAGGGACGCCAATCGATATCAAATAAAGAATTATTACGTATTCGCTATCGATTTTAAATGTTCCTTTTTCATTTACAAACGCTCGACAAAGGAAATCCATTATCATAATTATTATAGCAACACTAAGTGAAATAACAGATAATACCGTAGATACCTTTTCGTTGTGATAAATTTCTTCATTCGAATACCGTTTGTTTGCCATTTTCTTTCTCCCTTCGTTTTTTAAATCGATTTTTAATACGGTTACAATATTTTTAAGCTATATTAAAATTTTCGATTTTTCATAAATAAAAAGCGCGGCGAACGAAGTCACCGCGCGAAAAACGCAAACTCCGATCGTCGCCAAACAAATCTTATATATGGTACGAAACAGTTGTCCGAAAAGGAACTTTATCATAAAGCCATACTGGAATTTACATTTTTTCCAAATTAACTTATCGCTTTATGATAAATAATTTCCGAGTTTTAAAATCCGAACTTAAACGAACGGCAAAAAAGCCGTTTTAAAATAAAAAAGCTCGTACTCATAATAATATAAAATTTGTTTGGCTTTTATATTATATCGCATAAAAATAATTAAATCAATATTTTTTATCATTTTATTTCTGATTTAGCGCGGCTAAAGAATTTAAAAACAACTAAAAAACTTGCTGAAAGAATAAATACGATTTTTTGACTCAAATGGCTTAAAAAGACACATTATGCTATTGACTTTAATGAAAAAATGAAGTAAAATTATAAAAAATATATGAAGAGTATTTTCTTAAAAACGAAAATTTTTTCAGAATTAAGAAAATTGTTTTTCTGAAATACAAATATCTTAATGATATAAAGGAGTAAAAAATGGCAAAAGTCGCTATAATCGGCTCGGGCATGATGGGTTCTGCGCTCGCATTCCCCATTCTCGAAAACGGACATGAAGTAAGCCTTATCGGGACGCATCTCGATACCGAAATAATATTGAATGCGAGAAAAACAGGCAGACATCTGAAGTTTGAAAAGGACTTCCCTGCGGGAAAAATAAATTATTATACGATAGACGAAATCGAAGATGGAATTAAAAATATCGACTACGTTATCTGCGGAGTTTCAAGCTTCGGCGTGGAATGGTTCGGCGAAAAAATTCTTCCGATTCTTTTAGAAAATACTGTAATTTTATCGGTTACCAAAGGTCTTATGAACGAACCGGACGGCACTCTTATCACCTACGTCGATTACTGGAAGTCCGTTGCGAAAAAGCATGGTAAAAACTTCTCTTTCAATGCGATAGGCGGTCCCTGCACCAGTTACGAACTCGTAGCTCACGATCAGACGGAAGTAGCCTTTTGCGGCGACGACAAAAAGACGCTCGAATTTTTGAAAAAAGTCATGGCTACCGACTACTACCATATCAGTATTACCGACGACGTTACCGGCATCGAAAGCGCGGTCGCTCTCAAAAACGGCTACGCGCTCGGCATCGCCATAACGATAGGTCTCAATCAGAAGGCTTTCGGACTCGACAGTAAACAGCACTTCAATTCGCAGGCGGCTGTATTCTATCAGAGTGCGAAGGAAATGAAAAAGCTTTTGAATATTCAGGGCGCTCGTGAAGAAAGTTATTACATCGGCGTAGGCGACCTTTACGTTACCGTCTACGGCGGAAGAACAAGACTCGCGGGCATACTGCTCGGAAGAGGTCTCAATATCGACGAAGTCAGAACAGAACTTAACGGCGTTACTCTCGAATCTTTAGTCGTCGCGAAACGCGTCGCTCAGGCAATAAAGAGAAAAAGCGAATTAGGTCTTGTTGACATAAAGGACTTCCCCCTTCTTATGAAGATAGATAAAATTATTTCGGAAAACGCTCCCGCCGTTCTCGACTGGGAAAGCTATACTTACGAATCCTTCAAAAACTAACCGGAAACAAAAAACAGACAACTAAAATATAAATTGTATCGCAAAAAAGGCGAACGACTTTATGCCGTTCGCCTTTTTTCTTTTACTTTTCTATTTTTCTATTTTTACAATTCCGTCTTTTTAATTCGATTTTACGGTAAAAACGCCGTTCGCGTAATTATATTCTACGTTATTGAAAAAATATCTGTTGCCGACAGAAACGTTTGTCGCGTCGAAATCGGTAATTACGGTGTCTATATCGTCGTTTACCGTGAAATTCAATCTGCCGGGAGTATAATCGACAATCGCTTTGAAAGTACAATTTTCAACAGTATTGTTTACAAGAATTACCGAATGTACGTCCATTGCTTTTTCGTTTGCGGAATATCCGTTGCAGACTCTTCCGCAAAGAGCGGCGGAACGATTGCTTTCTATCGTAACGTTTTCGACAAGACTGTTTTTTATAACGAGCGTTGACTTGATGAGCTGTTCGCCGATAAAATATTGATCGTTGTTAAATCCTACAATAGCCCCCGTTCCTCTTCTGGAAACAGTGGTTATATTTGAATTTTTTACGGTTACGTTGTCAAACTCGCCCGCACCGTCGAGATATCCGAGAACAATACCCGCATAATATTCGAAATTATTCGGGGCTACAATAACGTTGTCGAAGACAATATTTTTCATAGTTATTTTATAGCTTGCGGCAATAAATCCGGTAGCGGAAATTTCGGGACCGGTAATATTGACCGTATTTATTACCGAAGAAATTTTAAGATTTTTTACGGCATGATCGTTTCCGTTCCATACCGTCCCGGCAAGATTATAACCGTTAAGCGGATGCCAGTTTGCACCGTTAAGATCTATATCTCTTTTTAAATTGATTTTATAACCGTTATACGATACCTCGTCGTCGTTTACCGAGCCGTTAAAAGACGCAAGTCCGTCTGCGTTATAAATATCTACCGTTTTATTTACGCTGTCTATTTCGATACCGTTTAAAACTGTTATGTCTGCCGTCGCGCTCTTACCTTTAAACGACGCCGTTATAACAGCCGCTCCTTTGGCTATCGCAGTTACGAGTCCCGACGAAGAGACGGTTGCGACCGATTCGTCGGAAGACGTAAATAAGGGATTATTCACCATCATTTTTCTTTTTGTCGTTATATCGGTCTTTTCTACGTATTCGGTTTTTACTTCGAGTTTAACCGTTTCTCCTACAAGAAGTTCCGCTTGCGCCGGCGTAAGCGTTACCGATAACTCCTTTTCGGGCTTATCGGATTCGCCGGGTTTGTCGTTGTTGCCGTTTCCGCCGCACGCAGTCAACGCGCATAACGCAAAAGACAGGCAGAATATCAGCGACAATATAATAATAAATTTGCTTTTTGTTTTTGCGAACATAAACGTTCCTCCTTTTTAGCCGGAATAAATTCCGGACTTGTTTTCAAATAAATTGTAACATCGTTTTATATCTTCGTCAATAGGAAATCCGAAATTTTTACAAATTTTTGATACGGATTTTTATTCTTTATTATTTTTTCGGTTTAGCTTATAGCCGCTTTCGTGATAAAATCGTTTATTGCTTTCGGTTATATTCCGGCGATACAGGTACTATAAAAACATGCCGTAAAAAAGAACCGTCGGAACGGTTCTTTTTGATGTTTGATTTTTTTATAACGTTAATATATCGACTTGTTCTTTTTGTAGTGCATAAATACGGGAACGGCGACGAACTGCGCGCCCATGGAGGGGTTTTCGAGCCGCTTTTTTATAACGGAGTAAATCTGTTCCGAAAACTCGCCGTAGTCCACCGCGACAGTCGTAATATCTCTCATTCCGATAACCGAAATACTCAATCCGTCGAAGCCCACTATTTCTATATCGGGGAACAACTTTTCGATATCGCCTAATCTGTTCTCCAGAAGTCTTAACAACGAATATGCCTCGAGATCGTTGAAGCAGAAAAAATTTCTGCATCCGCCGATTATCAAAGAACAAATTTTGTCTATATTGCCGTCATCTGCGCGGAACTGTAAAATTTCTGCCTTTTCATCGAGCTTTTTGAGTTCGTCTTCAAATATTTCGCGGCGGACGTTATTATATATGTTAAGAGATTCGTCAGGATAATCCGGAATGCCTATATAAATATATTTCCCGGTTTTTTCTCTTCCGTAAAGATACCTTGCGACAAGACGGCAACCTACGTCGTTATCCGCAAAAACGTAATCTTCTCCTTTTTGCGGGTTAAATTCCCCGCCGGTATGCAAAATATGCAGATTGTTGAGTTTAGCCATTTCGACAGCCTTTTCGTCGAAATAATTGACCGAAATAAGGTAATCGGCTCTTATCAGAATACATTGTTTTACAACTTCGACGGGATCTTTGGTAGAAAAGACAAACGTCAGCGAATAATCGTCCTTTTCACTGAAAACTCTTGTTAATTCCTGATAAAAAGCATTTACGTACACGTTATTGAAAGAGCTTATATGCACTGCGACGAGCGGCTTTTCTTCAATCTTCATGGTCTGCGCGACGTGATTTGGCATATACCCCATTTCAAGCGCGATTTTGCGGATCTTTTTCTTAAGTCCTTCCGAAATATCCGGCAAATCCCTTAAAGCGTGCGAGACGGTGTTTACAGACACTCCTACTTTGGAAGCAATTTCTTTTAAGCTTACGTTTTTACTCATTTTATCGTGTCTCCCGTAACGGGATCGAAAACGTGTATTCCGTCGGGATCGAAAAATACGGTGATTTCGTCTTCGACGCTGATTTTGTTTTTGGCGTCGTATCTGCCGACCATGTCTTTGCCCAAAAAGTCGAAATGAACGTTATATTCTCCGCCTAAAAGTTCGCATACCGCAGGTTTAGCGGTAACGACGCCCTTTTTATCGACTTCCGAAGTTTTGAATATTTTCATTCTTTCGGGACGAATGCCGACGGTTACCGGATGCGAAGAACATTGATACTTTTTAAGCAGTTCGAGCTTTTCGGCAACGATAGCTTTTTCCGCCGAAAAGTCGTTTACTTTTACTTCTTCTTTTTTGAAAAGTCGTTTGAAAAAATTCTTTACGGATAAGACAACGCCTTTTTTAGCCTTCTTTTTGCCTTTATCTCTCTTTCCTTCGCCGGTTGCGGATAAAATTCTGAATAACTTTTCCCTCGCGGTTTCGTCGAAATTATTGTATAAATCTTCGAATTCTTCGATCTTTCTCTTATAAAAATCGTCGTGGAGCTTTTTAAAATCTTCGCCCATTTTGAGTTCGTTTCTGCCGAAAGTTATCTTTTCGCCGTCTGCGGTAACCGTAGACTCGAAAATATTCATCGCGGGCGAACCGATAAACTTGGCTACGAAGATATTTACGGGATGAGAGTAAACTTCTTCGGGCGAACCTATCTGCTGGATAAAGCCCCTTGACATAACTACTATGCGGGTTGCCATCGTCATGGCTTCGGTCTGGTCGTGCGTAACGTAAATCGTAGTCGCGCCTATGCGGTTATGGAGTTTGACGATCTCGCTGCGCATGGTGAGACGAAGTTTTGCGTCGAGATTCGAAAGCGGTTCGTCCATCATGAATACGGGGACGTTTTTGATTATGGCTCTGCCCAAAGCCACTCGCTGCATCTGACCGCCCGAAAGTTCTTTCGGAATTTTATCGAGATACGGAACGAGATCGAGCTTTTCGGCAACGTCGTAGACCTTACTTTTTATTTCGTAAGGAGCGAGCTTTTTATTCTCTTTTATCTCTTCGCCCTTATCGTTTAAAAGAACGTATTCTTCGTTGAATTTTTTACCCGAGGCAATGGCTTCTTCCGTTTTTGTTTTAAGCTCTTCTGATAAAATTTTGGTAAGATTTAACCGAACCTGTTCGTCCGAAACGCTGCCGTCCGCATTTTTTACAAGAGTTAAAAGTTTTTTCGCGGCGGGTAAGCTTATCTTAAAGTATGAAGCCGTTTCTTCAATCTTTTTAGCTTCGGGCGATTTATCCGAAACGGTTTCGGATATTACTTCTTTCACCGCGGAAAAAGATTCGTTTTCGAGTACTCTTAAAACTTCCGAAAGAGCGTAAAGCTCTTCTTCCCTTTTTAACGTCGGATACTTGTTTATGCGAAGCGGAAACGCGATGTTGTCGAATACGGTCATCTGCGGATACAGCGCGTAACTCTGGAAAACTATCGCCATGTTGCGGTCTTTGCTCTCCTTGTAATTAAGGAGTTCGTCTTCCATAAATATATCGCCGGAAGTTATGTCTTCGAGCCCCGCAAGCATTCTTAAAGTAGTCGACTTACCGCAGCCGGAAGGTCCTACTATAACGATAAATTCGTGTTTTTTAACATCGAGATTGAAGTCGTAAACGGCCTTTTCGCCGTTAGGATATACCTTTTCGAGATGTTCGAGCCTTAAAAACGGCTTATTGCTTAAATTGTCCATATTTAACCTTTTATCCCCGACGAAGCAAGCCCGTCTATCATTTTATTTTGAGTTATTATAAAGATTATTACGATAGGTATCAGAGCGAAAACGCTCGTCGCCATCTGTATGCCCATCGTACTTGCCGCACTGCCTCCGGTATAACCGGTAAGCGCTACCGTAACGGTGTTCCAGTACGATTTTTCGCCGGACAGCAGAAGCTGCGGCCAAGTGAGCGAATTCCAGCTGCCGGTAAACGTAAACAGCACTATAAGCATTATCGTAGATTTAGCGAGAGGAACGACTATTTTGAAAAATATCGTTGCGTGGCTCGCACCGTCGGTCTTTGCGCTGTCTATTATGTCTTTTGGAATAGACACAAAGAAATTACGCATTAAAAGAAGGTTGAATATTCCCGTTATTCCCGGAATAACGAGCCACATATAAATATAAGCGTACGTTCCGAAATCGCTTTGTATACTCAAAGAGTTTCTTATGCTCGAATATATCGCGAACGACGGAGCCGAGCCTATAACGCCCGGTATAGCCATCCACAAAATAAGGAACCTTAAAAGACTGTTCTTTATTCTGAATTTAAGGAATACGAACGCGTACGCCGTGATAAGATCTACTATTACCGTTAAAAGGACTGTCGCAAGCGTTGACCATAACGAGTTGAACATCCATACCGGCATGTTGTCTATCTTGCCTTCTCTTACGATAAATCCTTCGTAATGTTTAAGCGTCCATTCGCTCCATGCCGACGGAAATAATTTTTCGGGATGAAGCTGAAGATCGAGATCGGACTTAAACGACGTGCCTATCATATACAAAAGCGGTATAAGGAAAAGTACGCAGACGATAAAAAGAACGACGAACGACACCGTCTTTTCGCGACGGCGGGTTCTTTCGGACTTCGTGAGTCTTCTCTTTTCAGTAGTCGTTCCGGTTTTTTTAGGTTCTACTGCCGGAGTTTTTGCAAAGTCGTTTCCTGCGGAAAGCTGATCGGCGTAAAATTCCGTTCCTGAGGAAGATTCCGCTAAAACGCCCGTATTCAAATTTTCGTTGTTCAGTACATTGCTATTCATCAGAAGCCTCCCCCGAAGCGTAAACGGGATTTTCGTCCGTTCCCGTAATAAGCGAACGCTTCAAAAGATAATCTTTGCACGAGTCGGAGAACATTGTTTTTCTTCTTCTCGGCGCGGTTACGGTTCTTTCGATTATACTGAATATCATAACTATAAGACCGAAAACTATCGCCGCGGCGCATATGTATCCCGTCTGACTTGCGTAAGTCATGCCGCCCATAAGATAATATTGTATGAACATCATAGGCGAAACGAAGATATTTTCGTTTTCCAACGCGTTCAGCACGTACGGCTGGGCGTACAGATTTAGATAGCCTATAAGAGTGTTGAACAAACAAATCGTTATGGCGGGCTTTATGTTCGGAAGTGTGACGCTCACTATTTTGCGCCACTTGCCGCCCCCGTCCATTTCGCACGCTTCGTAAAGCGGCTTGGGTACGTCGCGGAGCGCGCCCGAAAAGATAATAAAATTAGTTCCCGTCTGCCACCATATACTCGCTATAAGCATTACTATCCATCTTAATATATCGCCGTCCCACGGTTTGCCCGAAAGCCATTGTATATCAGTTTTGAAAAGCGAATTTATAAGTCCCGAAGAATCGCCTTTGAACATGTTCCCGAAAATAATACCTACTATCGTTATCGAAACGATACTCGGAAGATAAATTATCGCGCGGAAAATTTTATATCCCGGCGGATGCATGTTAATAAAATACGCCAGAATAAGCGGAATGATAATTAAAAGCGGCACCGCCACCGCGTCAAACGCGAACATCGTCAGAAACGAATCCCAGAAGGTCTTGGATATGGGATGATCGAACGTGAAAAGATTTTTGTAATTGATAAGAGTAAAACTACTGTTATCCGGAAAATAGGGATTGTACTTCATGAAGCTGAACACAAAGCCCATTATAAAAGGTATGAACGTAAACAGAAGAAACACGATGAAAAACGGACTGATAAGCAGTAACGCTATCGTCGTTTCTTTTCGTTTTCGCGATTTCAACTGTTTTTGTTTTGATTTTAAGTCGATTTCCATAATTAAGTATCAGCCTTTTTTGTTTTTAAGCGATCTTTTTATCCGGCAAGGCTTCCGGAACAACAGTTCCGGAAGCCGATACCGTTTTATTTATCGCTTTTTCTGCGGACAAATTCCGCTTTTACGGTTTAGTCTTCTTAGCCGAAGAAACCTATCGCATTGTTGATCGCGTTCTGCGCGCCCTTTATAGCAGATTCCATTACCGCTTCGGAAGGAGCAGCTCCCTTGCCCTTTACGGTCTGCGAGAATACCGATTTAAGGTTGTTGGTGATTTCCGCATAATAAGGAGTGTTGCCTATGCAGCGGAAGTTGTTTACGTCGGGATAGAACTTCGCAAGGAAATCGGAAACGTAAACGTCGCCCTTATATTCCGCGTCGTCTGCGATGGTCTTGGACATACTGATGTGTCCCGCTCTCGCCCAGTCTTTGCCGGTATCGACGTTGCTGTTGAACCAGTTGATGAATTCGAGTATAGCCGCCTTTTTGTTGATGTCGGTTACCGTCATCGTCATCGCAAAGAAGTGCGAGTCGCCGTAAATATCGTTCTTGTGTTCGTTATCGCTCATAGCGAACCAGCCCTGACAGGTGGTTCCTCCGACGTAATCGGATATAACTTCGTCTACGGTTACTTTTTTGATTTCGGAATAAGCGTTCAGAGTTTCGACAAGGCTCCACGGTTCGAGAAGATAGAACAATCTGTTGCCCGCGTTGAAAGCCGACTGATTATCCGCACTGGACTGGTTGTAACCCGCGTAACCTAATTCGATAAGTTCGTTTATCGATTTAGTCGCGTTTTTGATAGCCGCAAGATTGGTCTTGTTGTCGTACCAGTCTGTGGTATACGTATCTTCGTTATAAAGAGTCGCGCCGTTCTGCAAAACCGCCGTAAAGTAAGTATAGTTCGCGAAATAATCGGCTCCGGTGGACCATGCGATGGGCATATTGTTGGTTGCTTCTTTATAAGCTTTGCAGACTTCTAAAAGTTCAGCCCTCGTGGTCGGAAGTTGTTTGCCTGTTTTGGCAAGTTCTTTTTTGTTATAAATGAATACCATGCTCTGTCCGTCGCAGGGAATGCTGTAAATCTTACCGGCATTGCCTAAGTCGGAATACTTGGAAAGTCCGTCCGCATATGAACTTAAATCAATATTGATTTTAGAAGCGGTCATCGTTTCGTTAAGCGGCTGGATGAGTTTGTTTTTTTCGAAGTTTTTGTGAGACTTCTGGTGAGACATTATAATGTCGGGAGCGTTCGTTTTGTTGGTAATCTTTTTACCGACGGTATCTTCGAAAGAACCTGCTACGGTATTGGTAACGCTTATTCTTATCTTGTTTCTGTAAGCTACGTTGAACTTGTTTATTATATCGTTGAAGGCGTCTTTATCGTCGCCGGCAACTACAGTTTCGAGCTTTAACGAAACGTTGGAAAATTTAACGTTTCCTTTTTCGTCGAATTCGAGCGTGCCTTCGGTTTTGGGTTCGTTATTGTTGCCGCCGTTACCGCCTCCGCACGCAAAAAGCGAAAGCGCGGTCGTAAAGCAAAGTATAAACGCGATTATAACTCTTAAAATATTTTTCTTTTTCATCTATTTGTCCTCTTTTTATATTTTTACGTCTCCGCTTGTTTTGGCAAAGACGTAAGTTTTACGTTAAGCCGCCTTTTTAAGACGAATTACCAAACCGCCTCTCGCCATCATCTGATAGGTCTTTTTGGTATTCTTGTTCACCGTTATTTCTTCTTTTACGACGCTTCTGCCGTCTTCGGAATCGGTGAAAACTTCTGCCGTATAATCGCCGTCTTCGTCAAGGAACGAAAAGTCTACCGTAACGCTTCCTTTAACGAGCGCGTTTGCGGCTCCTACGAACCAGTAACCGCCGGCTTTTACAGCGGCGCAGTAATATATGTCCGGTTCACCGCTTAAAAATACCGTTTTTTCTCTTAAAGCGGGTATCGACTTATAAAAATCGTACTGATCGACGTTATTGTAGTTATATTCGTAATCGCCCATGGACGGAGCGCCCGATTCGAAGAGAACGGATAAAGACATCTGATGAGCCGCCGTAAGGTTGTTTGACAGCGGTTTTACTACGGGAGTAAAGTCCGAAGGTCCTATAACGTTTCTGATAAAAAGTTCGTTTACGGTTACGGAAGCGGAAACGCTCTTGAATTCGTTACCGTAAATACCTTCTCTGTTTATTACGTTCGGGTATTGTCTTCTTTCGCCGGTCGGTTTATTGGAACCGTGGCAGTTTACTACCATTTTAAGTTTTGCGGTTTCCTGATAAATGGTTTCGTACCATTTGATCGTGTCTATGTCTTCGCCCTGATGTTTGGGATCGGTCGCATTCTGTCCGTCGAAGAAATCGATTTTGATACCGGCTACGCCGTAATCCGACCAGCTCTTCAACTTGTTTTTAAGTATCGCCGTATTGCCGTTGCCGAAATCGGCAAGAGCGTTGCACCATACGAGAACTTTAATGCCTGCGTCGTTTGCTTCGGACATAAACGAGCGGAACTGATCGTCGCTGAAATTTGCATTCCAGCCGCCGTCTAAAAGAATGTACTTCCAACCCATATTCTTCGCAAGTTTAAGATAGGTTCTGTGAAGAGCAAAATCAGTCTGCTCCCGTTTGCCGTTATAAATAAGCCAGCTCCAGGCGCATACGCCGTCTTCTACCCAGTCGTAAGTGTAAATCGACTTTTCTTCGTCCGAAAGAGTTTCGTAATCGTCGGGCTTCCAGTATTCTACGTCGTCGTAAAGAACTTCGACAAGTTCGGATTCGTTAACGGTAGCCATGTCGCCGGTTATACCCACTCTCCAGGGAGAAGTGAACGGATATTCTACCTTGTTGTCGTCGATAGCCACGCCTGCGGGAGTATGTTCGGTTTTGAACACGCCGCTGTTTTCGTTACCGGCTTCGATTTTAAGGAAGGATCCGTAAAACCCGCTGCCTATAAGCTCGGATTCGGTTACGAGAGAATAATAATTGCTGTCCGGCACGTCGTATAAAAGCGGCATAGCCATATACTGAGAGGAATCTATATCCTCTACGAATCTTCCCTGATAAGCGGTTTCGTAAGCGAAACAGGTTTTATCCTTAGTAATGGGAACATATTCCTGCGCCCACATAGTGCAGTTTGTGGGAATTGCGAATTCGGTGAGTTCGGACTTCACGGTCATCGTGCCGGAAGTTCCGTCGATGCGTCTTACGCCGTAACGGAAAGCATATCCGTCGTTATAAACTCTCATGGTGATATCGAGATAAAATTCCCACGCTTTATACGTAACGGTCGTTTCGTTACCGTTATATTCGACGTGGTCGGTCTTACCAGATATATTGTCGTAAGAGCCTTTTATCTTTTTATTGCTCTCCTTCTGAATAGTCGCGAGAGAAAGATCGTCTTCTTCGATGTCGAAACCGAGCGCGGATTTGCCGACTACGGTCTTGCCGTCCTTTTTAACCGAATAATACGTTTTTCCTTCGGCGTCGGTAACCATTTCGGAAACGATGGAGCCGTCGGGAGATTTAACCGTCCAGCTGCCTAAATTTTCGGGTTCGGATGATCCCGGATTTCCGCCGCTGTTGCAAGCGGCGAGCCCGATTGCCGAAGATACGCAGAATACGGCTCCTAAAATCAAGGTCAATAATTTCTTTTTCATATTCTTCCTCCTTAAGAAACCATACCCGCTACCTGCGAATAGAGGTTTTCGGTTACGGAAAGATAATCGTTTCTTGAAGCCTTGGCATTAGTAAGATACGGGACGATTACTCCTTCCGCCGCGGTCGCGTTTATTATCGCCTTTATGTTTGCGCAACCGTCTAACGTGTAGTAATTTTCGGGCTTGCAGGATTCCTTTGCAAGTTTAACTATCCTGTTTGTCGAATTTACGTATTCGTCATTGTTTATAGCGTCTTTGTAAAGGGGCGAATAGCCGTATTCGGCAAACATATAAGAGTGTTCGAGAACGTATTTCGTAAATTCTACCGAAGCGCAGATTCTTAAAGCGTCGGACAAAACGTTGGTCGCGCCGTTATAAAAACCTATACCGACGGTATGTACCGGAGTTCTCGAAGCGATTTCTTCGTCTACTCCCTCGTCGGCGAAAAGTCCCGCGAGCGGTAAAACGCCGAGATTGGAATCATTTACGACGGGACCGGAAGAACCTGCCCAGGATACGAGTCCCATGAGAGCGTTGCCGGTTTTTACTACCGAAACTACGTCGGAACCTTCGATAGAACCGCCTTTAAGATCGCCGTTTACGCCGAAAAGGTCGTAAGTTTTAAGCATAGACTGTTGTACCGTTGTCATAACGGCGGGATCGCTCCAGTTGTTAATGTAGGCTTCGCCGTCGTACTTAAAGTAGTCTACCCCGTTCTGTGCAAAAGCAGTGTAACTCGTAGCTTCTTTATACATCCAATCGGTCGTAGTCAGAATCGACCTGAAGCCGGAGTTTGTCGCGAGTTCGCCTGCCGCCGCCTTTTTAAGAAGAACGGAAAGTTCGTTATAATTTTTCGGAAGTTCCGCATCGCCGTTATACTTCGTCATAAGCGTTTTGTTATAGACTATATACGGAGCGAATGCCATTACCGGAGTCTGGAGCATAACGCCCTTGAACTTAGACTCGTTAACGGAACCTTTATAGAATTCTTCGGACGAAATGTCGTACCCCGCAAACGTGAACATATCGGCTATCGGATAATAAGTCGTGTAGCAGCGCATCTGTTCGGGAGTCTGCTGAACTCTTAAAAATACGTCCGCCTGAATAAGAAGATCCGTACCCGATTCGACTATTATCTTGCCTTCGTGTTCTTTATTGAAAGCTTCAACCATTCTGTCAAGAATAGCGGACGGGAATCTGCCGGCGGAGTTCCAGAGATATACGGGGGTGTTTTCGTAAGCGATGCTGCCGTCTTCGTTTCTCGGAATGTTCATGGTGTATTCGAACTTCGCGTGAAGAACGGTTTCTTCCATAACCGCGTCGGCGTCGAAGTTCCACTTATTCGTCAACGCTTCGTCCTTATACCAGCCGACGAGTTCCATTCCGAATCTTTTTGCGGAAGGCTGATATTTGGGGTTTATAAGCGATTCTTTTTCGATCGTTATAACCTTATCCGCCGCCCCGTCGTAACCGAAATCGAAAGTTACCGTGGTCATACCCGGTCTTAATCTCCATCCGGCATACAAAGTAACGTCGGAATCGGCTTTCTTTGTGAAGTCGAATTCTTCGGTCGCCGCTTTATCGGTGTACCAACCGGTAAGACGATATCCGTCTCGGGTGGCTTTCCAGTTATGGATTTTAACGCCGTTCTGAACGGTATACGTTCTGTTTGCGGCGCCGTCATAGTTCAAGTCGTACGTGACGGTGTAATAATCGTTCGCCGATTCTCCGCCGCCGCTGTTACAAGCCGTAAAAATGCTTAACGACGTAGCGAAGAGCAAAGCCGAAAGAACGAATGCCAGTACGCTTCTATGCGCTTTTTTCATCTTTTTTCTCCTTGTTTTTTATTTTTATATCAAAGCGGAATTCCGCTTTTAATTTCATATTTATTTTTTATATTCGGTCTTATAAGTTTTTAATGTAATCTTGTCCCGATAATCAAACGCGGGTAATGCTGTTTTTTTGCTTTCTGTTTGTTTTTTAATGATAGGGGTTAAAAATTAACGACTTCCGCCGTCTCCCGCAGTCGCGGGAGACGGTTTCCGCCATTAAAAGGTTTTATGAAAAAATTAACTGCTGTCTTTTTTTATTGTTTTTGTCTTGCTTTAAGCTCCGGCTTCCACCCAGTTTCCGTTACCGTTGAAGTTCTTCCACATAACGTTCGAGTATTCGCCCGAAACGCCTACGTTTTTCCAGTGAAGAATAACCGGCTGATTCCAGCGCGAATCGTAGGTGGAATCAATGGTAATAGTTCTCGTTAACGTAACGCTCGTGTTGTCGAGATCGACTATAGTCATCGTAAGTTCTTCGGCAGATTCTTTAAGAATTCTGGTCAAAGTGAACTTTAACGTGTGAGTCTTATCGAATCCTTTTTCGAACCATTTGCTGCCTTCCTCAAATCTCGGAGTGTTTGCGAACATTCTCGTATTAGCGCTGTATTCCGCACCGAATACGAAGTTCGTTTCGTTGTACATATAATTTCTGAGTTCGAGCCACATACGGGATTCGCAACCGTCGTTGTTCAGAGTGCTGTTGTTTTTATAAGTCCAGCTGAACGAGAAGTCGCCGTCAAAGTACATATAAGTGCCTACCATAGTGTCGTTGCCGGATTTTCTCGTGCCGTCGACGTATGTATAGTTGATACCCTTTTCTTCGCTCGTTTCGCCTCTTGTGAATAACGAACCGTCGGCGCTTACCGAATTACTTGCCCATGTATCGGGAGCATAAGATACGATTAAATCCGCACCGTTATGCGTGAGAGCGTTGAATTTAGCTTCGGTCGCTTCTTTACCGGTGAAGTATTCGATACCGGAAGCGTATCCTCTTTCGCTTATACCGCTCGTGAAGAGACCGGGAACAGTCGCCTTACCGGCATAGTAACGATTGGTTACGGAGTCTACGTACTGGTCGTTCCAGAAGGTATAGAAGTAATCGCCGAGACGTAAGAAAGCAACCTTGTTTATACCTGCGTCCGCATTGGCGGTGAGACCTCTTACCGCGTCGAGTTTATAAGAGTAAGCAACCCATACGCCGCTATCGTTGTATTCTTGAAGAGTCCAGCCCTTCGACGTATCGAAATCGCTGAGTTTATAGTTGTGATCGCCGTTCGTCTGAATAGCGTTCACAAGCATTCTCGTATGATTATCTTCGGTAAAGTTAGCGATACCGAGGTTACCCGCAGTTGCGTAATAGGTTACTTCGGCATAGTAGTATTCGGAATATCCGCCTTTGAACTGCGCTAATTGGAAACCGTTTTTACTTACGTTTACTTTCTGCTCGGCATCGGCTACGAAAGCGGTTTCCATAGAGAAAGCGCCGTCGTTCCATCCGAGTAAATCTCTGTAAAGATTTACGGTAATGGTCTTGGTTACCGACTTTTCGCCTTCCGCTATCGTGTAAACTACGTCGTAAGTTCCTTTGGGACCGGTGATAACGCCGTCCTCCAAAGTTACGCCTTCGTAAGTTTCTTTTAAGCCGACGGTCATATTTGCCGTTATGTCTTCGCCGACGGTCGAAGTAGCTGTTGCTGCGGGAAGCGTTAATGCGGCGAGAGCGTATCCGTTCATAACGCCGCCGGTTTCTTCTTTAACAAAGTTTGCGGTTTCGGCAAAATCGATGTCGGGATTATCTCTCTTTTCCACATTAATCGTGAATGTGTCTTCGCATCCGTAAGCAGATACCGTTACGGTGAAAGTTCCTAATTTTTTAGCGGTGATCGCATATCCGTTTGCCGTAATCGCTTCGGGATCGGAGCAAGTTACGGTTACATCGGTGTTGTTCTGTTTCCAGAAGTCCGCCGGAGCGAAAGTTACGTTTATGGTTTTCGCGGCGTCCCATTTAAGCCACGAGGCGGCAAGATCTTCTTTATTGTCCACGGTAAGCGAAGTCATTACCGGACGAACCATAAACGTTATCGTGTCGGTAAACTCGCCGCATGTTACAGTTATCGTCGCCATACCCGCGGATTTAGCCGTTAAAGTAAGTTTATCTTCGCCGACTTCTACGTTCGCGGAAGAAGATTCTACCGTGAAATCGGGATGATTCGTATTATAAATCGACGGAAAGAAGTTGAGTTCGAGAGTTTTGGGACCTTCGCCTAACACCCACGGAGTGGAAGTAAGCGCGGTTTTGTTGGTTATGCTTACGCCCGCAAGCGGAAGGTCTTTCGCTTCGGGAGCATAGACTATATTGCTGTATTCGCCGGCAATGTTTATGTTGTGCCAGAGAATATTGTTGGGTTTATCCCAGTCTGGGTATTGTAAAATTCCGTTCGCTTCGTCTGCGGTCGCTCCGTATTTAAGAGTTACCTCTCTCATCTGCTTCGGATTGGCCTTTGACTGAGCGATAAGGAAAAATTCTCTGTAAGTATCGTATTTTTTAGCTCTTACTACGAAGTGTATTCCTTCGGAAGCGTCGAATCCGTCGTAAGCATATGCGGTGTTATCGGTGCCGCCGAGAAGCCTTACGTTGCTGCTGTCTTCGTAGTTCGCTCCGAGATAGAATTTTTCGCCGCCGTAACGGTAGTTACGCATTTCGAGCCACATGGTTCCGTTGCCGGAATTCTTTTTGTAATCGAATTCGAAGGTAAAGTCGCCGTCGGTATAGATATACGGGCTGACCATACCGCCGTTCCAGTGAGTTCTTGCATTGGTAAAGTCGAAATTTACGCCCTTTTCGGAAGTCGTTTCGCCTCTCGTGAAGTTTCTGTTATCGATGTTCTTGGAGTCCTTCGCCCAGCCGTTTTCGCCGCCGTCGGGAACGTATTGCGAAATTACGGTCTTTCCGTTTTCGGTAAGAGCGTTTACCTTAGCTTCTACTTCTTCTTTACCCGCAAAGTAGTTGATGCCCTTTGCGTAGCCGCTGCCGCTGCTGAAAGATAAGGTAAAGAATCCGGGAATCGTGGGATCTGCAGAGTACCAGTCGAGATTATACGCTCCTACGTACTGATCGTTCCAGAATGCGTATATGACCTTGCCGACTCTTGCGGTGGCGATTTTATGTATGCCGGTGTTTTCGTTAGCGGCAAGACCTCTGTGATCTCTTAACTGATATGCGTGAGCTATCATAAGACCGTAATCGTTCCATTCGTTAAGATCCCACGAACCGGAGAACTTGGAAGTATCGAAATCGGTGGCTTTGAAGTCGAATTCGCCCCAGTTGTTTACGGTTATACCGAACCATCTGCCGTGTTCGCCGTCTTTCATATGAGAAAGACCTACTACGCAACCTGCGGTAAGGTTGAATTCCGCTTCCGCATAGTAATATTCGGAAGCAGCCATATTGAAGTTTGCCACCTGATAGCCGCCGGTAGTGTTGGTTACTTTCTGTTCTGCGTCCTGTTTGTAAGGTTCGGTCGTTTCCCAAGTGCCGTCGGTCCAGCCGAGAACCTTTCTGTAAATATTTAAGGTTATTGTTTTTTCCGTTCTTGATTCTGAATCGAGATTATCGGTAGCCGATACGGTAATCGTATAGCTGCCCTTTAACGCCGATAACGATCTCGTCGATTCGGTATAAGTTACTTCCTGCGGAATTTTCGTTTCAACGGTGAGCGAAGTGCCGTCGCACGATTTAGCCGTTATCATCGGAAGAGCGGGAGTTTCGCCTTCGACAGCGTTTATAACGCCGCCTTCTTCGGTCGCTTCGAATCCGGGAACGTCCGCAATGGCGAGCACGGGAACGCCTCTCAGAACGTTAACGGTAAACGTGTCTTTAACGTTACCTGCCGCTACGGTTACGTTTGCGGTTCCTACCGCTTTAGCCGTGAGTACGGTGCCTTTCGCTTCGATAACGCCTGCGGGTTCGCAAGTTACCGTAACGGGAGTATTTTCCGCGTTGTAGTATTCCGCGGGCTGCATGGTTATTTCCATAACGCGGGTTTTCGTCCAATCCGTCCATTCTTCGCCGAGAACTTCTTTATTCTCTACCGTAAGAGAAGTCATTACGGGACGAACGGTAAGCTCTACGCTGTCCGAATAACTGCCCGCGGTTACGGTTATTGTAGCCGTGCCTACCGCTTTTGCGGTCAAGGTAGTTTTGTCGGATCCGACTTCGATAACGCCCGGAGCGGAAGAAACCACCGTGTATTCGGGCTTGTTCGTATCGTAATAATCGGGATTGAACTTAACGGTTAAGCTTCTCGCCGCGTCGCCGGCTACCCAAGTCTTTTTAAGGTCGTTTTTGTTTGAAATCGAAACTCCTTTAAGTGAAGGAGTTACGGTTATTTCGACGCTGTCGGAAGCCTTTTGCGTCTTTACCGTGATAGTGGCCGTGCCGCCGCCTACCGCATTAAGGGTAACGTTGTCGTCGCCGACTTCGATAACGTCGGAATCCGAAGAACTTACCGTATAAGTAACGTTCTTCTGAATAACGCCGTTCAATCTGTGAGTTACGTCGAGCGTACGGGCGTCTCCGCCTTCTACCCATTCTGCCGTAAGTTCGGTCTTATTGTTTATGACTAAAGTTTCTTTCTTGTCGTCGTTGCCGTTTCCTTTACAAGCAACAAAACAGAGAGATGCAACTATAGTCGCAACCAAAGACAGTATTACGATCAGTCTTTTTTTGCCGTTCATCATTGTGAACCTCCATAAAATATATTTTGTTCTTCCCTTTGGGAAGTTTACGCCTTACCTTATCTTAATCCCGGCTGTTTACCTGAATGAAACGAATTTTCACGCTTTCACAGCCGACTGTTATTAACTTGTAATAATGTTTCACGCGTATGCGTACGCCTGAAAGCATCGGTTACATCCCTTAAATCAAGGCTATTATACCCCCCCCCCGC
>DPQQ01000010.1:246452-247565 GCA_003538975.1 Clostridiales bacterium | reverse complement strand
CCCTTAAATCAAGGCTATTATCCCCCCCCCCCGCAGCGATTGTCAATCATTACGTTTAATGTGACACGCGTCTGAAAACGCCTGTTTTTCAGCTGATTTTTCGCCTGATTTATCTATATACATAATCTCATTTCGCTATATAAAACCTGACGTTATCTACAATTGAATTTTTTGATCCGAAGCGTATTTTATTTAAAATTTTTACAGTCGGGTTATCGAAAATTCATATAACATTAAAGTTAATTATTTTCAAAATTATGTTTTTCATTATTAGAATTATGGTTTTTAAAAGCTTTTTTGTTACGATAGCGACAGCTTTTTTATCCTTAAAAGTATTTGTAATGTACTTTATGGACGATATTTTTTTATAAAAATGTAAAAATTCGCGTTCAACCGCTTGACTTTTTTTAATAGCGAGACTAAATTAAATTCGCAAAAAAAATAAAAAATACCGCTTCTCAAAATACAGAAGCGACGGAAGTCTTTTATGGTCGGATCTTCAGGTAAATTTTCTTTCTTGAAAAATCTTCTTAAACCCGTTGACCTTACTACGGGTAAACCCTACAAGGTCATATTGAAATACGGCGCGCCGATAATGCTCTCTTACCTTTTGCAGCAGATTTACGTTTTAACCGACGCCATTATCTGCGGGCAGGTGCTTTCGGCAAAGCAGGTCGCCGGAGTAAACGACACGTTTCCGCTGACATTTATATTCTTACAGTTTGCATTCGGTTGTACCGCGGGATTTTCGGTAATAACGGCTAAATACGTCGGGGCGCGCGACATGGCGGGTACGAGAAGGTCGTTTACGGCGCAGCTTCTTTTATCGCTTATCATATCGGCGGTTTTAACCGTCTTGTCGCTCATCGCTCTGCCATGGCTTCTTTCCGTGATAAACGTTACTCCTGCGAATAAAGAGGTCTACGAAGCGGCGTACGATTATTGCTTTGTAATTTTTATCGGCATATTCACGCAGATGGGGTACAATCTCGTATGCGGAATCTTACGAGCGTACGGAGACTCGGTAACGCCGCTTATATTCCTTGTTTTTTCGACCGTATTAAACGTCGGATTGGACCTGCTGTTCCTTGCGGTTTTCAAAGCCGGTCCAGC
>DPQQ01000010.1:240761-246285 GCA_003538975.1 Clostridiales bacterium | reverse complement strand
GCAGCAGGCGCGGCGGTAGCGACCGTTCTCGCGCAGCTGATAAGCATGGTCGCGAGCTTTTTGTATACGGTTATAAAATACAAAGATTTAAGAATAACGAAAGAAGACTTTAAGGGTTCGTTCAAGGAATTCGGCGATCACTTAAAGCAGGGAGTTCCGCTCGGCTTCCAGTTCTCCATTTTAGCTGTCGGAATTATCGTCATGCAGAGCGTTGTGGTCAAGTTTGACCTTACCGTAAGCGGCGAAATGGTGTCGTCCGCACCCGCACAGAACGGATTCGGAGCGGCGAACAAACTGATAAACTTTTTAATGGCTTTACTTAACGGGCTCGGTTCCGCAATACTCGGATTCAATGCGCAGAATTACGGTAAAGGCAATTACGGAAACGTAAAAAAAGGAACTTTGCAGTCCCTTGTAATAATGCTTATAATATCGGCTTTTTGTCTCGTAACGGGTTTGCTTTTATCAATAAACGGCGCGTACCAGTACATATTTATGAGTGCGGACAAAATAACGCCGGAGTCTATAAAGTTCGGCAACGCCTACATTTATATAGACTTCGGTCTCTACTCGATACTCGGATTTTTAATAGTCGTGAGAAGCGCCGTTCAGGGAGTATGCAAACCGGGATACGTACTCGGAGCGGGCATTGCGGAACTTGTCGCAAGAGTTCTTATATGTCTCATTCTTCCGGTGCTGTTCAACGGCGGAGAAATAAATTCTTCGGCTTCGCTTTTATCCTATTGCGCTCTGTGCTTCGGCGATCCCGGCGCATGGATTCTGGCTTCGGTTGTTTTAATCTTCCCGCTTATAAAAAACATAATAAAAATGAAATATTAAAATTTCGGTAGTATTTCGCCGACACAGGTATTGTATCAAATCAACCAAAAAGACCGCTTTCACGGCGGTCTTTTTTATTTGTAAATATTTATTTTGTCTTATAACCGTTATTATTTTTCTTTAAGAGCGTCTGCAAGAAGAAGCGCGAAGCATCCCCCTACTACGCTTCTTGCCTGCGAAAAAAGCTTTTCGCCCGTATCTCCCATATACCAGTCGCAGAACGGAACGCGGCTCGGGGAGTTTTTCAAAAAGTTCGCTATGGGAGCTGTCATTTTTTTGCGTTTTTCGGGATCGTCCGTAAGAGCAGCCACCCAGATCGCCCAGTCGCTTTTTACGTAATTCTTTATATCGAAGAACGGTATGCCGAACGGCAGAGATTTTTCAATATAAAAATCGGTTTCCTTTTCTCTTAGGTTTCGGCTGAACAGATTAAGATCCAATACTTTGTCGAAGAGCAGGTTGTACTTTATTCCGAAGCCTTCCTTTTTGCCGTCCCAGGTAAGCGGAAGATGCGTAAGATTTTCGGAAAAATTTTCTATCTCGGTCGCAAATTCTTTAGCTGTTTTTTCAAATTCTTTCCCGTTGCTACCGCTCTCTTCCAAAAGTTTCGCATAACAACCTATTCCGACGGCGGCTTTTATCGCCAGATTAAGATTGTTTGCAAAATGCCCCGCAAAGTCGTCAGAGCAAAGCTGATTTGCCGGTTTCAGACCGTATTTTACGAGGTACCGAACCCACTTTTCGCATAAATCCGCATTATCGGCATAAAGAGTTATATCGCCGTCAAACGCATAGCAGGCGTAAAGCATTATAAGCATATTGGCGCATTCTTCGACGGGCATCTGCATATCTTCGTCGATTTCGCCGTTGTTTTCGGGAAACAGATAGTACTGAGGCTGAAGCTCGCCGCATTTGTTTTTGATTATCGAACCGTACTTTCCGGTTTCGACCGCGCCGTACACGTTGCCGCAGCAGAAAGGATACGCTCCGACGTCGTGCGGAGTGAAATCGAACTTCCAGATCGGCATGCGCGCGAATTTAAGAATAGGTCTTAACATCCCCTTTACAAGCTCGGTATTGTAAATAAGGTAGAGCGGCATGCTCGGATAGCTCACGTCAAGCGTGCCTATACAGCCGTTGCTGCCGTTTTCTTTCGATAAGAAAACCACCTTTTTGTCGTTATCCGCTATCGCGGTGTGCGCGGCTACGCTCTGACGGAGCGAAGCTGCGAGTATATCGTAATAATCGGGCGAAATTTTATCGGCTTTTATCTTTAACTTTTCGTCGATTTCGTCAAGGCGGGCTTCTATTTTGTCTTTGTTTTCCCTTACGTCCTTAATCGCGTCGATTATGGTGTGATTTTCGAGATACAACGTCTTTTTGAAGTCACCGAAGTAATCTATCGCAACGATACTGTCGTAAGCAAGCGTTATAAAACCTTCTTTGCCCGTTTCGAAAGCGGCGATAAATTTTTCTTCATCGACATTCGAAAAGTCCTTTTTTCCGGTAAGAATATATCTCTCGAAGTCGTAACAGTCGAGCGCGGCGGCGTCTTTGCCGCAGACGTACCAGTAACCCCAGTCTGCGCCCGCCCAGTCTTCGTTATTGGATAAATAAAGCTGTCTCTTAAGTCCGATGAAAGCAGCCCTGTCCTTTCCTACGTTATAAGCGTAATTGCGGCATGTATCGTTCACCGGCAGTTTCGGATTGGAATCGTAAGCTATGCGCCGGCTTATAAAAAGAGAGACTTCCGCCGCTTCTATATCTTTGTTCAGCGAATAACTCATATAACATACGGGTTCCGAAATTCTTTCGACATCGTCGGGCGGAAGCGGCGAAACGAATTTTACGGTAAATTCTACGGATCCAGCCTCGAATATATAGGTAGTCGCGAATGACGAAACGATAACTTCTTTCTGCTTCGCTTTTTTTACGTTTTTACCGTCGATATTATCAATATCGCCCATAAAGCACCAGACTTCACCGTCCGGAAGCCTTAAAAGCCCGTACATTGGCTTTTTTTCGCCGTACCAGCTCGTAATATCTGTATCGTTCAGAACGTCCGAAGTACTCCAGAATGAAAAATTGGGATCTTTTACAAAAATCGGATAAGCGGGTAATTTCCTTTCCATACAGCTGCTCCTTTTATCTTTTACGCTTTCATTATACAATGATATATGTTTACGTTCAATCATTATGTTTAATGGTACAATCTTTGTTTTTCAAGTATTTTTTATAAAAATCTTTTTCCTGATTTTTATAGTTTTTTATTATGTTTATTCTGCAAAACGGCGTGGTTTTATATATAAACTGACGGTTTTTTATTATATAAAACCGAAGATAAAAAATGAATCGTTCCCGGAACGCGGTTAAGTTTTATAGTCTCTTACATTAAATATAATTATCAATTTGCTATTGACGGCGAATTTTTCGGATGTTATACTGACTTTGATAATAAAAAAATCGAATTAAAATCCGGAAAAATAGAACGGATTCTATCACAGGCAAAAAAATGAAAAACGGCAATATATCGTCTGAAAACAAACACAGTCTTGAATTCTTATTTCCGATAAACGGCGACGTTGTTAACGAACGCGACGGCGTTTCTTCGGAAAACGGAATTATTTTAACGGTAAAACTTATCGGCAAGCCTGACGGCGAAGTTTACGTCAACAATATAAAAGCAGCAAACAAGAACGGGCGTTTCACGGCAAACGTACCCGTTTCATTTTACAGAAGCGTACTCGTCGCAAACGATATAAAAAACGGCGAAACGACAGAAATCACCGTGTTTTATTTCTCCGGCGCGGTAAAAAAGTTCAGGCTGTCTTCCGACGACAACATACTTTTTTTGAAGGATATAACCGATAATAAAGACAAATACTCATCTATCTTCGATAATCCTTACCTTGCCGTGTACAAAAAGGCGCACGACCTGTACGGCGCGAAAGTTCATCTCAATTTGTTTTACGAAGTCGACAAGGAAGCGGCTTCCAAATTCAATCCTTCGCCCGAAGGCTTTAATCTTTCGATGGCGACGGATAAATTCAGAAACGAATTTATAAAAAATTCCGACTGGCTGAAGCTTGCTTTTCACTCGAAAAGCGAATTCCCCGACAAGCCGTATTTACACGGCACTGCAAAAGAAATCACGGCGGACTGCATAGCGGTTAATCGCGAAATAATGCGGTTTGCGGGCAAAGAGTGCATAAGCGATTCCACTACCACACATTGGGGCGCGGCTAACCGCGAATGTGTGCGCGCTTTGCGGTCGCTCGGCTACCGTTCTCTCACGGGATATTTTGAAAAGTACGGCGACGAATTCATCGTTTCGTACTATATGTCCGATAAAATGTGCGAACATATCGGCGAAAGGGATTTTTATTACGACCTTAGCGAAGATATGATTTTCGGACGGATAGATCTGGTGCTTAACGAAAGGTCTTACGGCGAAATGTTCGAAAAGCTTAAAAAAATTGTTTCGCATCCGCACCGCGGCGGTTTTGTTTCGATAATGATACACGAACAGTATTTTTATCCTTCTTACGTTAACCATCTGCCGGATTTTGAAAAACGAGTGCTGACCGCTTGCGAATATTTATATAAAAACGGCTATTCGGGCGCGCATATCACAGAAGTTTCGGAAGAAAAACATTTAAAAGACAATCCGCTTTTTAAGAAAAAACATACAGGCTTAAAAACCACTTAGAAATAGCTGAAATACTAAAATCAACGGGTAATTTACCCGACGTTACGGAATAAAAATGACAAACTTTTTACTTATATCGGGTATGATACTTTTATATACCCTGCAATCGCTTTTTTGCAAGCTCTACACCGACAGATACCCCGGTCGGAAGGAAGCAGCGACTCCCGTATTTATCATAGTCAGCGGACTTACGGTGGCGGTGGTTTCCGTTCTGCTCACGGGATTCAAGTTCAACTTCTCATGGCAGGTTATTCTTATAGGTCTGTTAAACGGCGTTGCCCTTATGTTTTACGATTCGTCGCTTATAGGCGCTTCGCAACAAGGTCCCTACTCTATTTTAATGGTTTTTATGATTGCGGGCGGCATAATCGTACCCGCAGTGATTTCGGCAATATTTTTTAACGTCGGAATGAGCGTGTGGAAGTCTTTATGTATAGCTGTCGTTCTTATTTCGGTATGGCTCGTCAGCAAAAAAAGCGGCGAAACATATGCGGATAAGAAAAAATTCTTTATTTATTGTACGATTTTGGGCCTTTGCAACGGAATTTACGGCACATGTCTCAAATGGCAGGAATATTTATCCACGAGCGGCGTTATAAACGAAGCGAGTAAAGAACTCGTTGCGATAACCTATCTTACCGCCGTTATAATAGCTTTCGCGGCTATGCTCATACGAGATAAAAAGACTGCGTTAAAAGACTTTACCACACAGACCAAAGGATCTCTTACTTTCCTTATTTTATGCAGCGCGATAGCTTCGGCGGCGATCAATTTATTCGTATTCATCATTCCGCTCGTCGATATAAACGTGCTTAACACGCTCGACAACGCCATGGTTTTCTTACTCAGCGTCATCTGCTCGTGTATATTCTTTAAAGAAAAACTTTCGGTAATAAACGTCGTAGGCTGCGTTACGATGACGGCTGCTTTAATCGGCGTTACGCTTTTATAAAAAATCAATACATTAAAAAGGAG
>DPQQ01000010.1:205839-240581 GCA_003538975.1 Clostridiales bacterium | reverse complement strand
AAAAGGAGATTATTCTATATGAAATTCGCTCATAAAGTTGCGGTAATAGGTCTCGGCATGGGAGTGCATCACCTGCAGGCCGCCATATCCTACGGCGCGGAAATACTCGCCATAGTCGATACCGACGAAGAGATACTGAAAAAGGTCGGCGGAGAAAACGGTATTCCGGAAGATCGTCGCTACACGGACTGGAAAAAGGTTCTCACTCTCCCCGTGAATGAAGTTATTATAGCCACACCCGATCAGCTTCACCGCGAAATGGCTATCGCCTTTCTGGAAGCAGGAAAAAACATTATGTGCGAAAAGCCTCTCGCTTTAACCCGCGAGGACATGACCGCCATAATACAGGCGGCTAAAAAATCGGATAAAAAATTTATGGTCGGTCAGATATGCCGCTTCACCCCCGCTTTCGTCAAAGCGAAAGAACTTATAGACGGCGGAAAGATAGGCGAAATTTATTATGCGGAATCGGAATACGCGCACGACTACGCAAAAATCCTTGCGGCGGGCGGCTGGAGAGCCGATCCCGTTCGTAACGGGGTAGTCGGCGGCGGCTGTCATGCGGTCGATCTTCTGCGCTGGTACATCGGCGATCCTACTGAAGTTTTCGCTTACGGCACGCATAAACTACTTCCCCTTGTCAGTTACGACGACGCAACGGTTTCGATAATGAAGTTTAAGAGCGGAGCAATCGGCAAAGTATTTGTTTCGACGGGATGCAAACGGCCATACACCATGCGTACCCAGATATGGGGTACCAAAGGAACGATACTTTGCGACAATACGTCCGACAGTATGACGTTGTGGAAGGTAAAAGAAAACGGCGTAGATTTAGCCGATCCCGAGATTATTCCCGTTAAGGTAAACAACCATAATGCGAACGAAGAATACGCCGCCTTTGCAGAAACAATAGAAAAAGATCTTTCGCCGGCGATGGACGCCGTACTCGGCGCAAGAACGATTTCGGTATGCTTATCTATCGTAGAATCGGCTAAAACCGGTAAACCGGTCTCTCCCGATTACGATTTTTAAGACGAAAAAATTATAATTATGGCATGATTTCAACAATACAGGTATAAATAAAACATACCGCAATCAAAAAAGTAAGCCCCGCTCTTCCGAGCGGGGCTTTGTTTACCATGATAAAAGGGGGCTTAAACCACGGTAAATTTTTAATTTTGTTTTTTTACGAGAAGTCTGCCTAAAACTTTTAATACTTCATCCACGTAAAAAGGTTTTGAAATATGCGCGTTCATACCGGCGTCCGTCGTCCTGCGGATATCGAACTCGAACGCGTTGGCGGTAATCGCTATAATCGGTATCGTCTTGGCGTCTTTTCTGTCCGACGAACGTATACGGAGCGTTGCCGTAATACCGTCCATTTCGGGCATCATGACGTCCATCAGAATACAGTCGTAATAATACTCGCTGCTGGCCATAAAAGCTTCCAAGGCTTTAAGACCGTTTTCGGCAGTTTCGACAACCATTCCCTTTTCAGATAAAAGAACTTTTTCGAGTTTGCTGTTCAATTCGTTGTCTTCGACAAGCAATACTCTTATGCCCTTAAATGATTTGAGTGTTTCGCCAAAGAGTTTTTTATCCTCTTCCGGGACGCTCTCTTCTTTTACCTTGAAAGGAATCTTAACGACAAACTCGGAGCCTTCGTTAAGTTTACTGGATACTGCTATGTTTCCGCCCATAAGACGAACGAGCTGGTCCGATATCGAAAGACCGAGTCCGGTTCCGTTATAATGCGTACGTTCGGCGTTATTTTCCTGCGAGAAAGGTTGAAAGACGACTTTCAAAAATTCTTCGCTCATTCCGCAACCGGTATCCTTAACCGTAAACGAATAGACAGCCTCGTCATTTTCAAACGAAAGTTCTTCAACTGTGAACGTTATTTTACCGCCGTCGGGCGTAAATTTTACGGCATTGCCGAGAATATTTATAAGTATCTGCTTTAAGTGAAGTTTATCCCCCAGAAC
The DNA here is from genome assembly GCA_003538975.1 of Clostridiales bacterium. Lineage (GTDB taxonomy): Bacteria > Bacillota > Clostridia > Christensenellales > Borkfalkiaceae > UBA11475. Next base: position 238,596 of record DPQQ01000010.1, on the reverse strand, counting down.
GTCGGGATGAACGATATTCGTTTTAACGAACTCAAAGCCGACGTTTCTTTCGGCAAGCTGTCCGTAAACTATCGAACAACATTCGTCCGCCGCCGACGTAACGTTCATGGGGTCGCTTATTATTTCCGTCTTACCGCTTTCGATACGTCTCATGTCGAGCACGTCGTTCACGAGAGACAGAAGATGCGAACTTGCGCCTTCTATTTTATTAAGACAATCTTTGACCTTTTCTTCGTCGTCCGTGTGCTTTTTTGCGATTTCGGTCATACAGATAATTCCGTTTATCGGCGTACGTATATCGTGCGACATGTTGGAAAGGAATACCGTTTTAGCCTGCGAAGCTTCGACCGCGCTGTCCGCGGCGTTTTCTAAAAGCTTATTTGCGGCAAGCTGTTTTTTCATTATAATATCGTTGTCGCGCTTTACGATGAACATTCCGACAAGCATTATACTTACGACTATCATAAAAACAAATACGGCGATGAGCGTAGTAAGAACAGCCTTAATAATACTGTTTACATTGCTGAATACGACAGATTCCGGCACATAAATTGCAAGATGCCATACGTCGGACACATTGTACCCCGTGGGTGAAAAGTGGATTTTCGAATAATAAACATAATATTCGCTGTCTGAAAAAACAAGACTTGTAAGTCCGGAATTACCCGTTAAATAATCTTTTTCGATTTGTTTGAATTCTTCTTCCGACTTCTGCGATTCGAGATAGCTGAAAAAGTTAAAATTATCTTCGTCTTTCGGTTTACTTGCGTTATCGGACGTCGCTAACGAAAACCCGTCGTTGCGATATAATGCGGTAGCGCCGTTCCCGTCGAAAAACTTTACGCTTAAAAGATTATTCACCGACGTAGGTCTCGCAAAACCGCAAATAGCGGATATTTTAACGGTTCCGCTATCGCAACTGCTTTCTATCGGAATGCCGAATACCATCATTTCGCTGCCGTTTATCTCAATTAAATTTATAGCCGCATTACGCTCGACGACGAGTTCTTTTGCAAAATTTTCGTAAAATATACTGTACGAAACGCCTTTACGGAAATATATATCTCCCGTTTCGAGCAGAATTCCCACGTCGGCGAAAGAAAGCCCTTTCCTTATATCGTCTATAGTTGCGTCGATTGCGTCTTCGTTACCTTCCACAACGTTGTATTTCGATACAAGCGACGAAATGACTTTCAATTCGTTGAACCAGGAATTAAGTTTGGTTGATATTGTATCGTCTATCTGATCCGAAAGATTACGTATCGTAATCTGCGTTTCTGCCGTCTTTTTTTTCTTCATGTCGCTGCGAAGCGCGAGCATTACGAGTATACAGACTAAAACTATCGCTACGACGATAGTTATCGCCGCAACGTATATACTCCGTCTCGCCGCCCATACAGGCGGCTTTTCGATCAGAGTAAATTCGAGCTTTTTATCTTCCCTCTTTTTTATATCCGCAACGTATGTTTTGCCGTCGAGCCGCGAAACAAACTCTTTGTTTAACGGAGTACCGGTTTCGAGATAATTTTTGAGTCTTTTTACACTGAACCCGTTCATATCCCTGATTATCGCCGTAACTTCCGGAACTTCGACAAAAGACGCGAGTCTGACGGACAAATCCGTAAGATTACAGTCTGAAACCATTCGCGTTTCCGGATCGTAAATAAAACGTAACTTTATCTTATTTTTAATCATAATTTCTGTCGGAATCTTCCCCCTGTCCGAAAAAGTTATTGAACTGTTCTATAAGACCGTTATATTTTGCGATTTCCTCTTCGGTTAAAAGTTTATTCTGAAAGACGTTAAGGCAACGCACCGTCATATAGTAGGAATAATCGTTTATTCCTTTGAAAACATACCGGTATCCGGTTTCGTCATCGGTTTCGATATATCCGCAATAAATCCAATCGGAAAAATCGTTGTAATCGTCCTCGGTCGTTATCGAATCGAATTCTATACCCAGCTGCTTCTTGATCTGTATTATCATAAGCGTAGAATAAAGTTCGGAAGCGTTGGTTTCATACTCGCCGTTCTCATCGGTTAACTTGACCGGATAATACGGAGCAATAAGATCGTTACATGCTTCTTCATAAAGCCGGTAGAACCTATGCACGTCGGCGAGGGACGGATTTTTTTCGATCTTTCTTATTTCGGCAACAAAGTCTGCGTTGTGCTGCTCGAAAAGCGTGAACAAAGTCTTTAACCCGCCGTCTATTCCGGCGTCGTCTTCTGCCGGTAAGAGGCTCGATTCTTTGCGTTCCGCATACTTATTCAAAACCGTAATGCCTAGGCCGCACGCGCTTGCATAATTGTCCTCGGTTATTTCCATCGAAATGAAATCGCTTACGTTTATTCTGAAACCGATATCATAAAATTTGTCTAAATAATCGTAGTTCTTTTCGTCCTCGGATAATTGATCGTAATTATTCAGAACTTTTCGTGCCGAGATTACGTCGAAATCTGTAAGATCGAAATCTCTTACCGCTTCGTTTGTTTCAAGTATAATCCGGTCTCTTCCCGCAGTCAGATATTCTTCGTAAACGGACGCAAATTCGTTATAACGATAGAGTTTCTTTCTTAAAAGCGGCGCTTTAAAGTAAGAACCAAGATAATCTTCAATTCCGAATACTATAAGGCTGGAATCCGTAAAAGAACGATTAAGACAGCTCTTGATCTGCCGATAATGATCGGGATCTTTTGGAAGATCGATAAAGTCGTTTATCAGAACAGAACAGTGCAAAGCGATTATATTTATAAAATCGCTCCAGCGCGGCGAAATCAGGAAAGTGCCGTATGCTTCGTAATCGGCATAAGTTTTTTCCGCGATCACAAGGTCGAAGTTCTTTGCGTTGTCCGCCACGAGTTCGTTGGCGGTGTCCACGATGTTTTTCTGCTTTAATATGACTTCGTCCGTTCTTGAAAGTATTTCGTCGAATTTATCTTCGAGCGAAGTAAGTTCGTCCGAAATTGCCGACGGTAAATTATCGTAATGTTCTTTTATCCGATAGAACGACGTCTGAAGAACAAACGTAGCATCTTTGGCTTCGTTATAAAAATCCGTAAGGGCGGCTATCGCCGTTTTTTCGAATACTTTTATATAATCGAGTTCTTTGTCGTTTACATAATTGTCTGCGGATACGTAATCGGCCGCGCGATAAGCGGAGTCGAGAGAAAGGAACAATTCCGAGAACATGGCATAAACGTTGGTATCGGGCGACGCAAAAAGCATAAGTCCGTTTACATAGTCTTCCGCCGCCTCAGTGAAATCACGCAGCGTAATATCGCCGTCGAGTCCGATCTTCCCCTTAACGATTCCGAGAGCGTTTGCATACGCGTCCGAAACAACTACTATACGGTCGGACAGCTTTTTGTTTGCGTCCAATAAAACGTTATTCCACTTGCTTACGTAAGCGTCTTTACAGTCCTCGCGGACGTAGAACGAAACAGAAGAGCTGAGAACGGAAGCCTTGTCGTTAAACGCTTTTTCTTCGATTTCGGCAGGAACGGAGTTTTCAAAATAAAAGCCGCAAAGATTCGTCGCTCCTGATACGAGATGAGCTCCCTTACGGATAGTTTTAAGAGCGGAGTTTTCGGGAACGACAAAGTATTTTATCGTTTTATTACCGATAAAAGCTCCCGTAGCTATTACCTCTGCTCTCGGATCGAGAACGAATTCCGTCATATTCGCATTGACGGGAATCGAAACGAGCGTTTTGAAATCTTTTGAATAAACCACGCCGTCCTTTACGGTATAATAAGCGTTATTTTCGTCTACCTTAAACTCCTTTCCCAAATAATACGTAAGCGCGTTATTAGATAAGTACGAAACGCTTGCCGGAATAGTTAATTCGGCGTCGAGTTCTTTGAAAGCGTAGTCGTTGATATGAGTAAGCGTGTCCGGGAAATTTATTTTCTTGAGCGAATGATTCAGCCCGGTCGCGTCGAAAGCCGATTCGTATACGGAAGTAACTCCCTGTAAAAGAGTAAATTCTTCTTCGTTTTTGCCGAAACAATAGCGTATGAACGTCGTCTCGTCCTTACTGTAAACGTTACCGCCTATGATTTTGTAGTTAGCGTTATCGTCGGATATCGTTATCGTCGTAAGCCCCGAACAGGAAGCGAAAGCGTGTAAACCTACTTGTTTTACGTTTTTGCCGATATATATTTCTTCTAAATTAGAACAGTAATTGAATGCGTACGGAGAAAGCGTGACAAGACTTTCGGGTAAAATTATCGAGCTTAATCCCGAACAATAAGAAAAAGCCGACGCACCTATAAAGTTCAGTTGCGAGTTTTCCTCGAATTCGACGCTTACAAGGTTCGGCGCGGAAGAAAACGCGTTTTCGCCCAGACTTTCAACCGAAGCCGGTATTACGATCGAAGTAATTCCTACGCCCGAAAAAGCGTCTTTGCCTATTCTTTTAAGACCGGAAGGAAGATCTATTTCTTTAAGCTGAAACAATCCCGAAAACGCCTCGTTTCCGATTTCGGTAACCTTTGAATTATCGGCGAATCCGAGCGAAGAATAACTCATCATTCCGCCGAACATAGGATCGACAAATCCGTCGTTTATCTTAACTACCGGCCGAAGCTTTATAGTTTCGGGTATATACAGTTCGCCGAAGCCCATCAGCATTTCGTTCTGAAGCCCCGTAAGGACTATCTGTCCTTCGTCGGTTTCTTCGTAAACGTATTTGTTACTGAACATCTGATCGTACCCCGCATAAACGGTTATATCGGATGAAGTGTCAATTCTGCCGCTGCCGAAATAATATTTTACCGGAGAAGTAAATTCCCGATCGTAAAACCACCCTGCGAATTCGTATCCCCAGATATCGGGCGTAGGCAAATATCCGGAAATGTCGGTATAATTATTTTCGGCGGAAATTTCTACTGAAGTTTTTTCATCATACGAGCCGCTTCCGAAGTCGAGCGTAAGTTTCGGATTACGAACCGAATATGCAAAAGTCTTTTTGTACTTTTTGTAGCTTACGGTAAGAGTCATGTTTTCGCCCGCAGACGAAGTATCGCCGCCAGTAACGGTGACGCCTTCGTACGGGAGCGGATACGATTTATCTTTCCCGTCCTTATAAACTATGTTTATATAAAGATCCGACAAATCGATTACGTCGTTCCTGACGTATTCTTTTTTTATATCTCCGCCGAAGTAAACGGCCTTAATATCGTCGTCCTTACATCCGGTAAGTCCGAAAGCCGCAAGAGCCGTAAGTAAGGCTCCGATAAGTACGTAAGTTAATTTTTTAACCATTTTATCCCTCTCTTCTTATATTCAGCGAGTTATCATTCTTTTTCCGGCAAAATATGAAAACAATAAAGTATCCGAACTTACTTCGCTTCCTAAACTTGCGGAATCCGATAAAACGTACTTTTTATCCGCAGGGATAAGGGCGTAAATCATTTCGTCGTCATTATATTTTTTGCCGTTCTTTTTATATAGCTTACCGTCTTTTACGGTAATACCGTATACGAGCGGGTAACTGTCCTTAGATATATCCGAAACTATTTTAATGAAATCGTTCGCCGTAAGTTCGGCAAAAACAAAGTTTTTTTCCGGAAACACCGCGTCCAGATCTCTTTCGGTAAGAGAACCTTTAATAAGAGAACATTTTATATACGACGAAGGCATTACCGCTCCGTCGAGATAAGACGATTCGGCAAGCGCGGATATAAAGAACGTACCGAGTTCGGTATTCTTTTTATACACTTCGTCCGAGAATTTATATGTTTTCGCTATTTCCGTTATTTTTGTAAATTCCGAATTATGTCCGTCTTTTATCTTTTCGTCCATAACGGTTAACAGCGAATCGATCGAAAGCCTTGAATTCAGAAAGTCGTAAATATCGTTTACGCAATAGCCGAATGCGTAGTTAAACGAGTCGTTGATAAAAAGCATGCCGGTATTTTTCAGGTTTTCGACCGGTTTATAAGCTTCGGACGAAACGTTTTCGCCTTTAAGATAACTTACGTATTCGTCGTCGCCGAAATAATCCGTTATAAACGACTGACCTTCCGGCGACGCAAAAAACGAAAGAAATTTTTTTGTCGCCGACCGGATTTCGAGCGAGGCTCCCGCATTATGCGTAAGACTCAGATAAAACAGCGGCGCCGAGCCTATACAGGCGTCTCTCGCCGTTTTGCCGACGAACGGAGCGCATTCTCCGTTTATCGATCCGAAAAGTTCTTTCAGGCTCACGCTGCCGTCGTTTTGCTTTGCAGAGGCTTCTCCGCTTCTGAAATATTCAAGTTCTTCTTCCGCCGTTTTATTTATCGAAGAAAGAGAATAAAATCCGTTATCGTACAGAAGTTTCAGATATTCGAATACTTCTCTCCAGGCTTCTTTGTATTCCTGATCGTTGAACGACAGATCCCCGGTTACCACGCCGCTTAAAAACATCGTTCCTTTAACCGTATTCAGAAACAGCGGATACGCCACGCTCATCAGCGCAAACAGTATCGAATCGTTTCCGCCGAGCGTCGCCGAAGCGTAATAGCCCGTCGAAGCGGATTCTTTAAGTCTTGCGGAAAACGTTAAAAGCTCCGATATTGTCTGCGGAATCGAAAGACCGTATGATGCGAGCGCGTCTTTATTATATACTCTCGTGTAATATCTGCCGTTTGACGGAAGAACGTATGCGGAGCCTTCGGAATCCCTTAAATAATTTATAATACTTACCGAATAGCGGTTGATAACGCTCATACGGTCGAGTTTTAAAAGATATTCCGATTTATACAGAGCTTCCTGCGCATAGTCGAAAGTTATAAGCTCTGACTTGTCCTCGTAATGAGTAAGAAAATAATTCTTTTCGTCTTCGGTAGAATAAACTTTTACCGATACTTTTACGCCGTCGGTTTTATTATTGAAAGCTTCCGCCATGGCGGTAATCACCCCCGCCGTTTCTTTTGTTGTAGAAATCGTCAGCGATACTGCTTTTTTGCCTTTACCGGAGCCGCTACACCCCGAAAAAACCGTTAAAGCGAGCGTAAACGCAAGTATCAGCGTTATTATTCGTTTTATATTCTTCTTTAATCCGTACAACTTCCCCTCTCCTCCTCGCTTGAAACGACAAGTATAAAAAAAGGTTGCAAAACCAACCCGCATTAAATACGGGATGAAATTGCAACCGGACGAACTTTAAAAAAATTAAAGTTTCTTGGCTTTGCGTCGCCGCCTCGCGACGGTTTTGCTAAATATTCTTTTTCAGACGTTAAACGCCTGTTTTTACTTTTTTAAATACCGTCAGTCCATCTTTTCGAGAGCGGCGATAAGCGTTTCGTAATCTTTTTTTACCGCTTCGTAAGAAATTTCGGTTCCCGCGACGGGTTTATTGCCTCGCAACGCTTCGGTAAGCACCGAAGACGAAGCGTAAAGTTTGTCGAAACCGAGGTTCGCGCACAGACCTTTAAGCGTATGCACCGCTCTGAAAGCCTTTTCGCCGTCTCCGCTTTTATACGCTTCCGTAAGAGCCGAGTAAGTCTGATCTTTTGCAAATTTTTTAACGAAATATTCTGCGGTCGTAAGCGAGCCCAAACGCTTTTCGACGTCGCTGACGTCCGAGCCTATTTCATCATAAAAACCTTTGATATCCATATTTCCTTTTCCTTTCCTTTTTTATCTCTTTTGTAATGTTTTTACGATAATGTCGACGAGTTTTTCCGCGTCGACGGGTTTTTCGACGAATGCGTTCATACCGGCGGCAAGAACGCGTTCTATGTCATCGGTATAAGTGTTTGCCGTCATCGCTATTATCGGAACGACGGACGCGTCGGATCTGTCGAGCGAACGAATTGTCGCCGTTGCGGAAATCCCGTCCATTACCGGCATCATCACGTCCATCAGAATGACGGAAATTTCGCCTTCTTCCGATTCCGAAAATATATCCAGAGCCTGTTTGCCGTCCGAAGCCTTCAGCACCTTTGCGCCGTTCGTTTCGAGAATAAACTTTGCAATCTCGTAATTAAGGTCGTTGTCTTCGACAAGCAGTACGGTGGTTTTATCGAGTTTTTTGGTTGAAACGACGTTTCTTGCCGCGGTTTCTTTACGATCGTCGCAATCTATAGTAAAAGGCAGGTTTATAGTAAACGTCGTTCCTTCGCCTGTCTTGCTTTGCACGCTTATATCGCCGCCCATAAGATCTATCGCTTTTTTTACTATGGCGAGTCCGAGCCCCGTACTTCCGTTAGAATTGAAATCCGGATTTTCCTGCGCGAAAGGCTCGTACATAATTTTCTGGAATTCTTCGCTCATTCCTATACCGGTATCCGCACATACTATCGTAAAGTACGCCTTCCGATCATCCGAACGAGTTTCTTTTATACTGCAGTCGACATTACCGTTAGGCTTGTTATATTTTATCGCATTGCCGATGATGTTGGCGCATATACGCTTCAGAGTTCCCGCGCCGCCGTACAGCGAAGAATGAATAATTTCGCTTTCATAAGTAAGCGTGACCGAATGTTCCGAAGCCTGAAACGACAACATCGAAACGATTTCGTTCATGACGGAATTCATATCGAAATGTTCTTCTTTCCATATAACAAGGTTTTCGTCGAGCTTGCTCATATCGAGAACGTCGTTTACGAGTTCCAGAAGATATCCGCTCGCTTCGAGAATTTTTTTGCGACATTCCTTCTGCTTTTCGGGATCGTCCGCATAATACTCGCCTATTCTGACCATACCCTGTATTCCGTTTATGGGCGTTCGTATATCGTGGCTCATTCGGCGCAAAAAGTCGTTTTTCGACTGGTTAGCCCTTATGGCTTCGGTCGCTAACCTGTCAAGTCTTTCACGATATTCCTTTTCACTCTTTTCTCTCTGTTTTTTCCTCGAATCTTTTATAAAAGCTAAGATTATCAGCACGCATATACAGAAAAGCGCATACGTAACGAAAAAGTAAGCCGTTTTTAAATTGCCTTCCTTAAAAACGTCGCCGCGTCCGAGGTAAGTGTATATAAAAAAGCTGTCGATAACGTCTTCGCATCCGTAATATACCGACGAATCTTTGAGCGAAATCTTCGTAAGTTTATCGTAAGAGCCGGCTTCGTTCATCTTTTTTATCGCTTCGAAGTCGCTTATCGGCTTGTTTTCGTACCCGGTGACGTTTGAAGCGATTACGTGCGCTCCGTTTGTGACTATTATGGTCATATCGGATATATTGAAGCCGTCCAGAAGAGTCGAAAGGTTGAGCGAAGTTCCGTCTGCCGCCGAAATAAGCTGCGACAGGTAACACAGAACTATTCCGTTGTTTCCGTCGGATATAATCGCATAATCGTAATAATAACCGTCGTCTCCGACAATACGCTGAGAATAGCTTTTTTCGGAATAGTCGGCAACGTTTGCGAATTTTTTAATCATCTCGTCCCAGAACGAAACGGGTTTACCGTCGGATACGTAAAACTCTGCGTCGACGGAGTTCGGATCGCGTTTTACGATAATACCCGTAAGTCTCTCTTCATCGACGTACTCTTTAAGCGAAAGGCTCAGCTCGCCGCCGTCTGCGTCCGTTTTTAAAAGTTCGCGTCTTATAGTACGAGCTTTATCCACGATGGATATAAGACTTTTAGTCTGACTCTCCGACGAAACGTCGTCATAGCGGATACACTGATTTTTAACGTAATCTATTACTTTTTCCATTTCGTAATAGGTTCTGTTTCTATCCTGCGCCGCAAAAACATTGTGCAGAATAAAGAAGAACGCCAGCCCTGCGCAAACAAAGATAATCAAAATAAGGGCCATTCCGTATTTTTCTTTAAACTCACTCTTGTTCATAACCTTTAATACCGTCCAACGCGTATTTTACATCCACGCCGTATTTATCGAGAATTTGTCCTACAGAGCCGTCTGCGGTCATTTCTTCGAGTGTTTCATTTATTTTTAATATAAAATTTCCGTCCGTGCCTTTTGCAAAAGCAATTCCGAGACGCACCTGCATAAGCGGTTCGCTTAAAAACCTGTAGCCATCGTCGGAATAGTTTTTAATTCTTTCCCGTATAGCCGTCACGTGTCCCGCTATCGCGTCGGCATAGCCTTTACGCAAAGAAGCGTAAACGTTGTCGATCGAAGTAAAACACAAAAGATTTTTCAGTTTCAGTTCTCCGCTTTTTATCTTTTCCGAAAATATTTCGTCCGGTTTGCTCGTTGCCTGTACGGCAACTCTTTTTCCGTCAAGATCCGAAAGCGAATATATATCGCTGTCTTTTCTTACCAGAACTGCCTGCGTGCTGTTCATGTACGGTCCTGCCCATGAATAAACGTCTTCACGACCGGTCATCGAAAAACATCCCCACAAACAATCGATTTCGCCGTCCGAAAGAAGAACGTCTTTTTTGTTCCATTCTATCTGAATAAATTTCACCTTATATCCCATACGGGCAAACGCTTCGGTCGCGATCTCAACGTCGATTCCGGAAAATTTCCCGTCGCCGTTCGTAAAAAAGAACGGTCTGTATTCGTCGCTGCCTATAACGATTTCTTCACGCGCGTCGGTTTTATCGTCCGGGGTATCTTTATTCTCACAACCGGAACAAAACAAAGCGGCAACGGAAAAAACCGAAACTAAGAACGCGCATGCGATTTTAAAAAGCAGCTTTTTCATATTATTTTACAGGATCTCCTTATTGACTTCGATCTCTCTTATGTCGTCCGCGACTTCGGTAAAACATTCCATCAGAAGCGGATTGAAAGTTCCGCACTCGCCGCCTAAAATCATTTCAACTGCCTTTTCATGCGAGTAGGCTTCCTTATAAACTCTCTTTTCGACGAGAGCGTCGTATACGTCGCATATGGATACGATCTGTGCGGAAATAGGTATCTCGTTGCCTTTAAGTCCTTCGGGATAGCCTTTGCCGTCCCAGCGTTCATGATGGTAACGGCATATTTCATCCGCAAATTTAAGAAGCGGTTCGCCCGAATACGCCTTTAAGCTTCGGATTATATCCGAACCTATCACCGTATGAGCTTTCATTGTTTCAAATTCTTCTTTTGTTAACTTACCGGGCTTGTTGATTATTTTTTCGTCAATCGCTATTTTCCCGATATCGTGAAGAGCTGAAGCGTTTATTATATGATTTACGTCCTGCGACGTAAGATTGTATTCGTCTGTTTTTAGTAAAAGAGTTTTAAGCAGAAGTTCGGTAAGCTTACGTATCATTATTACGTGTCTGCCGCTTTCGCCGTTTCTGAATTCGACTATGTGCGAAAGTATACTCGTCATTACTTTCGAATCGTTTTCCTGCTCGACCATCTGACGGGTGAGCCTGTCAATAAGCCGTCTCTGATTTGCATAAAGCTGAATGGTGTTTACGACGCGGCGGTAAACGACCTTCATATCGAAAGGTCTCGTTATAAAGTCAGATACACCCATATCGTAGGCGCGCTTCATCGTTTCGTCGCTCTCGTCGCCCGTGATCATTATAACGGGAACTGTTTCGATTATCCTGCTTAAATTCATATAATCGAGAACGGAAAACCCGTCCATGCCGGGCATAACTACGTCTAAAAGCACGACGGCTAAATCGTCGCCGTACTTTCTAAGTTTTGCGACGCACTCTTCTCCGCCGCCCGCTTCGATTATGTTGAATTCGTTTTTAAGTATCGAAGCCAATATTTCGCGATTAAGTTCCGAATCGTCCACTATGAGAACGTTACTTTTGCGTTTAAGAAGAGTTTTTTCGTCAAAATCGGTTACGATGACGTTCTTTTCTTTTTTTGCTTTATACATAAATATGTCCGCCATAGAAACGGCTTCGGACATTGTTCTTCCTTCGGACATAACGCCGCCGACCGAGACCGAAAGCTTTATACCCGAATAATTTGCGATTTCTATTCCTCCGACTCTCGATTTTACTCTATAAAGCTCATCGAAAAATACCCTTTGCTTAATATCCGGCATGATGAGCAAAAACTCGTCGCCGCCGTATCTTATAAGTTTGTCGGTGGAACGTATGCTATCTTTTATTTCCCCGGCGATAACCTTTAACACTTCGTCCCCGACGTCGTGTCCGTATACGTCGTTGTACAGCTTAAAGTCGTCTATGTCGAGCAAAGCCACGCCCGCCTTCATGGGGACGTCGCGAAGCTTTTCTTCAAAATATCTTCTGTTGTAACAACCGGTTAGAACGTCGGTATAAATCTTTTCGTAATAACTTTCGATATGACCGAACATACTTTCGTGTTCGGAAACATCTTCGGAAGTAAGGTCGTCGGTAAATTTTTTTATAAGTTCTATAACGTACGGTTTACCGTCTATTTCGGCATAGATAGCGGTCGACTGGAATATTTTATCGCCGTACAGTTCGAGTTTCGTCGCCACCGACTTGCTCTCCAACGCTCTTTTTACCACACAGTTTTTACAGGACTCGATCTTTCCGACGACGTGCTCACATTCCGCCTGTCCTATGCTCGAATAAACCGCATATACCTTTTCATTCCCCGAAGCATGCGCCCCGTCTATGAGTCTTACGCAGTCGAACACATTGCAGTAATCCCCGATCAGCCTGTCCGCCTCTTCTTTATTCTTTAATATAATTGTCTTCCCCTTCTCCATAAAGAAAAGACCTCCCTTAAATTGAAGTGCAAAAAATCTTAATAACTCTTTTATCCCTTTATATCAAATTGTATTTTAACAAAAAAACGGATAGTTTGCAAGTGATTGTCAACATTGTCAAACATATCCGTTTATTTTTTTGTTTTTTTCGCTCTTGTTTTCGGTCAAAAAGCAAAAACAAGAGACTATTATCCGATTGTTATTGAATATTATCGCGTTATTTTTTTGAAAAATTTTCTTCGACGAATTGTCTGTAGTCGGAATACTTCATCGGTCTTGCAAAATAGAAGCCCTGTACGACGTCGCAGCCGTAAGCTATGAGTTTGTCGAACTGTTCTTTGTTTTCAACGCCTTCCTGCGTTATCTTGGTTCCTATTTTTTTGACCATTCCTATAACGCTCTGAAGCAGCATTTCGTCCCTGTCGGGATGCGAACTTCTGTCAAGGAATACTTTGTCGAGTTTTATTTCGTCCATTTCGAGTTCTTTAAGGACGGAGAACGACGAGTAACCCGTGCCGAAGTCGTCGAGAGAACACATAAAGCCCGCCGCGTGCAATTCGTTGACTATGCCCGCGAGATATTCGTAATTTTCGTAAGCGAAGCTTTCGGTAAATTCGAGCGTGATAAAGTTGTCTTTTATGTTGAATTTTTTCTTTATACGCGTGTAGTACGCCAGAAAGTCGGGCTGTATAGCCGTTACTCTCGAAATATTAACGGATACCGGAAATACGATTATATGTTTTTCGATACATTCCGCAATATTCTGACATGCGCGGTAGAACACGAATCTGTCGAGCTTGTTGATAAACCCGTTTTCTTCGAACAGCGGCAAAAATTCTGCCGGAGAACGGTATGCGTCTATCTTCGAGTCGAACCAGCGGACGAGAATTTCGCTTCCGTCTATGGTCTTTTTACCAAGATTGTATTTCGGCTGATAGAACAAGTGAAATTCGTTGTTTTCGAGAGCGATGTTCATTCTGCCTTCTATTTCGGCGCGCTTTGCGTAATTTTCTTTGAGCATATCGCCGTAGAAGTTGAACGACGCTTCCGAAGTTTTAACCGCGGATTCGTTCTTGACTATCTTGGCTTTGTCTACCATTCGTCTTACGCTCTGCTTTTCTTCGCCGTTTACCTCGTAAATACTGTAAGATACGTTTATCTTGTAGTCTTTATCCGGAAATTCGTCGTACTTGGTTATCTGATTGTAAATTCCTTTGAGCTTTACGATAAGTCCCTTTCTGTCGCGGTAATGAAGGAGCAGCAAGAACTGACCGTCTTTTATATAAGCGTAGGTCTCGCCCGTAACGAGCGAATTATAGCAGACGTTGCGGATAAATTTAAGCGCGCGAAGCTTTTCGGTCTCGCCGAACTTTTCGGAAAGATAATCGAAACTCTGTATCTGCAATATTATAACCGCAAAACTTGTCGCCTTATAACGCTGTAAAATCGATTCGGCGTTGTATTCGAAGCCGTCTCTCGTCGGACAATCGAGTTCTTCGTCCTGCGTTGCGAGTTTACGGATCTTCGCGTTCATTTTGATCTGACTTACTATAAAAGATATAAGACCGAACGCGGCGGCGACGGCAAGTATTCCCATCGCGCCATATATGGTCGATATGAGAGTGTATCCTTCGCCGTAAAGCGCGGATAAATCGTATAAGGCAAGAATAAAAATATTTCCGTTTTCCGGCGATAACGAATACACTGCGAATACGTACGCCGATCCGTCTATGGTAACGGAAACGGCACCTTTTCCGTCATTTGCGCACATTGCCGTTATCTTGGCGTAATCTTCCGATTTTTTTACGAACTTTTTTAAGATACCGTCCTGAACGGTATCGGTACCCGGATCGAATTTTTCGTTTACGACAACTCTTTCCATAATTCTTCCGTCGTATTTGCATAAAACTACGAATTCGGAATCTTTTACGCTCGGTATAAGAGTTTTGTTTTCTTCCGTCCCTTCGTAAACGAAACTCTCGAGCGAGACGGCGTGACGATCGTATACGATGATTATTTTATCGGAGAACGAACATTCCGCGTCAGCGGTAACGGCAAAAGCCATAAAAGTATTTTCATACGAAAAGTTTTTCGATACTCCCGTGCCTTCAAACGAAAGCAGCGCGTACATCTCCGGCGACGCCTCGTATTCGTCCCCTCGGGCGGTGTATATTTTATCTTTCACCGAATAGTAAATATCGGCAAAATACAGGTCTTTTTCCGACGAAAAACTCTTTATCGAAGAGAGAGTGTTGTGAAACGATTCTTTGTCTTTTTTAGACGAAACTTCTTCTGCGAAGAACTCCGCCGAAGTCTTTACGGCTTCAAGCTGCGCGCTTACGTGAGCCGCTTGCTCGTAGACGTAATCGTCCGCGCGCGATACGGCCTGGTTTTCGACGCTCGAATAATAGCCGCTGCCGAGAGCCGCTACGTACACAAGGAACGATATGCAGGCAATCACCGCGACCGCAACCGCTATGGATTTGCCGTTTTTCCTGAGAAAGTTCTTCATTTTATTGCTTTAAGTCTCTTTTTACAAGTCTTGTATTATATTTTATTTTGTTATTTGTCGTATTCCGGCGGCTTTCAGACTTTATCCGCACCGTTTTCGGTTTGCTCGCCCGGATCCGATTGCTTCTCTTTTTCTTTTTCCACAGATATGGTTTCGGGAAGCTGCTTTCCGTTATATTCCCGTTCGAGCCGTTTGACTTCTTCTTTTACACGGCGGTCGATTTCTTCTTCCCTGTTTTCTGTTTTAATATCTTTTACCGCCTTCACAAGGTCGGGAATATAGATAAACGCGCACGCAAACAGCGTAAACGCCACGATTATAAGGAGTCCTACCCCCGACGAAAAAATTCTGCCGAAGAACGTGCATACAGGGAGATTTTTATTGTAAATCGCGACTATATCGCCCCTTGCTACCGCTAAAGAATCCGCCGCGGGATTGTTGTCGCCTTTGGTTATATAGCCGGCTTCGGTTACTTCGATAACTCTGTGAGTTACGAGCGCGTTGTACACGGGCAAAGATTTGTCTTTGCAGACAAACACTATCACGTCGCCGACTTTTACGTCCTTTTTATCGGCGGACGAAACGAGAATATAAGAGCGTTCGTCGATTTCCGGTTTCATGCTGCCCGTTTCTACCCATAAAATCGCCTTGCCGAACACGAATTTAGGTCGGTTGTTCTTCGCGCGGTTCATGACCATAAAGAAAACCGCCGTCAGAATAAGAACGATTATTACGACGAAAAGCGCGGTCTGAAAGACTTTTGCGGTCTTTTTTTTCATCGTCTGCCGCCCCTTTTGCGTGAAAACAGGCTTCTCACCTTTTTAAGCGCGCCGCTCATGACTTTGTTTTCGGCTTCTTCCGCCTCAATTTTGCTTTCCATTTCGTCCGAAATGAAGTCTTTTACGTCGTCTACGCCTTTAAGCGCGGGACGGGAGTAATCCATCGAATCGGGATATAAAATTCCGGGGAGAGTTTTGCTTCCGGGTTCGTTTGCGACTTCTTCGATCGCGTTTTTCTCTTCCGCTTTTAAGGCGTCGAAGGTATCCGGTAAAAATTCGGTCATCGGCGTGGCTTCGAACGGACTACCCGAGCCGCCGTATTCGAAGGACTTTAAGTCGTCCCTTTCTTTTATATCTTCGTAAATGGCTTCGGCGGGTTCGGAAAAATTTTCGATCTCGCTGTCCGTAACGGCTTCCGTTTGTCCGGGTTCGCCGTCGAGAGTCGCCGCAACGCTGTCTTCAACCGTTCCGTCGGTAATTATCTGTTTATCTGCAACCGTTCCGTCGTTCGCGGCGTTATCCGCATTATCGGCGGAAACATTCGCGCCGAGTTCTTTGATAAGTCCGGCGGAAAGAAGCTCTTCGAACGAAGTTTCTGGATAGTCCTCGACGGAGTAAACAGCGGGAGTTTTCGCCTTTTTAAGCGAATATTTTTCGGCTAAAATATCTATGAGAGCGAGCGCGCGACCGAATGCCCTGTCGCTTTTTATTTTGAGTTTAGCCGGAGTTTTTTCGTATCGTTTTATATCGGAGCAGTCGGTAAGTCTGTAAAGTTCGTACTTATCCGGACAGTCTTCTTTGGTAAGAGCCGTATAAAAGCACAGAGTTTTGCCCTTTATCGCGATACGGGCAATACGCGTTCTGCTGGCAGAAACCGTCATGCACGAAAAGCTCTTTCTCGCGCCGACCTTGTATTCTCCGAAGCGATTCATTATGCCGATAAAGCGTTCTTTGAGTTCGTCTGCGGAAAGACGTAATTTGGCTTCGAACGACTTGACGTACCGTATGCCGTTGAAGTTGAGCGACTCTTCGTCCGATTCCCCTTCTGCGGTTTCGTCCGTTGTTTCAGTCGCTTCTTCGGCCGTAGTTTCTTCTGCGGTTTCCAAAGCTTCTTCCGCTTCTTCGCGCGTAAACGGATTTTCTTTCAGATATTCATCTTCGGCGTCAAAAGCGGCGAGGACGTTTATTAAAAGTTCGTCATCGGCAAATTCGCCGTTTACCGATTCGGCGGTAACGTTATAGGCGGTTTCGTCCTGATTTTCCTGCATTTCGGAAATAATCGGCGAGTACGAAGGCGTTTCGTAAGTAGCGGAAAGCGTTCTTTCATCCGCGTTTATTCCGTGCAAAAATTCAAGGAAAGCGACCGCCGCGGAGCCGTAAAGTCCGTTTACGCAGGCTTCGTCCGGGGTGAAAATCTTCTCTTTGACCGTTATGCCGAGACCTGAATCGTCGTAACTTTCGATAAATTCCCAAAGTTCGAGACAGTCGCGGAAATATTTATTTTTGAGTATTGCGTTGGTACGCATTACCGGCGGACGGATGAAGTTTCTGCCCATCTCCTGACAGAAATTCGAATTTATATAGGATTTTACTATAGTATCGAGCTTTTCGGCGCGCTTATAAAGCGGCGAAGAATAAACGCTCTTTATGCCGCCTAAATCGCCGTCAGATACTTCTTCGGACAGGTTTATCGAAATTTTTATAGTACCCTTTTTTTCGCCCGAAAAGAAGCTCGTTTCATAGTCCAATACGTTTGACTTTTCGTCCGCGCCCTTTTCCTTTATCAGGCGGAAACGCTCCGTCACGAAAAAGTAAAGGCGGTTTATAAGGGTGTTCAGAAATTTATTTTCGTAAGTAAGGTAAGAATCTTCTCTGAAAATGTTCAGAAGCTTCGTCGGAGTTACCGTGCCGTCTTCTTTTACTTCCGAAATATAGTCGGTGTGCATGCCGAGATGCGCTATCGAACGCCCCGTGATTTTACGGGTAAGCTCGATGGGCAGGACTTCTTCGGTTTCGGCAATGTAACGCGTCGGGTTGCGGAGTAAAAAGTCTATTGAAGAAAGCGCGCTTTCGATCTTTTCGATCCAGCCTTCGTCGAGCGCTTTTAAAGTTAATTTTTCACTCGATTTTATCTCCGTAACGCCGCCCGAAAGATCGGATAAAATCTCGCCGTATAAGCCGTGGCGTTTCAAAAGTTCGGACTTCGATAAAACGGTGTCTTCGTAAGCGGAAAGTTCTTCTCCACTTGTTTCGGGTTCGGCTTCAGCCGCTTCTTCCGCGACCTGTTCGGGAGCGGTTTTATCGGTTTCTTCGGCTTCGAGCTTTGCGGACTTTTTATTGATCACGCGAATAAGCCCGCGCGCGACAAGGTTGTCGAAGCTCTCGGGCTTAATAACGAAAGGTATGTTTTCGCCGTCGGATTTTTTGGTAAGCGAAAATCTTTCGGCTAATTTTTCAATCTGTTTTACGGCGTTTTTTGCGGCGCCTTCGCTCTTTATTTTCAGGACCGAAGGAGTCTTTTCGTACTTCTTTTTGTCGCCGACGGCAGCCGCCTTATATTTAAGCGACGAGCAGTCTTCGGATTCTCCGGCAAGGTAAACGTAAAGGGTTTTCCCCTTAATTTCCACCCGGGCGAAAGCATTTTTGCCGGCGGTAAAAGCAACGCCGCCCCAGCCGTTGCGGGCGCGCGTTTTATCGTAGGATAGTATCTCGCCGACGATTAAAGCGTAATAATCTTTTACGCTCTGGTCTGCGAGAAGAAGTTTCGCCGTGAAAGATTTTTCGTATCTGAGCTTGTCGAGCCAGGCGAAATTTTCACGTTTTAAGTTGTTGGTTTCTCCTGAATCCATACTGCTCACTCTCTGTCAAAATCTTCAGATAAATACTGTTTATTTATCAATATGTTTTTTGTAAACGTTTAAGGTATGCTATACTTTCCTTCATGCTGCCTTTGCCGAATTCCGCGTCCAAAAAGTTGATAAGAGGTCTTATCTCGTCGCGGATGAGCGAAAGATTAAGGCTTTCGAACTTACGGAAAACTTTGGTGACGAAAATATAGTCTACGGCTTCGGTTTCGGTGCCGCCGCAAGCGACGTAAACCGGGACGAAGTTTTTAAGTTGTTTCATGATACGGTTACCGAAAGCCACGCGGAAGTGTTCGATGACGAACAGATCGAGGCGTTCGATTTTATCGAGCATTTCCTGCGAAACGGGATGTTCTTCGATAGCCTTGTTATACAAATCTTCGACGTACGAGTACGAAATTCTCTTAGCGTCCGTCTTGGGCGCGTCGAAGGGTATGCCCTTGCTGTCGAGATTGATAACGAAAGCACGGTCGTAAACCTTATCCGATACCGAGAAGGTGGAATCGTCGTTGTTGATTGTGCCGATATACCATACGTTCTGCGAGATCTTAAGACAACCGTCTTTAAGCTTTGCGGGATCGGTGTCCCAGGACGACGGAACGAGTTCGATCTTCCATTCGTCGGGATCGGGCATTTCGAGTACCGAAAGCATTTCGGCAAAGTAATATTCCACTCGGGCGATGTTCATTTCGTCGAGAATGATAACGTTTAAGTCGTCGTTGTAACCGGCTTCGTAAATACGGCGTAAAACTTCGGTTTCGTTGAATTTTTTGGTGAATTCGTTGAAGTATCCGAAAAGTTCGTTGCGGTCTCTCCAGGACGGCTGAACGGAAGCGATGGTCGCGTCGTTGCAGAAATACTTGCCCATAACGTACGGGAGCGAAGTTTTACCTGTACCGGATATACCCTGCAGGATTATAAGCTTTGTCGAAGCGAATCCGGCAAGCATAAGTCTTATGGTTTTAACGTCGTAATAGAGCGCGTTGTTATAGCACGCGAAGTTCCTTAAATCGTCGCAGAGTTCTCTTAAAGTAAGGCTCGCGTCGTACTTGGGCGCTTCGTAAAAGGCGTACTTTTCGTCAACGGCGGCAAGACGTAAAAATCTCGTCTGCGAATTGTCGGGCAAGGCTTCCCCGGTTTCTTCGTTCACGGCGGCTTCGGCAAGTTTCATTTCTTCGTCGAACATCTTCTTCATCTGCTCGTACGAAAGCCCCGCCTGCGCTACCTTAAGCTGAATGATACGTTCCTTTTCGTTGGTAAGTCTTAACACGTCGCGGTGAAGGTCTGATATTTCTTCTAAAAGATCTTCGTTACCGACGAGCGTCGAGCGGAAGCGGATGAATTTTCGTACCCATAAAACGATAAGGAAAATAATTCCGGCGACAACAGCGAACGCGAGAATAAACGCGAGAACGGATAAAATCCAGTCCATCACGCCGAAATTCGCGCTTTCGTCATGCCAAAGCTTAAAATAATATGGGAAGTCGAAAACTTTGGCTATACCGAGACCGATACCCTTAACGATAGTCCAAAGACCGTCTACAATATTACCGAAAAAGGCTTTGAACCAGGTCAGGAAGCCGTACAAAAAATCTGTCATATTACCTTTAATCGCGGATTACTCGGACTTTTCGCCCGAATCGGATTCCGCCTGTTGTTTTTTAATATATTCTTCTATAGCGCGCTGCTTTATGAGTTCTTCGTCCGCTTGCGAAATCATCTTTTTGCCGTCGTTTTTGACCGAAGCCACGGTTTTGATAAAAATTATGAGTTCGTAAACGAAGAACGCCGCGAGCGGAAGAACAATGCAAAGACCGAAACCGAGACTTGAATTTAAAAATCCGAGTACGCTTCCGAATCCCGCAACTTTTTTGCCTGTATAAACCGCTATAATGGCGGAACGCTGAAAATGTTCGGTTCCGGCAGCCATTTTACGGTTATCGCCCTGCGTTGTTACCGAAACGACTTTATTCGAGCCGTCTCTTTCTATATTCACGATACGGTGAGTATTGTATTCTCCTTTATCAATACGACCGTTACCGTTGATATCCCATTCAAACGTAACTATATCGCCGACCGAAAGCGCGTCGATAGCCGCATCATTCTGCGCAATATATTTACTTATAATTAGCGAACCTTTCTTAAACCCGTTGGGTTTATCCGAAGCAACGCCTTCGGGTTTATCGGCGTTCATAGAATCCGATAAAACGTTTAAGTAGCACTTTCCGCCGAGTGTAGGAACGTTTTTTGCGTTTACGTTTGCCGAAACCGCAATAATCGTTACAAACAAGCTGAAAGCGACGATTAGCCACAAGATTACATTGACAACTATGTTTATAATCTTTTTTGTCTTTGTTTTTTTACTTTCGAGCATTCCTTTTACCCCATTTTTATCCGTATAAACGGATTATGCTTGCGGGAGAAGTATCCCCCGCAAGCTTATCAGTTTAACTCAATAAATTCTTATTGTATTACTACAATTAACCGTTATGCATTGTTTGTTCCGAGATCAAACGCAAGATTAAGTTTGCCCGATAAAGCAGTTGCATTTGCACTCGTAACAGCCGAATTTTCGCCGTTTATATAAACGTAAACGGTTACAGTGATCGACGTTTTACTTGTAAGATATACGGTAACGTTAGAACCAGAGCCTGCCGTTTTAACTTCGGTAAGATTAACGTATTGATCTTCCGCCGTGCCATCTTTTGTCTTAGGCGCATTAACTTTAACCACAACATTAACAGCACTGCTGTTATCGGTTGTTTCAGATCCGAGTTTAGCACGTTCTGTCATAGCAATGTTAAGGTTGCCAAGATAATCTTCGGAGTCTGCAGAAAGCGTAATGTAATAAGTATACGTTACCATATAATCAGCCGTTCCTTCAGTGACTTCTCTGATGTTTTTAACATCGTCATTCGAAGCGGTTGAGTTGCCGTTGTTAGCGGTAAACCAAGCGTGTGCTTTATTTTCAAAAGAAGCGTTAACATCTTTAAGGGTTACGTTGCCCAGTTTTGTAGCAGCTTCAACTTTGTCGAAATACGCAACGGGATAAACTTTTGCATTTGAAGCCGTTTCATCTACTTTTATATCGGAACCGGTCTTAACTGTAGCGTTATCAGCTTTGCCGATTAAAAGATAGCTTGCGTTCGACTTAGCGGTAACGCCAAGATTGTTCGCGGCAACCGACGTGTTCATAGAGAACCATGCGTAGGTGGTTGTTCCCAAAAGTACTGCGGATACAAGAAGCATGCAGAGAGCGGGAATAAGTTTTTTGAGTTTTTTCATGATATACCTCTCTTTAACGTTGTTTTGAATTTAGCTTACGCTTCAACGTCATTTTTACTAATTTATTTTAAATAGGCCTTATAAAATTCCCGAAGTCAGGCTTTTCGTTTCGTTTTACCGCGTTTGGTAAAAGGAATGAAAAAACGTCTGATAAAAGAATCCGAAAAGCCTGTTCAGGCTGATTTTATCCTTATATTTTGACCTTACACATATCAGGACTGGTTAGTGCCTACAATCTCGAACAGCATGTCGAGTTTGAATTCGCCGCCTAAAAGGTCGTCGGTGCAGTCGGGATCGTTGCCTTCTATCCAGATGACTACGGTCACCTTTGAAATATCGCCGGGCTTAAATCCGTCTATCTGCCCTTCGGTAACTACCCCGGACGACGAAAAGTTTGTCATAACTCTGTCCACGGGATCTACTTCCGGCGCGCCGTTGCCGCCCGTTTTGGGCTTTGCGTAATCGACGTATTTGCCGACGTAGTCGTAAACGCCGCTTTCCGCCGTGTAATAAAACGGCGTAAAGTAGAGCCTTACTCTCACCGCGGAATCTATATCTGCGGTCATTTTTGAAATTAAAAGTTTATAGTCGTAACTGAATTCGAGCGTGCCGGTATTTTTAAGGTAAAACGTGTAAGCCACGTAGTTTTTGCCGTTATGCTCGCCGTTTATATCGTTAAGATTCTCCGGGAGATTGTTCCCGTCGATATTTGTTATATCTTTGTTCGCTTTGGAGTTAAGTACGGTTACGGGGTTCAAAAACGCGTCCGTTTCGGAAAGAGAGATGGCGTAATTCCTGTCGTTATAATTTTTTACCTTTATGGTAAAGCTCCCGTATTTGCCGAACAGCAGCGACACCACGTAGACGATGACGAGTAAAGCGACTATCACGCCCGAAACCGCAGGTATAACCCTCTTATAGGTGCGGTATCGTTTTACTTCCGTCGCAGTGCGCCTTAACGCTCCTTGCGATTTCTTTTCGCCTTTCAATCTTCGTTCTCCTTTTCAGAAGCTATTTCTTCAAGAGTTGTTTCGCCGCCGCCCGACCGCAAGCCCGTATAGTCCGCGGTTACCGATACCCCGAAACATTCGCTTAAAGAAAGTTCCCTTATGCAAAGGTCGCTTGTCGCGCCGACGGCAACGGTGTTTACGCCAAGGCTCGCCGCATACTTGATTATTGCGCCGACGGGCGTAAAACTCTTTTTGTCTTCTGCCTTTTTTGTCGCTTCTTCTTTCAAAAATAAGTAGTCGGGCAACGCTTCGCCTATCACCGTGACGGGCATATATTTGTCCCCGAAATCTTTTATTGCTATTTTTACGCCGACTGAACGGATATCCTCGAAAAATTCAGTAAGAGCCGCCGTATCGGTAAGCAATACTTTGCCGCCGAACACAAGACAAATTTTGTCGCGTAAACGCGGCTCGATCGCTATAAGATCCGCAAGTTTTTTTGACAGCGTTTTACTGCCGATTACGTCCGACGAACACGGGAACGAAAAAAATTCCGTCCGATATAAGTCGGGCCTATAAAAATTCTCTTCCGCAATAAAAGCCGAAAGCGTTTTTATCAGTACGTTCTCGCCCTGTTCTGCGGTTTCGATAACGGGCAAATATTCGTCCGAGCTTATTATGCCGAGCGTGCCGCCCGCTACGTAAACTTTGCCGATAAACCCGAGTACCGCGCTCGAAAAGCAGTCGTAAACCCTTTCAAACTTTAATTCTACCGGACGAACGCCGCTTTTTAAGACGAGTTCTTTACAAAAATTTATCCGGTCGGTTTCGGTCTGGGTTTCTTTGTCGGCGGCGGTTGCCGTTTCGGATTCGGGTTCGGCGATATTTTCCGCTTCTACCGTTGTAGTTTCGAGTTCGGCGGTTGCCGTTCCGGATTCGGGCAAGGTCGCGGAGGCGGCTTGTAATTCAATATTTTTTATATCTATCGATTCCATGCCGCTCTCCTTTAACCTTTTCCTTTCCTTTTTTGCGTTTCTCCGTCCGCTTTGCCGTTTTTACGGTCAGTCGCGGCTGCCCTTGCCCCGTCCGCATAAACGCCTTGCCCGGCGATTATACACGGCGGTTCGGTGTAACGCGGTTTTACAAATAAAAAAGGTTGCAATAACGCTGTAAACGTAATTGCAACCGGACGAACTTTCTTTGGTGGATTTACTTAAAAGCTTTTTTGAATCTCTTTAGTAAACCGTAAAAGTTTCTTGGCTTTGCGTCGCCGCCTCACGACGGTTTTGCCCCTGATATTCTGTTCAAAAAAAGTTTAACATATCGTTTATAACGTTGTCAACTGTTTTTTTGTTTTTTTAGCGCAATTTACCTGTCGTTCCGTCATTTTTTGCGGGAAATTCCGCAAGAACGATAACAAAGCCGATAATTTGCAGGCTACGCCGTCGGTTTGTCAGTCCCACTTTGCGTTCGTTTCGTCGTCGTTGCCGCCGTTTCCGACATAGCTCGACGGGAATCCGCTTATGTTTATGGCATGATTCAATCGCCAGAAGTAAACCGCCGTTCCTATTTCGCCGTCCCCGGAAGGCAGGCTGTCGTAAGATTTACGCTTATAATAAACGGTATCGGTACCCGAATCGACAGCGAACCCTACGTCCTTATACGCGGGATAGGTCGCCGTTTCGTTTCCGGCGGAATCTGTCGTTTTTACCGTCTGAATAATATTTTTATCGTCGAAGCCTGTGGGTACGCTTACAAAATCTACCGATTGCATGGTATACGGAAGTTCTACCGTATCGCCGCTTTCCCCTTCACCGTTCGCCCCTATGTCAAGGTACATAAGTGTTGGTATATTCGTTCTCGTTTGGTCTTTCGAAGCACTTATCACATAATCGCCCTTTTTTACAGGAATTTCAAAATAATATGCATACTGCTTTTTCAAATTTGTTAGCGCAGTAAAGTCAATAACGCACGTACCTGCGCCAGACTGATTATATTCTATGGTTTCCAAATCGTCTCCGTTCATATAAATCTGAGATATTTTTTTAACACTTTCGATATTCTCTCCCGATCTTTTTACCTCAAACAAATCAAAACAACGAACAGAATTTTCAGTCGTCGTAGATGACGTTGCTATTGTTGCCCCGATAGCGGTAATATAGCCTGGTTTACTTACACTAAAATTTATCCCGCCTTTTATAAACGGATAATCATCATAATGAACCCCATTAATATCGGCACTATGACGAATTACAGTTTTCCCGGCAATCGTATCAGAAGTATCATTACTATAATTATCAGATTTATAAGTATCGTATGATGCGTTAAACGGAACTTCTATGCCTTTATCAGAATTAAATTTAATTCCGTGTACTGTTTTGGTGCCGCTCATTGTACTGTCAAATTGAGCTCTTACTCCTATGTCTTTGTTGTTAATATCTTTTACTACGTATCTTTTCAGTGACAATTTTGTAATGCTCTTATTTGTAATTCCATTAAGTGCTTCATCTGCTTTATATTTTGTTTTATTATAATCATCCACAATACGGTACGTATTATATTCATATCCATTCGTCGTTTTTTCTCCTATTACAGTAAGCATTGCGAACTCTGAAGTAACATACTCTGTTCCTGTAGCGGAAAAAGAATTAGATATCGAAGCATAGGTGCCGTCTCTTAAAGGTCTAATAATCGTCTGCATAATAACATTCTTGGGTTTATTACTATTACCGACAATATACCCTGTATTCATTTTTGCCAAAATCTCAGAATTTCCATTATTATATTTTTCATTCGTATTACCATCGGTTGCTTTATCCAACAACATTGCGGATTTATCAATATTTAATGGCAACACGGTACCGCTATATAAATTTGAAAGCACTTGTATCGTTGTATTCCATAAAAATGGCGATTTATTAGTGCCTGCCGTTCCGTAAAAATTAAAACCGGAGTTATAGACAGGAATTGGATAAACATCAGACGAAACAGTTCCCCGAATACTTTTTTTCGAGTTCTGAATATACGTTAATCTTCTGTTCAACGTACGCATGTCGATAGAGCCGCCCCAAGCTGCGCTATCGCCGGAGCCTTCAACAGGTACTTCGGTCCAGCCGACGTTTTCTTCATCATAGTCGCCTACTAAAGAATATTCCGAAATAGTAGTTCCGTATTCTTTTACGGTGCCTTTTACGGTCGTTATACCGCTTACTCCGCCGTCCGTATCACTGCTTACCGATACCTTACTGCGGTACACGCCGACGTCCTGCAGGGTACTGCTTATATACCCTGCCGCAAGCCCCACAAGAGTTTTAGGCGAAACGCTTTTAACCGTTATTTTGTCGATATACATGCTATTGACGTTCATACCGGAGTAATACACGACGTTTTCTGCCGTGTTTCCGGACGGAAGCGGTTCAAGCTTATTGCTTGTCATTGTGCCCGTGCCTGTACCGGAAGATTCATCCTTATTTTTAACAACTATCTCGGTTGGCACACCGTTTACAAGCACGGTCTTTTTCTTTCCAGTCGTAGCGTCCTTCTTTTCATAGCTATTCGCGATAAACGAGTTGAAGTCGCCCGTTACCCCGAAAAGTCCCACTATATCGACGTTGGTAAATTTACTGTCAGCCATAGTAAGCACGTTATTCCGGAATTGAGCGGTCGACGGACGTCTTGTAAAATCGGCTTCGGAATTTGAAACCGTTACGTTATATACCGTTTTGCCGTTGCCGTTAAAGTAGCCGATAAAGGGATATTCCCTTGTGCCGATCGGCGGTATGGCTATACTCGACATGTCTATATTGTCGGTCAGCTCGAAAAAGCTCTGCGCCCTGCCGTTGTTAAAATTATCTTTAAGGTTAAAATACCCCAGATACTGCAGCCATGCGAAGTTGTACATGTGTACGGGCGTGCTTATTTTGTACGGTTCGTCCTTACTGCCGTTACCGCCCGCAAAGTATGCCGAAGCGGTTGACGAGTTAAAATTCATCACAAAAGTGTTGCCCGTATCGGCAAGCCAGCAAAACGTCATGACCGAAAACAATATCGCCGCCATAATGCAGACAATTACGGTGTTTATTAAATTTTTACATATTCCTTTAACTGCCTTCATCGGTGCTTTTGTCCTTTCGGTTGGTTGTGTTCTTTATATGATTTAATCTATTTATATATTGTTATATTGTTTATTATATAATAATTGTTATGTAATAATTGTTATGTTTGATTTTGCCGCTTATATATTCGCTTATCTCTCCGCCGTCCGGATTACTGCGTTACCGTTATACTGAAATCGCACAAAAACGGGAGAGTTACGTCCTCGGTCGCTTCGGACAAAAGTTCGTTATTAAGATTGCGCGAGAACACCATAGACATCTGATATTCGTCATAACTGAATACTATTATAACGTAATAGTTTGTCGTTGTATTGCCGCCGACCGTTACCGTTTCGCTGTCGGGAGTTAAGTTTTCGCACACTTTGACGGTATTCACTATCGTGTTGTTATTCTTATCCACAAGCGATCTGAAGCGTGACCTTTCCGGCAGGCTTGCAAGCGTGTAACCGTTCCCGTCCGTCGCCGACGCATAGTCCGTCGCATTCGTATTTTTGCTTAAACAAGCAAAGCTCACCACGCTCGATAGCGAATTTGTGTACTCTATCGTCGTGCCGTCTATCGTCGCCGTACCCGTTTTAGGTACGTTGGGTTCATCTTTCGATTTTGCCGCCAGAAGCTTGAACGCGTCGTTACTGCCCATATAGTAATTCACCGAAGTAGTCGCCGTTATCGTCACGGGCGAGCCCGTCTTCACCGAAACTTTCGCAAGCATCTGATACTTGTCGTTAAGCAGGTTGTATTTACCGAGAGTCGCTTCGCTTTCGTTCACTTTTATAAATTCGTAAGCCTTATCCGAATTTATTTTGTAGTACTCTATCGTAACGTTGCTTTCGTCCTTTCTGATCACCGCGCCCATACCGGAGCCGTCTACCCTGTCGTTAAAAGCAAACCACCCGAACGACGTCGCCGCCACGAACAATGCGCAAAAAAGCAATAGCGCGGATATTATTAAGTTGACTAATGCTTTTTTCTTTTCCTTCATATTCTTACGTCTGCACTTTATATGGCGTTTGCGATTGCACGCCTTGTTTCGCGGTATGCCGTTGGGGTTGTTATATGCCCTTGTCGGGGAGCCGGATTAGCCGTATGACGGTTCCGTTTAACACGGTTTTTATAAATAAAAAAGGTTGCAATAACGCTATAAACGTAATTGCAACCGGACGAACTTTTTAGTAAATCTTTATTAAAATAATAAAAAGTTTCTTGGCTTTGCGTCACCGCCTCGCGACGGTTTTGCCCTGATCTTTATTTATTTTAGTTTATAATATCATACAAAAAACGAACTTGTCAAGTTTTTTTTACAACGCAGACGCATTACTGCTTCGATTTTTTTGCTACCGTTCCGATTTCTGTTTCACTTTTTATTTATATATAAATAATCGGATAGAATAACCGCCCTTATCCGGGGTTATTGTATATACTTTGCCTTACGACAAAGCTTTAAATATTCTGTCAATAAAAAAGTCCGGCAACTTAACGTTGCTTCGGACTTTATGGTGCGGACGACAGGGGTTGAACCTGCATGGTTGCCCAATGGATCCTAAGTCCATCGTGTCTGCCAATTCCACCACGCCCGCATAATTATTTTTATAAAATTTTTATAAAACTCGCTTTGCTTTCGTTTATATCCGCTCTTTTAATAACGCATAATAAAGCCTGATAACGCCGGCGGAATTTCCGCCGATACCATCAAAAACAAACGAGACGGCCTCCCCTTTTTACCGTTTTTGCGTTGCGAAAAGATTCTTACAAGGCATCAAGCCGACTTGTAATCGAAAATATGAGCGAGAATCTGATCGCAACCGACCGTTTTTACTAAAATATTTTAACTCATTCGCCAAGTTTTTGCAAGAAATTTTAGGTTATTGATTTTTTTATCGAAAAAATATTTGATATTTCAAAAAAAAGATGTTATAATACCTTGGCTATGTAAAAGAGCGGGGTGTAGCGCAGTTGGTAGCGCGCTTGGTTCGGGACCAAGAGGTCGGGTGTTCAAGTCACCTCACTCCGACCATTATACGGAGAGGTGTCTGAGTGGTCTATGGTGCAACATTGGAAATGTTGTGTACGGAAACGTACCGCAGGTTCAAATCCTGTCCTCTCCGCCAAGATGAACCTGAGCTGAACCCGTAAAAAAGGTTAAAGTTCGGGTTCATTTTTTTATGCTCAAAATACGGGTTCAAATTTCTGCCGAGTAGTAAACGGGATTTGAACCCACGCTGTTATTTTCTATACGATTTACGGTTGGGTGTTGATTTAATTTACGGTTAGGCGTTGATTTAATGCTTAACTTTTTTTATTTACAGTTAGTTTAATTTCCACATTTTATACATTTTTTTCATATCTTTCTTTCATCGAAGAAATAATTTCGCAAAGCTTTTTTCTTGTTTTTTCGGGCGATAAAAGTTCGGCCGATTCGCCGTACTGCATACACCAGTAAATAAGAGCGCGTTCGTTTGCACAAACGGTTGCTAATATTTCGCCGTTTCTTTCGTAAACGTTCGCTCTGTCGTCGAACCATTCGTACACTGCGTTTACTATATAATCGCCGGTAAGCCTGAGCGTGGCTTTTACAGACTCGCCGCCGAAAGCGTAAATATTTTCGTTCGCATATTCCGCTATATCTACGCCGTTTTCGTATCCTCTTACGCTCTCAATCGGCTCCGCCTTTTCTCCGCTCACC
Source organism: Clostridiales bacterium (assembly GCA_003538975.1). Taxonomy (GTDB): domain Bacteria; phylum Bacillota; class Clostridia; order Christensenellales; family Borkfalkiaceae; genus UBA11475. The sequence continues at coordinate 208,845 of DPQQ01000010.1, read as the reverse complement.
GTTATCCCCGTCATACGCTCTATTCTGAAGTTGGTAAGTCCCCAATCTTTGCGGAACGTTCCGACAAGATAATACTTCCCCTGGCTGTTTATCATAAAGTAAGGCGAGACAACTCTCTTTTTAGTTTCCGTTTCCTTTTTTAGCGTATAGGAATTATAGCCGAATTCTACCTTTTTCTTCTGTTCTATCGCCGATTTTATCACTTCGATATTATAAAAAATCAGATTGTTGTCCGTACGTGAAATTTCATCGGCTTTGTAAATATAATTAAACGTTTTACGCTGTCTTATGCTGAGCGGACGGTACAACTTTTCGGCAAGTTCTCGGCTCTGCTTGGCGTTTATAATTTTACTCGAAAAAACCGAGTCTACCAGAAAAGCTATTTCGCTCGGTTCGAATTCTCTCTCGCCGAGATAAACGCCTTTGTTTTTAATGCGTTCTATATCGTAGCCGAATTCTTCGAGACAATTTATATTCGCGGCGACAGCTTTTCTTTCGCAATCCATTCCGTAGCGGGTAAATATTTTATCCGCTATTTCTTTTTGCAGTAAGGGGTGATCTTCGTCGCTGTAATCTTTCAGAATTTCGAGAACGTATAAAATAAGTAACTTTTTATTATCCGGGTTTGCCATGACAGATCCGTCCTTTTTTTGAATATTTATATTTTACTTTTGTTTACATAAAAACAAACAGCTATTTCTGCAGTCTAAGACTCAATATTTTTCGACGCTTCAAGCTTTTTTGCAAAATCGTACGGAACGGCAAGATCCCCGCATCCGCTACCCAAACTTATTTCCAGTTTATTTTCGCCGTGAAAATCGCTTCCGCCGCTTTTTAACAGTCCGAATTCTTCGGCAATGCTGTCCGAAAACTCCCGATCGCATTCGTTATATTTCGAGTACATTGTCTCAATCGCGTCAAGTCCGTACTTTTTCGCTTCGGTTAAATATGCAGGCAATTCTCCCTTTTCCAAAGAAATAAGCGGATGAGCGAAAACCGAAACTCCGCCTGCCGATTTTATAATTTTTATTACGTCGAAAGAACTTACTTTTTGCGACGGAACGTATATTCCCCGGTTTTCGGATAAAATCGTGTCGAAGCCTTCTTTTACCGTTTTTATATAGCCGTTTTTTATAAGTTCTTTTGCAAAATGAACTCTGTTCACCGATCCGCGGGCTTCGCTTTTTATCTCGTCGTAATTTACGTTATAACCGCTTTTATTAAGCCTTTCGGCTAAAAGTTTGTTACTCTCTTCCTTCTTTTTTCTCTGTCCGGCTAAAAATTCGTCTACCTGCGAATAATCGGTATTTTTGAAAAATAAAGCCACTATATGCAACTCTTTATTTTTATATCCCGACGAAATTTCTACTCCCGGTATACACTCTACGCCGTATTTTTTACCTGCTTTAACGAATTCTTTTATTCCGTCCGTCGTATTATGGTCTGTCAGTGCCACAGCTCTCAGATTTTCGGATTTTGCGGCTTTTACAAGTTCTTCCGGCGTAAAAGTTCCGTCCGAATAAGCCGAATGCGTGTGTAAATCGCATAAATCTGTCTGCGAAGTTTTATTTATTATATTTATCATCTTTATCCTTCTGTTTATCCGTTATAATTAACGATAGGACAATTATTCTTTGCTTGCGAATATACCCTTTCTTGGCGAAAAGGCGTGATCTTCCGGAAAATCACATGCAATAAATCAGAAAATACGGAAATAAAATAACGGACATTGCATTTCCTTCCGTCGATTGCTTTTCGCAATAATAAACACAATGTCCGTAAATAGTAGATTTAAGAATATTCCGTCGGATTACCGTAGTATATTTACAAATCTTCTCGTAATATTCTGCGGACGCGTAATCGCACCGCCTACAACAGCGGCAAACGCGCCGCTTTCCAACGCTCTCTTCAGTTCCTGCGGCTCCCATATTCCGCCTTCGGCGATCACGGGCGCGGATATTTCGCCCGAAACTCTCTTTATCAAATCAAAATCGGGAATTTTTACGCCTTTTGTATAATCTGTGTAACCGCGCATAGTTGTTCCGACGAAGTCGAAGCCGAGCTTGTCGGCATAGATCATTTCGTCGTAATCCGAAGTATCCGCCATCAATACGACGTCGGGATATTTTTCTCTGATTTGTTTTACGAAAGTGCAAAGATCCACTTTTCCGGGACGCAGACGCTTTGTCGCGTCGATCGCCATAATATCTACGCCGACAGCCATCAACTCGTCAACCTCTTTAATCGTGGGAGTAATATACACATCGCTCCCTTCGTAATCGCGTTTCACGATTCCTATCACAGGCAGCGACGTGTTTTTTTTGATTTCCTTAATATCTTCCGCCGTATTTGCTCTGATCCCCACGGCTCCGCCTTCTGCCGCCGCTTTTGCAAACCTGCCCATAATAAACGAGCTGTGCATAGGCTCGTTATCAAGCGCCTGACACGATACGATCAGTCCGCCCCTTATAGTCTTTTTTATTTCTTCAATCGTTCTCATTTTATTCTCCTATCCGCGTCTGTTTTTTTAATTTTTTCAAAGCGTATACCGCCGCACCCAATGTGCCGCAAGAATTTTTCGCCGTACAGAGTCTTGCTTTTCCGCGATACGGAATCGGCAAAATCTCTTCTTGTTCTTTCAGATATCTCAACAACGTTTCGCCCTGCCTGCTTATTCCGCCGCCGATCACTATTCTCGGCGGATCGCAATATCCTATAATCGCCGCAATAACGCGCATTACTTCGACAGACCACTTTTTTAAAGCGGCTTTCGCTTTAATATCGCCGTTTTCGGCATCTGCAAACAATTTCTCGCCTTTATTTTTGCCGGTACTTTCCAATCCGCGGGCCGAAGCGGTCCGGTCGATCGAATTGCATCCGTCTGCCGACGGCAGATACCCGATCTGCCCGGATATACCATGCGCGCCCGTTTCAACCATTCCGTTTTTAACGGCGATTCCGCCTACTCCCGTGCCGAGTGCGAGATAATAAAAATTATCGGCCTCT
>DPQQ01000010.1:191451-205654 GCA_003538975.1 Clostridiales bacterium | reverse complement strand
GCCTCTTCCGACGTAACCGCCGATCCTTCGTTTTCGGCGGACGAATATGCTTCAGCCATCGCGCCAGCCGCTATATCGTTTAAAACATACGTCTGAACGCCGTAACGCGCTTCGAAGATTTCTTTAAGTTTTACGCCAGTATAGCGCGGTATATTTTCATTCGCATACACAATCGTTCCGTCGCCGGAAACCATTCCCGCAGTGGAAATTCCCAATAAATCGAAGTTTACATTATCGCATACGGTAAACGCCTGCGATAATAATTTTTCGGCGCCTTCGCTCGCCGACGAATCGATTTCGCCGCGGACTTCTTCCTGCAAAAGCTCATTATATATCGCATATTTCAACCGTGTGCCGCCGATGTCCAATGCCAGAATTTTCATTTTTTATTCGCTCCGTTCAGATATTTTCAAGATTTGCATACGATTTAAAAGTCAGCCGTTCAATCAACGTCTGCGAATTATCTGCAAGCTCCTTTTACAATTACTTTCGTTCTGCACTATATCAAAAAAATAATTATATTTTTATTATATCTTTCTTCTTTTCCTTTGTCAATACTTCCGCCGGCAATGCCGCTGCATCTCAGGCTTTTAACAAAGAAAAGCTTACTGTTCCCGGAATTTCTGAAAACAATCGCAAACCGGACGACTTATTCGCCGTTACCATTTAAATCGGCTTTTCGATTTTACCGGTAAGTCCGTATCCGTAAATAAACCCGCGCCATAAACGATACGCGCACTCCGGAAATTTTCCCGATCCGGCTTCTTCCCGGAAAATTTCAACCGAATTATTAAAAAACTTATATGCGATACGCTTTTTGTTATCGTCGGCATCTTCTATGATTTCACCGAACAAAACGACTATTTTTAAAAGAGATTCGCAATCAGTAATCAATAGTTTTTTTATCGCGGTAAGAGCTTTTCTGTCATAGCCGCAAAAAAGAATCTTCCCGGCAGAAGTTTCGAGATATTTTTTTGCTTTTATCGTTCCGGACGAAATATAAAATCCTTTTTCGATCTCTTTTACCTTTATGACGATTTTACGAACGGCGTCCGTCCCGCCTTGCTCGTAAAAACCGCTTTTTATTTTAATTGTTTCGAAAGGTTCGGGATCTGATAAAAACGTTACAAAACCTTCATATATAATCTGCGCGCTCATAAGAGTACAACAATCCGTACTCTCTAAAAAAGAAATAATCTTAGAAGCGACATTGTTTTCCGTATTATCCACGGCGATAAAATCGTCCGTAACCCACGCTTCGGGAGAAGATAACCACGGACTATACCGTCTAGAATAAGCAGATAAAAACCTTTTGAATTCGTTTAATACGGTTTCGGCATTCTGAACGGTGATTTTCCTGTAAAAATACCGTTTACTATCGGTCTCTGCCGAAAATACTCCCGCTTTATCCGAATAATAAACGTAAACCTTATCGGGAACCTTCTGAAAAGAATCTTCCTTCCCCATAGGGTATAATTTTCTCATATTTTTATCTCGTTTCCATCTGCGCGCAGCCGGTTAAAAACGACCATAACAGACCGTCGAATTCGGATATAGTTTCCCACTTTTTCTCTTCATGCGCCCATTGCAATATAGCGTTGCCGAGCAATTCGTTTTCAACCGCAGACGAAAGCCAGTCATCTACCCAGTTCTCGTAAAGTTCTTCGTTAAAATCTTCGTCGGTTTTATGTTCGTCGAGCTGTTTTTTAAGATATTTTTCGATTATATCCGATTTTTCATTTTCGGTAAAGTCGTAACGTTTCGTCGATATTTTCAAAACATAATACAAAATAATCGAAAGAATTTGTGTTTCGAGATTACTCATCGTGCAGAAGTATTCGTCTTTTTCCGCCCACTCTGAAACTTTATCGCTTACTCTGTCGTAAACCATAATTTTTTTAAGCGTTTCTTCTATCCATTGTTCGTTAAAATACTCATTGTCAAAATCCGCTTCGTTTTTATAAAGTTCTATCTGCTTTTTAAGATATTCTTTTATGATTTGTTCTTTACTTAAATTATTCATGTTTCTCTCCTTTTATTTATCTTCTATAGGTAATGTATTTTATGGCTATCCATCCGATAATCAACCACCCGAACAATATATAAAATATCGCTTTGAAAACGCTTTTCATAAATTCTCCTTTCTACTTAAAATCGCCGCAATAAAAAGTCGCAAAATTAAATATTTATCTCGTTTACGATTACATTATACAAAAAAGCAAGTCCGTTTTTCGGTACTTGCTCTTGATTTTAGCCTCTGCTTCCGACAGCTATGATCATTACGATTACAACCAACGCTATGATAGTGAATACGGCTCCTTTTATTCCCTTATTGTGATTATCCGAATTTTTATCCGTAATTTCAGGTTTACCGTTTACATCGTCCGCTTTTTCGATTTTTTTGTCGCTTTGCGCGGTTATGTTTTGCTGTATTTTCTGCGTTTCTTTATTCGTCTTATAGACTTTATTAATACTGTGGATACCACAAATTGCACCTATGCAGGCGCCAAAAAACGACGCGCCGGACGAATCCGAAGAAGACGGAGCTAATCCTGCATGGAAATAGAGCAGTAATAAAGCCGCTCCTATCTGCTCATTTTCAAACCGACCGCCGTAGCATTTTTGTACTTCGTTACCGGGTATGATAACGTTGCCCGAAGAGTCTATTTCGCCGACTTTTCTATTGTAATAATACAATTCACACGCATCGTTACAAAAACCAATCCGACCTATTCTATTCTTCGTTCCGAAAGGCGATTTCGGTTCGGCGTAAACGTCTCCCGAAGAGTTAAAATACCCTACATTTTCATATCTCCATAATCCGACGCTCGAATAAACTTTTGAATTATCGTCGGCATAACCGTATTCTCTTCCGTTCAGAATCAATGTAAATCTCATATCATTTATCCCTTTGATTATCCGTTTATCTTTTCGCTTTCTATCTTTTGTAATAGTTCGTAGGCGAAATCATCGTCGTAAAGCTTTATAAAAAATGTTTTTATTTCAAGTTCCGTATCTCGATTTTCGCCGTTTTTTTGCGATATGCCGAAATTTTTGAATTCCGGCGGAGAACTTATCACCCTTAAAAACTCTCTTGAATACGGATATAAAACGTATACAGAGCGGGTGGACGGATTTTCTTTTTTATATTCTTTGCAGTAAGCGTACATCTGGTACATATCCGCCTGCGAAATGCCGTAATTTTTATATCTGTCCGGTTCGAGCCTTTTCCACTTGGTGTCCATTATTATCGTCTCTTCCTGTGAGCTTTCTTCGCCGCTTTTCCTCACGACGATATCGGGACGCAGTGAAAACATACCCCTTTCGGAACCGTCCGAAACTTCTGCTAAAAGTCTGTACTTCGATTCCTGCGCGGTCATGTTATAACCGCGCATGGCAAAAGCCTTTTTCACCTTTTCGGCAACGTACGACTCGAAAAGCTTTTCCATCGGGAACAGTAGCGCGAGAGCGCCGGTCGAGCCTTCGAACGCTGTAAAGCTCTCGTTCTTCAAAAAAACTTTGGTCCATACAAGGATATTTTCGTACGAAGTCATGCCTCGGTCTTTCTTTACCGAAGAAAAATCGTTGTCGATATCAGGGCTTAACCCGACGTTTTCGAAAAACGGAAAAAGCCTTTTTATGTCTCTTTTGTTTCTGTCCGATACCGAAATTCTCAAAAGTTTGTACAATGCGGTTTTTATCAGTCTGTTCTCGGGACGATTTTCGGAAAACAAATCATAGGTTATGTAAAACTTTTCTTTATGAACGAAATTCGCATTTACCTGTTTATTAAAAAGCATTTTGCCTTTTAAAAAGTTCGCGTTTTCTTCTATAGCCGAATAATCGGATTTTAGCCCTTGCTTAACAAGCCTTTCGACCGAAGATATATACATTGCAATAAAAATTTCGTAAATATCGCTGTCCGAAGTTTCGAGATCAGCCGTCTGAAAAACCTTTGGCGAAAAATAGCCCAATGTTTTGAGCATTTTTAAGAATACTCTTTTCGTTTCCTTAAAGCCCGATCTTTTTTCGTCTTCTTCTGAAGCGGACAAATCGAGTTTAGGCAGAATCTGAACCCTGAATCCGTTTTTTAGCTGTATTATTCCGACGTAATTCTTAGCCTTTACGTACTCTCCGTTTATGCGATCGAAGCATATTCTGAACACGTCCGTCGAGTCGGAGCCTGCACTTGACTTTTCGGTATAAGTGTCGTATTCGGTAACGAATTTTTTAAGCTCGATAAAGTTCTTTTCTCCTATTCCGCCGAGAGTTATATCCTTTTTTATCGGTTCGAATTCGCGAACCGTTATTCCATCTTTTTTCATGATTTTTACTTATTTTCGGATGAAGTCTCGGCTCCGGTTTGGTCGTGTTTCGGCGAACCTGTACCGCTTAAAAGATACTTATAACTATCTGCATAGCCGAACGCCTTTTCATTTATCTCAAACACTTCGGTATCGTTTATCTCGTCCGTTGCTCCGAACAAATCGTTTTTATTATCGTTCTTTTTTATAACAAAACAAGGTTCGTTACCTGCTTTCTGATTATCGCCGAGAACAAGCCTTATTTTGTTATAGTCGTCGTAAAAATATTCCTGCAAGGGCGGTAAAACGGAATTAAGCATCACGTTTTTAAGATCGTCCATTGGTTTAGTTTCATTCAGCTTCATAAAAAACGAATGACCTATGGTATGCTCTCTGTCGTAAAGATACTCTATACGTTTATTCATCGTTTCGAGAATTTCTTTTACGTTTAATTTTTTACCGTCGACGTCTGTTTCCTTACCGTCAATAACTATATTTGCTTTTATAAGCGTAGGATTAGGCATCATTTCGACAAAACGGAATCTTCTTCTCAAAGCGGTATCCATAAGCGAAATCGAACGGTCGGCCGTGTTCATCGTGCCTAAAATATAAACGTTGTCCGGCACGCCGAAGCTCTCGCCCGAATACGGAAGCGTAGCTCTCATTTCTTCCGCAGCGCCGATACGCTTGGTGTCTTCGATAAGAGTGATGAGTTCTCCGAAAATTTTCGAAATGTTTCCGCGGTTTATTTCGTCGATAATGAAAACGTAATTTTTATCGGGGTTGTTTTCCGCCTTTTTGCAGAATTTTTTGAATACCCCGTCGGCGATTTCGTACCTGATTTCGCCGTTTTCGGTTCTCGGTTTTATGCCTTCGATAAATTCTTCATATCCGTACGACTGATGGAATGTTACAAATTCGATCTGCCCGTTATCGGTATTATCACTATCCATATCGTGTTTTACTTTATAGTCGTTGAACTTTTTTAATATTTCGCTATATTTGATATCGTTTGTTTGATTTTCGTTGTTTTGTTGCGTTTCGGCGTTTTTCTGCATTGCATTGGGTTTTATGTATTTTTCGATTTCTTCTTTAGCCTTATTTTCGATAATACCGACGGCGTATATAACCGAATTATAAGTTTTGCCCGTTCCCGGCGGTCCGTATAAAATCATATTTACAGGTAGCTGCGGCTTAGAAACAACTGTTTTTTTATCTTGATTAACTTCTTTATTTGAGATTAAATTCTTGTTGTTCAAAATTTCTTTTAATTTATTGGAATAAGTGTTTACTATCTTTTTCGTGTTTTCATTTTCCAATTCTTTATCATATATATTTGATAAATCGTTAATTTTTATTTGCAATCTTTCATCATCTTCAGAACCCACTAATTCTGCAGTAAAAACAACGGCATAACCATCGTTTATACATTTAATTATAAAAGGATATTCTTTATTTTCACCAGTTCTCTCGACTTTGTTTCTATATATTCTTGTTTCATCAATAACTTTTTTTACAAAATTATCAAACTCGGTAAATGCACTGTTATCTTCATTCTCTGACTTATTAGTTTCGCCTTCAGAATCTTTGTTTTCGGAAAGCCAATCTTCAATTAAATCAAAATTTATTTCATGTTTCGGTGTTTCCTGAGCCGAAAATAAATCTATTCTTCTGTAGTTATAAAAAATATCATGATCCCTCATATATTCTGTTATAACTCTGCAATTATTTACATACTCTTTTATATCTTTTAATTTTGTACTTTTAATATTTAAGTCCAAAGCTCTATATAAGTAGTTGTTTGAGTTCAAAATAGGGAAAATATAAGGTCTCAGACAATGTAAAATTATAGAGCAAGTAGCAGCACCCATTCCTTTAATTCCGTTATTTAAAACATGTCCCGTAATATCAAAAGCTTTTTCATAATCGGCGGAAGAACTTTTTGTTGCCTTTTCGTTAGACGTTTCTTTTGAAATATCAACGCACATTTGTATAAACTTTTTTATATCGTCGTTCCCGCATTTATTTTTAAAAGTTTTAAAACCGGTTCCGACCATACCTATAGACGGTTTGCCATTAAATTTGATTTCATATTCATTCTTATTAGCTTTTTGCCAAACAGAATCAAGGCAATCTAAAAAAACTTTCTTATTCTCTTCACTCAAATGTGATGTTTTTACCAGTTCTTTTTTCCTTTCTATACCATAAGTCCATGTTCCAACCGGCAAAAAATAAATTAAATTTAAATCGTTATAGTCAACGTCGTCTAAATTTTCCTTTCTTCCGTAAAGTTCGACCGCTTTTTGTACAAGTTCATAACTGCCGTCATGCTTGTACGGATCTATGTCAGGGGTGTTTTTTAATTCTTCGATAAGTTCTTGCTTAGTTTTTGCCATCGTATTTTCTCCTTATTTTGTTTTTTATTATTTTATCTTAAAGCAAGTACGAAAAAACGGACTTGCTATTTTGTATAATGTTTTACAATAAATATTTGATTTGTTTACCATTATTTAGCATGTTCTGCTTAATAAAAACCGAATTCAATAAAACATGGTTTTTATACGGTAATAAAACGGTGATAATAAAACGCTTCTTATATTATTTATAATTATGGTACTATTTCGGCGGTACAGGTATAATAAAATTATACCGTAAAATAAAAAAGGCGCCGTATTAAAAACACGACACCTATAGCCTATGCCGTTTCGCTGAAGTTGCTACACTAATCAATATCCTTATGGGATTTTGTGCGAAAAAACACAGTACTACCGAAATAGTATTGCCATAAGGAAAATATTTAATTAGTGTAGCGATTTTATTATAGCAAAAAAACGGTTTATTGTCAATAGCGACTTTTGCAAAAATTGACGGGGAAAAAGAGTTTTATAAAATATTTTTATGCAAAATAAATTCCGTCCGAGTAAAAACTCAAACGGAATTTATTTTGCTGCAATTTACCGATGATTCAGTTTTCTGCTTTTCTTACTTTTAAATATAAAAACTCCCGATTTTACAGGAGTTACAAACTAAAAAAATATAACGTTTAAGAGTATTGCAAAATAACAAAGCGAGTTCAAATAAAAACTTTGTCAAATCACTTATTCGCATCGGCGAAGCAAGAGTTCTGATTTAGCAGAACTCTTTTTGCGTCCTTTTGCCTGTTTGTAACCCGATTTATATCGTCACATATATTGTAGCACATTAAATTAACATATTTCAATACTTTTTTGAAAATTTTGAAGATTTTATCTGCATTTTTTAAATTAAAAAAGCGGCCTTAACAGTCGCTTTTTATAATTAAAGGTGGATTTGTCAGAAAAATATTGACAAATTTAAAGGCAAAATCATGCTAAATCGCACCGTTCGTCTTAAAGAGCGATTTTAGGGTTGAATCTTTTTTCGAGTCGTCAATAACGGCTTTTACGGAAAGTTCATCCGACACCGTAATAACGGCACCGGCGGATTTCAGAATATTTTCGATTTTGACAAATTTTCCGCTTCGCTTGTTTATAAAATTATCGTCAGGTAAATCATTATCTGCTTCTCCCGGTAAAACTGTTATAAGAGAAACGTTTTCTCTTATAAAAACGTAGTCTGTATCAAGATTTTTTAAGTAGCTTAGATACAGTTCGGTAAAAAATTCGGAAGGCTTAGCGAAAAATATCTTTTTTCCGCTTGCGGATTCTTTTGAATTAAGGTCGAAAACGGCGGAAAATTTTCTTCCTGTAACCGAAATCAATTCGCATTTTACGCCGTAATCGGAAAACGCTTTAAGTATTTTTGCCGAATATTCTGTGCAAGAAGAACCTGCCGAAATTGTTATTAACGATAAGCCTTTTTTAATTGCGATTTTGATTTTCGGGCTTTGTTTGACGAACCTGTTCTGCCGAAACACCGCCGTGCCGGTATAATAATCTTTAAAGTTCTCATTCTTATGCTCCGAAGCGGAAACGATTCTTTCATACTCCTTCGACGTGTTTTTTATAACGACGGGAATATTTTTTACTTTTAAGGGATAAATAGCGTCTTCGGAAAAAACTTCCGCTCCCGCTCCAGATAAAACTTCGAGTTCATCGTAACTCAAAAACTTAAGTGGATTTTGCTTCTGTACGATTTTCGGACTTATCGCATAAACGCCGTCCACGTCTGTAAAGTTCTCATACAAATCGGAGTTTGTCATCTCCGCCACGACGGAACCCGTAACGTCGCCGCCGCCGCGTTTAAGCGTTTTTATTCTGCCGTACTTATCCTTGCCGTAAAAGCCGGGTATAACCGAATATTCCGGTAAATAAAAGCCGCTTACGGTATTCTTATAAACGCCGCTTTCGTCAACCGATATAAAGCTTTCGGGCGGTATAAACTTATACCCTGTTATATATGAAAAAATTTTGGCGGAAAGATATTCGCCGCGGGATATTATGTAGTCGTTATAAAACGGGTTTTTATCGAATTTCAGTTTCATTTCGGCAAGACAGGTCTTGATAAACTCGCCAGCGCCGAGACCGTTTGCGATAGAAAGGATTCTCTCTTCGACATATGAAAACGCCTTCTCCCGGGCTTCGGTAAAAGGCGTTTCTTTTGTAAAATTTATAAGACCGTCGGTAATTTTTATATCTTTGTCATATCGCTTCCCCGGAGCCGAGACTACGATATACTTTCGGTTTTTATCCGACAGAACTATTTTTGCGACTTTTAAAAATCCGTCTTTATCGGCGAGAGAAGATCCGCCGAACTTGCACGTTATAACGGTCAATACAATATCCCCGTAATGTTTTATATTTACATCGTTATTACGATAAACGTAAAAAGAGCCATAACGAGAGCTAAAATTTTAAATCCGAAGTTCGAAAATACTATTTCGACAAATCTGTTTTTCTTCTTTTCCATAATAAATCTCCGATTTTATTACCGCTTAAAGCGTGTAAAAATAAGCTTATGAACGTATAAATTACTTTTTGAGTTTAAGTAAATCCTGCCAGTAGAATTTGCTTAAAATCTTTTTAAGAGTTTCGGTATCGGCGTAACGTGATAATTTGCCGCCGTAAACGGTTGAAATAATACCCGTTTCTTCCGAAACTATAAGAGCCGTTACGTCGGCAGTTTCGGTTATTCCTATGCCCGCTCTGTGTCGGGTGCCGAGATCCTTCGGGATATTTTCGTTCTGAGTGAGCGGTAAAAAGCACCCCGCCGCGACTATTTTGGTTCCGTCGATTATCATCGCGCCGTCGTGGAGCGGCGTCTTCGGAAAGAAAATGCTTTCGATAAGTTCGGACGAAATATCGCTGTTTATCATGGTACCGCTGTCCAGAATCTGCGACGAGACATTACCCTTCGATAATATTATTATTGCGCCGACGTCTTTTTTAGACATGTTCTGAAGAGCGTTTATTATTTCGCTTATACACTTTTTGGCTTCTTCTTCGTCGAAGTTCCTGTTAGCTTTCTGGTCGTGCTTCTTCTGCCGGCGGAACTTTATAAGATGTTTTATTTCCGACGAATATAAGAATATAAACGCAAGTATGATTACCGTCGGAACGAATATATACAAGACGTTGTTGATCTTATTCAGGAACATAAACACGAATCCGAACGCAACGAGAACAAGAACTATTACGCCGATTATTATCGAGGTGTCGTTTTCTATTAAAAACCGGAACATTTCGTAATACAGAACCGTTAAGGTGAGTATTAAAACAATCGCCGAAACAGCGTATTCCCACTGTGTGAAATTAGTGAATACCTTGGCTATTCTCTCTAATATTTCCATAATTTTCTCCGCCGGTTAAGGCTGTCTTCCTTTTTCTTTATCGTGAATGGTTTTTCGGTTCGACGGCTCGCCGTTTTACCCGTTTATTGTTATCGCCGATATTGCTTTTTATTAGGTCTGACGACTTACACGTAGTTTGTTCAGTCCGTCGTAAGATTAAAAATCGCAAGATTGAGCGCCGAACCGAAGTCAAGACCGCCGGACTTCGCCATATAGTCGTAATCTGCAAGCGCGTCCACCGTCTTTTTCAGTTTTTTAAGTTTGAACATTTTGGCCTGTTCTCTCGCCTTTTTTATCGCAAACTCTTTTACGCCGAAAATCTTCGAAAGTTCGGAATCCGGCTTATCGGATATCGCGACGTCGAAAAGTCTTCGCATATAAAAATAAACGTTGCTCAATAGTTTTTGCGGTTGTTCGCCGCCGTAAATCATATCGTTTAAGATTTTAAGAGCTTTTTCGTAATTTTTTTTGCCGATGCTGTCAGTAAGCTCGTAAATTTTATATTCCGAATCTTTAGTGACGGCGTTCTCGATATCAGCTTCTGTAATCTCATCGGCATCGCCGACGTAACAGATAAGTTTATCGACTTCGTTAGCGATTTTTATCATATCCGAAAGCGTGTAGGTAACAAGCAGATTAGCAGCTGTGACCGATAACTTTTTGCCCCCCGATTCCGCGCGTTTTATAGCCCATTTCGAAAGCGTGGCTGCGTCCTGTCTTCCGCAAGACACTACCGTCACCGTCTTTATTTTTTTAAGCGCGTCGCAAGATTTTTGGTTCATTATAACGAACACAGTATCGCTGAAATCGCCCCGCATAAGCGGCGAAAGCGCGCCGGACAGAACGGAAGACTTCGGGTAATAATCCCTTACTGCGACGATTCGTTTTTGACTTAAAAAAGGAAGAGCGGATACAAGTGGCAAAAGAGCTTCGGGCGTTAATCCGTCGCCTTGCAGAGTTACCGCGTTTATTTCCGGCGAAGTAACGCATAAATCGGTTATAGCCTTCAAGCCGGTTTCGAACAGGTAAACTTCTTCGCCTTCGAACAGGTAAACGGGCATTACTTCTTTATTAAGACTTCTCCTGAATTCCGCGTACTCCAATTATTCCCCTTTTGTCTTTCAAAATGCTTAAAATTCCGACCGTATCAAATTCTTCGATTTAATCTTTCCGTTTAATATTATTATAATATCATTTACTTTTATTTTTTGCAACGATTTTTAATAATTGCGGCGGAAAATAAGGCGATTTACCGTCGTTTTAAGATAAATTGCGAAAAAGAGCGCCTTATTAAAATACTTCGATAGTTATTCCGCAAGAATTTTTGCGGTATTTATTATATAATTCCGGCTTTAATCTGCGTTTTATCTCATATACCCCGCGGGAAGTCCTGTACCTTTCTTTTACGAATTTTTCGCAGCTCGTAAAGATAACTCTGTCGTAATCGTTATCGGGAAGCAGCGGATAAACGTTTCCTTCGGGAAGATCCGAAAGAATCAGAAAATCTTTTCCGCCCGCCGATACCGAATATCCATAACCGAGCTTTGTAAACCCGCCCTTTACCGCCGACTGAAACTCCGTTATTTCATTTTCGTCATAGCCGGACAGAGGTATTCCGAAGTATATTTCGGGATAGTCCGTGTTAGCGCCGCCGAAATACGAAACGGATAAAATTTTTATTTTATCCTTCATCCCCCTGATAACGCTTTTGACGTCAGACGATTTATTTAATACAACAACGTTTTCAATAACGCCGTCCTTAACTTCTTTTACAATGTTCTTTATAAAGTAAAAATCAGTGGTTTCAGACGTTACTATTAAAATATCGGTATCGTTTCGAGTAACCAGTGTCGCCGAAACGTATCCGTCGTAATAAGTTTTAAGCTTGACCGAATTATCGTAATACACAGTATACGAAACGGACGAAATTATCGAAACCAAAATAAGAGTTATCGTTATTATGCGGTTTGCTTTTTGCCCGATATTAAAAATTCCGGAAAAGAATAAAAGGGCGAGATAAAAAATAATCGTCGGAATAAAATAAAACGGCAGACTTACGGCGAGCGGCGCGGCGTTTATTCTCCACATAATAATTCTTATCAGCCTGATAAAAATCTTCGGAATAAACAGCGTGACTCCGCTTATATTAAAAATTCCGCCGATGACCGCGCCGAGTATAACGAACGGAAAAAGAAGCGAAATTATCGGAACGAATATTACGTTTACCGCCGCCGAGACGGAAGAAAAATATCCGAAAAAGTACACGCTTAAAGGCGTCGCTCCAAGTAGCGAAGCTATCGGAACGGCTGATACCGCGGATATTTTATCTATTTTTTCGTCACGCTTTTCGAGCTTTATTTTCTCTTCGATAATAAGTCTCGCTTCGTTATCGCTAAGTTCGTGAACGTGCGGATTCCGGGCAACGGGTTCCTTTTTCCCGTTTCTGAAAAAGCAGAATTTTATTGCCTTTGCGAATATCCTTTTTATGGGATCGGTTAAAAGAATAAGCGATAAAGTCGTTCCGAACGAAAGCAGAAATCCCGCCCCGAAAAGTTCGTACGGGAATACGGCTAAAAGTACCGTCCCGGCAAACGCGACGGAAGAAATCGGATCGTATTTATTAAACGCCGCATCCACTACAGACATAACCGAAAACATTACGGCGGCTCTTAACGACGAAACCGTGAAACCGCACACGCCCGAATAAAAGAACATCGAAATAACGGTTATTATCGCCCCGATCGGCTTTTTTATCTTCAAAACCTTGATAACAAACGAAAGTATCCCGGCAAGGAAAGCTATATGAAGTCCCGAAACCGCGAAAATATGCGCGACTCCCGCAAATCTGAACGTTGACAAAGTTTCATCCGAAATATTCCCGCCGCCGCCTAAAATAAGACCTTTTGCTATCCCGTACTCTTCGGTATTTTTGAGTCCCTTTTTAAGCGAGTTGTTCAGAAAGTTCGAAACGGCGGCGAAAACATCGCTCCTTGATTTTATGAATTTTATCTCCGAAAACGAACTTATTTTCGCCGAATATTTTATGCCGTCCGAAAGATACGAAACCGACGGACGGTCGTTATAAACCGTTCCGAAATTTTTTATGACGGCGGTAAACGAAATATAATCTCCCTGTTTTACGGGCATATCGAACGAATTTTCGTTAACGCTTACGACCATTTTATATCGTGAAGTAAAATCGTCCGTATCTTCGAACACGAGATCGCCTAAAATAATATCGGTCGAGTCTTCGCTCCCCGAGACCGCGGTTATTTTTCCGCTTACGGTATAAGATTTTTCGGTTATATCCGCGGCTTCGTAATTTTTATGAATAGTTATGCCCGAAAACGCCCCTGAAATACATAAAATAAACGACGCTATAACCGTTATCGTCTTCTTATTGAAAAGTTCTGCGTTTTTGGAAAATATTATAAAAAGAAATATAAAAACCGAAATATAAACCGCCCATAAAGCGAAGAAAACCGCCGAAGAATAAAAAACGAATATATACGCGGATATTATCCCCGAAATTATCCCGACGGCAAGTATAACCGCAGGTCTTAAATTTATAAATCGTTCTCCCTTCTTCATCCGTAAACTATCGGCAAAAAGCCGCCCCTTGATATATTACGACATAATTTTAAAATACTACTCATAATATGTCAACGGCATAAGCAAAAGTTTTTGCAAAATTATTTATATAAAATTGATTTTTTTATTTTTTGGTGATATATTATATTTGTAAATAAAAAATTACCGATATTTTTCCGTAAGCGGCCGAACGATTTGCCGCTTAAAAATAAATATCTTTTGACTTATCGATGCCGCAAATTTGCCTGCGGTGTTCGATTGGACGACTGTTTTGGGATCCACAATGATAATATAGAGGTCCGGAGTCCAATGTCGCGGAGCGGTGTTCTTGACCGGAAGGTCGCTAAAAAAGAAATGCAGAAACGACAGGCAGGACGCTCACCGTGTAAAAACGGATTATCAAAATTCGTCCGTCGGCACAGGCGGGTTTTTTATTTTTTGAGCTATTTAATCTTAACGCGTCAAAACGCTTGATAAATTAAAAGTTATTTGTTAAAATATATTCGATCTTGTTCAAGGCCTCATGGTCAAGCGGTTAAGA
>DPQQ01000010.1:130439-191281 GCA_003538975.1 Clostridiales bacterium | reverse complement strand
AGACGTCGCCCTCTCACGGCGAAATCAGGAGTTCGAGTCTCCTTGGGGCTACCAAAAACCCGTTTCTTACGAAACGGGTTTTATTTTTTGTTTTTATTTCTTATTTTTGTTTACTTTGCCTTTTTATTTTTGTTTACTCGGCAGGCACTCTATAAGCGTAGCGGAAGAATCGGTTGTGACAAAGAATTTGCCTTCGGCAACGTACGGAAGATAAAAATAATCCCCGCGTTTTATTTTACGTTCGTAATTTTCGCCTTTTATAGCCGCTTCGCCGCTTAAACAAATCCATACGCTCGGGGCGTAACTTAACGTAAACTTTCCGCCCTTACTTATCGTATGTCTGTTTTCGGCAAAACACGGCGTGTCCGAGTAAGTAATAAGCTCCTCTTTTTTATACCACGGTTCGTTTACGGTAATTTTCGGGTTAACCTTCGCGTAGGCGACCGCCGCGTCGCCGTAAACGTCGTAATTTATCGCGTCCAGAGCCGTTTCCTTTGTAAGACCTATGTATTCTTCATTATAAGAAATATGGTAATCGCCGCACCAGCGTTCGGGCTGAATTGTAAAATCGGTCGGTTCCTGCACTTCGATAACGGTGCATCCCGCGCCGAGAGCGTGTATAAGTCCCGCTTTTATGAGCCATACGTCGCCCGGCTTTACGTCCACGCCGAAAAGAAGGTTGCCCATTATATCTTTTTCGGTTTCGCTTCTTTCTTCGAGTGCAGATAATTCTTCTTTTGTAATTTTATTCTTAAATCCGAAGTAAAGTTTTGCGTTTTCGCGCGTTTCGACCACAAGCCACGCTTCGGTCTTTCCGTATTCGGAATTAAAATTCTTTTTGGCAAACTCTTTAGTCGGATGGACCTGAAACGGCAATCTTATCGCACTGTCCAGAAACTTTACGAGGCAGTCGTACTTTCTGTTTCCCAAAAGTTCTTCTTTATTATCTTTGAGCAAATCGTCGAAGAATATATCGGTACCCTTTATTACAGAAACGCCGTCGCGCTTGCCGAAGTATACCGGATTTATCGCTTTTACTTTGCTTGCGATCCATTCTTCCGGAAAAAAGTTATCCGTTCCGTCGTCGTAACCGTCCGCTCCGTCGAAAATTTCGGAATACTGCTTTCCGCCGGAATATATCCTGTAAACTCTGTTGCGTTCAAAAAATATCGGCTCTCTTACTAATTTTTTTATATCCGTCATATTTTTACGGCTCCTTTGAATAAAATCGTTCCGGCTCCCGCTTCGTTACCTTTTTTTAAGGCAAACTCTATATTTTCTTTAGTAAATTCTTTTTCGTCAAGATATGCGAGCGCCGTTCCGAAGAATGCGTCTCCCGCGCCCGTCGTATCGACGGGAACGACCTTTTTTGACGGGATTACTCCGCTTAAATCGTTATAAACGTACATACTGCCGCGGCTTCCCATGCTTATGAGTAAAAGAGTATTATCTTTTTTAACCGCTTTCACGGCGGCTCCGAGATCTTCTTTTTTTGTATAAGTTTTTATCTCGTCATCGCTGAATTTTAATATATCAGCGGCTTCGATAAACGGCTTATATGCTTTTATCGCAGACTCCGTATCGTTATATAAATCCATTCTGAAGTTCACATCGAAGGATAAAAGTTTACCTTCATTTTTTACCGTTTTTACGATATTTCCGGCAAAGACACGGCCTTTTTCTTCGGACAACATAAGAGAACCCAGATGAACAATATTAAGATCCGTATACCGCTTTATATCTATTTTGCTTATGTCTATATTAAAATCCGCAGCGTCGTGTCTGAAAAATGCGAAATCACGCTCGCCGTTATTAAGCGAAACTATTGCGAGCGTGGTATTTCTTTCGCCGTCCGTCTGAATATCCGTATAGTCGAGATTTACTTTTTTTGCTGTAGTTATAAGGAATTTGCCTATCGGATCTTTTCCGACTCTGCCGACAAACCCTACCTTTGCGCCCGCGCGCTTCGCATTTACGGCAACGTTGAACGGTGCACCCCCGATAAACATATCGTAAGAATACCGACCGTTTTCTTCTTTTCCGATTAAATCGGCTAAAATTTCGCCTATACAAAGTATCATTTTATTTTTCCGCCTGACCGACCGCCGTTTATACGGTTTACTTTCGTCTGATATTTTATCACGCTTTATTTTTATAATCTATACACAAAATTGTACTGTTTTAAATATTTTTTATATTCTTCCGTCCCGAAAATAATTTTATTCTCCGCAAAAATTTGCAATAATTCATAAAAAATCTATGATTTTTTTCGATATAAATATTGTTTTGTCGCTGTTTTGGTGATATTATGATATAAAAAAATATTATCACTTTTTTAACCGCGGAGATAAAATGGATAATAAGAATCTGCCAGTAAAACTCGGAATGGCGAAGTCAAAAGACGGAACCGTCAGAGACGTTAACTTATTCGTAAACAGCAACCAATGCCACTACAAAGCGGAGCATTGCCATACCTTTTTCGACTTCTCTTTTGTTGAAAGAGGTCGTTTTTTCCAATGTTCGGACGGCAAAAAAATCGTTGCCGAAGCGAACGACTTTTTCGTAGTACGCCCCGAATGCGTTCATAAAATAGAAACCGACGGAAACGCCGAGTACGTAATGTACAACATGGAAGTAAGCGAAAAGATTTTGTCCGAGATTTTTCCGCAAGGCGAAACTTCTTACGAAAACGAAGTGATAAAAAAACCTCTGAACGTTTTGCATCTTTCAAATTCCGAGGCGTTTAAGATACTAAGACTTATGAATCTTTCGCAATCTACGCCGGATATTCAAAAAAGCAGATTCTATCTTAAACTTGTCGTTTCGGATATAATCTCGAAACTTATAACCGAAAAAGAAACCGAAGTAAACCCAAAAGCAAACAACGCCGTAGTTTCGCTGATTTTAAGCGAGCTTAACAAGCCCGAAAATTTTACGCTCACTATTGCAGAGATATGTGCGAAAGTAAACTATTCGCAAGGATACGTTATAAAAATTTTCAGAAAAAGCGGATTAGGACTGCCGAATAAAATTTTTCTGAAGAGCAAACTGGATTTTGCCGCAACTTTACTTAAAACTTCGGACATAAAAGTAATTTCCATTGCGGATATGTGCGGATTGTACTCTTTAAGCTATTTTAACAGAATGTTTAAAAGCGAATTCGGAGTTTCGCCGTCAATATACCGCAAAAAATACAAAGTAGTTCTGCCCGACACCGGCGGGATAAACAACATCTGATTTTGATACAAATATTTCAAGCTATATAAAAGATATTATAAAAAACGAGCCGTTTTCAGGCTCGTTTTTTAGTTTTGTTCCTTGACTTTGAGACGGACGTCAACCGAAATTTCTTCTGTAATCGCGAGGACTCGATCCCGTAATTTTTTTAAATGCGCGGCTAAAATACAGCGCGTCGGAAAAGCCACATGCCTCGGCTATATATCCTATACGCATATCTGTCGAAGACAACAGCATTTTTGCATGCTCTATTCTGCACATAAGCGCATATGCGCGCGGGGTAACTCCGTTGTAACTTTTAAAAGAACGGATAAAATGCGCTTCGCTCATACCGAAATTTTCTGCCAGCCGGCTTATCTTTACGTCGTCGCAGCAGTTTCTAAGCTGTTGCTCCGCACGACGAAACGGCGAACCCTTTGTCGTCTTGTCCGTTATGAGCGCAAGCAACGATAAAACGCATCCGACAGACAATAATTCTCTTCCGGATATATTATTCTCGAACGCGGTAACCATTAAACGAAAAGTCCTTTCTGTTTCGGCATAATCTGAAATTGATAAAAAACTCCCTTTTGCACCGCAACTTTCGACGATTTTTCTGCTTTCGTATCCGCAAAAATGCACCCAGTAGTACATGCTTTTATTTTCAGCACGATAAATATATTCCTGTTTTTGTCCCGGTTCGAAGATATAAGCCCCGCCGGAGTGTATTTCCGTGCCGTTCGCAATCAGCGTTCCGCGTGAAACGAATATTATCTGATAATCTTCTCTTCCGCGAGGGCGCGACACGGTTAAATCGTGCTCCGGGTTGCGGTAAAATCCGCAATTATTAATAAAAAAAGGTACGCTGTTATCAGCTTTGGTAGGCGTTGTTTCTTTTGCAAAAAATGCACGCATAAATCTCCCCCGTATTTTTTGTTCACACTATATTTATTATACAATACCAGAACAAAATAATCAATTTAATCTTGCTATTTTACGACATAATGCTTATTTTACGTTTTTTTAGTCAATTTTATCCATATAATACAAAATTGTCTCTGTACATTCCGTATTCAAAGCGATACAATATAAAAAACTCACAGGAGAAAATATATGAGAGAAACAATAGACTTCGATAATGAATGGCTGTTTCATCGCGGCGAATTGAAAGACGATTTCCTGCCGGCGTATAAAGGAATATGTTACATGGGCGCAAAAACAGAGCGCATGCGAAAAGGTCCGGCTTCACGTTATTACAACGATGATACAGACTGTTATTCCGAAAATAAAGAATATCCGCTTGACAAGTGGGAAAAAGTATCTCTGCCTCACGATTATCTTGCAGGCGACGTTCCCGATAGAAAGTACAATCCCGCGCTTGGTTTCGTCCGTTACGACGGTGCCTGGTACAGAAAACATTTCATTCTTCCGAAAAGCGATGAAGGCAAGCGTATCGTCGTCTTTTTCGAAGGAGTTGCGACAAATTGTACGGTTTATCTGAACGGCTGTATTATAACGCGCAGTTTTTCGGGCTATACTCCGTTTGAAGCGGATATAACCGACTATGTCTTATTTGACGATGACAACGTTCTCGCCATAAAAATCGAACCATGCGAGCCGGAAGGATGGTGGTACGAAGGCGCAGGAATATATCGCCACGTCACTCTTATTAAAACCGACAGACTGAGCGTCGATCTTTACGGTATTTACGTCAAGA
Organism: Clostridiales bacterium; assembly: GCA_003538975.1. GTDB lineage: Bacteria > Bacillota > Clostridia > Christensenellales > Borkfalkiaceae > UBA11475. Next base: position 186,348 of record DPQQ01000010.1, on the reverse strand, counting down.
CATCCATTTCGGACGAAAAGTGGCAGACAAATGCGGTAGTAACCGTACTCAACCGTTACGATAGGGATAAAATAGCGCATGTAGAGTGCGAAATTATCGATAAAAACGGACGAACCGTCGCAAAAGCAAGCAGAAACAAAAAAATTGCGGCTTACGCGGAAGCAGACGTCGAATGTAATTTTAAGCTTATTTCTCCAGAGCTCTGGTCGCCGGACCATCCGGTACGCTACACTTTGAAAGCAAAAGTTTTTTCCGGAAAAACACAAACCGATTGCTCGTTTGTAAAATTCGGTTATCGTTCGGTAAAAATGACGTCGGAAAGCGGTCTTACGATAAACGGCAACCGCTATCCTATAAACGGCGTTTGCACTCATGCGGACTGCGGCCTCTTCGGTAAAGCCGTACCGGACAACGTTCAGAAATATAAAATCGATTTAATTAAGCAAATGGGAGCCAACGCATATCGGACCAGCCATTATCCTCATGCGGAATGCGTAATGGAAGCACTTGATGAAAACGGTTTTATCGTTATGGACGAAACGCGGCGATTCGAAAGTACCGAAGAAAGCAAAAAACAGCTGGAAACGCTGATAAAGCGAGACCGCAATCGCCCGTCGGTTATTTTCTGGTCGATAGGCAACGAGGAACAATATTTTGGTACCGATCAGGGCAGAAAAATCTGCAAAAACCTGATCTCCTTCATTAAATCACTGGACGACAGCCGCTTAATTACCATTGCCTGCGACAAAGTTGACCGCGAAAAAGTTCTCGACCTTGTCGATGTTATCGGAATAAACTACTGCTATGATCTGATAGACGCCGTCCACGCGAAATATCCGGATAAACCTCTTTTTATGAGCGAATGCGTGGCAAGCGGCACAAAGCGCGGTTGGTATGAAGAAGCCGACGATAAACAAGCCGCTCGTCCGGCATGGGACAACGATACCGGCATGTATTTCCGTAACCGAGAAATGACTTATACTTTCATTTCAGAACGTCCTTTTATTGCCGGCAGTTTTCAGTGGACGGCATTCGAACACAGAGGCGAAGCCGTCTGGCCGAGATTATGTTCGCTTTCGGGTTCTATAGATATGTTCTTGCAGAAAAAAGACGCATTTTATCAGAATAAATCTTTTTGGACTGATGAACCTATGATTCATCTGTTGCCTCATTGGAATTTCACGGGATTCGAGGGTAAGCCTATTCATATAGTCGCATACACCAATTGTAAGGAAGCTATACTCGACGTAAACGGCAAAAAATATCCTCCCGTCAAAATAAAAAAATACGGTAAAGCCGAGTGGAATATTCCTTTCTGCCCCGGTTATATAGAAGCTTACGGAATAACCGACGGAAAAATTGTTTGCCGCAAAAAAATACAAACCACGGAAAAACCGGTCGCTCTTAAGCTCTCTCTTGACACCGAAAACATAGAAAGAAACGGAAAAGACGTTGCCGTCTTTTCTTGTCGCACCGTAGATAAAAACGGGAAATTCGTTCCCGACGCCACTCCTCTAGTTACTTTCTCCGCAACAGGTTGCGGACAGGTTTTATCAACAGGCTCTGATAATGCAGATCACGAATCACTGTACTCATCCACACGCCGTATGTATGCCGGAGTAATTTCGGTTGCGGTGAAAATTATTGATAATGACCTGCCGCTGACACTTACCGCGTACGACGCAAACGGTAATCTTACGCCCGCTTTTATTTCGCTCGGAATTCCCGTAAAAAAATAATTTTTCCGGAAGCTGCGGTATGCCGAAAAATAATCGATGTATCAAAACTCCGAAAAATAAACTGTAAAAAAGTCCGGAAACCCGGACTTTTTTATTAAGTTATCTTATATCGTAAACGGATTTTACTTTTAATCCTTCCGGAGTTCCGCTTATAACGTAAACGGTCTTTTCACCCTTATTCATATCGAAGTAATTATCCGACAAAATCATTTTGCCGGTTTTGTCGGTTATTTCGACGTATTTTGCGTAAGCGTCCGAACGGACCGTTATTTTATCGCCGGATACCGAAAGTTTTAGCTTCGGATCGGGAAAGTTAAAATGCTTCGGTTTTGTAAAAATCACCGTTCCCGACGAGACTGTTTTTCCGTCTACATTAAAGGCGAACCACAGGTAATTATTGCGTACGTCGGTTTTATTAAAATCGATTTCTTCGATCGAATTTACCGATAGCGCCTTTACCGTTATATTTTCTTTACCTGTTTCCAGCGTTTTGCCGTCGTTTCTCGTAAGCCGCCATTCTATTTCTCCGTAAACGTCTTTTAAGGTTTCGTTATTTACATAAAGTTTAGCCTTTGTTTCGTACCCTATTATTCTTTCGTCGGTTATATCGCGGCGAACGGTATATTCGCCCGTTTCTTCACACGAAATATGGACGGGTTCGTAAAAGCGTTTGGCTTCGTAATGGAGAGCCTTGTATCTTTCTGCCGAATCTATACTCGACCAGCTCGCCACCGGCCATATGTCGTTAAGCTGCCAATACAAAGTTCCCATACATCTTCCGCGGTTTCTTCGTAAATGTTCCACACCGTACTTCATGGCTTCCGCCTGCAAAAGTTGCGAAGCGTACACGAGATTTTCGAAAGACGAAGGATACAGATACGTTTGCGAAAGATAATTAAGTATTTTGCCGTTTGCCGAAGGGTTACGCTGATGAAGCTCCATAACTCTGCCAAAAGGATTTCTGTCTTCGGGGAGCGTAAATTCTTCGATTGTTTTTATCGACGGGAAGGACTGAAAACCGAATTCGCTCAGATATCTGAAATAATGTTTGCGATAATCGGTAAACGGCAGATTGCCGTGCCATACCATCCAGTAATGGCTGTCGCCGTAATTTTCGTCCGTAGGACTATTAAAACCTCCGAAAGACGATGGCGACGACGGGACGTAAGCGATTTCCGGACAAAGCTCCGACATAACGGCGGGAATTCTGTTTTCGAACAGTTCGAGATAGCCTTTTTTTATCTCTTCGTCCCAATATACGGTTTCTTCCTCGATCTCGTTATTGCCGGATATAAGACCTATACATGCGTGGTGACGTATTCTTTTTATATTGTCCGTTATTTCTGTAAGGGCGTTTTTATAAAATTCTTCATCGTAATCGTAAGACGAGCATGCGAACATGAGATCGAAAAACACTATAAGTCCGAGTTCATCGCACAGATCGAAAAAATAATCGTCCGGATAATATCCGCCGCCCCATACCCTTATTGCGTTAAAATTAGCATATATGCACGAACGGAGCAGTCTTTCGGTGCGTTCTTTGTTTATTCTCGATAAAATATTGTCTTCGGGAATATAATCCGCGCCGAAAGCGAAAATCTTTTTGCCGTTTATTTCGTGACAAAAACTTTCGCCGTATTCGTCCTTTTCGCGTACGAGTTTCAAAGTACGCAAACCGATTTTTCTTATCGATTCGTCCGTTACTTTACCGCCCGATACGGACTTTACGATAACGGTATACAAATTTTGCTTACCGAAGCCGTTCGGCCACCATAAAAGCGGGTTTTTAATCTCTGTTTCCGAGCCGTTTTGAAGCTCAAAAACTTCGCCGTCCGGAGATTTTACGGTTATTTTTACGTCCGCGGGCTTAGTCGTTTTTGCGGTTACTTTGACAAAAACTTTGCCGTCTTCATGTCGTTGAAGTATCCTTACGTCGTCTATATGCGGTTCGGTTTCGTCAACAAGATAAATATCGCGCCATATTCCCGCGTCGGGAAGTCTCGGTCCCCAGTCCCAGCCGAACATACAGTGAGCCTTCCTTAAATGCATATAGCCTTTAAGCGGATTCGCGCAGCCCGGTCTCGGATTTTTTTTGTCGGCTTCTTTAACGTATTTATCGACGGAATAAAAATATGCCGATATAAAATTTTCGCCGTTTACTATAATATCTCCGACCGGTATTTTATAAGTGCGGTGCATATTGTTTAAATGCGCTATCTTTTTTCCGTTTAAAATAATATCGCATAAAGTATCTATACCTTCGAGAACGAGCGTTATATCGTCCGATTCTTTTTTATAATCGAACTTTCTCGAAAATTCGAAATCGTTGTCGCATATTGCGAGAACCTTTTCTTCGTTATCCCTGTAATACGGATCGGGCATAAGATTTTTATTAAGCAAAAAAGAATACACGGATCCCGGAATCGTGCCGTCGGTTTCGTATCCGCCGCCCTTCATATGCCATATTCCGCTAAGATAAAATTTTTCCATATGATCTCCCTGAGCCGCAACGAAAGCCGAAACGACTCGCAGATTGAATTTTATACTCTAATTTTATAACCCGTATTTACTCTTTTCTATATCCAAAATTTATCCGTAATGACACTATTTTGATTTTTTTATTAAAAAGGTTCGCCGTAAAAAGCGAACCTTTTTGTCTGATTTTCGGTTTTTCGTTTGATTTACATTCATTCTATAACGTTCTATCGGATCATTCGAGAATGAAATCTTTTTCAGAAAGCTTATCGCTCGAACCGCCGACTTTTAACGTAAAATCACCCGCTTCGGCGATAAATTCGCCGTCGGCATTGTAAAAGGCGAGCGTATCCTCGGTTACGTCGAAGGTTACCGTCTTTTCTTCGCCGGCTTTTAAGAATATTTTTTCAAATCCTTTGAGTTCGAGAACGGGACGCGCGCATGAAGCGAATTTATCGTGAATATACCATTCTACGACTTCTTTTCCGTTGACGCCGCCGACGTTTTTAACCTTTACGGAAGCCCTTATCTTTCCGCCCTTGTTCATCTTATCGGACGAAAGTCTGAAATCCGAATATTCGAACTCCGTATAAGAAAGTCCGTAACCGAAAGGATAAAGCGGAGAGTTGAGTTCGTCGAGATAAGACGAAGTAAAGCCAAACGATCCGGAAGGCTCTTCGTCGTTCCGTTTAGGTCTCCCGGTGTTAAAATGATTGTAATAAATCGGACATTGTCCGACTGCTCTCGGAAAAGACATAGTAGTCTTTCCGGACGGGTTAGCCCTGCCGTACAAAACTTTTGCTATTGCGGTGCCGCCTTCTGTTCCCGGCTGCCATGCGTAAAGTATTGCGTCGGCAAGCGGTTCGACGTCGGTTAAAGCAAAAGGTCTTCCTCCGAATACTACGAGAACGAGCGGTTTGCCGAGTTTTTTGAGTTCTTTTATAAGGTCTGACTGAACCTTGGTAATGCGTATATCGGCGCGGGAATTGGATTCTGCGGAGTCGAACTGATATTCGCCGACGCAGCAGACTATCGTATCGGCTGCCGCCGCAAATTTTACGGCGTTTTCTATTCCGCTTTCGTCGGTTTCCAGAATTTTATAAGAACAACCGCTTTCGGTCTGTATTTTTTTGCCTAAAAGGTTTTCTACGCCTTCTTTTACCGAAACTGTTTCTTCTCTTTTCGCGTAACACGACCAGGCGCCGTGTATACCCTTTTCTGCGGCGAAAGGACCTACAAACGCTACGTTACAGATATCCTTTAACGGAAGAACGCCGTTGTTTTTAAGAAGAACGAGAGATTCTTCGGCGGCGAGTTCCGCAAGATCGCGATGAGCCTTGCAAAGAGTTACTTCGTCTCTTTTATTAAGGTCGGTTTTACCGTAAGGATTTTCGTAAAGCCCGAGTTTGTCTTTTAACTTTAATACTCTTAATACGCATTCGTCAACGTCGGATTCTTTGACCTTGCCTTCGCTTACGAGTTCTTCGAGATGTTTTGCGTAGGCGGGTGAACACATTTCGATATCGAGTTTTGCGTTCATGGCGGTTTCGGCGCAGTCCTTAAGATCCTTTTTGTAGCCGTGGTTTATCATTTCTCTCACTGCGTTGTAATCGGAAATAAGAACGCCGTCAAAATTCCAGTCTTCACGCAGTTTGCCGACGAGAAGTTTTTTATTACCGAGAACAGGCGTGCCGTTTAACAGATTAAAAGAAGTCATAACCATTTCGGGGTTCTCGTCCATGCAAGCCTTATACCCTTTAAGATAATATTCGTCAAGGCTGTGTTCTGAAATATCGGTCGTGTTATAATCTCTCCCCGCTTCGGCTGCTCCGTAACCCGCAAAATGCTTTACGCAGCAGGCTATTCCGCCCTTATGATAGCCGCGGATAAACGCTTTGCCGACTTCGCCGCCGAGATACGGATCTTCGCCTGCGGATTCGACCACTCTTCCCCAGCGAGCGTCTCTCGCAAGATCGACCATGGGCGAAAATGTAAGGTCTGTTCCGTCGTATTTCGCTTCGGTCGCCGCCATTTCGGCGCAGTCTTCGATAAGCTTTGTATTAAACGTGCAAGCCATGGCGAGCGGAACGGGATAGTTTGTGCGGTAGCCGTGTATAACGTCGAGCATAGCGATAACGGGATCCGTTATGCCGCTGCCAAGTCGCTTTTTACGAAGATTCATCAAAGCTTCGCCGTCGGGTTGGTTGAGAATCGTGCCTACGTTTATATATTCTTCGGGCGTAAGGTCTCCGTCTACGTTCATTCCGGTAACGGTAAGATCTTCGTAACCCTTCATAAGATCGCCGTAATTATACTGCGTAAGCTCGAGTGCTTTTTCTTTAAGCGTCATTTTGCTTATCTTACTTTTAAGTTCCTGTTCGGTCATTGTTTCTCCTTTATTTATAAGTTTATCTTAGGATAACGGCTTTCTGCCGCCGCCGTTTACCACGGTTTTTCCGCGGTAAAAATATTCTGATTTGTTTTACAATATAACTATAACATCAAAGACAATATTTGGGTATAATTTTGCAATATATTTTTATAAAACAGCAATATTTGAGAATTTTTTCTTACTTAATGAAATTTTTCGATTAAATTTAACGGAAAATTTTATGAAATTTAATATCGCGGTTCCGGTTCGTTAAAATCGCTTTTCAGCGTAATGTATCGCCTAAATTATACCTTAAAATAAAAATTATTATAATAAACGGTACGGTTTCGACATACCTGTCTTAGCGAAATCATACCGCTACTAAACGATTTACTTTTTCTTCTCTCTTGCCGGAGTACAAGCGTAAACTACTTTTATAATATCATTCAGAAGTTCTGTATCGTCGGGATCTATAACGTAATGAAGCTTTGCTCCGTCATACGGGAAGCCTGTTTCCGTTTCTTTTAAAAACGCCGCGGTTTCAGGTAAAATTTTCACAAAAACATTATTGTCGCATATAAGTATAACAGGTTTATCGTCAATATAAACCATATATTCACCGAACATTTTTTTGTAACGTTTTTCGCCGGGGACGGTTATTTTATCGAAAACGTAAGTTAAAAAGTCCATAGAAGTAGCCATTTTTTCTCCTTATTTTTCTTCGCCGGAAGTGCTTTTGTATTTTGCGATCATTTTTATACCCTGCTCGTAATTGCCGAATTTTTTGCCGAATATGTTGAAGCCGCCTATATACTTTGCCGTCGGCCTGATCTTTATCCCGAAGACAATTTTATTTCCGTCCGTCAGATCCAGATTCTTTATCGAAACGTCGGAGCATTTTTCGTTATTCAAAAACGTGCCGCCGCTTCTTACGGAAAGAGTGATAAAATTGCCGAATTGGGTGCTTTCGTTCGGCCACCATGACGGATTAAGCCTTCCCCTTACCCCGCCGAAATCGCCGGGCGAAGTATATGTGCAGATTTCGGTATCGTTTATATAAAAAGTTATGTCGCTTTTCCAGTCGTTACGATAAAAGGACGTTTCGGAGCAGATTTCGAGAGAAAACGAGAGCTCTTCCACATCGGCGTTTTTCGCAAAAAAATTCTGAAACGGATAATAAACTCCGCCGTAAGGCTTCATCCATATGAGTTCGGCGTTTTTGCGTTCGGATAAAAACGCTTCTTCGCTGTGCAGAAGCATCATTTTTTCTTCGGTGGCGATACCGAAAAATTTGCAGTCGATATCAATATAGTCTCCGACCGAATCTTCCTGTTCGAAAACTTTGAGAGTTTCTTCGGGGAGTTCGCCCCTGTCGAAAGTTATGCGCGTAAAGTTAACGAAAAACACCTGAGCTTTGCCTTTCAGTCCCGGTAGATACCTGTTGTCGACTATTCCGCCTTCGATAAGGCAGTTTAAATGAAACAGAGCCGTCGAATTGGTTACGCCGTTCAATCTTGCGATTTCGATAAGAGTCATAGGCTTTTCGGTCAGTTGCTGTATCATTTTGAGTCTTATCGGCGAACCGAAGGCATGACAGACCTTTTCGAGTTTGCCGTAATTATTCTGATCGAGAACAAAGTACGTTTTAGATTTGGTCGCTTCGTCCTGAACGACGCCGTCCGACTTTTCGGGCGAGGCGGGAGTATAATTTTTATCTTCTGAACGACTCTTCATTTTTATACCCTCTTTACGATTTTTCTTTTATTATACAGCGGTGAAAGCCGACCGTCAAGCGCCTTGTAAAAATAAGTTGATAAATCATCAACCGATTACCTTAAAAGGTTATGAAAGTATTTTTAACGGGAAGGTATTTATTTTTAACCCCGATTATGCTAACATTATACTGAAATCTCTTGTAACACGCTTAAGTTCTACTGTTTTCGGTTCAAAAACCGATAAAAAAGAGCAGCCCCAATATATTTTATAATATATTGTTCCTAAAAAACTGAAAAACGAGCGGATTGAGGTAAAATTAAAACGTATAAACCGTTCATAACCGAAAAAGCGTAAATTTACGCTTAAAAGGAGAAAAAATGTTATCAACCGATTGCAAAAAAAAGCGGAATAAGTCCCGGCTGAAAACGGCGATCAAAGCGGGAACGTCGCTTTTACTTACGGCGATGTTTTCTTTTATCGCGCTTTCCGGTTCTTCCCCTTCTTTTAAAAAGGCGGAAGCAGAAACGGAAAGCGATTCAATCAAAAAGATATATTTATCGTATCTCGAAGATAAAAACGACGATATAGCCGTTCCGTTATATGCGTTAAACGACGGGGCTTCAGACATAAAAATCGGTCTGGAACAACCCGAAAACAATAAGTTTTTGCGCCTTGCAAACTTTAACGGATTAAATTCGGAATATGCGGCGGTTTCGGTAAACGTCGGACTTTTTACGAGTTCTTCCGCTTCTATTTCTCTTAAATACAGGTTTTCGGAAGGATACAAGGATTTTAATACTGACGAAGCGATATTTTCGGTTCGCTTCAAAAACGCCGAAAAGACTTTCGCAAAAAGCGAACTTACGGCGAACAATCTCTTTTCTTACGAGTGGCAGAGCCTTTCGTTCAACATTGATACGGACGAAGTAAGCGGCGGAAAAATCTACCTTACCTTTAACCACGGCAAAAACGCTTATTACGATAAAACGCGTACATGTTTCGATATAGACGATCTTTCGGTAATATCGGGCGGCAAAAATTATATAAACTCCGGTAGCTTCTGTTCGCTCGACGTATCCGAAACCGATACCTTAGATACGGACGTTTCTTCCTTAAAACGAGATGAAAACAAAGCTCTTATGCTCGGTAAAAACGAAAGAGCTTTTTCGGTCAACACCGAATATTCGGATACGTTAAAAACAGATTTCGACGTCGGAACAAACGCAGTAAAGCTCCCTAAAGGAGCAGGCAGCGGGCTTTATACCGATTCCGCAAGTGGAAGCCAGTTCGTCGTATACAACAAGGCGGAAAATAATTCGTTTATAAGAATGGGCAAGTTCGATTCGGCAAAAGATTCGCCGTCCGTATATATGCCGTTTTATAACAATGAATCCGGCGTTAAGGAAAACATGCCTTTAACCAACAGGGTTTATATAAGCTTTAAATACAGATTGTATCTTCCGGACGAAGCGAAAGAAGCGCTTACCGGGAACGAAGTCATGCTCGAATTCAGCACGAGAAGAGCAAGTCAGAACAATTCCGGCAAAATAACTCTCGACGCGATGACGATAAACGAGCGTGACGACGGAACGTGGCGTACGGCTTCGCTCGTTCTCGAAACGAACAGGTCTTCGACCGACTACATGATAATTATTTTTTATCCGCAAACCGCGGCTTCTTTTACCGCAAACGCTTATCTTGACATAGATTCGCTTTACGTAAGCTACGCCGCCGGCAAGCAGAATTACGCTTACGATCTCGGCGAGTTTGAAAGCATGACAAAAAAGTCGGAAAGTTTTACGTCTCCTCTTCTCCCGGCGATAAGCGGAAACGGCATAATTTATGCCGAAAACAACGTAAATTCTTCGGTTAAAATGAAAAATGATTCTTACATTTCGGTAAACACGGGTTTTGCGGGAACGACGGGAACGTTCGACGTTACCGCCAAAATAAAAGCCGCCGCTGGCGATAAGCTGAATGTTTACTTCGGCGGGAAAAACGGCGTTAAATTCGCTTTGACCGCAGGATCCGACGAAGAAACAGACGATCTTACAGCGGTATGGACAAAAGAAGCGGACGGCTATACTTTTAATATGACTGCGGTAACAGACTTTTCGAACGGACTTAATAAAGTAGTTTTTGAAAACAACTCCGATAACGATATATTCCTTGACAATCTTTTTATAGGCCAAGTAAAAACCGTCGGAAAAGTCGCCGGCGACAAAGCTGCTTTCGATAAAAAAATTGCGGAAGTAAAAAATAAAGACCTTTTATTATATACGGACGGTTCGAAAGCGAAGGTGCAAAAAGCCCTTCTGAAAGCGGAAAAAATTACAAAGTTCCACTCTCAAAAAGCTATGAACGAAGTTTTATCCGCAATAACCGCAGCCTTATCGGAAGCGACGATAAAAACAGATTTAACCGAACTTAAAAAGACTATTTCCCGCGGGGCGGCTATAATCGAAGGCGGCAAATTCTACAAAAAAGCCGGATACATGATCTTTACTGAAAAATACTTTGCCGCGAAGCGCGTTACCGAAAACGATTCTGCGGAAACGGCCGAAAATGCGGATAAAGAACTGAAAGCGGCTATTAAAAATCTCGAAGAAGCAAATTACTCCGCCGCTGCGGCGGCTGTCGCCGGCGCGGCGTTATGCCTTGCCGCGATAAAAAGAAAAGCGTTATAGGAGCGGAACATATGAAAAAAAGATTATTTAAGAATTTGATATTCATACTCGTTTTCGCCATGGCGTTCAATATCGCCTTCTCTCTCCCCCTGAACGCGAAAACAGCCGCCGCGGAAAGCTTTTACGGAGTGGACTTTTCGAGCGGAGTAATAAAATACGCCCTTTCGGACAGACTCCGCGAAACTCCGGATACCTTCGAAGCGGTTATAAAAATAAACAAAAATACCGAAGGCGAAATCGGCAACATATTCTCGAACGAACTGAAAAGCAAAACGCCGATGCTCTCGTATTCGGTAAACTCTTACGGCAACCTTACCGTAAACTGGAATTCTTACGAAAAGTACTTTTCGTTCGATAAAGTCGATTTAAGAACGGGTAAATACGTTCATATAGCGGTCGTAAGATATAAAGCCCGCGGGACGTTCGCATTATACGTCGACGGAACTCTCGCACAGGAAGTAACTTGCGGCGCGGGTACGGACATTACCGAATTCAACAAACAACACGCTATCGGCGGCGACTGGTTCAACAACGCCGAAAAAAGACCTTTCAGGGGATTTATAAAACAGCTTACGCTGTACTCATCCGCTCTTACCGCGGCGGAAGTTAAAAACGACTTTGAATCGCCTTACGATATTTCGTATAAAACGAGATCGGACCTTATGTTCAACGTATATCTCTCGCTCGGAAAAACCGTCTTAAAGGATACTTCGATGTATCGCAACGACGCGTACCTTTCTTCAAACGATTTATACTTTAACGGAGATCTTTTCGGGACGAAGGATTATACCCTTGCGGTTCTCCCCGATCTTCAGATGCTCACAAACCATTATCAGTCGGCTCTTCACTATTCGTTCGACTATCTTATTGATAACAAAGAGTCCAAAAAAATAGGCTTCGCGCTGTCTACCGGAGATATTACCGACGGTTACACGAACGGCAGAAACTGGGAAAGACAGTATCCTCTCGTCGCGAGTCAGTTCGAAAGACTTAAATCGGAGGCGGATCTCCCCTATGCGGCGATACCCGGCAACCACGATTACGATAACGAATGTCGGCTCGACCATTCGGTTACGGAATTCAATAAAGTCTTTCAGCCGGGAAAATATACCGTATGGAACGAATGGGGCGGTTCTTTTTCGGATGACAGCATCGTAAACGCCTACTATCTTATAACTCTCGGCGGAGTGGATTATATCATATTCGCCCTCGACTTCGGTCCGTCTGACGACGTTCTCTCCTGGTGCTGCGAAGTGACGGAAAAATACCCCGACAGGAGAGTTATCGTAACGACGCACGGTTTTCTGAACCCCGACGGATATTTTATCGCGACCGGTACAGAAGCTCCAACCGACTACGGCTGGAACGGGAAAACCTCGATAAACAACCCGGACGCGATGTGGAGCAAATGGCTCAAAAAATATCCGAACGTATTTATGGTAATCTGCGGACACGTATTTTCAGACGATATAGTACAGAGAGAATTCGTGGGCGATAACGGCAACGTCGTTTCGTGCTTTCTGATAAATCAGCAGTCGATTATAATGAACGACGGTCTCGACGGACTTTTAGGACTGTTCACATTCGATGAAAAAAATATGCTTTGCTATATCAATTACGTAAGTTCGATAACGGATAAAATGTACAACTATCAGAATCAGTTCGTTTGGGATTTCAAGGGAAACACTTCGATACTCAGCAAAACATATTATCCGGACGGGATTATTTCGGACGGGATGAAAACTTCTTCGAGAGAAGAAATACTCGATACGTTTGTATACGGCAAAACCGTATCCCTAAAAAATTCTTCGTTAAAGAGCGAATCGCTTAAAATCGCTGTGGGGCTGATTATCGTAGCTTTGGCTGTCGGCGCGGGTTCGGCTTTAATCTTAAAATTAAAAAAAGACAAAAATAAAACGGAGGCTGCGGAATGAAAAAGTCGATAATACCGAAAACACTTTTAATTATTTCGATTATTTGTACCGCTCTTTTCGCTTTTTTCGCCTGCGACGAAAACAAAAGCGGCAAACCGACGGAAAAATCGTTTAACATAACCGCAGAAAGCACAGATTACGGAATAATCAAGGTAGTCGCATCGGCAAATGCTGGCGAAACGGTAAAATACACGATAAAGCCAAAGAACGGCTACTATGTTTACGCAAGCTACTTAAACGGCGAAAAACTCTACGGAAACGAATTTATTATGCCGGAGACCGACGTCTGCGTCACCGCGGAATATGCTGCGGAAGACGGCTTCGATATAATAACCGATAATAACGAATACGGCGTTGTTTTACCGAACCCGTTATCGGCAAAGGCCGGCGACAAAGTCACTCTTAAAACTTACGTTTCTTACGGCAAAACAGTCGACTATTACACCGTAAACGGCGAAAAGATAACCGGTAAAGAATTTATAATGCCCGAAAAATCGGCGGAAGTTTCGGTTACTCTTAAAGATCTTTTTTCGGACAAAGACATAATTCTTTCGACCAAACAAAGCGGAATTACCGCAAAATCGCACTGGCAGGCGTTTTACGGCAAAAAGTCGCTTACCGTTACCGCGCTTATAGAAGACAGCGTGGTGTTTACCGACGGAAAAACGCAGCAGGTAGCCGGGTATCTCGACAACGCGGAATTCATAATCGGCAGAAAATCTTATAACGAAACTTCGTTCAACCGTTATAATTACAGATTCCTCGTCACTGCTGACGGCAAATACTTTTCATACGTTGCTTCAAACGGCATATGGCACGACTTCGGCGGAACAGTCTCGGTCAAAACGAGCCTTACTGACATATTGACCGACGGATTTGCGGGATATAAAGTTACCGTTGATATCCCCTACTTTTCGATCGGATTAACCCGTAATACCGCTCTTGACGAGCTGACCTTCGCGTGTTCTTTACGTAATACGGTAAACGCCCTTATGACTAACTGGAATTATTATTCCGGAAACGGCGTTGAATGGGATAATCCGAAATCTCACCTTGTAATAACCGAAAACGGCTTTGTAAAAAACACCTTACCCGAAAAAACGGAAGTTCTTTTAATCGGCGGCGGCGTTGCCGCAAGCGGAATAAGCGGCGGACAGGTGAAAAATCTTTCCGCTCTCGGAAAAACGACGAGTATTGCAAAAGCCGATTCCGATATAAAATACTGGACTGATAACATAGATCTCATAAACGCTTATTCGCCCGAAAAAGTTCTGATGGCTTTAGACGGCGATTTAAGTTCGGGCGTGCTGAATTCTTTTAATAACGCAAAAACGTTTATAGACGAATTTATCTCAAAATATAAAAACACGGAACTTACGATATTATCCGCTCTCCCCGTAAAAAGCGTAAGTTTCGACAACGAAGCATTAAAAGCGTATAACTTTTCTGTAAAAGCTTATGCGGACAGTAAAAACATAAAATTCATAGACGCGTTCGCCGACTTATACGACGGCATTCCGTACTCCCCCGCTTATTCGGAAGCGACCGGGCTTTCTTCGGACGGATATTCGTATCTTAACAGAAAAATATTATCCGCTTTCGGAAAATATGCGGAAAGCAGTGGCGTCTGGGGCGATTACGGAATATTTACCGAAACGGACGGAGTTAAAGAAACTTCTTCCGAAGTCACCTTTTACAAAGCCGGCGTGCAGGAAACCTATCTTAAAGAAAACGCCGGCGAAAACTTTGTATTTTCGGTATCGTTCACGGTAAAATCGAACATAACCGGCGACGAATGGCCTAAATTCGGGTTATCGGTGAAAAACAGGAACGAATCGGTTTACCTTTACGTAGACGGTTCCGCAGACCTTACTTCGACAAACGTCGGTACGGTAAGAAAAGTAAACGGAGATTTCGACTGGAGCACTTCGAAAGAATCCTCCGCCTCCGCTTTTAAATATACGGACGGCGTTTACGTCACGCTGACCGTTAAAAAAGTCGGAAACGAACTCACGCTTTTTCTAAACGACAACGAAGCCTTAAGAAGAGAATTCGACTTTAATGGCGGCGACTGTACGGTCGGGATATTCGGATTCAGTCTCGAACTCACCTGCAAAAACCGGTCGCTCGAAAGAATAAGCGAAGGAGCGTAAAAATGGAAAACGAAAAGATCAGAAATTTTTATAGTAAAAAATTACCCTCGGTTTTGTTTTATCTGCTTATTTTTACGTTTTTACTCTCCTTCTGTACGTTTTACGGCTGTAAAAAAGGAGGAAACGACAAGCCTGGAAGCGAAACCGTAACGGTGAACTTTACCGATTACGACGGCACTCTTTTACTCGCGAAAGCGGTGGAAAAAGGTTCCGTTCCCGTTTACGATAATTCTATCCCCGAAAGAGAAGACGAAAACGGCGTGAGATTTACCTTTGTCGGCTGGAACGCAGACGGAACGGTTTATAAAAATTTACCTGCAGTAAGCAAAAACACCGTTTTCACCGCGACTTATTCCGAAGCCGCCGCTACCTATACCGTAACGTTTATAGTGGGCGGCGAAGCGACGGAAAAAACTTATAGTTATAACGAAATCCCTTTTTACGAAGGCGAAACTTCTTTTATAAAGAACGGAATTTATATCGAAATTACGGGTTGGAATAAAACGTTTGCGGCGGTGAAGTCGGACGTAACTTATACGGCGATAATAAAAAAGACTTCTTTCTCCGAAATAAAATTCATAGTAGAAAGCGAAAGCCTTACGCTATCCTTCCCCGTCGGTTCGATCCCGAAGTTTTACGGCGCTCCATATAAAAAAGCGGACGAAACCGTAAGTTACGAATTTGCGGGATGGAAAGCGAAAGACGGAACGATTTATTCCAGCGATCTGCCTAAGGTGTCTGCGGACGGCGCGGAATACGAAGCTGTTTTTAACGAGGTCAAAAAATCGGTAAAAGTCAGATTCTTAACCGAAACCGCCTTTTTATCCGAGACTTCCGTATTTTACGGCGAAACGCCCGAATATGGCGGAGAAACTCCCGTAAAAGCCGAGACCGACGAGTATTACTACGATTTTATCGGTTGGAGCTTAAACGGAACGGTTTATAAAACTCTTCCGGCGGTTTACGGCGACGTCACCTTTACCGCAACTTACAAAAAGACGTTAAAATCCTATCTTTTAACCGTTATTTACGTTAAAAACGGCGAAAAGATTTCAAAAACAAGCGAATATATATTTTACGGCGATATTTACGATATAACATCTCCCGATATAATCGGATATTCCCCCGACAAGCCTTCGGTTATCGGTTACATGACCGGAAACGCGACCGTTACGGTCAGCTATGCTCCCGTTTCGGTATGGGACGGTTCTGCAGTTTCTGACAGGTACGAATCGGGAAGCGGCTCAAAAGAAGATCCGTATATAATTAAAACCGCGGCGCAGCTTAAATACATGCAGGAGCAGAACGCCGGCGCGGCAAAACAACAATATTCTTCGGGCAAATATTTCAGGCTCGAAGCCGATCTCGATATGTCGGCGGCTTTCTGGACGCCGATCGCGAACAGGGGTTCCTTTACTAATTACAGCTGGAGCTACTTTGCGGGAACGTTCGACGGGAACGGACACTCGATAAAAATTTCAGCCGAAAACGACAAAGCTCACGCTCTGGGGCTGTTCGAAGGAATTTCGGGAACGGTAAAAAATCTTACCGTTTACGGAAGCGTTTCTTCCCTGTCGAGAGCGGGCGGCATCGCCTATACTTTAGGCTCCGGCGGCATCCTGGAAAACGTTTATAACTACGCTAAAATAACTTCCGCCGGAGATTACGTCGGAGGCATAGTCGGTATGGCGGCAAACGGTTCGGCGATAAAAAATTCGGCAAACTACGGAACCGTTACTTCTTCCGCGGCTAAAATCACGGGCGGAGTCGGCGGTATAGTCGGCAACTCTTTCGGAATATCCGTAAGCGGCTGCGTTAATTACGGCGGCGTTTCGTCTTTCGGAAGAGCGGGCGGAATTATCGGAGCGTTCTTTACGGCGGCTGCGATCAATATTTATGACTGCGTAAACTATGGGACGATTCTCACAAAATCGAACGGATCCGCCGGCATAATCTCTTACGCTTCGAAGGGCGGCGGCAAAATCGAAAACTGTTACAACTACTCCCCCGTTTCCGGTACCGGTTACACGGGCGGCATCGCGGGACTTAACGAATGTCTCGAAGTTTCGTCCTGCAAAAACAACGGAATAATAAAAGGCACCGTTTACGTCGGCGGAATAGTCGGAAAAATTACCGAAGCGAACCTTGCCTTATGCGAAAACCGCGGAACGGTTTACGGAAGCGGATCTTCGATCGGCGGTATCGCAGGTGCGGCGCAAGTTACAGTAAAAGCTTTTACTGTAAGTAAGTCGAATAATTACGGCCCGGTTTATAACAAAAGTTCTTCTTTAAATTCCGTAACGGGCGGCGTTACGGGAAGAACGGACGGAAAGACCGTGAACGGAGCTTTAGTAAGAGCAACCGTTTACGAATGTGTAAATTACGGACTCGTGAAAGCGAATAAAAATTACGTCGGCGGAGTATCGGGCGCGGTAAACGGCGGAGTTACGGATAAGTCCGAAAACCGCGGCGAAGTTTATTCCGAAGGCGTTTACGTCGGCGGCATAGCCGGTTCCAATTACGGATACGGTGCGGTAAAAAGCTGCATAAATTACGCCATAGTTACGGGCGGCGGCTCGGTAGGTCAGATCTGCGGACAGCTTACTTCGACTTCTTCGTCCGAAAATTGCTCCGAAAAAGGCTCTTTCCGTCTCATCGGCTAAACCTTTACCCTATCGTTTGGAAATAAATAAAAAATTTTTACGGCGGAAAAAATTCTCAATCCGCCGAAAAGGAGAAAATTATGAGAAAATCTTTTGTAACCGCTCTTATTTTCGCCCTTATACTCTCGTGCTGCGCTTTCGCGGGATGTACAACGACGGAAAACAAGAGCTTCAGAATCAGTTTCGTTAACTACGACGAAACTGTTTTGTACGAGACTGACGTAAAGTCCGGCGAAGCGGTAAGCTATAACGGCGAAACGCCCGTTAAACCTTCCGACGACGAATTCGATTATTCGTTCGCGGGATGGGCGGGAGAAGACGGAATAGTTCTCGCAGAACTCCCCGTTGTCGGAAAGGACGCTACATACAAAGCGACCTTTAACGGAACGAAGCGTTCGTATACGGCTTCTTTCGTAGTGGACGGCGAAACGGTAAAAACGGTCTCGCTTAAATACGGAACTGTCATAACCTATGACGAAGCAGCTCCCGTAAAAGCAGGCACCGCGCAGTATTCTTACTCGTTTAAGGGCTGGAAGATCGGCGAAACCGTTTACGAAGCGGAACTCCCCGCGGTAACCGCAAACGTTACGTTAACCGCAGTGTTTGACGAGACCGTGAACAGTTACACAGTTACGTTTATAAACGGAGAGAATCGGACTCCCGTCACCGCAAATTACGACTCGGCTCCATCATATACGGGAAGCGAACCTACAAAAGCCGCGACCGAAGATTACCGCTACACATTCATAGGCTGGTCTGAAACGGAAAACGGCGAAACGGTAGATCTTTCCGCAGAAACGGTAACGGGCGATATAACTTATTACGCGATATTCTCCGAAACGAGAATAAGATTTACCGTCAGGTGGATTACGGACGGAAAAGAAACTTCCTCTTACGCCGCTTTAGACTCCGTCCCCGTTTACGACGGTGAAACTCCGGTAAAAGCCGCTTCCGACGAATTCGAATATACTTTCAAAGGCTGGTCAAAAACCCAAGACGGCGAAACTGTAGATTTAAGCAAAGAATCCGTAACCGCCGAAGTTACTTACTACGCGGTATTCGCAAAAACAACGAGAAGTTACGAAATAAAGTTCGTAGTAAACGGCGTCGAAACGGCAAAATCGTTTTTATATAACGCGGTTCCTTCTTACGGCGAAACAGAACCTTCCAAAGATTCTACCGAAACCGCCGATTACGTATTCGCCGGCTGGGCTACAGAAGAAGGCGGCAACGCTTTGACTACTCTCCCCGCTGTTACCGGAGCCGCTACATACTACGCGGTATTCACCGAAGTAAGAACCAATTACATTATTAAGTGGAGCGTAAACGGCAAAGAGACTTCTGCCATTTATCAGAAAGATACCGTGCCCGCGTATGACGGCGAAACGCCCGTAAAAGCGGACGACGAACTTTATACCTACACATTCGCCGGATGGGCGACCGAAGAAAACGGCGAAGTTTTATCTTCTGTTCCCGCAGCGACCGCAGACGTAACTTATTACGCTGTGTTCGAAGCGAAGAAAATTCAGTTTGCATTGACCGTTTCATACGTTTATGAAAACGGCGGAACGGCTGCGGAAAATAAAACCGTTTTAATCGACAAAAAGGCGGTTTACGGAAAAGAACTCACCGAATCGCCAGAGATAGAAGGCTATCTCCCCGATAACTTCTGGTTTTCCGGAATAATGACGGAAAACAAAACCGAAACGGTAACTTATAAAACCGCCGACGTATGGGACGGAACGACGGTTGCGAAAGGTTACGAATCGGGCGACGGCACGGAAGAGAATCCGTATATAATAAAAACCGCCGCTCAGCTCAAATACATGCAGACTCAGTATTCGGGAGCAAAAAGTCAGACTTACGCCAAAGGTTTGTTCTTCAAACTTGCGGCGAATCTCGATATGACGGCGGCAAGCTGGACGCCTATCGCAAACAGAGGCGTAAACACCAATTCGGGCTGGAGTTATTTCGGCGGAAATCTCGACGGCAACGGATATGCCGTAAAATTAACGGCGGGAAGCTCTTCTTTCAACGGAGCGGCTCTTTTCGAAGGTATTTCGGGAACTGTTAAAAATCTCGTCGTCGCAGGTACCGTACAGGGATCTACGAGAGCGGCTTCGGTCGCTTATACCGCCAATACCGGATTCGTTATCGAAAACGTAAAGAATTTTGCTTCGATAACGACTTCGAACGCAAAAGAAGCTTACACCGGCGGAATTTTAGGTATGACAAAAGCCGCGGGAACGATAAAGAACTGCGTTAACTACGCTTCCGTTACCGCGGGCGCAACATACTGCGGCGGTATCGTAGGTTATACTTCGAATACTCTCGAAATAATCGGATGCGTAAATTACGGAACGATTACGACTGCCGCAAACGGCGCGGGCGGCATTGTCGGCGGCGAAGCGAAAAACGGCGGAGCTACTTATACGAATTGCTATAATTACGGAACGGTTATCGGCGTTTCGAAAGTCGGCGGTATCATAGGATCAAGCTACACCGCAACCGTCACAACCTGCTATAACTACGGTCTGATAACGACCGCAGACAGCTCTTCGCTTACAAAATCAAATACCGGTTTCGGCGGAATTATAGGCTGGACGACGACTAACAGCAGTATAAACTCCTGCGTTAACTACGGCGAAGTAAATTCCTACACAAACGTAGGCGGCATAACGGGCTATCTCGGCGCCGGTTCCACGGTTTCGGACGATTGCTCGAATCACGGTAAAATAACCGCTACGGATACTAAATGCAGCGGAGAAATAATCGGCTACGACGCAAATAACGCATAAGTCAACCTTATAAAAAATTTAAAACAATAAAAAAACAGCCGCGGCGACGTTTTATCGCCGCGGCTGTTTTTATTTGCATTCGTTTTTATATACGTTTCCCTTTTTTAAGCCGAAAAACAAACTTAATAAGCAAGTTTATTCTTTCCGTCGGTAATTATAAGATTTTTAAGATTTACTCCGTAGGAAGCGGTTTCGGTTTTTGTATATCCGTCGGGGACGACCGCAAAGCCGTTATCCACAAGGCACTGAACGTACTTTTTATAATTTACGAGCATAGGATGAACGCCGTCTCTGAAAAATCCGGTATTTACCGAACCGTTCGCGTCAAAACACCAGGAATAGCTGTCTAAAACGGTAAAATATTCTTTATCTGCCGCAAAGCCGGTTATTTCGGAATTGATATACTTTATATTCTCGTTATCGGAACCGCTCTGATTGCCGCGCGGTTCGATTGTGAACCAGTATATATCGGTCTCCGGGAGATATACGCGTATATGCGTTACAAGCGTTTTTATGCGATCCGCTATCTTCTCTTTCGACTCGTGAGCGTCGAATATATCGTTCGTACCGATATGGAGAACGACGTTTTTCGGATTGTATTTTACGACGAGTCTGAATAAAAGCGCTTCGAAATCTTCGGTAACGGCAGAACTTATTCCGACGGTGTAGGTATTTTTATTCGCCCAAGTGGTATAAAAGTCAGACCAATAGCCACCGTCGGTGCCTCCATTGGAATCGCCCGGATTGAAGAACGAATCCCCCACGAAAAGCGCGTCGAAGTTATTTACGTTTTTGCCGTCTAAATAATTCCCGATTTTATTCGATCTTTCGGTCAGTCCGCCGTTTTTACCTGTCATATACGAATTACTATACCACGCTCTTACCGTGAACGAAGCCGTTCCTTCCGCAACGGACGATTCCGCTTTTATTTTGAAAACCAATCCGTTCGCCGCCGAAGAATTTACTGTGACTTTACCTTCCGATACGCTTACGCCGCCGTAAAAGCTGTCGAGAGAGAAAGTAATATTTTCATCTTTAAGCTCTTCAGGGAAGTTTTTAGCGTACGACCAGCGACTTATATCGAACTCTCCGTAACCGCCGTATACGGTGGTTATCGCGGAAGAATCGTAATAAAGCTCGGTTTTGGTTACTTTTACCTTAAATTCCGTTCGGAAGTGTTCCGAATACGCCGTTACGTTTATAAAATCGCTTTTTACTTCTTTGGCGGTAACTCTGTAACCGTTGCCGTCTTTTCGTATTTCGATCGCTTCGCCCTGATAGTCGAAAGTAAGATCTTCCGCACGGACGGGATTCGAATACTTAACCGACATAATAAAGGACGATCCGACGTCGCACTTTATAACGCCGTTGGAATTGCCTATTTTCAGGGTTCCGTAATCGATCGGTTTTACGGTAACGGTAAAGACTGCGGTGTGATTTGCCGTTTTTGCGGTAACGGTTATCGCCGTGTTTTCGGTAACGACCGCATTATAACTTAATTCGTTTCCGTTAAATACGAGATTATTATCGGTCGAAGTATATGTTATTTCGCAAAAATATTCGGGCTTGGAAAATATTGGAGTTACAATAGCCGTTCTGTCGCACTCGAATTCGATATCTTCTATCGTTAACGTTCCGTAACCTATCGGTTTTACCGTTACGTTGAAATTCGCCGTATGACGAGAAGTTTTTGCCGTTACGGAAATGACTTTGTTTTCGGTAACTACCGCTTTATAACTTAGTTCGTTTCCGCTGAAAACAAGGTTTTTATCTGCCGGATTATAAGTTACGGCTTCTTCGTATTCCCGGTTTGAAAACACCGGAGATACTACTGCGGTTTTATCGCATTCGAATTCAACGTCGGCTATGGTAAGCGTTCCGTAATCGGTCTTATCCCCTTTATTATCGCCGCATGCGGTCATAGCAAGCGGCAACAAAACAAGGAGTACGGAAAAAAATTTTACAATTATCTTTTTCATCTTTTTTCTCTTTCGGACGCAAAAATTATGGCGTTCGTTTATTAAAAAACCGGGCGGAATATTTTGTTCCGCCCGGTTTTTTTTCACGCTGTTAAGGCGTTTTTGTTTTATACGGTTACTTTAAGAATGTTCTTAAAGATTACGTCTGCAAGCTTCTTGCCGATTTCGATATGATCGGTATATTTCCAGTGCCAGCTGTCGCTTCCTACCGCATAGCTTGTGCCGCTCGAATTAAGTGCGTTCGTCGCATAACCGCTGCTTTCGTTAACGTAGCAGTTCGGAATTTCTTCGGCGAGTTCGCGCTGCATTCTAATGAAGGTCTTATTAATAGCTACGGTGTTTGCGTAAGCGTTTTCTTCTGTTTCGCAGATAAGACCGATGATGAACGGAAGTTCGCTCTGATCCTGACCGGTGATCTTTGTAAGGTCGGCCTTCATATCGTTTACGAAATATTTGAAAGCCTTCTTATATTCATCTTCGTATCCTCTGTTAGATTCGCCCTGCATCCAGTAGAAGCCTTTGATTACGGGGTTGAAGCCCATATCTTTGTACATCTGCCATGCTTCTTTGAATTCCGTAATGAAGTTTCTGTAAAGACCACCTGTAAGTCCGCCGGCAACGCTCGAAAGCGTCTTCTGATAAGACGGAGATACCCAGTTGCCGTCGCTTCCGTTATATCCGCTGAGGTCGTCGAGAAGGCTGGTGCCGCCTACAGCATACTTGATCATACCGGCGTATTTGCCGCTTTCCTTATTGTAGTACTTCGAAAGTCCTTCGGCTAAACCGAGTTCGCCGCCGATTCTTACGGTAGTTTCGCCGAGACCGCCTCTCGCTAAGCCTACGCTTACTTTGTTCATCCAGTTAGCGCCGGCGTTACCAACGTAATAAACGTTTTCGAATCCGTAAACGTACTTAGTATTGCCTAACCCTAAAAGTTCGGCGGGAGAAGCGTTGGTGCATCCCGAAGCGTTTGACTGACCTGCAATAAGATAAATATCGATATCCTTAACCGCTTCGGTAACCTTTAACGCGTTGATCACTTCGGTTCTTACCGAGTAATTGAACTTCTTGACGGTTACGTCTACCGTACCTGCCGCAGCTACGCCTATGCCGCTCGCTTTCGTTATTGCCGAGTAAACGTATTTGCCGACGTAAACGCCGTTTACGTAGCAGTAGTAAGTCGTTCCGTCGCGGAGAACGCCGAGTTTTACGTTCGACATATCTTTGATATTCATATAGTCGAAGTTAGCTACGATTGCCGAGTCGTGGCTGTCCCAAGCGGTGCCGAGACGAGTAGCTATAACGGACGTTCCTCTTAAACCGATTACGAGTTTATAGGACTGCTGATTGTTGTTTCCGGAAAGTTCGTCAAGGCCGTGAGCTATAAGTATGCCTGCGGACGAAGAACCGATTTCGGAAGCGTAAGACTGCTTGTTGAGATCGAATATGCCTTCAGCGTAAATCTTGTCGGCAACTACGGTATTCTGCATCGAATAAGTGTAGCCCGTCATATTTACGGAGTTGGCTTCGTTATCGGAGTATTTCCAGTTGTTGCCAAAACTCTTGAGTTCGAAGTTTTCGGTGCCGTCGTATTTTGTGAACGTTACCGAACCGCCGAGCGATGCGAGCGATACGCAACCGGTATATTCCGTAGTACCCTTTCTTATCGCCAATGTTTCGGACCATACCGCACCCTTATAAGTATAAGTTACGATATATTCCGCTGTAACGATTTCGTGCGCGTCTTTAGCGGATTTAAGGTTAAATTTGGTTGTCTTTTCGGTATAAACGTTGTAAAGAGAAACTTCTACGTCGGAAGCGTTTATTCCGCTTAAGTCGTAAAGATAAACCTTTTCGCCGTTTGCGTCGAGGACGTAAGCCGACTCGTAACCGAATTCTACGGTTATATTTTCAGCCGCCATCGGGAGCTTGTTAAGCTTTTCCGTCTTTGTTTCACCGCATTCGGTGCAGGTAAAGGTCTTTACGCCTTCGGTATCTACGGTGGGTTCGAGGGTTACTACGCCTTCATCCCATGCGTGATAACCTAAGGTGCAAAGTTTTTCCTGAACTTCGGTCGTGAACGAAATATTTTCGTACTTAATTTTGTCGTGGTTTACGTTGTAGAAAGCAATACCGCCTTCTACGTCGTTAAGTCCGGGAACGGTTATCGCAAGATATAAAGTATCGTTTATAAGAACGTAAACTTCGGTGTTTCTTCTTATTACGGTAAGATCTACCGTCGCTTTGTAAGAAGATTTGCCGGTATAGTCTCTGAGTGCGGGAGTAATGATTCTTCCGTTGTTTTCTTTTACGGTCGCGCCGTTGAATACGTTAATGCCGGACTTAGTGATACCGAGGTCGACACTGTTGTTGGCGGGTGCGCCGTATGCGGCTAAGTTCTGAACTACCCAGCCGTTGAACCAGGTGAAGCAGAACAATCCCTGACCGGGTTTAATAAGTATGCCGCAGTTGGTGTCGGTTCCGTAGGTAAATTCTATACCGGAACCTTCGTCGGGACTGGTATGGAAGGAACCTACTTCCATAGTGATTTTAGCCGAAACCATAATTGTTTTGGACTTGAATCCGTTGGCTACCGCATAGCGCGAAGCTTCCTCGGGATTGTTTGTCTTTGTCATCGACACGGACTTTGTCTTTGAGTCGTAGGACCAACTTACGCCCGAGCCCTGGAATTCGTCCACCGGACCGTAAGCGTATTCGTCGAATTCAAACGACAAGTCGGTTTCGTTTAAAGCGAAATCTTCCGTCGACTTATCCGCATAACGGAGATAGCTTCCGCTTATATAATAATAATCGAAAGGAAGTTTGCCTTCGAACACTCCCTCGCCGGCATAGGTCAGGAAGTAATTGTAACCTTCGCTGTCCGTCATGCTTATGTTTGCTTCCGCCCAGTTTATATCGTCGGCGCGTACTTCTTCGGCTGCGGTGACCGTAACCTTTACGTCGTTTGCGTCGAGAATGTCTTGCTTATTAAGAGTTTTTGCGTATATTTCGAGCGACTTGGACACGGTACCCGTATAGGTAACGCTTCCGTCGGCATTGCGTACGCCTTTGAAAGTAGTATCGTTAAGCTTGCTGGCGAATACCTTTGCGGTTTTGGGAGCTACGGTTATCGAAACGGTTTTG
Organism: Clostridiales bacterium; assembly: GCA_003538975.1. Lineage (GTDB taxonomy): Bacteria > Bacillota > Clostridia > Christensenellales > Borkfalkiaceae > UBA11475. The sequence goes on along the minus strand of DPQQ01000010.1, from coordinate 160,689 downwards.
CCTTTAAGAGCTTTGCCGCCGATGTCGCCTTCGAGAGTAACGTTGACTTTGTCTTTCCCTTCCGCTACGGTTACGTCTACAAGATTATCGCCGAATTCTTTATAAATGAGTTTTTCGTCGGTAACGAATTTGATATTTGAATAAGTAACCTTATCGTGGTTCATGTTTATGAACCCGAACGAAGCCGCTACGTTTTCGATTGCGGGAATTCTGAAATCTGCGTAAAGAGTACCGTCTACGAATACGAATACGTAAGAGTTAAGTCTTACGAGTTTAAGATTTTTGGTTAAAGTGTATTTGCTTCCGCCTGCGGGGAATTCGTTTTCGCAAAGAACTCTGCCCTTTCCGTTTGCGCGCGCTCCTTCGTAAAAGCTTACGCAATCTTTGGTGATGCCGGCGTCGATGCCGTCTCCCGCCCATGCCGCAAGATTCTGCAATGCATTATCGGTAAGACAGAATAACTTCTGACCGGGTTTCATGATTACGCCGAAGCCGCCTATACCGGTGCAGTTGGCGATCATAAGTCCCGCGCCTTCGTCGGGGCTTTCGTGGAATAAGCCTACTTCCATCGTGATGTCCGCGGAAATCATGAGAGTAGTAGCGGTATTACCGCTTGCCAATGCGTAGAAAGACGTGTCTTCTTTGTTTTCTGACTTTTCTACAACGGCAATTCCGTCGTTATTCGACCATGCGCCGGAATTACCCGCGCCGATCTTGACTGCCGGACCGAACTTGTATCCGCCGATGCCGATTTCAAATTCGTTGGCGGAGTCTCTTGCAACCGTTACGGGTTTACTTTCGGATTCGAATCCGTCGAGCGAGCAGGTAAGTTCTACCGAGCCTTCCGCAAGGCTCGCTTCGTATTTTCCGGTAAGAGCGTTATAATCGAACATTATGCCGTCTTTGGTGGAAAGTCTTACCTTGGAAATAAGGTTTGCGTTTGCTTCCGGAAGAGTTACCGTAACACTTACGGGCAAACCTTTTACTTCGACTTCTTTATCGAGAGTTTTTTCGATATTATAGCCCTTATAACGTACGTGAGCCTGTACCGTAAATTTACCGGGATTTTCGGCAACTACGGTGTAGTCTGCGTTCATTTTTGCTTTGGCGGTATTACCCGCGAGCAGCGTATACGTTACCGTCGGAACGATGTTTTTGAACGTAAGGCCGGACGCGTCGATTTCGGGCGTGTAAACTTCGTTCGCCTGCACAGAGCCTTCCGACAAGAAGGTAAACTCAAGCGCGTCGATGGCTTTAAGATCTGCGAGAACGGTCTTAAGATTTTTAAGCGTATTGTAATTGGTTACCTTTGCTTTGTCGCTTTCGGTAAGCTTATCGTACGCCTTCTGAATCTTTTCAATTTCGGCTTCGTCTGAAAGCGAAACGGATTCGGGCAGTTCGTTGATACTTTCGATTATCGCCGTCACTCTGTCGGAATCGCCGCCGTCGTCCTTATTGCCTCCGTTGCACGCAACGAGACCTAACGTGAACGCGGCTATCGACATTATCGCCAGAAAGGTCGAGATAATTACGAGTAATCTGTTCTTTTTCATATTTTACTCCTTATTTATTTTTAGAACGCGGCTTCGCGGAATTTTATTCCTTTATTTTATTCTTTTTCGGGTTAAAGTTCCGCAAAGCCGTATTCAAAGTTCCTTTTATGAGAACGATACGGCGGTTATCGGATCCGAAGATACGGGGTTGCCGTTTCTGTCGGTTTCGTAAATGCCGTCCGCCGTTATGCTTACGTACTTCGCGCCTTGTTCGTCGCCGCTCAGAACTATCTTGTAATAGCCTAAGCCGAGATTGAGAACGGCGTTGCCGGTTGTTCTCGAAGTCGTAGCTTCGTAAGTGAACTTGTAATTTTCAAATCCGTCTTCGCCGTATGCGTAAATAACGAGTTTGGCGTCGGTTTTTGTCGTTTCGGCGGTAAGTTTTCTTACGTTCGCCTTTTCGACGTTCCTGAACGTTACGTTAACGTTCGTCGTGCCGCTTACGGTGAATTCATAAACGCCGTTTACTATTCTGTCGGTTACGTCTGCTCCGTCGGCGGTAAGCTTTTCGAGAGCGGATACGAAAATCGAGGACTGAACGGCTTTTACCGATACTTTTACCGTATATCCTCTGGGAACGAGAGTCGACGTTGTGAAGCTCGATACTTCGGTTCCGCCGATATCGTAGACCTTTCCGTAAATTTCGCCGTCGACGTAATTCTGCGTCTTGGTAAGATTTACCGTGTAAAGTCCCGATTTTTCAAGCATGTCGTCGATGTCTGCATCGTTTGTCGAACAAGAAACGTCCGAGAAGGTTCCTTCGCAGTTATAAGCGTAAAGTCCGGGAACGGTCGCGCCTTTGAGAGAGTCGTTGGTTACCGAAGTCCAGTATCTGCCGTTTACAAAGTAAACGAGAACGTTGTCTCTCTTTACCACAGCGAGTTCTACTTCGGACGAAGTCGAAAGATTGCCGTAGTCTTCGCCGAGAGAAGTCCAGCTGTCCTTATCTATCTGTCCGCCGTTGGGACCTAACTGACCGCTCCAGGTGTTCGTCATGAACTTCGAGTTGAAGTTGATGTAAGAAACCTTGGAACTCGTGTTGGATCCCACGCCCCATACGAGAGCGTTGAAAGGCGAATAGCTCGCGCCGTTTTCGTACATACCGGAAATGATACCGAGTCTTGCCGTCGACGCGCCCCATCTCTGTCCGTCGTATTTGATTTTGGTTTTGATTACGTAATTCTGCGCGGATACGTTTTTGAAGAATATCCACTGCGTGTCGTAAGCTTTTTTAAGCGAATATTTTCCGCTCGCCGCTTCCGAAAAGTCCCACGCCGCCGTCTTTGCGAGTACGTTTGAATAATCGTCTCTCGTAAAGGTTCCGTCTCCGAGTATAGCGTCCGGATATTCTTCGGCAATTCTGTTGTCGCCGTTTATATATCCCTTTTCGTCGAAATAGTACCAGCTTCTCGCTCTGTTATAAAATGCCTGCGGACGAACGTAGTCTACACGGGATGACTTATCCTTGCTGTCCTGATAGTTATACTGCGGGAAGATTTTAATCTTTTCGGGAAGACCTTTTGCGCTTACGTCGTAGCCTATGGCGGACCAGTCGATGAATCCTTCCATCATAAGTCCTTCCATATTGCTTTCGTTAAGTTCCGCGCCTTCGCCTATAAGGGACCATTTGTGATAAACAAGTCTCTGTATCTTATCCCAGCCGTCCTGCCAGTCGGGACTTCTTCCGTGAAGAGACATGCAGTAATCCGAAGTATCCTGTCTTATCTGAAGAGAGTAGTTCTGCGGAGAAGTAGAGTCGTCGTCCGCCGTCGATACGAGAAGTTCGAAAGACGTGTTTCCTTCGGGCGAGTTGGTGAAGTTCCAGAAAACGCCGCTATCTTTGGACTTCATCGCCCAGAAGATGCCGTTTTCGTTATAAGTCAGGGTAAAGTTTATCGTTTTGCGATACTGTCCCCAGGTCTGCCAGCCTAAACCGTTCCATACGGCTTCGTCAACCTTGCCGTCGACGGTTATGCCCTCGTAAACGGGATTTGCGTTGGCTTTTACCCATTCTTCACGGTAATTTTTATCGTATAATTCCTGTTCCTGTTCGTATGAGACTCTTCTGCCGGTCTTAGCGCCGTCGTCTTTGTTGTCTTTGCCGCCGCTGCACGCCGCCGCGCCTATCGCCGAAACGGTCATAACCGACAGCAACGCAATTTTAAGGAAATTTTTCATTTTCATAAATTAAGCAACCTCCCCGTAAACGTAAACGTCGCCTACGCCGATTTCGTTATTGGCTTTCGATAACTTGGAATTGATTTCGATGGTTATCTTGTTGCAGGTTATCGGTTCGAAAGCCATCACCGCTGCCGAAGACGGATATACGAAGTATCTGTTTTCGTCAGGTTTTTCTTCAACGTAATCTTTGTTGAACATAACGTTGTTCATAACGTATTTTACGTTGCCGTTATAAAGCGTAACCTTTGCGAGCTTGTCGAATGCGTAATCGTACTGTCTGCTGTTATATACGAATATGCTGCTTACCTTGTAATCTTCGAGGAAAGTAAGTGTTATTACGGTAGAACCGTTCGCCCTGAATTCGATATTGTCGCTGTAAGCGTGCGTAGGTACGAACTTATCCGTAAGATAAGCTTTTTTGCTGCCCTGCTTTACGTTCGTCGCCGAAACCGAAGCTTCGCCGGCAATGTTTTTAAGTCCGCTGGTTACTTCGGGAACGGGTTGTAACGACCAGGTAGGTCCGTTGGTATGATAAATATCGTAACCGAGTTCTTCGTTATACTGCCAGTAAACTCTGTCTGCGTCGATGGCTCTCGGGTTGGGATAAGAAGAGCTTCTCGCAGCGTGAGTATGGTAAACGATGAACATTTCGTTTCCGGCAGTTGCGATGGAGTGATGTCCCGCGCCGGAAATGTGCTTCCATCCTTCTTCGCCGATACCGCTCATAGGTCTGCCGGTAAGATCGCCTATTTTATCGAAGTCCCCCAAAGGAGCGTCCGATACGGCTACGTCGACGGAGTATCTCGAATCGCCGTAACCGGGATTGGAATAGGTAAGATAATATTTTTTGGTTTTTACGCCGTTTCTTTCGGTGTAGTGGTACTGAAGGAAAGGTCCTTCGTTAACGCCGGAATCTATCGAAGCTACAGAACCCGTCGCCTTGTAGTTGCCGTTCGAGTCTTTGGAAATGATCTTTCTTCCCGCGACTGCCAAAGGTCTTAAAGTCGAATAATCTGGAGTAGCGATGTCCTTCATCTTCACGCCGTAAATAACGCCGTTCGATTTATAACTGTCCGCATGTCCGACGAAGTAAAGATATTCGTCGCCGTTTTCGTCAAAGAATGCGGAAGCGTCGATAAGTGCCCAGACGCCTTTATCAATCGCCTCGGAGCTCATATAAACTCCGCCGTTATAACCTTCGTACGGGAGGACGTCTATTATTCCGTCCTGAATTTCGCCCGCGTGCTTGGTAAAATCTATCGACGGGATAAGATTGCTGTAAGTTTCTTTATAAGAATTTTCTTCGCCGTTATGAAGCTTTTCGTACAATACGAAGGGACCTGCCGGCGTGGGAGCGCATGCAAGAGCGAGATGGAAGTTATCGTAAGATACGTCGCCGGTAGCCGCGAGCGAGTTTGCCGAAAAATACATCAGATATTTTTCGTTTTCGTTAGCGGGGTTCGGGTTTACGATTACTTCGGGAGCCCATATATCTCCTCTCGCCCAGTCGTCTTCCGAAAGCATGATTACGGGACCTAAATTTTCGTAAGAAGCGAAGTCCTTTGTTCTTACGCCCAGAAGAGCGTTATCGGACTTTCTCGTGGTGCCGTAGATGTAAAAGTATCCGCCGTATTCAGAATCTTCTTCTTCCGAAACGTAAATACAGCCGGGATCTGCGAACCACTGTACAAGATTATCGTTACGATAGAAGTATTTGGTATTATACGAACCGCTTTCGGAAATGCCGTCGTCGTAAGTAAAGTCCGAAGCAGCGGCTTCTGCCTTACCGCCGGCGTTGCAACCCGCCACGGCGAATACCATCATACCCGCAAGAGATAACGATATTATGCTTTTTAAAATCTTTTTCATTTAAAACTCCTGTTTTTTAAGGTAAAATCGTTTAATAAAAGCGGTAATATTTTACAAAAAACCTTGCCGCTTTTACCGTTTACTATAAATTATTATTTGCTAAGTCCCGAAACGGATACGCCGTCGATAATTTTGTCCTGGAAAATAAGATACAAAATTACAAGCGGAACTATCGCTATAAGCGAGCCTGCCATATTACGTCTTACCGCAACGCTGCCCGCTTCGCCGCCGGCGATATTTCTCAGTACAACCTGCAGGGTGTACATAAGAGGCTGCCCTTTAAGATAAAGGGACGGGCCTAAATAGCTGTTGTAACTTCCGATAAATCCTAAAATGAACTGCGCTATGAAAGCGGGTACGGATATCGGGAGCATAATTCTCCAGAAAGCTCCGAAACGGCTGAGACCGTCGACTTCGGCAGCTTCGAAGATTTCGTTCGGAACGCCTCTCATATACTGCGTCAGGAAGAATACCATGCCCGCGCTTCCGAAAAGTCCGGGAATAACGAGCGGCCACGGAGTGCCTACCCAGCCGATGGACTTGTACATGAAGTACGTGGGAATAATCATTACGGTACCCGGAACGAGCATCATAAAGAGAGTGAATCCGAAGAACACGCCCTTCCCCTTGAAGTTGATCTTGGCGTAAGCGTAAGCGGAAAGTCCCGAAGCGATAACGCCTATTACAAGAGTGGGAACGGTCGTCCACATAGTGTTCCAGAAGCCTATAAGAACGTTACCGAGCTGTTCCGAAACGGAGAAGTCGAACGCATGCTTGTAGCCGGAAAAATCGAAACCTTTTGTCGGGAACCAGGTAAAATGCACGCCTAAAAGTTCTTCGTCGGTCTTGAAGCTCGAAATAAGCATTATATAGAACGGAACGAGTATAAGAAGCGCTTGCAGAATAAGCACGAAGTACACGAAGAACTTGCTCCAGGAGAAAGGTTTTTTAATCTTTTTCTTTCCTTCGTTAAGTTTTTCGATCGTTTTTTTTGCGGATGCTTCTTCACCTTTGTCGGATAAAGTTACGTTTATGGAAGAGTTATTCATATCAGTCATCGTAATACACCCACTTTTTGCTTAATCTGTTGTTGACAAACGTTATAATCGCGACTAAAACGGTAAGATACAGCGTAGCCGCGCACGCAACGCCGAGACCCGAAACGCACGTTTTGCTTATTGCTCCGGCAGCCGACGTCTTGTAATAAATGTCGTCGTTTCTGTTCATGTACCACATTATGTATGCGACAATAGTGATTGCGGAGTTGTTTTCGCCGTAACACTGGTATCTGTAAGTAACGAACGATTCCATGGTAACGTAGGACTGAAGCGCGCCGATAATACTCGTGATAAGAAGATAGAATATAGTCGGCGTGATAAGCGGCATAGTTATCTTGAAGAACTGCGTGAACTTGCCAGCCCCGTCGATTTCGGCGGCTTCGTAAACTCTGGTGTCTACGTTGTTCAGTCCGGCTTCGAGAAGAACTATGTTTCTTCCGAGAACCGTCCATATAGTGATAAAGATAAGTATTATCTTGGTCCATCCCGCCGCCCACTGGAAGTCTATTACTTCGGAACCGGGGTTAAAGAATCTTATTATCTGGTTCACGAGTCCCGTAGGCTGATATACGCCGGGCGACGACTGAACGAAGCTACCGCTGAAAATATATCCCCAGACGAAAGCTATAGCGACCGTCGAGCATACGTACGGAAGATAAAAGATAACTCTGAAAAGCTTTCTGCACTTGATCTTGGAACGCAGAAGCTGCGCGAGAAGAAGAGCGATAAAGATTTCGAACGGAATGGATAAGCAAAGGAACAACGTATTGCCCGTCGCTTTCCAGATAAGATGTCCCCCGACTTTAGGCATCAGGCCGCTGTCGGCTTCGGTAAACATATAAACAAAGTTATCGAAACCGCAGAAATCAGCGTACTTAAGCTCTTGTCTGTACGGCGGAAAGTACGAGAAAGCCATGATAAAGCTCATGATAAGAGGTATCGCCACAAACAACGCAAATCCTATGAAATGTATCGAAACGAGCGATATTCCGAGAATATTATCTTTCTGCTTTCTCGTTAATTGTTTTTTGGGTTTTTTAATAACCATAAAAAGCGCCTTTTAGTAAATAATTTAGTATATCTGTTGTTATCTTGTGTAGGTCTTAAGTCTGTCGTTGGTTATCGAAACGACTTCGTCAAAGTACTTTTTCATCGTTTTGCCGTTGTTTCTTACCGAGTTCGAGTCCTGGTTAAGAGGCTGAGACCAGTTGGAAATCCATTCTCTGTTATAGAAGTACCACCAGTCGCCCGCCTGCTGCGTTTTAGCCGAAGTGAATACCGAATCCCAGTTTTTGGTTTCGTCTACCTGATTTTTATAGTAGCGGTTAGCAAGGTCGTAAGAGTTCGGGATAGCGTAACCGTCCGTCGCCATGTACTGCTGACCTTCGGTAGCGAGCCATTTGATTGCCTTTGCGGCAAGTTCTTTCTTCTTGCTGTTGGTTGTGATCGCATAGCCCGTGGATTTGGACTGCGAAGCAGCCTTTCCTTCTTTAACTACGTTGCCGTCGTCGTCGTATTCTTTGTATACAGGGACGGGAGCCATATCGTAGTCGACGTTCTTTATAGCGTTTACTTCGTCGATATAAGTGATATAGGAAGCAAGACCGCCGTTGTTGAACTGCGAAGTAGCCTTTTTATAAGTAGAGTAGTCAGTAGTACACTTGGGGGTAATGCCTATTCCCTTGTATCCGTAATCGGGATCGGCGTAACCTTCGGGTCTTGTGAGCATGCAGAATTCGCCGAAAGCGTCGCGCGTGGACGGGAACTTCTGAACGGAATCGCCGAGAGCAGTTACTCTCGAAGCGTCCGCTTTGAGCCACTGTTTATCCTGATAGCTTACGAATGTGCCTGCTTCGGAAGGAGTATAAGAAGTGCCGTTTATCGTAACAGCCTTGACTACTTTATAGTTGGGCGCGTCGTCGTTAAGAGTGAAAACGTATTCGCCGTTCTTCTGAAGCCCTACGCAGTCGCCGCCTACCGACCAGCCGAAGTTGAACCACCATTCGGTATAGAATCCGTAGGTTGTCGGGCTGCTCGGATTAAACGATTGAGTGAGAACCTTACCGAATTCTTCGAGTTCTTCCCAGCTCATAGCGACTTTGTTGTTGAAGATTTTAGCGGCGGAATAATAGCCTCTTTCAAGGTCTTTTGCGTAATGGCCCTTAAATCTTGCAAGATCTTTATACTCGTCGATGGTCTTGCCGTAAGCGTCCGTCTTGGTGCCTGCGTAGAAGCCTTCAATATCTTCCTTTTCTACGCTTATAACAATGATGCCCGCATTTTTAAGCGCGGTTTTGTTGTAGATAAGAACGGTCGGGTTGATATCTTTGGGAATAGCGTATAAAGAATCGCCGGCGTTCGAAGTATTTGTCTTTTTATTCCAGCGATAACGGGTAACTGCGTTTTCCCACATGGACGAAGTATCGAGACCTACCTTATCAACAAGATCGTCGATAGGAGTAATATAATTAGCTCTTACCATACTCTTATAATATTGGTCGTCTACGTAAGTGATATCCGGAAGACCTACGCCGTTGGTGAAACCGCTTACGATATCGCCGTAGCTTCCGTTAGCAACGATTTTAAGCGTGGTGCCTTCGCTCTTGTGCGCTTCGTCGAAAGCTTCCTTAATTCTCTGAAGGTTTTTCGTTTCGAGCGTAAGGTCGCCGTATTCTTTAACGGTGTACCACATAACGAGTTCGCCGCCGGACGAACCGCTGCCTCCGTTACCGCCTTTGTCGCATGCGGCGAGCGTTAAGCCTGCCGTACAGAACATAGCTGCGGCTAAAATTGCCGATAAGAATTTTTTCATAATTTATCCTCTTTTATTTTTATTTCGGAACGGTTTTCGTTTTAAGAACCTGCCCCGATATTTTTCTTCTTTTTTAATCGAGCGTTAAACGCTTTTTATTGCGCCCCGGCGGAGTTCATATCCCCCGCGGCGATTTATCGGTATGAATCGAATATCGGTATGAATCGAATAATATATGTTTTTATTTTTAATGAATAATATATGATTTTGGATATTAAGTCTTTTTGTATTTAGCTTGTTTTTCGGCGTTTTTGCCGTAAAAATCCGTTTTTTTGTCCATAAAGCCCGTTTTTGTGATAATTAAAATATTTTTTGTTACAATTATGAGCTTTTGGAACAAATTTTCTGTTTTAAAGATAGTATTTAACTAAATTACGATAGAAATTTTAAGGTGTTTTTCTACGGATATATCCCCGAAACTGAATTTCGGGGATACACCATAGAGATTTTTCAAAATTTGGAGGTTTTGAAAAGGATGATTAAGTTAATTTTTACGCTTCGGTAACCGGAGTGTAAAGTTTAGCGGAAGTAACGGTTACGTCGGCTTCTCTCGTCATAATCGCAACGCCTACCTTTTCGACTGCTTCGCCGTATGCACTTGCAACGTTAAGTTTGAATACGGAATACATATTATACGAAGACGTAGAAATGATTACGCTGTAATAAACGGTATCTGCAGTAGCTCTGTTAACAGTCAGCACAACGGAAGCGTTATTCATCTGTTCGTTATAAGCGGCACCTTTCGGGTTATTTACACAAACGCTCATTGCTTCGATAACTCCGCCGTTACCATTTGTATTATGGCAATACGTCGCTCCCTTATTAAGCCATACGTCATAAGAGTTACCTCTTTCTCTCGCTATAAGGTTATTCTGTGCGACGTGAGTGTTTTCGCCGTTAGCCGCATAAATATATGCAAAGTAATTCTGCCAGTTATTATCAATCGTCGTAGCCGTATTTCTCTTCGATGATAATTCAACGGTTATCGACTGACCTACTCCAAGCAACGCTTCGAATGAAGCCTGTTCTTTACCATCCGGCATTTCAGCAAATGAATCACCATCAACTGAAGTTGCGGGCTTTTCTATCGTTACGGGAGTTTCCGCAAGTTCGGTTGCGGTAGAAACGTTTTGCGTAAGATTGAAATCATAAAGTTTAAGGTAAGTACCCTGAGCTACTACTTCAACGTTAGCGAGAATAGTAACGGGTAATACGCATTTCATATGAGCCGTTACGCCTTTTTCGGTTTCAGTCTCATTTGCGGAACCTTTATTGAACTTCGTTGTTTCGTCAAATCTGGTGCTGTTAACTTCAATGCTTACATAGTTACCGAATCTGTATATGGTTACGGTAACGTTAACCTTGCCCTGATAGAATCCGTTTGCCTGATAAGTCGAACGACTTAACAATCTGCCGGGGGCATTGTAAGTATTGAATAACGTCGTACAAGATACTATATCAACATCATCGCTTCTTACGAGTTTTTCGTAATCGCTTACCATTTTGAATCTGTTGTTGAACTGATCCCAATGATTTTTGCTATCGCCGTCGGAAATAGCCTTATAAGTAAGAATGAAGTCACCTTTAAGTTGCGATACGATATCCGCTTTTTCGTTTAATACCAATTCTCTTCCGTCAACCTGACATCTCGTACATTTGAACGGATCGGAAGGATCGTCGTACTTGTGTCCTAAAGCCTTGATTACTACGGGAGCGGTTATAACGTTTTTGCCCGCTTCGTCGGAGAATAACTTATGGCAGTCGGCACATTCGTAATATTCTTCAACACCGTTTTCGGTACAAGTAGCTGCTTTGCCCGCTTTGAGTTCGATGGTAGCGTGTTTGCAGGACATATCGTATCCGCAAACTTCGCAAAGATCGTTATCGCCCTTTACGTGAGCGGCGGTTTCGGTAGCGTCGCAGTATTCGGTGTTCTGACAAGTTCTCTTATGAGAAGTTGCGTCTACCGATTCCCATTCGCCCCAGTTATGAGCGGCTTTCGCTATAACGAGGTTTTTAGCGGAAGTATAAACGTAGTTTTCGCCTTCTTTTACGAAGGTAAGACCGCAGTCCGCACAGACGTAATGAGCTTTGACGCCCGTTTTTACGCAGGTAGCGGCTACCTGAGCGATTTCTTCACCATAAGCGTGAGTGTGATTGCTTGCAACATAGAGCTTAGCCGAAGCGATGGTTAAGGTTGCGCCACGGGAGCTTAAAGCTACGCCGAGTTTGTTTACGCCGCCTTCTACGAATTCGGGAAGGTATAAAAGCGAAGAGCCTACCATGTTAAGGTTTTCGCCTTTTAACGTGGTGTAAGTGTATACGACGTCTTTGCTTACTCTGTAAATAGTAATCGAAACGGTCGAGTTTTCCATCGGGTTGTTATAATTAGCTCCGCCGGGGTTGTAACAGAAGATACCGTTAGCAGCAGACATACCGTTGTGGGTATGAACGCCCTTCTTCCAGGTTTCGCCGTTGTTTCCGCGTTCTCTTAAAAGAGCGTTGGTCGGATTGCCGGTGCCGTTGTGCGTTCCGCTGCCGCCTACGAGCGTTGCGTTGGCGTCGGCGTTGTAAAGGTACATAACGTAGTTCTGCCAGTTGTTGTCGCCTGCGGTCGTTCTCTTGTTGTTGAATTCAAGTTCGAGCTTGCCGCCTACGGGGATGTATCCGAGATCGAGTCCCGCTTCACCTACGTAGTTCGATTCCTGACTGGGAGTACCGTCGGTAGCTTCGGTTACGTTGACTACCGTACCGTCCAGACCTAAATCATTAGCGGTAACTTCGCCTAAAAGGTCGTAAGCCGTATTCGAGAAAGAATAATTCGAGATAGTCGGAGTAACGTCTCTTAAAGTGGTTGCCGCAAGAACAAGACTTTCAGCATCCGACGACGGAGAACCCGCCGAAAGAGACGGAACGACAGTCTGCACGCCTTCCGCATTTACGTAAGTCGTAAGAATGTAGAAGGTGTAGAACTTACCGGTTCTCGTAATAGTGTATTCCGAAGTAAGCGATTTGCAATCGGGAACAGTCACGTCTTTCGCGCTTCTGAAATAATAAGGTGCGGTACCGTTATGAGTATTCCAGCCGGCAGAAGCAAATATATGACCTTCGCCGTAAATAGTCCAGTTAGCATTTTCCGCCTGAAGAACGCCTACTTTCGCTATGAAAGCCCATTTTGCCTGGTCAACGCTCGCTACGTTCATAGAAACGGAGAACTTCATCGTGAAGTCGCCCTTTTCCGCAGCGGGGATAATTATCTGAGGAACGCCTTTTACAAACGTTCTCTGATCGCCACATACGGTGCAGTGGAAAGCGTCTTCGTCTATATTGTAATTATGATCAACTTTTTCGAGAGTTACTTCTTCCAAAGTCTTTTCTGCCCATACGTCGTTTTCTTTTACCGCGAGAGTTCCGCAGTTGTTTTTACATTCGTTATAAGCGACGTTGCCGGCAACAAGGCAGGTCGAAGCTACGGCGTCGTGATGGGTGCCGTTTTCAAAGTCGTGTTCGAGCTTTGCAATAGCAAGAGCTTCCAGAGTAGTTTCGGTAAGCTTGTTTTCGCTGTCCTTTTCAAAATACTTTTTGCAGGAAGCGCAGTATTCGTAAGCCTTATGACCGGCTTTGAAGCACGTTGCGGCTTCGAGATCGAAGTGCTTTAAGTTATGAGCTTCGGGATTTACGGCAAGGACGACTCCTTTTTCAGCCGTATAAGTGTTGCCGTTTAATTCGGCGGTAGCAACGTAAGTATTAAGACCTTCTCTCTTGCAGTTCGCAGGATAAGTCTTATCTTCGTCGTCGCTTAAAACTACGGTTGCGGTAAGAACTTTGGTATCGTCGCCGTTTACGCAGTTAAGCGTAAGGGTTGCGGTATAGCCTTTTTCCGCTTCGGTCCATGTCCAGGCAGAAGCTTCGACCTCCGCAGGATAGGTATGACCTTTGGCGTCGCCTACCGTGAACGTTTCCGTTCCCTTTACTCCGCATACGCAGGACTTATAATAAGTCGCGGGTACGGTATCGGTTGCGTCGGATTTTTTGTATTCGTCCTTGGCGACTTCCTGATCGTACGTATGGTCGGCAAGGTCAAGTTTTTCCTTGCAACCTTCGAATGTACATTCGTGCCAGTGCTGTGTTTCGGAAGTCTGCCATTCCGTAGCGGCAACGTGATCGTGCTTCTTTGTGGAATTGCAGCCCATGACGAACAATATCGCCGACATCGACAGGCATAAAGCAGTTAATAATACTAATAACTTCTTCATTTTCTTTCTCCTTCTTATATTTTTTACGTCCGCCGTTCTGATTCCGGCGGTACGTTTATTCCTTCCTTATTTTTCCCATCGGCTATATAGATCTTGTTTGCTTGCGACTTGGCGCAAGCAAAGGGGTACCCCTTTGCCGGATTCGGTTTTATTTTACGACTTTTGCGTTCTTTTGGCTTTTTTGTCTTGTTTTCGGTTTACCGCTTATCGGCACCGTTACCGCCTTTTACGCAACAACCCGCTACTCTGCGGCACGTTTTAACAATATTATCACGATGTAAAAATTCCGCCTTGGATTTGTAAAATAAACGTTAAATTTACACGGATTCTATCTCTGTATGCTGATTTACTTGCCTATAAAATTAATGTATGATAGATAATATAGATAATATATTACGCAATTATTAATAATAAAATACGCAACGGCATAATGCGCTTTGCTCTTTTACTTTCAGACTTACGGTTTCAGACCTTATATTTATTCCGATTGTATGCTTTTATCCTTACAATAATATCGAATTATCCCGTTTTTACCGTTTGTTTGTTAATTTTGGGATGATTTTGAGCAAATAATTGAAATTTTTCCGTTAAAATATGAAAAATATCATATGTTGTGAAAATAATTTTCATTTCGTTTTTCAATATTCTCTAACGGTTGACATTCAATTACAAACGTATTATAATATAATCGCTTTCCGATTTCAATAGCATTTATTCTTTTATTTGTGTCATATCTTTGGTTCGGGGAGTTTTTGGAGGCATAAATGGCATTTTACGAATACTACAGAGACAGCAATAATCAAAAACTTTTGGTGTCTTACGCCGACCTTACCTATCAGGAGCATTTCCATAAAGGAATTGAGATTTTGTTCTGCAAAGACGGCTATATAGACGTATACCTTAACAAAGTTAAGTACGTCGTAAAAAAGGACGAAGCGTTTTTCGTCGACTCCGGCCTCACGCACAAAATAGACGACTTCGGAAAGAACAAGCAGAACGCTTTTATACTTATCCCGGTAAAGTACCTTTCCACCTACTTCGATAACGTCGTCGGAAATATCGTCAATCCCATTCTTCCGCCGAAGGTTGCCGCGCCGATTTTTAAGACCTGCGAATCTTTAATGCACAAAGTGAGCCAGACAAACGAACTCGACCTGACCGCCAAAATTTATGAAATTTTAGGTCTTGTCTATCGCAACTGCGCTTTTAAGGAAGCTTCGCCGGATACCGAAATAAATTACGACATAATTCAGAAGATAACCGACTACGTTTATAAAAATTATCACGAGGACATCACTCTCGACTTTTTGTCCGCAAAGTTCGGCTACAACAAATCGTACCTTTCGGAAATTCTGCACAGGAATCTGCACGTCGACTTCAGAGAATACGTCAACTCAATCCGTCTCGATATGATGGTCGATAATTTTAACGAAAACGATTCTATCGACGGACAGATCTTCTCTTACGGCTTTAAGAGCAGAAAAACTTTTTACAGAACTTTTGAAAAGTATTTCCATACCACCCCGAAGGAATACTTTACAACCCGCGCCCGCTCGGGCGCAAGAGTAAGAACGGGCGCCCCTAATTCCGAAAAGGTAAAAGGCAAAACCAAAAAGGAAGCGGACGGAGCCGAACTCTCTTCAGCCACCGACGACAAAACAGCATTGAACGAACAGACAAAAGAAACGATAAAAGAATTACCCGTTAAAGAAGCTGCAAAAAAAGAACATAACACGGCGCATGGTTCCACAGCGAAAAGCGGTTCCAAAAAACAGCCGTAAAAGCGTAATCATTTACCCGTTCCGACAATAATTTTATAACATATAAAAACGACCGCAAAAATCGCGGTCGTTTTTTGTTGTATTTTTTAGATTTTTATGAGCCTTATATTGGTTTTTGTATAAGTTTCATGGTAACGTTTCGGCTAAACATCCGGCATCATTTTGTTATACCTGTATCACCGAAACGCTTCCGCAAAATTATCTACTCTCAATAAATCGGAATGTACGATACCGAGGCGGAAATCGTCATCATTATAAAGATAAGACACCAGGTTATCGCCCCTACCCACACGTTGCCCGTCTTTTTGTAAGTAATACGGTTGAATATGGGAAGTATGAACATCATTACGACGAGCGCGAATACCATGTTCACAAAGAGCCATACTTCGTTGTTGTTTCCCCAGTAGCCGTAGTAAGGCGTTCCGGTTACGAAGTAGCAGACGTAATTGATTAAAAGTATAAACGCAAGTCCCAGGCTGTTTGCGAGCGCGCCGGTAAGAAGAACCTTCCACTCTTTCCAGCCTTCTTTGCCTATACTGCAATTTACTCTTATAGAGTTTGAAATATAGAATACGAAGATTATCGGAACGTATTCGAGCATGGTTACGAACATTCTGCCGTTTATGGGCGAAGCCGATACGAGCATAAAGCGGAAATCCTGATGGAAACACCAGAACGAAAGCTGCAACGTAAAGTAGAACGCGCCGAACATTATTATCGGAAGCAAGAGAGTTTTGAGAACGTTGAACAGAACGTTTTTCCAGCCGTTGCCGCGAATCTTTATCGCTTCGTACTTGCTCCAGTCGTAGTGCGGAGTTATGCCCTTTGCCTTATACATTACGTATTCGTACAAGTTTTCGAGCGCGGTAACCGCGAAGAATATCACAAGCCCTATCGCGCCGTTTATGAGCGCCCACAAGAGTATGGCGTTGACCATACGCGCGGGGAAGGTAAACGTGAACACGCTTGCGAGGTTGCTCGTCGGGAAGATTTCAATCGACAAATTCGCGAGAGGTATGTAGTCGAGACACGCTATAATCGAAGTTAAAATCATGCTCGTCCAGAAGATTATCTTTCTCGCGATAGTCTTGGACGGAACGGGCGAATCGAGCGATTTAAGTTCCGCGCCTGAAGTCTCTCCTTTCACCTTGCCGCCGGTTTTAAGCGTTGCGAAGAACGGGGTTTCCATCAACACTCCCAAAAGAGCTATGATAAACGTGAACGCAGCCGCAAGAGCGAGACCGTTAGAAAATTCTTTGCCGAACCATATCTGTCTGGTTCCCTTTACAGACGAGCCGATCTCTAAAGTTTCGTTAAAGAAATCTACGGTGTTTGCGATACTTAAGTTATCGTACATTTCGAAGCAGTGATTGGTCTTTTCACGATGAACGATACGATAGGTGCCGTCGGTCATGCTTCCGTAACCCTTTTCGTATTCGACGTTCTCGATTCCGAGATTAGAACCGTTTACTTCGTTAATAAATCTCTTAGCTATTACTTCTACGGCGGTGGTATCGGTCTGATAACGGAACGCGCCTTCGTCATAATAAGCGTAGGACATAGCGGCGTTGCATTTTAAGTTTTTGAACTTGTTCGCCGCGGAAATTTTGATATAACCGGAATCGTAAACGGCTTTTATAATACTTGTTTCATAACTGCCGCCCGCCATGTCGGAAGCGAGAGTTATAACGTTGCCGCCACCCGCCGAGTGTCCTACCGCACCGAAGCGATTTTTGTCGCAGAACTTAAAATCGTCGGTATTGTTGTAAACGTACTGGACGAGATATTCGATACCGTTCGCGCCGGCGGTCGAATTAGCGGTGGTCGAGCCCTGAGCGCCCGGATCCATGCAGAATACTACCGCGCCGCGGCGAGAAAGTTCGATACAATACTGCGCCATGGTCGTCTTGGTACGCGTAAACCCGGGAAGAACGAATACCGTGGGAGCGGGATTTGCTTCCGTAGCCGTCTTAGGAACGTACATCGTTACCGAATAACTGCCTGTGTGCGTTTTGCCGCTTTCGTCGGTTTCTTCACCGATAACGTATTGTTTACCGTAAATTTCGCCGTTGTTATACTTTTCGGTCATCTCTTTGGTGAGAGTAAAATCCGTCACCTTGACTTTGAAGCCCGAAGTTTCGAAACACATGCCCGAAAATCCGAATACGAATATAAGCAAAAACGATACGCACATCGTTATGAAGGACGCCTTTTTATAGAACGGCTTTCCTTTACTCTGTTTTTCCTGAGCTACGTTTACGGGTTTTGCCTTTTCGGCTTCTTCGGAATCCGCGGGAACGACCGGGATCGTTTTTACCGTTGCTTCGGCAGCTTTTTCTTCTTTTACCGTATCTGCGGCTTTAATTTCGGTCTGTTTTGTTTCCGCAGCGGGCGTTTCGGTCTTTTCGCTGTCTTCTTTTTTATAGAAGTAAGCTATTGCGAGAAGAACGAACGAAGCCGGCGATAAAATACTTAAAATCCAGCATACAAGGAGCTTGGTATTTTCTTTTTTGGATAAGTTAACGCCCGTCATATTGTCTTTTACTGACATCGTTACAAACCCGGTGTAAAGAGTTGCGAGCGCAAATACCAGAAACATCCAGTATAAATTGTTCGACAGTGCGAAGAAACACGCCGTTACTACAAACCACAATGCGGTAAACGCGTAGTTTACTATCGCCGCGGCTTTGATAAGTCTTGCCTTCGTTTTCATTATTGGGCACCTCCTTCGGCTAACGACGGGAAGGTCTTCCCTGTCATGAATTCGTATAATAATTCAGCAAGTTGATTGGGATTATCTTTGTTAAGCACAGCTATATATCTTCCTGCGGTCATATAAGGCGTTTCGTTAATCTGAATTTTTTCGAGATTGGTAAGATTACCTTCACTGTTTACGTTCTTACCGCATGCAAGCACAAAGTCTACGTCGCCGGCAGTGTTAACCGAATTCACAAGAGCTGCAACGTTGGTTACAGCTTCTTCGACTCTCCAGACAATTGTCAAAGCAGTCGTATCTACGCCGAGATCCGCAAGATAAGCGGTAAACGCCGTTTTAAGACTTTCAAGCTGTTCGGTTGTTATCCACTCGCCTTTTGTGTTATTCCATACCGATACGGTGAGCGTAGTGTCGGTAAGAGTTATCGGGAACTTTTTACCGGACATAAATTCGTAAAGCATTTTTGCATATTGGTTGGGATTGTCCTTATTGAGTACCGCAATATATCTTCCGGCGGTCATATAAGGAGTTTCGTTAATCTGAACTTTTTCGAGATTAGTAAGATTACCGTCGCTGTTTACGTTTTTACCGCATGCGAGTACAAAGTCTACGTCGCCTTTATCGTTTACCGATTTTACAAGAGCCGCAACGTTGGTTACGTCTTCTTCTACTCTCCATTCGATTTTCAATTTAGCGGTATCAACGCCTTTTTCCGCAAGGTAAGCGGTAAACGCCGTTTTAAGGCTTTCAATCTGTTCTGTCTTTATCCACTCGCCTTTTGTATTGTTCCATATCGAAACGACAAAATCAGCCTTTTCGACAGGAGTATCAGGCTCACTCGGATCGGGATCGACGGGCGTATCGGCTACGTCGTAATCCTTTTTAGCTCCCGTTCCGCCGTAAGTGGTCAGAATCCAGTTATAAACCTGTTTTACGAGATCCGTATCGCCGAGTCTTGCCGCATAACGAGCTTTGTTGTTTTCGGCTCCTTTAAGCGTGATATTGCCGTAGTTCTGTAAGAAGTCTTCGCCCGCTTTAAGTCCGCCGGTGCCTTCGATATTGCTTCTGGCAGCCCAGCCGACCATAATATCGATGTCCGAATCCTTCATGATGTTTCCGCACGAAGTACCCACGTTGCCGTCGTATCCGCGGACTACTATATCCATTTCGGCAGGGTTCATTCCCTGTTCGGTGAGGTACGCCTTAAGCGCATCGGTAAAATCGTCCATTACAGACTGATTAAGTCCCGAAGTCCCTGATTTTGCATACCAGGCAATCGCTATATCGTGGCGGGTGATTTCGCCGAATACGGGATAAAGAGTTACTTTACCCTTTTTTGCGTAATTTTTTACGTCGTCGTAACGGATAAGACCTACGTTTTCGGAAACGGAGACATTTTTAATGTCCTTTTCGTTCCAGTTTTTGTCGTCGGTCCATCCCAACTGCTTTTTGCCTCTAGGCGCTTCCTGTGCGGGAACTATCGCGTTATTGAACGCGTTTACCGTGTAGGGACCTAAAAGCCCGTCGCTTGTTTCGAGATATACCTGAACGTCTTTTTCGAGCTTACCCGTAAGCGAACAAGCCGAAAACGCGCCCATGCACATTACTACGAGAAGCAACGCTGCAATAAAACGTTTTTTCATTTTTTTCTCCTTTTTTCTCATTACCGCATAGCGGTAAATATTATTCTTTTGCTGAATAAATATTCTTTTGCTTGCTTATGAAAAGAAGCAAGCAAAAGAGGCGCCTCTTTTGAACTTTAAATTTTTGTGTAAAAAGGCCATCCGGACTTTATTTTTTTAATATAAATAAATACAGATATTACCAAGCTTAATTATTATAAGACACAAAAAAGACGTTGTCAATATCGATTTCGTTTTTTATATGCTTATTTCGGCAAATATTCATATGTTTTTATATAATTTGTATTTTCTGCCGGCGCAACGAGCGTTTAACCGCCGCTCCGGAAGCGTTTTTTAAGGCGTAAAAAACGAAGCTCCGATATAAAAGCTTCGCTTTTTAGTTTTATTTTGTTTTAATCGGCTCTTTATATCGTAATGCACCTTATCAGCCGAATACCGCATTATAAGCGGCTTGCTTTAAGATAGCGGCAACTTCGGGCGTGATTTCGGACGAACCGTTAAAGTTCGAGGTACGCGGATCTATACCCAGTATCGTCGAAACATGTACGCATGCGGATAAAAACGCGCCGTTATAAGACGGGTGCTTATTGTCCTCAGAGTAGTACAAATTTATGTCGTTGTTTTCGGTATAAACTTTGGTAAACGCTTTCCCGACGTTACATACGGTCGCGCCGATCTCTTTTGCCGCCGAAGCGTATTCCGCGCGGATCTTCGCTTCCATCTGCGGTATGGTCATATTGTTTTTGGACGCGTATTCTTCGAATCCCCAGGTTGCGTATAAATAAATTCTGCACGACTTTTGCGTGGAATTTATTTTTTCCGCCATGGCTTTTATGCCGGAAACGAAGCCCGTTTTATTTGCGAGCGGTCTCGTACTCTGATCCTGCAATATTATCGCGTCGTAATCGTCGTTTGCGGTGAGTTTTGCGTGAACCTTCGCGCCGTATTCGTCGGTTTTGTCGGCGAATTTGGATAAAGTCCAGGAGCCGTTCGTTACCGATTCAACCGTTACGTTTTTGCCTGCTCCCTTTGCGAGTTCGCCGAAAATTCCGGGAATGTTGCTGTAAAAAGTAAAGCTGTTGCCTATAAACAAAACCTTTATACCCCATTTTTCGGGTTTGCCGTCCACAAAATGCCAGTAGCCGTCGGCGGACGGTTCGGTTTCGCTGTATAATAAGGTCTTCGCTCCGGCGTAAACAGCTACGTCGCCGTACAGGTACAAAACGGTATTATCCGAAAACGCATCCGTATAAATCGTAGTTACGCTTCTCGGGATGACAACCCTGCCGACTTCTACCGCCGAAAAGGCGTTCGTTCCGATTTCGGTTATTCCTTCGCCTATTTTTATCTCCGATATTTTGTTACGGTATTCGCACCACGGGGGATCTATTTTAGACGAAAAGTCTTTTATCGTGCCCGTTCCCTCTACGTTAAGAATGTAACCGCCGCTCTTATCGTCCGTTATGTTCGCTTTTACCGTTTTGCCGGATGCGGAAACGTTCCAGTTTTTGGAATTATCCTTTTTACAACCCGAAAACGCCGCCATAGAACCCGCAAACACGAGTATAAGCGCGGTCATAAGAAAAATTTTTAAGCGCTTTTTCATTTTTATCTGTCCTTTTGGTATGTCTTTTATTATCGGTGAAAATTCCGACTTGTTTTTACACTTTGTTTTTAGACCGGATTATTTTCCGAGCGCGGCAAGTTCGGATTTAAGAACGCAGTCCGCGGTAGAGACGTTGGTCGCTATCGGAATATCGTAAACGACGGCTATTCTTAAAAGAGCTTTTACGTCCGGATCGTGCGGCTGCGCCTGCAACGGATCCCAGAAGAACACTACGTCGTCGATTTCGCCTTCGGCTACTTTTGAACCGATTTCGAGGTCGCCGCCCATCGGTCCCGAAAGGTAACCTTTTACTTCGAGTCCCGTTGATTTTGCCACGAGTTTAGCAGTGGTTCCCGTTCCGCAAAGGTTGAATTTTGCGAGAGAATCTTTATTTTTCATTGCCCAGCCGACTATTTCCGCCTTTTTGTTGTCGTGAGCCACGAGCGCGATGGTCTTTTTCTTATCCATATTTTCTCCTTTGTATCCTAAATCTATTTTCAGTATAACATAAAAATTTTTTATTGTAAACGCGGTTTTGTAATATTACCGTAAAATTATCCGACGTAAAGACCTTTCACTTGAAAACCGCAAAAATAAAAAACGCCCTTTGAAAACAAAAAGCGTTTTTTATTTTTAGGAGTTCTTTTTAAGAGATTAAGCGTAAATCAGTCGAGTTCTTCGACGTAATTGACGTAATCGAGCTGGCTGAGCGCGGCTATTATGTCGTCGTGCTTCACGAACTTTTTGAAGTTGCCCGAAACAATGGTAAGCGCGATCGAATATACGTACAAACCGCTGTTCAAATAAGCGGTATTGAGTTCGATATCGTCGATTTTAAGACCGAGTTTACGGACGGTCGCGATGAAGTCCGTAAGCGATGTTTTGCTTTTAAGTTCCAGATGAATTTCAAAATGGTTCGACCTGCGTTTGAAGCCGTATTCCACTCTCATCAAAAGTTTAAGGCTTATGACGAACGCGACGAAACTTATAAGCCCGGCGGTATAAAGGTCGAGGCCGATAAGCACCGCTACGAAGCACATTCCCCATAACGCCACCGAAGTCGTAAGACCTTTGAGCTGGCTTTTTGAGCTGTACAAAATGGTGTTGGAGCTGACGATTGCTATGCCTATTACGGTCGCGCCGATTACGAGCGAAAAGCTTGCCCCTACCTTGCTTACAAGATATACGTCTATCATTGCCGCAAGCGTCGAAACGAGCGATACGAGCATGAATGTACGGAGTCCAGCCGCATGACGCTTGGTGGCTCTTTCGCACCCGATGACCGCTCCCAAAAGAAGCGACAACGCAAGTTTAATCACTACGCCCCAGGTATTGAAGCCCAGACACCATGAACCTAATAATTTTGCGATCGGATCCATGATTTCACCTCCTGTTTATAAATTTTCTGTTTTTTTCGTTATTTAGTAATAATTCTTCCGTTTCAACGTCGTCCGCGCCCTCTGCGGCGTCCGTAAACGCTTTTTCTTCTTCGCTGCGGGCGTAATTTTCACGGTCGATTTCCGCCTGAATGGCGTTCATACGTTCGATTAAAAGTTCCCTTTGCGATTTCGCGCTCTCTATAGGAGTATCGTCCGCTGCGGATGAAGAAGCGCCTTCCTGCCCTTCTTTTATCGCGCCCGAAAGCGTAAGCGCGAGTTTAGCCATCGCCGGACCTATCAGTTCGTACAAAATACTCGACGACATTATTATCGTCTGAATAACGGTACCCGTCGTTCCTACTATGGTACGCGCGGCGAGTTCCGAAAGACCTATCGCAACGCCCGCCTGCGGAATAAGGGCAAGTCCCATCGTGTAGGTGGTTCTTTTTGGCTTTTTACAGATTTTACAGCCTAAAAACGCACCTAAATATTTGCCGCCTATTCTTACTATAAAGTATAGGCATCCTATAAGCAGAAGCGGCACGCCCGCCACTCTCGACTCGACGTCGAAAAGCGTATCGAGGCTGAAAGTCATACCCGACCGCACGAAGAACATTAAGAGGATCGGCGGCGAGAAATAGTTGAGCTGTTTAAAAAGTCTGTCGTCGTTCGAAGCGTTTATATAGACCATGCCCATGACCATGCACGCGAGAAGCGGCGATACGTTGAGCGCGGCGCCTACGCCGCAGAGCGAAAACAAAAGCGCTATCGAAACGATAAGTCTGTTGTCGGTGGAACGCTTCGCCATAAGTACTTTAAGAAGGAAGCCAACGCCCGCCCCGAGAGCGATCATCAGAAGATTGTACACGAACGGCAAAAACACCGTCTTACCGTCGAACGATCCCGTTGACGAAGCCATCGCCACCGATATTGCTATCGAGAATGCGAAAAGCGAAACCACGTCGTCCAATGCAACTACCGAAATAAGCGTGTCTACGAAATCGCCCTTCGCTTTAGTCTGACGGATCGTCATAAGCGTGGACGCGGGCGCCGTCGCCGAAGCGAGCGCAGCAAGCACGAGCGAAAACGCAAGTCCGAGCCTTAATATAAAAAACGTCAGAATAAATACGAGAAGCGAAGCCATCAACGCTTCGAGTACCGTGATTATTATAAGCTGTTTGCCCTTCCCTTTAAACGAAGAAAATCTGAAAAATTCCCCCGCGCTGAACGCTATAAAAGCGAGTGCGATATCCGATATGAACGAAGAACCTTTAATAACGTTCTCCGGAACGGCGTTAAGACAATACGGTCCGATGATTATACCTGCAAGTATGTAGGCGGTAACGTTCGGGAGCTTAAGCAGCTTCGTAATACGCGTCATCAGAAAGCCCGCAAGCAGAATAATCGCTATCGCAAGTATTACCGCAGACACGGGCGAAGTCGCCTCTAATTTTTTGTAAAACTCTGTCATACATTTACCCCCTTTTCGATTTGCGGCGGTATTTTACCGATAACGTTCCGCCGAAACCGAGCTTATGCCGAATTTGCGACACGACTTTTTGTTATAAGATAATATACTTACCGAATATGATTATTAGAGTATACTACTTTATTTTTAATAAGTCAATAGCAAAATGAAAATTTTCGTTATTTTTCGTTTTTTGCTCAAATGAAGCATTTGATTAAAATAACGAGCAAAAATATAAAGAAAAACGTTCAGATAAGCAATTATGCGCGAAAATTTTAACTTTAAATGATTATGCCTTTATTTATTTTTTATTCCGGTTCGGACTTGACTTTTTTAATTTAAGACCGTTTTTATTTTAACGGGCGGTTTGTTCCGTTTATCTTAAAAGCGACAAAAAGGCCGACTTTTATTTTAAAACAGAAAAAACGGTCGTATCCGGACGATAACGGTACCGTCCGGACATAACCGTTTTTGATTTTTAATCGTTTAAGATTTTATTTGTTTTTACGCCTGAACTTTGTCGTAAACGGATACAACCGCGCCGAAAGTCGTGCTGCCTACGGGAAGCAATATACCCGAAAGATCGCCTTTTATAGCCGTCGTCTGCATAATCTGAGCCTGTTCTTCTGCCGTAGCGGTGCCGCCCATTACCTTTTGTACAAGCGCGCCGAGCGTTCTGCCCGTGGGATCCTCTTTCATAAGTTTCGTAACTTTTACGCCGTCTACAAGATAAATGCTTCTGCCCTGCGGAACTATTATGTTAAGCGATCCGCCGTTCGTTATGGCAACGGGAGCTCTTTTTCCCAAAAGTCCGGAAACCTGAGCGAACATCGAGTATGCCGCGGTAAGCTGCTGATTATCTGCGTCCGCATATGTCGTGAGAGCAAAATTGTTGCCTTTCATAAACGTGCCGCGATAAGAAGGATCGGTCGAAGTAATTCCGCCGGCTTCCATGATTACCGACAGGAGATTGAATTTACCGTCCTTAACGATAGTCTTACCATATGTTTCGTAACCCGAGTAAAGGGAGATAATGTTGGTAGCGATTTCGGTCGCGCCCTGAAGAGCGAACCATGCTTCGGTACCGTTTACGAAGTTTTCGACAACCGTATCGTTATCGAATTTTACCATAGAAGCGGGATTAAGATCGTTTTTAGTCCAGCTCTGGTCGACCATAGTCGCGGGACCGCCGAAACGCTTGAATTCGGAAGTCCTTACGTCCGCTATAGCGTTGTAAGTGAATATAGCGGTCTGGAAGCAGTCGTAAACCTTTGAATCGGTGATAACGGTAGCGTTCTTATAATCGCCGGTAGTAGAAGTCTTTTCGGGGAATATACCGATAAAGTATTCTTTAACGATATTGTTTACGAAGTTCATCGAGGTTCCTCTTGCTTTTATAAAGATGAGGCCGGTAACTTTGTCGATGTCCTTTTTGGCTTCGCCGGAAGTATCCGCTCCGGTGTTGCCCTTTGTATCTACGTTTTTGAAGTTTATGTTAGAAACCGCAACGTTCTGTCTGTCGCCGTATTTGCCTACCGGGCAGAAAAGAACAGCCTTAGAGCCGTACGGAGCGTTTTCGCCTTCAAGGTACACTTCGAAGTTTCCTTTATCGTTATTGCCCATCTGCGAACGGCATCCGCGGATAGCCGAAGCGTCGATTTTGAAATAGTTACCGTTAAAGGTAAAACCGTTTTCGGGAGTGGTTACTATATAGTAAACCGCAGCGCCGTCTCTGAAACGTCCGGTTGCGAATCCGTCCGGGGATTCGGCAGCGGTAATAAAGAATTCGGAAGGAATATCCGCTTCGGTAACCGCAATATTGCCGTGAACGAATGCGCCGTTGATTTTGGTAAAGTCAGTTAAATCGTAACCTTTTGCGGTTAAGAAGTTCGTCCAGAAAGCCGAATAATCGCCGTAGCCGTATTCGCCGGTCTCTTTATTATAGAACTGCTTATGCGCGCCGTGACTGTCGTTTGCATCGTAAAAATATTCGTATTCGCTTACGTTATTAAGCCCGTTGTTGATATTAAGAAGTCCTAAATCGAGCGCGTTATACATATTCCAGCCGTCTTCTACCTTAACGGTAAGAGTTTTCGCCTGAGCCGAATCGAAACCTACGGGTTTAACCGAGATCTCGAAGGTTTTGCCGACAGCGTCTTCCGCAAAGTCGATTTCGGTTCCGTTTACGGTATACAAATCCGCAGAAGCTTCGGTCTTTGTTTCGCCGTTTACTTCTTTTACCGTCCATTCCGCCTTGAACTGGCTGAAGGTCTTTAATTTTCTGTCTACCATAACGGAAAGTACGGGAGCAAACTTAAACGCATTGTCGTCGCCGATAGTGTAAGCTTCGGTTACGCTTTTGAAGCCGCCTTCGCTCGTCGCGTCGTTATTTTCGATTTTTCTTCTGTATTCGGTTACAAAAGCACTGTCTTCGAAAGAAACAAAGGTCGAGTTTTCGGAAGAAATTTCGGCTATCGTAACGGTTTTAAGCGCGAAGGAATCTTTTCCTCCTACCGCTTTTAATGTAATGTTATAAACGCCTTCGGTAAGTTCGCCGCTTTTCTCAGCGTAAAGACCTTCGGTATAAACTATTACTTCGGTATCTTCCTTAGTAGCGGATTCTACGTCGAATTCATAATTTTTTACCTTATAATCTCCGTTTTCGTACGTAAGAGTAAGTTCGAGCTTTGTCCAGTCGATGGTCGAAGCAGTCGTGTAGTCGGCTTCGAGACCGGTCATTTTCGCTTCCTTTATTCCTTCGGGCGAAAATTCAACTTCTTTGTTCTTGTCGCAACCGACAAGAGCGAAAGCCGAGCAAGCAATCATGCTAAGTGCGAGAACGACAGACAAAAGAGTCTTAATTGTTCTTTTCATTTTTCTTCTCCTTTAACTTTTTTATTTTATTTTTATATTCAACGGATCGTCCTGCGGATTTATTGCGGGACTTCCGATTTTTTTACGGTTTCTGAACAAACAGATTGACGTTATCCGATACGTTCGATCCGTCTACGGTCGTCACGGTTATTCTGTAAGTGTGACCTATGGCGTTTTTGAATATAACGACTTCGCCGTTCGGGTTGATTATTACGGTATTGTTTACGGTGTAATGTCCGTCTTCGTCGGTATCGGGCTTGCAGACCTTGCCGCTGTTCGCGTCCACTACCGTATATCTTACGTTGGTATCGTCGGCGTTAAAAGGATAACATTTATAATCAAGCATAAAGGTATCGGTAAGTTCTCCTTCCTTCATTTTGAATATTATCCACTTTTTTTCGCCGCCCTGACCGTCCGGAAACTTTTCGATAAGTTCGCTTTCGATTTCTACCTTCTGAACGTAGTTCTTGAACTGGTCGTTTCTTAAAGCGAGTCCGAAAAAGTTGATCACCACTACAGACAGAGCGAATACTATCGCTATTACGAATAAAACGGGTTTCTTCACGAGCGTACCTCCCTGTACAGAGCGTTGACTACCGAACGGAACGTCAGAAGTCTCCATACGAATATTCCGGCGGCTAAAATCACGAGTTTCGGATAAATATAACCCGATGATTTTAAGAACAACAGGAATGCGAAGAACGCAAACGCCACCGACAATATAAACGAATACATCATAGAAGTCGTTTCGTTTTTATTTTTTACCGAAGAACCTTCTCTTCTGAAAGCGTCGTTCTGCGGGAAAGCGAAATCTACCTGCGCGCTCCACACCATGTGAGCAAGAGCGAGAAGATAAATCGCAAGTCCGGTGAGAACCGCGTTCATAACGGTTATCTTCGCGCACCAGGCGTATATGCCTACGGTAACAGCTGTGAGAACGAACGTTACCGCGGCGTTATAAACGAGTCTCGACAGCATTACGCCGAAAGGTCTTATCGGAATGATTCTTCCTATATACCAGGCTTCGCCGTCTCTCGAGTATATCGATCCCACGTTTATATTGTTCGACAAAACAAACAGACATATTATAAGAAGATTGAATCCGACGATCATTATATCACCGAGTTCTCTCGTCTTTATCGCCGCGTATATCGTATTGAGCGCGAATATCGTTATCGGAGCGACTACGAGCGAAAGCACCGACGATGATACGACTTCGGGTATTCTCAGAAGTTTTTTGGTTTCGTACTTCATCGATGACAAATTCTGCGAAGCTTCTTTATTTTTACCTTTTTTGCCGTTACCCGCCGAGAACTCGAAGCCCTTCGCTATCATTTTGAGATATACCGGGCGAGAAACGAGCATATTCACGATAAAGAATACTATTATCACGCCGAGCATTATAAGAAACACCGCCCACGAGTAGGTCGTGAAAAACTGCTTGAATATACCGTCGTTCTTTCCGCAAAGGAATACGGTAAAAATATAAAACAGTCCGAAATGCTTTGTAAAGTTGTCTATGACTCCCCTTAAAACCTTGGATACCTTAACCCAGCTTTTTATAAGGTTTATGTCGGAAGGTATAAGACCTATAACGAGTATCGCAAGATATGCGACAACGCCTATAAGAGCGAGATAAAGTATCGTTTTAACGAGTTTGTATCTGTTTAAAAACGCTATTACGTACGAACACGGTATAGATAAAATTCCGCATAAAAGAACGAGCACCGCCGAATAAAAGAGCATCATTACCGGGAGCCATAAATAGAACACCGGATTAAGTCCCGACGACATACCGTACGCTAAAAACACGGGTACGGTAAAGGTAAAGTTCTTTTTAACCGAGTCGAAGTAATATACTAAAAGCTTCGACAAAAACAGCATGTCCGCATTTACGGGATTGGTAACGAGAACAAGATTATCGCGCGAAAAGTATAAAGATTTCGTAAGATCGACGAGCGAAGACACTAAGTTAAACAGCGTCATCACGGCAAATATAAGAGCCATTACCCCGAGAGGCACGTGATTAAGAGCCGAGAACAGGTTTATAAGCTTACAGAAGTAAAACATCGCGTAAGCAACGCCCGCAACCGCAACGATTTCGGTAATAAGAAGAAGCGTTTTGATAAAAAGCTTCTTTTTATTTTTCAAAACCGTAAGGTTCCATTTTTCTTTAAGCTGCATTTTTACGAGAACGGCGAGTTTGTCCGCGTTTATTCCCTTAAAAAAGCCGCTTATTCCTCTCCCGATTTTCCGGAAGAAGTTCGCTATGCCGGATCCTGCCCGGCGGAAGAAGTTTTTCATTACTTGTCTTCGCCGTCCTTTTCCGTTTTTACGTCGGAATTTTCATCTGCCGCGGTTTCGCCGTCCGCTTTATCCGAAGATACCGCTTTTACTTCGTCGCCGACGATTTCCTGTCCGATGGTCTTTAAGTAGAATTCTTCGAGACCTATCCCCTTTTCGGCAAGTTCTTTTAACGTTATGTTAGCCGCAACGTGGTGATTGTTTATGATTATTATTCTCGTACAGATCTTTTCGATTATATCTATAATATGGCTCGAAAAGAATACTATATTGCCTTTTGCTGCGTGATCCTTCATACATTCCTTTACCTGGAATATGGAGATCGGATCGAGACCGGTAAGCGGTTCGTCGAGTATCCAGAGCTTGGGATTATGAATTATCGAAGCCATTATGGTCATCTTCTGCTTCATTCCGTGCGAATATGTGTGCATCTGGTTGTCTATCGCCTTTTCCATGTTAAGCGTTTTCAGAAGTTCCGCCATTTTCGCGTCGCGGTCTTCCTTATTTACTTCATAAAGGTCGGCGATATAGTTAAGATATTCTCTTCCTGTAAGATTTTCGTACAGAGCGTAATGATCCGGTACGAAGCCGAGCTGTTTTTTAGCCATAACAGGCTGACGGACTATATCGTAGCCGTTTATTTCGATTTCGCCTTTTGTCGGCGGCTGAATACCTACTATACATTTTATCGTGGTAGATTTACCCGCGCCGTTCGGTCCCAAAAAACCGAGTATTTCGCCGCTGTTTACT
>DPQQ01000010.1:98943-130284 GCA_003538975.1 Clostridiales bacterium | reverse complement strand
CATCGCCGCTGTTTACTTCGAAGTTAAGATCTTCCACTGCGAATATCGCGTTTTTACCGTATTTTTTAGAAAACCCGCTTACTTTAAGTTTTCCTACAGATTCAGTATTCATACAATCGTTTACGTCCTTTTTACCGTATTTTGAAGCAAGAATAAGTTCGTCCTGCTTTATTTTTCTGTTTTTTAACCTTACGTCCGTATAAAAATCCTGCGCCGAGAACATTCCTACATACACGAACCACATTCCGAGTCCGAAAGCAACGTACACCAGATAGAACAAAGCCTGATATACCGGGTAGAACGTAAAGGTCAGATCTTTTATATTGAACGATACGACGAGATTTCTCGTATCCTCCGCCCATTTGCCGAGCTTGTCTACGATAAAGTCGCTGTTCAAGAAAAAGAAGTCTACGTCTGCGTCATAATTGGTGAACCATGCGTTTATGAACAGCACCCCTATAAAGTACACCGCGAACGGTATCATCGAATATAAGAAGTGCTTTACCTTAGGTCTTTCGTATACGTCTAAAAGAACGAGAAGCAGCGGCATTATAAACGCCTGAACGTGGTTTACCCAGAAGACAATTACATGCGGCGTAGTAGCCGCTATATCGTTGTAGTTCGGCATCAGCATCGCAAAAAGCGCGCCTATTACGTTAATAAACAGCGTGAAGTAATATAACCTTTTCGTTCTGAACAAAAGACATATCGGCGTTAAGAACATCGCCGTGTTGCAAAGGTGCAACGGCCATTTCGTCGGCGTTATGAATATCGTTATATAGTAGTTACGCGTATACGATATGAGGGCGGCGATACTTATCCATAAAAGAACCATGCGCGAGTATTCGCCCTTTTTGTCTTTAAGAACGCAGTATATCCATACGAGCGATAAAAACGTGAAGTACAAAAAGAATCTGTGAGCCGAGCCGAAGTCTTTGTTCGGAACGTTTATCAGTCCGAAAAAGTTCTTTATTATATAAGGCGGCATCGACCACAATATCGCGAGCGGAAGGAATATCAGAAGAGATTTAAGCTCTTCTTTATTCATTTTGTATCCGTCTTTGAATATCAGAAACGCCGTATACCCCAGAACCATTCCTACGTTTATCGCGTATAACGCGCCCTTGTATTCGAAATCGTAAGTCTTGGTAAAGTTGTACGCCGTGTATTTTATAAGGACGAACGACAAAACCGTTCCGACGAGTCCGGCGGTTTTCAATAAGTTTTCGGGCAACTTGAATTCGAATAATCCCGAAACGAGCACCGAAACGTGAGCCAGAAAGAACAGCCAAACGCTTATCGCAACGAAAAAGCACATAACGGAACTTTCATAAGGATTATATACTTTTAACTTTATAACATTTTCGAGAAGCGGTTCTCCCGTCATTATAAACCATGCGAAGAACACTATCGCTATAAGTCCCGTAAAAATATTTCTCGCAAGCTTCGATTTATCGCTGCGCTTCTTTTTTATGAGCAGCGCGCCCGAAAACGTAAGTCCCGCGCAAAGCGCCGCCGTAAGATATAAAAACATTGTTTTCTCCAAAAACGATCGGTTAACCGTAAAAACTTGATATGTATTTAAGGTTAACGTTTTATCATTTTAATATCGTTTGTAACATAGAATTTAAAATAAAAAAGGTCTCCGAATAAATGTATTGTCGGAAACCGATTTTTGACGTATTTTTATTATTTTTTATAAGCGTACTACCCGCATAGCGGTCTTACGCCTAAAAAACATAATACGCCAAAACGGCTGAAAGCCTAATTATTCGATTTTATTATCCCCGTATATCCGCCGGATAAAACGGGCATATTCGCGGAAAAAGAAAATCCCGCGCGGGAAAGGCGCGAAGAAGAATCTTCGCTTCCGTCCATATAAGCAAAAGTTTTGCCGGTAAAAAGTCTGAATTCTTTTCCCGCAAACATTTCAACTATAAAATAGAGCATCAACGACAATGCGAGCGAAAGAGAAAGAAAAACGAAAATTTCGGCATTAACCGCCGATATTTTGTTCAGATTAAGATCTTTTTTACCGGATGAAAAAGGAACAAGCCCGGTCATATCGAGAAAATTTATAAAATCCGAAAGACCGGTTTTAAACGCTCTCGAACAGAACAAGGTAAAATAAAAAGCAATAACGGCTATATAGCAAATCGGTTTAAGAACCGAAAACATCGACTCTTTCTCGGCATTGCTGAAACGTCTCATTATTCTTTTTACCTCCTTTTATTTCTGTTTTTCCCCGGAATTGCGTAAATAAAACGCATCCGTTGCGACCTTTTAGCATATTTTACCACTTTTTTTCAATTGTGTCAAGGCTTAGCCGATATATTATGACCGGTTATGCTTTAAGGATATACCGCTTATATTTTTATCGCATACAGGACGCAGAAGCATTTTTATCCGGATCCCCGAACACGATCTTTGAAAATCAGATTATCGCAGATACCTTTTTTACAATAACGCAGCCGCTTGGAATATCGCAGAACATCGGATTATTTTTATAATGCGATATTTACTCGTTTACCTTTATTTTTTAATTGACGAACTTGAGTTTGACTTTTTATATTTTTTGGTTTAAGATTAAAAAAAACCTTTTACAACCTCTTACGGGAAAATGATATGCGGAATATAGAAAAATCAAAAAACAAAAAAACAGCCGTAGTCGTCGGCGCAGGACTTTCGGGTTCCGTCGCGGCGAGAATTCTTGCCGAA
Source organism: Clostridiales bacterium (assembly GCA_003538975.1). Taxonomy (GTDB): domain Bacteria; phylum Bacillota; class Clostridia; order Christensenellales; family Borkfalkiaceae; genus UBA11475. The sequence goes on along the minus strand of DPQQ01000010.1, from coordinate 127,566 downwards.
AACGGTTACAACGTTACCGTTTACGAAAAAAGAGACGCTCCGGGCGGCAACGCTTACGACTATGTCGACGAAAACGGCATACTCGTACAAAAATACGGACCGCATATTTTTCATACTTCGGATAAAAGCGTATTCGACTTTTTATCGCGTTTTACCGATTGGTTCCCGTATAACCACAAAGTAAAAGGCAACATAAACGGGAAACTCGTCCCGATACCTTTTAACCTTACTTCTCTTCACGAGCTTTTTAATAAAACAAGAGCGGACGAAATCGAAAACGTTTTATTATCCGAAGTCGGAGCAGAGAAAAAAGTTCCCGTTCTTTCTCTTAAAGATCATAAAAACCCCGCTGTCAGAGAACTTGCAAAATACGTTTACGACAACGTTTTTTATAAATACACCCTGAAGCAATGGGGATTCAAACCCGAAGAATTAGGCGGATTCGTTACGGCAAGAGTTCCCGTTTCGGTCTCGTACAAAGACGGATATTTTTCGGACGAATATCAGTTTCAACCGACGTCCGGCTTTACGTCGATGATAATAAATATGTTGTCGCACGAAAATATCACCGTAAAAACGGAAACGGACGCACTCGGCCACATAATGATTTCAGACGGTAAAATTTACCTTGACGGAGAAATTTATTCTTCCCCCGTTATCTATACCGGCCGACTCGACGAACTTTTTAATTTCGAACTCGGCAAACTCGATTTCAGAAGTCTCGACTTTAAGTCCGAAACTTATAAAACAGACTCTTATCAGCCCGCCGCCGTGGTAAACTACAACACGTCTGAAGACTATACGAGAATTTCGGAATTCAAAAAATTCACTATGGAGCAAAAAGCCGCTCCGAAAGATATTACCGTCATAATAAAAGAATACCCGAAGCCTTGCGAAGATAACGACGTGCCTTACTACCCCGTTCCCGTAAAAGCCGCCGAAGACAAATATCTTTTATATAAAGAAAATGCGGATAAAATACCCAATCTTTATCTTACAGGCAGGCTTGCCCTTTATAAATACGTAAACATGGATAAGGCGGTTGCTATGGCTGCGGAACTCGTGAAAGACTTATAACATGGTATACTTTCGTCGATACATGCGGCATATATTCAAAGCCGACGGTTACGTCGAAACCGTACCGGATCACTACACAATAAACAGAGGTTATTATGGAAAAGGATAATCTTAAAATAGCAGAAATGCTCGATACCTTTTACCCGAGCATAGACGGTCCCACGAACGTGGTAAAAAATTATGCGGAAAACCTGAACGAACTGGCTCACTGCAAGGTAGTCGTTCCCAAATTCCCGAAAAAGAGAAAATATAAAGACGAATTTTCGTTTGAAGTAATGCGGACGAACTCTATCTGGGCGCCCGAAGGCTACCGCTACGCCACTCCGCTTTTCGACGCGGAAATAGTCAAAAAAATGGACAACGAAAATTTCGATATTCTTCACGTTCATTCTCCTTTCACTATCGGCAGACTTGCTTTAAGACAAGGCAAAAAGCATAAAATACCCGTCGTAGCGACTCTTCACACCAAATACTACGACGATTTTATGAGGTCGGTGCATATTCCGTTTATATGCAGACTTATGGTAAAATACATAATGCAAGTCTACAAAAAAGCGGACAGCGTATGGACGGTAAGCGATTCTTCGGTACAGGTTTTAAGGGATTACGGGTATAAAGGCAAAGTTGTCGTCGTAAGAAACGGCACAGACCTATCCTACCCCGACAATGCCGGAGAACTTATCGAAAACGTGAATAAAACGCACAACCTTTACGGACAGAAAAACGTTTTTATCTACATAGGCCGCATAGCCATGTATAAAAATCTCGAGCTTATGGCAAAGTCTCTTTCGATACTCAAAAAACAGGGACTGGACTTTAAAACGATTATCGTAGGCGGAGGGTTCGATCTCGATAAATTCAAAGAAGTCGTTAAAGAAAACGACCTCGAAGACCGCTTTATTTTCACCGGATCGATCTCCGATAGAAAAATTATTCAGGGCTACTATTTAAGAGCGGATCTGTTTCTGTTCCCGTCGACCTTCGATACGAGTTCGCTTGTTCCGATCGAAGCCGCGGCGCACAAACTCCCCGTTCTTTTAATAAAGGGTTCATGCACTGCCGAATATATAACCGACGACGTTAACGGATTTTTATCGGAAGAATCCTCCGAAGCTTACGCTGAAAGAATTAACGAGATAATCTCCGACGAAAAGCACCTTAAAGAAGTCGGCGAAAACGCTTCTAAAACCGTTTACAGAAGCTGGCGGACGGTTTCGGAAGAAGTCCTTGAAAAGTATAAAGAAATAATCGAAGAATATAAAAATTCTCATCCCGAAAAGAATATAAAGTCCGAAAAACATACGAAAACAAATAAGTAAATTAAGTCATAATAAAAGACGCCGTTAAAAGCGTCTTTTATTTTGCGTTTTTAGTCTTAATATTTTTACCCGATTATTTCCGTTCCTTGCGGAAAAACGATATTTATCTCTTCTTCTTTAAAATCTCCGGCGATCGAAAGATAAAACGTTTTATTGTCGTAAACGAATTTTTTTATGATAAACTTCTGATCTTTTTTATCCGGATCGATTTTATAAGCGGATTCGTACTTTACCCATTCGGCGAAAAAAGACGGAAGCGAATTTACTTTTGAAAATTTCATTCGTTCCGCTAACTTTTTATAATCGCAATCACGTTCGATTTGTATATCTATGCCAATATTTTTTTTGCTTACCGCAGCCGCCGCGAGTCCGCCAGAATGGCTTATGCTCGGCGATACAGGTACCATGTAAGGCTTACCGCCGTCGAATTTTACTTCTGATAAATCCCCGCCGTATATTTTTAGTATATCCCCCGCCGTTTCCCATGCGGCGACTCTTTCCGGAAGGCTCTCTTTTTTTAAAGAACCGGCAAGATGATTTTGTATATTTACGGGGAAAGTTTTATAAATTTCTTCAGTTTTTTCCGCCTTTACCGTAACTATTTTAACGGTAGCGGACGGCAGATTTTTTTTCATATCCATATTACTTTCTTATCCAGGTGGACGGAGAAAACGTTACTATCAAAGGATAGAGTTCGAGTCTCCCTAAAAGCATGGCGAAGGTGAGAACTATTTTCGAAAATGGCGAATAGAACGAAAAGCTCGCCGCGGGACCTACCTGCGCAAATCCCGGTCCTATATTGTTGAAGCACGCCGTCGCCGCAGAAAAGTTCGTTTCAAACGCCGTAGTGCCGGCGACCGCCCCGTCGAACGACAACAAAAAATAAATGACGCAGAAGCATAAAACATACAGTAAAAGATATGACGTAACGCCCGAAACGGTTTCGTCGGCAAGAGTTTTTCCTTCGAACTTTATAGAAGTAGCCGTTCTCGGATGCAACGCTTTTTTAATATCGTTAGCCGACTTTTTCACTAAAATTATAACTCTCGAAATTTTGAAGCCGCCGGCGGTCGAACCGGCGCATCCGCCTATAAAAGTAAGCAAAAGCAGAACATTTTTGGATAAGATCGGCCATTTGTCGAAGTTTGCCGTCGAGTACCCCGTCGTGGTGTATATGGACGAAACCTGAAATGCCGCGAGTCTTACGGATTCTTCGACGCTGCCGTACATAGAGTAAATATTAAAAGCTATTATCGCAGACGAACCGACGAATACTCCTAAATACGTCCAGAGTTCGAGACTTTTTAATACCGGTCTGAACTTACGCATAAGCATCAGAAAGTACACGTTGAAGTTTACGCCGAAAAGCAGCATGAATATCGTTATTACCCACTGACAATACTTGCTGTAAGAGGCGAGACCGTCGGCCTTCATAGAAAAACCGCCCGTTCCTGCCGCGCCGAATGCGTGTACGAGACTGTCGTAAAACGGCATGCCGCCGCAAAGAAGCATTATTACGAGAATGACCGTAAGACCTAAATATATAAGGTACAAAACCGATGCGGTCTGCTTCGCTTTGGGCATTATTTTATCTACCTTAGGTCCCGTCATTTCCGCGCGGAAAATGTGCATTGCATGGTCGGAATATTTCGACGTGAACGCCGCAAGGAACACGAGAACGCCCATACCGCCGATGAAGTGGGTTAAGCTTCGCCACATTATCATGCTTCTGGATAAAAGTTCCACGTTATCAACTATCGACGCGCCCGTAGTCGTAAAACCGCTTACCGTTTCGAACAGTGCGTCGACGTAATTCGGAATGTCTCCGCTTATAACGAAAGGCAGCGCGCCGAAAACGGATAACGCTATCCAACAGAGAGAAACGGTTATAAGTCCGTCTTTTGCGAAAAAGTCGTTCGTTTCGGGATTTAAGAATCTGTCCAGCAATATTCCGCAGACGGCAAGCACTGCCGCAACCGTGACCGAAGCGAGTACGTGCCGTAAATCTTCGCCGTAGACGAGCGAAACGATAAACGGAATAAGAAGAAGTACCGCTTCTATTACAAGAACTTTTCCTATTGTTTTTAAAATTATCTTAAAATTCATTATTCAAGCCGAAGCGTTGACTCACGCTCCCCTATCCTTTGAAATTTTATTTAGCCGAGCTTTATTTTTATAATCGGATAAATGTTTATTCGAATATATCCGAAAGCGAATTGAAACCCTTTTCGGAGGTTATTATTACCACCTTATCTTCGGGAAATATAACGTCGTTTCCGCTCGGAATAAGTGCCGTTCTGCCCCTTATTATGCCGGCGATAAGAACGCCTTTCGCGATTTTAAGGTCTTTTACGGGGATACCTGTCTCTTTGAAACCTTCCAGAACTCTGAATTCGAGAACTTCCGCCCTGCCGCCCATAACGGAGTATAACGTTTCGATATGACTGCCCTTGGACTTTTCGAGCGCTCTCGCATACTTCACCACGATGTCGGCGGTTATGTTCTTGGTCGACAGCGAAGATTCGAGCCCCAACTTTTCGGATATCGAAGCGAGACCGTCGTCGTTTACCTTTGCTACAACCTTGGGTACGTTTTTGGATCTTGCGTAAAACGATATAAGAATGTTGTCTTCGTCTCTCCCCGTAAGTGCGACAAACGCGTCCGTCGAAGAAATACCTTCTTCCGACAAAAGAGTCTGATCCATGCCGTCGCCCTTTATAAGATGTAAAGATTCCGGCAGATTTTCTAAAATCTTATCGCAGACTTCGGGGCTTTTTTCTATCATCTTTACGCCGTTACGTGCGGATAAAAGCATTTCGGCAAGATAGCACGAAATTCTTCCGCCGCCCATAATCATAACGTTTTTGAGCGGTTTAGACTGTTCCCCAACAATATCGAACGCTTTGTTCACCGAGCGCGAAAGAGCAACTATACCTATTTTATCGCCCTCTTTAAGTACAAAGTTACCGTTGGGGATTATAACTTCGTCGCCGCGCTTTAAAACTGCTACAAGAAACTTTTCGCCTACGCTTTTGCGTATTTCAAACAACGGTTTGTCTATGTATTTAGAACTTTTTTTGACGTAACACTCGACAAGTTCTATCTGGCGTGAAGAAAACGTTTCGACTTTACTTGCCGTAGGGAGTTTTAATATGTTGAATATTGCTTCCGCAACGGCCTTTTCGGGATTGACTATAAGATCTATGCCGAGTTCTCTTCTTAAAAACGCGAGATTGTCTTCGTTATGACCTAAATCTCTTATTCTCGCAACTGTATGATCGGCACCCATCTTTTTTGCGAGATAGCATACGAGCATGTTTACTTCGTCCGAGTCCGTAGTCGCGATAAACAAGTCCGCCTTGTCTACGCCGGCTTCTTTAAGAACGCCGTACTCCGTCCCGTTAGCCAGAATCGCCCTGACGTCGAAGGAGTTGTTTACGTGTTCGACGACCGTCGGATTACTGTCTATCGCCACGACGTCGTGTTCTTCTTTTACGAGATACGAAAGCACCGTTTTGCCGATTTTTCCGCAACCGCAAATTACAATCTTCATTTTTTATTCCTTTTTATTTTAAGCGTTATAATAAAGTTTTAATAATAATCGTTCACATTTCCGATAATACTTCTGTATATTATATCACAAGTTTATATAATTTGCTTATTTAAAACACTCGTTTTATATTTATTTTTCATCCTTTGTAGAATCGCAGTTTTTTTGGGTAAAAATCAGATCGATTCGGATCGTCGATAACGACGAAACCGGCATTTTTGACGACTTTAACAAAAAACGCTTGACAAAATAAAAATTATTTCGTAAAATAAATTTAACCATAAAGAGTATGCGAGGGACAAGCCCGTCGACCATACGCCAACCTGCGTTTGCAAGGTGGCAAAGCTTGAACGATGGGTTATGTTTTTCGATTTTAAGCCCGTCGTACGATGGGCTTTTTTGTTGCTACTTTTTATGTAAACCATAAAGAAATACAAGGAAAAACGGCAATGAATAAAGAAACATTACAAAAAATACTTGAAACACGCAATATGTGGAAAATTTACAACGAACTCGAAAAGCTCGGTTACAGAAACGCAAAAAGCCTTAAAAACTTAAGAGAAGCGTCGCTCGTCGATATTGTTCACGGCGAATGGGAAAAGGCGGAAGGCGTGGAACTGCCGAAAATTTGTTTTTGCGGCACGATAATCCGTAACGTAAAAGGATTTGAAGACGTCGAGTGGATATGGCTGGAACGCCTTGAAGCGTTCAAGGATAGCTATATTCCCAAAAAGACCACGATTTACGCAAAAAAAATCGTAAATAACGAGCCGGATAATTAACCAGAAAATACACTTAAAAATAAACGCCATTATACAACGTATGTAATTTTATATTATACTGTCCGCATTATATAGTATCAGATATTCCTATCCTGTATCTTATTTAATGTAAAACAGGCAAAAAATAAATATAAAATCGAATATTAAAGCCATTTAATATAAAAACAGCCGTTGTGTAACGGCTGTTTTTATTATTTTTATTTATTTTTTTAATCTTCTTTCTTTGTTTCAAGAGTGTCTAAAGCGAACTTTAATATTTCTTCATAAGCCGCGCTTCTCGAAGTGTCGTTAAGATATTCGTGTCTTACGCCTTTATACAAAACGGTCGTAACGCTTATGCCGTTTTCGACGTAACATTCTTCGAGACGTCTTACCCCTTTGCCGTAGTTTCCGACCGGATCGTTTTCGCCGGAAATAAGCAGAACGGGAATATTTACGTTTTCAAGCTTCTTTTTGTTATAAAGCTTGGATAAACCCTTAAAAAAGTATTTATAAAATGCGTAAGAACATGTAAAATTGCACTTTTCGTCACGTTCATAACGCTCTACTTCTTCGGGAATGGACGAAATAAACGAACCGCCGAGCTTCTTTTCGTAACTTTTGAAGGTCGCGCTTTCGAGCATTTTCGCAGGTTTAGTTTTACCCTTGAAAACATAACCTATATTCGCTATAAACTTGCCTGCGGGTACCGACGCGTTTTTCATATAGCACGAGCCGCCTATAACTATGCCTTCTATATCGGCGGAATAATTTTCGAGATACGCTTGCGAAAGGAAGGATCCGTAACTGTGTCCGAAAAGAACTACCGGAAGTTTATACTGTTCCTTAAAATAAAGAGTCAGTTCGTGAAGATCCGATAAAGTCGAAGCGAAAATATCGCCGTCGTCATATCCTAAAACTTCGGCAGTATCGCCGTGTGCGCGGTGATCGTCGGCAAAAACGGTTATTCCGTTTTCCGAAAGGTATCTCGCAAAAGCGTCGTAACGCCCCGCGTGTTCGACCATTCCGTGAGAAATCTGGAGAAGCATTTTCGGGTTTTCGGCTTCCCAGACTTTTACGGATAATTTTTTGCCGTCTTTTGCGGTAAATTCTACGGTTTTCATAATAAACACCTCTCTATGGCTTTAAGATAGCCTTTATAATAATTTTCAAATTTTTCTCTGTCCTCTGACGGAACAAAGAGTTTTTCGGTCTTTCTCAAAGAATCCGCTTCTTCTTCGCTCATCGCGTTTATCGCTATCGCCGACAGGTATACCGCTCCGAGTGCGGTGCTTTCTCTCTCGAGCGGTCTGTCGATGGCTACGTTCAGAACGTCCGACTGAAACTGCATCAGAAAGTCGTTTGCCGAAGCTCCGCCGTCCGCCCTTATCACGGCTAAATCGTAACCGCTGTCGGCTTCCATGTTTTTACACAAATCTTTCGCCGCGTAAGCCATGCTCTCAAGTATGGCGCGGACTATGTGATCAGAATTGGTTCCGCCGGTTATTCCCGTAATGATACCGGTGGCGTCGGCTTTCCAGTACGGCGCGCCCAGTCCCGAAAACGCCGGGATAACGTACACGCCTCCGTTGTCCGGTACGGAAAGAGCCATTCTTTCGGAAGCGGCGGAGCGATCGAAGAGTTTAAGATTGTCTCTCGCCCACTTTATCGCGCTGCCGGCGTTGAATACGCTGCCTTCGAGAGCGTAAACGATTTTATCTTTAACAGAATAGCCTATGGTTGTAATCATCTTCGTTTTCGACTTACACACCGTATCGCCCGTATTGAACAACAAAAACATACCGGTGCCGTAAGTTATTTTCGCTTCGCCCGGGCTTGTACAATTCTGTCCGAAAAGCGACGCCTGCTGATCGCCGGCAACGCCAGCTACGGGGATTTTCTTCCCGAGAATTTCGGTATAACCGTAAATATCGGTGGAACTTTTTACCGTCGGAAGAATACTTTCTGGAATACCGAAGTAATCTAAAAGTTCTTTATCCCAACCGAGAGTTTTTATATTGAACAGCATCGTTCTCGAAGCGTTCGTATAATCGGTGGCAAATTCGCCCGTGAGCTTAAAAATAAGATAGCTGTCCACCGTGCCGGCGCAAAGCCTGCCGTTTTCCATAAGTTCTTTCGCTTCGGGTACGTTATTTAAAAGCCACTTTATTTTGGTTGCAGAAAAGTATGCGTCAACTACGAGTCCCGTTTTATCTCTTATCTTTTCAACAAACTCCGCCGGGATCTCCTTGCAATAATCCGCCGTTCTGCGGCACTGCCATACTATGGCGTTGTAAACAGGTCTGCCCGTCAGTCTGTCCCACATTATAACCGTTTCGCGCTGGTTGGTTATCGCTATGGACAAAACGTCTTTTACCTCAACCCTTCCCGACAGATCGAGAAGCGCGGCGACTGTGTTCGCGTATATTTCGGAAGCGTCTTCTTCAACCCAACCGGCTTTAGGATAAAACTGGTGGAGCTTTCTCGACTCGTGATCGACGAACGCTTTTTTATCGGTATCGTAAAGCATCGCTCTCGTAGAAGTGGTGCCTTCGTCAATGGCTATTATGTAACTCAAAATTTTTTCTCCCGTTGCATTATATTAGCGTCTGCGTTTTTGTAGTATTGCCTTTAATATTATTTTAGTATATTTTTCAGGCGTTTTCAATAGGTAACCGCAAATTTTTTGTTAAATAATCATATTTTTTATACATTCCGCTGTAAAATGTTACTTATCAATATCGTTTAATAATTATTTCATACAATAAAAGAACAAAAAAATGTTTTATGCCGTTTATTTTTAACCTGCTATTGACAACGGCGAAAAAATATTTTAAACTGTTTTATGGCGGACGTTGCCATAAAGTCGCTTGAATACAGGCTTTAAAACAACCCGATATATAAAAGCTGTTTTTAATAACCAAGCTTTTATTGACCAAAGAGATTTTTATACGGAGATTTTAATATGAAACTTATTGACGAAACCAAAGTAAAACAAACATTCCAACCCGATCCGTTTATTTTAGAAGCGGACGGCAAATTTTACATTTACTGCACATCGGGACACGGCGTGCAGGCTTATAAAGCGGACTCGCTCACCGGCGAATATAAAGACATAGGCAAAGTCTTCATACTCGAAGGCAAAAAGCAGTTCTGGGCGCCGTCGGTAATCAGGACTCACGGCAAATACTATATGTACGTTTCCTGCATGAACGAACCGGAAGAAGACGCCCACATGCAGACCATGTACGTTGCCTCGTCCGACTCGCCCGAAGGACCTTTTGTAAACGCGAAGCCGCTTATCAAGCCCTTCTCCATCGACTCGCACGTTGTCGAAAACGAATCGGGACTTTACATTTTTTATTCGACCAACGATTACGAAGGCGAAAGAATAGGAACTTATATATGCGTCGACAAAATGACCGATCCCGAACACGTTTCCGGTCACCCCGTACCCGTCGTAAAGCCTACGCTCGAGGAAGAAATTTTTATGAAAAACCGCTTCGGTGACGGCAAAGACTGGCACACGCTCGAGGGTGCGTTCTATTTTAAGGAAGGCGATTATCAGTACGTCATATACTCCGGCAACTGCTATCAGAGTAAATATTACTATTTAGGTTACGCCGTCGCTAAGACGAACGAAACCGATCTTACCAAAGTCAAATTCAAAAAACACCCCGCCGACAACGTTTACGCTCCGCTTATCGCCAGAAACGAGTTTGAAGAAGGCACCGGACACAACAGCGTTATAAAATATAACGGCGAATATTACGTAGTTTACCACGGAAGAGACAAAGGCGTTACCGAAGCCCCCGGCGAAGATAAACGCACCGCGAGAATCTGCAAACTCATAGTCGACGGCGAAAAACTCACCGCCGTGAGAAAAGAAAATTCTTTATAATTTTCTATAATATATTATAAAATAAATCCGGCATTTCAGCCGCATTAAAAAAGACGAAGGGTTCTTCGTCTTTTTTTGTTTTTATTAAAGTCACATAATAATCCAAGTATAAATCACATGTACCGCCAAATTTACGTTAATCGAAAGCAAAATCGCCGTAAAAAGGGAAGCCGCAAAAGAGATTTCGACCATGCTCGTGAGTCCGTGCGATACCGTTACTCTGTTTCTTTTTTCCCACTTCGGAATATCGTATTTTGCCATAAAAATCTTATTATAGACAAACAAAAAGATAAACATAGCGATACAAACCGCCACCGTGAGCCATACCGAAAAACCGCTTATAGTATCTTCGTTATAAGGCACTCCGTCGAAACAGCACGCAATTATTCCGATTATCATCGTTATCAACGTTATCAGACAGTTGATAGAAATATATCGGCTGAAAAAGCTCGTTTTTTGAGTTAATTTTTCGTTTTCATCGTATTTTGCATAGTCGCTTTTTGAAAACAACTCGGCGTTATTTTTATACTTTCCCGTCGCGGTGAAAACTTCGTTTTCAGCTTTGGCGATTTCCCCCGATTTTATCTTCAAATTATACTTTTTCGGAAAAATAATCAACCTTGCCGTCAGAAACGCAACGCAACAAACCGACGATAATAAAGTTATTATATTACAGATTATTCTTAAAACCATATTATTACCCTTTATTAAAAATAAACGAGCAGATTATAACATATAATCTTAATTTTTGCAAGGGGTTTTCTGATAACTTTTGTTTAAATCACGTTATTTGCGTCAATTTTTATTAAAAACGACGATATTCCGTAACCGCCGCAAAAACGTCAATTATAAAATGCTTGCCATATAAAAAGCTCCGCATCGGACATATAGCCGCGGCGGAACTTTTTATATCTTTTAATACTTTTTATTTTTGTCTTTTTTTAGCGGATAAAACGTTCATTAAAACGTAAATTCCGACAAGCAGAATTATCGAGGCGATTAAAATAACGTACATTACCACGGTATCAACGTTATGCCCGAAAAAGTAAATATTACAGTCTATTCCGTCTTTTATTCCGGCAATGGCTTCGGACGGAAAGCCTAATTTACTCATTTGTTCAAACGCTCCGCGAAGAACGCTTTTCCTTAAAAGGCTCGTGCCGTAAGTTCCGGGAAAGAATGCAAGAATGTTCTGCAGTCCCTTACCGAAGCTCGCTATCGGCATATACGCGCCGCATATGAAGCCGTACCCCGCGCTCACTATCGTTCCGACTGCGGAAGCCTGCCCGTCGGTCGTCAGAAAGAAGTTTACGCACGAAGAGAGAGCCGTTCCGAAAGCCGTAAGCAAAATAACGTTAAGAAGAAGCGTAAGAACGTCCGAAAAGTTCATATGCCAGCCTACTATGGCGAGATACACGAGACATACCGCCATTGCCGAAACGCTTATTATAAGCGTGGACGCGAGAGTGGACAAAAAATAGCTTACGCTTAAAGTTCTCGGTTTTATCGGAGCGATCGTCAGATCTTTAAGCGCGCCGCTCGTCTTATCCCTTATCATCAGAAGATTCGAGCAGAAAGCCACCGTAACGCAGCTCACCGCAAGAAGCGACGATACGAGCTGACCGCCTACCGCGGCGTTTATCACGGACTCGGAAACCATACCCGCCGCCCCAGCCTTTTCGAGCGAAGAACGGAAAGCGTCGTCGTAAACGTTCTTCAGAAATGTAACGTACAGAACAAGAAGAATAATCGGCGTGATAAGCGAACTGAAAAACATTCCCTTATCCTTAAAATACATTTTTATGTTGCGTTTGCAAAGGTTAAGTAAAGTTTTCATTTATTGTTCTCCGTATCGGACGCCGCGGCGAGCTTTTTGCCCGTTACCGCCAGAAATACGTCGTCCATTTTGCCTTTTATTATTTCGTAATCCATAAAAACTTCGGGATACTTTATTATCAGAGAAGTCGCTTCTTCGGTATCTTTGACCGAAATCCTGTACGCCCCGGCAACACTTTCATAAGGCTTTCCGAGTTTTTTCACGGCGGCTTCATCCGTATTATAAAGCGTTATATAGTCGCCCGTATACTTGTTTTTGAGATCTATCGGAGTGCCTTCGGCAACGATGCTGCCCTTATCGAGTATAACTACGTAATCGGCGTCGGCGGCTTCTTCCATATAATGCGTGGTTAAAAACACCGTCATGTTTTCGGTTTTACGCAAATTTTCGATAACCTGCCATAAAAGGCTGCGCGTCTTAGGATCGAGCCCGGTCGTCGGTTCGTCGAGAATCAAAATTTCCGGCTTATGCAAAAGCGCGCGGGCAACGTCTATTCTTCTTCTCTGTCCGCCCGAAAGTTTGCCGAGCGTTCTCGGTAAAAGGTCCTTAAAATCGAGAAGAGCAGAAAGCTCATCGAGTCGTTTTTTGAACTTTTCTCCGAATATTCCGTAAAGCGCGGCGCGCGATTCGAGATTGTCTTTAACCGTAAGGTCTTTGTCGAGAACGGAATTCTGGAACACTACGCCGAGACTTTTTTTAACCGCGGTTTCGTTTTCGTCGAGATCGGTTCCGCATATCTTTACCGAGCCGCCGTCCTTTTTAAGCTGACCGCACATAATGTTTATCGTGGTCGATTTGCCCGCGCCGTTCACTCCTAAAAATGCGAAAAGTTCGCCGCGTTTCACCTTGAAGCCAAGGTTATTCACCGCAACGAGATCGCCGAATTTTTTATACAGGTTCTTAATTTCGATTACTTCGTTCATTATTTGTTTTACGCCTTTTTGTTTCTTATTTATATTCTATCATAGCGTGCTTTATTTGTCAAAGCCGAATTAAAATCGGCTATACATATATAAGAAACAAAACGCATAAAAAAGACCGTTATTCAAAACGGCCTTTTAAGATTACTGCTATTTTTTACGGCAAAATTGCTTTAAGAATCGTTTTAACCGTCGTCGGGTTCATTCTGAAGAGTGGTTTTGCCGCCGACTATACACTTTGTCGGACGTTCGTCTTTAAGCTGCATTATATAATTTTCGTAATCTTTTTCGGATAATTTTTTAGGTTTGTTTTTACTTTTCTTTTTCATAAAATCGTCTCCCGACAACATTATTGCCGAAAAGTAAAATAATATTCGCGCTATCAAAATTATTCGAAACGTTTTGCTCGCTCTTCCTTTTCCTTCTGAACCGCCTGATAAACTTTATCGGAAGTAAAGTCTCTTTTTTTGTTATACTCGCCGCCCAGAGCCTCGATAGCGCATCTGAGTTCCTGAAAATCGCCGTAATTTATTTTCGGACTTTCGATTTTTTCGGTTAAGACTTCTATCGCTCTGTCGTCGCCGTAGCGGGATAAAAGATTGGAATAAAAAGGAATTTCTCCCGGATGAGATAAAAATTCCGCAACCAAGGCTTCGTAAATTTTATCGGCGTTTTCAGCAAATGATAAAATTTCGGCAAGATTGGCTTTTTTATCTTCGGGGGCTTCAGGCAAAGCTTCCAGAACAGCGGCGGAAACTTTGTCGGCGTTTTTGGATAAAATTTCGGTAGCGAGTTCGGTAACGGCTTCCGTATAGTCCGATAAAATAAAATTAAGGTACGTATCCAGAGCTCCCGTATAATTTTTATCGTTTAATAAATTCATGGCGTACAGAACGGCTTCGTCGTCGCCGTCCGAAAGCATTTTTACAAGCTCTTCTTCTCCGCCCTGTTTTGCCGCTATCGCTTCGCAAAGGTACGAAGACGGTTCAACGTCCTTTTTAAGATGCTCTTTAAGAGCGTTTACGAGTTCGTCCGCGGCGTGCGACATATAGTAGTCCTTTATGCTTTTGCCACCGAATTCTTCAAGCTTTTCTTCCCCGAAGGCTTTGTACAATTCGTCTATTCTTTCTTCAATCTGTTTAGGAGATAAACCCTTCATGTGGGTTTTGATGTATTCGGGCGCGAATTTTGCGAAATACGCGTCGGTATCTATTATTTTTATCATGTTATAACCTTTTTATGAATTTCATCTATGAATTTTTGTCTTATTTATCCGTCGTTCCGGGTTCTGAAAAGCCGCTCTTATTATCGCCGTTAAAAAATTCGCAGAGAAACTTTTCGAGCCGATCCTTTTTCACTCTGAAGAGTTTTGCCGTTTCGTTAGTTCCCGACACTATCGGGTAACCCGACTTACAGCACATAAGAGCGGAAAGCATAGCTCCGTCGACGCGTTCTTTACTTGTTTTTACCGCTTCGTACACATTTGAAGCCGCCTTTACGAGTTTCGAAAAGTCGTCGATTCCGACGGGAGCGAGTACCGAAACGCAACCCGCGTAAGCGTATAAAAATTCGTCCGGAAACTCTTCGGAAAGAGCGGGTATTTTAATCTTCTGATAAATATTGCCTATAACCAGTCCGACCTTGCCGCCGACTCCGTTTATTACGAGAACGGTTAAAATTATCCTTTTTATATAGTCCGAAACGCCGACTTCGATAAGCAGATCCTTTATGACCTTGTTATACTTGCCGCCGGCCGCCGCAAGAATATAGACGGAAGTCTTCTGCACCTCGGAATCTCCTGCCGAAAACGCCCATAAAATTGCGTCCGATACTTCGGGATCTTTGAGTTTTAAGTTAAGTTCGCGCGGAGTCTTTTCGGCTAACTTGGATACGAGCTTTACACGCTTATCCGTTTCTTTTTCGGGAAGCTGCGTAAAATACGGATAATCGTTAGGTTTGCCGTCGAGATTCAATTCTATCTTTTCGTCGGTAAGTTTAACGTAATACTTATAGACCGCGTCGAACGGTTTAAGCGCGTACGCCGCATGGAAATATTCTCTCGCCGCCGTTAGATTTCCTAAGTTAAGGTACGCCATGCCGGACAAAAACGTATAATGCGTGTCGTACGGTTTGTCGTCCAATAAAATCGCTAAAAGCTCAAGCGCCTTTTTATGTTCCTTTTCTTCGCACGAAGCCATGGCTTTTTTGAATATGTCTTCCAGATTATCCGATTCTATCGCCATCGCCTTGTCGTAATACTTGCGCGCGTTGACGTAATCGCCCTTGGAATAAAACATACTCGACAGATTGCACGCCGCAAAAACGTTTTCGGGATCGGCGCGATAAGCTTCTCTCGCGAGATTTATGCCCTTTTCCGCGTCGCCGTGCAAAAATTCCGCCACAGCCATTTCGGAACGTGCTTCGGCATAAAACGGGGACTTTTCGGGAACCTGTTCGTAAAGAGCGAAACTTTCTTTAAGGTTGCCCGCTATAAAAAGGTCCTTCGCTTCGTCTAAAAGGTCGTTGTAATCCACGTCTTCGGGCGGATAAACTATTTTATAATCGGCAGCCTTATCTTTGTTTTTGGTGAAAAATTCCAGCACGCTGTCGTCTATGAGATCGGGATCGAGCGCGCCGCCCAGAACGAACGCTTTGTTGAAATAGTAATTCGAAACCTTGTCGTTGCCGAGATAGTAATATCCGTTGCCTAAAAGGGTATACGCGGTAACCGTTTCTTCCTTATTCGAAGCTCTGTCGAGATACTTATAAAGATATTTTACCGACGTATCGAAGAGTTCGGCGCATTTATAAAGATCGGCAAGGCGAAGATACACTTCCTTTTCCTTGTCGCCTATGTTTTTTCGCGCGGTCTGATAGACTTCTATTCTGCCCGCCAGATCTTCGGCGTCCTTTTTGTCCTCCAATCTTTCGTAAAAAGACAAATCGGTTCCGAATTTAAGCATTTCCGCCATTTCCTTCTCCGTTGTTTTTATTTTGCATTGCCGCTTTTTACGCCGTATAATGTTGCGGCGCGGTATAGTTTCGTTGAAACAGGTTGCTTATTTTGCGTCCGTTTCTTTATCTCCGTCTTTTTTTATCAGACCTGCGGCTTCTAAAATTTTGTCTACGTCTTCTTTATAAAACGTATACGTCTTTTCGCAGAATTGGCAATTAACTTCTATCTTGCCGCGTTCCGCTATAATCGAGTAAAGTTCGTCCTTACCCATCGAAATCAGAAGCCCCTCTATATATTCTCTCGAACAAAGACATTTATATTCGGGATGAGATTCCGTAAATTCGAGTTTCCCGAAAAAGTATTCCGAAAGTCCGTCGAGTCCCTTTTCTTCTATTATCGAAGAAAGATTTTCCATTCTTAAAATAGTGTCTTCCGCCATGAACAGAGATTCGTCCGTCGCCCCCGGGAGAGCCTGCATTATAACGCCGCCGGCTGCCGTGCACGTTCCGTCAGTTCCTATTTTTACCCCGAGCGAGATCGCCGTCGGAGTTTGCTCCGAAAGCGCGTAATAGGAAGTAAAATCTTCCGCTATTTCGCCGGTAACGAGATTCGCCGTCCCCGAATAAGGTTCTTTGAGTCCCATGCTTTTTACTATGGTTATCTTGCCGTTCTTGCCTACGCATCCGCCGACGTCGAGATGTCCGTTGCTCTTTAACGGGAGTTCGGCGTTCGGGTTTTCGATATAGCCTCTCATTTCGAGTTCGGCGTTGCCGCAAACGACTATCGAGCCGCCCACGCCGTCGCCTTTTACCGTTACGTAAAGTTTATCGCCTTCGCTTTTTAACGTCGACGCCATAAAGGTAGAAACGGTCATCGTTCTGCCGAGTGCCGCCGCCGAAAGCGGGGATAATTTATGAATTTTTATAGCTTCGTTAACCATGTCGGTCGAGTCGATCAAAGTTAACGATATCTGCCCGTCGTATACGAGCGTTTTTAAAAGTCTGTCCATATTTTACCGTGTTCTGTTTATATTCCGGAAACCGTTCTTTTTACTACGGCGTTTGCCGCCGCTTTTATATTATTCGTAATTACCTTCCGCTTCGGCTACAGGCGGATGACCTTCTTCTCCTTTATAAAGAGCTTTTAAGAGTATCGGCGCGAGTATCGAGCTTACAAGCACCAAAAGTACCGTCATCGAGATATATTCGTTCGCAATGAGTCCTGCCGAAATTCCGGTCGTAGTTACGGCAAGAGCAACTTCGCCGCGGGCGATCATTCCCACGCCTACTCTCGTCGAATCTTTAAGGTTTTCGCCCGTAAGAAGAGCTACGCCGCCGCAACCGACAATCTTACCGAGTATCGCAATGATTACAAAAAGGACGGAGATGATTATAACGTTTGCGGTGAACGACTGAAACGAAATCTGTATGCCGATATACGCAAAGAATACCGGCGTAAAAAACGTGTAAGATCCGACGTCCAGCTTTTTATCGGCATAAATAGCGGTGTTGTGACAAAGCGATAAAATCGCGCCGCCGATATACGCGCCCGTTATATCCGCCACGCCGAAAACTTCTTCGGCAACGTATGCGTATAAAAAACATATTACAAGGCTGTAGATGGGAACTCTGTGGACGTTGGGTTTAACCTTATTTATGTGATTAAAGAATTTTACGATAAGATATCCGAAGGCGATCGCCACGATGAAGAACACGAACATCCACAAAATCGTTATAATCGGATACGCGTGCGGATTGATAAGCTTTAGTACGGCGTTCTGATCTTCCGCGCCTCCTTCGATACTCATAACCACGGTCAAAACAATCATACCGAGCACGTCGTCTATAATCGCCGCGGAAGTTATTATCGAACCGATTTTCGTATTATATTTACCGAGCGATTTTAGCGTTTCGACCGTGATTCCGACGGAAGTCGCCGTCATTATCGTACCGATGAAGAGCCACGCGTGCCAGGTTTCGTTCGGGAGCATTGCAAGTCCCAGCAAAAAACCAAGACCGAGAGGCAGCAAAACTCCGCCCATAGCTACTAAAAGAGCCTTTATTCCGAGACTTTTTATCTGATTTACATCCGTTTCGAGCCCCGCTTTGAACAATATGAGCAGCACGCCGATTTTTGAAAACAGCGCGAGATTGTCGGATTCTTTTATCGGGAAAATAAAATTCGTTTCCGGTAAAAACAATCCCCATATCGCATTGCCTAAAATAAGCCCCGCAAAAACGGAGCCCACTACTTCGGGCAGACCGAGTTTTCTCATAAAAAGTCCGAATAATTTGGATAAAAGTAATATTGCCGCGAGCTGTAATATAAGCTCCATGACCGATTTTGCCATAATCTGTTCCTCTGAAACGCTTCCGTTTCGACTTCTCTCAAACTTAAACAGAACCGAAGTTCCGTCATATATCTTTTCTGTTTTTGTAAAATTTTATTTTGTTTTCACATAAGTCCTAAGGCTTCTTGGCGGTAAAAATAAACCTTTCGCCGTTTTCGATCTCTTTTACCGAAACAACCTTAAACCCTGCCGCTTCGAGCGAGTTTTCAAGAAAATCTTTCTGATAGACGTACTGAACGTGTCTTTCGTCTTCCCTTATATAGCTGCCGTCGTCCGCGAGTTTGAAAAACGTAAGGTCCATCGTCATTCTGCCGTCCTTAAGGGTGTTGAACCATATATACGACACGTCCTCGCTCGCGTCGCAGAAAACGTTTTTATCGAGAACGTTTTCGTACTTATAAGGAGACGAAACGTCGAACACAAGCACCCCGCCGTTTGCAAGCGAGCGGTACGCTTTTCCGAAAAATTTTGTCGCCTTTTCTGGCGTGAGATAATTGACCACGTCGTTTACGGCGGTTACGAACCCGAGATTTTTGAATCCCGTAAGACCTTCCGCACTCTGCTTGTAAAAAGGTATTTCTCCGCCCGAAGTAAAGTAAGCGACGCTCAGCATTTTTGCCGAAACGTCGGTACCCGAAACGTCGTAGCCGGCTTCCTTTATGGCGATTGTGGAAATACCCGTTCCCGCGCCGACGTCGACGCCGGTCTTTTTCGGAGCTTTTTTAAGAGAGCCGAGCACTTCTTTCATTCTTTTCTTATCTGCCGAAGAATCGGTAAGTTTATCGTATTCTTCCCATAAGGCTTCGTATGCTTTCATAACTGGTCGCCGCTTTTTTGATTATTTTTTGTTCTTTTTCGCTTTTTTGCCCAAAAGGTCATTTTTGACTTCTTCTTTTAAGTCTTCGGACTTTTTGGTTTCGGCTTTAAGGTCTTCTTCCTGCTTTTTAATCTCTTCTCTCGCCTTGGCGTAGCGTTCGTCCTCGTAATGTTCCGCTTCGTAACGCTTTTCGTCTTCTATCATTTCCTGTTTCTGACGGTTAAGCTTTTCGAGATCGGCTCTCGTGAAGTTCGTCGGGAGTTCGTCTATCACTATATCGTCGTCGATAGGTTTGATAGGACGTGAAGTAAGTTTTGTCGCGATGATTTTTTGCTGTTTGTACTTTTCGGCTTCGTCCGTACCGTCCGGTTTTTTGTAGATGCCGCGGTTTCTGTCCTTTTCGGAAAGCTGAACGTTAATGTATCTGTCGAATATCCACTGCGTGTAAACCGTCCATAAAAGTATGAACGTAGATATACCGAAAGACAGCACGAAAACGTAAAAAATAACGGTGAATATGTTGCCTATAAAAAGCGTAACCGCGGGAACAGCCGACAAAAGAGCTATTACGAGATTCAAAGGGAACGCGCCAAGCGTAAACAAAAACGCGTTTTTTATAAGATATCTGTATTTAAGTTTGTAGGTAACGCCCATGGATATCATATAAATCGCCATGACCGTGATAAAGAACATAAAGAAGTACGAAAGAACTTCGGAAATTACAAAAAGCCACTTTATTTCCGGCTGTATGACCATAAAAAGTCTTGCGTAATCTTTAAGAAGAATAAGTCCGATCAAAAATATGCTGTATATTATCGAAGTAGCCGTTACGACGAAATAATTCTTTTTTATTCCTCTGAAGTAGTCGTTTACGACCATTACGCCTTCGCCCCAGGTCATGTTTCTTATGACGTAACACGAACCCGATATTCCGAGCCCCGCGAGTATCATCGCAAATGGCAGCCATATAAGCGTCGTCGCGTCTGCGGATAAAACCACGTTTTCGGCAATTCCTTTAAGAGCGGGAATGGCGGGATAGCCTATTCCGAAAGGCTGATTGAACGACTGAAGCGCCCCTCCCGTCGTATGTGCGCCCGAATTGAAAAGAAGAATCAGAAGTATCGGAATAAACGTAACGAAGGTCATTAAATTGATTCCGACGAGCTTTAAAAAGTTCGTCTTGAACACGTCCCCGAAAAGTTCCGTTCTCGAGGTCGGAAGAGTGCTTCTCGCATAATCCTCGCTCTTTTCGGAACCTATTACTATTTTACCGAATAATCCTTTTTTTGCCATGTTTTCTCCGCGGCTTCCGCAAGAAGCGCATTTTTCTTTTTGTTTTGAGCGGTTTGATTTTATCTTGATTTTTATCCGATTCAAAAAATAAAACCGCCGGTTATAATATTTTTAATATTATATCGCCGTATTATTCTACAACACTTTTTGTTTTTTTACAAACGATTGAAGGGCGTTTTTGCTTCTTTATGCTTTTTAAGACTGTCTCAAGCGTTTTTTATTCGTTTTTTGGATAATTTTTAATATAAATCTTGAAATTTTATCCGGAAAGTTATATAATTTTCGTATGGAAATTTTTAACGGCTTTTCGAATAAAAACTTATCCGAAAAAACGGATATTCTTACAGAAAAAAGAAAGTCTTTTATAAAAAATAATCTTTCCGCCGTGTTCGAAAACATAAAAAACGGTAATAATTACGGCGAAACCGTAACTCTTGTCGCCGCTTCGAAGCTTGTAGACGTACCGTCGATAGAGTACGCCTTAAGTCTCGGCGTAAAAATTCTCGGCGACAACAAGGCGCAGGAATTCAGAGACAAAACTTCTTTTATTAAGAATGCGGACTTTCACTTTATCGGCAGGCTCCAGCAAAACAAGCTTAAATACATCGTCGGTAAGGTTTCGCTGATACAGTCCGTGGATTCTTTGACCGTTCTCGAGGCGATAGACAGAGAATCGGAAAAGAAAAACGTTATCTCGAACGTGCTTTTGGAAATAAATTCCGGCGAACAAACGAAGGCGGGCTTCCCTATTGATAAAATATACGAAGCGGTAAAGGAAGCCGTTAAATACAAAAACGTTTCGGTCTGCGGACTCATGTCAATGCTGCCGGATACGGACGACATAGCGTTAAAAGAAAAATTGTGTTTGCAATTACGCAAAATTTATGATACAATAAAGGCGGATTCGGATGAAAACTTTAAGTATTTATCCGTCGGCATGAGCGGAGACTATAAAACCGCCGTAGCCTGCGGCAGCAATACCATCCGCTTGGGATCCGCGATATTCGGTAAGCGAAACTATAATGTTTAACGTTTACAATGCAAAAAGAAGAAGATTTTTAAGAGTAAGGTGATAAAAATGGGCGTATTCGATATTTTCGGAAAAAAGGACAAAAGAGAGCAAGCCGGCGTTTCTTTCGACGAAGAAAAAAGAACTTCCGGCGGCGAAAGACAAGCTAAAGGCAACGTTGCGGTGTTTTTTCCGCAAGGCTACGGCGACGTCGAAAAAATTATAGACAACATGAAGGCGGGTAAAGAAGTGCTTGTTCATCTCGAACACTTAAAGCCTTCCACCGCGATAAGAGTGCTCGACCTTTTATCGGGAGCAATCTACGCGTTAAACGGCGGTCTTACGGAACTTCAGAAGGATTTATACTTCTTCACTCCGAACGGGATCGACATGAACTGAAACATACAATTTTTTCCTTTGTTTTTTAATTTTTTACTCATGAAAAGGAAGGGACGCTTTGCGGCGTCCCTTCCTTTTTGTCTTTTTTCCGTCCGGATTATAAAAAAACGACGATTATACTTTTATATGTTTTTATTCGGTTTTTACTTTACAATATTCCGGAAAGAGTTTTTTCTTTTTTATATCTCTCGAGAGCGGACAGGTATCTCGAAGAAAGTTCTAAAAGATACTTTTGTCTTTTTTCGTACGGGAGCGATAAAAAGTAACTCTCGTCCATAAGCTTTTTAAGTATGTCCGGAGTTTCGCCGTACTCGTCGAGATAGTCCTTGACCTTTTTGTAAAACTCTTCGTCGCCGGTAACGCCGTCGTCCGTAGAAATTTCGGCAGTCGTCTTTTCTTTATAATATTCCTGAACTTTAGACGCTGCTATCCCCATCTCTTCCGCTTTTACCGTCTTTTCGCCGAGATTTGATTTATAATCTTCCCAAAATCCCGATTTAAGTCGTTTTTTCGCTTCTTTAGCGTAGTCTTTTATCGTTTTGTTTTCCATAAGTTTTCCCCCTTCTTTTCTTATGAATTTTTATTTATTACGGCAATTTTACAGTTTTCGTAACCACCCGAAAATTGTCGTAATACGTCGTTTTTTGTCGAATGTAAAAAAATAGACCTGCCGAAATTATCTTCGGTAGGTCGTGTTTTTTAGCCTTTGATGCTTCTCTTTCTCGCAGCTTCGGATTTCTTTTTTCTCTTAACGGAAGGCTTTTCGTAGAATTCTTTTTTACGAAGGTCGCCGATAATACCGTCTCTCGAACATTTTCTCTTAAATCTTCTCAATGCGCTGTCGATAGATTCGTTTTCACCAACTCTTACGGTGGACATAATACAACCCTCCTTTGCCTGACGCGTTTAATATCTTTAACGTTACCTATTATACAAAATCACAGATTAAGTTGTCAACGGATTTTAAGCGTTTTATCCGCTTTTTTGCATTTTTGCCTTAAAAGTTACGTTTTTTTTATTTTATGCCGGTTGCCAGCCCATTTTTTTGCCGGCAAGAATGTGAATATGCAGATGGAAAACGCTCTGTCCCGCGTCGTCGCCCTGATTGATAACGAGTCTGTATCCGCCTTCTAAACCGAGTAATTCGGTAAGCTCGGGAATCTTTTTCAGACATCTTTTAAGCATTTCCGCCTGCTCGTCGGTCATTTCGGACAAAAGCTTGAAATGAGATTTAGGCACGCACAGATAATGCTTAGGAGCTTTAGGATCTATGTCGCAGAAGATATACATATCGTCGTCTTCGTACATTTTTTTCGAAGGTATTTCGCCTTTTATTATTTTACAGAAAAGGCAGTCGCCGGCATAAACTTTATTTTTATTGTCGCTCATAATTTCTCCTTATATTTATATGTTATTGTAAAAAATCAGCTGTTACGGGTTTGTTTTACTTTACCTGTATCGCCGAAACGTTACCGTATAATTCAACTTTCGGATTTATACAAGTTCGGCGAGCATGCCGTCCTTAAAGCGTGAAACAGCTTTAACCTTGTAAAATTCGTTTTCTTTTATATCGCCGCCGTAATTAATATAAATTCTTATATAATTTTCGCTGTAACCGACGGCGTAACCGTCCTCGAAAGTTTCGGTTAAAACGGTTAAAATTCTGCCGATATTTTTATTTTCGAAGTTCTCTTTACAGATGCTTTTCAGTTTTATAAGTTCGTCGGCACGCTTCTTTTTGATTTCGCCGGGAAGATCCGGCATTTTGAGTTTGTCGCAAGCCGTACCCTTACGCATGCTGAACGGAAACGGGTGTATGTCGGAAAATTCCACTTTTGTAACGAACTCAGCCGTTTCCGCCGCGTTTTCGTCCGTTTCCGTCGGAAAACCCGCTATAATATCGGTCGTTATCCCCGCGAACGGAAAATATTTTCTTATAAGGCATACCTTTTCGTAATATTCTTCGGTCGTATAGTGGCGGTTCATCTTTTTAAGCACTGCGTCGGAACCCGACTGCAGCGACAGATGAAAGTGCGGAGCGAAATTTTTTAACGCCGCGCACGCCGATAAAAGCTTATCGTCTATGACGTTTACTTCGATGGAACCGAGCCTGAATCTGACGTCGAGATCTTTAAGCATATAAATAAGGTCGGCAAGCTTAACACCGTTATAATCGTAATCCGATATGTTTATGCCGTTTATAACGCACTCGGTAGGCTTTGTAGCTTCGATTTCTTTAATAATATTTTCGGGGTTTCTCGAACGGCTTCTTCCTCTTAAATACGGGATAAGACAGTACGAGCAGAAATTATTGCAGCCGTCCTGAATTTTAACGTACGTTCTCGCCCTTAACGAGTCCACCGTCATAAGCTCTTCGAACTCTTTATCCTGCCCGGCTTTTTTAATGCCTTCTTCCCGCAGCATTTTCGGGATGTCGCCCTTTTTAAAAGTTCCCGTAACGAGCATCGTATTGGACTTTTTCATAAAGCTTTCGGGATTGTTTTCCGCCGCGCACCCCGTAAAAATAATTTTCGCTTCGGGGTTTAAGGCTTGTATTCTCGAACTCATCTGCCGGGATTTTTTTTCCGCTTCGCCCGTAACTGCACAGGTGTTTACTATATAAAGGTCCGCGGGAACGAGTTCGTCCGTTACTTCGTGTCCGTCTTCGGTAAGAGCGCGGATAAGAGAATCGCTCTCGGACCTGTTTACTTTACATCCCAATGTAAAAACAACTATCTTCATTTTATCCTGATTCCGTGTATGAATAACAAGGTTTTTTACGCTCTTATTATTCGGGTTTTTTGAAAACTTCGCAGCACCATTCGCCTTGCGTTTCGGTATAAACGTGAGTGAATCCCGCGGCGATATAGGCGTCTTTTACTTCGACCTGTTTCGACGAAAGTATACCGCTTAGTATAATTATACCGCCCTTTAATACGTTTTTGTTTATGTCTTTAGAAAAGCCTATGAGTATCTCCGCCATAATGTTCGCGACAACTACGTCGCCGGCGATGGCTTCGTCGTCTAAAAGGTTTTTCAAAAGCACTTCGGCGTTTGTTACGCCGTTTAACTTAACGTTATGATTTGCGGCTTCCACCGCGGTTTCGTCTATATCGGTCATAACGACCTTCTTCGCGCCGAGTTTAGACGCGACCATGCCGAGTATGCCGCTCCCGCACCCCACGTCTATTACGGTGTCCATCGGTTTTACGAACTTTTCGAGGGCGTATACGCACATCGAAGTCGTTTCATGCTCGCCCGTGCCGAAAGCGGTGTTGGAGTCTATCACTATCTCCGTTTCGCCGTCCTTAAGCTCGTAATTTATCCATTCGGGGCGAACGACGACTTTGCCTATATGAATGGGCTTAAAATTTTCTTTCCACTTTTCGCGCCATTCGTCGCCGTCTATGCCGTCGGCTTCTATTTTAAGCGAGCCTATATCGAGACCTAAATCTTTAAGTCCTTCTATTCTTTCTTTTATCGCTTCGAACGATTTTTTGTCGTTCTCGGATATAAAACCTTTGACCAGAACGTCTTCGGACGTTTTGAAAAGATTTTCTTCGACGTAGTCCCACGAACCCTTTTTCATTTCATTCAAGACCTTTATGTCGTTTTTATCTTCGATAGCGACGCCCTGATCGGAATATTCCCACATTATTTCTGAAACGAGTTCGGAACCGAACGTATTTGTATGAACGATTATTTCGGTATACTTCATATAAAAGCCTTCGTTTATATATTTTGATTTAATGATAGCAAAAAATCAAAAAAAAATCAAGCGACGACGCATTTATATACGTTTTTAACTGCATTTTTAATAAAATAAAAAAGAACGGTTATTGCCGTTCTTTTTCAGATGTTTTTATTTTGTAAATTTACTCTTTGTAGGGATTCTTCCCGTACATAGTCTGCATGTTTGCTGAAAATTCCTTCATCTTGGGAGTCTGTTTTATTTCGAGCGTATCCGCGAAGTCGTTGAGTTTCGCTTTCTGATCTCTCGTGAGTTTGGACGGAACTTCGACGGTTACGACTATGTAAAGATCGCCGCTTCCTCTCGAAGTCTTTATACCTTTGCCCTTTACGTAGAACACTTTGCCGCTCTGCGTGCCTTCCGGAATATCATAAACGAGAGTATCGTCGATAAGGGGAACTTCGACCTTGCCGCCGAGAGCAGCCGTTCTGAACGAAACCGGGAGATCAACGTAAAGATCGAATTGTTTACGTCTGAATATCTTGCTGGGTTCGACTGTGAACGCGATTATAAGATCGCCTGCGGGGCCGCCCGTGGAAGACGCTTCGCCGTACCCCGCCTTTCTCATATAGCTGCCGGTATCCGCGCCTGCGGGGATATCTATGGTAAGCTTCTGCGTGGTCTTTATATAACCTCTTCCCTTACAATCGGGACACGGTTCGGTAATTTTTCTGCCTGTGCCGTGACATTCGTCGCATTCTCTTTCGGTAACAGAGGTAAAGAAGCCCGATCTCGAAGTATACTGAACTCTTCCGGTGCCGTTACACTTCTGACAAGTCGTAAACGCCGTACCGTCTTTCGCACCCGTGCCTTTACAGCTTGCGCAGGGAGCGTTACGCGTGTACGAAATTTCTCTGCGGCAACCTTTCGCCGCGTCTAAAAACGAGAGCTTTACTTCTATCGTTATATCTTCGCCCTTTACCTTAGCCGCCCCGCGCGAACGGGAGCTCCTTCCGCCGAAGCCGCCGAAAATATCCGAAAATATGTCTGAAAATCCCGAGAAATCCGCTCCCGAAAATCCTTGTCCCGAAAAGCCGGAGAACCCCGCGCCGCCCATATTGGGATGCTCTAACTGGAAGTCGTACTGTTTACGTTTTTCGGCGTCGGACAAAACTTCGTTCGCTTCGTTTATCTCTTTGAACTTTTCGGCGCATTCGGCATCGCCGGGATGAAGATCGGGATGGTACTGTTTTACGAGTTTACGGTACGCCGACTTTATTTCGTCTTCGGTGGCGGTCTTCGAAACGCCTAAAATTTCGTAATAATTCTTTTTGTCTGCCATATTTTACCTTAAAACGTACCGGGGACGACGCCCCGGTACGTTTACGTCAGTTCGTTTTCGGTCGACGTTAAGCCGCCGATGTTTACGGCTTTCAGCCGTAATTTTTAGTTCTGATGGAATTCGGTATCGCCGTTATCCGCAGAGCCGTTGTTGTTATTGTTGTTAGCGTTTTCCGCCTGAGCCTGCTGATAGAGCTTCGAGAAGATCGGCTGAACTTCGTTCGAAAGTTTTTCGGTAGCCGCCTTCATCTTATCCATATCGTTGGTTTCAAGTTCGGTCTTAGCCGCTTTTACCGCTTCTTCTACTTTAGCTTTATCTTCTGCGGTAAGCTTATCGCCAGCTTCTTTAACGGTCTTTTCTACCGAGAAGATAAGTCCGTCGAGCTGGTTGTGTACGTCGATGACTTCTTTCTTCTTCTTGTCTTCCGCTTCGTAAGCCTTAGCGTCGTTGACAGCCTTGTTGATGTCTTCTTCGGAAAGGTTCGAGGAAGAAGTAATCGTAATGTTCTGCGATTTGCCGGTACCCAAGTCTTTAGCCGAAACGTTTACGATGCCGTTCGCGTCGATATCGAAAGTAACTTCGATCTGCGGGATTCCTCTCGGAGCGGGAGCAATGCCGGTAAGCTGGAATCTGCCGAGAGTCTTGTTGTCTGCGGCGAATTCTCTTTCGCCCTGTACAATATGAATATCAACCTGAGTCTGGTTATCTGCAGCCGTCGAGAACACCTGCGATTTTTTAACGGGGATGGTAGTGTTACGGTCGATCAGTTTCGTCGAAACGCCGCCAAGAGTTTCGATACCCAAGGAAAGCGGAGTAACGTCGAGCAAAAGTACGTCTTTTACTTCGCCGCTTAAAACGCCGCCCTGAATAGCCGCGCCGATAGCTACGCATTCGTCGGGGTTGATACCCTTGAAGGGTTCTTTGCCGGTAACTTTTCTTACTTCGTCTACGACTGCGGGGATTCTCGTGGAACCGCCTACAAGGATAACTTTGTCGATGTCGTTAAACGTAAGTTTAGCGTCTGCCATAGCCTTTTTAAGGGGTTCGATCGTTCTTCTTACAAGGTCTTCGGTCATAGCGTTGAATTTCTGTCTCGTAAGATCTACGTCAAGGTGTTTGGGACCTGTCGCGTCAGCCGTTATGAACGGAAGGTTGATGTTTGTCTTATCCATGCCGGAAAGTTCGATTTTAGCTTTTTCGGCAGCTTCTTTAAGTCTCTGAAGAGCAAGTTTATCGTTAGAAAGGTCTATGCCTTCTTTCGCTTTGAATTCTTCGAGAAGGTAATCCATAACCTTTTTATCGAAGTCGTCGCCGCCGAGGTGAGTATCGCCGTTCGTCGCGAGAACTTCGAATACGCCGTCGCCGATTTCCATAATCGAGACGTCGAAGGTGCCGCCGCCG
>DPQQ01000010.1:92678-98788 GCA_003538975.1 Clostridiales bacterium | reverse complement strand
GAAGGTGCCGCCGCCGAGGTCGTAAATAACAACCTTCTGGCTCTTGCCTTCTTTATCGAGTCCGTAAGAAAGCGCAGCCGCGGTGGGTTCGTTGATAATTCTTAAAACGTTGAGTCCCGCGATTTTACCTGCGTCCTTTGTCGCCTGTCTCTGGCTGTCGTTGAAGTATGCGGGGCAGGTGATTACCGCGTCGGTAACGGTTTCGCCGAGATAGCTTTCCGCGTCTTTTTTAAGTTTTGTAAGAATCATTGCGGAAATTTCCTGCNNCCGCCGCCGAGGTCGTAGACCATGATCTTCTGCTCGGCTTCCTTGTCAACGCCATAGGCAAGCGCCGCTGCCGTCGGCTCGTTGATGATACGCTTGACTTCCAGACCCGCGATCTTGCCGGCGTCCTTGGTCGCCTGACGCTGGGCGTCGTTGAAGTAAGCAGGAACGGTGATGACAGCCTCGGTCACGGGACCGCCCAGATAGGCTTCAGCGTCTGCCTTCAGCTTCTGCAGAATCATTGCGGAAATTTCCTGCGGGGTATACTTTTTATCGTCGATGGCTACTTTGTAGTCTTCGCCCATATGTCTTTTTATGGAAGAAACCGTTCTGTCGGGATTCGCTATAGCCTGACGTTTAGCGACCTGACCTACGAGTCTCGTTCCGTCCTTCTGAAATCCTACTACCGAGGGGGTAGTTCTGGAGCCTTCCGCATTTGCGATAACGACGGGTTCGCCGTTTTCCATTACCGCTACGCAAGAGTTAGTTGTTCCTAAATCGATACCAATAGTTTTTCCCATAATATTTATCTCCTTTATTAAAGAATAGTTTTTTAATTTATCTGATAACGCTTACCTGAGCGTATCTTATGATTTTACCGTTCATCTCGTAACCTTTTCTGAAAGTCGCTTTGATGAAACCGCTCTTTTCTTCTTCCGACTCCGCGTCGACCTGCATAACGGCTTCCGCTTTTGCCGGATCGAATTCTTCTCCCGTCGGATCTATCGGCTTGACTCCGATCGACTCCAAGGAAGAAACAAATTGCTTCAAAAGTTTTTCGACGCCTTCTCTCGACTTATCGTCCGGAATCATTCCGATCGCCGTTTCGAGATTGTCGCCTATAGAAAGTATTTTTGATACCACCTCTTTTTTGCCTTCATAAAACGCGTCCTGCCATACGTTCGCGTTGCGTTTTTTATAGTTGTCGAATTCCGCAACCGAACGCACCCATCTGTCTTTATAGTCGGCGGATTCGGCTTTTATCTTATCGAATTCCGCTTTTTTTACCACTTCGACTTCTTCGACCGGTTCGTCTTTTACGGTATTTTCTTCCGTCTTTACGGATTCTTCCGAAGCTACGGTTCCTTCCGTATTGACTTTTGATTCTTTTTCTTCGTTATGAAATTTGTTCTTGTTTTTATCGGACATTTTTCAATCACCTTTATCTTCTAACGTTTCTTCGAGAATTTTTCCGATACATTCGAGTACCGAAACGACCTTTTTGTAATCCATTCTCGTAGGTCCTATAACTCCGTAACTTCCGAGATTTACGCCGTTCACCGAATACGAAGCCGTAACCACCGAACAGTCGTCGGGAGTTCTGCCGTCGTCCGAACCTATTTTAACGTTTATTTCTATACCGTCTTTATCAGACGATAAAAGATTTTCGACTTTTTCTTTATCACCGACAACCGACAGAAAGTTTTTAACCTTTTCTACGTCGTTGTATTCGGGATTGTTCATTATTTTGTCTTCGCCTTCAAGGAGAAGCTCGCCGACGTGTTTCGAAACGTATTCCTCGAGAGCGTCTATAACGCCGTTGAATACTTCTTTATATTCGTCGAATTCGTTCTTTGCGGACTTGGAATAAGCAAGCACTTCGTCGAAGTTTTTACCCTCGAACATGCTGTTCATTATATTGTTCGCGCGGGCAAGTTCGTCATCAGTCATCTCTTTGGGGATCTTTATGAACTTATCCCTTATAAGAGTCTTTTCGGTAACGATAAGCAAAAGCGCAACGTTCGGTTTAAACCTGAATATGTTTACTTTTACTATCTTGTCGTCCTTGCTGTGCGACGAATACGAAATCGAAGTGTAGTCGGTAAGTTCCGAAATAACCTTTAAGGTGTTCTTCATAATTGACTCGAGATCGTTCGTCTGCTTTCTGAAGCTGTCCTTTATGAAGTTAAGCTCCTTTGTCGTAAGTTTGCCCTTCTTCATAAGTTCGTCTACGTAAAGTCTGTAAGCTTCCTTCGACGGAACTCTGCCGGAAGACGTATGGATATGCGAAAGATATCCGAGTTCTTCGAGCTGAGCCATTTCGCTCCTTACCGTCGCGCTTGAAACGTCCGGCATGTACTTTTCGGATATCTGTTTGCTGGATACCGGCTGAGCGGAACTTATATAATCGCTCACCACTATTCCCAATATCTTCTTTTTTCTTTCGGAAAGTTTCATTTTTACCGCCCCTTTTCGGCTTTTACGATCTTCTTCGACTTTTATCCACATCCCGTTAAGTATTACCGTACGGCTTGTTTTTAACCCGCCGTTTTTTATTCCGTTTATCCTCAGGTTTATCGCCGGAGCTTTTCGGAACCGTTAGCACTTAACCGCCTGCGTTGTTAGCACTCATTGCACCCGAGTGCTAAATTCTGCCTTAATGATATATCCCCTTTTTATGTTTGTCAAGAGTTTTTTGCAACTTTTTTAAAATTTTTTCGAAAAATTTATTTTTTATGATTTTTCGCGGATTTTAATAAAATTTCGGGTAAAAAAACGACGGATAGATTTCCTACCCGCCGTTTATTCGGATTACTTAACTTTATGAATTCAATAATTTCTTTAAAACAATAATAATTAAATTACAATAAAATAACAATAAAAAAAATACAACCTTAATCTTCCGATAAAATTCCGAAAAAGGTTTTTATGAACTTTTCGGCGTTTACCGATTCGGCGACGGTTACGGAACTCATCGGAAGTTTATTCTTAAAATCATCGGAATACTCCGCGAGCTTCGAACGGCTTAAATTTTCGGTCATGCCGTAAAAATATCCGTTAGTTACGACGTTCACTTTAATACTTTCGGTTTTTACGAGATCGTCCGTCAAAGCGTAATACACGGCGAGCGGATCGTGCAGAACTACTTTTTTATCAGTGTTTTTTCCGCGCCAGAGCGTAATATCTTCGGATAATTTTTCGGCAAGTTTACCGCCTCTTTTTAAAAACATTTGCAAAACATCTTCCGTAACTTCGAGCAGATGAGTTACGTCGGCACCGATTGCGGTCAGATTTTCGGCCTTGTCAAAAACAATCTTCGCCGCGGCAACGTCGCAAAAAACGTTCCAGTCGATATATTGCGTGTAATATGCGCCGCCCATCATAACGAGTTTTACGGACTTCATAACCGCTTCTTCCCTGATAAACGCCTTGGCTATATTGGTAAGCGGTCCGAGACAGATTATAGTAAGATCTTTACCATACTTTTTTGCGGAAGTAACCAAAAAATCGACCGCAACTTCCGGATCGAACGCCTTTTTAATAAGCTCGTCCTCTTTGACCGCTTCGAGAATATCGGAATGCCAGTCGGGCGTAAAGTCCGAAATCGTCTCTTTATACCCCGCGTACACGGGGATATTTACGCTTAAAATCTTAAGATATTCGTTTAACAGCGTCGCTCTTTTTACAGTATTTTTATAAACCGTAGTAATCCCGATTAAGTCTGCCTTTGCCTTTACCGCAAGGCTCACCGCAAAAGCGTCGTCTACGTCGTCGCCTATGTCGGTATCTATTATAAACTTTTCGGTTTTATCCGCTTTTATCATATTTCCACCGGAATACTTTCCTTATTTGATAAGGTATTTTCTGATTTTATAACATTTGTAATTTTAATCTGCAAACAAAGTTACATGTGTTGCATAACGCATATATACAACTGCTCATACGTACAAACAAGCTGTTTTACACGACCGGCAAATAATCAGGCGGCCTTCATATATTTCCAGTCGGACGGCAGTTTGCGATTAGACTTGAACCATTCGCTCTCCAGAATCGGTCTCGAATGATTGTCGCCTTTAACTCTGACGATATTTTTATAGGACGTAACGGTAATTGTCCCGTTGTACGGGATTGTTGATCCGTCGTCGTGTTCAAGAACCGTAGTCGGCGCATAAATTCTCGCGGTATAATTGGATACCCTGTCAATAAAAGTCTGCGTCGGAAAAGAGTTATGTAGTTCTTCGTCCTTTATTCCGCCCATATTACAGCAAATACAGACTATTTCCGGCTTAACCGCAGCAAGAAACTCCGGCGTTGAAGAAGTTATCGAACCGTGATGAGGGGCTTTTAACAAAACTACGTTTTCGAGTTCGCCGTTATTAACAAGATACTCTTCTCCTTCCGCCTGAAGGTCGCCCGTAAATAAAAAGTTGCGGTAAGATCCGTCGGTACATTTCTGCTTTATCATCGCGCAGACAGAATGATTGTTTTCGGTATTCAGATTTACGTAATCGGGTTCGTAATAATATTTGTTATCGAGTATTTTAAGCGTAACCGTGTCCGAAAGCTTAAATTCGTAATTGCCGCTTTCGCGCGCTTCTTTCGCCGTATAATGTTTTGTCCCGCGTGAAACTGCGGCGGAAAGTTCTTTCTGATATTTTTTATAACGCTTTGTATTTTTACGTATATTTTTCCCGTTTTCGTCGTAAGTCGGCGTAACCTGCGCAAAGTCTATTACCGTGCCGATTTCAAAACGACTGAATATTCCGCCGCTCGTCGCAAAGCATGAATAATGGTCGATATGAGCGTGCGTTACTATAACGTACTCGATTTTGCCGTCTGTGCATATTCGACTTAAAAAATCGGTTATATCTTCGAGCGCATCGGTGTTCGGTCCGGCGTCTATCAGGACTTCGGTATCGCCGACCTTTACAAGCGAACAATCGCCGTTCTTATAATTTTTAAGATCAGGAAAATATACTTCGACTTTTTCGTCGGCATAATTGCTTTTACTTATAATCGGCGAAGTATCGTTCGGCCTTTTATCGCTAAGTCCTAAAAGTTTGTACTCGAAGGTATAGATTGCGTCTTTGACCTTCGCATTATTCAGATTGAATTGAGTTACGATGATACTTAACGGAGCGACCGACAAAATAAAAAGCGCCATAATAACAGCGACGAAAACTCTTAATCGCTTCAGTATCTTTTCCTTTTTATTCGCATTTACTCCGCCGTCCGCGGCTCTTTTACTTTTAATATCTTCTCGCATAAAATTTCTTTATATATTTTAAACGTCCTGCTTTACGTTTCGCAATATTATTACGCACGTCGTCGGATTGTCTGTCAAAAAACGACTAAGCCCGATCAGAAATGCCGAAGCCGCCACAAAAAGCAAGTGGCGGCGTCATACGTTTGATTTTTATTAAGTTTATTTTCCGGAAGCATACTTTTTATCGAAGAAAGCTTCTTCCAAAAAATTTCCGCTTAAACTTCTCATTGCCGTTATGAAGCCCAGTTTTCAGGACAGGTACGATTCTTTTTGAACCAATCCGTATCTTTAAGCACGGTATTGTTGTCAGAGCCGTTTATCGTAATTTTGTTTTTAAACGAAATCACGGTTATTGTTCCGTTCATAGACTCGAACGTTTTTGCCTTATCGTCCACTACAACCGTGGTAACGTAAACTCTCGCCGTCCATACCGAAATTCTGTCTACAAATTCCTGCGTCGGGAACTGGTTTTGCTGTTTCGGTGTGTATTCGCTCGTGCCGGCGCAGCAGCATACGCATACGATTTTCGGTTTTATCACTGCCAGAAGGTCGCTGTTGGACGAAGTCTTGGAACCGTGATGTCCCGCCTTAAAAAGTTCTACTTCGGGGAGATCGTCGTTTGCCGCAATCCAGCTTTCTCCTTTTTTCTCAAGGTCTCCCGTGAATAAAAAGTTGCGTTCCTTTCCGTCCGCACAGGTCTGCGTTAAAAGGGTGCAGACCGAATGATCGTTTTCGGTAGTGCTGACGTTGTAATAATAGTAACTGTCTATTATAGTGAATGAAACGGTTTCGGAAAGTTTAAAGATATAATTTTCGCTTTCTCTCGCTTCTTTTGCGGTGTAGTGAACGGCTCCCGCCG
>DPQQ01000010.1:6597-92465 GCA_003538975.1 Clostridiales bacterium | reverse complement strand
CGCCGTAACGGCTTCCGACAGTTCGCGCTGATAGTTTTTATACATAGCCTGCTCGGATTTAGGACTTTTAGGATCGTTTGTTATCTGTGCGAAATCTATAATCGTTCCGATTTCGTAACGGTCGAAAATGCTTTTTACGTTGGAACTCGTCGCAAATCCCGCGTAATGGTCTTCATGCGCGTGGGTTACTATAACGTATTCGAGTTTGCCGTCGGTGCATTTTGTTTTTATAAAATCGTCTACCGTCGCGACGCAGCTCGTTTTGGAACCCGCGTCGATCAACACTTCGACGTTACCGACCTTTATGAGCGTACAGTCGCCCGTATAGTAAGACTGAAGTTCCGGAAAATAAATTTCAAGCTCTTCCGAAGCCGTCGAATCCATTACAATACTGTCGTCTTCTGTAATTACAACAACAAAAGTAACTTCAAAATGTTCTGACTTTGCAGTTACTTCGATTCCTTCTTCGCCGGTTATTTCAATAGCTTCAATGACGTATTTGTTATCAACTTTATCGATTGAAAAGTAATTGTCTTTAAAATCAAAGGTTAAGTCTTCGCTTCTTTCGGGATTCGAAAAATTCAGATTGATGGTTTTTCTTTTTCCTTGTTGCAAAGTAAGTTTGTTTTTATTTTCGACAACAAGCGTTCCGTAATTTATCGGTTTTACGGTTACTTTAAAACCGGTTTCAAGGTGAGCAGTTTTTGCAGTAACCGATATAACCTTATTTTCGGAAACGGATGTTTTATAGCTTACGGTATTACCGCTGAATACTAAATTGCCGTCATCGTAAATATATGTTATGTCTTCGGCACGGTTGCTTTTCGAGAACACAGGTTCCGCCGTAGCGGTGCCGTCATACTCAAATTCTATATCGTTTATAGAAAGAGTTCCATACTTATCTTCTTCTCTCTCTATCTTTAAGATTTCGTACTTGATGTAGTCGATGTACTTTTGCGGAATAAGTCCCGCTTTGTACGCGGCGAAAGCAAGTATCGCGATAATAACGATAACAAGCAGAATTATGAGTAGGGCTTTAAGTCCGACTTTTGATTTATAAGTAGCGGCGGCAGAATTTTTTTTGCCGCCTTTTTTACGTTTTGCCGCCATAAATTCCTTTTATTTTTCTTTTGAATTTTTAGTTCCGTCCGCTTTATCAGCCTAATCTGAACTTTTCCTGCAGACGTCTGACCGCTTCTTCCAGAGATTCTTCTTTTTTGTCGCGGTTACGGCTGGCGTTATAGTTTCCTTTGCCGCCCCTGTCATTGTTGTTTCTGTTTTTATCGAAAGGCTTTCTTTCGCCGTTATTCCGGGTTTTAGGCCTTTCGGTCTTAACTTTTAATCCGGCGGGCGTTTCTGAAGTCTTCATCGTGAGTGAAATCTTGTTCTTTACAAGGTCTACGTCCAGAACTTTGACTCTTACCTTCTGATTTACCGAAAGTACTTCGGACGGGTGTCTGATAAATCCGTCCGCTATCTGCGAAATGTGAACGAGCCCGTCCTGATGAACGCCTATATCGACGAATACGCCGAAGTCGATGACGTTTCTTACGACGCCTTCGAGTTCCATGCCGGGTTTAAGGTCGTTTATCGAAAGCAGGTCGCCTCTTAAAACGGGAGCGGGCAAAGTGTCTCTTATATCTCTGCCGGGTTTTAAAAGTTCTTCCACAATATCATCGAGAGTCGGAACGCCTACTCCGATGAGTTCGGCAACCTTTTCTTTGCCTTCGAGAGCGACTTTGTTGGGAAGAAGCGCAAGCTTCGATTCTTTTACGTCCTGTTCGGTAAAACCGAAATGCTTTAAGAGTTTATCGGTCGCTTCGTAAGTTTCGGGATGAACAGCCGTGTTGTCGAGAACGTTGTCGCTGTCGGGAATTCTCAAAAAGCCCGCGCACTGCTGATACGCCTTGGGACCGAGCTTCGGAACCTTAAGTAGATCCTTTCTGGTGACGAACGGAGCCGCTTCCCTGTACTTTACTATATTCTTCGCAATGGAAGAATTGAGACCGGATACGTATGACAAAAGGCTGGGACTTGCGGTGTTAAGGTCTACGCCTACGCTGTTGACGCAGTCTTCTACAACGCCTTCGAGAACTTCGGAAAGTCTGTTCTGCGGCATATCGTGCTGATACTGTCCTACCCCTATGGACTTAACGTCGATTTTGATGAGTTCCGCAAGGGGATCCTGGAGTCTTCTCGCGATGGATACGGCGGAACGTACGTTTACGTCGTAATCGGGGAATTCTTCGGCGCCGAGTTTGCTTGCGGAATAAACCGACGCGCCCGCTTCGTTGACTACGGCGTACATAACCTTTCTGTCCGCCTTTTTAATCATATCCGCAACGAAAATTTCGGACTCTTTGCTCGCGGTGCCGTTACCTATCGAGATAACGTCTACCGAATATTTTTTGATTAACGCAAGAAGCTTCTTTTCGGAACCTTCGATATCGCTCTTCGGGGGCGTGGGATAAACTACGTCCGTTGCGAGAACATTGCCGCTTTTGTCTATAACGGCGATTTTACAGCCCATTCTGTAACCGGGATCGACCGACATGATCACCTTGCCTTTGAGCGGCGGCTGCATAAGAAGCGGTTTAAGATTTACTTCGAACATTTTTATAGCCTGTTCGTTTGCTTTGTCGGTAAGGTCGTTTCTTACTTCCCTTTCTATACTCGGAAAGATGAGACGATCGTAAGAATCTTCGATTGTTTTTAACACAAGGTCTTCGTAAACGCCCTTTTTAAGATATGCCGCCTTTATTACGGTAAGAGCCGAATCCTCGTCCATTTCGATATTTACCGAAAGACATTCTTCCTTCTCGCCTCTGTTTATCGCAAGGATTCTGTGACTCGGAATAGTTTTGAGCGGTTCGGTGTAATCCTTGTACATATCGTAAACTTTCGCGTTTTCTTTTTCTTCGTCGAGCTTGGTCACGAACTTCGCTTCGTTCATTAAAAGTTCTCTTAAGGACTTTCTTAAATTAGCGTCGTCCGAAATACGTTCGGCTAAAATGTCGCATGCGCCCTGAACGGCTTCTTCGGCGGTTTTTACGCCCTTTTCTTCGTCTATATAAACCTTTGCGAGCTCGTAAATATCTCCCTTGTTTTCGTCCCCGCCGATAACGTCCGCAAGCGGCTGCAATCCTTTCGCGATCGCTACAGAAGCTCTCGTCTTTCTCTTCTGCTTGTACGGGCGGTAAATATCTTCGACTTCGGTCATCGTTTTCGCGGCTTCGAGAGCGGCTGCGAGTTCGTCCGTCCATTTGCCTTGTTCGGTTATAGAATTTTCGACTTCGGTCTTTCTTGCCTGAAGGTTCTGAAGATATTTGTATCTGTCGGCAAAATCTCTTAAAACCTGATCGTCCATCGCGCCGTGCATTTCTTTACGGTATCTCGCGATAAACGGGATCGTGTCGCCTTCCTCGAGAAGGTTTATTACGTTCTGGGAATATTCCTCTTTGATCGAAAATTCCTCTGCAAGTACTTTTGCATATTCCATATTTTTATACTCTCCGGTATTTTTTACTTTTTATTTCGCACGTCTTTACATCACGCGTGTGCAAACGCAGACGTAAGCCGTTGCGACTTTTTTATATCATATCAAAAAAACAAAAAAAGGTCAACGCCCGCGCCGACCTTTAATTAAAAAATTATTTGCAATATAACGAAAAAGAGAACGTCGCAAGTTTCCGTCTTTTTCGTCTTCATTTTTATAAAAAA
Source organism: Clostridiales bacterium (assembly GCA_003538975.1). Classification (GTDB taxonomy): domain Bacteria; phylum Bacillota; class Clostridia; order Christensenellales; family Borkfalkiaceae; genus UBA11475. The sequence continues at coordinate 88,745 of DPQQ01000010.1, read as the reverse complement.
CGTAAAATCAATAAAGATCCACTAACGTTTCGTATGCTTTGCCCTTATCGAATACTATGTATGCGTAAGACAGTTTGCAGGGCGAATACTCTTTTAACGTTCCCGGGTTAACGAATTTTATATTATCCTTCGTATCAACTGCTTTTATATGCGTATGCCCGTATAAAACGATGTCCGCGCCGATAGCTGTTGCATGCGAATACAATCCGTAAAGGCTCTGCTTTACGCCGTAATCGTGTCCGTGAGTATAAAAAACTTTTACGCCCTCGATCGTTACTTCGCCTTCTCCGGAATACCCGTCGCAGTTGCCGTAAACGGAATATACCTTTTCGGGGAATCTTTCTTCGAACTCGGCTATATCTCTCCTGTAATCTCCGAGATGGAAAACATAATCGCTTTCTTCCATTACCTCGTAAAGTTTCCGTATTGCCCTCAGATTGCCGTGCGAGTCCGAAATCACTATAGCCGTCTTCATCTTTATTCCTTTCCGGTCTTTATCTTGCTTTTAAGATCCGCTATCGCGCGCGCCCTGTGCGATACTGAGTTTTTTTCTTTCTCGGTGGCGAGACCGAAACATTTTTCCAAATCGTACGAATAAAATATGCAGTCGTAGCCGAAACCGTTTTCACCCGTTTCCTTGTCTAAAATATATCCCTTCGTTTCGCCGTAGCCGCTTATTATTTTTCCTTCGGTTCCGTCCGGTATAAACAAAACTACGCTCGAACAGAACTTTGCGTCTCTGTCTTTTACGCCGGTCAGTTCGGTAAGAAGCTTATCCCTGTTCGACTTGTCCATTGTTTCCTTGTTTTCGTCGCCGGAATATCTTGCGGAGTAAATTCCCGGAGCGCCGGATAAATAATCGACGCATATTCCGCTGTCGTCAGAAACCGTGGGAAGTCCAGTTTTCAAGGCGATCGTTTTAGCTTTTATAAGAGCGTTTTCATAAAAAGTTTTGCCCGTTTCTTCCGGTTCTTCGGTTATTCCGAGTTCGCCGTAAGGTACTATTTCGGTATCCTGCAAAATTTCTTTGAACTCTTTTATTTTTCCTTTATTGTTGCTTGCGAGAACTATCTTTTTCATTTTTATAAATCCGATTTGATTTTTTTATCTTCCGTTTTTTGCTTGCGGGTGCGTTTAGACGACACAGGTTTATCGAAAACATCCAATTTTTCGAGTTCTTCGGTTAAAATCGCAAAATCTCCGGCAGAAAACGTTTCGCCGCGTACCTGCGGATTTTTATCCATTTTCAATAAAATTTCTTCCGCGATTTTCTTTTCTATCCCGAAAACCGCCGATAAATTATTCGAAAGCGTTTTCCTTCTGTTGCCGAAAGCCGCTTTTAAAACTTCTCTGAAATGTTCTTTATTCGTACCGTTTTGCTTAGACCTGTCTATTGTAATCGCTACCACGGCAGAGTCTACTTTAGGCGGCGGAGTAAATTTTTCTCTTCCGATAACCATAACGGTTTCCGCACTGCCGTAAAAGTTTATGGCGGCGGTTATCGAGCCGTACTCCGACGTTCCTTCTTTTGCCGAAAACCTGTCGGCGACTTCCTTCTGTACGGTAAGAACGAGCTTTTTCACCTTCTTCGCGCTTTCGAGAAACATCGTAACGATGGGAGTCGTTATATAGTAAGGTATGTTCGCTACGACGGTATACTCGTCAAAGTCCTTTTCGAGAACTTCCATAGGAACCTTCATAACGTCGTTAAAATTTATTTTTACGTTTTTTTCTTCCGAAAGATAGTCTTCGAGAACAGGTTTCAGATTCTTGTCTATCTCATACCCCGTGACGGACTTTGCGTGACGTGCGAGGACTTTGGTAAGAGTGCCCGCTCCGCAGCCGATTTCGATCACGTCGTCGTCCTTCGTGATGCCCGAAGAAACGACTATACTTTCCAGAAGATCGTCGTCTGTTAAAAAGTTCTGTCCGAAAGACTTTTTGAAGAAAAATTTGTATTTGTATAAAAGTTCTTTTACGTTCACTTTTTTGTCCTTTCGTTTGATTTATATATTCGGGTTACGCCGCCGCTAAGTTAAATAGTATCTATTTTTTTAAGCAATGTTTTTACGTTGCTTTTAATTATATCCGCAGTTTTTCCGACGTCGATGTTCTTTATTTCGGCGATTTTACGGGTAACGTACAAAACGTTTTTGCTCTCGTTTTCGGTTCCACGTAAAGGCACGGGAGAGAGATACGGGCTGTCCGTTTCTGATAAAATCCTGTCCATAGGCAAAAACTTTACTACTTCTGGAAGATTCCTTGCGTTTTTAAATGTCAGCGTACCGGAAAACGACATGTAAAACCCGAGATTGAGTAAAATTTCAGCGGTCTCAGGCGAACCCGAATAGCAGTGCATTATCGCGCCGTTTTTTATGAGCTTTTTATTTTCGGTAAGAATTTTTATAAGATCCGCCGTGCAGTCTCTCGAATGTACGGTAAACGGCAGATTCACTTCGTCCGCAAGTTCCATCTGCGATATAAAAGCCTTTTTTTGCAATTCTTTATCGTAAGGTTCGTAATGGTAGTCAAGTCCTATCTCGCCTATCAGAACGCACTTTTTGTTTTCGGAAAATTTTTTTAATACTTTTATGCTTTCGGGAGTTATTTCTTTACAAGCGTCGGGATGAACGCCTACCGCGGCGTAAACGCCTTCGTGAGACGCCGAAAATCCTATTACCTCTTCGGACGATTTCATATCGAAAGCGGTGTCGATCATAAGACCGACGCCGCTTTTTAACGCTTCGTTATATACTCTTTCTTTGTCCTGTTCGCTCCTGCCGGAAAAGTGGCAATGCGTATCTATAAACATTTTTAAGCCTTGTTTTTACCGGAAAGTAATATTTTAAGAAATAACGCTGCCGTCTTCCATATCGGTTTCGGGCGATAAAAACGCTATTTTGCCTTCGCTGTTTTCGGCGCAGATAATCATGCCCTGACTTTCGATTCCGCAAAGTTTTGCGGGTTTTAAGTTGGTAACCATAACCACCTTTTTGCCGATAAGATATTCGGGCGAATACGCCTTTCTTATTCCGCTGACTACCGTTCTCGTTTCGTTTCCGAGCTTTACGGTGAGTTTTAAAAGCTTGTTGGACTTCGGAACGACTTCGCACGCGGTGACGAGCGCAACCTTCAATTCCACCTTAAAAAAGTCGTCTATCGGAATAAGTTCTTTTTTATTTTCTTCGGTCGCTTCGGGAGCCGTTTTCGCCGCTTCTTTTTCGGCTGCGGCTTTACGTTCTTCGACCATTTTGTTTACCTTTTCCATAATCTCTTTTAAGTCGAGTCTTGTAAATAATATTTCCGGACTTTCGGCTGCCTTAACCGTTTCTAAAAGTCCGAACGTATTAAGTTTATCGTAATCTCTTACGTCCGAGCCGAAGTACGAAAGCGCCTTTTGGCATGTTTTCGGCATAAACGGGTACATCAAAGAGGTACCGACGATAATCGCTTCGGAAAGATTGTAAAGAACGGTTTTAAGTCTGCCTTCTTTTGAAGGATCTTTTGCGAGTATCCACGGAGTGGTTTCGTCCACGTACTTATTGGCTCTGCGGAACACCGTCATAACCTCGTTTATCGCGTCCGAAATTTTATATTCGTCCATATTTTTCGCAACTTTACCGTAAGCGGAAGTAACGACTTCTTTAAGGTCATCGTCCACGGGTTCGTTTACGTTCGCGTTTTCGATAACGCCGCCGAAATACTTATTAGACATCGCTACCGTTCTCGAAACGAGATTGCCGAACACGTTGGCAAGTTCGCCGTTTATTTTGTCGACGACGGCTTCCCACGAGATAGTTCCGTCCGATCCCTGAGTCATCTCCGACAAAACGTAATATCTTACCGCGTCCGAACCGAAATATTCTACAAGATCGTCCGCATAAATAACGTTGCCCTTGGACTTACTCATCTTGCCGCCGTCCTGCAAAAGCCAGCCGTGCCCGTAAACCTGCTTGGGAAGAGGAAGCCCTAACGCCATCAGAAAAATCGGCCAGTAGATGGTGTGGAATCTTACGATGTCCTTACCTATTATGTGTACGTCCGCCGGCCAGTACTTCTTAAAAGAGTCCTTGCTGTTGCCGTCCGCGTCGTAGCCTATACCCGTAATGTAGTTTGTAAGCGCGTCGAGCCATACGTAAACGACGTGCTTCGGATCGAAATCAACCGGGATTCCCCACTTGAACGACGTTCTCGAAACGCAAAGGTCCTGAAGCCCGGGCTTTAAAAAGTTGTTTATCATTTCGTTCTTTCTCGAAACGGGAACGATAAAGTCGGGATGTTCTTCGTAATATTTCAAAAGTCTGTCCGCATATTTGGACATTCTGAAAAAGTAAGCTTCTTCCTTGGCTTTTTTGACTTCTCTGCCGCAGTCGGGGCATTTGCCTTCCTTAAGCTGCGATTCCGTCCAGAAGCTCTCGCACGGAGTGCAGTACCAGCCTTCGTACGAGCCTTTGTAAATATCGCCCTGCTTATAAAGCTTATCAAAGATTTTTTGCACCTCGAATTCGTGATCTTTGTCGGTCGTGCGGATAAATTTATCGTACGAAACGTCCACGAGATTCCAGAGCCTCTTTATTTCCGCCGAAACTTCGTCTACGAATTCTTTCGGGGTTTTGCCAGCCGCGGCTGCCTTTTCTTCTATCTTCTGTCCGTGTTCGTCGGTGCCGGTCTGAAAAAATACGTCGTAGCCCTGCTTTCTTTTGAATCTCGCCACCGAGTCCGCCAGAATCGCTTCGTAAGTATTGCCGATATGCGGCTTGCCCGAAGTATACGCGATCGCGGTCGTTATATAATATTTGTTCTGCATGACCTCTCCTTTTCGGCGGCGTAGATTACCGCAGCCTTACTAAAGCGTTTTACCGCCCGGATTTAATTCTTTTCTTATCCTTTTATAATAAAAATAATAAAAAGTAAAACATAAATATAAAACTTTGCTCATAAAGTTTAGCATGAACGCGATTTTTACGGTATTTTTTATTATTTCCGCCATTGCTCTTGTTTTTATCGATCCTGACAAGGTTTTGTCTTCCATGCTTTCCGGCGGCGAAAAGGCTCTCGGACTTTCGATAAAACTCACTGCCGTTTACGCCGTATGGCTCGGAATATTTAATATATTCGAAAAGACGGGTTTCACCGCAAAATTCGCAAAAATATTAAAACCTTTCAATAAAGCTGTTTTCGGAGAGCTTACCGAAAAAGAAAACGAATATATTTCGCTCAATATTTCCGCCAACGCTCTCGGAATGACGGGCGCCACCACGCCAATGGGAATAAAAGCCATCGAAGAACTTGAAAAACGCAACGGCACGAGAAGCAAAATTCTTACCTTTTTCGTGATAAACGCGACGAGTATTCAGATTATTCCGACGACCGTCATAGCGTTAAGAACGAGTTTATCTTCTCTAAGTCCGTCCGACGTTATTCTGCCGACGATAATATCAACTCTCGTTTCGACCGTATCCGGGATTTTACTCTGTAAAATGTTCCTTTTTAAGGACAAAAATAAAGCTTTTGCGGCAGATAAACAAAAACCAAACGCAAAAATTTTATTCCGCCATAAAAACAAAAACGCGGCGGACGCTATAAAAGGAAAAACTTTATGAAATACTTTTTTCCGATATTTTTTATATTTATTTTTATCTACGCGATAATAAAAAAAGTAAGACCTTACGACGAATTCGTTGCGGGAGCAAAAGGAGCCGTTCCGTTTTGTATGAATCTTTTCCCGTATCTTCTCGCAATATTCGTACTGACCGAACTCTTTTCGGCAAGCGGTCTTACGGCGGTTATGACCAAATTTTTATCGCCCGCTTTTTCGTTTTTCGGAATCCCCGAAGAAATAAACGAACTTGTTCTTATAAAACCGTTTTCGGGCAGCGGCTCGCTCGCCGTTTTAACGGGAATTTTTAAAAAATACGGCGTGGACAGTTACGTCGCGCGGTGCGCTTCCGCCGTATACGGTAGCAGCGAAACAGTGTTTTACGTCTCTTCGGTCTACTTTGCGAGAGCCAGAACAAAAAATCTTTTTTTGCCCATTCTTATAAGCCTTGTTTCTTCGTTTTTATCATGCGTAACCGCCTGCATGATATGTAAAATCATGTAAAAACACATTAAAAAAGAGTAACCTTCGGTATGCTTGTTACTCTTTTTTTGCTTTCTATTCCGGGAGAATTATTTAATCTTAAATATATTATTCAGAACCCTGTTTGTCGCCGGTTTTTACCGCTCCTCCGTACGTTTCGATTGCTTTTTTATACTCTTTTCTCACCACAAAGCCTTTTTACTTTACCGTAAGTCCCGTAAAAGCGTACGCTTTTTCAGGTGAGGAAGTTATTATAAAGCCTGCGGCGCAAGCTAATGTAAAGCATATCAATAAACATGTTAATATTTTCTTCAGTGTTTTGTTCATCATTATTTCTCCTCTGTTTTCTTAATTACAACACCTATTTGAGGATCAGTGTAATCATTTAAATACCCCGCATATAAAACTTCTTCCGTTTCTATATCGAATTCATAAAGAGTTATCGGAATCATTCCATTTACCCATATGTTAGATGTTACTCTTGCAATCACCCCATTTGTTACAATAAACAATTTATTGTCGAATTCGCAGACGCTATACATTTCACTCTAATATACGGCAGATTGTGATTTGTTCTTCCATCTGTTCCATATATCATGAATATATACGTAAGCTTCGCTTTTTTCTCTCATATATTCATCGTTTATAACTATTTCCTTATCGTTATAACTTATTATGTAATAGCTATAAATACTTCCTTGCTTTCGTTGTATATTAATCTCTGTTTCGTTGACGATTACCGTACCTTTAAAGTAAGCAATATCATCTCCACCTGCTGTTCTAACAATTTTATATTCTGTTACTTCAGGTTGCAGTTTGTCCATTTGTTTTTTAAGAAACGCTTTAGAACCGTTATCAAACGGATTGCAACTACAACCGGATATAACCAAAATGACAGTCAGAAAAACAACTAAAATTATAGCGTTAAATTTAGTCAAATACTTTTTATCCATCTTTTTTTCTCCCTTTATTATAAATTTTCTTATCTTGTTGATTGTAATCAAAAAATAGCCCTTCTAAGGTATAAACAAAATGGTTTTTACAATCATCAAAATAATCGCTAAAAATACAGAGTTAAATTCAGCCAAGTATTTTTTATCCATCTTTTCCTCCTTATCATAAAAATTTTTATCTTACAAAAAGAGCAATTATATAAATAAAAAAGCATCACAATGCAGATAAAAATTTTTTATTAGTAGCTGATTCATATACCTTTCACTTATAAGACTACTTTTTTATATCAAAATGTGACACCTTTTTGAAAATTTTTAAAAAATTTTTTTATTTAAGCAAAAAACAAGCATATATTTACACTTACATTTAATTTTTATTCATTGATGTATCTTAAAAATATTATATAGCGTCTTATTTATAAAATCAATATCGCTTTTGAACAAAAAACTCACTAAATAAAAAAACTCACGAAATCTATTCGTGAGTTTTTTAATCGTTTAATAACGTAATCCGAAAAAATAAATATTTTTTAATAACCGCAATTATGCTGTTTTAATTTCTGTTTTATCGTGGTATCGTTTCGGCGAACCGTTACGACTGAAACGCTGCCGGGTATCGTCCAAACCATACCATGTCAGACTTACGCCGACTTTTTGATTATGACGGGTTTACCTTCGCCCGAAACAACGTCTTTGTCTATAACGACCTTTTCGACGTCGGCAAGAGACGGAAGGTCGTACATGGTGTCGAGCATAAGTCCTTCTAAAATAGTTCTGAGACCTCTCGCGCCGGTTTTTAATTCTATGGCGCGCTTTGCGACCGCACGAACGGCTTCGTCGGTGATTTCGAGATCGACGTTGTCTATTCCGATAAGCTTTTTATACTGCTTTATGAGGGCGTTTTTCGGCTCGGTCATGATGTTTACGAGTGCGGTTTCGTCCAGAGCGTTAAGTCCTACCGTTATAGGCACTCTTCCGATAAATTCGGGTATAAGACCATATTTTATAAGGTCCTGCGGTTGAATATCTTTGATAAAGTTTTTAACTGTTTCCTGATTGGTGTATACCGAACCGCCGAAACCTAACGTCGACTTTTCTTTCCGCTTTTCGACTATCTTGTCGAGTCCGACGAACGCTCCGCCCATAATGAACAGAATATTCGTGGTGTCTATTCTGATGCACTCCTGCTGGGGGTGCTTTCTGCCGCCCTGCGGAGGAACCGAAGCGACGGTGGATTCAATTATCTTAAGAAGAGCCTGCTGAACGCCTTCGCCCGATACGTCGCGCGTTATCGAAACGTTTTCGCTTTTTCTCGCGATTTTGTCGATTTCGTCTATATAAACGATACCGCGTTCGGCTTTTTTAACGTCGTAATCGGCGTTCTGAATAAGTTTTAACAAGATATTTTCGACGTCTTCGCCTACATAGCCGGCTTCGGTCAGAGTAGTCGCGTCCGCAACCGCGAACGGAACGTCGAGTATTTTGGCGAGAGTCTTTGCAAGGAGCGTTTTGCCGCTTCCCGTAGGTCCGAGCAAAAGAACGTTGCTCTTTTCGAGATCGACGTCGTCGCCCGATTTTTTAGCGAAAACTCTCTTATAATGATTGTAAACCGCAACCGATAAGACCTTTTTAGCTTCGTCCTGACCGATAATATACTGGTCGAGACGTTCTTTTATCTCATGCGGTTTTAAGAGCTTAAGGTCTTTGGTCGTTTCGGGCGCGGTATCGTCTTCGGCAAGTATTTCGTTGCAGATAGAGATACATTCGTCGCAGATATAAGTTCCGTTAGGACCTGCTATAAGCTTTTTTGCAAGTTCTTTGGGTTTTCCGCAAAATGCGCAATATAATTCCTTTTCTTTCATTTAATCTCCGGTTTACGGTCTTTTAACGAAAATTTCGTCGATCAGACCGTAGCTCTTCGCTTCTTCGGCGGAGAGATAGTTGTCTCTGTCGGTAGCAACTTCTAATTCTTCGTAAGATCTGCCGCAGTTTTCCGCCAGAATAGAGTTGAGCCTTTTTTTGATTTTAAGTATGTGTTCCGCCTGTATCTTAATGTCGCTCGCCTGTCCCTGAGCTCCGCCCAAAGGCTGGTGAATCATGATTTCGCTGTTTTTAAGCGCATAGCGTTTGCCTTTTGTTCCCGAGGAAAGAAGGAACGCCGCCATCGAAGCAGCCATACCGATACAAATGGTTGTTACGTCGCACTTGATATAGTTCATCGTGTCGTAAATCGCCATACCCGCGGTAACGGAACCGCCGGGGCTGTTAATGTAAACGCAGATATTTTTATCGGGATCTTTGCCTTCGAGATAGATAAGCTGCGCTACAACCGAATCCGCAACCGCGTCGGTTATTTCGCCCGTTAAAAATATAATTCTGTCTTCTAAAAGTCTCGAATAAATGTCGTAGCTTCTTTCACCCTTGCCGTCGGTGTTGTCGATAACGTAAGGCACTACGGTATTTTTAATATTCATTTAAGCTCCTTTATAGGACTTTCGTCCCGTAATTTTTATGAAGCTCCGCCTTAAAATTTCCGGATTTTTATTTTTGGTCTTGCCTTTTTATAGTTATAAACCTTTTCCTTTATAAAATATCGCAAAAATATATAAAATCTTAAAAAATTTCGGGTATCGGAACTTTTCCGCCGTTTTATAAGGATAAATACGTAAAACGGTTTCAGATAAAATAATCTCCGCAAAGAATCATTTGTATCCGCGGAGAATATTTTACGTTTTGTAATTTTAATGCGTTACGCTATCGTGTTTTCTTTTTTGAGCATGTCGAAGAGCTTGTTGATAACGATGTCTTCTCTGAAGTAGTCGAACTGTCTTGCCGAAGTTTCTGAATTTTCAACGGTTTCGGGTACTTCTCTGCCCTGTTTTTTGTACATTTCGGTAACTCTTTCTTTAACTTCGTCGTCGGTAGCGACAATGTTTTCCGCTTTGATTATGGCGTCGATTACAAGCTGCTGCTTAACCGTCTTTTTAGCCTGATCTTTATAGCCCTTTCTGTATTCCGCCATAGTCTGGTGAGTATACTTCAGAAAATCTTCAAGCTTAAGTCCCTGATAAGACATACGATATTCTGTTTCTTTTACCATGTTGTCGATCTGGTTTTCGACAAGGGCTTCGGGGATTTCGACTTCGGAAGCGTCGGTGATGAATTCTACCATCTTGTTTTCGAGTTCGCGTTCCGCTCTCTTTTCGTTGGATTCGGTAAGTTTCTTCTTCGTTTCTTCTTTATAAGCTTCTACGGTTTCGGAACCGGTCGCTTCTTTTATGAAAGCGTCGGTAATTTCCGGAAGTTCTTTAACCTTTATTTCGTGAAGAACGATGTGGAATACCGCTTCCTTTCCTTTCAGGCTTTCGACGCCGTAATCGTCGGGGAACTTAACGGTGATATCCTTTTCTTCGCCGATGTTCATGCCTTCGACCTGTTCCTCGAATCCGGGGATAAAGGTCTTGGATCCTAAAACGAGAGTCTGCTTTTCGGCAGTGCCGCCGTCAAACTTTTTGCCGTCAACGGAACCCGAGTAGTCGATAACTACTTCGTCGCCTTCTTTGGAAGCTCTGTCGGTGACGGAAACAAGACGGGAATTTCTGTCCTGAATTCTTTTAAGTTCGTCTTCGATATCTTCGTCGGTTACATTATACACAGGTTTTTCGAACTTTATACCTTTGTATGCGCCGAGTTTTACTTCGGGTTTAACGGGAACCATCGCTACGAAAGTTATTCCGTTTTCCGAAACGTCTTCGAAATCAACCGAAGGCTGCGCTACCATTTCGATGGAAGGTTCTTTTTCGAGAACTTCGTCCATATATTTCGGGAAAGCGATATTTACCGCTTCTTCGAAGAACAATCCTTTGCCGTAAGTATTTTCAAGGACCTTCATGGGGACTTTGCCCTTTCTGAATCCGGGAAGAGAATACTTGTTCTTATCCTTGTTGTACGCGTCTACCTGCGCCTGATTCCAGTCTTTGGCGTCAAGGGTGATTTTTACTTTAACGGTGCTTTTTTCAGCCTTTTCGAAAGTGTATTTCATAATTGCTCCTGATATATATCTTGTTATTCTTTTGTTTTGATTTTTTATGCGGTAAGACCTATATGTTTTAAGCGGATAGCGTATATTATCCGCCAACAGCCTTACGCAAAGCTTATTGTACCATATTTATTTAAAAAATGCAATTTTTATATCAATATTTTATAATTATCCGCTAAAATTGTAATTTTTAAATAACGCTTTCGGCTTTTTACGACAAAATACGCGTAGGTTTTGCCTGTGTTTTTACTTTGTCGCTCTATTTTGTTTTCATAAGATCGGCATGAGCTTCGGGCATAACCGAAATCGTTTCGTAATCGGTGTAATTCACAAAGCCCGGATTCGCGCCCTGCGGCTTTTTTACATACTTTTTTAAGGTATAATCGACTTCGGTCTTTCCGCCGTTTCTTGCTTCGGAACGGTACGCGCAGATTTCCGCCGCGGTCTTTATCACGTTTTCGGACGGGGTTTTGTCGCATATTATGACGTGAGCCGAATGGTATCCCTTTACGTGCATCCAGTAAAAATTTCTGTCGGCGGAGGAAGTCAGTTCGTCGTTGCTCACATTGTTTTTGCCGATCTTTACGGTTACGCCGTCAACAATAAACGTATCGTACTTTTCGGGCAGTTTTTTCTTTTGTTTTTTTGCCTCCGACTTTATAAAGCCTACCGCTTTAAGTTCGTTTTCGACAGATAAAAGATCCTCGTAAGTCTCGGCTGCGTTTATGAAAGAATACAAACTGTTAACGTAATCGATTTCCTTAAAAAGCTCTTCGCGCTGCGGCACGAGAGCAGCCGTCGTTCGTTTTTCCTTATTATATTTTTTATAATATCTTTCGGCGTTTTCGGACGGAGTAAGCGTTTTGTCGAGCGGTATTTTTACCGTCGTTCCGTCGTAATAATTTTCGGCAATAAGAGTATCGTCGCCGCGTTTTATCCTGTAAAGATTCGCTAAAATAAGTTCGCCTTTTATCTTTATTTCTTCAGCGTCCGAACAGTTCTTTTCCTTTTCGTCTATGATTTTTTTGCGTTTTTTGAGTTTGTCGTCCGTCTTTTTCACGACAGCCGCAAGTTTACGTTTGTAGTCTCCGAAAATTCTCGCTTCGTCTTTTTTGCGGAAGCACTCTTCCTGCGCGGTTACTACGTTATCGTAAAACTCCGTTTCTCCGCTCTCTGAAATATAATCGGTTATAAAAAAGTCCTTGGGCATGCCGTTCTGATTAAGTTTCACGCAAGGTTTTATGCCGGGATTTACTAAAAATTCGTTCAGAAATTCATAAACTTTTCCGGCGTTTAACGTATTTTCTTTATTAAAATACCTTGTTTCTATCTCTTTTGCGGTGTTTTTGGCAAGTCCTATTACGTTTTCGAATAAAAACGAATAGAGCGAAAAGCCGTCTTCTTCAGACTTTTTGTCTAAAGCCGCTATGAGCTTCGGATCGTCAGGCAAAAACTTGTCCTGTTTCGGCGGGAGAGTGTAATTCATTCCCGAAACGAGCGGTCTTAAAGAGTCGAGACTTAAATTAAACGACTTTAATGAACCGATTATTTTATCGTTTTCGGACAGCACTACGTTGCTGTACTTGCCCATTATTTCGGCGTAAAGTTCGCGCTGCTTACTCTCGAAAAAGTCGTTCAGCGCCGACAGCGTGATTTTGATTATGCGCTCGTTTTTAATCGCTTCTACCTTGGTTATTTCGCCGCCGATAAGATATTTTCTTAAAAGCATGCAAAAGCCGTAAGCGGTCAGCGGGTTAGGCTTTTCCTTTTCGATAAAGGATATACGAGCCGAAACCGCGTTGGTCGAAACAAGCAGCTTTTTATTAGAGCCTTTATTGTAAGTAAAAAGAACGACTTCGTCCGGGTTAGGCTGGTTTATTCTGTTGATTTTCGCTCCGACAAGTTCTTTTGAAAGCTCGTCCGCGATAAATTTTAATGTAAATGCGTCCTGCGGCATATATTCTCCGTATAATATTGAACATAATAAAAACTTAATAAAAATTCAGCCGGAACCAAGCCTGTTTTTTATTAAAATCAGATGACTTCGGGCCTGCGACTTAAAGAAAACGTTTTTTTATCGAGATACGAAAGCGTTCCGCCGTTAAAGAAAAACGTTATGGAACAAGAAGTAAGTTGTTGCTTTTTTACGTTAAGCGAGCGGTTTGTTTCTCCGTCGCCGTACTTGTAATCGCCGACGATGAAATGTCCGTAAAACGCCAGATGCGCCCTTATCTGATGGGTTTTGCCGGTGTAAAGCCTGACCTTCAGAAGAGAAGTTTTTTCTCCCCTTTCCACTTCTTCGTACCCCGTTACTATTTTAACCGCGCCGGGACGTTTTTCTTTGTATATTTTTACTTCCGAGCCTTCGGCGTCCTTTATAAGATAGTCTTCGAGTATTCCGGATTTTTTAGCAAAAGCTCCGTAACAAAGCGCGTAATAATACTTTTCGAACGAATGATTCTTAAATCCGTCCGAAAGCTCTTTTTCCGCCGCTTCGTTTTTTGCAAAAACAATAAGTCCGTCGGTGTTTACATCCAGCCTGTGAATGTAGTAAAGTTCTCCCTTTTCCCTCTTTAATATTTCGTAAAGTTTATCGGAATTAACACCCTTGTTTTTATCGACAAGGACGATATTTTCGTCTTCGTACACGGGCGAAAAATATTCGGATAAATCGAGCTGTTTTTCGGGCAAGTCAAACAGAGTGACTATATCGCCCATCCTGACGGAAATATCTTTGCTCACTCTTTTGCCGTTGACCTTTACGTCCTTTTTTTTGAGAAGAGTCATAAGCTCCCCGTACTTTATAAAGGAATTTTCGAGAACGGCTCTCGATAATTTAGTTTCTTTATTAACTTTTATTTCCGTCATTTTCTGCCTTTTTACTATAAAGCGTAAGTGAATTATTATAAATAAGTGAATTATTATAAAAATGCGTCTTATGTATTTATTTTACATATTAAACCAAGGAGTACGACGATAACGTACTTTCGTCCGGAATTTTCCGGATGCGGAGCAGTTTTAAGAAAGAGAATTTTTTGCTTAACAAGGCAAAGTCCGCAGTCAATACTTTTACGGTATTGGCAAGGGGTTTAACGCAGTTACGCGAAAAATTAACTTCTTAAAACCGAATTTACGTTGTCGGAGTACGACTATAAAACAAAGGCTTTAAGCAGAACGCTTAAAGCCTTATTGCCTTATTGATTGATTTTAACGAGCGTTCTTTTTGTTTTTCGGAAGCTCTTCGTCCTTGGGTTTGATGCAAGCTACGACGATAAGTCCTATAAGAGCAAGCCCGCCGATTACAAGGAATATAAACGAAGCAAGGTTTTCTTCAACCCATGTCGGAGTTGCGGGAACAACGACGGTTACGTCTTTAACGTTTATAAACGTTTCGCCCGAAGCTACCTGACTGGAATTCTTTTCCGAAACGGTACATACGATTTTGTACATACCCGTTTTGTTGGGAGTGAATTTACGTTCGCCGTTGTAGTTTATCGAAGCGATGTCGTCGTCTGTGTACTTAACCGCAGAACTCTTATACATATCGGTGTAATAATTTTTAACTTTGCCGGATTCGTACTTTTCGATCTTTACCCATTCGTCGCCGGATTTGTAGAATAATTCGTACGTTTCGGAATCTCCCGAACTCTTTTCGATTTCAAATTCTTTTGCGGTTCTCGTAACGCCTTTGGACCAGTCTTCCGCAGCGGTTTCGGTATTGTTTTTGCCTTTTACCGAAATTTCCGCCTCGCCGCCGATCGTAAAGCTGAACATGTAGTCCGCCGTAAGATCGTATTCGTCGGTTACTTTTCCTTCCGAATCTTTCTTATGGAACATATCTTCGTTCATAGCGTTGTCGAATTCGTCTTCAAAGGTTACGTAGAAGTAATATTCGCCGGCTTCGGTAACGGGAACTTTAAGCGAAGAGTTCGTCGAAAAGCTCGTCGAAGAATCTTTTCTTATATAATGAACGGTATAGTCCATCTTATCGTAAGCCGTCACGTCGCTTGAAACAAGATTTTCGAGCGATGGTATTTCGATCGTTTTGTCGGAACCTACTTTAACGTCTTTTATAGCGTTTTTAAGCGCGGTTTTGAAAAGCTTGTACGCAACGGTTTCGTTTTCTTCGGTCTTTTCAGCCGCTTTATACGCCGCGAGATATACGGGAGCTTTCGCTTCGTTCTGTTCGTAATCTCTCGCCGTCTGAAGGTCTACTTTATATTCCGCGTAAACGGTTCCTTCGTCTTCCTTATTGACGATTTTAAGGGGATCGTTTCCGTAGAACATAGCCTTTCTCGTAGAAGTATTAGTATCGTAAAAGCTGGCCGTGTCGGATTTTAATATCGTTTCGCTCTTTCTTACCGTAGTTGCGGAAGGAAGCGCGGAATAAATATTGTAAGTCAATGTGTAGGGAACGCCGTCGATGAACTTAAGCGCGCCGTCGTCACTTTGTTTTACGAACGTGTCGTCAAGATCGATTACCGCCAAAGCAGCCTTGGGAGAAGTCGCTTCGCCTTCTAAAGCGAAAGTCTGTCTGTGACCGTGGCTCGTTTCGGAAGCGGCGTTGTCGATGTAAACGAGTTCGAGTCCCGTCGTGGTATCGGGAGTGGCCGCGGAATCGAAGCTGTCGGTATAGTTGATACCGAACGAAAGATCCGCCATCGTTTTATCGAAGTTTTCGACGTAAGCGCCGGCTTCTTCGGAAGCTGTATAAGCGTAGTTCGTTCCGTCGAACGAAACGCCGAGTTTGTTGTTTTCAACCTTGAATAAAAGGTTTATCGCCGTATCCTTGTTATAAGCGGATCCGGTAAGTTTCGACGAAGCCGTTTCTCCCGAACCGGCTACAACGGTAAGGTTGCCGCCTTCCTTTTTAAGAGTAAAAGCGGTAGAAACGGTTTCTTCTTCATAGTTTACGTAGTAAGGAGCTGTCGTTAAGGTAATAACAACGTTATCTACTTCTTCCGCCATATAGAAAGATAAACCGAGGTCGTTCGCCGCGACTTTGGTCTGATAATATGCGGTATCGTTTTTGTTTTTGGTTACGATCTTAAGAACGTCGTCTTCGCCGTGTTTGACGATAGGCGTGACGAGGTCGGTCTTGCTTGTCGCGTCGCCGGCTTTGAAATAACTCTTTTCTGCCGCGGAAACGTTATTCGCCATTCCGAGAGAGCCGAGTAAGGCGCTCATAGCCAAAGCGATAATCGCTATTACGCTTAAGAATTTCAGCGTGAACTTTTTAGCCTTCATTTATAACTCCTTAGCGCATAATGCGCAATGTTACACAATATTCTTATATATTTTACATTAAAAAGGGTCGTTTGTCAATACAACCCTTTAAATTATTTTAAATATTAAATAAAAAATACCTGATTTTATTGCGTTTTACGCTTTTTGCTTTTATTTGCGCGGCATTTTTTGCGTAAAAAAGCCGCTTTATGCCGTAAATCCGCTTAAACTTCGGGTTTTACCGTCTCCATAAAGCTTCCGGTATCGAAAAGCGTCCAGGGAACAACGTCTTCGGGCGGCTGAACCTTAAAGACCATTCTCTCCCCCGTGACAGGGTGAGTGAACGCAAGGTAATACGCCCACAACGCGAGCTTGCCTTTTTTAGCCTTTTCGCCGCCGTAACGCATATCTCCGTAAACCGGACAGCCTATCGCGCTCATCTGAACTCTTATCTGATGACTGCGACCGGTATGAAGACGAACTTCGGCAAGGCATAAGCCTTCCTTTTCGTCTACTACGGTATAGTCGAGTTGAGCCATTTTCGCGCCTTCGACCGCCTGCGAAGAAATATATACCATGTTGTTTACCGCGTTCTTTTTAAGGTAGTTGGTTAAAACGGCCTTCTTTTCCTTGGGTGTCTGAACGAGAACGGTAAGATACTTCTTTTCAAAGTCGCCGGTCTTCATCTGTTCGGAAAGTCTGCCCGCGGCTTTTGAAGATTTAGCGAATACCATTACGCCGCCGGTAGGTCTGTCGAGTCTGTGGATAAGTCCGACGTAGACGTTGCCCGGTTTATGATAGGTAACCTTTATATATTCTTTGACCATATTAAGAAGGTCTTTATCTTTGCTTTCGTCCTCGCACGTAGGCACGTTCTGCGGTTTAAGAACGACGATTATGTGATTGTCTTCGTATAAAATTATCAAATCTTCCATATAAAATCCGTTTAAGTTTGATTTTATTATTTTACAATATTACGGCTGAAAAATCAAGCGTAAATAAGCCTGGCTTTTTATAACCTTTTGTCCACAGGTCTTTCGGACCAGATTCCAGAGCAGCCGCACGGCAGAACTATGCCGTCTTCGGTCGGGAGTCCGACTTCGTAAGCACCAAAATATCCGCCGAGATTTTTAAGATTGAGAGTAAGCACGTTTTTGATGACCTGCGGCTGAAGTCCCGTCGTGTAGCTGTTTATTAAAAAGAACAGCGGTTTATCCGACAAAACTTTGGCGCAGAGTTCGACGAGCGGGAAAAGTTCGGTTTCGAGCTTCCACATTTCGCCGTTCGGTCCCCTGCCGTAAGACGGAGGATCCATTATTATCGCGTCGTATCTTCTTCCTCTTCTTATTTCTCTTTCGACGAATTTTTTACAGTCGTCTATAATGTATCTGACGGGCGCGTCTTTCAAGCCGGAAAGTCTTACGTTTTCGCCCGCTCTTTCGACCATTCCTTTAGCCGCGTCCACGTGGCATACCGAAGCGCCCGCTTTCAGACACGCGACGGTCGCGCCGCCCGTGTAAGCGAAAAGGTTAAGCACGCTTATCGGTC
This sequence comes from Clostridiales bacterium, assembly GCA_003538975.1. GTDB lineage: Bacteria > Bacillota > Clostridia > Christensenellales > Borkfalkiaceae > UBA11475. The sequence goes on along the minus strand of DPQQ01000010.1, from coordinate 70,897 downwards.
TTTCTGCATTTTTAATAAGGTCGGTCATTATATCCCAGTTGACCGCCTGTTCGGGAAAAAGCCCCGTGTGCTTGAATCCCATGGGCTTTATTTTGAACGTCAGATCTTTATACGAAACGTTCCATTCTTCGGGAAAACTTTTAAGTATTTTCCACTTTCCGCCGCCCGTTTCGGAACGGATGTATTTCGCGTTCAGGTTTTTATAGCCGTCCATATCGGCGGAAGACTTCCATATAACCTGCGGATCGGGGCGTAAAAGAATTACCTTTCCCCAGCGTTCGAGCTTATATCCGTCTCCCGTCGTTATGACGGAAAAATCTTTCCAGTTTGCGGTTCTCATAAATTATGCTTTTGCTATCGTAACGGTCGCTTTTTCGCCGTTTACGTCTATTTCCTGTGTATAGCCTTCGTTTTCGCCTTCGTTTAAAGTTTCCGCGAGAACTACGGTCATTATCTTGTCTTTACCCTTTTCGAAAGCTTCTTTCACTTCTCCGTCCGCTTTGTAATATACGTTTATGTGATCGGTTACTTCGAAGCCGGCTTCCTTACGCATGGTCTGAACTTTGGAAACGATTTCCCTTACGTTTCCTTCGAGTTTAAGTTCGGGCGTTACTTCGGTGTCGAGAACTACGGTCATGCCGTTGCCGCTCTCGGAAGCGAAACCTTCCTTCGATTCGGAAGAAATAAGAAGATCGTCCGCAGTGAATTCGAATTCGTTGCCTTCGAACTCGGTTTTATAAGTTTTGCCTTCTCTTACCGTCGCCACTACTTCGTCCGCATTACATGTCGATAAGAACTTTTTGACCGAGCCGAGCATCTTTCCGTACTTGGGTCCTAACGTTTTAAGCTGCGGTTTAAGGGTATATGTGATAAATTCGTTTGCTTTGGTTAAATATTCGAGTTCTTTTACGTTAAGTTCGTCTTTGGCTATATCCGAAAGTTCCGCGGGAAGAACGCTCGCCGTTTCGGAGCAAACGAATACCTTTTTAAGCGGCTGCCTGTTCTTTATGTTCGAAGAGTTTCTCGCGGCCCTGCCGAGAACTACTATGTTAAGAACTTCTTCCATGCCCTTTTCGAGCTTTTCGTCGATAAGTTCTTCGTTTACGGCGGGATAAGAGCAGAGATGTACCGATTCGGGCGCGTCTTTATAGAATCTTCTTACGATATTCTGATAAATGGATTCCGCCATAAAGGGAGTGAACGGCGCCGAGATTTTAGCCATCGTCGAAAGAACGGTGTAAAGCGTGGTATAAGCGGCTACCTTATCGTCGTCCATGCCTTTGCCCCAGAATCTTTCTCTCGAACGGCGTACGTACCAGTTCGAAAGTTCGTCGGTAAAGTCCTGCATTTCTCTCGCGCTTTCGAAAATTTTATAGTCGTTAAGACCGTTATCCACGTCTTTTACGAGAGTGTTGAGTTTTGATAAAACCCACTTGTCCATAGTGGTGAGTTTGCAGTTTTTAAGGTCGTACTTCGAGGGATCGTAGCCGTCGATGTCGGCATAGAGCACAAAGAACGCGTAAGTATTCCACAACGTTCCCATGAATTTACGCTGGGCTTCGGATACGGCTTCTTCGTAGAATCTCGAAGGAAGCCACGGAGCGGAACCCGTATAGAAGTACCATCTTACTGCGTCCGCGCCCTGTTTGTCGAGTACCGACCACGGATCTACGACGTTACCTTTGTGCTTGCTCATCTTTATGCCGTTTTTGTCGTTGACGTGTCCTAAAACTATGCAGTTTTTGAAGGGCGCTTTATCGAACAAAAGGGTTGAAATGGCTATCAAAGTATAGAACCATCCTCTCGTCTGGTCGATCGCTTCCGAAATAAAGTCCGCCGGGAAGTGCTTTTCGAACTGATCTTTATTCTCGAACGGATAGTGAAGCTGCGCGAAAGGCATCGAACCGGAGTCGAACCAGCAGTCGATTACTTCTTTTTCTCTCACGAATTTGCCGCCGCATTCGCAATCCCAAGTTACGGCGTCGATGTACGGACGGTGGAGTTCTATATCGCCGTCTATGTGTCCTAATTCTTTAAGTTCCGCTTTACTGCCGACGACGTGCATCTTGCCGCACTTGTCGCACTTCCATACAGGGAGCGGAGTTCCCCAGTATCTGTCTCTCGAAAGCCCCCAGTCGATGACGTTTTCGAGGAAGTTGCCCATTCTGCCGGTACCTATCGTTTCGGGCATCCAGTTTATCGAAGAGTTTACGGCTAAAAGTCTGTCCTTTACCGCGGTCATTTTGATGAACCAGGATTCTCTCGGATAGTAAAGAAGCGGCGTGTCGCATCTCCAGCAGAAAGGATAGCTGTGAGTAAATTCGAGAGTTTTGAACAAAAGTCCCTTTTCTTTAAGATTTTTAATAATGAGTTTATCGGCGTCTTTTACGAATATGCCCGCAAATTCGCCGCATTCCGCAGTGAGTTTACCCTGTCCGTCTACGAGTTTTACGGCGGGGAGATTATATCTGTCGCCTACCTGATGATCGTCTTCGCCGAAAGCGGGAGCGATATGAACTACACCCGTGCCGTCGTCCATGGTAACGTAGTCGGCGTTAGTTACATAGTAAGCCTTGTATCCCTTGTTTTTAAGATCGTCTTTTACGAAATCGAAAAGCGGTTCGTATTCTGCGTATTCGTAATCTTTGCCGGTCTTTTCGGAAAGGACTTCATAAGAGCCTTCTTCGAAAAGCTTTCCGACGAGAGCTTTCGCAAGAATATAATTACATTCTTCGGTTTTTATTTCGACGTATGTTTCGTTCGGATTCATGCAGAGAGCTACGTTCGACGGAAGAGTCCACGGCGTGGTCGTCCAGGCTAAGAAAAACTTATTCTCTTCCCCTTTTACTCTGAATTTTACGAAAACGGAAGTTTCTTTAACGTCTTTATAGCCCTGCGCGACTTCGTGCGAAGAAAGCGCGGTGCCGCAACGCGGGCAGTAAGGCACTATTTTATAACCTTTGTATAAAAGTCCTTTGTCGGCGATGGTCTTTAACGCCCACCATTCCGATTCGATATAATTATCGTCGTAAGTAACGTACGGGTGTTCCATATCCGCCCAGTAACCTACTCTGTCGGACATTTTTTCCCATTCGCCTTTATACTTCCAGACCGACTCTTTGCACTTTTTGATAAACGGCTCGATACCGTAATTTTCGATCTGCGGTTTGCCGTTTATACCCAAAGATTTTTCGACTTCGAGTTCTACCGGAAGTCCGTGAGTGTCCCAGCCCGCTTTACGAGCGACGTGGTAACCCTTCATCGTTCTGTATCTCGGAATAATATCCTTTATTACTCTCGTTAAAATATGTCCTATATGCGGCTTTCCGTTAGCCGTCGGAGGACCGTCGTAAAAGGTGAATTCGGGCGCGCCTTCGTTAAGTTTCAATACTTTTTCGAAAATTTCGTTCTGTTTCCAGAAATCGAGAACTTCTTTCTCTCTCGGTAAAAAGTTCATCGACGTATCTACTTTATCGTACATTTTGCTCTCCTTTTATTTATAAATGAATTTGTTTTTAAAATAAAAAACCGTCTCGTAAAAAGAGACGGGTTATCCGCGGTACCACTCTTATTCGCCCTAAGAAACGGGCGCGCTTATTACTCTGTGACGGGAGTTCCCGCGGAAAGCTACTTTAATTTCGCAATCCGGGCTGAAAGGTGATATTTTTAAATTCCGTTTCCGCCGCATCGCACCGTCGCGGCTCTCTTTCGGGCGCAAATATAAAAACTTGTCCTTCGTCATAGCCTTTTATTATATTTGCTATAATATTACTATTTTTTTTGCGTTTTGTAAAGCGTTTTTGATAAAACCGATTATTTTGAATGATTTTTCGTAAATTACTGTCGTTTTTAAGGCAAAGTTACGGTAAGACGAAAAATATCTTTTAAAAAACGTTGATTTTTTTATTAAAATGGGTTAAAATATTTAAACCGTGATAGGCGGGGAGATAGCGATGCCCTGTTACTTGCAATTCGCTCAGCAAGGCTGAATGTTTCACGAGGCGATTTTTATTTCGTGCAGAACTTTATAAGGGATGTTGATAACAAGGTCTTATGCAACGCAGTCCCGCGAACCGTGTCAGGATAGGAATATAGCAGCACTAAACGGTCTTCTGCGTGTGCCATAAGGTAGCTTTGCAGTAGTTACCTGTAAAGTCCCCGGCGGGATATTTGTCGTCGGATGAAAATTCACGGTACTTTTTGAATATAAGCGGTAAAAAAGACGATAAGTTTTTCTTACCGCCTTTTATTTTTCTTTTATTTTATTTTTTATTTTTGTTTATTTTAAAAATTTACCGTGAATTTGCTTCCTTTGCCGTATTCGCTTTTAACGCCTATACGCCAGCCGTGCTTTAAACATATCTTTTTGACTACGGCAAGCCCGAGACCGAAACCGCCGTTCTTTCCGCCGTGCGATTTGTCCGCGGTAAAAAATCTCGAAAATACTTTCGGAAGATCTTCTTCTTTTATGCCTATCCCCGTATCTTCTACCGTAAAGCCCGTTTTGTCGAGAGTGACTGTTATTTTTCCGCCGTCCTTGTTATATTTTATCGCGTTGCGGATAAGATTGCCGGTTATTTCGGTAACGTATTCGTTTCTGCTTGAAACGATAACGTTGTCCGAAATGTTTTCTTCAACCGTTATATTCCTTTTGTCGAACTCCGGCTTGAGAGAGTCTATCATATCTCTCGCTATTCCGGAAAAGTTCACTTCATAGTTTTCTGCGGTGTCGCTCTCTATCTCGCTGTAATTTATTATGCACGTAATGAGATTCGTGAGCCGCTCGCTCTGACTTATTATCGTCCTGTAAGCCGCCGACTTCTGCTCTTCGGTCATTCCGCCCGCCGATAAAAGTTCCGCGTAGCCGTGTATGGAAGTAAGCGGAGTGTTCATTTCGTGCGTTACGTTGGAGATGAATTCGTCTTTCGAGAGTCTTTCCTTTTCGACGAGTTCTTTTTCTTCTTTTATCTCCGCCATCTGCTTTTTTATATTGCGGCTTCTCTCGTTGAGAATATCGGCTATCGGTTTAAGCTCTTCTTCCTTTGTAACCACGCTGTCCGTTCTTACAGCTTCTTCCGCGAGTTTTTTAACTGGTTTTAATACAAAGTCCTTGCTTAAACTCGCGAATATCACGCAGAGCGCGAGCATGACGAAAAAGAAAGGCGCGACGGTCGGAAGAGTTTTAATAAAAATCATCCAGTAAGTATCGGTAAAAGCGGATATTCTTACAAAGTTTCCGCTTTTGTCCGCCCGGCAATAGTACATCATTCTTTTGCCGAGAGTAGAACTCGACCTTACGGCAAAACCTTCGCCGGTTCTTTTCGCAAGAACGAATTCTTCTCTCTTCGAGTGATCGGAGCCCGAAATATTTTCGCCGCTGTCCGCTATGACGAAGCCGTCGCCGTCTATAAACGTAACGCGCGCCCCGCCGAGTACGGAAGAAAAATCCTCCGCTCCCGTTTTGTCAAACGAATATTTTGAGGAATCGAAAGAGTTCATATAAACTTTAAGGTATTCTTCGCCGGAATCGACCGAAGAATTATAGTACATAATCGTCGAAGCGATTCCGAACACGATTACGCTTATAAAAACCGTCGCTACCGACAGCCATAATATTTTTCGTTTCATTTTTCGCCTTTAAATCGAATATTTTATGATTAAAATCTGTAACCGACGCCGAAAACCGTTTCTATCCCTATTCCGAGTTTACGGAGCCTTGCGACGTGATTATCGAGAGTACGGGTTTCGCCGTCGTCGTAACCCCATACCGAAGACAAAAGTTTTTCTCTCGTCATTACTTTGCCGGTATTTAACATAAGGGTTTTTAAGAGTTCGAACTCTTTTTTGTTTAACGTTACGTTTTCGCCGTCCACCGTTACCGAAAAAGTCTCCGTATCGAGCGTTACGTTTTTAACGGTAAGCAACGTCTTTTTTCTGTTTCCCCTGAGCCTCGCGTTTACCCTTGCGGTGAGTTCCAGGACCGAAAACGGCTTCGTTATATAGTCGTCTGCGCCGGTATTCAGTCCGTTTACCCTGTCTTCTTCTTTGCCGAGCGCCGAAAGCATTATGCACGGAACTTCCGCATTTTTCGATTTGACGTATTTAAGCGCGTCAAGTCCGCTTCCGTCGGGCAGCATTATATCGAGCAGCGCGAGATCGGGTATCTCGTCGCCGAACGCTTCTTCGAACTCTTTTACCGAGCCGAAAGCTTTTACCTTAAGACCGTTCATTTCAAGCGCGACTTTTATAAGGCCCGATATGCCGGCGTCGTCTTCTAAAATATAAATTTTTCCTTCCATTATACTTCTCTCTTTTTACGTTTTACACTACGATATTATACCAATACGAAAAAAATGTAAAGCGGAGGGCGACTATATGCCGGTTTATCCGCTTTTGCGATACGGATATAGAACCTTGAAATACTTTTATCAACCGAATCTTCCGTTTATATAATCGTCGGTACTCTTTTTTGACGGAGCGGAAAAAATATTTTTCGTTTCTCCGCATTCGACCATTTCGCCGAGCAGAAAGTAAGCGGTGTTATCGGCTATTCTGAAAGCCTGCTGCATATTGTGCGTGACCATAATTATAGTTACGTCTTTTTTGAGTTCGGAGCAAAGCTCTTCGATTTTCAACGTAGAAATCGGATCGAGTGCTGAAGTCGGTTCGTCCATTAACAGTATCTGCGGTTCGACCGATAAAGCTCTCGCTATGCAAAGTCTTTGCTGCTGCCCGCCCGAAAGCCCCAGAGCGGACTTATCGAGACGGTCTTTCACTTCGTCCCACATGGCGGCTTTTTTAAGAGAAGATTCCACTATCTCGTCGAGTTCCGCGCGGGATTTTATTCCGAAAGTTCTCGGTCCGTAAGCTATATTGTCGTACACGCTCATCGCAAGAGGATTGGGACGCTGAAAAACCATTCCCGCATTTTTACGTAATCTCGACAAATCGGTGTTTTTTGCGTAAATATCGGTATCTCCTATTTTTATTTCGCCCGTTATTTTGCAGCCGTCGACCAGATCGTTCATTCGGTTAATCGACTTTAAAAGAGTAGACTTGCCGCAACCGGAAGGTCCTATAAGGGCGGTCAGTTTATTTTTCGGGAAGTCTATATACACGTTTTTAAGCGCATGAAACGATCCGTAATACAGATTGAGTTCTTTCACGCTCACGGCTATATCTCCGTTTATTTCATATTTTTCGACAGTATTTTTGTTTTTCATATCTTTTTCCTCTTATTGAATCCGTATTCTACGAGCGAAACCGCTAAGTTAAGTATAACGACGAGCACGAGAAGTACGCCCGCCGTTGCGTAAGCTTCGTCAACCTGCAAGCCGTTGCTCATGAATTTCCATACCAGCACCGAAAAACTCGCCGCGCCGTCCGCATAGCTTTCGGGAACAAACGTCGAAGCTGAACCTACGGTAAATATAAGAGCCGCGCTTTCGCTTACTATTCTCCCGACCGACAGAATTACGGAAGTTATTATGCCGGATATCGCCTGCGGAAGAACCACTTTGAAAATAGTTCTCATTTTTCCTGCGCCGAGGGCAAGACTCGCTTCTCTCATGCTGTCGGGGACTTCCGAAAGGCTCTGCTCCACGCTCCTTATTATCGTAGGGAGTATCATTATCGAAAGCGTCATTCCACCTGCCGCAAGCGAGTAGCCCATGCCGAGACCTTTCACAAAGAAAACCATTCCGAACAGTCCGAAAACTATCGACGGTATTCCGGCGAGAGTATCGGTGAAAAGCCTTATTATTTTTACAAATATTCCGTTCTTTTTCGAATATTCGTTAAGGTATATCGCCGCGCCTGTACCGAGCGGCAAGGCTATTAAAAGAGCGAGTGCGACGAGCATAAGCGTCGAAACGAATGCAGGAAGAAGAGTTGTGTGCGCGTTGCCGCTTTTGCCGAATAAAAAGTCGAGACTTAAATGAGGAAGTCCTTTTACGAGAACGTATGCTACTATGAACACAAGAACAAATGCCGTTATTACCGCAAATATCCAGGACAAAATGCAGAAAATACTCTGTACCCCGCCGCCTTTTACGTAATTTCTGCTCGTAATCCTGTCTTCGCTTTCCTTTAATCTTCTCGTGAAAAACTTATTTCCTTCGGAAGGCTTTTTTATAGGTATAAGACATACGTTAAGAATAAGTATAATAATAAGCAGAATAAACCCGTCTGCGATAAGAGCGGCTTGTTCGGGCGGAGCTGCGTAACCCCAATTCTGTACGATATTGCTGGTAAGAGTGGTGAACGGGACGAACGCTCCGGTAGGATAACCCGAACCGTTTCCTACTATCATCTGTACCGCCATCGTTTCGCCGACCGCCCTTCCTATACCGAGTACGACAGCCGAAATTATACCGCTTTTCGCTGCGGGAAGAAGGACCTTCCACACCGCCTGATTTTTATTCGAGCCGAGAGCCAGAGCGCCTTCGTAATAGTGCGCCGGAACCGATTCGAGACTGTTTTTGGCAACGGAAGTTATAGTAGGCAGAATCATTACCGACAAAACGAGCGTGCACGACAAAAGTCCGAACCCCGCGTTGCCGGGATTGAATATTTTAACTAAAAGCGGCATCAGGAATTTATAGCCGAAAAGTCCGTACACTATCGACGGTATTCCCGCTAAAAGATTTATTATCTGAACGTACGCCTTTTTTATCTTTTTAGGACAGTAAAATACTATCCACACAGCAGTGAACACGGCGACCGTCCCGCCTAAAAGCGTCGCGCACAGGGTAAGAACAAATGTTCCTACTATCATGCGCCATATTCCGAAAACACCTTTCGCCGCAGACCATTCCGAACCGAATATGAATTTAAATAAGTTTGTTTCTCCGAATGCGGGAATACTCGCGTATAAAAGGTATCCCACTATCGTGAAAACCACAAGCGCGGAAAAAGCCGCAAGAAAAGCGAAACTCCCCTTTGCGACGTTTTCTTTGGTGAAAATTTTCTTTTTTACCGAAAGTACCATATTATTTTACCGAGATATATCCGGCGCCCGCAATTATCGTCTGCGCTTCTGCGCTCATTATATAATCGTAGAATCCTTTAGCCGCTTTGGAAAGTTCGGCGCCTTCTTTAAGCACTATGACGAACGGTCTCTGAAGAGCGTAAGTATTGTTTTTGATATTTTCGATCGTGCAGGCGACTCCGTCGAGACTTACCGCTTTTACGCTGCTTCCGAGACTGCCGTAAGAAATATATCCGATGCTTACCGGCGAAGTCTTTATCGCTTCTATTACGTTGCCTGTTTCCGCAACGAGCGATACCGAAGTATGGTAACCGTTCTTTATTTTAAGAAGTTCGTCGAAAGCCGATCTCGTTCCGCTCGAAGCGTCTCTTCCGATAGCCGCAGTTATCGCCGTTCCGGGGATAGCGGTACCGTTTTCGAACAAAGCCTTTACGTCCTCTTTTTTAACGTCCGAAACTTCGTTATCTTTGCTTACGATAAGAGCTATGCCGTCCATACATAACGTTTCGCCGGTAATTCCGGTTTCTTCGTCTTTAAGCGCTCTCGACGACATTCCGAAATCGTTAAGTCCGTTCTGAGTGTCGCTTATGCCGGCGCCGGAAGACGACATGTTTACCGTTATTCTTACGTCGTGAGTTTTTTCGTACTCCGCTGCGAGCTTTTCCATTATCGGCGTTACGGACGAAGAACCCGAAACGGTTACCTTGTTATCGTTTGTCTTTCCTCCGCAAGCCGCGAAAGCGAGCGTAAACGGAACGACGAGCATTGCGCACATAACGCAGGTTAAAATCTTTGTGAGTTTTTTCATTTTTTCTTTCTCCTTTTTTTCTTTTCTCTGTTTAACGCCATAAGAATAAAGCCTTAAAGTAAAATATTCGCCCCGCATCTTGTAATAAAATTGTAAAATCGTACGGAAAATAAAAAAACGGATAAAAAAAGACGATAAGTTTTTCTTATCGCCTTTTTATTTTTTTATTATATTTTTTAATCGACTTTTTTGAAAAGTTCGTTTTTATCCGATTCGTCTATTTTGTAAAGTTCGGAATAAACGTAAAGGTTTTCCTTATCCTCCCACTGCGGATCCACTATATAAAACAACCCGTTCCCGACTGAATGCATGCCCATCGCTCCGATTTCAACCCCGCCGAGATATTGATAGTACCCGCTTATGCCGGCCTTTGTCATCCCGCAGTTTTTTAATGTCAAAAACTTTTTTCCGCTAACGGTAACCGGCGCAATTTTCCCGTCTATAACAAACGTCGTATAATTCGGGAATTTTTCTTTATGCCCCGTATAAACGGAAACGATATAATCTCCGGTATACTCGTCGTATTCGAGATTCTGCACGCCGTAAGTCGTGTTGCCGGTGAATAAAAAGTATTTGTTTCTTTCTTCAGGTCCCGACGTGTGCATTGCCGACTGCTTATGAACTTTTGCCGTTTCGTTCAGTTTTTCTATATCATACTGCAAAATAACCTGATTATCGTTGTCTTCTCTCCCGGTATCTCCGTAAATCCCGTACGCCACGTGAAGATAATTTTTACCGCTTTTATCGCCGGAGTCAGGTCCTATCGCAAGACCGTCTATACCCGAACAGCCGTAAACGTGTTCTTTTCCTTCCGTTGTCGTTTCGGTAAAATCGTCGTAAACCGTTTTTAAATAAGCGGTTTTCATGACTTCGTCCGTTTCGGCGTCCATCGCGGGGCGGTTCATTTTATCCGCGTCGAATATCGCTATATAAAAGCCGTCTTTTATGTTTTCGTCCGAGTACCCGAGGTTTTTTAATATTCCCCTGCCGATTTCGTCGTTTTTATATTCGAGCGAAGCGTAAACTTTGCCGTCTTCGTCGTTAAAATCAATACATCCGAGATGTCCGGTTATGTTGTCGACGTAACCTAAAACGTTGCCGTCAAGATCGGTTTTTACGAGTTTTGTGGTAAAAGAATAATAAATATAATTCTTTTCTTTATCCATGGTCATTCCCTGACAATGACATTTGCCCCATTTGCCTGAATTTATTTTTTTGTGTTTCAATAATTTTTCGGTTAAAATATCCATAATTTACTCCGTTTATCACCGTCTTTTGCGGTTACGAGTATAGTTTATCACAAGTCAGGAAATTATTCAATAGTTATCTTGAATTTATAAAGCCGAAAATGCTGTCACATTTTATAACAGCGGTTTGATTTTTTTATAAAAAATTGATATAATAGCCGTAACGATACAATAAAAGGTAAAAACAATATGGCTTATACGCTTTATCTTAAAAAAGGCGAAGAAAAAAGAATAATTTCGGGGCATCCGTGGGTTTACGCCAACGAAATCTTGAAAATCGAAGGCAAAGATAAAAACGGCAGTCTGTGTACGGTCAGAAGCGCAGACGGAAGATTTATCGGGAGAGGCTTTATCAACCACCTTTCCAAAATACTCGTAAGGATAATTTCGAGAAACGAATCCGAAGTAATAGACGAAAACTTTTTTTACGAAACTATTCTCTCCGCTGTGAATTACCGTAAAAAACTCGGCTACGATAATTCTTTCAGAGCCGTATTTTCGGAAGCGGACAACATGCCGGGGCTTGTCGTAGACAAGTACGGCGATTATCTTTCGGTTCAGATAGTCGCGCTCTCGGCAGAAATTAACCGCGAGGCGATTATAAATTCGCTTATAAAGATATTCTCCCCCAAAGGCATTTACGAAAGAAGCGACTCCGCCGTAATCAAAAAAGAAGGTCTCCCCGAAAAAACGGGAGTTATTTACGGCGAAGTTCCGGAAAATATCGAAATAAACGAAAACGGCATTAAAATGCTCGTCGACGTCAGAAACGGACAAAAAACCGGTTACTTTTTAGATCAGAAGGATAACCGCTACGCCGTAAGAAGATATTCGAAAGACGCCGAAGTTCTCGACTGCTTCTGTAACAGCGGCGGATTTTCGATGAACGCGGCGGCAGCCGGAGCGAAAAGCGTTACGGCGTGCGACATATCGAATTTTGCTCTTTCGCAGGTTAAACGCAACGCCGAGATAAACGGATTTACCAACGTAACGACGCTTGCGGGAGACGTTTTCGAAGTTTTAAGAACGTTCAAAAAGGAAAAGAAGAGCTTCGATACTGTTATTCTCGATCCGCCGGCTTTCTGTAAAACGGCGGCGGAGGTAAAAGACGCGTACAAAGGCTATAAAGATATAAACGTTTTAGGTATGAAGATAGTAAGACCGGGCGGATTTCTGATAACTTCGTCCTGCTCGCACTATATGACTCTTCCCCTGTTCTCGAAAATGCTTTCGGAAGCGGCTGCGGAATCCGGGAGAAGAATAAGAATCGCCGAAATGAAGATTCAGGGCGCCGATCACCCGTCCCTTATAAACGACGACGAAAGCATGTATCTTAAATTTTTCGTACTGAACGTTTTATAATTTTTTGATTTTAATTTTTAAGGCTCTGCTACGGAGCCTTTTATTTTGTCAAAATCCGGCGGAATTTGTCGGACAGGCATTGCTTTTTGCGATAAAAAGTTATAAAATTAAATCGGACGGACAAGTCCGTCACTAAACGCGCGGAGAATTATTTTGTTTAAAAAATTTGCGGCGATCGCAATTGCCGCCGTATTTACGCTTTTTCCGCTGTCCGGTTGCAAGTGCGACCACCGCTATCTCGGAACGACTACTCTCGCGCCGGGATGCGAAACGTTCGGAGTAAAGCATTATAAATGCGACTTCTGCGGGAAAAGCTACGATAAACTTCTTCCGCCCGAATGGCACGTAAACGGCGGCGGAGACGAGTGCGGAATATGCGGTAAAACGATAGCGGGTAAACTGAAATTCGATACCGACGACGAAAGCGGAACGGCTACCGTTACTAAAAACACGGGCGACTTTTATTATGCGGCGAAGTCCTTCGTAATACCCGCCTATTATAAAGAATACGCCGTAACCGCCGTTGAAGAAGATGCGTTTTCAAACCTGTCGTTTAAGAGTATTTCTCTCCCGATGACTACGACGGTAATAAAAGACAGAGCATTCAAAAACGTTCTCGGCATGCTTTCCGCCACGATTTACGGCGTTGAAACGATCGGCGAAGAAGCGTTTTGCGGCGACGGAACGCTTACTTCGGTAAGAATTTACAACTTAAAACACATAGGCAAAAACGCCTTTAAGGGTTGCTCTTCTTTAAGCAAAATTTACATATATTCGGGCGAAGAAGAATTTAATTCTATAACCGTAGAAAGCGGCAACGATGAGTTTTTATCCGCCGAAAAGATCTTTGTCGATGTAATAAAAAGCGTAAATCAAAAATAAACGAAAAATAAAATCAAGGCAGGTGTTGTATGACAGACGTAACAGAACTGGCAAAATATATATTTTCTTCCGATAACGACAAGTTATCCGCCGTCGAAAATTATTTAAAAACCGAAAAAGATAAATCAAAGTTATGGAATCTTATCGACATAGAAGCTTTAGTCGTGAATTGTCTTAATATGAGCGAGGGGCTACCGCACTGGCTTATTGTAGATTGCTTAGACAAAATCGAAGATTTACCGAAGTTCGAAAATTACCCTTTGTTAAAAAAATTTATCAGCAAAAGAATAAAAGCTTATAAAGACGTAGAGGACTTAAAATACCGTATATCTCCCGATTTTTATACCGAAAGACTTTGGATTTGCGATTTCGACTGTGTTGACTTCATTTTTATATATGACGTCGCAAAAGATGATCCGACTTTTAAGTATTTTAATTTATCTCCGTCAAGCGACGAAGAATTGTTAAAAAGCTTTGAGTACACCCCGAACGCTTACGCTATTCATCTTCGTTGTCCGGACGGAAAGTCTAAACTGATCGGATTTATCTGCGTAAACGCATACAAAGATTTTTGGTCTTTCGATTACTATATCATGCCCGAATACAGACGGAAAGGTTTTGCCAAAGAAGCGTGCAAGTGCATAATCGAAAATATAAAAAACAAGAAAATCAAAAGCGTGGAATGGACAAAATACAACGACGTTTACAGAAGAGTTTCAATAGGAAACAAACCGATTATAGACAGACCGTTAAAAGAAAACGTCGCTTCATGCAAGCTGCTCGAAAGTCTCGGATTAGTTAAAATCGGTTACGAAAGCGTGGAATGGACAAAATATGAAGACTTTTACAGAAGGGTTTCAATAGGAAACAAACCGATTATAAACGATTGCTTTAAAGAAGGTGACGAAGACAAATTTGTTCTTTATAAATATATCGAAAACTAAAAAGGTTTGCGGATGTTCCGCAAACCTTTTTTTGTATGATTTATTTAAGTTTAATATATCTTTTATAAATTTATAAACGTTCCGCATTATAAGCCGGCGGCGTTTATAAATCGTATTTGTTTTTCTGCGCGGCGTAAAGTTTATAATACTCGCCGCCCTTTTTCACGAGTTCGTCGTGCGTTCCCTGTTCGACTATTTTCCCGTCCGAAACGACGGCTATTTCGTCCGCGTTTTTAATCGTCGAAAGTCTGTGAGCGACCACTATGGTAGTTCTTCCTTCGGACAAATCGTCGAGAGCTTTTTGTATAAGCGTTTCCGTTACGTTGTCGAGAGCGGAAGTCGCTTCGTCGAGAATAAGTATCGGCGGATCTTTTAAGAACACTCTCGCGATTGAAAGCCTCTGCTTTTGTCCGCCCGAAAGTCTTACGCTCCTTTCCCCTATGACGGTATCGTAGCCTTCGGGTAAAGTCAGAATATAGTCGTGTATGTTGGCGCGCTTTGCGGCGTTTACAACCTCTTCGTCGGTGGCGGTCGGTCTGCCGTACAATATATTTTCTTTAACGGAAGCGTTGAAAAGATAAATATCCTGCTGAACTATACCGATTTTATCTCTTAAAGATTCCATCGTAACGTCGGCGACGTTGTTGCCGTCTATTAAAATTTCGCCCTGATTTATGTTGTAAAATCTCGGGATAAGGTGGCACACCGTCGTTTTGCCGCCTCCGGAAGGTCCGACCAGAGCGAAAGTCTCGCCGGGAGCTATTTTAAAGCTTATATTATCGAGAACTTCTTTTCCGCCTTCATATGAATAGGTTACGTTTTTGAATTCTATGCCGCCCTTCACGTTTTCCAAGGGGTATGCGTCTTTTTTGTCTTCTTCGACAGGTTCGTCCATTATTTCGATAAATCTTTCAAAGCCCGAAACGCCGTTCTGGAACTGTTCGGTAAAGTTTATTAGCGTCATGAACGGAGTTATAAGCAGACTTATCGAAACCATAAACGCCGTATAGTCCGCAACGTCTATCGACTGAAAGTACAAAAAAATTCCGCCGGCGATTAAAATTATAACGTTGAATACGTCGCTTACGAAAGAGTTCGCCGAATGGAATTCCGCCATCGCCTTATAGGCTTCTTTACTCGCTTTTTTGAACTGCTCGTTGCCGACTTCGAACTTTTCTTCTTCGACCTTTGCGTTGTTGAAGGCTTTTGTAACCCTTACGCCGGAAATGCTCGATTCGACCGCGGCGTTTATAACGGCGTTAGACTCTCTTCTTTTTTTGAAAGCCTTTTTCATCTTTTTACGGGTGAAAAACGAGAGTAAAAGTATAAGCGGAGCGCATAAAAATATTATTAAAGTGAGCTTCCAGTTTATCGTGCAAAGATATACGAACGCGCCTATAACCGTTATCGAAGAAATAATAAGATTTTCGGGCCCGTGGTGAGCGAGTTCGGATACTTCGAAAAGGTCGGAAGTTATTCTCGTCATTATCTTGCCCGTTTCGTTATTGTCGTAAAAAGAATACGGGAGTTTTTCAAGCTTCTTAAATAAGTCCGTCCGCATTTCCGCCTGCATCTGCACGCCCATATAATGCCCGTAATACTGTATGAAGTAATTGAGAAGCATCCTTAAAACGTACAAACCCAACAGCGTTCCGCCGAAGATCAGAATAAATTTTACCGTAAAATCTTCCGCCCCGAGAGTTTTTATCATCGTACGCGTTATTATAGGGTACGCCACGCCTATCGCCGCCACGAGAAGCGACGCCAGCATGTCCGTGATAAAAAGCTTTTTGTGCGGTTTATAATAATGTATAAATCTTTTGAGCATGATGCCGCCTTTATTTTTTATTAAAACAAGACTGCGGAATTATTTTTTATGGTCTATTTTAAGCATTTCGCCGCCGCGTAATCTCGATTCTTCCGCGGCGAACGCCATAAGATGACTTTCGATAGACTTTTCTAAAACGGTTTCGCCGTCGGAGCTTCCCGTAACGTAGTCGTAAAATGCGTTTACCGTACCGGTATCACCGCCGCCGTGCCCCGACTGCGCGTCGGTAAGCGACGAAATAGGTATTATTTCGGGTTCCGAGCCGAATCTTTTAAGTTTCAGCGCGCCTTCTTCTTCGTTAAGTTCGAGTTCGCCCCGGCTGCCGTAAAAGTGAAGTATTCTTCCGCCATTTGCGGTGAAAGCCGTCATTCTTAAATTCGCCGTGATCTTGTTATTAAACCGCATCATAACGATTTCGTTATCGACGACGTCGTTATCCGAGCAGAAAACGCATCTTCCGTAAGGTCCTGTTTTTAAACATTCTATCACGTTTTCGTCGGTATCGTCAAGTCCGTTAAGGACGGCGAATCTTCCCCAGAACTTTTTTGTTATATACGCTTCGTACGCGCTGTATTCGCACGTATGAACATATTTGCAGTCCATACATCTTTCCGCAGATCCTTCGGGACGGTTTTTCGGGATAAAAAATCTGAGATCGCCTAAAGAAGAAATTTCTTCGCAACCCGAATTTGCGAACCACTGCAAAAGATCGAGATCGTGACAGCATTTTTGCAAAATCATAGGCGAAGTTTCTTCTTTTTTACGCCAGTTACCCCTTACGAAGCTGTGCGCCTGATGAAGATACTGTACCTGTTCGATATCGTCTATCGTTATAAGTTCGCCGATCAAACCGGCGTCAAGAATTTCTTTTGCTTTTCTGAATGCCGGCGCGTATCTCAGAACGTGGCAGACCATAATCTTTTTGCCGTACTTTTTTTGCGCCTCTAAAAGTCTGAAGCAATCTTCCAAATTATTGGATATAGGCTTTTCGCACAGAATGTCGTAGCCGAGTCCGAGACCTTTTATCGCGTGTCTCACGTGGTCGCCGTCCTGCGTCGCTACGATAAGAACGTCCGCCCGTCTTTTTTTGAAAAATTCGTCTTCCGACTCAAATACGTCGAAGTTTGTCAGCCCGAAGTTTTTACGGAAATTTTCACGCTTTTCTTTTATAAGATCGCAGCCTGCGACTACTTTGAATTTGTCTTTTTCCGCCTTCATTACGCTCGTATAATTCCATCCTCTTCCGCCGAGACCTATCGCCGCAACCGTTAAAATTTTACTCATTTTATTTCCCTTTTTGTTTAAACTTAAAATTCCGTCCGCCTTTTAATAAACCGAACGTTCTTCAAGTTAATATTAAAAAACAAAAAAATAAAAGTCAAGCCGTTTTTTATTTTTAGTCGGCTTGACGGGCTTATTACGGGTAATACCGTAAGTTAAGGGTTAGATTTCTGAATTTTTGACTGTAAAATGTATTTTTCGGTGTGTTATCTCAAGTATCGGTCGGATCGCTTAATTATATTTGTTCTTCCGCGGTAGCGCGGTAGATAAAGGAGTTTCGTTTCCGGAGGCGGCGGGCTTACCGATTATAATTGTTTTGCGGACGGGTTTATAAAAATCCTTGCGTAAAAGAGTTTTCGAGACGAGTTTGTTACCTTTGTATTTGTAAAGGTACGCTTCGGACTTAACGCCGGGCTTCGGGTAACTTATCACCTTTTCTTCGCCGCTTTTTAAACCGTAAGTTCCGTCGTCTTCTTTAATCTCTTCTTCGGGCGGCGCGACCGTTTCGGTAACGACTGACACTCTTTTATAGGTGTAACCCGAATTTTCGCCGTAAAACTCTACGGTAACGCTCGAATTTTTCACGTAAGCCTTTATATAAAAGGGATTTTTGGTAGGATTTACTATTTTCAGATCGGCATACCCGTACGAAACCATTGCGTCGAACGACGGCTTGACGTAAGATACCGCAAGCGAGTGCGGATGATATTCTTTTATCTTAAGTCCCGCATTTACGGCGGCGTTGTAAACTGTTGTCGAAACCTGACAGACTCCGCCGCCTATACCTTCGGTAAACTTACCCGCTTCGATGATTTTTGCGTTTTTAAAGCCGTTCTTTTCGGTGCGTTCGCCCACCGCTTTGTTGAAAGAAAACGCTTCGCCGCTCTCTATAAAAACGCCGTTTATCCTTTCAGCCGCGAGAGCTATGTTGTACCGTCTGTTTTCGCCCGAGCTTGAAAAAGAAGTGGTGAACTTTCCTATCAGTTTTAGTTCGACGGGATTTATTCCGTAAAACGGTTGCGAATACGCTTCCGCTGTTTTTATGTCGGTCGGTCTTATAGTATTTATAAAGCCTATTCCGCAAAATACCGCAATAGAAAGCGCAAGCGTAAAAGCCGCTCTTTTTACCGCCGTAGGCTTTTTGTTATTTATCGCCGCCGTTTTTCCGCTTTCAGGCGCCGCGTTATATTCTTTTTTATCAAGCGTTTTATCCATAAATTACCCGTAGCCGTCCATACTTTACCGCCGAAACGCCGTTATACAAGTTCCGACAGACGTAAATTCCGATACCTTTTTTAATATTGTCTTTATTTTTATAATTTTTATGTAATAAAAAACGTCCCGGGTAAGAGACGTTTTAATGTGTTTTTTTATTTAAGACGAATTTATAAGCTTAAATGTACTGAATTAAAACTTTTTAACTGCTTAATTCTTAATTCATAATCCGATCGTTATTCGCTTATTTTTTTGCCGTGAGTGAGAAGATATTCTTCGGCTTCGGCGTTCCAGAGACCTTTGTGCTTTTTGCAAAGTTCGTCCAAGGTCTTATAGAATTCGTCCGTTTTTCCTAATTCTTCGAAATCCGCAAGAGCTGTCATCGGCATAGAAACGTGCGTATAGCAAACTTTTTTGCCTGCGGGATGAGAAGCGAGGTCGATAGTAGCCTGCGCCGCCGAATCGAGACCGCCTACGTGCGTTACCATAACGGCGGGTTCGAGTCTTCCTTCGCTCATCATCTTCAAAGCTTCTTCGGTATCGGCTGCGGTGCCGCCGGCATTGCCCGCCACGTGCGAAAAGTTATAGTGAACGTCGTAAAAATTGAATTCCGCCTTTAAGTTTTTGTTGGTGGGACCTGCGAAAAAGTTTATACATCCGTCAAAGCCGAGAATATCGTCGGCTTGTTCGATAACGGCTTTTACGGGCGCATAAACGAATACGTCGTCGTACCCCTTTCCGCCGGTTACACTCAATATATCTCCGACGGGATCGCCGCCCGAAGTATTGAGATAGACGAGCTTTACTCCCCTTTCCGCCGCGTATTCTGCCGAAAAAATAGCTTCGGCGCGTTTAAGGCGTTCTTCGTTTATGTCGGTTACGGTGAGAACCGCCGGACGGACGTCTGCGTTAAGCGCGTAGTCTATCGCGCCGAGTCCCATGGGACCTACGCCCGCGAGAAGCGCGCAGTTGCCGCCCTTTTTAATACCCATAACGTGGGTGTGATTGGTAAAATTCGAATGATAATTTACATGGAAGCCGCCTATCACGCAGCTGTACGGTTCGGCGAGCGAACCCGAAAAATAGTCGTTTCCGTCGTACTTTAAAAGGCAGCCGTTAGCCATATAATCTTCGGGAACGATCGCATAAGTAGCGTCGCCGCCGCAATATCTTCTCGCATAGCCGACGGTGTTCATTTCGCCGTGCGGAAGCGCCGGCTGAAGAACTATCTTTTCGCCCTTATAATACTTATCCGCATAGTTTTTACCGACCTGTTCGACGATGCCGCACATTTCGTGTCCTATCATCGTTGGGTTTTCCGCAACGTCGTCGGGAACTCTCGCATGGTCCGCCCCGAGAAGCTGAGCCTTGTACGTACTCATGCAAAGGCTGTCCGTTATTACCTTTATCAGAACTTCGTTATCGGTGATTGCGGGAAGATCGAATTCTTCGAGTCTCAGATCGCCTTTGCCGTATATTCTTATGGCTTTTGTTTTCATTTTTTCTCCTGAATGTTTTTTGCTGAAAAAACTTTTACTTTTTTATACCTGTATGCCGTTTGTCGGATTCGTTATGATAAGGTGTCCCTTAGTTTGTGTAAAAATCCTGTGTCACAAAATCCCTTAACTACAAAAAGCAGAACTCAACGCTCTGCTTTTTATAATATCAAATTCGTCCGGCAGAATATTATTCCGCTTCGGCTTCTTTTTTGGCTCTTCTCGCTTCACGGCGTTTCTCGAGCTGTTTCTGATGTTTGGCTTCCTTGTTTTCTTCCGAAATTCTGTAAGCCAGATCTACGCAGTGTTTAGCTAAACCGAACGTTTCGTCGTCGGTGATTCTTACAACCGTAAGTTTTTCACGAACCTGTTTGATGTTTTCGTCTATAAATCTCTGCTTGGTTTCGGTGGTGAGCATCGAGAAGCTGCATACTACTCTGGACTGCTTGATCTGAACTTTGATGATGCTGTCTCTTCCGTAAATAACGGTTTCGGCAACAAGGCTCTTCGTTCTCTTTACGTCCTTCTTTTCGTTGGCGTAAGCAAGAATGTCGTTATAGTAGTTTTTATCCTTTTCGTCCAAAAGTTCGTACTTTTCGTCGATTGTCTTTTTAATTGCGTTAAGGTTGAATGCGTCTTCCTTTTCGTACGGTTCGGAAACGCTTTCGGTTTCGGGAGCGATTACTTCGACTTCCGCTTCCGGAGCTTCTTCGCATTCGGAAGAATTGAGTTCTTCGGTAGCTTCTTCTGCGGTCTCGTCGGCTTCTTCGACCTGTTCTTCAACAGCTTCTGCGGGAGCGGCTTCTTCGGCTGCCGTTTCGTCGGTAACTTCTTCGGCCTGCTTCTCTGCGGTTTCTTCTGCGTGAGCTTCTTCCGTTTCAGGTTCCTCGGCTACTTCTTCGGTTATCGTTTCGGTAGCTTCTTCCGCTACTGTTTCGGATTTTTCAGTAGTTTCGGGAGCGGGCTCTTCGACAGTTTCTTCCGCTTCGGGTTCTTCGACATTTTCGATAACGGCGGGTTCTTCTTTTGCGGGTTCGGCAAGTTCTTTGACTTCTTCGGTCTTGACTTCTTTTACTTCTTCCGCAGGTTTTTGTTCCTTCTTTTCAACGGGTTTTACGTTGTTTATTACGGTCGTCTTGAAATAGCCCTCTTTGGTGGCTCTCGTGAAGAATTTGAACTTCTTCTTTTCGATACCGTAGATGCAGAAAAGAGCGACTACGATGAGAACGCAGAAAATCAGCTTGAATAATCTGACAGACAGACTGTAGCCGTCGAACGACATGATTTTGTCCCAAATTTCTTTGAAAAACATAAGGTTACCCCTCCCATAAAATATGTGAATACTTCACTTTTCTTTTATTCTATCATTATAAATAGCGTTTGTCAACAGCAATTTTTCATTTTTTTGCATTTTTCGCGAAATTTTTTAAAAATTTTTCCGCAATGTACCGCTTTGAACGATAACGGTGTTGCCTAAATATACCGGATTTTCTTATAAATACCGTCGAAATACGCTTTTCACACTCTTCTTTTTATCTCGGAAACGCATGATAATCGCCTGATAATCGCTGAAAAAACGAACTTCGGCTATCTTTCCTTTGCCGTCTCCCGTCTTAACCTGAATGCGACGAAAACGTAAACGGCGGCTTCCGCAAGAGCTATCGCTACCGAAACGGCGTAGGATAAGGCTTCGAACTTTTTGAAAATTATCGGAAACAGGGCTATAAACGCCGTTACCGTTATTTCCGAAACGATAACGATAGTCTTGTTTACGGCGCCGCTGTCTGAGACAGCCGCGAGTATAAAGATCGCCGACGAAAAGATCGAACCCGCGGCGACCGCGATGAGTATTTCCATATTCTCCCCCGACGGCTATAAATTATTTTCGTTCTATAACCGTTCGGTTTTAATTTACGGCTTTTTTGTATTTATATATTGAATTTTTTTGGCGAATATGCTCTTTTTCGGGCGGTTTTACTGTTTTTGCGTTTTTTTGGCGTAATACGGCGTTATTTATTCATGCTCACGTCGGGCAATCTATCGCTTTTGAATACAAAAGACTTATTATAACCGTTCTTTCGACCTTGACTTTTAAGGAGCGTTCGACGGCTTCTTTATAGAGCGAAAGCTGTTTTTTG
This sequence comes from Clostridiales bacterium, assembly GCA_003538975.1. GTDB lineage: Bacteria > Bacillota > Clostridia > Christensenellales > Borkfalkiaceae > UBA11475. The sequence goes on along the minus strand of DPQQ01000010.1, from coordinate 48,707 downwards.
TAAGTTTTTATAAGATTTTCTTCGCCCTTTAACGAATATTTGTAATCTACTATGACCGCTTTGCCGTCCTTTATGGCAAGAAGATCGATTACCCCCTGCAAAAGCACCGGTTCGGTAGAACAGGTGTCCCCGAATACGTCCTTTGCGGGAACCGAAGTCACAAAATACTGCTCTCTGTAAAGCTCGTAATCTTTAAGCTCGTCGAATATAGGCAGAGAAAGCGTCTTTTTAAGTCTTTCGGTATTTATTTTTTCAAATTCGTCTTCGGTTAAAACGCCTTCCGCTTTTTGCCTCCCGATCTCCGCCGTTAAATCTTTATTGTTTTTAAAGTCGTAATGCTCTAAAATTTTGTGGGCGATTATGCCTTCTTCGGGGGTGGAAAGTCCGTTCAGGCGCAAACTCTCTCCTTTTTTATCTATAACCGCATCAATATCGGCGGCTTCCGTAAGAGTTTCGTCTTCCACAACGGATCTGTTGTCGGTATCGTCCCCCTTCAGGTTTGCGGTAACCGACGTTTTGAAGGGAAGCATTACTTCGCTTAAATGCGGGTAGGCGAATTTTAAGTTACGCTCGATAAGCGAGCATACCGCTTCGTCCTTTTTGCCTATAAGCACGTTTTTTGTCTCGTTCTTTTTGGCGGATATAAGCGTTTCGCCGTCCACGATTTCGGTTTCGAATCCGTCCGGAATAAAGTCGAGAGGTCTTCTTACGTCCGTAACGGCTGCTCCCAAAGTATGCCTTTCTTTTTCGATTGCGATTATATGCAGCGAGTTTTTTGCTCTTGTCGTAGCGACGTAAAAAAGACGGGCTTCTTCCTGCGCGGTACGCTTTTTTATGGCGTACTTCATAGCCGTTCTCAAAACCGTATCGTAACATGTTCTCGTTTCGTCGTCGTAACGCTTAAGCCCGACGCCGTACTTCTTTTCGGTAAGAACGGTGTTCCGTAAATCGGCGGAATTGAATTTGCTCTCCGCATGCACGACTATTACCACGGGGAACTCGAGACCTTTCGACTTATGCGAAGTCATGACCGTTATCGCGGCTCCCCCTGCGGTTTCGGCCGAAGTAAAACTGTCCGGGCTGTTTTTTATTTTGTAAAGGAATTCTTTTATAGTGAGTTCCCTGCCGCCCGCAACGCTTTCCCGCAAAAATCTTTCGACCTTATTCAGCTTTTCTCCGCCGAGACCGCCGGTTAAAGCGGCAAGGTTAAGTCCCTTTTCTCTTATCACTTCGTTCACGGCGAACCTTATACCTTTAAAGTCCGCTATGAATCTGAAGTTATCTATATAATCGTAAAATTCTTTAAGTCTTCCGGACAGTTCTTTATCGTCTTCTTTTCCAGAGTTCATTACCGCGACGAAACAGTCAGAAAACGTTATAGGCTTTATTTTGTCCGTATTTGTTTCGCCGTTTTCTGTTTTTTCGCATTCTCTTATTATTGCGGCGCCGCGGCTTCGTATTTCGGAAATATCGGATACCGTAAATCCGCCGATACCCGAAATCATACATACCGAAAGAGGCGCGTCCTGATAAAAGCAGTCTGCCAGATTAAGAAGAGATATAAGGAGCTTTACTTCCTTAAAGTCGCACACGCTCGTTTCGATTTCGGACACGACTTTTATTCCGTTTTCGGCAAGGCTCTTTGTTATCGCGACGGTAGAACCGACCTTTTTGCGACAGAGCACGGCTATGTCCGAAAGTCTTACGTCTCTGTAATCTTTTATTTCGGGATCGAATATTTTGTTTTTAAGTTCGCTCTCCACTATTCTTTTTATCTCGAGAGCGGTGTAATCGTCGTCGGTTTTCACGTCTTCGTAATAATCTGCTACTATGTCGTAAACTTCGCTCGCAGGTTTTTTGACCTTTGCGGGAACGTTCACTATATGCAAAACCGCACTGCCGTCGCCGCCCGGATAAGTTCCGCCGAACACAAGTCTCGAAGTGTTTTTATAATCTATTCCGCAGTTGTCTTCGCGCATGGACGCGTCGAATATCGTGTTTACGCCCGAAAGCACGCCTTCTGCCGAGCGGAAGTTGTGGTTCAGGTCGATAACCTGACCGAGCTTAAACATCTTTTCTCTTTTTAACGAGAAAAATTCCGGATCGCACCCGCGAAAGCCGTAAATACTCTGCTTTACGTCGCCTACAGTGAAGGCGTTGTCGTTCGATAAAAGCGTGAACATTTCTTCCTGCAAGGCGTTCACGTCCTGATACTCGTCCACAAAGATATTCGTGTATTTGCTTTTTACCGCCGATAATATCTCCGGCGTTTTCAAAAGCTCGTAAGCGAACCGCTCTATATCGCAGAAGTCGAATGCGTTTTCTTCTTTTTTAAGTTTTAAAAACTCTTCCGAAAATTCCGAGACGAGATTCGATAGAATTTCGTAATCGTCTTTCGTTTCCGAAAGTTCCTTTTTCGCCCGTTCGCGTTCGGGAACTGCCGAAAGCGACTTTTTTATTCTCTTCGCCGCGCCGTCCTTCACCTTTTTGAAGTATTCTTTGACGGCGTCTTTATCGCTGCCTTCTTCCGTTCTTACCGTCGGTATTTTCGGGAATGCGAATTCTTTTCCGTAAAAATCGAAGTAATCGTCTTCGTCCGAAAAATCTTTTATGTCATTTACCGCGTCGTCGACGTAATCGGCATAATCACATAGTCCGGCTTCGTAAAGCTTTTCTTTAGAACTTAAAAGTTCCGCTACGCTGCAATCGAAATCCGCTTTTATGTACGCCAAAAGATCGTCCGAGAGCCTTCTGAAGCCTTCGTCCGTATAATAAAACGCGGTGCGCGACAAATACGTTTTCGGATCGGGTTCGTTTTCCGCCGCGTAGTGAAGCCTTACTATAAGATCCCTTATCGGCTTATCGGTACGCTTTTCGGAAAATCTGTCTATAAATCTTAAAAACTTTTCGTCTTTTGATACGTAATACTTGTCGAGTACGTTTTTAAGAGCTTCTTCGGTAAGTCTTTCTTTAAGAGAATCTTCTATTATCGAAAAGTCTCTGTTTATTCCGAGCGCAAAAAAGTAGCGTTTTACGAGTCTCGAACAAAACGCGTCTATCGTGCATATGTCCGCCACCTGCAAAGATAAAAGTTCGTCCTTTAATTTGACGGCGTCGCAATCGCCCTGTTCGAGCTTTTTGAGTATAGCGGCGGAAAGTCTTTCTTTCATTTCGGCGGCAGCCTTTTCGGTAAAGGTTACGGCGAGCATGTTTTCGACGTCCAATTTGCCGGAAGTGATAAGACGGATCATTCGCGTTATCATTACGAAGGTCTTGCCGCTCCCCGCCGAAGCCGATACGAGAAGATTTTCGCCGTCGTGATTGTATATTGCGTCGTATTGTTCTTTTTTCAGTTCTATTTTCATATAAGTTCTTCCCGTTTAATCGTCGCTTTCGTCGGTCGCCGAGTCGCTCTCTCCCGCAGTGTCTATTTTTACCGCGGTTTCGGCTTCTTTATCTTCTTTGCTTTCTTTTTTTATCGCCGTTTCCGTTCGGGAAGCGACGGAATAATCTATCCCCGCAAAACTCTCGGAAGTTATATCCAGACCTTCAGCCTGTCTTACTTTGCCGGAAAGCCCGTCTTCGAATCCGCAGACCGCGCCGAAAGGACAGTGCGCGCAAACGAGTTTGCCGCCTTCTGAAAACGGAGTCGCCGCGATAAAACCGTCGTTCATATAGCCGACGCCCTTTTCGGCAACCGCTTTCGAATAATCCGATCTTGATGAAATATCTTCGCTCTTAAAGCATTTTGCGGAAGACAACTTTCTCGTTCCTCCGGCGCCTTTACGGTACTTTACGCCTATTATGTCGCTGCTGTCCGAAACCAGATAACCGGAGTCAGTCGCGACTATCGCTTCTTCTTCCGACAGCGTGTTGCCCGAAAGGTAAAATTTTTCGTCGTCCGCCGAAGAAAATTTGTCGGCTATACTCGCGTAATACGCTCCGACGGGAGTACCTTCCGCTCCGAAAGCTTTAAGATACAGATACAGCTGCAACTTTTTGCCCATAAAGAGTTCTTTGTCCGAAACTTTGTCGGTGCCCGTTTTGTAGTCTATTATTCTGTAATAATTTTTGTACTTGTCTATCCTGTCAACCTTTCCGCAGACTTTATAATCGCCGTTTTTGGTGTTCAGTACGAGCGGCGGATACTTCGAACCTTTTTTGCCGAATTCGACTTCGGCTCCGAGCGGTCTGAAGCTCCCCGCCGTGAACTGACGGTAAACCGCTTTAAGAACTCTCTTTATTTCGGTTTTGAGTCTCTCCATTCCGCTTGCCGAACCCGGTTCGGAATAGAACTTTTTAACTTCTTCGTCCGAAAATATCCCGTCTATGACTTTATCCGCTACTTCGTTAAAATTTTCGTCCGTAACTTCGTTTTCCATATAAGCCTTGACGAAAAGTTCCGCCGCAAGGTGGATTACGTTGCCTGAATCTCTCGGTTTAAGCTTGCCTTCTTCTCTTTCGGTTATACCCGCGCAGCGTTCCATGAACCATTTGAAGGGACATGCGTAAAAGCTCTCTATCCTCGAAACCGACACCGCGGAAGACGAAAACTTTATGCCGCCGTCGATATACTTGCCTATTTCGGAATTTATTCCCGACAAAAGATTGTCGGCTCTCTTTTTCATAGCTTCGTCGCCCATATCTTCTATCGCGTAATAGTACGAAGCCGCGCCCGTCATGTCGGCGGACAAGCCGTCCTTGAATCTCCCCGTTTCGAGAGCGAAACGCTTTTCCGCCTGTGACGGAGATATAAACCGCTCAGCTATAAGTCCGGCTTCGTCGGAGCCGGCAATAACGGCTTTTTCGTCGTTCTTTTTAAGTCCGAAAGATCTTCTTAAATATTTCAAAGCGTCGCTTTTGGAAGCCTGTCCGCCCGATAAATTTTCGACAGAATACGAAAGATACAATTTTTCGGTAAAAGAAGTCAGAGCGGCGCAGAAAATTTCTCTTTCTCTCGCGTTTACCGTTTTTACCTTGGGTTCGATGATTACTTTAAGCTCCGCAAGGGCAGAAAGCTCTCTGTCGGAAAGCACCGCTATATCCTGCTTTACCTCGGGAACGCCGTCGTTAAGCCCCGGGAAGAAAAGTATTTTATTCACCCCGTTGCCGACGTCCTTATAGCCGCCTATATATACCGCATCGTTTTTTTGCGGAATAATCGAAACTTCAGCCGAACTTAAACCGCTGCTTAAAAGAGTCCTGAATTCTTTTACGTCGGTTTTAAGGTCGGAAATCAAAGTATTGACGTAAGAAAGGGTGTCTTTTAACGTTTTAAGCGCGCCTTTCGCGTATTCCGCTTCTTCCGGATAGTTTTTTATAAGCCTTTCTGAAATATCTTCGAGTTTTTCTTCGACGTTAAGATCTGATATAAGACTTTCCGTCAGCTTTGCGAACCCGCCCGCCGTTACGGGCTTTTTTGCGGGAATAAGCGAAGCGAACTTTTTTCTGAGTTCTTCGAGATCGGGAACGGTCTCCGCATGAGGCAGCGGGGACAAAAATCTCGAATAATTCAGATCGTATTTCAGAACGTAATTTTCGAATCTGTCGGTCAGGTCGTTGCTCCCCGCGAAAAAAGGATTTTTTACGATTGCGAGTACGTTATCCTGCGAGCAGTTCTTCCTTAAAACGTCGAGATAAGTGAGAACGAGTCTCGATATCGGATGGGAAGAAAACTTTTTTTTGACGTCCGCATAGTACGGCACGCCGTAGTCGGTAAAAATTTCTTCTATTTCGTCGTAATATTCCCCGGGATCAGGGAGAGCGACCGTGTAATCTTTGAATCTCCTGCCGTTTATCACGCCGAGTCTTACTACTTTTGCTATTTCTTTAAGTTCGTCTTTTAAGTTCTGTTTTTCTTCGAGAACGATTTTGTCCGTTTTATATACCGGTAAATTGAAAGCCTTTTCGGAATACATTCTCTCTAAAATAACTTGCTTTTCTTTGTCGCTGCCGGCAGCTCCGTTTTTGTGCGGATTATCGCTTTTTCCGCTGCCCCCTGCAAAATGTTCCGACATTTCGCCGCCTACGGAAAGCGAAACTTTAAGACCTGCGCAGATTTTCATAAAGGCTTCCGGGGTTTCGTTGGTATATACGCCGCCGTTTGAACCGCCGACGCATACCGCGGTTACCGATTTTGCGGAAAGAATAAGCGTTTCTATAATATTTCTTGCGCTTGCCGTCCACCCGTCGTAGCCGACTAAATAAACTTCGGTATTTTGTATATCACGGTAGCTTTTTATCAATGACGGTATCGCCGAAAGCATACCGTTTTCGTCCTTATAGTTGTTTTTTGAAAGACAGTCTTCGTATAGCGAATACACGGTATAAAGGTCGCTTATCTTGTCTTTTAAAACGCCTTCGTCAAGGCAGACGTCTTTTATTTCATCGGGCGTTATTTTGGCGGATTTTAAAAGAGAAATACTGTCGTACAAATTTTCGGCAAAGCCGCCCGAAACGTGAGTAAAACATTTCAGCTTATCGGTTTCGGACAGAATTTTGCCGATAAGCATGACCGACGCTTCTTTACTTAACACCTTATCTTCGGCGGAACCGAAATATTTTAAGAATTTGCCGAACGAAAACACCCTGACGTTCATAAATCCGCCTTTTATAGCGGCGATTTTACGTTCTATCGTCAAAGTGGCTTTTTCCGGCGCGAAAACGAGTATCTTTTTGTCTATGTCTTCGGGCTTTGCGCCTATTAAAGCGGATGCCTTGGTTATTGCGTCGTAATAAGTAGGTTCTTTGTATAATTGCGCTTTCATCGGTACGTTCCTTGTGTATTTTCGGGTTATCCCTTATTCGCCTTTTTAATCTTAATGCGGCGGATGTTTCCCGCCGTTTTGTTTTATACGTTTATTGTTTATTATATTATAGCATAGATTAAATATTTTTAAAGACTTTTTTACCCTTTACAAATTCTTTTTTATATGTTAAAATTATTTTTACGGGAAGCATATTTCCGATAAAAATTCCGCAAAACACGAAGCGACAAGCGAAATTTTACGTTCCGCTTATTCCGTGACAAAATGCGGAACGAAAGGTATCATATGAAGTTATTCAAAAAATTAACCGCGGCTCTTATCGCAGGGACTTTTATACTCGGTCTTACGGCGTGCGGTTCGGAAAACAAAATTTATTATGAAAGAAACTGGGCGGAATCGGAAGTTACCCCCTATACCGAAACTTGCGTTTATAAAGTAAAGTACCTTACCGACTTTGACGAAGACGGATATTCTTACAAAAGTTCCGACAAAATCGGCTGTAAGATAGAAGTATCGGACGATTCCGGATATGTGACCGAAACTTCTCTCGTAACGGCGAGTTCGCTCCCCGAAGAAGCGCGTAAAAACGTCGATTCTTCTTACGATAAACCCGTTTACAAAATTACGACCGACCTTAAAATAAACATAAAGTACACCGTTAAGGAAGAAGAAATGTCATTTAACGATAAGGTTACTTCAACCGTTTATTTTTATAACTTTCAGGAAGGTTTTACCCCGCTTTATTCCGAAAAGTCTTTCGATACGACGAGTTACTCTACTATGGAAAGGGTTTTGAGATACGTTTATTCTTACTCTATCTCCTACTCCGGCAAAAAAGCGAATTACAAAATCACCGATTTGTCCGACAGCGCCGTTAAATACGACTATACCAATTATCTTTTAAGCAAAGTCTCGGGTTCAGAAGGATCGTTCGACACTACCGACTACTCTATCGACAACGAAGAACTTTTATTCGCCGCAAGGAATCTTACCGAAACCGCAACTACCGATATAAGCGTTTCTTCGATGTCCTACGGCGCGGTCAAAAAAATAAGAGTCGCAAAACTTTCGGATTACACTTATACCGACGAATTTTTCTCGGTGAACGGCGTTAAAACCGCCGAAGGAATAAAAGCGGTTAAAAAGACCATAGGTCTCACCGATACGACTTATACCGGCAGTCCGATAATAGCCACTTACTCTTCGGGCGAAATAAAACTCGGCGAAGACGGAAGTACTGTAAGAAAAGAATGTTTCCTTTTAAAAGCCGTAACAAGGCTCCCCTCTTATACCGGAGCGATGGCGTATATTCTGGATTCGGTTACGATTACCAAATAAATATTTTAGTTATAAATTCAAAGGCTCCGCCGATTCCGGAGCCTTTTTTGTTTGTTTTTATTTTTAAGTTTCGGCTCTTTTTGCTACTTTGTGGCAAAAACGTACCTTTTTCGCGAGAATAAGTTTTATAAAATTAAATACGGTAAACTTGAACTTTGCCTAATACCGCCTTTATTCAACTACATTGAACGGCGAAAGGGATTTTAGATGACGGAAGCGAAAACAGACGTTTATAAAAAAATTATATTATACGTTTCAGCGGAACTTGCGATTATAGCGGGTACTTTTTCGCTTGCTAACGTTTCGCCCGCGGGAATAGCGGCGTATTCGGCGTTTGCGTTCAACGGACTTTCGCCCGCCGCACTCGCTCTGATGTACATAGCGACTCTCTTATTTTCGGCGGGAGTTAAAAGCACCGTAATATTCGGCTCGTCGGCGCTTGTTCTGTCGGTAATAGCTTACGTTTACAAACTTAAAAAACGCAAAATAAAATTCGAACTATTATTATACGTTCCGCTGTCTCTCGTATACTATATCGTTTCGGCAAAATCTCTCTATTATTCGCTTATCGCAACTGTTTTTATCACCGTCGTCGCGGCGGTTTTCGATATGACTGTAAAAACTGCGATTTACAAAGGGTTCAGAATAAAACCCAAGCCCGAAGAAATAGCGGCAATCATACTGACCGTTATATTTTCGGAAACGGGACTTATAAACGCATTTTCGCCGGCGATAATAAAAGTCGCTGCCTATTTAGTATGCCTTATACTTTCAAAGGCTCTCGGCGGGGTGGCTTTTATCGTTACCTGTGCCGCCGGAAGCATACCGTTTTGTATATACTTTCAGTCTCTCGAATACTTTGCCGCCGCCATGATCTCGGCGCTTATTCTTATCTTTTTTTCGAAAAAGTCTTCTTATTTTGCCGGGATTCTGATCCTTTTATCCGATTATTCTTTTTATAAAATTTTCGGGATTTACAAAAGTTACGACGTACTTACTTTTTCGCTTACGGCGGCTGCCGTTTTGTGCTATCTACTTCTTCCTAAAAGATTTTACCTTAATCTTTCGGACGTTATAAACGAATACGGCGAAAAAGATCTTAACCGACAAAGCATAAATTCGTTCAGACGGGCGACGAGCGAAAAACTTTACGACATAGCGAACGTTTTTAAGGAAATAAGCGCGGCTTTCAAAGAGCTGTCGGGCGGCGGTCCGTCGCCCGAAACGGCAACCATATCTATCCGCGACAAAGTTTTAAAAACCGTCTGCGATTCGTGCAAAAACGCTTTTAACTGTAGAATAAGGCGGAACGAACTGCGTACCGGCACTCTTTATAAACTCACCGCGATAGGACTTGCGAAAGGCAAAGTTTCGTTCATAGACATTCCTAAAATTCTCGCCGAAAGCTGTGTTAACCTTAATCCGCTGATTTACGCCGAGAATAAAGAAATATCGGAAGTTTCCGCTATGATCCGTTCGGCGGAAGACGGCAAAAATTCGAACGCCGTTCTTCTTAAACAGACAGAAGGCATCGCCGAAATGCTCGAAAAGCTCGCTTTTGACTCGTCCGTTTGCATAGACGGCAACAAAAAAGCCGAAGATTCGGTTTATAAAACGCTGTCCGAGTGCGGAATTTTTCCTTACGAACTCGCCGTAACGACCGAAACCGATCTTAAAATAAACGTCGTTCTAAGCTCCGACTTCGGCGATATACCTTTGCTCGAAAAGGCTGTTTCCAAGGAAGTATCGAAGCCCATGAGCGTTTCGGAATTTTTTAACATCGGAAACGGCAGAACGTTTTTTACGCTCTCATCCCCGCCCGTATATAAAGCGGCTTTCGGATTTTCTACCAAAAAGAAGTCTTCGAGCGATTCATCGGGCGACACTCATTCGGAGATACTTATATCGAAAAATAAGTTTCTCGGAGCGGTTTCGGACGGAATGGGTAGCGGAAAAACTGCCAGAAAAATTTCGGAAGCGACGCTCTCGCTTATCGAAAGTCTTTACAAAGCGGGACTTAACGGCGACTCCGTTCTGCCGCTCGTAAATAAAATTTTAAGTCTTAACCTTACCGAAAGTTTTTCTGCATTGGATCTGTCGGTTATAGACCTTAATTCGCTCGATACGGACTTTATAAAGTTCGGCGCGCCGCCATCGTTTATTTTAAGCGAAAAGGGCATCAGAATAATCGAAGGCGATACTCTTCCGATGGGCGTGACCGCCGATATAGAACCTGCTTTTTTAAGATTTAATCTCGAAGAAAACGACATGCTGATAATAGTCAGCGACGGAATATCGGACGCATTCGCAAGTACGGGCGATTTTATAGATTACATAAAAACCGTACCTGCTCTCAACCCTACCGCAACTGCGGAAGAAATAGTAAAAAAAGCTCTTTCTCTTTCGGGCGGCGAGGCGAAAGACGACATGACGGCTCTGTGCGTCAGAATTTATAAAAGATAGCGGCGATTTTATAAAGAATTTATAAAAAAAGGCGAAAATTATAAAAACAAGGTCGGTTTTTATATAACCTGTATCGCCGAAATCATTCCTTGATAAAAAACAGCATAAAAGAAGCGACGCTGAAAACGTCGCTTCTTTTTTAATCTTATTTAATTATTTTTATAAAGCTCTATCCATGAATCTACCTTGTTAACGAATTCTTCGTTGGTCTTGGTCTTAGAAAGCATCGTTAAAAAATTTTCGGTAGCGTCTTCCGATTCGCCGAAAAGTTTGCGGAGTTTATAAACAGCCGTTCTCTCCTTGTCGGTAAGGAGCAAATCGTCCCGTCTCGTACCGGATTTTACTATGTCGATCGCGGGGAAAATTCTCTTCTCGGCAAGATCTCTCGAAAGATGAATTTCCATATTTCCGGTGCCTTTGAACTCTTCGTAAATAACGTCGTCCATACGGCTGCCGGTATCGACGAGTGCGGTTGAAATAAGCGTCAGGCTTCCGCCGCTCTCGATATTACGAGCCGCTCCGAAAAACTTTTTGGGAGCGTAAAGCGCCGCGGGATCTATTCCGCCCGAAAGCGTTTTGCCCGAACTTTCGACGAGATTATTGTATGCTCTTGTGAGTTTTGTTATCGAATCCATTAAAATAACGACGTTTTTGCCGACTTCGACAAGTCGTTTCGCGCGGTTTATAACAAGTTCCGCAGCCCTTATGTGGTGTTCGGGATTTTCGTCGAAGGTCGAATAAACGACTTCGCCTTTTACCGAACGCTTCATGTCGGTCACTTCTTCGGGACGTTCGTCGATAAGAAGAATGATAAGTTTAATGTCGGGATAATTTTTTTCGATAGCGGAAGCCATCGCTTTCAGAAACGTGGTTTTTCCGGCTTTGGGAGGCGCTACGATAAGTCCCCTTTGCCCCATTCCGAGCGGAGCGAAAAGATCCGCGCATCTCGTAGACAAAACGCCGGGTTCGGTTTCGAGTCTTATTCTGTCCGTCGGATAATACGGCACGAGATCGTCGAAATTTTTACGCTTCAAAAAGACTTCCGGCGATAAATCGTTTATCGAAACGACTTCTGTAAGCGCGGCGGCGTTCGCCTGCGTGGGGCGAGCCTTGCAGGTAACTTTGTCTCCGCGGCGCAGATTATACTTTTTGATATTCTGCTGAGAAACGTACACGTCGCCGTCCGAATTTTCATAATTGTTTACTCTTAAAAAGCCGTATCCCGAAACATGCTGTTCGAGTACGCCCGTTATTAAATTTTCACTGTCGTCGCGCATAATTATTTCAGAATTTTCAGATACGGTTTTCACGTTGTCGTAGTTACATTCGGGGAGTTTTTTTTGTAAATCTGTTGTCTGCATATTATCGGTTTCGGTACGTTCGTAAAACGCGCTTACGTCCACGGGTTTACTCGGCGCGCCACGCTTAACCTGCTTTACGGGAGCAAGTTCGCCCGACTGAATTTTAAGTATCTCGGATATAAGTCCCGGTATGGAGAGCGAACTCGGCGACTGAACGCCCATCTGCCGTCCTATCTCTCTTACTACGGATAAACTTTGCCCCTTCAATATCTCTTCGGATAATTTTATGAATTTAGGCATAAAAATTTCTCCTTTGTTTCAAAATCTCTTTTGAATAATCTCTTTTTAAACGTTTTGTTTTATATTTATACTTTTTATTTGATTTTATGCTTTATTCCGAAAGTTCTTTCGCTATATGTCCTGCGTAAAGCCCCGCTATGTTCACGCCCGTTACTTCTTCCGACTTTTTGAAAAAAGCGTTTGAATTTACTTCGCACACGTAGTTCTTCACTCCGTCTGACAATACGTCCACGCCGGCATAATCGAGGTTCAATATTTTTGCCGAAAGTTCCGAAATCTCCTTCAAATCGTCCGTCAATTCCGTCTTTTCGCAAGTTCCGCCGAGAGCTGCGTTCGAACGGAAGTCCGACATCGAAGTTCTTCTCATTGCGGAAACGGCTTTACCGCCTATGACGGTAACTCTTATATCCGTTCCGAGCGGCATTATCGCTTTCTGGTAAAGATGCGGGAAGAATTTCAGCTTGTTAAAAAGCTCGTCAAGCTCCGTGCGGTTATCCGCCTTATAGACTTCTTTTCCCATGGATCCGTAAACGTTTTTTACTATTATAGGGTAGCCGAGCCTGCTTTCCGTCGTATCCAGAAAATTCTTATCGTCGGAAGAACCGTACATTATCGGCGAAGAAATCGTTTCCGGCACGCTTACTTTTTCTGAAAGTTTGTTATAGGTGAGCATTTTATCGTCGCAATCTATTATAGCCTGCGCCTTGTTAAAAAGCCTGTAACCCGCCCTTTCGAGATTTTCGGCCTGATAGCGGTCTTTGTTAAGATAAACTATAAAATCGTAATTTTTGAGCGGAATAAGCGTTCCGTTTTTTATTTCGTAAAATTTATTTTCGGGAAGAAACGAAACTACTTCGTTACTCTTTAAGAGTTCGGTTTTTATACCGAGTTTATCGAATTCTTCGATAAGTCTCCCTGTCTGGTTCAAAATAGATTCGTTCGAAAAGTACCCGTTTATTATTATTGCTCCGAACATAATTCTCCGATTTGTCAAAACACGGCAGCCGAAATTTATATATGATCGGTTGCGTTTTTAAGTTAAAATTCCCGGCTGAAAGTCGGTTAAACAAGTATAAGGTTTTATTTTTAAGCAAAGTAAAATAAAAAAATCAAGTAAAATCATAAAGCGGTTAATAAATAGAAAATTCTGGAAATGAAGAAAACAAAATTCACAGCCGCTTTATTTGCGTTTGTTATCGTAAAAAATCGAGTTCCTTTCCTGTAATCGCTTCCGCAGCGCACGCCGCCGAAGCAAATGCGAAATGGAGATTATATCCTCCGCATTCGCCGTCCACGTCAAGCGCTTCGCCTATTATATATACGCCGCGGATTATCTTACTTTCGTAAGTTTTTTCGTCCACGTCTTTCACGCAGATTCCGCCGCGCGTTACCTGCGAATAGTTGAACCCTAAATCGCCCGTAACTTTAAGTCTGAAGTTTTTGGCGGCCTTAGAAAGATCTTTGGCATCATCTGAGCGAGCCGTTCCTACCAAAGCTCTGCCGATCATCTTGTTGACAAGCCCGATAAAAACGTCTTTTTTTTCTATATACGGCATCTTTTCGAGCCGCGACGCGATTATGTTTTCAAGTTCTTTTTCCGTTATTTCGGGCAAAAATTCGATATTGAGTTCTACGCCCGGTTTTCCTGCCGTATAAGTCGATATTTTGAATACGGAATTGCCCGATACGCCGTAATCGGTGAATAAAATCTCGCCATCCGCGCGCCCGACAAACTTTCCGTCCGAAAACGCGGTTATTTTTACGTCGGCTTTTAAGCCTTTAAGCGACCTTATTTTATCGGTTTCGGTCTTTAGCTGAACAAGCGACGGATACGTTTCGGTACACCTGTGCCCTTGAGATACAGCCAATTTATATGCCGAGCCGTCTGTTCCGAACTGTCTGCCCGAGCTTCCGCCGAAAGCGAAAACCACCCTGTCGGCATACAATTTTTCGCCGGAAGACGAAGTTACTTCAAACAGCCCGTTTTTCTTTTTTACGGAATTTACTTCGAACCCCGTTTTTATGTTTACGGCGTTATAGATTAAAAACGCCCTTATTACGTCCAGCACCGAAGAAGCCTGCTTCGATTCGGGATAAAATCTGCCTTCTTCGCCCTCGGTAAGGATTATTCCCGTCAAAGAGTAAAACGATACTATTTTATTGAAACCGAAACGATTGACGGCGTAAGAGTAAAAATCTTTTACGCCCGAAAAATACTTTTTATCCGAAACGTTTTTGTTGGTCAGATTGCCCTGCCCGTTACCCGTCGCGATGAGCTTTTTTCCGATGCGGTCGGACTTTTCGACAATGCAGAAGTCCTTGAAACCCGACTGTACGAACAGCGTGGCGAGATCGATGCCGGAAGCGCCGCCGCCTATTATTATAACGGAGAATTTTTCCATAAAATTTCCTTGAAAGGCTGTTTTTATACGGCACTGAAAAGTTACATTTTTTCGACGGTGCCGATTCCTAAAAGTTTAAGAGCGTTCGTTAGCGTGGTTTTTACGCATTTCACGAGAGCAAGTCTGAAGTTTTTAACATTATCCTCCGCCCCTAAAATTTTGCAGTTTATATAAAATTTATTGAAAAGCGACGCAAGATCGACCGCATATCTCGTAACGAAAGACGGTTCGTATTTTTCCGCCGCGGACTTTACAACGTCGGGGAACTCGCCGAGCTTTGCGATAAGATCGTATTCCGAAGGCGTAAGCTCGGGAACGGAATAGCTGAATTCCGATACGCCGGACTTTGAAAGTATACTGTTGCAGCGCGCGACCGTATACTGAACGTACGGAGCCGTTTCGCCGTCGAAGTTAAGCACTTTATCTATCGAGAATACTATGTCTTTTATCTTGTTGTTGGCGAGCGCGCCGAAAATAACGGCGCCGGTGCCGACGGTTTTAGCGACTTCCTCTTTATTTTCGAGTTCGGGGTTTTTGGCTTCGATAACAGCTGCCGCTTTTTCGATCGTTTTGTTTATAACGTCGTCAAGAAGAACGACCTTACCCTTACGGGTACTCATCGCGCCGTCTTCGAGAGAAACCATACCGAACGCCACGTGAACGAGATCTTTCGCCCAAGGCTTGCCCATAAGCTCTAAAACCTTGAAGAATTGTTTGAAGTGAAGATTCTGCTGATACGCTACGACGTATAAGCATTTATCGAAATCGTAAGTATTTTTTCTGTAAACGGCGGCGGCTAAATCTCTCGTCGCATAAAGAGAAGATCCGTCGGCCTTCAATATAAGACAGGGCGGCATGTTGTATTCCGAAAGGTCTACTATCTTTGCGCCTTCGCTCGTCTTTAACAAGCCTTTTTCTTCGAGTTCGTCGATTATCGGCTGCATTTTATCGTTATAAAAACTTTCGCCCGCATAAGAATCAAAAGTAACGTTAAGTTTTTCGTAAATTTTGCCGACTTCTTCCAGCGTTATTTTTTTGAACAGATTGAAAAGTTCGTTGGCTTCTTCGTCGCCGTCCTCGATAAGTTTGAAATAATGTCTCGCTTCGTCGTCGAGAGCGGGATCTTTTTCGGCTTCTTCGTGGAATTTTACGTAAATTCTCGTGAGTTCTTTAAGTCTGCCTTCGTTTACGGCTTCAACCGAAGACCATTTTTTGAAAGCCACTATAAGTTTGCCGAACTGCGTTCCGTAATCGCCGAGATGGTTGATGCCGACTACTTTATACCCTAAAAATCTGTAAATTTTACAAAGGCTCGAACCTATGACAGTAGTCATAAGATGTCCTATATGGAAAGGTTTCGCAATGTTTACAGAAGAATAATCGACGCACACCGTTTTGCCTTTTCCGATATCCGACGAGCCGTAATTATCGTCTTCGGATAAAATTTTATCTATGACCGAAGTCGTTTTACCCGCGCGGTTTACTTTGAAGTTGAGATAACCGTTCACTGCGGATACTTCCGAAATAACTTCGTCGGTTACGAAATTGTTTTTGAGTTCTTCGGCAATCGCTGCCGGAGATTTTCTTAAAACTCTCGAAAATTTGAAGCACGGCAGAGCGAAATCGCCGAGTTCGTTCGTCGGCGGCACCTCTATAGCCGCGGCTATGCTTTCTTTATCCATTCCGTTTACGTCGAGTTTTTGCGCGATATATTCTTTATAGTCCATAATTCACCGTATTTTTACATTAGCAGTCTTTATATTAGAATGATAGCATAATTTTTAACTATTATCAATCGATTTTCCGAAATTGCGCATGATTTTTGTACAAAAACCGTAATTTAAGGCTATTTTGTCTTTATTTTGCAAAACAAACGAAAACAACTTGTTTTTTAAGTATTTTTGTCGTATAATTGATTGCGGCGGTAAGGTATATCTAAAATATTTTTACCGGCCTTTAAGACAAATAATTAAACTATCCGGAGATAAATATGAAATTAGGCGTAGTAGGACTTCCGAACGTGGGTAAGTCCACACTTTTCAACGCGATAACGCATGCCGGCGCCGAATGCGCCAATTACCCCTTCTGCACGATCGAACCGAACGTAGGCATCGTTGCCGTTCCCGACGAAAGACTCGAAGTTTTAGGCAAACTTTACAACACTAAAAAAATAACCCCCGCGGTTATAGAATTCGTAGACATTGCGGGACTTGTAAAAGGCGCGTCCAAGGGCGAAGGTCTCGGAAATAAGTTTTTGGCTAACATAAGAGAAACCGACGCCATAGTACACGTCGTAAGATGCTTCGAAGACGAAAACATAACTCACGTTTCGGACACCGTGGATCCGCTCCGCGACATCGAAACCATAAATCTCGAACTCATCTACTCCGATCTCGAACTTATTCAGAGAAGAATAGACAAAACCCTTCAGCTCGTGCGCGGCGGCGACAAAAAATACAAAGTCGAAGAGGAAATTCTCGAAAAGGTCAAAGCCTGGCTCGAAAAAGGTCAGCTCGTTTCATCCATGCCTATGACGGAAGACGAGCAGGAGTTCGTTTCCACGCTATTTTTAATCACCGACAAACCCGTAATTTATGCGGCTAACATTTCCGAAAACGATCTCGGGAAACCCGAAGGAGAAATTCCCCTTGCGAAGCAGGTCATCGACTACGCAAAATCGACGGGTGCGGAATGTCTCGTCATCTCCGCAAAAACGGAAGAAGAAATTTCGATGCTCGAACCGGACGAACAGAAAATGTTTTTAAACGATCTCGGTCTCGAAGAATCGGGACTTAACAGACTCGTTAAAAAATCCTATTCCCTTTTAGGTCTTATAAGCTACCTTACCGCCGGCGAAAAAGAAGTAAGAGCCTGGACGATCAAAAAAGGCACCAAAGCTCCGCAGGCGGCGGGCAAAATTCACAGCGATTTCGAAAAGGGCTTCATAAGAGCGGAAATAGTGGACTACTCCGTTCTCGTAGAACTCGGCTCCTGGAACGCCGCGAAAGAAAAGGGCAAAGTCCGCTCCGAAGGCAAAGATTACGTCATGCAGGATAACGACGTAGTTTTATTCCGCTTCAACGTATAATTGTTTTATTACTATAAAAAACACTGTGGCGGAAGTCCCGAAAGACTTCCGCCTTTTTTATGTTAAATCGGCGACGGCACGTTTTATATTAACTTTTATATGTTTTAATAAATAAAAATCTTAACTTTTGACAGTACGACCTTTGTTTTTGCTATTGAACGGATATAAAAATTATGTTAAACTGTTTTTAGAATATAAGGCGAAAACCGCCGCATTAAAGGAGAAAATATGAAAAACAGCGAAGGAAAGCTTTGCGTGATGCTCGACTGTTCGAGAGACGCGGTTCCCAATCTTTCTTTTTTGAAAACTTTTATAGACGATATAGCGAAAATGGGATACAATTCCCTTATGCTCTACACCGAAGACACTTATAAAATCGAAGGCGAAGATTACTTCGGATATTTGAGGGGTGCGTTTACCGCAAAAGAAATGAAAGAAATAAACGCCTACGGCAAAACAAAAGGCATAGAACTTATCCCCTGCATACAGACTCTCGCCCATCTCGGCTGTCTTGCGCCGTGGTATCCGTACAGCGAATTTTTCGATTGCAACGATATTCTTCTGGTAGGCGACGACAGAACTTACGCGCTTATAGACAAAATGTTCAAAACCATGCGCGATTGCTTCGATTCGGAATACATCAACATCGGCATGGACGAAGCTCATTTTGTAGGTCTCGGCAAATATCTTGCTGAAAACGGATATAAAAATCGTCTCGATATACTTCTCGGACATCTTAAAAAGGTCTGCGAAATTGCCGAAAAATATAACTTCAAACCCGTTATGTGGTCGGATATGTTCTTTTCTCTTGTTAAAGCGAGTTATCGTTCGGACGAGTTCGTCGAATTTTCGGAAGAAGCTCTCGAAAAAGTACCCGAAAACGTATCGTTATGTTACTGGGATTATTATTCTAAGGACGAAAAGACTTACGACGCGATGCTTTCTTCACACAAGCAGTTCAGAAACGAATTGTGGTTTGCGGGCGGTTGCTGGTGCTGGAGCGGATTTGCGCCGAATAACTTCCAGAGTTTCGAAGCTAATACCGTTTCTCTGCCGATCGCAGAAAAGTACGGCATTAAAAACGTTATAATGACCATATGGGGCGACAACGGACACGAAGCGAGCAAGCGTTCGATTTATCCGTCGTTATTCCATGCGGCGATGCTTTATAAGGGAGTCACCGATATAAAAAAGATAGACGAAAAGTTTACCGAAATCTTCGGACTTACCATGGAAGAAGCTCTCGCCATGGATAAGCCCAACCTTATCTATCAACAGCCTACTCTCAGTAATTTTACGGGCACCCTTCCCTTTAACCCCTGTAAATTCATGCTCTATAACGATTGCTTTTTAGGCTGGCGCGACGCGAACGTAACAAAAGACGGAGCAGAAAAATATAAAAAGTATGCCGAAGAACTTAAAAAATACGTTAAAAACGAAAAATTCGGCTACGTTTACGACGTTCTTTACAAACTCTGCCTCGTCCTTAGCGATAAATTCGATCTCGGCATAAAAACAAGGGCGGCTTACAAAGCGTTCAAAGCCGGCGACAGAAAAGAGCTTGAAAATCTTATCGCCGTCTACGAAGCTCTGCCCGAAAAGGTCGAGGCGTTTTATCTCGCTTTCAGAAAACAGTGGTTTTATGAAAACAAAGGCTGCGGATTCGAAGTACACGACGCGCGTATCGGCGGACTTATTTTAAGAATAAAAGACTGCACGGTAAGACTTAAAGAGCTTCTGGACGGAAAAATCGATATAATAGACGAACTCGAACTTGAAATTCTTCCTCCTTATAATGATCCCGAAAAGTTCGGTTCGGGCGATAACTTTAACTTTTACATGCGTAACTACACCACCGGTCAGAATTTCGTATAATACGTTTAGTTTATAAAATTCAATCGACAGGATTTTACAATATAAAAAGTTCCGTGCAAAACGGAACTTTTTTCTTTTTATTTAGTTCTTTTCGGGTAAGCTAAGAAGCGGACGTAAAAATTCGCCTGTGTAGCTGGTTTTTACTTCTGCGATTTGTTCGGGCGTGCCTTCGGCAATCACGGTGCCGCCGCCGTCGCCGCCTTCCGGTCCGAGATCTATGATATAGTCCGAAATTTTTATTACGTCGAGATTATGCTCGATTATGAGAACGGTATTGCCGTTGTCTCTGAGCCTTTTTAATATGGAGCAAAGCTTTTCGACGTCGTAAGAATGAAGCCCGGTCGTCGGCTCGTCCAGAATGTATAAAGTTCTGCCCGTCGAACGTTTGCTGAGCTCGGTGGCGAGTTTTACTCTCTGCGCTTCGCCGCCCGAAAGCGTGGTCGAACTCTGCCCCAGTCTTATATAACTGAGACCTACGTCCTGAAGAGTTTTTATTTTATTGTATACCGAAGGAATGTGTTCGAAAAAATCCACCGCTTCGTCCACGGTCATATTCAAAACTTCCGCAATATTTTTGCCCTTATACTTTACCTGCAAAGTTTCACGGTTATATCTCGTACCGTGACATACTTCGCACGGAACGTAAATATCCGGTAAAAAGTGCATTTCTATCTTCATCATGCCGTCGCCTTCGCAATGTTCGCATCTGCCGCCGGACACGTTGAACGAAAATCTGCCCGCCTTATATCCTCTTTCTTTTGCGTCGGGAGTAGCCGCAAAAAGTTCCCTTATCATAGCGAATACGCCGGTGTATGTTGCGGGATTCGATCTCGGCGTTTTACCTATAGGCTGCTGATCTATCGCTATTACGTTGTCGAAATATTCCGTTCCTTCTATTTTGTCGAAATTATTTTTGAGCGTTTTTGTTTTAAGCGCAGCCGCCGCTACCGCCGGGAGTATTACCTGATTTACAAGCGAGCTTTTGCCGCTCCCGGATACACCCGTTACCGTCGAAATAAGACCGACGGGTATCTCTACGTTTATATTTTTAAGGTTGTTTTCACGCGCGCCGAAAATCTTAAGAAATCTTCCGTCGGGCTTCTTTCTTTCCTTCGGGACTTCGATTTTTCTTCTTCCCGCAAGATAGTCGCCCGTTATGGAATCTTTGCAGTTCATTATATCCTGCACCGATCCGCTCGCCACGACCGTTCCGCCGTGGACGCCCGCGCCCCTGCCGATATCAACGATAAAGTCGGCTTCTCTCATCGTGTCTTCGTCGTGCTCGACCACGATAAGAGTGTTGCCGAGATCCCTTAAATGTTTGAGCGTTGCGATAAGCTTTTTATTGTCTCTCTGATGGAGTCCTATGCTCGGTTCGTCGAGAATGTAAAGCACGCCCGCAAGACCGCTTCCGATCTGCGTGGCAAGTCTTATACGCTGCGATTCTCCGCCCGAAAGCGTAGCCGCCGAACGTGATAGCGTAAGGTATCCGAGACCTACGTCCTTCAAGAAGTTAAGTCTCGCCTTGATTTCTTTAAGAATGGATTTCGCTATTAATTGCTGCGTTTCGCTAAGTTCGAGGTTATCGAAAAATTCAAGTTCTTTTATTACCGACATCTCGGTAAGATCGGCTATATTTACGCCGCCGACGGTAACCGACAGCGCGCTTTTGTTGAGTCTTTTTCCCCCGCACGAAGTACACGGAGCCGAAGTCATATACTTTTCGATTTCCATCTTCGTCCAGTCGGAAGTCGTTTCGCCGTATCTTCTTTCGAGATTGGGAATAATGCCTTCGTACTTTGCCATAAAAGAGCTTTTCGAAGTAGCCGTTTCGTACTCGAATTTTATCTTTTCGCCGCCGTTGCCGTAAAGCAGCATATTATAAATGTTCTTCGGCAAATCTTTTACGGGCACGTCGAGACTGAATCCGTAATGCTTGGAAAGCCCGGCAAAATACATTTCCGCCATTTTTGCGGAATCGAGATTCCAGCCGGTAACGGACATTGCGCCCTGCCGTAAAGTTTTGTTTTTATCCTTTACTATAAGGTCGGGATCGACGTATTTGCGGAAACCCAATCCCGAACATTCGGGACAAGCGCCGAAAGGATTGTTGAACGAAAAAAGACGGGGTTCGATTTCTTCGATGCTGATGCCGCAATCGGGACAGGCGTATTTAGTGGAATACAAAACATCCTTTCCGTCGCAAGATATAACTACAAGTCCGTCGGCGAGTTTAAGAGCGGTTTCGATACTGTCCCAAAGACGTTTTTCGATACCTTCCTTTATTACAAGTCTGTCAACTACTACGCTTATATTGTGTTTTACGTTCTTTTCGAGCGGAATTTCTTCCGTAAGTTCATAATTTATTCCGTCCGCTACCACTCTCGAAAATCCGCTTTTGCGGTAACCTTCGAGTTCTTTTTTATATTCGCCCTTTCTTCCGCGGACGACGGGCGCGTTTACGTAAATACGGCTTCCCGCAGGCATCGCCATAACCTTGTCGGCAATCTGCTCTACTGTCTGTTTTTCGATCTTTCTGCCGCATTTTGGACAATGCGGTTCGCCAACTCTCGCGTACAAAAGCCTTAAATAATCGTAAATCTCGGTCACGGTGCCGACGGTCGAACGCGGGTTGTGCGAAGTTGTCTTCTGATCGATCGAAATAGCGGGAGAAAGCCCCTCTATCATATCGACGTCGGGCTTTTCCATCTGTCCTAAAAACATTCTCGCATAGCTCGACAAACTTTCGACGTAACGTCTTTGTCCTTCGGCGTAAATCGTATCGAAAGCGAGCGTGGACTTACCCGAACCCGAAAGCCCCGTGAATACCGTAAGAGTGTCTCTCGGAATGGTCAGGTCTATGTTTTTAAGGTTGTTCTGACGCGCGCCTTTTATTACTATATTGTTCTGCATTTTCCTATGTTTCCTTTTATAAAAGCTAATTTCCTTTTCTCATTTTCGCTTTGAGTTTGGCTATCTTTTCGCGAAGTTCTATACACTTTTCAAAGTCGAGATTCGCCGAGGCTATCTTCATTATCGCTTTAAGCTTTTCGATCTCTTCGGGAATATCTTTGTTCTTTATATCGAGCTTTTCGGTCTTTTTGGTTATTTCCAGAGTGTTGCCGATGCCCTTTATTATGGTTTTTGGAACGATATTGTGTTCTTTGTTATATTCTGTCTGAATTTTGCGGCGGCGTTCGGTTTCGTCTATCGCCCGTTTCATGCTGCCGGTAATCACGTCGGCGTACATTATAACCCTGCCTTCCGAGTTACGGGCCGCTCTTCCTATCGTCTGGATAAGCGCGGTGTCGCTTCTTAAAAAGCCTTCTTTATCGGCGTCGAGTATGGCGACGAGTTTTACTTCGGGCATATCGAGACCTTCTCTTAAAAGGTTTATCCCGACGAGAACGTCGAACTCTCCCTTTCTTAAATCGGTAACGATATCTATTCTTTCGAGCGTGTCGATATCGCTGTGCATGTACTTTACCTTCACGCCGTTATCGCGGAAGTATTCCGTAAGGCTTTCGGCAAGTTTTTTGGTGAGAGTGGTTATCAGCACTCTGCCTTTGTTTTCGACCGTTTTATGAATTTCGACGAGAAGGTCGTCCACCTGATGAGCTGTCGGACGGACTTCTATCTCCGGATCGACAAGCCCTGTGGGACGGATAAGTTGTTCAACAACTCTCGAAGCCTGGCTTAATTCATATTCGGCAGGCGTTGCCGACATACATATCATCTGCGTTACGCGTGCGTCGAACTCGTCGAAAGAAAGCGGTCTGTTGTCGAATGCGGATTTAAGTCGGAAACCGTAACTTACAAGATTTTCTTTTCTCGCGCGGTCGCCGTGATACATCGCCCTTATCTGCGGCAAAGTCATATGCGACTCGTCCACTATGATAAAAAAATCGTCCGGGAAGTAATCCAAAAGAGTAAACGGCGGTTCGCCGGGGCGGCGACCGTCAAAATATCTCGAATAATTTTCAACCCCTTTGCAATAGCCGATTTCCTTCATCATTTCCATATCGTATGAAGTCCGCTGCTTTAATCTCTGAGCTTCCAGAAGCTTATTTTCTTTTTCAAAAGCGGCTACTTCGTCGTTCATATCGGCGGCGATAAAAGACAAAGCTCTGTCTAACTTTTCCTTTTCGACCGCGTAATGGCTCGCCGGGAAAATAACCGCATGTTTAAGTTCGGCTACGGTTCTCCCCGAAATAAATTCCACTTCGGTTATTCTGTCTATTTCGTCCCCGAAATATTCTACTCTTATAACGATTTCGGAATTGGACGAAGGAAAAATTTCAACCGTGTCGCCGCGCACTCTGAAAGTCGAACGGGTAAAATCGACGTCCGCTCTCGCATACTGTATCGAAACGAGTTTTGAAAGAAGTTCGTCTCGTTTATATTCTTCGCCCTGACGGAGCGAAACCGCAAGGCGGTAATACTCTTCGGGCGCGCCGAGACCGTATATGCACGATACCGAAGCCACAACGACGGTGTCTCTTCTTTCGGCAAGAGAACATGTGGCGGAATGGCGGAGCTTATCTATTTCATCGTTTATGGCAAGGTCTTTTTCGATATAAGTGTCGGTACTCGGAATATAAGATTCAGGCTGATAATAATCGTAATACGAAACGAAAAATTCAACCCTGTTTTCGGGGAAAAACTCCCTTAACTCGTTGCAGAGCTGCGCCGCAAGCGTTTTGTTGTGCGCGATTAAAAGAGTGGGGCGGTTTACGTTCGCAATGACGTTTGCGACGGTAAAAGTTTTACCGCTCCCCGTTACGCCCAGAAGTACCTGAGTCCGCTCGCCGTTTAAAATGCCTTCCGTAAGGCTCGCTATCGCCTGAGGCTGATCCCCCGTCGGGGAATATTTAGATACGAGTTTGAATTTTCTGTCTTCCATTTTTGTAATTCCGTAAGATTATTAATAACTCCGATATATATCTGCGGTTTCGTTTCGAATTTTCAAATATAACGCATGCGCATACGTTTTATTTTACTATTATATCACTTACGTATGGTAAGGTCAAACATATGTTCGCATAATAAAAATATAAATATTTCCGTTTTTTACCGCGTTTCGCCTTTATTCTCTTTATCGGCTGTCTCCGCAGCTTCGTTTTCGGCTCTTTTTGCGGCGCGTTCTTCTTCCGCTTCGAGTTTCGAGAATATGCAGCCGCAATAGTTTTGTCTGTACAAACCGAACTTTTCGGATAACTTAATCGAGTTAAGATACCCGTTTTTCTTTTTGAAGTCGTTATATAAGTATTTTGCTCCGATAACGTCGCCGTTATCCAAATATTTCACCAGAGATTCGCCTATATCGTTCAGCTTGTCCGCATTCTTATAAGGACTTAACGAAAGCGTCGAGCAAAAATAATCGTATTCCAGTTCGTCAGCCTTCGATTTTGTAGCGTTTAACCGCAACAGGTAGCACGAAAAGCATCTTTCGCCGCCTTCTTTTATATGTTCTTTACCCTTTATCGCGGTAAAAAATTCCTTTGTGTCGTACAAGCCTTCGATTACCGGGATGCCGAGTTTTTTACAATAACTTTTCTGTTCTTCGAGTCTTTTCGAGTATTCCCCGCCGTCCGTAATGTTGGGGTTATAATAAAACACCGTAACGTCGAAATAATCCTTTACAGCGTCTATAACGGCGGTCGAACAAGGCGCGCAACAACTGTGAAGAAGCAACGTCTTTTTTTTACCCGTATTCAGTTCGTACTCCCGGGCGGTTTTTAATTCCGCTTCGAATCTTTTATAATAATCGTTTTTCATGTTTATATTTCGCTTCGCAGCAAAAACGGCAGCGTTTACTGCCGGTGATTACGGAATTATCCGTCGTATTTGCCGCTCGATATATCTTCGTTCGTTATTTCCGTTTTATATACGTTTCCGTTTTCGTTATTAACCATAAACGACTTTCCGCCCGAAGATAATACCGCGGTAAGTCTGCCGTCGGTAAATTCGAGCGCGGAATTATTGCCTATGCCGTAACCCGAAGTAAAATTCCCGTTCTTTATCGCTTCAAAGTAGTCGGGTTCGCGGTTATCGAAGTGCGGCGAGCAGAGACCTTTTATAAGTCCCATGCCTTTTAATATCTTATATTCGCCCTCCTCGTTGCGCATAATGTCGTAATCGGTGTACATGTCTTCAAACCAGCAGATCGCGCCCGCCGAAAGTCCCGATATTATCACGCCGCGATTATACGCATCCTTTACTAAATTCATAACGCCCGTTTCGTTCCACTTGTCGAGCATGAATTTGGTATCGCCGCCGCCCACGTAAATCATATCGGCTTTATCGAACTTTTCTTTGATATGTTCGAAATTCATCTCTCCGTAAACGGTCAGAGCGACGTCAGCCTTTATATCGAAAACCGAAGTATAAGTCTTACGAAAGCTGTTAAAGTACGGCATGCTGTCGTGACTTGCCGTTCCTAAAAACAGAGCCGTCGCTCTTTTATCGCCGGCATGTTCTTTTGCGAGATTTGCTATATATTCGTCTATTTTAAGGGTGGTTTTTTCTTTTATTTCGCCGCCGCCTACGGCAATTATCTTCTTTTGCATAACGTATCCTTAATTCCGTTTGCTTAAAATTTTTAATATTTCGCCCGAGACCGACTTTTCGTCCAGACCGTTAAATTCAAATTGTCTTTCTATCGAAGCGTGTCTTACGAATTCGTCTTTTAACCCGAACGTCTTTACCTTTACGTCGAGATCGTTATCGAATGCGTATTCGCATACAGACGAACCGAATCCGCCGATAAGAGAATTTTCTTCCAGAGTGAAAACGTAACCGCTTAAATTTTTAAGAACGTTTTCGTCAAGCGGTTTTACGCTTCTCGCACTGTATACGGCAGCGTTTATACCATACTTTTCAAGACTTGAAGCGACGCTTAACATTCTTCCGCCGACCGCTAAAATCGTACAGTCTTTGCCGTCCTTTACCTTTTCCCACGAACCGTCGAAAGGCTTATGCTCCGGATATTCGGTTCCGCTTCCGGACGGGTATCTTACCGCGACGGGCGAATTGAGAGTTACGGCGTAATTTATTGCCGCTTCCAAATCCTTATCGTCCTTCGGTGCGAGAACGGTCATGTTCGGTATATGCGTAAGATACGAAAGATCGAACGCCCCCTGATGAGTAACGCCGTCGGTTCCGACTACGCCGGCGCGGTTAACGCAAAAAACCACCGGAAGATTTGCTATGCAGACGTCGTGAACTATCTGATCGTACGCCCGCTGCAAAAACGTCGAATAAGCGAACACGAAAGGTTTAAGCCCGCCCGCAGCCATGCCCGCGGCGAGAGTTACGGCGTATTCTTCGGCAATGCCCGCGTCGATAAATCTGTCTTTATGTTCTTCTGCATAACCGCTAAGTCCCGTCCCTGCTTTCATACCCGCGGTTATCGCGACTATTCTTTTATCCTTTGCTGCAAGTAATGAAACCGCTTTTCCTGCGGTTTCGGCGTATTTGCTTTCGGGTACGGACAAATTTTCGCCCACGGCGTGATAGCGGTCGGGATGAAGCTCCGCTTCTTTATATCCCTTACCCTTGATCGTTTTAACAAGCAAAAAAACGGGATAAGTTTCTTTTTTGATTTCCGATAATACCGAAATAAGATTTTCTACGTCGTTGCCGTCCGCAGAATATATCTTTCTAAAGCCCGCGGCGGTTATCATATTGTCTTTAACTTTTCCGGCGTTTTCCGAAATCGCGACGTTTTTTATCGCAGTCCCGAAAAATCCGTTTTCGTTTTTCGCTATCGACATGCCGTTGTCGTTTACTATAAGAACGAAGTTATCCGGTTTAGTCTCCGAAGCCGAAAACGCTTCGAGCGTCACTCCGTTCGTAAACGAAGCGTCGCCGATAACGTCGATTATCTTATAATTTTCGCCGTTTACGTCTCTCGCGGCGGCGTATCCCAAAGAAGCCGCAAGCGAATTGCCGGCATGCCCCGAAGTAAACGCGTCGTATTCGCTCTCGCCGATCGCCGTGAAGCCCGCTATGCCGTTTTCCGTTCTCAATGTAGCGAAAGTTTCGTTTCTTCCGGATAAAATTTTATGAGTATAGCATTGGTGTCCTACGTCGAGCAAGAGCTTATCGGTAGGCAGATCGAAAACGTAATGGATAGCAATGGTAAGTTCGACCGCGCCGAGATTAGCCGACAGATGTCCGCCTCTTTTTGAAACCGTTTTTATAATTTTTCCGCGGATTTCTTCAGCTAAAATTTTAAGCTCCGGTATATTCAGTTCTTTCAGTTTTTTGTTATCGTTCAATTTTTCGAGATACATATCGGGGCCTCTTTTTCGTTATTTGAAGCGGCTTTCGCTCGCTTATGCGGTTTCCGTGTATTATTTACCTGATTATCGCTTACTATATTATACAAGCGATATTATATAATTATACTATCTAATTTACCCGTTGTCAAACGGGAGTAAAATTGTTTTTGCCGCCGGGCGGAATTTATAAACGGCCGGAGCTGTATGTATTGACACGGAAGCGAAAAAGTGATATGTTAAAAGCGTAAAAATAAAAAAGGAGACAATATGAAACCCGACAAAGATTTATTATATAAATACGCCGAACTCGCCGTAAAAGTCGGCGTCAATCTGCAAAAAGGACAGCTTCTCGAAATCTCCACCCCGGTGGAATGTGAAGAATTCGCCCTTATTTTAGCCGAAGTCGCCTATATGAGCGGCGCCGGCAGAGTTCTTATCGACAGAAGAAGCGATATCGAAAACAGACTCGCTTACACCTATTCTTCAGCGGAAGAACTCGAAAAGGTTCCCGCATGGTTTGTCGAAAAGAAAAACTATCTCGTAACCGAAGGCGCATGCAGAATAGCTATCGACGCGGACGATCCGGAAGCCCTTAAAGGTCTCGACGAAGCGAAGATAGCGAGACGCTCTTCCGCATACAACAAAGCGTTAAAAAGTTATTCTGACGCGATAATGGGCAACGCGATAAGATGGTGCGTCATAGCGTACCCTTCTTATAACTGGGCTAAGCTCATGTTCCCTGAATCAGACGATCCCGAAGCGGAACTTTTCGAAGCGATTAAACACACTGTAAGGCTCGATTCAGACGATCCTGTAGCGGCGTGGAACGACCATATCGAAACTCTCAACCGTCATGCGAAGATCATGAACGATTATGATTTTTCGTATCTTCGTTACGAAACTTCGGCGGGGACAAATCTTAAAGTAGGTCTTGCAAAGGACGCCGTATGGCTCCCCGCGCAGGAAAAAGCGAAAGACGGCGTTCCGTTTATCGCCAACATGCCGACGGAAGAAGTTTTTACCGCACCCGACAATACGAGAATAGACGGCGTAGTCAAAAACGCCTTGCCTCTCTCTTATAACGGCACGATTATAGACGGATTTTCAGTAACCTTCAAAGACGGCAAAGTCATAGAATTTTCGGCGGAACAGGGTTACGAAACTCTTAAAGCTCTTATAAACACCGACGAAGGAACAAAATCTTTGGGAGAAATGGCTCTCGTCGGCAAAAACTCCCCCATTGCAAAATCGAAACTCTTATTCTACAACACCCTTTTCGACGAAAACGCAAGCTGCCACTTCGCTTTCGGTCAGGCGTACCCCACCACTATAAAAGGCGGCGGCGATATGACTGCGGAAGAACTTGCCACCCATAACGCAAACGACTCTGTAGAACACGTAGACTTTATGGTCGGGACGGAAGATCTTAAAATAACCGGCGTAACCAAAGACGGCAAAGAAGTCGTTGTATTTATAGACGGAGAATGGGCGTTTTAATCTGATTTCAGTAAAAAGCATATTAAAAACGGTAAACTTTCGCCGATACAGGTACAAAACAACCATACCTTAAAAACAAAAAAAGCATAAAAATAAGCCGCTTATAAGCGGCTTATTTTTTATTATTATTCTTTCAGTCGTCTATCTTTTCGATAATCGGGCTTGCGGTTATACCTATGGGAGAGAGAACGTATTCGAACGAGAATTCGGCTCCCTTCGTGTACCAGTGATACGGACCTACCCAGAGTCTGTTGGTATTCGTGTTATGAATACTGCCGGAGCAGTTGTTGCGGTTTCCGAAAAATTCGTAAATTATTTCGTGCTTGCCTTCCGAAAGTTCCGTAACGAGTTCGTACGGAGAGAAAACTATTCTGCCCTTGTATTCGCCGTCTATATAAACTTTTATAAGAGCTCCCGAATAGCAACTTGCGGTAATGCAGTATCTGCCGGCTTCTTTTGCGGTGAACTCCGTTTTATACTTTATGTTTCCGCCGTAGAAAGGCATGCCCTGCGCCGTTATGTCTCCGTAACCTATCTTTTCGGTTTTATTTATAATCGTTTTTCTTACGCCTTCGAGTTTCACGTTAAAGTCGCCCGTTATATATACCGGTTCGAAATTGTCTCTCGCACCGAAAGGCATCGTTATTTCTACCGTATTGAGACCTTTTTTAAACTTCGGAAGAGCGAGTTTTATGCAGGATTTATCTACGAAATATCCCGTCGGTTTTTTAACGAGTCGTTTTCCGTTTACCTTTATAAGAGATCTTTTATAATCTTCGGTCGCAAGACATGCTCCCGCAAAAGCCGTTTCGGAGTAAAAATCGTATTTTACCGTTATTTTATGCTTGGGTTTTTCGGCTTTTATCGCCCACGGCTGACAATCCATAGACGGGTAGCCGAAATCATTCTTCGCGTCCGCGGTCATGTGGAGAACGTACTTTTTCGGTCTGAACTCGCCGCCGTCGTAGCTGTAAACACATTCGTCCAGAATAAGAGCGTTATCTTCTTCTCTCTCATAGAAAACGACGTCTTCTTCCCTTATGCCGTAATAGTGCTGATGTTCCATTCTGTCCGGGAATGATTTTATTTTAAGAGCGTAAAGCGGATCCTCGGTAATATCCTTTCCTTCGGGAGTATCTGTAAACTTAAAGAGCAGACTGTCGGAATTATACAGCGACCATTTTATTACGACTTCGCCGTTTTCTCTATCAAAGGGTATAATGTACTTTTCGCCGGAAAGGGTATCGTAAAGAACGGGAGATTTATCGGTTTTTACCTTTATCACGATAGGCTGATCGTGCGGAACGTTTTTACATTCCCAGCCGTCTTTGAATTTTTTGCCGTGCGCGATGAATACCCATTCGTCATTGCCGTCCGCTCTTTCGGCATAAATAAGGTTGTCCGTCGGATTGCCGTCGTAATTGTAAATAGAAACGGTTTTAAGGTCTTTAAGCTCTTCGACAACGCTCGATTCGTCGTATGGGATGATCTTCGCTATCTCGTAAAGCGTACCCGTTTCGGCGGAAACGGCTCCGTCGAGACGCTCCGGAACAGAATCAAGAACAACTATTCTTCCGTCGTTTTCTTTATACTTTATAAGAGCGTTCAAGGTGGTCTTTCTTATCGTTTCGAGCGCGGGCAGAACAACCGCGTCGTAAGTCATTTCGCCTACCGTAAAGCCGTTTGTAAAGTCAGTTTTTATAGTGGCAAGCTCTGCTTCCGATACAAAGTCGAAGTCTATGGCGTTATATAACAGCCAATTCGTAAGAGATAAAAATCTATCGTCCAGCTGTCTTCTCTTAAGGGTGGTATTTTCGTTAGTGCCGTCGTAAAGCCAGCACGTTTCGATAGAATGCACGACCGCAACTTTAACCACCGGTTTGCCCCTTGTGAGCGCGGTGTTTAATCTCGCGAAATGGTCTTCTAAATAAGAGTATTCTTTATACCAGGGCGACTGATAGCTTATCGAAGCGGGATAATCGCGCTTTGCGGAGCCCTTCATCGAAACCCAGCTTAAATGCGGCACTCTGAGCGTTACGCCGAGAGCGGCTTGCCAATCTCCCTGAAATTTATATCCCCTGAAGTCGTAAGTCCAGTCTGTAACGCCGTAAAGTTCTGAAAGCATGCCTTCTTTACCGTACTGATGAACGGCGGACTGACACTGTTTTGCCGTAGTAAAATGCAGATTGTCGGACAAAAGGTCTATTCCGGGAATACCGAAGTATTTATAGTGTCTCATGGCTTCGCCTATCCAGCGCGTCTGAATTTCAAGATTATCTTCCTGCATCATATGACCGGTAAGATTTATGCCGTTTTCGTCGCACCATTTGCCTATCGTTTCCGAAAACGCGTTTGCGAACATTCCTGTTATAAGATTATAAAAATCGTATCTCGTCTTTTTTTCCGTTCCGGTCTCGTAAAAAAGATCGGGGAGCTTATCTAAAATATCGTATTTGTTAACCTTTAAAAATTCTTCGCCGAACTTTTCGGTATACGGTATCACGCCGTCTTTATCAGATTTTGCGGACGATAACGGTAGCTTTGCGGTAAATTGCGGTTCGTCCGTAAAAATCGTATTTATTGTTTTGCCGAACTCGTCTCCGACAACTTTTTTATACTTTTCATGCGTGACGGAAACGAATTTTTTAATCGCTTCGGGAGATAAAGTATCGACGTAAGACTGTCCGTTAAAGCCGTCGTTATCCTCTGCCGTCATAAAATACGCGTAACGTTTTTTACCATTTGCGGTATCGTTTTCGCCGATACGGTTCGCCGAAACCTTGCCGTCATCACATATAACAATATCGTAAACGGCAAGAAGACACGGCTCTCCTGTCTGCAAAGCGGTCTTCATATCGACAGCGCTCTCAAATTTCGTTTCGGTGAATTTTACCGAATGAGCGCGGTATTTTTTGGTTTTTGTAACGTAACCGCCGGCAAAACCCGACGGCCACTTGTCTTCGTCGTAAAGGTAAGATAGCATATCTTCTTTTTTAAACTTTTCGGTACAGGACTTAATAAGATCCATAAATTCGTCCGAAAGATATTTGGTCTCCATGCCCGCCCTTACGTGCATGTGAGCGCCGCCGAAACCCATTTTTTTAAATTCTTCTATCTGCCATAAAAGCTCTTCTTTTTCGAGTTTAGAGTTCCATGCCCAGAACGGCGCCGAACGGTATTCCGCCGTCGGATTCCTGAAAAGCTCGTCGGTAAGAGACGGCTCCGATTTCTTTTTATAAAGCATATTTTTCCTCACTTAAAATACAACTGATTTTCCTGCGTAATTCAGGTTACGATAAGTATACTATACTCTTAATAACGATTCAATATACTTTGTAAAACTCCGCAACTTTTATTAAAAAATACCCGATAATTTTTGATAAACCGCAATTTTTTAAACAAAAAACGCCCCGCAAGGAACGTTTTTATATCTTTTTCAAATTATATTATTAATGTTATATTATTTAAATCACCAAGCCGTCGCTTAATACTATTTTATACGTTTTACCGCCGCCGAGCCCGTAAAGTTTATCAATGCAATATACGATTTCGCCTATTCTGACTTCGGGAGAAGTTATAACGCCGTTCTTTACTTCTTCCCCGGCTTCTCCGTAAACTTTATACGCTATATAGCACGGATTAGAATCTTCGTAAATGCTTTCGTCGTAATCCCAGCTCTTTTTTATATAAAAACTTATCTCGGAATAATCGTACTCTTCAGTCTTGCCCTTCACGCACGTGCTTATTTTTACGCCGTAAATATCGAAACTCACGCGGGAGTTCCCGATATGAACTTCTTCGTTTTCGACTTCGATACACGGGTATTCGGGATTCACTTTACCGCATACCGCGCATTTATTCGTTGTTTTATCATATTCGTGCTCATGCCCCGGTTTGCATGCCGTAAGCGACAATGCGCCGACAATCGACATGACAACCGCCATACACGCAGAAGCAAAAGCCTTAAATCTCTTTTTCATTTACTTCCCTTTTTAATTTTTAATACCAATCGTCTATATTTTAATATAGAAATTTCTATACGTCAAGTATTATTATAGAAATTTCTATATACTAATTTTATGGAAGATACATTCAGCGATATTTTAAGAGAATTTTTGGATTTGAATAAACTTACGCAGACGGCTTTTGCGCAGAAGGTCGGCATAAAACAAAGTCAGGTCAGCGAATGGCTTAAAGGCAAAGCAAAACCGGGTTACGACCTGTTAAAGCAAATATGTCTTGCCTTCGATATATCCGCCGATTATTTGCTCGGGATAAAAGATAAATATTAAAATTTTTTTCTTCACCCGAACGCTGTTGATTTTTATTGCTTTTTTATATGTCTTTTGTTTTTTAACCGGTATTTGTTTTTATTTGCTTTCGATAAAAATCATATTGAAAACATATAAAATTATGCCTTAAATATATAAAATTCCTTACGGAACGTGTAAAGTTATACTAAAAATATATAAAAAAGTCCTCTCCGGGACTTTTTTGTTTTTTAAATGTTTATATGGTTTTGTTATCAGATTTTTTCACTTGTTCAACAGCTTTTCGGCTTGTTTATAGTCGGGCATCACACTTTTTAAGACGGCGTAAAAATTTTTGGAGTGATCGGCGTAAACAAGGTGACTAAGCTCGTGCAGGACAACGTATTTTATCAGATAATCTTCTTTAAGGTACAGGCGAGAGTTGAGAGTGACTATCTTTTTTACTACGTTGCAACTCCCCCAGCGACTGTTCATTTTCCGTACTTTGAGAGACGGGAACGGGATTTTATAATCCGCAAACATCGGAAAATTTTCGCTTAAAATAGCGAAAAATTTATCGTAAATAACTTTTTTATCGGGCAAAACTTCGTACGTCCGTTCTTCTCTTTTCATTTTTTCGGCGCGACTTTTCGCACGGAAAATAAAAGCTTGCTTTTCGGATAAAAACTTTTCGATACGGGTTAAAGGAACTCCCTTCGGCGCGGAAACATTTATAATTCCGTCGATGCCTATCCTTAAATTAATGTTGCGTATCTTTTTATACGAAAGTTTGTACTCGATAGTCGTTCCGTCCGTAAACGTAAGCGTTTGTATCTGCATTTTTGCCCCGGCTCTTTTTTATAAATTATAACCCGTAAAGGCCATAAAAACAAGCGTAAAAATACGATTAACCGCTAAAAACCGCATTTTATACGATAATTTTTTAATAAAAAACGGAACGAATATTCCCGTTCCGCGTAGCTAAGCTTTCGCCTGCAATAATATTTTGTTTTTCCTCACATAAGTTTAAGCTTTTACCGAATGGGCGACGTAATCGTAGTGGTCGCCGGCTCTTTCGAGATTGCTGACTAAGTTTATGAACACACTGCTCGAATCGGGCTTACATTCGCCGTTATTAAGCCTTTCGATATGTTCTTTTATGAGCTTCGTTCTGAGTTTGTCTATGCCGTCTTCGGTTTCTTCGACCTTTTTAAGCGTTTCCGCATTACCCGACAAAAGCATCTGTTTCGAAAGTTCCGCTATGCTTTTAAGTTCGCCGAACATAACGCCTATTTCCTGTTTTACCTTATCCGAGAACGAAAGCCCGTCGTTTACTGCGTGGGCGGTGTACTTCGTTATGTTTTTTGCGAGTTCCGAAATACGGCAAACGTCGCTTAAGTTGGAATACAAAGCGTTTATTTTGCTTTCTTCCGAAACGTTGGTCGTTCCCGCCGAAACTTTTATAAGATATTCGGTTATTTTTTCCGAAATCGCGGTTATCTCGTCGGAATCGGAATTTACAGATTCGGTATATTTTTCGGTCTTTTCGTTAAAGCCGGTAAGAGCGTTTTCGAGCGCGGCGACGGAAATATCTATCATAACGCCTACTTCTTTATACGCGGCGGAAATAGCTATCGCGGGGGCGTCGATAAAACGCTGATCGAGATAAGTTTCTCTCTTGACTTCTTTATCGGATTTGATAAGTTTTTCCGAAATAGCAACGAAAAATTTCGTAAGCGGTAAAAATATTATCGTACAGATGACGTTAAAGAGAGTATGGAACATCGCTATCTGCGTTGCCGGCGCGGTAAAAAGCTTCGACCAGAAACCCGCCGTAAAATCCTTCCAGATAAGCAGAATAATAAAGAACAACAGCGAGCCGAACACGTTGAACATCATGTGAATAAGACTCGCTCGTTTTGCGTTCGCGTTGGTACCTATGGACGAAATAAGCGCGGTAACGCACGTCCCGACGTTGGTTCCGAGTATTACGAAGAGTACGGAGTTACCGCCCGCCCCTACCGTTACGCCGGCTGTTACCATCGAAATAAGTATGGTAGCCATGGCCGCGCTGTTTTGTATAACGGCGGTTAAAAGCGCGCCGACAGCGAAAAGCAGGAAGGGGTTTTTAATCGCCGCAAGGACGTCCTTCACCTTGTCGCTCTGGCTGATAAAAGCCATGGACGAAACCATAGTTTCAAGTCCCAAAAAGATAAGCCCGAGACCTGAAAGCACGTTGCCTATCGACTTTGTAGTTTCTTTTTTAGCGAATAACGTGGTAAAAACGCCTATTCCGGCGAGAGCCATAGCTATTTTTGAAAAACTGAAAGCTTCGAGAGCGGCTATCTGCGCCGTAACCGTGGTACCGATATTCGCCCCCATAATAATAGCCGTCGCCTGATAAAGGCTCATCATCCCGGAATTTACGAAGCCTACCACCATGACGGTTATAAGCGAAGAGCTTTGCACCGCTGCGGTAACGAGCGCGCCTATTCCGCATGATACGACTTTACTTTTAGAAGTCTTGCCGAATAAAAGTCTGATCTTGTCGTTGGCAAGCTTACGAATGTTTTCCGACAAAAGGTTGACGCCGATAAGAAAGGCGCCGAGTCCCGCTACGAAAGCAAAAATTTTATAAACGTATTCCATAATGTCCCTGTCTCCGCTTGGTCCCGACGGTAGCTACCTTCCGTCACGGAGCTCTGTTTACTCGTTTTATTATAAAAAAGAATAACACACAAATAAGAAATATGTCAAAAAAATAAAGCCCGTTTTTGCTTGTACGCTTATTTAACCGAATAAAAGACACAAAGTTATTATCAAAAAATCCGAATTTCTGAAACAAACAAAAAACCGGATTACAAGTATTTATCTATTGATTCGTTTTTTATACCCGAGCGATGCGATAAAGATGGAATTATTTGCAAAACTTTTTAAGGTAACTTAAATCGAGAAACCACTCGGGAACTTTGTTCCTTTCCTTTTGGAGCTTATTGGCTTCTCCCATATCATTACGCATATCCGCATAAGAACAGCCGTTCACCTTCATATACCAGTCTTCGACGGCTTCGGCGTTTTCGAACAAATGGCTGCGTTCCATATGTATGGCTTTATGACACATCGGACATACGGCTATAACGCCGACGAGCTTCTGTACCGAAGTTTTCGTATCGAAACTCCACCTTTCATGCGCTTCGAGCCGCTTTGACGGAGTTCCGCAGATCATGCACTTGCCGTTTGCTTCTTTTACGGCGTCCTTTCTTACTATATCCCAAAGATTCTTGGGCAGAACGCTTCTTAAATTGTACCCCCAGCTTCCGTCGGGAATGAGTTCTATGTTAAGCTTCCTTTCCATAATTATAATTATAGCAGACAAAAACCTTACGGACAAGTAATGATTAAATTTTGTTCGCTTTTTATGTTTTGTTAATAGAAACTATTGGTAAAACGCACGTTTTTACCGATAAGATTGACAAATCGTCTTCCGTATGGTAGAATTAAAATCCTATTGCAGCTTTTGCGGACGGAAGCGTAATTTGTAGTAAAAGGCGCGGTGAATTATGAATTATTTTTTGCTTGTTTTTAACGGGATTCTGCTCGGAACAGGTCTCGCGATGGACGCATTTTCGGTCTCGGTCGCAAACGGACTCGAAAATCCTCTCATGAATAAACGCGAAACATGTAAAATAGCGGGAACGTTTGCGCTGTTTCAGTTCGCGATGCCGCTTATCGGCTATTTTTTTGTAAAAACGCTTGCGGACATTTTCAACGTTATCAACAAATTCATTCCGTGGATTTCGCTTATACTTTTGTTGTTCATCGGCGGAAAGATGATAATCGAAAGCGTTATAAAAATGAAGAAAGAAAAATCGGGCGAACTCGACGAAGAAAAAGAAGTCGAAGTAAAAACCGTCTGGGGGCAACTTATTCTGCAAGGGATAGCTACTTCAATCGACGCGCTTTCGGTAGGCTTCACTATAGCGGAATATGAGGTCTTTTCGGCAATTCTTACTTCCGCAATAATCGCCGTCGTAACGTTTATTATATGCTATGCGGGCGTATTTATCGGTAAAAAGTTCGGAACGAGATTTTCCGGCAAGGCGGAAATCGTCGGCGGCGCGATACTTATCGTCATCGGCATCGAAATCTTCGTCAAAGGAATTTTCTTTTAACGTTTAATTATTTTCCGGCGGGAGGCGTGCAGTACTATTATGAAAACAAAAGAAGAAGTAATCAAAAAACTTTTAAATTTCAGCGGCGTATACTTAGACTATCCTTTCGGTGACGCCGAATGGGCGGTTTTAAGGCATACGCAGAACAAAAAGAGCTATGCTCTTATATTCGAACGCCAGAATAACGTATGGATAAACGTTAAACTCGAACCGACGTTTTCGCATATGATTAAAGAAACTTATTCTTCCGTCGTACCGGCGTATCATATGAACAAAGAACATTGGGTAAGCATAATAGCGGACGGCTCGATGACCGACGACGAAATTTATTCTTTGGTTTCGGTAAGTTACGATCTGACTAACGTAAAAGAACCGAAAAGCCGTAAAAAGTAAAATAACGGACGGCTTTGGATGGCAACGGTATCGTCGCAACCGTACCGAAACGATTTTAACTACAATTAAAAAGCGGAAGCATCCGGCTTCCGCTTTTTGATTGCTTATTAAATTATTCGGCAGACTTGACTACGGTATAATAATCTCCGCTTAAAACGGATTCGTAACCGCTTGCCAAAAAGTTCGTGCCTGCGCCTTCGGCGTGGTTGTCTCCGGGGTTGAATTTATAAAACGTTCCGCCGTATACGGTCATTTTAGCGACGCCTTCCTTACGGCTTGCGTCGTAAAGATTAAGAGTAAACTCATACGGCAACGTTTCGCTGTAAATCTGCTGAACGCTGTAAGTACCGCCTTTTATCACCGCTTCGCCTTCGACAACGTATACCGCGTGGATGTTACCGACTAATTCGCCGCTTTCGACTGTGAGTTTCGCCGTCTTATCAAAAACGTCTACGGCATAAATGTCGTTTTCTTTCGCGAGCATTTTTCCGTTTCCGATGATCGTAACGTCGGCAGTTCCTCTTACCGAAATAAGACTCCACGAATTTTTATTTTTAGCGCACCAGATATCTTTGGTATTATAAATGGTTTTACCGTTTAAGTCGAGCAGAAGCTTCTTGTTTTCGATAACGAGCGTGTCCGACAAATCCACGTCCTTGAAGAGAGTAACGGTTTCGCCGCTCTTTGCCGCGGAAATCGCTTCGCCTAAATCTTCGTAATAAGTTTTGCCTACGAGAGCAACCTGATTTTCATTCGGTGCGGGCATAACCGTACAGCCGGCAAACACGCAAAGCATCGCTGCGAAACAAACCGTTGCGAGCATAGCCGCAAAGCGTTTTATTACTGCTTTCTTTCCTTTTTTGTTCATTATTTTTATCTCCTTTTTCCCTTCGTCGGAAGAGAATAAAATTTTACGGACTCATCTTCGGTCTGCGACAAACGTTTGCCGAGACTTACGGACAAGTATTATTTATTATCTCTATTTTACTATTAACTATAATATTTTGTCAAATAAAATAACAAATCGCGAAAAAACAATATTGATCAGGTAATTTTATATAAACGGTTTCCTTGAAATAAAGCTTAATAGTTATCCAGAAAGGAACTCCTCTTCCCTTTGAATTTATAAGCGACGACAGTATCTAAATTTACGTTTTCGACGCTTTTGAATATACACTGTTCGACTTCGGGATTGGTCTTTTTAAGAGTTCTTATAAGTTCCTTTACTTCCTGTCTTTTAGAGTGGTTCTGCCCGTTATTGCAGGTCGTGCATGTATCGGTGAACTTACAGGCGCATTGTATAAAATGTAAGTTGTTGTAATCTCTCCAGGCTTTTATATCGTCTTCCCTTATAAAATACATCGGGCGGATAAGTTCCATTCCTTCGAAGTTGGTGCTTTTTAACTTTGGCATCATGGTCTGTATCTGAGCTCCGTAAAGCATTCCCATCAGAATCGTTTCGATAACGTCGTCGTAATGATGACCTAACGCGATTTTGTTGCACCCGAGACTTTTTGCAAAGTTATAAAGGTAGCCCCTTCTCATTCTCGCGCAGAGATAGCACGGGGACTTTTCGACAGTGTAGACCGATTCGAAGATATCCGACTCGAAAATATTGACGGGAATACCGAGCATTCCGGCGTTGTCTTCGATAATTTTGCGGTTCGCGGCATTGTAACCCGGATCCATTACCAAAAATTTTACTTCGAAATTTATCTTTTTATAGCGTGAAATTTCCTGAAAAAGTTTCGCCATCAACATCGAATCTTTTCCGCCGGAAATACATACGGCTATTTTGTCGCCGTCCTTTATAAGTTCGTACTCTCTTATTGCGCGTAAAAATTTTGAAGTGAGTTCCTTTCTGAACTTTTTTTGCAGACTTTTTTCTACGGATTCTCTTACTTCTTCGTTTTTACGGGATTTTATATCGTAAACGAGCCATGCGGGATAACCGCCCTTTAAGCTGTACGCCTTGTAACCCATATTGCAAAGATCTTCGGCAAGGTCTACGCTGAATACCCCTCTCGCACAATAAATAAGTATGTTTTTGTCCTTATTTACGACAAATTTTGCGGGATCCGATAACAACTCTTCGGACGAAACTTTTACGCTGTCCGGAATAAAGCCGTATTCCCTTTCGGAATCGCTCCTTATGTCGTACACGGCAAACTCGCCCATTATTTTATAAAAATTTTCGGCAGTGATTTCCATTTTTCTCTTTTTTGCGGGCGGAATTAAATTTATTATAACTTACAGATACCGCCGCGGATACTTTACCGGAATATTATACTTTACAGACTTTGATTTGTCAATCCGTTGAGCTTTTTGATAAAAATAACGTTAAGTCACACATCCTTGCCGGTCCGCAAGGCCTTTCCCGTTTACAAGGGAAAGGACCGCCTTTTACAGCGGTCCTTTTGAGGGGATTTGTCGGGTATTAACCGACTTAAGTTAAGGGATTTTCTTACTTAGGGGAGTAAGAGTATATGGAGAATTATGAGCTTAGTTATTGACGGTTATTTCACCGTTTATTTCGATACGCGTGTTCTTTAACGATTCGAGATACGCTCTGGCTTCCGTCTCTGCCTTTGTTAAAGCGTTATTGAGTTCGGTTTTAGCCGAAGTCATTTTGCTTATAACTTTTTCTTTTCTGGTCTCGATTTCTTTAAGTTCGTCTTCGGTTAAAGGTCCTTTTAATGCGGTAAGATATTTGTCTGCCTTTTTCTGAAGCTTATCGGAGTATCCGTAAAGTTCTTCCACCGTTACGGTTCCGTCTTCGGTCATTGCCTTAAGGTCTTCTACCGTTTCTTTCAGTTCGTTTATCGAATTGTCAAGCATAGTTTTTACGCTTTCGGGAAGGGAAGCTTCGATAACGGTAACCATATCGTTTATCGCGCATACGGCGGCTTCTATCTGAGGTTTATATTCTTCTTTAAGTTTTTCGACCTGAGCTTTTATAGCCGATTCGTAATCATTCAAAGCTTTGGTCAACGCCGCTTTCTTTGCTTCGAGTTCCTGACCGGCTTCGCTGTTCTTGAATACTTTGTCTGCGTACGCTTCGATACTGTCTATAGTAACGGTACCGTCGCTGTTTTTGATGGGATCGGAATTTTCAAGTCCCAAAATTGCGACAACTTTAGCTATCTGTTCTTCCGTAAGAGGCTGAGCGCATGC
This sequence comes from Clostridiales bacterium, assembly GCA_003538975.1. Lineage (GTDB taxonomy): Bacteria > Bacillota > Clostridia > Christensenellales > Borkfalkiaceae > UBA11475. Next base: position 7,402 of record DPQQ01000010.1, on the reverse strand, counting down.
GTCGGTATATAAGTCCGCAACTTTGGCTATCGCTTCAACGCTCTTGGAAGCGGAAGCATAAAGCTGGAACATACTTGCGTTATACGCATACAAAGGATCCAACGTCTTTATCGTTTTCTGAATGCCGTATTCGGTGTAAACGCCGTAAGCGGCAAGTTCGGTAACTTTATCGTACGCTGCGAAAGCTTTGGTCTTTGCTTCGTTATAAGCTTTCGTTGCGAATTCCTGTACTTCCTTAGTAGAAACGGTAAGAGTTTTTATAAGTTCCTTTTCGTCCATCTTAACAGCGGCTTCAAAGGTGATATCTCCCGTTTCGGAAACGGAAAGCGCAAGTTTGAACTTTGCTACGCTCATCTTCTGGATGTCTTTATTATCGGGGTTTTCGGCTTTTACTTCTTCATATTTTCTTAAAAGAGAATACGCGCCTTCGAGATCGGTTTTAACGTTTAAGCCGAAGTTCTCACCGGCCACGGTTACGGACGCTTCGACTTTTCCTAAAACTTCTTTTTCAAACTTCTCGTTACCGGAAGTTACTATGGTATCGACAACTTTGTTGTTTTCATCCAAATATCCGTATTTTATAGCGAGTTCGGTAATCTTTTCGACTGCTTTATCAACGCTTTCGCCCTTTATTCCGGCTTCTTCGTATAAAAGAACCTGCCCGTCTTCGTTTTCGCCTCTGACGCTTACTACGTTATTGTTTTTATCGACGACGAGTTCTACCTCAGGGTTTATATCGAGACTGACGTATGCTGTTTTGTCATCGTCCTTATTTCCTTTACATGCCGTAAAAGCAAACGCCGAC
>DPQQ01000010.1:0-6448 GCA_003538975.1 Clostridiales bacterium | reverse complement strand
GCCGTAAAAGCAAACGCCGACGCCGCCATTACTGCAGAAAGCGATAATGCGATAATCTTACTTTTCAATTTCATAATATATCCTCCCGAAGCAACTTGATATGTATTGCGGAACTTTTTTGTCTTAAAAGCTCCTTGGCGGTCGCTTCATTTTATTTACACTCGTTAAACGCATGTAAGGTGAGTTTTGTTGCAATACGATAAAAAAATTTTTAAAATATTTTTTAATTTCTTCCGACCGCTTGGTTTTATCTCTCGTTAAGTCAGCTCTTATATGAGTCAGACAATATAATAAAGTAATAGTAAATTATAAAAAATTAAAAATCTTTAGTGTAAATAAGAATACAAACCATAGACTATAGACTATAAATAAAAAACATATCGGAAAATAAAAAAGCCCCGGACAAACCGCAGTTCCTATAGGGAATTTCAGGTAAAGGCGCAAGGTTCAGAGTTAGGCGTGGCTTAATGTCACGCCTTTTCTCTTGCTGTTTGTTGGTTTCAATCGTCTTCGTCGTTGAGTTCGTTACCCCATATAGGTCGGTCGATCGCTCCGACGAAATTATAAAAGATTTCTACCGTTTGTCTGTAATGTCCGTTGACTTTCGCCTTTTCGTGAACAACGACTTTTTCGATGAACGCGCGTAGTATTTCAGGCGTAAGTTCTTCAAAACTGTTATACTTGTAAATAAGCATCATAAAATCGAGAATTTTATCGTCGTCTTCTTTCGCTTTCGCGATTTCCGACTTCAACGTTTTAACCCGTTCTTTCAGACTGGCTTGCTCGGTTTCGTATGTGTCGCTCATTTTTAAGTATCGCTCTTCGGAAATTTTACCTTCGACTTTATCTTCATAAAGGCTTCCGATGATTTTATCCAGCCTTTCGATTCGTTCTTCCGAAGTTTTGATTTCCTTTGAATACTCTTTCAGTTCTTTTTCCGTTCTCGTTGCGGCGTTTTTTCGTAACGTCTGCAAAAACATTTCTCTTTGCTGTTGCGCAAAATAAATCGTTCGCCGCAAATCGTCCTGAATCAGAACCGCCAACGCTTCGACCGTTATCTGGTGAGAAGTGCAGTACTTTTTCTTCTTTTTACGGTATGTCGAACAGTTGAAGTATTCTTTTTGTTTCATTGTCGTGCAACGGCAAAGATACATTTTCTTTCCGCAGTCGGCGCAGTAAATCAGTCCCGAAAGAGGACTCATTTCGCCCATATCGGTAGGTCTGCGTTTTGCCTGACGAATTTTTTGAACGGTTTCAAAAGTCTGCTTGTCGATGATCGCTTCCTGCGTGTTTTCAAAGATTGCCCAGTCTTCTTTGGGTAAATCAACGCGCTTTTTTGACTTATACGACTTCTTATACGATTTGAAATTGACTGTGCATCCCGTATATTCCAAATTTTCAAGAATATTTGCCACGGATCGAGAACTCCATAATTCTGAGTCGTTTTTAATTTTTGTGGCAGTAGGCAATCCGTTTTTACGACAGTAAATAACGGGTGTGTCTACGCCCCTTTCGGTAAGGATTCTTGCAATCTGAGTCGGACCAAAGCCCTGAACGCATAATTTGAAAATTTCTCTTACGATTTCAGCACCCTTTTCGTCTATTATCCATTTTTCCTTGTTTTCGGGATCTTTCTTATATCCGAGCGGGGGAAGCGTCGTAAGATGTTTCCCGGAGTTTCCTTTGGCTTTGACAACCGCTTTGATTTTCTTACTGCAATCCTTTGCATACATCTCGTTCAGAATGTTTTTGAACGGGGTAATATCGTCGTCAGGATTTTTCTCGCTGTCCACTTGGTCATAAATGGCAATAAATCTTACGTCGGCTTCGGCAAGATAATATTTCGTGTAATATCCCACAAGAATATGATCTCTTCCGAAACGGGACATATCTTTTACGACTATCGTAGAAATTTTACCGTCTTCGACGTCGGACATCATCCGTTTGAAATCAGGTCTTTCAAAGTTACTTCCCGAAAAGCCGTCGTCAACGTAAAATCTTACGTTCCGCAAATGATTTTCGTCCGCATACTTTTGCAGTAACATTTTTTGATTGCGGATACTGTTGCTGTCGCCGTCTAAATCGTCGTCGCAGGAAAGTCTGCAATAGCAGGCTGTCCATTGTTCTTCTGTGCTTTTTGTCTTTCTATTTTTAATTGTCGGTTGCAAATTCATTGTTTATTACCTCCCGAATTGCAACTTTCAAACGATAACTGTTCCGTGATACGAACGGCAGGTTTTAACGCCTCGTCTATATTCCGTTCTATCAGCGTTTTCGTAATATCGAACGCCGTAACGCCGACGTTCTGTTTTTCGTGAGCAATAATGGTATAAACCGTATTGCCGAAAACTCTTTCGCGGGTTCGCGTATATTCTCCGTTAGGTTCTTTTTTATAGACGGTGAATATGCTTGCCGCGGGTTTACTGTTTTGATTTATAATTTTATCCGTGTTTTCCGTAAATATAATCTCCTTATCAATGATTTACTTACGCAAAACGGCAGGAAGAGTCGGCTTACAATTTGCCGTCTTTTTTCATATTTTTCAAGGCTTCGTAGCCGGCGAAGATCAACTGCACTTTCGTGATATGGTTCTTTGCCAAAAATTCGTTGATTTCCTCATATAAATCCCGCGGGATCATCGTTCCGAAATTTCCGCTCGTCTGCTTGCGCTTGTCTTTATTGCGTTCCTCGTAACTTCTTCTTGCCGCTCTGCGCGGCGTTGTTTCTTTCTTTTCCATAAAAACCTCCGTATTAGACTTGTGAAGTAATGGCACAAATCAACGCACCTACGATGTTCATTACGAAATGTCCTGCAATAAGCACGCCTGCCAACGCAAATCTGCCGATAGTTCCGACTACTTTTAGCACTTTCATTTTGATACCTCCGTTATTTTACATAAACGATTTCGTTTAAGATTTCTTCTTCGATAAGTCTTTGCATTTCCGTTTCCCTTTTCAGGTTTTCCATAAAGTCTGCCGACTTTTTGAAACGCTCTTCTTTTGAGAACTTTTCATGCATCATTTCGTACAATTCGTCGGCGGCTTTATCTACGCCGTGCAGGTATTCAGGAAGATTCGCAATCGTCCAATCGATTCCTTTGTCCTCCAAATACTGTTTAGCAAGCGTTCCGTACTTGCCGTAAACGTGCTTTTCGGGTTTAACAGCCTTTTGATAAACCTTGATTTCCGCTACGGTCAATCCCTCGCCCGCTTCCGCTTTTCGCATTACTTTTGCTTTGTTCATAGTTCCACCTCCGATTTTCTTTCGTCGTATCAATACGATAGCATCCGAATCTGTATTTGTCAAGCTGTTTTGACCACTTTTCATAAAATATTTTCAGAATCTGTCCGTAAAACCGATTTTGCACTAAAACTATTGATATTTGCATAGTTTTAGCGCATTTTCGGCATAGAAAAGGAACGCTCCGAAGAACGTTCCTTATACCTGTATATATTTTATTACTTTGAATTGAAATCTGTTTTCTTTTTTTTAGGAGTATTGCCACCGTTCGCAGTTTGACTCGGACGAATTATTTTCATACCGTATGCGCTTTCGTCTTTGCCCGCCACCTCGGCGACAAACTCCGTTACCGTCAATTCAGCGGTTTGATTTGTCCTGCCATTTTTCAGTCTGACCACATAGTCTTTCGGTAAATGAAATACAATCGCCTTTTCGCTTCGGTTAATGCTAATAAACTTATTCGGAATCTTATATGCATAATCTCCGTACTTATCGTGCTCCGGCATTGCAAATATTCTGTACTCCTTATAACTCGCAATCTTCGACGCCGACGAAACGGATATATGTACCGTATTTTTTTCGTATTCCTCGTCTTTTCCGAACATTCCGCTGTCGATTATTTTTTCAAGTCCCGTAATTGCTTTTTCGTAATCACAAGGCGCATATAACATCGTCCGCGTATGCTCTTCGTAGTCTTTTTTATAACACCCCGTTTCTATTACTCTTTTAAGTAAAGCAGGGACATCGGCGTTATCCTGCGCCGATATACACAGCGAATGATATTTCCGATCTTCCCTGACTCTATGCACAAGCGCGCGGAAATCATCGTTTAATTCCACTCTTTTGAGCAATTGATATATATCATAAATATGACGGGAATGCTTTTTCATGTCGTCTAAAAGCATATAATCGCACAACGCAAACACTTTGTCTACAAGCGTCCTTTCCATTGTTTGGACGTGAATATCGAAAGGAATCAGCTCGTATTCTTCCGCTTGCTTTGTAAAACCGTTTGCTTTTAACCATTCTCCGATAAGAGAATCCGCTTGTTTCACTTCTTCCGGATAGCATTCCTGTATAAATACAGTTTCCGCCTTGATGACAGGATCTATCTCGTCGTTCTCAAACAAAAGCGGATAACTTATCTGATAGCAGTTATAATCCCGTCTGCTTCGCGTGTTTTCAAGGTTGTTAATTGTCAGTCCGAGTTCTTCGCAGATTTTTACAATCGTCGGTTTTACTATCTTTCTTTGTCCTTCCGTAAGATGTTCGCTGTCAAGCGTCAAGTCTATATCTTCCGAAAACCTATTGATCGCCTTATGGCATTTGGAAAGCGACGTTCCACCCTTAAAAATAAGTCCCGAAATCTCTTCGTTTATTCTTTTCAACACCAACGTAACGTAGTAATCTTTTTCGACAAGTGCGGGCGAAATATTTAACCCTCGGCTTACTGCCTGTACCGCTTCGGTAAAATCGTCTTTATTCTTATGCAACCACATTTAATATTTTGCTCCCCATCAGATTCTTTAACGCTTTTGCAGGAAACTTCATTGCTACGTCCATCAACTGCTCTTTCGTAACGCCTCTTTCCCGCATAAAGTCAATCAGCCTTTTTTTCGCAAACTCGTCGATTTTCTCGCCGTTCAAATCGTTGAACAGTTCCATAATCATATATGCATTTGCATTGTCCTTGTTAATCTCGAAACGCGATTTTCGCAAAATAAACGTTCTGCCGTCCATTTTCACTTCTCTGCGTTTTGCAGATTCGTTGTTCGATACAATTTCATAGATATTAGGAACTTGCGTTGTCACAGAAAACATATTCTGTAACTTTAACCCGCCGTATATTCCAAACACTTCGTCGTTCCATTTCAAATACCTGCGAGCTATTACCGTATCTGCCGTTATCGTGGACAAACCGATAAACGTTTTACGCGGGATATAGTATATTCCTTTTGCAAAGTTGACGATTTCATTTTTCTCTTCTGCTTCTTTGATAAACCTGAATATCTGCGGTCTTGAATAATCGGGGAAAAGCCCAATGATTTCTTCCGTATATATGGGTTCGTTCGTAGCAAAGCTGCTTTTAACTCTTTCGGCAAACATAGACTTAACCTCCTTTTATAGATATATTATGCTCCACCTTCGCTTATATGATACTACGGTTTACCTAAAAAGTCAAGAGTAATATTATGACAATTCCATAAATTTTAGAAAATTCCGAGAAAATATTACTGAGAACACTCTCTCGGAACTCCTTTTCATCGTTTACCCCGCAATCAGCGCCGCAATACCTTTTACAAGATACGGACAAGCGACGAGAATGGCAAAGATTACGACAAGTCCGATGACATAATTTTTAATCATTTTTCTCGCCTTTTCTTTTTCCTCGTTCTTCTGTGCAATCGCAAAGAATACGCCCATCACGATACTCCATACGCCTGCGGTCGCTAATAGCACCCACCACATATACGGCTGATATTGACCGAACAAATATCCGATATATGAAGATACCTGCTCGTACTGTTCGCCCATATTCTGCGTGGTGATTGCTCCGCAGTTCGTGCAAACGTAAGTACGGATATTTTCGCCGTTTACTTCTTCCGTTCCTGTAAGTTCGTAGTTATGCCCCGTTGCGGGAATCTCCGAATAATACTCTTTCTCGCACTTCGTGCAATGGAATTTTCTCTCGCCCTCCGTTTCGCAATGCGGCTCACGCACGACTTCCGTTTCATAATCGTGTCCGGTTGCAGGTACAATATTGTCTTTATATTCGTTTCCGCAAGACAGACAGGTATGAAGCGTATATCCCTCTTCCTCGCAAGTTGCAATGAAATAGGAATCGGTGAATTTATGCCCCACCGCTTTCAGAATTTCCGTCTTTATCGTATCTTCGCAACGGCGGCATTTCTTTCCGCGATAACCTTCTTCCGTACAAGTCGGCGCGACTTCGATTTCTTCATAGTCGTGTCCGAGCGGCGGAACGAATGTATCGTTATATCCTGTGCCACAACGCGAACAAGTATGCGTCGTATAACCTTGTTCCAAACAAGTCGGTTCTACAAGTTTCGCCTTATAATTATGACCGAGCGGACTTACGATTTTTGTTTCGGTCTGCGGACAGCTTGTGCATTTTCTCTGATCTACGCCGCTTGCCGTACAAGTCGGTTTCGTCAGACTTGTCCATTCTCCGAAATCGTGTCCCGT
>DPQQ01000012.1:55980-56184 GCA_003538975.1 Clostridiales bacterium | reverse complement strand
GCCCGGCACGCCGGGGATGTTGTCCGAACTGTCCCCCTGCAGCGCCTTGACGTCGATCAGCTGTTTGGGCGAAACGCCGTAGTCCTCCAAAATTTTATCCCGGTCGTACAACGTCACCTCGGGCCGCCCCATTTTGGTAGCCGCAATGCGCACCGACACATGGTCGTCCACCAGCTGCAAGCTGTCCCGGTCGCCGGTGGCGAT
>DPQQ01000012.1:45664-55823 GCA_003538975.1 Clostridiales bacterium | reverse complement strand
GCTGTCCCGGTCGCCGGTGGCGATCAGGCAGTCGTCCCCGGTCTGGCCGCAGCGGTGGGCCAGGGTTCCCAAAATGTCGTCCGCCTCAAAGCCCTCGGCCTCCACAATGCGGTACCCAAGGTACCCCAGCAGTTCCTTTAACAGCGGAAGCTGCTGCGCCAATTCCTCCGGCATGCCCTTGCGCTGGGCCTTGTACCCCGCGTACGCCTTGTGCCGGAAGGTGGGCGCGCGCAGATCGAACGCCGCTGCCACCCCGTCGGGCTTTGTTTCCTCCTTCAGCTTTTGCAGCATGGTCAAAAAGCCGTATATGCCGTTGGTAAAAAGCCCTTCCTTGGTAGAAAGCAGCTTAATGCCGTAAAACGCCCGGTTCAAAATACTGTTGCCGTCTAATACCAGCAGTTTCAAAACGCGACCAACTCCCATCCGTCCGGTAAACCTTTTCTTCTCCTTATTATAAACAGAAACCGCGGCAATTACCAGTACCGGCCAAAAACCTTGCCGCAGGTTGACATCCCGCGCCGGATGGGATAGGATAAAAGCCACTAAAAAAACGAACGGGGTGGCTGTTTTGTTCATCGGCAAGGTGGAAATCAAGGGGCGCGCGGCGCTGGCCCCCATGGCCGGGGTGGCCGACCGGGTGTTCCGGGAACTGTGCGTATCCTTCGGCGCCGCCTATGTGGTCAGCGAGATGGTCAGCTCCAAGGGGCTTTCTTTTTCCGACCGCCGGACCGAGGAACTGATGGCCCTTTCCCCCCGCGAGCATCCGGCCGCCATCCAGCTGTTTGGGGATGACCCGGCGGTGATGGCCAAAGCCGCCCAAAGCGCGTTAAAGTTCGGGCCGGACGTTTTGGATATCAACATGGGCTGCCCCGCGCCAAAGGTCAACTCCAGCGGGGGCGGGGCTTCGCTGATGAAAGATCCCGTTTTGTGCCAGCAAATTACCCGCGCGGTGTGCGAGGCGGTCAATGTTCCGGTCACGGTAAAAATCCGCAAGGGGTGGGACAACCAAAGCATCAACGCCGTAGAAGTGGCCAAGCGGTGCGAAGAGGCGGGCGCGGCGGCCATTACCGTCCATGGCCGCACCCGGGCGCAAATGTACGCTCCCCCGGCGGACTGGGACATCATTGCCCGGGTCAAAGAGGCCGTCGGCATCCCGGTCATCGGCAACGGGGACGTGGCGGAACCCCAGGACGCGGCCCGGTTGCTTGAGCACACCGGCTGCGACCTGGTAATGGTTGGCAGGGCGGCCTGCGGCAATCCGTGGCTGTTCGCGCGGATCAACGCGCTGCTGGAAAACGGCGCGGCATTGCCCGCGCCCGGTACGGCGGAGCGGATGCTGGTGATGTGCCGCCATATCCGCGCCCTGTGCGCGGACAAAGGCGAGACGCGCGCTATGCGGGAGGCGCGCAAGCACGCCGCCTGGTATATGAAGGGCCTTACGGGCGCGGCGGAATTCCGCCGGCGTGCCGGGGCTTTGGAAACCTATGCGGAGCTGGAGCGGTTGGCCGCCGACGCGGTGGCGCTCAACCAAACAAAAATGGAAGAATAAGCAAAGGAATTTCCCTGCGCACACTTTTCTTTGAAACGCATCAGAGTTCAGATCCGTCTCTGACGGTCCCATATTTCTGGCAGCAGAAAAGACCGGGTCCTGTCGAAAGCGGGAAATAAGAAGCACACAAGGCCAAGGGAGGCATGCGAAAAAAAGAAGTTCCCTTTCCCATACCCATCAAAAGGTTCTCCATCCGTACCATCAGCTGCCTGTTGCAGCCGACGCTCAGGACCGCGGCGGTCTGCCCGCAACCGCATTAAAAAAGCAGGCTTCCGAACCGGAAGCCTGCTTTGCTGTTTTTTGTTTATGCCACCTGCTGGTCTGCGTCCTTTTTCTCCTGGCGGCGCCGTTTGCGGATCACTCGTTTTTCTTTCCGGGTCAGCGGCAGGCCGGGGTCGGCAACCACCTGTTCCGGCGGCGACAGCAGCGCTTCCGGTTTTTTCAGCAGCTTGATCAAGTCCCGGATGGTCATGGCAAAGTAGTAGCCGTCGCAAATGCGTTCGTCCACCACAAACCGCAGGTTCAATGTTCTGGCATGGACCACCTTGCCCTCGTCGTTGAGCTTGAGCTTGCGGCCCTTCTTCCCCAGGCAGCAGAAGACCGAGCAGGTGCCGAAATTGTAAATATGATGAAACACCGAACCCAAGCCGGTGGATCCCATATCGGTTAAAAACACGCTGGTGTGGAATGGGCTGAATTCGTGGATGAACTTGGGCATCAGCCCCACATGGTCCAGCTTATCCATCAGGAAAATAATGAATTTCAGCAAAAAGGTGGGGCACATGGAAAGCACCTTTGCCAGCACATCGGTATCGTTTTCCACGTTCATTCCCTTGTTATCGGAAATTTCGCGGCGGATTTTTTCCCAAACGTCGTGCAAGGTGTCGGTAGGATCAAACTTAATTTTAACTGTGGTCTCCACACCCTCCAGCGTCATTTCCCTTTTCAAGGTAAAGGAAAACTCGATGGTATTGCGCGCATAAATATTCCGCCCCGAAACAAACCGATTGACACAAGGGTACTGGGAAATCATGCGCACAAACGCCGCGATGAGGACTTCCAGCATGCCTAAGTCCTTCATATCCGTTTCCTGCCGCAGGGTACGGATAAATTTTTCTAACCCGTTGATTTCAATGGTCTCGTCAAAAAAAACCTGCGCGTCGTTGCGCTTATGCATTATGTGGGGAATCAATTTAAAAAACGGGTCCGCGCCCCGAATCTTCCAGCCGTCATAACGGTCGCCAAATCTGCGCCGGCGTTCGGTATTCATTTGTTTTGCCATTCGGCAGCCTCCTCTCCGCCCGCACGCCGCGGGTTCCGGTAACAGTATAATACAGATAATGCGTGGATGCAAGAAAAATGACTAAACTGTTAACATTTTCAGATATTTTTACGCCATCCTGTTTTATTTATCATTTCGTCTATCGTCATAATCGTAAAATTTACAAAAAGAAAGGGCACCCTTGGCGCCCTTTTTTCGTCCTATTCCTCCGTGGTCCCTTTGCGGCGGCCATATCGCTCGGAGACATTTTCGCCAATCTGCTGCAGTACGTCGTCCTTGGCTTCTTGCGATAGCATTCTAAAATGCATGATCAATGTTTTTTCATCCTTATTCAGTTCATACACATTGATCGGAGCGGCTTTCTGATAATCCCGTCCCCCAGAATCCATCAGTTTTTTCCTGTCTTTCCGTTCTCCCCCCAGCAACTCGCTGTAATGAACATTGAATACACGGGATAGGGCATAAATGGTTTCGATGGAGGGTAAAATTTTTCCTAACTCGTAGTACGCATAGGTAGATCGGTCCACATTGAGCACATCCGCCACCTGCTGCTGCGTATAACCGGAGTTTTCCCGCATTCTTTTGATATTCCGCGCAATTTCCTTCCTATCCATCACATTCCCCTTCTGGACTCCACGTTTATTCTTTGACTGATAAAATTATATCCCATACCCGAAAGAGCTTTCACATTTTGTGAATTATGCTCACTTAAAAATCTTTATTAGAATATTTGCATATTTTTACCCAAATCATCCGCGTATTTTATCATATATTGCTAAAAATAGGTCACGATGTTTGGTGCTTTTCAAGAAGCGCGCAATCCATTTTGTCAAAAGCAGAAAATCTCACCTTATATATATTGACTAATCGAATGAAATTATGTATAATGATTCGGCAACAATGTGCGGCAAAGTCTTTTTGTGCTGGTGTGGCTCAGTTGGTAGAGCAGCTGATTCGTAATCAGCAGGTCGCCGGTTCGAATCCGGCCAGTAGCTCCAGAAAAGACGAGATACGTTCTCGTCTTTTTATTTTTTGTTTTTTACTCGTACATCTTCGGTTTTAGATGATTTATTTGTCATGAAAGACTATTATAAATTGTTTTACGGCTGTAATTATTTGTTTACGCCTATAAATATTGACTTTAACGCAATAATTTTATATAATTATATATCAGTGGCGACTTAAAAGACTGAAATCCGTAAACGCCGCAAAATTCAAGGAATACAACGATGAAAAAATTTCGCAGAATCCTTTTGAGATTTTTACTTTCGATGCCGATAATCGCCATACAGATCGTATGGTATCTTTTTATTTACAGATGGTATAAAGAGCAAAGTTTTATTCTTTCGGTATTCGTAACCGTGCTTGAAGTTTTGCTTATTCTTCATATACTGAACGCGCGCGGCACGTCGAACTACCGCATGATCTGGCTCGTAGTTATTCTTCTCGTTCCCGTCGTCGGTATATACCTGTATATAATAACGGGCAACAACTCCACCGCGACTTTTTTAGAAAAGCGTATACGCAAAAGCGACATATACCCCGCTCCCGAATCTTTGGATATTCCGGACGAGCCCGACGAATACAGGCTTTTGAACCTTATTGAAAAGTTATCGAAAAGCCCCGTAACGAACGGCGGCAAAACAAAATTCTACTCTCTCGGCGATTATGCTTTCGAAGATATGATCGAGAGTTTAAAGTCGGCTTCGCATTTTATCTTTTTAGAATATTTTATTATCGAAGACGGATATTTCTGGAATTCCATCGTAGATATCTTAAAGCAAAAAGTTAAGGAAGGCGTTGTCGTAAAAGTGCTTTACGACGATATAGGCAGCCTTGCCACCTACTCGATTTCTTCGAGAAACGAACTCAAAAAGAGCGGGATAGACATTATAGCGTTCAATTCGCTAAGATTTTCGCCATTCATGCTCAATAACCGCGACCACCGAAAAATGATGGTTGTTGACAACAGAGCGGTATACTCTGGCGGCATAAACCTTGCCGACGAATATATAGGCAAAAAAATCACTCACGGCTATTGGAAAGATTTCGCTTTCAGACTGGAAGGCGAACCCGTTCTCACCTACACGCATAACTTCTGCATGGTCTGGAACGCATTCTCCAAAAACAAAATAATCGAGCCTGATCTTTATAAGCCGGAGACGAGCTTCGTAAACCCCGATTCCAAGATTATATCGTATTTCGACTCTCCCTCCGCAAAAGAACACGTTTCGCAGACGTATTTTATAAACGCTCTCGGCGGAGCGAAAAAATACGCATACTTCTATACACCGTATCTGATACTGTCGGACGAACTTAAAAACGCTTTTATTTACGCTGCGATGCGTAACGTCGACGTACGCATAATAATTCCCGGCGTTCCGGATAAAAAACTTATTTACCGTCTTACTCTCAGATATGCCGAAGAACTGTCTTCTTACGGCATAAAGGTATATGCGGATAACGGAGCCTTCGTCCATGCGAAGGCCGCCGTCATCGACGACAAAATATGTTCGGTAGGCACGGTTAATCTCGATTACCGCAGCTTATTTTTACATTACGAAAACAACACCGTAACCACAGACGGATATATGATTTCGTCCATAAAGAAGGATTTTGAGGAAACGCTTGAGAATTGCTCTCCCGTAAAATATAGAAAACACAATATATTTTACAAAATCATTTTCGATGCGATAAACTTCTTCTCCCCGTTATTTTAGTTATGGACTATACGGCAAACGAACCGGCTTTCGGAGAAATTATGAAAACAATTTTACAATATTTAGAAAAAAACGCCTTAAAATTTCCGGATAAAACTTTATTTTCGGATATCGAAAACAGTATAAGTTATCCGGAATTTATAGATAAGTGCAAAAAAACGGCTTCGGGACTTAAACCCGCCTTAAACGGTAAACGCAATATGCCGATAGCCGTTTTCGACAACAGAAATATCGGAACGCTTACAGGAATGTTCTCGGTACTGTATTCGGGTAACTATTACGTCGTTCTCGATTCAAATTCCCCTGCTGAACGTCTGCAAAAAATTCTGGACGTAATCAAGCCGGTAATTATACTTTACTCTTCCGAAAACGAAACGCTTCTTAAAACTTTATCCCATACCGCAAAAGCTTTCGACCTTGCGGAATTGGAAAAGAACGAAGCCGACGAAGATTTTATAAAAACCGTACGCGATAACATGATTTCGGCGGATCCTATGTACGCGTTGTTTACGTCCGGTTCCACCGGCACGCCGAAGGGCACCGTTTTATCTCACGCGAACGTAATAAATTACGTAAGCTGGTTTACCGAATGTTTCGATATAAACGAAAATACCGTTTTCGGCAATCAGACCCCCTTTTATTTTTCGATGTCAGTTTCAGACATATTCGGTACGGTTATGGCGGGCGCGACGTTCAATATAATACCTAAACTTTACTTCTCGTTCCCCATTCGGCTCGTAAGATTTATGAACGACCGTAAAATAAACGCCATATACTGGGTGCCGAGCGCGCTCTCAATAGTTGCGAATATAAAACTTTTCGATTATGAAAAGCCGTTATATCTTACCAAGGTCATGTTCGCCGGAGAAGTAATGCCGAACAAACAGCTCAACTATTGGCGGAAATCTTTGGATAACGTTATGTTCGCCAACCTTTTCGGCCCGACCGAAACGACGGACATATGCACGTATTATATAGTGGACAGACCGTTTTCCGACGACGAGAGCCTGCCCATAGGCAGACATTGCGACAACTGCGATACTTTTATCGTAGACGAAAGCAATAACGAAATAACGGCTCCGGGCGCCGTCGGAGAGCTTTTCGTAAGGGGGGGGGTAGTAGCGTACGGCTACTACGATAACCCCGAAAAAACTTCTTCGGCTTTCGTACAGAATCCGCTTAATCCCCACTACCCCGAAACCGTTTATAAAACCGGCGACCTTGTAAAACTGAACGAATTCGGCGAATACGTATACGCCGGCAGAAAAGATTTTCAGATAAAACACATGGGGTATCGCATAGAACTCGGCGAAATCGAAACCGCCGCCGGCGCGCTCGAAAATGTAAATTCCGCAGTATGCGTTTACGACGGAGCCAAGGACCTTATCGTAATGATTTACGAAGGAAAGCTAAAGCCCGACGATCTTTTAACCGGTATTAAAGCCAAGGTCCCCTATTACATGGTTCCCAATACCGTTATAAAGGTAGCGAGCATGCCGATAAACGCAAACGGCAAGATCGACAGAAACTACCTTAAAAACAATTACGAATCGCTGATAAAAAAAGACTGAAAACCGGCGATCGGCGCCGGCTTACTTTATAAAAAAGTTAAGGAGAATATATAATATTATGGAAAAACTTTTAAAAATTCTGAACGAACTCAAACCCGGAATCGACTTTGAAACCGAAACCGACCTTATCGGAAAAGGCATACTTACTTCCTTCGATATAATAAGACTCGTAGCCGAACTCAACAACGAATTCGATATCGAAATCACGCCTTTACATATCGTGCCCGAAAACTTTTCTTCGGCAAAGACCATTATGTCTCTTATCGAAAAGATCGAAGACGAGGACTAAATAATGGATTTAACGCTCATTATATTGTTTTTGCTTTTTATGAGTGTTGTCTTCGGTCTGTACTTTTTGTTTCCGCTTAACAAAAGATATATCGTTTTACTCGCCTTTAGCTTGCTGTTTTACGCTGTATACAGCAAGTTTTTGACCGTATTTTTAATAATAACGATACTTACCGTATATTTTGCGGGGATTTCGATAAACAAACTCGACGAAAAATTCGATACCGAAAAGAAATCTCTCGAAAAGCCCGAAAGAAAACTATTAAAAGCCAAATATAAAAAGAAAAAGAATCTTATCACCGCCGTTACTGTAATTCTTAATCTCGGCTTTATTGCCGCGCTTAAATATTCCGGAATGTTTGCCGGAATGTTCGACGGCATTTTTTTGTGGTTTAAAATAACTACTCATTTCCCCGTCTTGAAAATCGGTCTTCCGCTCGGCATCTCTTACTACACGCTCTCTTCTATAGGATACCTTATAGACGTAAACCGAGGCAAATACAAAGCGGAAAACAACATATTGAAAGTCGCTCTTTTTATATGTTTCTTCCCCCAGATGCTCGAAGGTCCATTCGCTTCATTCGACAAACTCGCTCCGCAGCTTTCGGAAGGTCATGCCTTCGATTTGAAAAACTGCTCGTCCGGCATTTTGTCGGTGATTTGGGGATTTTTCAAAAAAGTGGTCATAGCGGACAGGCTCGCCATCGTCGCCGGCGAAATTTTCGCTCACTACTCCGATTATAACGGCTTATTCGTAATTATAGGCGTACTCGCTTTTACTTTCCAGCTCTATGCGGAATTTTCCGGCATTATAGATATCGCGGCGGGCATAAGCAAAATGTTCGGTATAGAACTCGCAAAGAACTTCGAACAGCCTTTCTTTTCCAAGAACGTAAGCGAATTCTGGCGGAGATGGCATATTTCGCTCGGAGTGTGGTTCCGCGAATACGTCTTCTACCCCGTTTCGATGTCGAAGCCTTTTATGGCTCTTACCAAAAAACTGCACGGTAAAGTCAGTCCGTTTTTCGAGACTTTCATTCCGTCGCTGTTCGCACTCTTCTTCGTGTGGTTCTTCAACGGATTATGGCACGGCGCAAGCGTAAAATACATCGTCTACGGTCTTTACTATTACGTTATAATGATGGTCGGAATGTGTATCGAACCGCTATTTAAAAAGATATTCGCAAAAGCCGGGGTTACCGCGGGATCTAAAAAAGAAAAATTTCTGAATGTTCTGCGGATTATAAGAACTTTTATCATAATAAACATCGGCATGCTTTTATTCCGCGCGCCGACTCTCGGTAAGGGCTTCGATATGTTCCTTCAGATTTTCAAAGGCGGAAGACTTTATATTCCGTCTAAAGTAATCGACATATACGACGTTGTCCTTTGCTTTATCGGAGTCGCCGTCCTTCTCGTTTCGGACGCTCTTAAAGAGTATAAGATAAACGTTAAAGAATATCTTACTCTTCGTCCTCAGGTTTTAAGACTTGCGGTTTACGTTTCGGCTTCGATGCTTATAATAATATTCGGCGCATACGGGCAGGGTTATGTTCCCGTCGATCCGATTTACGGAGGCTTCTGATGAAAAAATTTATTAAAATTACTTCGTTCATTCTTATCGTCGCCGTTATCTATCTTTATATGGGTATGGTTTTTATGCCCAAAACGATTACCGACGCCGGCGGCAGTAAATATTACGGAGCGATTTCATATAAATATGAACCGAAAAACTCTATAGACGTAATGTTTTACGGCAACTCCGACGTTTACAGCGGAATTTCTCCTATGGAAATTTATCGCAAAACGGGAATTACGTCTTACGGATGCGGCGCCGCAAAACAAACTCTCGGGGCAATTTATAAACAGCTTAAATTCACTCTCAGAACGCAGACGCCCAAAGTCGCAGTTATAGACGCAGACTGTTTTTATCAGGCTAATCCCCCGTTCGGCGGTACCGAAATGTACGATTACGCTATTGTCGCGGCTCCCTTTTTATATCATTCGAGATGGAAGGAACTTAAACCCCGCGATTTTGTCACCTTTCCCACAATGAACGGCAAAGACAACTTCCTGAAAGGTTATCATTATTCCGATAAAGTTTACGACTATAAAGTAAAAGACGATTTTATGGCTGATCTTTCCGCTATGCCGAAACCTTTGAAAAAATCCGTATTAAAGGACTTCAAAAAAATACATTCTCTTTGCCGGAAAAACGGAATCGCGTTAAGTCTTATAACCATTCCTTCCCCCGTAAGCTGGGATAACGCAAAATCGAACGGAATCAAAAAACTCGTTTCCGATTACAATAAAAAATTCCCTGATTTTGAAATCGGCTTTTACGATATGAACTTAAAGCTCGACGGGTTCGATTATTCCAGATGTTTCAGAGATCGCGGCAACCACTGCAATTATGACGGCGCGATGATAGTGACTTCGGCGGTCGGACAGTACCTTAAAGATAATTACCCTTCCCTGCATAATCCGCCGGAGAGAAAAAATTGGCATAGATTGCTCGGAAAATACGATGATTTCATAAAGAACCGCAATGTACAGACTGTTTACGAACACAAATAAAAAAGCGTTCGCCGAAAAGGCTCGTAAAATCGCTCCGGAAGTACCCGGCAACATTTTAAGCTATGCGGATAAAAAAGCCGATCCGGCAGATAAAGCCGTAACCGTTTTCGAATACTACTATATCGCAAAAAAACTCAAAGTCGATTTAAGCTCGATAAAGTATGGCGGGCGC
>DPQQ01000012.1:35535-45472 GCA_003538975.1 Clostridiales bacterium | reverse complement strand
GGGCGCGGCAAGCCGTACTTCGAAAATGCGAAGCATTTCGGAATATCCCATTCGGGCAACGTCCTTGCGATAGCGATATCAGATACGGCGATAGGAATAGACGTTCAGACGCTCATTCCCTTCGACGAAAATACCGCGCGGCTTATCTGTAACGACGAAGAATATCTATCCGTAATAAACGACAAAAATCCTTCGCGCAGGCTCACTGCGTTATGGGTTAAAAAAGAAAGCCTTATAAAGTGCAAAGGCGAAGGATTCAATCAGAATTTAAAAGATATTTTCGAAAGAAACCCGGATTTTAAATACAGGACTAAATCATATAAAAATTTCGAACTCGCCGTATGCTCCCCGATCGGACAAACCGTAAACCGTCCGAGAAAAATATAATACGCAATATAAAAGGCTGAAAGATTCAGCCTTTTTGTTTTATATTCGTTGTTTTTTGCAGACCTGTGAATCAGTCCGTACGACTTAAATCAATACTCCGTATTTCTCGTGCATAAAATCGAAAGTCCGGTGAAAAGCGCGAGCGAAACAAATCCCGACACAAGCATTACTATTATCGTTATATTCGGAGTATAAAAGTCCGTAAGATTACTAAAAACGTTGCCCGCCCAAAAATACGACGGAATCACTTTTGCGTTTTCCTTTGTGAATAAATCGCATATCGACAGTACGAGAGTAATACCGACTGGTATAAAAAGGCACGAGCATATCGCGCCGCCCATCTTTTTTACTAGTACCGAAAACAGTATGTAAAACGACGTGAGAGCAAGAATGTTTACCGTCTGAACGAAAAGCATGAGCAGCATTTTTGCCTTAAACGTTCCCGCTCCCCAGAATGCCGAGCCGTAAATAAACGAAAAAAGTTGCGCTACGATAACGTATCCGAGAGTGACCGCCATCGAAATTATGTATTTTACGGTGAATACGTCAAACCTTTTATATCCCCTTCCGATAACGTTTCTGAGCGTTCCGTCGGAATAATCGGTACAGATATATATCGAAACGAAAAGAGCCATGCAAAGAGATATATCGCTTGCGGAAATCGCTCCGAGCATCGAGTTCACGCCCGAAAGTTTAGCCGCTTCGATAAACTCCTTAAGAGAAATATGGTATTCTTCTTTCGCTATATCGTAAGAAAAATATACGATAAGTTCGTTTAAGAGCGGGAGAACGGCGAC
This sequence comes from Clostridiales bacterium, assembly GCA_003538975.1. GTDB lineage: Bacteria > Bacillota > Clostridia > Christensenellales > Borkfalkiaceae > UBA11475. The sequence continues at coordinate 44,288 of DPQQ01000012.1, read as the reverse complement.
GAGTACAAGGAATATATATAAAATTTTACTTTTAAAAACTTTTCTCCATTCGAGTTTGAATAAATTTTTCATACGTTAACCCCGTCCCGAAATTTTATTGATAAAGTATTCTTCTATACCGCGTTTTTCGGTCGTCATCTCGTTAACGGAAACGCCCGCCCCGAAAAGCTTTGCTCCCGGTTCTTCTCCTTCCGAAACGTTTTTCACGACGAGATGATCGCCGTCTATAAATACGTCTCCGTCGGGATACAACGGCGATAATGTTCTGAACGCCGTAAGATTGTCGGAAGTCTTTATCTTTAAATATACGGAGCACTTTTCATTAAGAGCTTCGGCTGTTATTTCGTCGACCAGTACGCCGTCGTTTATTATGCCGTACTTCGTCGCGATTTTAGAAAGTTCGTCTAAAAGATGACTCGAAATTAATATGGTAACGCCCTGTTCTCTGTTTAATTTCAGAAGCAAATCTCTGACGAATTTTATTCCTTCGGGATCTAAGCCGTTTACGGGTTCGTCCAGAATAAGCATTTCGGGTTTTCCTAAAAGTGCCGCCGCAAGACCTAAGCGCTGCTTCATTCCGAGCGAGAAGAATTTTATCTTTTTATTTCCCGTGTCGGCAAGCCCGACAAGAAGCAGAACGTTATAAATTTCTTCGTCGGTCGCACCGGTAAGATATGAAAATCTTTTAAGATTTTCATAAGCGGTACAGCCGTTGAAAAGTGACGGCGCTTCTATTAAAGAGCCTGTTTTTTTACGGGCGGAATCTAAATCTTCCCCGCCGAAAAGTTCTATTTTACCGGACGTCGGGAAGCAAAGTCCCGTTATCATACGCATTGCAGTTGTTTTGCCCGCGCCGTTTTTGCCGATAAATCCGTAAATATCGCCCTTGTTTACCGTAAGATTAAGATTTTTTACGGCGGTTTTGTTGCCGAAAGTTTTGGTTAAATTTTCGGTTTTTATTATCGTTTCCATATTTTCTCCGTTGTCATTTGCATCGTTTTTTACCGGAAGTTACGTTCCCTGAAATATTTTTTATTCCGCCGCAAAATATATCGACGACGATATAAAAAGCTGCGCTGCGTAATAAAAGTATATAAGCGCGGTATTAAGCGAAAATTTTTCGGGTTTGGAGAACCTGTATACCGCAAGAAGAGCGTCGCTTATTATAAAGAATATTCCGCCGATCATAAGGCTTAAATTTCCTTCGTTATAGCTCGTTACCGCCGTCCCGAAACAACATCCGCCCATCGCGCATACGAGAACAAAGTACGAAAGCCCTAACGCAAGCATCCTTTTGTTTACCACGGGTTTCGTCGAAAGAACTGTTATTATCACGACGGAATAGCTGACTGCGAAAAATATAAGCGACGGCAGCCATATTTCCGTATTCGCGATAATAAGATTTACCGCTATAAGAACGTGTTCCGCCGCAAAAAACAGCGTGCCGAGAACAAAAAACCACGTTTTCGGTTTTACCGTCGCTTCGGACACTTCTAAAAACACGTCGCCTGAAAGTCCGAGAGCGAGCGCTATTACAATATAATTCGTACTCGTGCCGCCGTATACTATGTTTGCAGCCAGTCCGAGTATAAAAAACTGAAGCGAAGCAAGACCTTTTACCACTACCGTTATCGGTCTCGCACCGTCCTTTGTCAAGTTAAGAAATACCGCCGCGCCCGCAACGGCCGCCACTACAAACACAGCGAAAGCCGCTATGAACGCGTCTCCCAGAAACGCCCTTATCAACGACATCATAGATTATTCGAGTCCCCTTGCTTTTCTCTTAAGTCTTGTTTCGGTATCGAGCGTTTTCTTTCTCACTCTTATGTTTTTGGGAGTAATTTCGATAAGTTCGTCGTCGTTTATATATTCCATCGCCTCTTCGAGACTTAAAATTTTCGGGGTTTCGAGTCTTAAAGCGTCGTCGGAACCAGAAGCTCTCGTATTCGACTGATGCTTCTTTTTGCATACGTTGACTACTATATCGCCCTCTACCGGAGAAGTTCCCACAACCATACCTTCGTAAACCGGAGTGCCGGGAACGATGAACAACGTGCCTCTTCCCTGAGCGTTGAACATACCGTAAGTAACGGCTTCGCCCGTTTCGAAAGCTACGAGGCTGCCGCCGACTCTTTTCTGAATGTCGCCCTTATACGGCTGATATTCCATAAATACCGAGTTCATAACGCCTTCGCCCCTCGTATCGGTCAGAAACTGCGGTTTGTATCCGAAAAGGCCTCTCGAAGGAATGGAAAATTCGAGTCTTATTCTCGAACCGATATTTTCCATCTGTAAAAGTTCGCCCTTTCTTTCGCCCATCGCAGCGAATACCGGTCCCGTTTTGTCGTCGGGTACGTCTACGGTAAGTCTTTCGACGGGTTCGCAGGTGACGCCGTTTATTTCCTTAAACAAAACTTTAGGCGCGCCTACCTGAAATTCGTAACCTTCTCTTCTCATGTTTTCGATTAGAATCGAAAGATGCATTTCTCCCCTGCCGCATACTCTGTAGCTGTCGGAAGAATCGGTTTCTTCCACTCTTAAAGAAACGTCTTTTAACAGTTCTTTGAAAAGTCTGTCTCTTAAATGTCTCGTCGTGACGAATTTGCCTTCTTTTCCGGCAAAGGGGCTGTCGTTTACCGAGAAGGTCATTTCGACCGTCGGTTCCGAAATTTTAACGAAAGGTACGGCTTCTACGCGAGCGGGATCGCAAACGGTATCGCCGATAGAAATCTTTTCGAGTCCCGAAAAACATACTATATCGCCGGCGATCGCCTGATCGACGGGATCGCGGCTCAAGCCGTCTATCTGATAAAGGCTTACTATTTTACCAGTGCTTTCGTGTCCTTTTATATTGTAATTGCAGGTCGAAACGGTCTGGTTCACTTTCGCCGTGCCGCGTTCTATTCTGCCGATGCCTATTCTTCCTACGTAATCGTTGTAGTCTATGGACGAGCAGAGTATCTGAAGAGGTCCCTTTTCGTCTACTTCCTGCGGCGGGAAGTGATTTATAATCGCGTCGAAAAGCGGCTTCAGATCCTTTCCTTCCCGGTGATAATCGAGCGTCGCCGTCCCCTTTCTTCCCGAGCAGAAAACGATAGGACTTTCAAGCTGTTCCTCGGTCGCGTTAAGATCGAGTAAAAGATTAAGTATTTCGTCCTGAACTTCGTCGAGTCTCGCGTCCGGACGGTCGATTTTGTTTACGCAGATAATAAGTCTGTGTCCGAGTTCGAGCGCCTTCTGCACGACGAATCTCGTCTGCGGCATCGGACCTTCGCATGCGTCTACGAGAACAAGTACGCCGTTTACCATTTTAAGGACGCGTTCTACTTCTCCGCCGAAGTCCGCGTGTCCCGGCGTATCGACTATGTTTATTTTTATTCCGTTGTAAAACACGGAAGTATTCTTCGCGAGAATGGTTATGCCCCTTTCTCTTTCGATATCGTTGGAGTCCATGACTCTGTCCTGTACTTCCTGATTATTTCTGAAAATACCGCCCTGCTTTAACAGTTCGTTTACGAGCGTTGTTTTACCGTGGTCTACGTGCGCGATTATCGCGACGTTTCTTAAATCGTTTCTTATCAAAGTTTTATTCTCCGAAATTAAATTTCAATTTCCCCGCAATCTTTCAGTTTTAGTCCGGAAGCTTCTGTTCGCCGGATTTTATAAAATTCTTTTTTCTCATAAGTTCGCTTACGCCGAAGCTTATCGCCGCCGGCAGAACGAACATCAGAAGAATAATGCCGATTATTCCCAAAGCGTTCATATCGGTGTATTTGAAAAGGTCGAAAACCCCTACGAGTCCGCTGGTACCCATTCCGCCGCCTGATACGCCGCACTTGAGCTTAAAGACGCACGTCGCGAGCGGTCCGCATATCGCCGAAGCGATTATTTCGGGCAGCATTATTTTAGGAGCCTTCATTATGTTCGGGATCTGCAGCATGCTTGTGCCGAGTCCCTGCGATACGAGTCCCGATACGCCGTTTTCTCTGAACGAAGCTACGGCAAAGCCTACCATGTGGCACGCGCATCCTACCGTCGCCGCGCCGCCCGCAAGGAGCATCGCGTTATAATAGTCGGCGGAGACCGTTCCGCTTTGGAAGCCCGTGATTATCGGACTTGCGACCGATACCCATATAGCCGCCGAAGACGTGGGCATCGTAAGGAGTATTCCCATTATTACCGAAATAACTATGCCCATAACGAACGGAGTGGCTTTTGTAGCTATCGCTATAAGATCTCCGAGCTTGCTTACGAGCCATACGAAGGGATACGATACGTATGCGCCGACGAGCGCCAAAAGCATCGCGCCGAGCGGAACGAGAAGTATGTCGAGTTTGGTTTTGCCTGCGTATAACGAAGCGACTTCGACAACGAGCATAGTCGTAACGTACGCCCCTATCGGGTTACCGGGCGCGCCGAGCTTAAGCATGGTCATCGCGGTATCGCCGCCTACGATAAAGTTTGCCGAAAACGCGCCTATCATTCCGGCGAGAGCCGAAGCGAATACGAGAAGCTTGTTCTTTTTAAGCGCATACGCTATGCCGACGCCTATTCCCGCGCCCATAAGAGTTTTTGCAAAATTCGCTATAAGCATAAGCGTTTGACCGAAATAGTTATCGGTTCCTATCCAGCCGGCAATCTGCGCGAGTATCGTCCCCGCGATAAGCGTAACGAAAAGTCCCTGCGCCATGCCCGAAAACGCCGTTATGAAATAGCGTTTCGGAAGCGTTTTAAAGTATTCTTTTACCTTTTCGCCGAAAGTCTGTTTTTCTACGACCGCCGTTTCGTCGGATCCTTTTAAGGAATCCTCTTTTGTTTCCATAATTTCCTTGTTCTCCATGATCTCTCCTGTTTATCATCCGTGTTTGCGGAGAATATATTTTCGGCAAAAAGCCGGTTTTTACGATTTACTCTTTTATAAGAGCGGTTTTAAGTTTTTCGATTTTCTTCGAGGAATTGAATATCGGCAAAACCGCCTTTATCGTATACTTATAAGCGATATAGGCGTACTTTATAGCCGATTTGTCGCCGGAGTTAATCGCCGCGACGAACGTTTCGGTAACGAACACGGCTTCTTCGAGCTTTTCTTTTTTAGTCGTTTCCGCTTCAGAAAGTCCGGGATCTTCGCCGTTTTCGTTTTTAAGCTGACTAAGCTTACCTTTAAGCTTTTCGATGTCCGCGTTTAATAAATCGGTCGCGTCCTTTACTTCGGGCGAAACCTTTTTAACTTCGTCCTCGGTTAAAACGGAGCGTAAAATTTCTTCCGCAGGATCGGAAACCGCTCCCGAAATAACCCCCTCGGTAAGCGATTTTACCGTAAACTTGAACGGCACTATCATCTTTTTGATGAACAGATCGTAACTTTCGTAAAAGCTGCCGCTCGAATAAAAATTTTCGTTAAGGAAAGAATTAAAATCTATCTTGCCTGAGTCGAAGTCCATCAAAAGGTTGAAAACGAGCGCGAGAAGATCTTTCGCCTTATCGGGCGAAACGTAGTCGAACTTGCCAGAAATATACCCGGACGGCTTAAAGCACTTTTCAAGCGTAGCTTCGTAATTGAAATCGGTAAGACACGCTCTGAAAATAGAAAGAAGCGTCTCCGACGAGGCGATGGCTTTGAGCAGATTCACTATTTTTACGTTGGCAAGAATGTATTTGCTTTCGATAAACTCTTCGCACCTTAACAAAAATACGTCGAGTTCCTGTTTTCTTTCGAGATTTTCCATTATATTACCCTTCGTTCAAGACTTGAAAAAAGCCGCAAAGCAAGTCTTAATAATAATATTTTTATTATTATAACATATAAAAGGCGATTTTGCACTTTTTTGGAGATATTTTTTTGCCCGCCTTAAATGTTTTTTGACTTTTTTTACTTTACACGGGCGTTTCTTTTGCTCTTCTTTACCGAAAAAAATATTTACGCAAAAAAATTAAAATAAAAGCGGAATTTTTTATATGACTTTTCGTAAAAGTATGCTATAATAACAGTCCACGGAGAATTTTTATATTTTCCCTACAAATAAAGGAGCGTTTTATGCAGGTAAGCGGCGATTCATCGTTAAACAAGTTAATAGTTTTATTCGTTTTCGATAAAATGGAAGCGCCCCTTTCCGAAAATACCGTTCTCGATATGTGCTGTTCGTCCAACAACTGGATAGCGTACATGGACTGCCAGCCGCTTTTGAAACAGCTTAAAGAACTCGGCTGGATCTGCGACATAAGTTCCGGCGGCGATCCCCTTTACACCATCACCCCCGACGGAAGAGTGTGCCTTGCCAACTTTTACGTTAAAATTCCCGTAAGTTTAAGAGAACAGATTTCTTCGTTTGTAAAGCAGAATAAAACAAAATACCGCATTAAGCAGGAATGCGTAGCGGATTATTATATGAACCGCGACGGAACGTATACCGTTTATCTTAAAATTTTAGAGCCGTCGCAACCGCTTATGGAACTTAAATTCGTCGTCCCCAACCGTCAGACGGCGAGAGACATTTACAAAAAATGGAGCGATAAAGCAAACGGCGTTTACAGCGCGATTTACGATAATTTAGTAGACTGATATTTGCGGCGTAACGGTATTCGCTCCGCCGCTTTTCATTAAACGTTGTTACCGGACGATTTTTATAAAAACAAAGGAGATTATTTATGATTTACAATACGAGATACACCTGCGCGAGACAGATAAATTTCGACGTTACTCCCGATAAAAAAGTCACCAACGTCAGATTCGTCGGCGGCTGCCCCGGAAATACTCAGGCGGTTGCGAAACTCGTCGAAGGCAGAGACATAGACGAAGTTATATCTATACTCAAAGGCATACAGTGCAGAATGGGTACTTCGTGCGCGGATCAGTTTTCTAAGGCTCTCGAAAAGTACAAGGCGGACAACAATCTCTGATTTTTATCCGTAATCTTTGCTTTTATCAGTAAAAAAGGAGTTGTTTTTATGCTTATTTCTACCGAAATCGACTCTCTGAATCGCTTTACCGGCGGCGAAGGAAAATCTGTCGAACTCGTTGCGAAGGCCGGGTTCGACGCATGGGATTTTTCGCTTCTTAATATGGCGAGGCCCGACTGGGAACACGGCTGCGTTTTTCAGACCGATCATCCTTTAAGAGGTCCGCATTATGCGGAATTCGCTAAAAATTTAAGACGTATAGGCGAAGACAACGGGATATTCTGCAATCAGTCGCACGCTCCCTTCCCCGTCAATATGCCGGAAGTAAAAAGTTACCTTAAACGCGCTCTCGAATGTACCGCGATAGCGGGCGGCAAAATCTGCGTAATTCACCCCGACAACAACAAATCTCCGGAAGAAAACGCCGATTTTTATTCTTCGCTTATCCCCTTTGCAAAAGAAGTCGGAGTCAGAATCGCCGCCGAAAACATGTGGAACTGGAAAGACAATACCTATACTTCGGTAACGAGCGCGGCTTGCTCGGACGAAAAAAGTTTTCTCGCTCACTTAAATGCGGTAAACGACGATTATCTTGTGGCGTGTCTCGACATAGGTCATGCCGAAATGCAGGGACTTAACACTTCCGCCGTTAAAATGATAAACGCGTTAGGAGATAAACTTCAGGCTCTTCATATCCACGATAACGATAAAGTTTCCGACAGTCATCAGCTTCCTTTTACTATGAAGATAGACTTTCACGCAATAGTAAAAGCCCTTAAAGAAAATAATTATAAAGGCATATTCACTCTCGAAGCGCTCTCCTACCCCGGGACGAAACCCGATATAAAAGAGTGCCTTTCGGATATGAAAACCGTCGCGAGACGACTTGCGGACGAGTTCGAATCGCTGTAAGATAGACTTAAATAAAAATTATAGACCGAAAATACAAAAAATAAGATTTTATCTATATAATTTCAATAAAAATTTAAACTTAAAAACGCTCCCTGCGGAGCGTTTTATTTTACTTTATTTTATTTACCGGTATGACCGTCGGTATACTGGAATTCTCTGTGGCGGTACGGATCGTAAGTTATATGGAGTCCTACTTTTTTGAATACCTTTTCGTCCGAATAGTCGAAAATTACCGTCGAATGAAGTTCGCAACCTTTAAGTTTGTCTATCTGTTCGAGAGCGTACTTCGCCGTGGGGTTCGTAACGGCGCAGACAGAAAGCGCGATGAGAGCTTCGTTCGCATGGAGTTTTTTGCCGTCGCTGCCGAGATGATTTACTTTCAGGTCTATAATCGGTTCCAAAAGCATCGGAGATATAAGGTCTATTTCGTCCGAAATGCCGCCCAACGTTTTAAGAGCGTTCAGAAGCACGTTCGCGCCCGCCCCTAAAATGGATTTGGTTTTGCCGGTTACTATTCTGCCGTCGTTAAGTTCTATCGCCGCCGACGGGAGTCCCGTCTTTTCGGAAACTTCTCTCGCTACTCCGACGACTTTCCTGTCTTCGACCGAAACGCCGAGCTTTTTCATGAGATATTCTATCTTTATAGCCGTATCCGTCGAGGTCGTTCCTTTTTTAACGTCCACAAGAGCCGTAAGATAACGACGGATGACTTCCTGCTTGGACGCTTCTTCGCACGCTTCGTTATCTATTATGCAGTAACCCGCCATGTTTACGCCCATATCGGTAGGCGACTTGTAGGGAGACTTGCCCATAATCATTTCGAGCATGGTGTTAAGCACCGGAAAGTTCTCTATATCTCTGTTATAATTTACCGATACCACGTTATACGCTTCCATATGGAAGGGATCTATCATATTCACGTCGTTTAAGTCGGCGGTCGCGGC
>DPQQ01000012.1:35199-35355 GCA_003538975.1 Clostridiales bacterium | reverse complement strand
TAAGTCGGCGGTCGCGGCCTCGTAAGCGATGTTTACGGGATGATTGAGCGGAAGATTCCATATCGGGAAGGTTTCGTACTTCGCGTAACCGGATCTTACCCCCCTTTTGTTGTCGTGGTAAAGCTGCGACATGCAGGTCGCCATTTTTCCGCTGCC
>DPQQ01000012.1:0-35033 GCA_003538975.1 Clostridiales bacterium | reverse complement strand
GCAGGTCGCCATTTTTCCGCTGCCGGGGCCCGGAGCGGTTACCACCACGAGCGGTCTCGTGGTTTCGACGTAATCGTTTTTGCCGTAGCCTTCTTCCGAAACGATCTTTTCGAGATTCGAAGGGTATCCTTCAATGCTGTAATGCTTATAAACCTTTATGCCCTTTTCGCATACCTTCTTTTCAAATAAAAGAGCGGACTTCTGAGAAGCGAAACGCGTTAAAACGACGCTGCCGACGTAAAGTCCTCTGTTTCTGAAAATATCTATAAGTCTTAATACTTCCACGTCGTAAGTTATGCCTATGTCGTTACGGACTTTATTCTTTTCGATGTCTTCGGCGTTTATAACGATTAAAATTTCGGCCGAATCTTTGAGCTGCATAAGCATATTTATTTTGCTGTCGGGCAAAAATCCCGGAAGCACTCTCGAAGCGTGCAGATCGTCGAAAAGCTTGCCGCCGAATTCGAGATAAAGTTTGCCTCCGAACATGGCGATACGCTCTTTTATTCTGTTCGACTGCATCGAAAGATACTTGTCGTTATCGAAACCCTTTTTAAACATGACTCTTCCTCCGTAACGTCTCCGCTTAAGCCTTGACAACGTAATAAATTATAACCGCTTTACGGCATAAAGTCAACGGCTTTTGAGAATTTAAAGTTTTACTTTTTCACTCTTGAAAAAAACCGCCGTAAGCGATAAAAACAATCGTAAAAGAAAAGAACGGACTTTTTTATTTTCCGCTCTTTCCTATAAGAATAATTATGAATAGCCGAATTTTAGGATTTGTCTATTTTGTATACGCTTACGGGCAGTCTCTTTTTGTTTTCGTTTTTAAGCGTTTTGCCTTTCGTCGTACGGGCTTCTATCGGAAGATATTCGGTATTTATGGAGAAAGACAATCCCATGGCGTCGCTTATGGCGAGTTCGTAAGGATCTTTTACTATATCCGCGTAAATAATCTTCGCGCCTTCGGTGAGCTCTACGAGTTTTACGCCTTTGCCGCCGCGGGTTATCGGCTCGCAGTCCGAAACTATTACCTTTTTATAATAACCGCCGTCCGTTACCACGACTATCTCGCCTTCTTCGTCCGAAACGAAAGCGGAAACAACGTAGTCGCCCTTATTGAGAGTCATACCTTTAAGTCCCGTCGTATTGCGAGACTGCAGTTTAACGTCGTCCGCCTTTGCGTTAAGGCACTTTCCTTCCGCAGTAACGAATATAACCGTCGTATCGGGCTTTGTTTCGGTAATGGCTATGACGCGGTCGCCGTCCTTTAACTTGAAGTACGGGAACACGGATTTGGAAACGTCGAGATCTTTAAGAGCAAGGCGGTTTATTACGCCGTTTCTCGTAACCGTATAGAATTCGGTATCGGGGAATTTGTCGGCGGTTTCGTTCACCGCAAAGAATTTAACGGGCGTTTCGTCCTTTAACGCGTCCTTTGAAATTTCGGTAAACTTGTATCCCTTATCCCTTGCGTTGGCTTCAGACAAAACGTTCATGTCTATCTTGAATACGTTTCCGCGGTTGGTAAGGGCGAAAATCGTTTCGTTCGTTTTTGCGTGAACGTAGGTCGCGAGAATTTCGTTCTTCGTAGTCTTTTCGGAGATTTCCCTGTTCATCCGCGTGAACGTTTTAAGAGTCATCTTCTTCATAAAGCCGTTGGCCGTCTTTGCGAATACGAAGTCCTCAATAATAACGGACGAAGCATCGTCTTCGGTTTCCTGCGCCGTGCCGTCCTCGGATATTATGAGAGATCTTCTCGGATCTTTATACTTTTTTCTGATTTCGAGCATCTCTTTTTTGACTACGTTAAGCTGAAGCTTTCTGTCGCCTATAATGGCGGTGAGTTCCGCTATAAGCTTTTCAAGCTCTTTAAGCTCTTCTTCGAGCTTATAGGTTTCGAGCTTGGTAAGTCTTGCGAGTCTCAGTTCGAGTATCGCCTGCGCCTGAACTTCGGTAAGTTTGAACGCCGACATAAGGTTCTGCTTCGCCGCCGCCGTGTTTTCGGAAGTTTTGATTATCTTTATAACCTTGTCTATGTTCTTTACGGCAATTATAAGCCCTTCTAAAATATGAGCGCGTTCTTTTGCTCTGTCGAGATCGAATTTGCAACGGCGGAGAATTACCTTTACCTGATAATTAACGTAGTACGAAATTATATCCAAAAGTCCCATCTGCTGCGGCTTTCCGTTCGCTATTGCGACCATGTTTATGCCGAAGGTCGTTTCGAGCTGGGTTTTTTTGTAAAGATAATTGAGAACTTTTTGCGGATCTGCGTCTTTTTTGAGCTTGACCACCGCTCTCATGCCGTTTCTGTCCGATTCGTCCACGACGTCGTTTATATAAGCCGCCTGCTCGTCTTTCGTTTCGGAAAGGTCCGATATGCTTTTTAAGAGCGCGGCTTTGTTTACCTGGAAAGGAATTTCGCTTATTACGAGCGATCTTTTGTCGCCGTCCCTTTCGATATTCACTCTCGAACGTATTTTTATCTTGCCCTTGCCCGTTTTATACGCGGTGACGAGTTCGTCCGAAGCTATTACATAACCGCCGGTCGGAAAATCCGGACCTTTGATGTGCTTCATTATGCCTTCGAGCTTGATTTTGGGGTTATCGATATAAGCTACCGTTCCGTCTATTACTTCGGCTAAGTTGTGCGTGGGTATGTTGGTAGCAAGACCTACCGCTATGCCGTACGCGCCGTTTACGAGTAAGTTGGGGTATCTTCCGGGCAGCGTATCGGGTTCTAAAAGACTGTCGTCGAAGTTAAGGCTGAAGTTTACGGTGTCCTTTTCGATGTCTCTTAAAAGCTCGTACGAAATCGCTTCGAGTCTGGCTTCGGTATAACGGTAAGCCGCAGCCGAGTCGCCGTCCACCGTACCGAAGTTGCCGTGTCCGTTTACGAGCGGCATTCTCATATTGAACGGCTGAGCCATTCTGACAAGCGCGTCGTATACGGAAGTATCGCCGTGGGGGTGATATTTACCGAGACAGTCGCCGACGATTTTGGCGCACTTCCTGTGCGGTTTGTCGGGCGTAAGTCCCATTTCGTACATTGTATAAAGTATTCTTCTCTGAACGGGTTTAAGTCCGTCTTCGACTCTCGGGAGGGCGCGGTCCATTATAACGTGTTCCGCATAAGGTATCATCGAATCGTGAAGCACTTCGTCCAAAGAAGCTTCGAATATTTTAGAATTGTTTTCTTCCATTGTTCATCCCTTCTCTTGTTTTTCGGGGTAAGCCGTTATTGTTTTTTGATAATGTCTTTGAAGCTGTCTTCTTTATTGAAGTCCGCGTGTTCCGCTATATACTTCTTTCTTTCGTCCAGCCTGTCGCCCATAAGCGTGGTGATAAGTCTTTCCGCTTCGGCGGCGTCTTCTATCGTTACTCTCGTAAGCGATCTCGTTTCGGGATCCATAGTCGTTTCCCAGAGCTGCTCGGGATCCATTTCGCCGAGACCTTTATATCTCTGTATCGAATATCCTTTGCCTATCTTCGCTATCGCCGTCTGAAGGTCCTTTTCGGTATAAGCGTACGCTTCGGAATCCTTTTTATAGACCTTGAAAAGCGGCGGCATGCCTATATAGACGTGTCCGGCGTTTATAAGCTCCTTCATATATCTGTAAAAGAAGGTAAGAAGTATAGCTCTTATGTGCGCGCCGTCGTCGTCCGCGTCGGCGAGTATTATTACTTTGTGAAATTTCAGATTCGAAAGATCGAATTCGCTGCCGATACCCGTTCCCAGAGCGGAAATGAGCGTGCGGAGTTCCTCGTTCTGCAAAATCTGTTCGAGTTTCTTTTTTTCGACGTTGAGCGGTTTTCCTCTTAACGGAAGTATCGCCTGAAAGTGTCTTACTCTCGCCTGCTTAGCCGAACCGCCGGCGGAGTCGCCTTCTACTATAAAGAGTTCGTTCTGCTCGGGTTTCCTGCCGGAACACTGAGCGAGCTTGCCGATAAGGTTTGCGTTTTCGAGACTCTTTGAAGCCCTTGCGATTTCTTTAGCCTTTCTCGCGGCGAGTCTTACTTTTGCTGCCGTAGTCGCTTTTTGCAGTATCGCGTCGAAAGTAGCCGAGAGTTTTTTGTTCTTGTTGGCTTCTTTTACCGCTTCGTACGTTACGGTTTCGACGGGCGTTTTGGCTTCGGGATTGCCGAGCTTGGTTTTAGTCTGCCCTTCGAACTGAACGTTTTTCATTTTTATGGAGAGTATCGCCGACAAACCTTCCTTAAAGTCGTCGCCTAAAAAGTTCGGATCGGAATCTTTTAAGGCTTTACGCTCTCTCGCGATGTCGTTGAATACTTTGGTAAGTCCCGATCTGAAGCCCGTTTCGTGAGTGCCGCCTTCGGGGGTGGGAATGTTGTTGACGTACGAAAGCACGGTATCCGTATAAGCGTCGGTGTGCTGTATCGCGAATTCGACTATTATGCCGTCCTTTTCTTCGCACGCGCAGATCGGCTGATTGTATAAAACCGTCTTGCCGTCGTTTATATATTTTACGAAGTCTACGAGTCCGCCTTCGTAATGGAACGTTTCTTTATCGACCGTTTCGCCGCGTTCGTCGGTGAACTCGATTTTAAGTCCTTTGTTCAGGAAGGCGATTTCTTTAAGACGGCGTTTTATCACGTCTGCGGAAAACACTATGGTTTCGAATACCGTCTTATCGGGCATGAATCTTACGAAGGTTCCCTTTTTATTGGTCTTTTTCCCGGTATCTACGAGATGCCCTACCGGAACGCCGGACTTTATTTTACCGAGCTTTTCGTCGTAATAGGAATGAAACTCCATCGAAAATATCGTCTTTTTATATACTTCGACCTTGAGCCATTCGGAAAGAGCGTTGGTGACCGACGCGCCTACGCCGTGCAGACCGCCCGAATAATTATAGTTGCCGTCACCGAATTTGCCGCCCGCGTGAAGCTGAGTGTATACGACTTCGACGCCGCTGACGCCCATCTTGGGGTGAATGTCTGTAGGGATTCCCCTTCCGTTGTCTTCGACCGAAGCGGAGCCGTCCTTATAAAGAATAACCTTTACTTCGTCCGCGTAACCGTTTGCCGCTTCGTCCACGGCGTTGTCCACGAGTTCCCATAAAATATGGTGAAGTCCTTTCGGTCCCGTAGAGCCGATATACATACCGGGACGCATACGCACCGCGTCAAGCCCCTCTAATATTTTAATATCTTCGGCTATATATTTTCCTTTTGCCATGATTTTCTCCGTTTTGTGTTTTATATAAATTTATAAATGTTTATCGTTTTGTTTTATCCGCTTTTTACTTTTTTGCGTTTACCTGCCGGACTGCGTTTTTACCGGCGGGGTTATTCCGCGAGACTTTAACGCGACGAACTTTTTGGGCGAACAGTCGAAACGTTTTTCGAAAGCTCTGTAAAACGTCGCCATGCTCGAAAACCCGCTGTCGAACGCAACTTTGCCGATGCGTTCTTCGGCGTCGATGTTGTTCACGAAATATTCGATCCGGAGTCCGTTGACGTAGTCGTTGAAATTTTCGGACAGCGACCGCCCGAGTAAATGCGAAACGTAGTGTTTGTTGAAGCCGAGCTTACCCGATATTCCGTCGAGCGTTATGCCTGTACGGTAATTGTCGTTGATAAAAACGAGGATTTCTTTAAGGGCGTCGCCGCGCTCCTTTTTTTCTTCTTCGAACTCGGTAAAGGACACTATCGTACCCAAAAGATATTTTACTATGCCTTCGAGCTGTAAAAAGTTCGCGTCGCCCCTATCGGTCATATCTTTAAGGTCGGTTATAATCGACAGAACCTTTTTTGCGGAAGCATAGTCGTCGAAATATTTTTGTCTTAAAGTCCTGCCCCCTCGCAGTTTTTTGTACGACTCGAAATACATATCCGGAATTATCACGTTTATGAATTCGCCGCTGCCCGAATTGGAATGTACGTCGAAGCTGTCCACGAACACGAAGCTGTCGCGCTTCATGTTATACGTGACGCCGGATAGCGTAACCGAAAGCCCGTCCGTTACGGCATAATAAATTTCAACCTTCGAGTGATAATGTTCCGTCGGAAACGGATCCCGTTTTTTGTCGCAGATTATTAAATTGTCGTTATCGCGATAAAACTCGTAAATACTTTTCATTGCTTAATTATTATAGCATATTTTGAAATAAAAATCAAGCATAAAAAGCATTTTTTAATAATTTTTTAGATAAATTTTATAAATTTTTTAAAAATTAAAGCGAAAAACGAAGAGTAAAAACCGCTGCCGCAAAGAAAGGAAAACGGAGTTTGATAAACGGACGAAAAATTTTACCGATAAAAAAATGAAAATTTCGTTTATAAAACTTAAAAGCGATTTTTGAGAATTTTTTATCCGGCTTTTTTCATATTTTATTCCGTGCTTTACGGATTTTTATAATTCCGTTTTCCCGAAAAACAAAAAAAATCATTCCGAAGAAGCGGGGGCCTTTTCGGGATAAGCGCGCTGATAAAAAAGGGCGAGCATGTTGCCGTAAAACGAACCGAGAAAGGTTATTAAGGAAGCCTCCTTCATAAAATCCTGATAGGCTTTTACATTGTCGGAATAATGATTGAAGTAATAGTCGGTAATCGCCTTCATGACGTAGTTGAAGTACCCCCTTACGGCGAGTTCCTGCTCGGTGAGATCGGTTACTTTTATCGCGAGATAGTCTATAACGAGCTTCGCCTGCGACTGGGTTACGCCGTTGTTTACCCTTACTTCTTTTTCCTTTAAGCCGTTGTTGTATTTTAAGGCTTCCGTTTTTGCCGCGTCTTCCTTTTCTTTGAGTTCGGCGATTAGCTTATTCTTTTTAGCCGCATGCACGGCGGAAAAATATTCTTTTACGCCCGCAATATCCGCTTCGCAATCGGATATGAGAGCCGTATATTCGGAATACTTTTCGGTATATTCTCCTTCGGCTTCCGCCTTTGCCGCCGAAAGCTCTGCCGTAAGGTCGGCTATGCCCGTCGCGACTTCGCCGGAATATTCCATACCACGCTTCACCGCTTCTTTTTTAAGCTTTTTCACCGCCTTTTCGTAGTCCGATTCAAGCGATTTTATTTTAGCGGATTTTACGTCCGAAAGCGCGTCCCGTTTTATTTTATACTCTTCTTTCTTTGCGGTCAGAGCGGCTTTACGTCCGATAAAATCGGCTTCAAAGTCCGGTGCGAGCATTATATCCGCCTTTTCGGAAAACTGTTCTTCGGTCAGGCTCACGACCGTCATTTTCGTACACGAAAGTTTTTCGAGAGTCGTTTCGGGAATTTCGTCCTTTCTTGTTTTGAAAAATTCTTCGATGTCCTTTAAGGTCGAAAGCATTTCTTCTTTGGTGGCGGGAGCCTGATAGTTATAATTAAGGTACAATTTGTTTCTCCTTTTTGTTTTGATTTTTCCTGCCGTATTTCCGCCGGTTTTTTATTTTGGGGACTTTAGGCGAGCCGCCCGGCGCTATTTGCAAGCGAAAGTAAACGAAAGATATTTTATTCTGCTGCAAAAGCCTAAATCTAACGTAACAAAGAACTCGCCGCCGCGGATGTTCACGGGGTACTCCTTCAGGCCGCTTTTAAGAATTATTTTCTTTTTGTTTCCCTTGGTTTTATCTGTTCTTGTTACGGTTAAAACTGTCGGATCGTCTAAAGAAACTTCCGCATGGACGCATACGCTTTTTAAGGCGTAAGCGTTTTGCTTTACCATGAATATCACTTTCCCGTCCGATACGGTTTCGTCAAAATCCGCAGAAGAGGAAAAATCTTCTTTTATAAAGGCGTTTTTTATTACGGTAAAGCCGTTGTCGTTTACTTTTACGGCGGTTTTATCGGGGCAAAAAGCGTAAATGTTTCCGTAAACTTTTATAAAATAATAGCCGCTCTTCGCTATCGCCGCGCCGCTCACGCCGCCTTCTTTTATAATGGAAAGAGAACCCGATTTATTTATTTCGTACAGGTTGCCGTCCGCCGCAAAAAGAATTTTATCCCCGAAAATTTTCGCGCCGCCGCGTTCGATTTTATCGAATAAAAACTCTTCTTTTTCGAGTTTGTATTCACTGCCCGAAAAGAATAACTTAAACGCCGTTTTTACGGTAAAAATAAAAAGCTTATCGGAATACGGAACAACGTCCGTTATATCGCCGTAAAACGAAGGAAGAGTTATTTCACCGAAATCCGCAACCGTTTCCGGAGAGAGCTCGTCCGAGTAAAAAATCTTGTTTTTATTCCCGACAAACAGACGGGAGAACATAAACGCGGACGATTTTGACGGTACCGTTTCGATTGAAACGCTGCCGTCAAAGAAAACTCCCTTATCCCCGTCCGAAATATAAAGTATCTCTTTACCGTCCGCCATACAGACGGTAAAGCTCTCTGTTTTCGCGAGCGGGAGCATCGTATCGTTTACGTAAACCGAGCCGTTTTTTACGGTTATAAAGTAATTCCCGACGGTAATAAAATCGGTAACGCCATCGTCTTTTATACCCGCGATTTTACCTATAGGACGGATTTCGCCCGAAAAGTTTTTCGCTCCGATATATTTCGCCCGGTTAAAATCCGCTTCGACGGTTTTGCGTTTTACGGTTAAAACTTCTTTATCTCTCATATCCAGCTCCTTGCCTTTACGATGCGATTTTTCGCCACGGAGACGTTTTCGGCGCTCTCTTTGAAACGTTTGTCCCATATTCTGCCTTCGTCGTAATCGCCGCTTATCATACACCACTCCGCAGCGACGCCGTAAGCGATAACTCTTGCCGGAACGTCCTTTTCGGAATAAGCGATATTCTGATCGGCTTCGTATTTTACGGGGATAAAAGTGTACTCTATTTTAACGGCTTCGGGCTTGGTTTTTATGTAAAGCGGGTAAAGCCTGAAAGATATTTTGTTGTCGTAATAGTCGTAAACGCTTAAAACGTCAAGAACGTTGTTCTGAAGAGAAGCGTAGGTGATTTTACCGTTTACGCTGCGGACCGATTCGATGGTTTTTATAGGAACGTATTCCGTTGCGAGCCTGTTTATCGTGAGATTGGCGCATCTATTTAAGATATTTATTTCCTTTTTAAGTCTCGGCTCCTCACCGGACTCGAAGGTATGGTTTTCGAGGTATTCTATTATATCTTCTCTCCCTAAATATCCCGCGGCTGAAATCGTTATTTCTTTTATAGTCATTTATTCTCCCATAATTTTAAAGTAACCGGGCGGAAAACTTTCCGCTTTCCGCCCGGCCTTTTAATTTGTGTTTACACTTTAATTTTACCGTAATTATATACGGAATTCATGCTTAAAAAATCGTTATCAGGAACCGCTTCCGGAATCCGAAGCGTTCGCTTTTGTAACGGTTTCGACGAGAACGGGTTCGTCGTACGCTTCCGTTATACCTTTTATGAGTCCTTGACCGCAAGGCTTTTCGCACAGAAGATCGGCGTACTTTACGAGCGTTGCGGAGTAAGCCGCTTTGCCGGGGATTTTACGCAAAATTCTGCCGTCGCCTTCGTCGAGCCACTGCCAGTCGCAGAGCTGACAGATTTTGAAGTCCTCGGTATTAAGGAAGTACATATGTCCTTCGGGACAGTGCTTATCCACGATGACGGGAATACCGTTAAACGCTATCGACTTGTAACCGCCTTCGGTTTCGCATGCGGCGGGAGTCACGCCGGCTTTTACGAGAATCTTCTGAAGGATTCTTCTCACCTTCCACGAGCAGACGATGACGTCGGCGCCTTTGCCTCCCTTTTCTTCAACCGTGTCGAGCATTTCGGCAACGTCTTCGTAAGAAAGCGAAGCTACCGTCTTTACGTTGGGATTAAGCCATCTGTTACCGGACTTTTCGAGACCGTAAAGCGAAGTCGCCGAATCCGAGAATATCGCGCCGAGGCCCGTGAGTTCCTGATTTTTGGAACCCGAGACGTACAAAGCGGAATTTTTGGGCGTGTCCTTCATAGCCTTGGTAAAGTAAATTTTAGAGTTTTCTTTATCTACGTCGGTTATTCTGTTTGCGGAATATCTCGTATCTATGCTGTCGCCGAGATATACGTCGACAAGCATCCCCTCGGTAATGTTTTTAACGTCGTCGACGGTGGCGGACAACTTGTCGTCGGATATACTTACGATTTTACAAAGATACCCCGTTCCGTCGCCGAACAACATTCTCGAAAAGTTGTCTTTAGAAGCTTTTATAAGCCCGTTCATTTCGGCATTTAACAGGCTGACCGCCGTTGCCGAACCCGTTTCGGAAGCGCGCAAGGCTTTGTCCGAGATTTCGATGCTGCCGTAAAGGTTTTTGAGCGGAAGGGCGAATTCCGCATAGCTGTTTCCCATCGCCGCGGGAAGCGAACCGCTTTCCGATCCGCTCGCTATACCCCCGTTTATGCCATGCGTTACGATCTTTTTGATTTCTTTGCCGTAAACGTCTTCGGAAGTTTTTTCGATCATCGCAAGGAAGGGATTCGTTCCGACGTCGAGCTGTTCTTTTATAACGCCTAAATAGTAGTCCTTAAGAGCCTTGTCGGCGGTTTGTAAAGTTACCATAATCAGTTCTCCTTATCAATTAAAAATTTTTTTACCATTTTGCCGGCCTCTTCGACAGAAGTCGGTTTTTTCACGGGCGTACGCATGCCGCCGCCCGATAAAAACATTTTGCTTTCCTTGTTTGCCGAATTGATTTTTATAAGATATTCTTTAACGATCTCGTTCTTTATCTCTTCGGGTACGTCAAAAAAAGTAATTTTTTGCTTTACGCTTTTTTCTGATACGCTTTCCTGATGAATATCGGTATAAATATCGTTCGCCCCGGCGGTATGCCCGCCGGACTTTGCGGCGTCCGTTTCTTTAGTTTTTGCCGCATCGTCCCCCTCTGGCTCAACGGGTTCGGGACTGCGTCCGATTTGTCCTTCTTCCGTAAAGCCGTACTTCGTTTTTTGCGGCTCTTCGCCGCGGAATTTATCCGTAAGCTCTTCTTTTGCCGCCATGTTTTCCTTTTCGGGTTCTCCGCTCTGCGGAATTGCCGCTTTAATAGCTTCGGATTTTAATAAATTCTCTTTCAAATAACTTTCCTCCCGTAATTTAATTTTTAACGATATTTTTCTTGTGCCGTCCTATGTGATAAAGAACGTTTTCACGCTCGGACTTCGACATATTTTCGATTTCGGAAAGGTAATACCTCGTATGCTCCTCGATATGCACCGAATCGTCGTCCACGATTTCCGGCTCGACTTTTTCCGCCTTTATATAATGGCTCTCCCACGAAGCCTTGTCCTGCTGAAGAGCGCATATTCCGCGCCCGGCGGATAAGTCCCGGTAACCGAGTCCCGATAATAGCCTTTCTTTTACCGCCGCCGGAACAGCGCCGTCTTCTCCCGTCAGTATGCCGGACGAATAGAGCTTTAACATCATCTCCCTTTTCTCGGCGGGCGAATAAAACAATTCGTTGTCGCTTATAAGATAGACTTCGTCCGAAGCCACCGCCTTTTTGTCGACGTAAAAGAACTTCATCTTTTCTTCGTCGGTAACGTCTCTTATCGCCCTTACGCCCGTTATGAACTGGCGGTAAAGCCTTAATATTTTTTCGGCGGTCAGACGGTAGACGTTTCTGACGTTTTCGGCGGCGTATAAAAGTTTTTCGTTCTCCTGCTCCTTCAGAATTTCGAGTGCGGAACCCGACGAAACGCCCGCATCCGACTTTGACGAAAGCACGTCGCTCACTCCGCCGAGAATTACGAATTCTTTCAGGAGCGCTTCTTCTTCCTTATCGAATACGTCGGGGAGCGTAGTCTCATTCATCATTTCGGGCGGAGCGGAACCCTGTCTGTAAACAAGCACTTTGCCGGGGCAAAGTCCGTCTTCGGCAAGGTCGTCAACGTCAACGCTGCCGTCTTCGACCGAGATAACGCCCATTGTTATTCTGTTCATAAACTCGTGCTTGCGGTTTTTGACCGCATTATAGGCTCGCTGCACGGGAATAAGCCTTTCAACGACGCTTCTTCCGAAAAATTCGCCGACGGGTTCCGAAGTCGTTTCTTTTATAAACGGGTAGCCCCTTTTGCCGTTTCTTTGGTTGATATAAGGAAGTTCGCCGTCGTACAGAAGTTCGCCGCAGGATATGACGGTAAGCCTGCCTTCGGGATAATCGTCGGTCGGGCGAACGTATTTTGAGATAACGAGTCTTACGTCGCTTTCGGCAGAAGAAGAATATTCGATATCGTCCGCACCGACTTTTACGCCGTAGACGGAATATATGTCGGCTTCGGGCAAAAGGACGGCTTCGATAACGCTTTTCTGATCTTCGAGAGATTCGGTCTCCAGATCTTCGGGGAAAATAACGTACGGAGAGAGGGCTTTTACGGAAATTTCGCCCTCGAAAACTTCGCCGTCTTCGGTTGTGCCTATCTTTTTGCCGCCCTTTGGGTTCCATACGATTTTCAGAAATCCCGAACCGCATGTTTCGCTCCAGCGCGTTGCCGAATATACTTCGCCGTAAACGCCGGCGTCCGTAAAGGCGGAATTTATTATCTTTTCGGCAAGACGGGCGTTCGTTATTTCGTCCGCATCTGAATTTTCGGGACGGACGGCGAGCGACGGTCTTACCCTTAAAAATTTAGAGAGCCTTGCTTCGACTATCGGTGCAATATGGTTATAGACTTCGCGCCCCTGCCATAAATAGTCTTTGCCTTCGTCTGTAAGTTCGCCTTTCGGATCGATCGTTTTATACTGTTCGCCCTTGAAAAACGAGAGATTGAGATCCCACTGTTTTTCGTATGCGGCGCGCTTTTCACGCCGCGAAATAAAGTCGTTTTTTATTTCAGCGACTAAATCTTCGGCATACTTTTTTATCGGAGTTTCTTCCGTTTTTGCTTTTTTGCCCGTTTGTCTGCCGGCGGAATCGCCGCAAACTCCGCGCGGAAGTTTATCCGCGGTTAAAAATTTTTCGTTCATACTTTCTCCTTTCGGTCGCTTTCGGTTTTCAAAAGCCCTATCAGTCTGTTTTTTTCGGCGATAAGTTCTTCGTCCGTCATATCTTGGTAATCGGGACTTATTTCTTCCGCCGATTCGCCGAGCAGCATTTTTATTGCGGTTATATCGGGCGGGACTTCTTTTTTGGTCACCTTCTTTCTGACCGGAGTTTCGATCCCGTCCCCGAAGGAATATTCGGTAACCGTTTCTTCGGATATGTATCCCGTGGCCTTTTTTATCAGAGCGTTCCTTACCGCTCCGTCCGTAAACGTTTCGCCCGTCTGTTTTACGGGCGGGTTGCCGGCGGATTCGCTTATCTGTTTTCCGACCGCTTCGGCAGGCTTTTCCGGAATGTTTGCAAAATAAAAGTCTGCGTTTTTGCCCGATCTGTTTTTACGCTTTTTATATGCGATGCGACTTTTGGTTTCCGACGGTTTTTTTAGTTCTTTCATATCTTATTTTTTTGTAAAGTCTTTCCTTGTCTTTTTCTATAATCGTTTTCTCCGCTTTTATCGCCCTTTTCGAAGGTCTTGTCATAAGATAATACCTGAGCGCGTCCAATAAGTGATCGTCGGACTTTATAGGACTATCTCCGCCGCCGAAGCGGTAAGTTTTGAGTTCTCTTATAAGATTCACGCAGTTATCGAAAATCAAAATTCTCGGTTTTTGAGATTTTTTGATTTTTGCGTATTCTCCGGCCGCATTACCGGAAGTATCAGCCGTTAAATCGTCGTCCGCTCCGGTAATTTCTCCAAGCGAAAAATATTCTTTCACTCTCGCGATGCCAGCGAACATATCCTTGTTTACTTTCGGGTTGACGGCAATGCCGTGTTCGAAAAACAGCTCCGTAACGCTTTTGCTCGCGGCGAGAGTATGCTGGTTGGCGGCGGAATCGATAAGAGCTTCTATTCTGCCGTATTTATCGGTTTTCCACCCCAGAAAATCCGATATTTTTTTAATCGCCGCAGAGTGATAAGCAATATCTTTTTGCGCTTCGAAATGTTCGGCTACGACGATAACGGTATCGTCGAAATCGACCGCGAACCACAGAGCCCCCAGCGGATTGTTGAGTCCCGGATCGATCGAAATCATATCCTGAAAATCCTTCGGAATATAAAACGGTCTGACGACGTGAACGTTCTCGTCGAACTCGGGATAAACCAAACCTTCGCTTTGCTTAAACCGTCCGAAGCGGCGGCTTTCAAGCTCCGAAGAGGAGAGAGCGGAACTAAGTTCGGTATACTCTTTTTTGCTTAGATACGGGTTGTCCGCCCATTCCATGAACTCGTACCAGACGTTTTTGTCGTTCTTTTCGTTAAGGTAAATTTCGCGGTAAATAAACGTGAGACCTTTTAAGGGAGTCATCGTTCCGAAAATATCGCCCTTTTTATCGAGAACTCTCATGCGGCACTCGTAATAAATATCTTCGGGCGGTTCTTCGTCGAACCACACGAAATCGAGAGAACTGCCCTGAAATTTTTCTCTGCCCTGATCGCACGATTTGAAGCCTATCACCGAAATTCCGCCGAAGACGTTTTTTATTCTTATCTGGTCGATTATTCCGTACTCGGGACTGCCGCGGCTTCCAGAAATCATGGTTATATCTTCTATCCAGGACGGGTTAAGGTATGATAAAATCTTCTTCTGGGCGACGTCGCGCTGAACTTCACGCGAGACGGAAACAACCCAACCGAACACGTCTTTGCGGTTTTTGCGATAAGGATGAATACCCCTTGCCATATACACCGCTTCGACCGCGCCGCACTCCGTTTTTCCGCTGCGGTTGCCGCCGAATACCCAGCGGTTGCGTTTTTTGCATTTATGAAATGCTATCTGTTTTTTATGTCTTTTCCTTCCGGTATTGTAAGAAGTCAGCTTGTTTTCGCCGAGGCGGGCGGATAAAACTTCTTCTATTTTTTTGATTCCGGTAAGAATTACGGCTAAATTTTTCGACAAAACGTCCCCCGTTTTTACACATTATTTTATAAAACTTTTTTACGCCCGGTTTATACTTTCGTTAATCCCGAAATTTTACCGGGCGGCCGGATACGGATAATATTATGATTAAAAAACTCATTGCGGCGACAAGCCTTGCGGTTATTTTTATAACCTGCTTTTTTATCGGTTTTGTCCCGAATAAAAATTTAACGCGGGCAAGCGCCGAAGAAGCGTACTTAAGAGTTCTCGGCGAGAACGTCTTTTTTTACTCTTCTCCGGACGAAGAAACGGCGGTTTTTATTCTGCCGTATTCTTATTACGTTAAAAAAATCGGCGCGAGCGGCGAATATTATCACGTGGAATGTTTTGGTCAAGGTAACACTCCGATGCTCGACGGATTTGTAAAAATAGAAGACGTAACGCCGTCGGACGGTACGTCTTTGCCGTACCTGTCCTATTCAATCACTACCGCGAAGGACGCGGAACTGTATTTTGAAAGACCGCTTTCGAACAGTTACAGATACGTTTTCAAAAACCGCACTTTATATTATTACGGCAAAATGACGGCAGCTTCCGGCGAGATTTTTTACTGCGTTTCGTATAACAAAACGCTCGGATTTATCGCGGAAGAAGACGTGTACCCGTTTACCGTTCCGCTTAATCCCGATCCGATAGATTCGCCGGAGCCCGTAAGCGATGCGGACGATAATAAAACCGGAAACAAGAATACGGAAACCGCTCTTAAAACGGCGGTGGCGGCTTCACTGGTGCTTGCGGCGATTATCATAATCGCGCTTATAGTTCTACCGGAAAAGAAGAACGATTACGAGAACCGCGAGTGAGATTTTGCTACCGGTCTACGCTTTTTGTAAGACGATCACGGCGTTTAACGGCTTTTTATAAATTCGTCAGCTCGTCGCAGTTATCGGCAAAGCTTCCGTTAATTTCAGCGGAAGCTTTCGCCTTTTCTTTTGCTTCTTCGATTTTAAGCATTTCCGCCGCGGCGAAGAGATTGCGTTTTTCAAGTCTTTCCGGATCGGAATCCGTGCCGAACGATTTTTCGTCTTCCGAAGAAAAACCGGTAAAGAACGGAACGCCGTCGTCCCCCGCGTAAACGTTATCTAAGTTATAATAGTCCGATTCGCCGTTTTTTGCGGCGAGATTTTCTTTTTCTTCTTCGATACCTATAAGTCTTTCGCGAAGTTCGACCTTTTTTTGCTCTTCTCTTATAAACGGCACGGTAAGAAGATTTTTTTCGAACCAGTCTTCGGTAACGCCGAAGCCGCTTAAAAGCTCTTTTATCTCTTTCGCGAGACGGATCTGGCGGCGATAGTACGAGCGGACGGACTTGCCGTGGAGAGGAAGCGCGCCGCCCTTGCCGAGCCTGAAATATTTATAGGATAAAAGTTCCTTTTTTTCGTCCGACAGCTCGTTATATACCTTTTCGTCGGCGGCTTTAAGAAACAGCAGGTTCTGCTTTATATCGGTGATTTTTAAAAGCGTTTCGCACTGGTAAAGCGCAGGCGAAGTATCGCTTTTAGAGTCGTAAATTTTTCGAATGAAAGTTTCGTCTATCCCTTTTATCATGGCTTTAAGCTTTGGATAAACGTAGAACGCGGTCTTTTCGTAATGCAACATTTGATAACCCCTTTTTACGAACGTTTGTTCGCTTTTCGCAATTATCATATCATTTAATCCTGCCATGTAAAGTCATATATGCCAAAAATTTTTATAAATTTATAAAATTTTTTCTGCACGAAAAAACAAAATCGCCAAAAAGCGAAAAATTCCGCCAGATTACAATATTCTGCCGTCGTTTTTCGGGATATTTCGCAAAACGCCTGCTCGTCGGCGTTTTATTTCTGTTTTTATCGGATCTTACGGATTTTAATTTGTTCGTTTTTATATTCACGTTTAATATTCGCGCCGACGGACAAAACCCTCGTTATCGCCGCTTCCCGTATATATCGCTGCATATATAGTTACTTTATTATTTAAAAATATCTTGTTAATTTTTTTTTAATATGCTAAAATAATAAAAAACGACGATTCGGGGTTCTCCCCCCGACTTTAAATAATTTTTACGGAGAAACTATGGACGAAAATCTGAATTTGCAAAACGATAAAAATCTTCCCGAAGATCCTGAGAAGATTATAAATAAGCCCATCGATAATGAGGCGGACGGTTCCGCTTGTTCTTCTATGGTAAAAAACGCAAAACAAAAAGAACTGCTCACGACAAAAAAGAAGGTTCTTTTATACGGGGCGTTATTCCTTTCGATATTCCTTTTATGCCTGTGCGCGGGATTTTTGTACGGGTACTTTAACTACAAAAAAACTCACGCCGCGGCGGAAGAATTAAACTATATAAACGCCGAACTCTATTCCCCGGACGACTACTATCTTTATCAGAAGCTCGTCTCTCCAAAGTACGCTTACGAAAACGACAGATACTTCGCCGTGCTTGAAAACGGCGGTCTCGACGGCGACAAGCACTCTATAACCGTTTACGACAAAGAAAACAGAATTTACCGCGAATTCAAAGCGAAAGATTACGGCATAACCGAATTCAACGACTTGGGCAAAATAGCCGTTTATTCGGCAGAAAGCGGCGATTACGTCATTTTTCAGCACGATCTTAAGCTCTTTTCGATAAATATAAAAACGGGCGTAAAAGCCGACGTAGTTTCGGCGGACGCGCCCGGAAGCGCGATTTCGGTAAGAACATTCGACTACTGCGGCGGAAAAAACTTCATCATCGCAAAGGATAACTCGGTCAATATTTTTTCGGTTCTTTCTGCCGAAGAAAATTCGATTATCTTAAAGCAGAGCGACAGCACGGGCGGCGATACGAGACCGTCCAGCAACCCGCAGAGCTGCGTAGCCTTAAACAATAACTACTACTTTTATAACGTAGATTCCAAAATCTATAAGGTAAGTCTCAATCCCCCGTTTTCGGGTGCGGAAGAAGCGTTTTCGGCAGGTTCGTCGATAAGCAATATGGCGGCAAGCGCGGATAAACTCTTTTTCATTTCGAACGGCAGCGTTTTATATCTCGACATAGCGGACTTCAAAGCTTCGCCTAAGGTCGCGCTCGAAAATTTAAGCTCGGACAAGCTCGGATATATCGAACTCCCCGAATCGTTGTTTGTTTATAACGAAGAACTCGCCGTTATCGACCGTTCGACGGCAACGATACAGTTTTTCACCACGACGGCGGACGGCGGCAATAACTTCACATTCACCGGGAAAGCCGTCGCGACAAACGAAAAGACGGACAACAGAATTTATAAAAACACCACTTCGTCCTCCCTTTACGGAAAAAATCTCGCGTTCTTTTCGGGCAGCGGCGTAAAGATAGTAAATCTTACCACCGGCGAATTTACAGAATTTCCTACTCCGTTAGACAATGTCTCCGAGTTCCGACTGCTCTCTCTGGGCGATAAATCGGTTGTGGTTTCGGACGGCGTTAACGTTTATTACAAAAAGATAAACGGCAAGGACGAATCTTTTACCGAAATCCCGGATATAAATACCGAAAAAAGCGTTTCTATATATTCGTCGTCGTACATATTCGGCAAATACTTCTTTCTGTCTATGGGCGCGACGGGTAAATATCTGACCGTAGTGGACGAAGATTCGCTCGAAGTAACCCGCCAGAGACTGAATATCGAAAACAGCATTATAGCGGGCGGCGGATTTATGACCGTGGACGCGGACGGATACCTTTATATTTACGTTAAAAGCAGCAATTCCGTATATAAATACAGCGTAACTTCGAACACCTCGGAAGAAACCGCGGCAAACGATCCCATCGTTTTAACACACGTCAAAACATACGATATAGACTTTAATAACTTAGAGTACGCGGTTTCCCTTTCCGTCGACCTTTGCGAAAACGTTTACGCGCTGTCGAATAACAACCGCATTGCGAAAATCGCCGCAGACGGAACGGTAAAATTTTTCAATTTAAGCCTTAACGAAAACTTGTCCAGGTACGGCGGCGCGGCGGATAAAAAAGCTTCTAATCTCGCTCTCAACTACGACAACAAAACCGCTTATATCATCTATTCCGAGCAGTCGTTTATTTTAACTACCGACGATCTCGAAAACGAATCCGCGGACAACATTTTAAAGCCCGAAGGACTTTCGCTTTCGGCGGCGAACGGAAATCCCGACGTTAAAAAAGTAACCGTCGGCGGCAAATGCGCGTTCAGGGTAAACCTTGATAAAGAGAGAGTTTTCGGGTACGAAAGACAGCTTTTCGCAACAGATAAAGAGTATCTTTTAATAGGCGAAACCGGTAACGGATACGGCATACTTTTATCGGGCGAAGGCGCGGGTACCGAGATACTTTTGGTAAAGTCTTCCGAAATAACGAGCGGCGAAATTATCCCCGATGATCTTTCCGTCATGAAAGTCGTTTCTTCTTCGGTAAACCTTTACCGCTACCCCGTTATAACGCAGAACAACCTTTGCTGTATTTATACAAGCGAAAACAAACCCGTCCGTCTCGAAGTAGGAACGGTTATCGAAGTAGTAAAAACTTTCGATTTCAACGGTAAAACGTACTATTACGTCGGCTGTACGGTAAACGACGACGAATATTCGGGCTTCATTCCCGCGACGTTCACCGCGGACGAGATAATAAATAAAACCGCCCCGAAAAACTATAAATTAAAACAAGTCGCCGTCGGCACCGTGGTTTACGACAAGGATATGAACGAAGTATATACCTTCGACGCGGTTACTTCGGTCAAAGCCGGCGAAGAAGAAAACGGCTACGTTACCGTAATCTATAAAAAAGACGGAACGTATTATTCCGGTCTTATAAAGGCTTCGGACGTTATAAAAAACAAGGACGATTCTCTTAAAAACTTCCTTTTGATAACGCTTTCTACCTTTGCTCTCTTTATCGTCGCGGTATTCTTTATAAACAAAAAGAAAACTTACGTTACGGAATCTTAAAAAATGCGCTTTCGGCTCATATTAGTAATACCTGTATCGCCGAAACGTTACCCTATTTAATAAAAAATATTTGTCGCCGTTACTTAAAAACGGCAATAAAAAAGGACTCAAAGGAGTCCTTTTTTATATCTTTTCGGAGGTATACATGCCATATATGAGATAAAAGCAATGTGATACTTTTTATAATTTTTATTTTCCTTTTTGGCGTAGCTGTTTTATGTTTATAACCCTCTAAGACACTATGTCCGTTTCGATTTTGCTTTCCTTAAAAGTGATTTCGCCGGTCATATTCTGCTTTTCGGCAAGGTTATAAAAATCGGATTCGAAGGCTTCTTCGGCAACGTTTTCTTCACCCTCCGATACCGCGGCGAGCTTTGATACGGAGACTTCGTATGCGGTGAGAGTTCTTATATCGGTTTCGGAAAACTTTTTCTGATAGTCTCTGCTCTGTATTCTGCCCGAGACGGCGAGTTTTTCGCCGACGGGTAAAGACCGCACAAACCTTGCGTTTCTGCCCCAGGCTATACAAGGAATGTAGTCGGACTTGTTGTAAGAGCGGTTGACTGCGAGAAGAACGTCGGCGATTTCGCGGTTAAACGGCGTTGTGCGGTACACGGGCGGTTTACAGACGTAACCGCAAAGGATTATGCCGTTAGGATTATCCGAAGCCGCTTCGTCAAGTATTTCCCTTACGAATACGGTGAGCATAAGTTTGGATTTGCCGTCCACTAACTTATTGTAACTTCTGAACTGCCCGGCGACTGTAATAACCGAGCCTACTCCTACGTTTTTATCTTTAAGTAGCCTTTCCGACACAGTTATCGGGAGTTTGTCTTCCTGTCCCGAAAGTCTTTCCACCGCGAGAGTCATTTCGTAAAAACTTTCGCCGTACACTTCGTGCGAAAAGTCCGCCTTTGTAACGACTTTTCCGCTTAAGTAAACCTTGTTGTTCTTTTCCGTAAAAATGTTCATCTTTTCCCCTTTTTGCCGAGTCCGGCACTAGTACGAGTTTATATCTCGAATTGCCTGCCGGTGTTGTCGGTTCTGTACTCTTTTTTATAAATAAGTTCCCCTATCGTTACGAAGGTAAAACCTTCGTTTTTAAGAGCGTCTATTATTCCCGGAAGAGCTTCGGCGGTGTGCAGTCCGTTGTTGTGGAACAGCACTATCGAGCCGCTTTTTACCCGTGAGACCACTCTTTTATACATTTCTGCCGCGGTAAGATTTTTCCAGTCGAGACTGTCTACGTCCCACTGCACCGGATAAAGTCCCAGCTCCCGCGAAGTGTCTATAACAAGGTTGTTATAGTCGCCGTAAGGCGGTCTGAAAAGATCCACAGTCTTACCCGTTATCTCTTCGAGAGCCGTTTTTGAAGTAGTCAGTTCTTTTATAATCTGCTCTCTTGAAAGCGTACTCATTTTTGGATGAGTTGCCGAGTGAGTGCCGAGTTCATGCCCTTCGTCCGAGATTTTTTTAACGTATTCCGGATACTTTTTCGTCCAGAATTCCACGCAGAAGAAGGTCGTCTTTACATCCTTTTCTTTAAGAATTTCAAGAATTTTGTCGGTAAACTCCGTTCCCCAGGCGCAGTCGAAGGATATTGCTATTTTTTTGTCCGACCGGTCTACCGAATATATCGGCAGCGATCTTTTGGGTTTGAATACAGCCGCCGCGCCGACGCTTATCGACGAGATTACCGTCAGAATAAGTATCGCCGCTATTATCAAAGTTTTCTTTTTTACCGCTACGATTTTCATTATAATCTCCGATGAAACAAAAAATTGTTACCGATTTGTCGGATTTTGGCGAAATTCTGCGATTTAAAATATCGGCTTCAACCTTTTTAGCGTATTTAACCGTAAGACTTCACCCATTCTCTACCTTAATCTATTATGCGGCGGCTTGTTTTATTCCGGATTTTATTCCGATATATGTTTAAAACAATTTATTATACCACTTAACCCGATACGCAAAAAAAACGGCAATTTGCCGTCTTTTTAGATTGTATTTATAGTTGTGTTATATTTCGGTTCATATTTTTTATTTTACGGATTTTTTATTTCGACCGTATATAAAACGTTGTTTATTTTAAGCGAAACCCTGTTCATGGTGGTTATCGTCGCCTGCAGATACGTTCCGTCCGGAAGATTTGTCGAAAGATAAATCGGACTATTTCTGAAAAAAGCTGTGTATTCGTCCATTATTTTTCCGTTTACTTTTAAATAATGATGCGACGATCCTGCATAAACCGTTATAATGTTTCCGTTAAAATCATAAACTCTGCAAGATACGAACATAGCCGGGACAAGAAGACAAGATATAAACAAAAATACATATATAAAAAGAATATAAAAAACATAAAAACAAAAAACAGTTAAACAAACAGTCGCTATAAGGCTGATTGCCCATATAATAAGACATATCGTTTTGTGCGTGTTTATTTTCTTTTTATCTGCGCGAGCTTCGCTTAAAGGTGTTCCCATAATTTTCCCCCTTAAATAAAAATTATTTTTGTTTTATATATTTTTTGTTATATACACAGCCGTTGAGCCACATTTTTATTCCGTTAAAAAAGTTTATTTTAACAAGCAAAAACACGCCGTCCGGAAGCGTAGTCGAAAGGTGCATCGGGAATATTCTGCCGAAGAAGAAGTTCCTTAAAATCGAGCTTTTTTTATCTACCGTAATGCCGTTTACTTTTACATAACAACTGAACCAACCCGAATAAACGGTTATGGCGTTTCCGTTAAAGTCGTATATTTCGCAGGACATGGCAAACGGACTTACCGTAATTATAAATAAAATCAGCCATACTATAAACTCAGAGATTAAAATCGAAACAAGGCTCGGAGGCGGCTCGACAGTAAAATCGGTTACTTCATAAGAAGCGGGACGCCCCTTTACGTTAGAAAAAGTAATTTCGACCGTTTTATCGTTTACGTCCCATGAAGTAAAATCTTTTGTCTGCTTATCCGAAATATTGCCGTCTTCGTCATAAAAAGTTACGGTTATGCTTCCTTCGTCCACGCTTTCGTTAAATTCCGCCGTTATCGTACATTCGGATTCGTCGGAATATTCGTAATAATCGTTAAGATAGCCTTCGGCGGATACGATTTCAAACTCGGTTGTCGGTTTGCATGAAACAACCGTCAGAATGCAACAAGCCAGAAATAACACTAAAAAAATAACACGTAACGTGGTTATTTTGTTCTTTTCATAAAAAATATCCTTCATAATCCCCCACTTAAATAAAAAAATGCGCCTACCGAAGTAAGCGCAAAAAAACGCAAATTCCGATAGTCGCCAAACTAACCAAAACGGAACCGGGATAACCCCGACACTGTATTTATGGAATTTGCATTTTTAACAAATTCAAAAAATACAGTGTACAAAAAAAGAGTATAACAATACTCCGAATCAAAGTCGTTCCGCTTATATTAAGTTAGTCTGGCAAATAAATAATAACATAATCGTAAAAACAAATCAAGAATTTTTATAAAATTTTGTTAAAATACATAAAAACAACCGCTAAAAAAGCGGTTGTTTTTATGTTGCGTTTACTTGTTTATGGAGTTTTGCTTAAAATTTCCCTTTCGGGCTTGAGGAGTTTTATTACGTTCAGGTCTGATACAAAACGCGATATATCAGACCCGCGGTAAGCTTTTTGTCTTTTTGAAAGCGGTTTTCGGTTTATTACAGAATCCCGCTTTCTTTAATGAGTTTTTCGGCGTCGGTGCCTTTTACGGCTTTCGTTACTTCTTTAAGCATAAGCTTTTCTTTCACCGTGAGCTTCATGCTCGTCAAAGGCTGCTTGTCGAGCGCGTAATAAACCGCTTTCAAAAGTTCCCTTACGTCGTATACGCTGCCCCATACTTCGGGAACCGCTCTGTCGATGTCCAGAAGAGTGTAAACCGATTCCATGCCCGTTCTCATAGAGTATTCTATAGTGAAGATGGTATCTCTCGGGGTTTCGGCGAACTGACCGATGAATGCAAAGTTAACCGCTCCTTCGGGTACGACCTTAGGTCTGTCGGAATTCTTTCTCGGACGGAAGAACGCGTTTATGAAAGGCATATAACAAGTTGTTGTGTTGGCTTTAGTTTTTGCGTATTCGTTGATTTTTTCAAGCGGCAAGCCGATGTGATAGAGCCATTCCGCACATACTTCTTCGCCGGTACATTCGCGCATGGGTTTATTTACGTAGTTGCCGGGTTTGTCGGTGTTGAGCGAGTAAAGCCAGATAAGAACAGTGTTTTTATCCTGCGCTTTGAACTGCGGCTGACGGTTTATCGTCCAGGACATATACCAATTGTTTACGCTGTCCTTTACCGTTACGATGCCGCCCGTGGTCACTCTGCCGGCTCTCGGATCTCTTCTGCAAATCTTTTCGATACATTCGATGATTTCTTCGTCCGAAGTTTCTACCGTCGCGCTCATCCAGTTGGTTTCGTCGGGATGGTCGCAGTAGTTGGACGGATTGCCGAACGACGGATCCTGAAGAGCTATCTTCTTCCAGAGATCCCACGATTCGCCGCCGCCTTTTCTTACCTTGGAAAGGTCGGGCGCGTGAGTCTGGTCGCCGTAACAGCTCGTATCGGTGCAGCATCCGTTTGTAATAAATACAAGGTCGCTTTCCAAAAGGTCTATCGAACCCTTTTCGCCGTCCTTAACGTATTCGATCTTTTTAGCGACCTTCTTTTTGCCGTTTATATCGAATACTACGTTTTTGACGTCTACGCCGTATTCTACTTTTACGCCGCGTTCTTCGAGATATTTCTGAAGCGGAAGAATAAGGCTTTCGTACTGATTGTATTTAGTGAAACGGAGCGCCGAGAAGTCGGGAAGTCCGTCGATATGGTGAACGTATCTCTGAAGGTATCTCTTCATTTCGAGCGCCGAATCCCACGAGTGGAACGCGAACATCGTCTGCCAATAAAGCCAGAAGTTGCTGTTCCAGAATTCGTCGTCGAAGTAGTCGCTTATTTTTTTGTCTTCGAGTTCTTCTTCCGGCGTTAAGAAAAGCTTGCTTATTTCCATAGCGGCGGCTTTGCTTAAACCGAATTTATTGTCCGTATGCGCGTTTTCGCCGCGGTTTACGGTCGCTCTGCAAAGAGAGTAGTTGGGATCTTTTTTATTGAGTCTGTAATATTCGTCGAGAACGGATAAACCCGGGTTTTCGATTGAAGGAACGTCTCTGAACATTTCCCACATAACTTCGAAATGGTTGTCCATTTCTCTTCCGCCCCTCATAAAGTAGCCCTGTCTCGGAACCGATCTTCCGTCGCACGAACCGCCTGCGATGTCGAGTTTTTCAAGAAGGTGAATATGCTCTCCTTTCATTTGTCCGTCTCTTACAAGGAAGAACGCCGCCGAAAGTCCGGCAAGCCCCGTGCCTATAATGTAAGCCGATTTTCCGTCTACTCCTTCCGGTTTTACGGGATGAGCGAACGCTTCATAGTTTCCTGCTCCGTAATACATGATCTTTTACCTCCGATCTTTTTTTCTGCCCTTATTGTAACGCGGCGAAAAATAAATTACAATAGACAAATTTTTGCCGCTGTCTTAATTTGTTACACCGGCGATAAACTGTAAAAAATTTATACACTTTCCGGGTTTTGTCTAAAAAATTTTTCATTAAAAATATGGGAGAAAATACGGCGGTAAAATGATAAAATTGCGCGTATCATAGTCGCCGACGGCGTAAAACGGCAAGCAAAAAAACGCCCGGATAAGGAGCGTTTTTTTGTAAGGATATTTTTGTTGTATCCTGATCGATTATTATTAAATCAGTTATATCTATATTATTTATTAAGATTGTTTTGAATTGTTTACAGAAGTTATTCGTCTTTTTAATTTTTGGCGGTGAAGTTGCGGAAGGCGTTTTCTATATTGCCGCCGACGATTCTGGAAACGCGGTCTACGATGTTTTCGGGACTTTCCATCATGTCGTCCCTTATCCAATCCAGAAGCACGCCGACGAACGCGTATTTATAAAAATCGGCTATGTACTTTTTATCGTCTTCGCGTACGTGGAAGTCTTTGCTCTTTTCGTCCACGACGTTTTTAAGAAGCGGGTATACGAGCCTATACAGATATTGTTCGAGAACTTCAAGCGGAACGGAGCGGTAAATATTGTCTATGAATACTTTATCCTTTTTTGCAAGTTCGAAAACAGATAAAAAGCCTTCCTGCCACGTGTCGTAGGTGCGGTTTTCTTTAAGGACCTTTTCGGTGTCTTCGATACAGATCCATTCGACAAGGTCGTTTATGTCCTGAAAGTGATAATAAAAAGTCTGACGGTTTATTCCGCAATCGTCGGCTATGTCCTGAACTGTTATTTTATTAAGCTTTTTCTCTCTCAATAAATTTTTCAGAGACGCGCCTATCGCTCTTTTTGTTATATCGCTCATTTTTATTCCCCTTTTACTTTTGTATTTTTATCAGCGGCCGTTCAAGCGGCTGTATTTACCGTTTTACGGCGTTCACGTTTCGTTTTTTCATTCGGTATCGGGTTTTGCGGCTTCTTTTTCTTCATTACTGCCGCGGGAATTATCGTCTGACGGATTTTTGTTCTTCTTTACGGTTATTTTATCGAGTATTTTTCTGACGCCGATCGTTATCGCGATGCAAAGCGGTATAAACGGAGTGAACGGCGCGAGCCA
The DNA here is from genome assembly GCA_003538975.1 of Clostridiales bacterium. GTDB lineage: Bacteria > Bacillota > Clostridia > Christensenellales > Borkfalkiaceae > UBA11475. Next base: position 8,541 of record DPQQ01000012.1, on the reverse strand, counting down.
GAACGCCCAGCAAGCGGATCCTACGCCCCACCACCACTTATTTTTAGTCAGAGCCGCCATCAGAAAGGAAAACCAGACTTCCGACGAAAGCACGAAAACCGTTATTATAAAGATTATTATATTCTTTTTGTCTTTTAACTGCTTAAAAAGCCATACGAAAAATTTTTTAAATCTTTCCCATACTTTTTTGAAAAATTCCTTCATTTTTATACCGCCGGAGTGTCCGGTAAAATTGTATGTAATATATGAGGTTTATATTCTTTTGTTGTTTTTTACATGTGTATTTTTTGTTTTTTTACGTGTTCGGCGGCGTTTTGCTTTTATCATTTGGCAGCGTTTCGGCGATACGTTTTGGTATCGGTCGCCGATACGTCCGATAAATATGCGGTTATGTTTCGGTAACACAGGTATGATAAAAGCCGACCGAATTTTTATAAAAGCCTATCTTACTTTTGTAAACTTTTGGAATAAGCGAAAATAAGCTTATAAACGTCCTTTATCAGTTCCGCTTCGGATTCTTTTTTGTTTAAAGTAAGGCGGTTTATGATTTCGTCTTCTCTTTTTAAGTCCGTAACGGGAACGGATAATGATTTTTTTACTTCGCCTATAGCTTTACTGCAAGCCATACGCTTTAACAAAAGAGTTACTATTTCGTCGTCGATTTTGTCTGTTTTATCTCTTAAAATTTTTAGGTCTTCCATAATTATCCTATAAAAGTTCGTCGTATATGGCTATCGCCGCGGCGGCTTCGATACACGGAATCGCGCGTACCGCTATGCACGCGTCGTGTCTGCCGGTTATTTCAATCGTAACGTTTTGCTTTTTAACGAGATCTACCGTTCTCTGCGGCTTTTTTATGGACGGCGTCGGTTTTATCGCCACCCCGAAAGTTATGGGCAAGCCTACCGATATCCCGCCGTAAATGCCGCCGGCGCTGTTCGATAAAAATTCTATTTTATCGCCGTTAAAGCGCATTTCGTCGTTTACCGCGGTTCCGTAAGAATCGGCAAAGTCGAATCCGAGACCGAACTCTACCCCCTTGACCGCGGGAATGGCATAAAGAAGCGAAGATATTTTGCCTTCGAGTCCCTCGAACATGTCGTTGCCGACGCCGGGCTTCAAGCCGTAGACGATGCACTCCGCCCTGCCGCCGACCGAATCGCCGGCGAGCTTTATGTCGTTTATTTTTTCAAGCATTTCTTTTTTAGCGGAAAGCGACGGGAAGCCCTGCCGCTTTTCGATGACGGTTTTATATTCGGGAACGCCGGTCTTGTACGTGGTTCCTTTTACGCCGCCGACCGAAGAAATATACGCCGCGATTTTTACGCCGCGTTTTTCAAGCTCTTCTTTGAATATTCCGCCGATGACGCATAAAACAGCGGTGAGCCTGCCTGAAAATCTTCCGCCGCCCGTAAAGTCAAGAGTTCCGTCTTTTAAGTACGCCGCTACGTCGGCGTGCGAAGGTCTGGGCTTTGCGTACAGTTCGCCGTAATCGAACTTTTTTACGTCGGTATTTGCGATTTTGAATGAAAAGTCGCCGTTTATTACGCCGTCTTCAACTCCCGAAAACACGGGAATATCGCTCTCCGTCCGCTCCGTTCCGCAAAATTCTTTATAAGGCTTTCTTCGTTCTAAAAAAGCGGTGAGTTTGTCGTAGTCTATTTTTATTTTGCCGACGCCCGAAACGCTCGCCCCGATGAATTCGGAATGAGATTCGCCGAAAGTTTTTATTTTTATTTTTTTGCCTTCAAAAATCGACACGGCAGTTTCCTCCGAGCTCTATAAAATCGTTAAAAAATCCGGGATAAGATTTTTTTATCGCTTCCGCCCCGTAAATAACGCTTTTTTCGTTCCCTTCCGTAAAAGCCGCAAGAATTGTCGCGGCAAAAACCGATCTGTGGTCACCGTCTGCATCGAATACGAAAGGCTTCGGCTTCGACGGGTAGATTACTATCGAATTATCCGTTACTTCGGTCTTTACGCCGGCGGCGGTAAGCAGCCTTTTTATCGCTGCGGCGCGGTCGCTTTCTTTATACTTAAGTCTTTTTGTACCGTGAATTATCGCGTTTTTATTGAAAATTACCGAAGATACGGCTATAATTTCGGCTAAATCGGGACAGCCGTCTATAAAAAATTCGAGCGGTTCTTCTTTTTTATCGTTCATATTATCGCACGATACATTACGAACGGTAACTTTGTTTTCTTCCCATTCTGTTTTAAGTCCGAACTTTTTTATGGCGGCGAGAACGCTTGCGTCGGGCTGGAGAGAATTTTTATCGAGATTTTCTATCGTAACAGTCTTTGCCCCGGACAGAATAAACTGCGCCGCTCCCGAATAGTCGCCTTTTACCGTAAGTTCGTCCGGTATATTATTATCGTTTACGTCGCTTTTTACGGTATAAATTCCGCTATTTTCGGTCACGGTAACGCCGATATTTTTAAGAGCCGCTATCGTCATATCAATATAGCCGCCGGAAGTCTGTTCCCCCACGGCTTTTATTTTTACGATATTTCCGATAAGCGGCGCGGCGAGCAGAAGTCCGCTTAAATATTGAGAGCTTAAAGACCTGTCGATCGTAAGCTCGGCCTCAGATATTTTGCCGCTTAACTCAATATAATTTTCTTCTCTTTCAATCTTTATTCCTGCCGAACTTAACGCAATAAAAAGACTGTCGTTCGGGCGGGCAAGGAGCGTTTTGTCGCCGTATATACGCGCGGATTTGCCGAGAGCGGCGATTATCGGAAGGAGAAATCTTAAAGTAGCGCCCGAAGAATAAACGTCCGCAGATATAAAGCCGTCTTTTTCGATAGCGGTTCTCTCGTCATAATAATCGGCGTAAAAGTCGCCGCCCGTGAATCCGCACTTCAATCCCAAGGCTTCGAGCACGTTTTTCATCGCCTTTACGTCGTCGGAACTACCGACGTTTTTTACCGTTATTCTTTTGTTTTTTTTGCAAAAATATTCGGCTAAAAAGGCGATTATCATAAATCTTTCGGCTTCGGACTTGGAAGGCGGAGCGATTATTTTTCCGCTTAATACGGAGTGAAAAATTTCAGCCTTCATAACGTGTTTCCTTTATAAGCCCGATATAATTTTCAAGCTCCGTAAGCGGAATGGTTTTTATTTCCGGCTTAAAATCGTCGTTTATAATTACAAAGTCTACTCCGCCGTCGTTCATTTTTTTATCGCTTTTTACGGCGGCGATTATCTCCTTAGGCGTAAAATCGTCCGAAAAGTATATTTTTAACTCTTTCAGGGCTTTTTTATACAGAGATATTTCATTATCGAACTTTTTCTTGTTTTCCGAAAGAATTTTCGAAATCCGAAGCGAGTATAAAATCCCCTTTGCGACCGCCTCGCCGTGAGAAAGTTTAAAGTCCGAAAGTCTTTCTATAGCGTGACCGACGGTGTGCCCGAAGTTGAGAATCTTTCTTACCCCCGATTCCCTTTCGTCGGCTTCTACGACGGCGGTTTTTTCGGAAATCGCATCCGATATAATGCGGGTTAAAAGCTCGCCTTCGTTACCTGCGAAACTGCCGTGTTCGGTTCCACTTAATATAACGGTTTTTACCGCAAAAATTCTTTCGTACGAAAAGTTCGCGGGCGATTTTGCGATGAATTTGTACTTTAAAATCTCTCCGAGACCGCTTTTTACTTCACGCTCCGGGAGAGTTTTTAATAAAGAAATATCTATATAAACGGCGGTCGGTTGATAAAACGCGCCGCAAAGATTTTTGCCGACCGAAATGTTGACCGCGGTCTTTCCGCCGACGGACGAATCGACGGCTGATAAAAGCGTAGTCGGAACGGTGAAAAAGTTTATTCCCCTTAAATAAGTCGCAGCTAAAAAGCCGCCGAGATCGCCTGTAACTCCCCCGCCGAAAGCAATAAGCGAATCGCTTCTCGTAAAATTATTCTTCGCAAGAAACTCTGCTATTTTTGCATATTCGGTTAAATTTTTACTCTCTTCGCCGTGCGGGATCACGTAATAATAGACGTTTTTATCCGTAAAAACGCCGTCAAAATAGTCTTTGTAAAGATTAAAAACGTTATCGTCGGTAAGAATGAGAATATTTTTCCCGCCAAAAAGCGGCAGAAAGGCTTTAAAATCCTTTTTGCCGTCCGAAATTATTACGTCGTACTTTTTTGACGCGTTGACCGTTTGTTTAATCATTGTTTACCTTTTAAAAAGCGTCAGATTCTCGTTCTGTCCGCCGTTTTGCAAGCGTTTACCACCGATTTTGCGGCGGCGATTATATCTTTAAGTCCGGCGGGCGTTACAGATTCCGCACCGTCGGAAAGAGCTTCTTCCGGCGAAAGATGAGTTTCTATCATAAGTCCGTCCGCTCCGACCGCGGCGGATGCGAGCGAGAGCGGCTTTACGAGCCGACTATTCCCCGACGCATGCGACGGATCGACGAACACGGGAAGGTCTGTCATCGTTTTAAGCGCGGCTGCCGACGACAAATCGAGCGTGCTGCGGGTTATCGTTTCAAACGTTCTTATGCCTCTTTCGCACAGAATAACGTCATCAGCGCCTTCCGACAAAAGATATTCCGCAGAGAATAACAACTCTCGCACGGTGTTTGAAAAGCCGCGTTTCAAAAAAATCGGCTTTTTGAGTTTTGCTACTTCTTTTAATAGTTCAAAATTCTGCATGTTTCTCGCGCCGATCTGAATCAAATCGACTTCGGAAAACAGATTAAGCCGGCTTACCCCCGTTATTTCGGTAACAATCGGGAGTCCCGTCTCTTTTTTGGCTTTTATTAAAAATTTAACGCCGTCTTCGCCGAGTCCCTGAAAGGTGTAGGGAGAAGTTCTCGGTTTGAACGCGCCGCCGCGGAGAATGTCCGCCCCCGCGTTTTTTACAGCAACGGCGACGTCGATTATAGCCCTTTCGGACTCGACGGAACAAGGTCCCGCAATGACGGTAAAATTGCCGCCGCCGATTTTCACGCTGCCGACGGTTATAATTTTTTGAGCGGTTTTACCCGATTTTTTCGTAGCGTAAACGTACGGCGAAGAAAACCCTTCCACCCCCGCTACTATGCGCTTTTCGCGCAGGACTTCGGGATCGACTTTATAAACGTCGCCCGAAAGCTCGAGGTAATCGAAACCTTTGCCGCAGACAAGATTATAAGTCGCGCCGCATGCCGTTATATATGAAGTAAGAGAAGAAAGTTCTTCCTTTTTATATCCTTTTGTAAGTAAAATCACCATATCAGTCAAACCGCTTTTTTATACTTTAATAAAAGTATAAACTTTACGAGCTTTAATGTCAAACGATATTAAATCAAGCCGTAAAAAACGGCTTTTACACGCTTTTGTCTTTTACTCTTTCAAAAAAAGACCGCCCGGGTATTCCCGGAACGATCTTTTTGAATATAAATTATGAATTTTAAGTTGCGTTTTACGCACTTACCTTATAAGCGTTACGATGAACTGCGAAGCTAAAACCACGAGAATGAGCGCGATGGGATAAGTCGAAGCGTAAGCCGAAGCCACGTCGTCGGTACCCGCCGTCTGGATAAGAGTTCCGAGAGCGGGAGTGCTGGTCATGCCGCCCGTTATCGAGCCGAGATTATTAAGAAGCGGAAGCTTCAGAACCTTCTTGGCGAAAATAAAGCCGATTATCATCGGAACGAGAGTCATCGCTACCCCGGCAAGGAAGCCGTAAAGTATGAGCATTGCGCCGTGAGTGGACTTTGAAATTTCGGAAACAAGGCTTACCCCGCCGGAAACGCCCGCGCCGATAAGGAACAGCATAAGTCCGAATTCTCTGAAAACTTTGAGAGTTTTATCGTCGACTTCGAGCGAAAGTCTGCCCATGTGTCCGAAGTGTCCGAACAAAAGGCACGCTATAAGCACGCCGCCCGTCGTTCCCAGCGAGAAACACGTTCCGTTATAACCTTTGCCAGTCAGCGGAATGTTTATCGAGCCGAGAATAAGACCGAAGATAATAGCGAGCGAGAACGGCATAAGTCCGAACGGATCGCATTTGAAATAGTCCTTTTTAACAGTGTTTTTATCGAGATCGACCGCTTTTAAAAGTTCGCGTTCGTGCCCCATATCCGCCTTCATAAAACGCGGAATAAGCTGTACGAACAAAACAACGCCTACTACGCCGAAGGGATACGCTATCGCATGTCCCAAAGTTACGGCGTCGGGGCTGCCGCCTACCGCGTTCGCGGCTTCCTGAGCGGCTGAGAACCCGGGAGTCGTTGTTAACGAACCCGACAAAATTCCTACCGAAAATTCCGAACCGATACCCGGAATAAGCGCGAAAAGCGCGGCTAAAAGAGCGCCCGAACAGATGATTATTACGCCTAAAAGAACGTAAGATTTAGCGTTCTTTTTAAGGTTCGGGAAAAATCCCGGTCCCGCGATAAAACCTACCGCCGAAACGAAAAGCGTAAGACCTATGTTCTGTATAACGGTGCCGTAGAAGCTGTACATAAGTCTGTGCGTGTTTTTGATACTGAAAGCTCCGAGTATCGGAACGTTTTCGGGTATGATCGTGCAGAGATAGCCGAAAAGTATCGCTACAAGGAACACGCCCGCAGTGCCGAGAGATACGCCCTTTATCGAAATGCTTCCGAGCAGGTACCCCAAGGTTGACACAAGGAAAATTCCGAATAATAAAGCTATTATCGAATATACCGGCTGGAAAGGTCCTTCGGCGTCGCTCGAGAAGACTTTTTTGTTTGCGAATTTGAATATTTTGCCTATTCCGCCTTCAACCTGAGTCGCGGAATATATGCACCAGGCGGCGACTGCCAACAGGAGTACTGCGGCGATTATTATCGCAACTCGGTTTCTTTTCTTTTTAACGTTTGTATCTGACATTTTTAACCCCTTGTATAAACAAGTTTATTTTTATTTTATTTCTGATTTTATCGCCCGCCGGCGTATAGTAAAAATCGATATAGCTATTATATCTTTTTGATATATCACGGGCAAAATCTAAGGCGTAACCCTTTCGCAAACCGCAGAACCGGGTTACGCCTTATTTATTCCCGCCCGCATTCAGCGTCGGGTACGCCTTTTTGTTTTGTTCGATTTACGGTAACGCTTCGATGACACAGGTAGAATAAAGCGTTGCCGTTTTATTCGATAATCTTCTCATAAAACGGTAGTATTTGATAATACCTGTATTAGCGAAAGTTAACCGAAGTTACATATCCTTTCTTCTGTAATCGGGAAGAATCTGCGGAGAAAGCTTGTCGGAGTGGATACCGGCTTCTTCGCATTCTTTTTCAAAAGCCGCCACATGATCAAGGGTAAGCTTTCCTACGTTTACGGTTTTGGCTCTTTCGGAAGCGTATTTACCGGCGTTACGGCCGAATACGATGATGTCTAAAAGAGAGTTGCCCATAAGTCTGTTCCTTCCGTGGATGCCCCCTACGGCTTCGCCTGCGACGAAAAGGTTTTTAACGAGAGTCGTTTCGCCGTTGTCCTCTATGTCGATACCGCCGTTCTGATAGTGAAGCGTGGGATATACGAGAATAGGTTCCTTTCTGATGTCGATGCCGTACTTGCCGAACATTCTCATCATAGCCGGAATTCTTGCTTCGATTGTGCCTTCTCCGCCCTTCAGCTCAATCATAGGAGTGTCAAGCCATACTCCGATGCCGTCAGCAGTGTGAACGCCGTTTCCTCTTGCGGTGCATTCGCGAATGATGGAAGCCGCGGATACGTCACGTGTTTCAAGCGGGTGCATGAATACTTCGCCGTTTGCGTTGACGAGCTTTGCACCGAGAGAACGTACCTTTTCCGTTACGAGCGCGCCGAAGATCTGTTCCGGATAAGCCGCGCCGGTCGGGTGGTACTGGAGTGTATCTGCATAAAGGAGCTTTGCGCCGACTCTGTAGCCGAGGATAAGTCCGTCAGCCGTTGCGCCGTAGTGGTTTGAGGTCGGGAAGCCCTGGTAATGAAGTCTTCCTGCGCCGCCTGTTGCGAGGATAACGGTCTTTGCGCGTGCTACGAGAAGCTCTCTTGTCTCCATATTCATGAGGACTGCGCCTGCACACTTGCCGTTTTCGTCGAGAATGAGTTCTACTGCGGATGTGAAGTCAACTACCGGAATACCGCGATTGAGCACTTCGTCACGGAGAGTTCTCATGATTTCAGCGCCGGAATAGTCCTTAGCCGCGTGCATTCTCTTTCTGGAAGTACCGCCGCCGTGTGTGGTGATCATAGTTCCGTCGGGAGCTTTATCGAATTCTACGCCGAGGTCGGAGAGCCACTTGATAGCGTCGGGAGCTTCATTTACGAGCTTGTAGAGCAGTTCGGGCTTAGCAGCAAAGTGACCGCCGCCGAATGCGTCAACATAGTGAATAGCGGGGCTGTCATTCGGTTTGTCTGCCGCCTGAATACCGCCCTCAGCCATCATTGTGTTGGCGTCGCCTGCGCGGAGCTTTGTGACAATCATAGCCTTAGCGCCGTTGTTGTCAGCCTCGATTGCAGCAGAAGCCCCAGCTCCGCCGCCTCCGATTATAAGAACGTCAACATCGTAGTCAACCTTGTTGAGATCCACGTCG
>DPQQ01000003.1:171729-171856 GCA_003538975.1 Clostridiales bacterium | reverse complement strand
CACCGCTACACTAGGAATTCCAGTTACCTCTCCCGTACTCAAGCTAAACAGTATTAGTGGTAGCACCGGAGTTGAGCCCCGGGATTTCACCGCTAACTTGAATAGCCACCTACGCACCCTTTACGCC
>DPQQ01000003.1:171173-171360 GCA_003538975.1 Clostridiales bacterium | reverse complement strand
TCTCAGTTCCAATGTGGCCGATCACCCTCTCAGGTCGGCTATCCATCGTCGACTTGGTAGTCCGTTACACTACCAACTATCTAATGGAACGCGAGCCCATCTATATCCGATAAATCTTTTACCCCTGTGGGATGCCCCACTGTGGTCACATGCGGTATTAGCACAATTTTCACTGTGTTATTCCCCA
>DPQQ01000003.1:119857-170992 GCA_003538975.1 Clostridiales bacterium | reverse complement strand
ACGCGTTACTCACCCGTCCGCCGCTAAGTTAAAAAGCAAGCTTCTTAACTCCGCTCGACTTGCATGTATTAAGCACACCGCCAGCGTTCGTCCTGAGCCAGAATCAAACTCTTGAGTTTAATTATTTAAAGCCGAATCTTACGATTCAACTGCTCTAACGATTTTCGCTATTATAGCGCTTTGTCATTTATGACTGTTTTGTTTTAAGTACATATATACTCAAATAAAATTTGACAGAAACTTTTTGCAAAAAAACAATTTGTCTTATTTCCATCTATTCAGTTTTTAATCTGCGATAAAGTCAATAGCGATTGACTTGCCATCTTCGCGACAGCTTATCTATATTAACATACCCAAATCTTAAAGTCAACTGTTTTTCAAAAGTTTTTTAAGATTTTTTTATCGTTATCGGATAAACCTGCGATTCGAGAATTAGGAACATCAAGTATTTATCAAGCGATTTGCTTATTAACCCGTTTCCTCTCTCAAGGCTGCATTATGATACCATATATAAATTTATAAGTCAAACGTTTTTTCGAATGTTTTTAAACTTTTTTTTAAAAACTTTTAAAAGGTCAAAATACTACAAAATATAGTGCTTTTCGCATGAAAAACACACAATTCGTTTTAAAACCTTAAATTTCGGTTTTTTGTTTTTGCAAAAACAAATGCGGCTATGGCGTCCGTACGTCGTAGCGGGCGGTTTGCCGACCTGTTAAAACTTTTAAGCTAAACGGCTTTTATTTTTGATCTGATTTTTAATTATATAGTTCATTTTATTTATATCTATATCCGGATATTTAATTTAAATGGAACGTCTGACAACTTCGCAACAACACAAGACAGCATAAGACAATGCAAAAATTAAAAATATAAAAAGAGCAACGGACTGTCGCTCTTTTAGTTTATAAAAAAATTAATTGCGTTTCGTTCTCGTTTCGGATTATTTTTCAAAGTTGCCGAAAACAGCCTTTTCGATAACGCCGCCGCCGATGCACTTTTCACCGTCGTAGAATACCGCGTACTGCCCTTCGGTAATGGCTCGTTGTTTTTCGAAAAATTTCACTTCGATACGATCCGGTAAAATTCTGACCTTGACTTTCTGTTCGGGCTGACGGTAGCGGAACTTTGCCGTACACTCAAATTCGTCCGAAGAGGGTTTGGAAGGTATCCAGTTACAGGACTTCATGATAAGTCCGTCGGAGTAAAGTCTGTCTTCCGAGCCATGCGCGACGTAAAGGATATTGTTTTTAAGATCCTTTTCGATAACGAAAAATCTTCCGCCGTCGTCGTTCTTCTGTCCGCCGATGCCGAGTCCCTTTCTCTGACCGATCGTATAGTACATAAGTCCTATGTGTTCGCCGATGATTTTTCCGTCGGTGGTCATTATCAATCCTTTTTTGTTCGGAATGTACGTCTGCAAAAAGTTGCGGAAATTTCTTTCTCCGATAAAACAGATCCCAGTAGAATCTTTTTTCTTCGCGGTGGCGAGCCCGTTCTCTTCCGCTATGCGACGGACTTCGGACTTGTCGAGATCGGCAAGCGGAAACAAAACGTTTTCAAGCTGTTTTTGCGAAAGCTGATTTAAAAAGTACGTCTGATCTTTATTCTGATCTTTCGCCTTCAAAAGATAGTGAACGCCGTCCTCGTGGCGGATTCCGCAATAATGCCCGGTGGCGATATAATCTGCGCCGAGCGAATAAGCGTAGTCCTTGAAATCTTTGAACTTGATCTCTCTGTTGCACAAAACGTCCGGATTGGGCGTTCTGCCGGCGTTGTATTCTTCCAGAAAGTACGAAAACACCCGCTGCTCGTATTCTTTTGCAAAATTAACGGTAAAATAAGGAATGTCGAGAAGGTTAGAAACTCTTCTGACATCGGCGTAATCGTCTTCGGCGGTACAGCGTCCGTTTTCGTCCGTTTCTTCCCAGTTATTCATAAAAAGCCCGACGACGTCGTACCCCTGCTTTTTGAGAAGAAGCGCGGCTACCGAGCTATCCACTCCGCCGCTCATTCCGACAACAACTTTTTTTGCCATGTTTAGCCTCCGATTTTTCGCCGAATCCTCTTTTTCGGATTCAATACACAGTTTAACACAATAAAACCGTTTTTGCAATTATACAAAAAGCCTTTTGCAAATTTGGTATGTAAACTAGGCTAAACCCGCACGAACTATTTTGCCGCATTTTTACCGGATTTTTTATTGAATTATAACCGAAAGCGTGCTATAATAAAAACCGACAAAACGTTTTTGTTTGTTGCAAGAATTTTGCTTACCGCAAAGTTCAGCGTCGATTTTTGTATAATCTTTATATAATCTTTGTATAATCAGAATTTTTATATAATATTATTTACTTACTACATAATATATAATAATATACAGTAAAATAAAAATAAATATCGGAAATATAACATAACAAAATACTAAATACGGTAGCATACGCCCGTAGCTCAATTGGATAGAGTTTCAGATTCCGATTCTGACGGTTGTGGGTTCGAACCCCGTCGGGCGTACCAAAAAAAGCATCTCCGGAACTTTCCGAAGATGCTTTTTATTTTTGCAAACCGATAGTGGTATTTTACACAACCTGTACCGCCGAAATCACGCCAAATATAATTTTTATTTCATTAAAGAGTACGCCGCTTCGTCTACAATAAGAGTGCAGTCGGGATGAAGCTGCAATACGCTCGCGGGGAGAGCTTCAGTAACGGGACCTTTAAGCATGCCGTAAACCGCCTTCGCCTTATTCGCGCCGCTCGCCAGAACGACTATTTTCTTCGCATGCATAATGTTTTTAAGTCCCATCGTAAAAGCCTGACGGGGTACGTCCTCTATCCTTTCAAACAATCTCGAATTGTCCTTTATGGTGCTTTCGGTAAGGTCAACTATATGCGTTTCGCTGTCAAAAGCGGTGCCGGGTTCGTTGAAAGCTATATGTCCGTTGCTGCCTATACCCAGAATCTGAAGATTTCTCGGTAATTCTTCGATAAGTTCGTTGTAGTTTTTACACTCGAGTTCCCTATTAACAGCCTTGCCGTTTTCAATATGAGTGTTGTTAAGGTCGATGTCTATATGTTTGAATAAGTTCTCTCTCATAAAGTAAACGTACGACTGATCGCTCGTAACGTCAAGTCCGGCGTATTCGTCGAGATTGAGAGTTTTTACGTCCTTATAAGAAGTTCCGTTTTCTTTATGGTCTTTTATCATTTCGGCGTAAAGCCCCAGGGGGGTGCTGCCGGTAGCGAGTCCGAGAACTGCGTTTTTATTATTAACTACTACTTCTTTTACGATTTTGAATGCCTTTTCGGACATTTCGTCATAATTTTTGGTAACGATTACTTTCATATATGCCTCCGGTTCCGTAATGTTTTTACGGAATTATTTATTTTTACGTTTCTATTATATTCCTTTTTTACGGCTAATTGTTAAGGTTATACTGTCAAAAATTACTATGTTTATTTTTCGCCATTGTTTTATTTGAATCAAACCTAAAACTTCAGACTCCGGCGAAAATATTCATATTCCTTATATTGCCGTCGGAAATCTTTCCGTTCACCTTATAGGCGTGGTCTTCGAGATTTCCGGATAAAGAGTCGCTTAAATTCTGTTTTTTTATTTCTTCAATGAGTTTTGCCGAAATATTCTCTATGACTTCGGACTTCTTTTTATAAAATGTTTCGTCGTTCGGAGTGGTCGTTAAAAAATCAAGGCTTTTTTCAAGCTCTTCGCCGTCAAAAAGAGTTCTTAACGCTTTAAAACTCCATTTGTAAAACGGCATATAGCGTTTTTCAAGCAAAAACTTAATCGCCGCGACGGACTTAACGAATTCGAACACCGCGAGCTGGGCGGCGGATTGTTCGCCGTGTTTATAGCATCTGTGATAATTGTACTGCCCCGACTGAGCTGCCGTGATTATATTCCCCGCAAGCTTTTTGAGCCTTACGTCTTCGGGATAATATGCAAGGCGTTTGCGTATAGCCGAAACTTCGCCGTAATTATCGCAAAAAATTTTGCCGTTCGTTGCTTCCGCAAGATAATTTTCGGGCAAAGACAGCCACTCTCTTACCGTAAGATTGCCGTCCGGACTGCCTGTCTTTCCGACAAAAAACTCAGCCGTACTTATAACGCCCTTCCGGTTGCCGCCGACGGGAGATAAAAACCCCCTTGTAAATCCCCTATATTCTTTGGGGAGTTTGTAATACGCTCTTTCAAGCAGAAACGCGTCTCTTCGGGAAACTACGTCTTCGCCGGGCAGGAAAATCATAAATCCCGCTTCGAAATCGTGGTCGGTCGAAATATCGTCGTCGAATCCGAAACATTCCGAACCGCTGCCGATAAGTCCGACGGCGAGTTTATCCTTTACATCGGGGAATTCTTCGAGCATTTTTTTGCCGAATTCGTTATAATAGCTTTCCGCAAGTTCGAGTCCTTTCATATCTTACACTCTTTCGTAAATAGCTTTGGCGCGCTTCATATATTCCGCTTCGTATAAAAAGTATCCGTAATAGCCGAATACCGGCGAACATTTTTCGCAGACGAACGCATAATTGCCGTCGCGTTTCGTCGCTTTATCTAAAAGGGCGGCGGCGCGTTCCGCGCAGGCGGCTATTTCCTTTTCTCCCTCTTCGAGTCCGTCTCTCGCTTCTATCAAAGAAGCCTTGTTTAGTTCCGTTATCGCGGCTTCGGGTTCGCCGTCCGCGTTTTCGGATAAAATTTCAAGAGCTTTGTCGTAATACTCTTCCGCTTCCGTAAATCTTTTTATATCGACGAGAGCGAGCGCGTAATTGTTGTAAAGTCCCGCAAGGCGGACGTCTTTCGGACTAAGAAGTTTTTCGTATAAATCTTTAGCAGTTTCGTAATACAAAGCCGCCTTTTCGGGTTCGCCGAACGCTTTATAGACGGTGGCGGCGTTAAGCGTCGCCGTCCCTTCGGAAGAAGATCCTTTTATCTCTTTATACCCGGCAAGTTCGATCGAGCGGGCGGCAAATTTATAAGCTTCGTCCTTTTTACCCGTTTTACGGTAAAGTCCCATAAGCTCGTTCGAAACCGCAAACTCTCCCCTTACGTCTTTTAACTCTTTCGCTTCCGAAAGCCAGTATAAAAGATGCTTTTCGGCGGAAGAATAATCGTTTCTCGATAAAAAATCGTCGAGCTTTTCGATAACTCTTTCGACGGGAATTTTTCCGTTTGCGTTTTTAGGGCGTTCCGCGGCGAACGTCTCTCCGAAATAGTCGAATTCTTCCATACAGATTTCCTTTCCGCTTTTTATTACCGCTTACGGTAAGTTTTACGGCGGCGTATTTTGTTATTATCATGTAATATTGTATCATTTAAAGATAATATTTACAAGAATAACGATTATTATCTTTTCAAAAAATTTTCCGAAAAAAATATTACCCGGTACGGAAATAAAATATCCGTTTTATTTTTGGTTTTCGCTTGAATAGTTGCTCCTTATTTGCTATAATAGTTATCGTTACGAAAATTGTCCGACGGACAACCTTTACGGTTCCGTGCGGGAAAGTATTTCGAGCGAATTTACGGGAGGGAATCATGATCGTTTCGGGCTTTCAGAAACTTACGCTTTTGGACTTTCCGGGTAAGGTTGCCTGCACGGTGTTCACCGGCGGCTGCAATTTAAGATGCCCCTTCTGCCACAATTCGGCTCTCGTGACGAAGCTCGATCCGTCTTCTTACTATGATACCGAAGACGTTTTAGGTTATATCAGATCCAGAAAAGGCTTACTTGACGGCGTAGCGATAACCGGCGGAGAACCTCTTTTGCAGAGCGACATAGACGTTTTTATAGCGAAAATAAAAGACATGGGGTTCAAGGTCAAGCTCGACACGAACGGGACATTCCCCGATAAGCTTATAGAATTCGTTAACGCAGAACTTGTAGATTACGTCGCGATGGACGTAAAAAACCGCGAAGAGAAATATGCCGAAACGGTTGGCGTAAAAAACTTTGACCTTACCCCGATAAACAAAAGCATAGACTTTTTGATCGAAGGCAAAGTTCCTTACGAATTCCGCACGACCGTTGTAAAGCAGTTTCACACGGTTGCGGATATAGAAGCTCTCGCAAAAAGAATATCGGGTGCCGAAAATTATTTTTTGCAGAATTTTACCGACTCGGGCGCGCTTATAGGAGAGAATCTTAATCTTTCCGCCGCGGATAAAGAAACCATGTTTTTAATGAAAGAAGCTGCGAAAAAGCATGTTAAACACGTAGAATTACGCGGAGTCTGACGATTTGTCGTCAACTATATATTGTAACATTTTAAAAATCAGGCACAATATCTTGTGCCTTTTCTATTGACAACAGGGTTTTTTGGTGTTACAATCAATATGCTTCGGGACTTTTATAAAGAAAAAGCAACCGGCGGATAAAATCCGCTTGGGTTTTTTATAGACATAAATACGAATACATTTAAATAATTACTTTCAAATATATACAATAAGGAGAAGAAGCTATGTACAGAGTAGTCAAAAGAGACGGCAAGACCGTCGACTTCGATTTATCGAAGATCAGAAACGCCATCGAAAAGGCGTTCAATGCATGCCGCATGGAGTATAATCCCGATACGATAGACTTTTTAGCGCTTAAAGTTACCGCGGATTTCGAACTCAAAATCAAAGACGGCGTAGTCTCGGTCGAAAACATTCAGGACAGCGTAGAAACCGTTCTTATAAAAGCCGGTTACGACGAAGTCGCAAAGGCTTACATTTTATACCGTAAACAGAGAGAAAAAATCAGAAACGTAAACGAAACGCTTCTCGACTATAAAAAGGTTGTCGACAACTACCTTCAGATCAGCGACTGGAGAGTTAAAGAAAATTCTACCGTAACCTATTCGGTCGGCGGACTTATTCTTTCGAACTCCGGCGCGGTTACCGCAAACTACTGGCTTTCGGAAGTATACGACGAAGAAATCGCGAACGCTCACAGAAACGCGGATATTCACATTCACGATCTTTCGATGCTTACCGGTTACTGCGCAGGCTGGTCTCTTAAACAGCTTATTCAGGAAGGTCTGGGCGGCGTTCCCGGAAAGATAACCTCTTCCCCCGCAAACCACCTTTCCACTCTCTGCAACCAAATGGTAAACTTTTTGGGCATTATGCAGAACGAATGGGCGGGCGCGCAGGCGTTTTCGTCTTTCGATACTTATCTTGCTCCATTCGTTAAAAAAGACAACCTCTCTTATAAGGAAGTAAAACAGTGCATACAGTCGTTCGTATACGGCGTAAATACTCCGTCGAGATGGGGTACTCAGTCGCCGTTCACCAACGTAACTCTCGACTGGACGGTTCCCAACGACCTTGCGGAGCTTAACTGTATCGTCGGCGGAAAGGAAACGGACTTCAGATACAAAGACTGCGTCAAAGAAATGGCGATGGTCAACAAAGCCTTTATCGAAATCATGATCGAAGGCGACGCAAACGGCAGAGGCTTCCAGTATCCTATCCCCACTTACTCGATAACGAAGGACTTCGACTGGTCCGATACCGAAAACAATCGTCTTCTTTTCGAAATGACCGCTAAATACGGCACGCCTTACTTCTCCAACTATATCAACAGCGATATGGAACCGTCGGACGTACGTTCCATGTGCTGCAGATTGAGACTCGATTTAAGAGAACTCCGTAAAAAATCGGGCGGCTACTTCGGAAGCGGCGAATCTACCGGCTCCGTAGGCGTAGTTACCATCAATATGCCGAGAATAGCTTACCTTGCAAAGGACGAAGCGGACTTCTACGCGCGTCTCGACAAGCTTATGGATATTTCGGCGAGATCGCTTAAAGTTAAACGTACCGTTATAACCAAGCTTCTCGAAAACGGCTTATATCCCTACACCAAGAGATATCTCGGAACGTTCAACAACCACTTCTCCACGATAGGTCTCGTCGGTATGAACGAAGCCTGCCTCAATGCGAACTGGATAAGAAAGGACATGACTCATAAGGAAGCTCAGGACTTCACCGTGAACGTTCTCAACCATATGAGAGAAAGACTTTCGGACTATCAGGAAGAATACGGCGATCTTTATAACCTGGAAGCGACTCCCGCCGAATCCACCGCATACAGACTCGCAAAACACGACGTCAAACGCTATCCGGACATCATCACCGCGGCGAAGACGAAAAACGACACTCCCTACTACACCAACAGCTCGCATCTTCCCGTAGGATATACCGAAGATATATTCTCCGCACTCGATATTCAGGACAAACTTCAGACTCTCTATACTTCGGGTACGGTATTCCACGCGTTCCTCGGCGAAAAGCTCCCCGACTGGAAGGCGGCGGCGAACCTTGTAAGAAAGATTGCCGAAAACTACAAGCTTCCTTACTACACGATGTCACCCACATACTCGGTATGCAAGAACCACGGATACATCGCCGGCGAAGTTTATAAATGTCCCGAATGCGGCGAAAACACCGAAGTTTATTCGAGAATCACCGGTTACTATCGTCCCGTACAGAACTGGAACGACGGTAAGACGCAGGAATTCAAGGACAGAAAGGTTTACGATATAGCTCACTCGAAGCTCACCCACGACGGATGCTGCTGCGGTTCGGATTCGCACCTTAACGACGATCTTATCTCGAACGATAAAGAAAACGTAGCATATCTTTTCGCTACTCCCACCTGCCCCAATTGCAAAATAGCCTGCGCTACTTTGGACAAAGCTGGCTTCGGTTACGAAAAGATTTACGCCACCGAC
The DNA here is from genome assembly GCA_003538975.1 of Clostridiales bacterium. Lineage (GTDB taxonomy): Bacteria > Bacillota > Clostridia > Christensenellales > Borkfalkiaceae > UBA11475. The sequence goes on along the minus strand of DPQQ01000003.1, from coordinate 162,259 downwards.
AAACCCGAGCTCGCGGCGAAATACGGCGTTAAACAAGCCCCCACTCTCGTAGTGGTAGCGGACGGCGAAGTATCGAAATACGTAGGCGTTTCGGATATAAGAAAGTTCCTTCACGACTGATAAGTAAATAAAAAGCCGGGCGGCGGATTACGGTCCGCCGCCCGTTGTTTTTGAAATTTATTTTATAAAATATCACTAAAAGGTAAAATTATGTACGATATTATAATTATAGGCGGCGGTCCCGCAGGTCTCACCGCAGCTTTATACGCAAGAAGAGCAAACAAAACCGTTCTCGTTATCGAAAAGAACGTATTCGGCGGACAGATCACATTTTCCCCGAAAGTAGAAAATATCCCGGGATTCATCAGTCTTACCGGCAACGAATTTGCCGAAAAGATGGTAGATCAGGTTATCGAACAGGGCGGCGAATTCGAACCCGCCGAAGCGACGGAAATAAAAGACGGCGAAGTTAAAACCGTAATCACCGATTCGGGCGAATTTCAGGCTAAAACCGTTATAATCGCCACAGGAGCGAAACACAGACTGTTAGGCTTAGCCGGCGAAGACAAATTCGTCGGAAACGGAATATCATTCTGCGCGGTATGCGACGGAGCGTTTTATAAAGACAAGACCGTAGCGGTCGTCGGCGGCGGTAATTCCGCCCTGCAGGAGACCATTCTGTTATCAGACCTTTGTAAAAAAATTTACGTCGTTCAGAATCTCGACTTTCTGACCGGCGAAAAGAAACTCGCGGACGAAGTCTACTCTAAACAAAACGTCGAAGTAATAACGGGAACCGTTCTCACCGGTTATATCGGAAACGAAGATCTTACCGGAATCGCCGTAAAAAACAATAACGGCGAAGAAAAAGAACTTTTAGTCGACGGCGTGTTTATGGCGATAGGCCTCGTTCCGCAGAACGAAGCCTTCAGAAACGTCCTTCCCCTCGATAACAGAGGCTACGTCGATACCGACGAAAAACTTACCGTCGGTAACGGTATATTCGTCGCCGGCGATTGCCGTAACAAAAACGTAAGACAGGTTACCACCGCATGCTCCGACGGTGCGGTTGCGGCTCTCGCGGCGTGTAGGTATCTCGACAATAATAAATAAGGCGTTTTTTTACATTACCTGTATCATTGAAATAATACCGTAAATTAAAACACAACATAAAAAAAGGCTCAACCGAGCCTTTTTATTTTTGTTGTTTTTTATTTTATTCCGCGGTCTTTTCGTCTTCGGTTTCGTAGTTATTTATAATTTCTACGTTTTCGTAATTATCGAAACCTTTGAGCGGTTTGTTGTCAAAAAATTCGGAAGCGGGACCGTCGTCGAAGAATTCCGCCGCCGGGTAAAGCCTCTTGCCGCCGTCTTTTATGCAGACGCCGTGCTTATAAACTCTTTTAGTCTTTTTTCCGCCGTCCGTATAAGTAGCCTTTCCGTCGAGTTTGCCGTTTTTGTAATTACCCGAAAGCATAGCGCCGTTTTCGAGATAAATCGTTCCTTCTCCCGTTCTCTTGCCGTCCGCAATCACGCCGACAAAGCGCGAACCGTCGGTATTGTATTCTTTGATTTTTCCGCTTAAAACGTTTTTATCGAAAGAGCCTTCGCTTCTTCCGCCGTCAGCGTGGTAATAAACGCCTTCGCCGTCTATACTGTTACCCTTGAAATCGCCGACGTAATACGAACCGTCCGCAAAATGATATTCGCCCTTGCCGTTCATCTCGTCCGCAACAAAATAGCCTTTGTACCAGACGTTTTTAGCGTAATACCTTACGCCGTAGCCGTCCATGAGACCGTTCTTGAATTCGCCTTTGTAATAATCTTCGTCCGAAATAACGTACTTGCCGAGTCCGTCGGGAGTTTTTCCGATAATGTCGCCTTCGTAATATTCGCCGGCATAATCGAGTTTGCCGTAATATCTGACGTTAAGAGGAATCGCGAGTTCCTGCGTGCGAAGCATTTCGGCCTCGTCGTAAACGGTTTTTTCGATCTTTCTGATAAGAACCGCCTGACCTTTTTCAAAATCCGCTTCGAAATATTTGCCGTTCGCACCCGCATAATACGCTTTGCCGTCGACTAAATCGTCTTTGAATTCCGCCTTATAAACGTCTCCGTTGGGATAGACCACTATGCCGAAGCCGTTGCGTTTATCGTTTTCCCATTCGCCGTTATAGCGGATTCCGTCCGCATACGCCGCAAAACCGGTTCCGTCTCTCAAACCGAACTTCCAGTCCCCGTCGTAGAGCGCGCCGCTCGCGTAAGTATAAACGCCGTAACCGTCTCTCATATCGTCTGCCCATTCGCCGTCGTACTTATCGCCGTTTTTATAATTGTAGACGCCGTAACCGTTACGTCTTCCTTCAAAACACGTACCCTGATAGCGGTCGCCGTTTTTGTAAGAATACGTTCTGCTCTTAAGCTTTTTACCGTCGGCTGTTGTAAGCGCGACGGATTTTTTAACTTCCGGCTGCAACTTTTCTGACATAATTTTCTCCCGAGGCATATCGGAAACCCGAGTTTGCTTTTAACGTTTATTTATAAACGAAACCCCTCCGCCCGTATTTCAGGACATACTTCCCCGTTTATATCGTTATTATTATATATTATAGTATAAAAAGGAATAACTTTCAATACTTTTTTGAACTTTTTGACGAATTTTTTCTTTTAAGCCTTAAAAACTTCGGTTTTTTTTCAAAAAATAACGCCGCTTTTTATAAGCGACGTTACGGTGACTTTATTTATTTGTCTGTTTATTCTTTCTTTCGTTATCGGCGTAAACGGCATTCATATGATCTTTTACGTATTGCTCGTTGCCCTCGTACGGTTTATCGTCGTGATTTATACCGAGTTTGTGCTCGCGGTTTATATGGTCTATCTCTTCCTTATTTCTGAATCTGCCGACAGTTTCCGTAACCGTTTCGAGCGTGGTGAAGGTGTCGGGATATTTTTTGAGGATTGTCTTGAAGTCTTCTACCTGATGTTTATTTACGACGCAGATAAGTATATCCTTTTCTTCCCCGCTGTAAACGCCGACAGCCTTCATTCTCGTTGCTCCGTGGTGGAGCTCTTTTACGATTTCCTTCTGAATTTCATCTGCGTGCGAAGTTATTACGGTAAACTTGACGCCCATCTGCATACCTTTTATTATAATGTTTCCGACGTAACTCGAAGTAAAACAGTACACGAGGCACAACGCTACCGGTTTGAAGTCCGGCGTGTACGCGCCGGTCGCCGGATCGTAAGCGTATACAAAGTACGAAACCGCGCAAACAGCGGCGTTTATGGCAAGCGTTACCCAGAAGAAGTTCAGAAGCGGCTTCTTTTTGGATATATATTTTGCGAAAATATCAACGCCGCCCGTAGAAGCGTTATCTTTGAAAGTAAGTCCGTAACCGAATCCCGAAACGGCTCCGCCGAGAAGTGCCGGAAGAATAGTATCCGTTTCCGCCTTATATACGAACTTGGAAAGATTAATCACTTCGTTTCCGACCAGAAGATAAATAACCGAAGTAACAATACAAAAGAAAAACGTTTTAAGAGCGAATTCCTTATCGACTAAAATCCATGCGAATATGCACAAAGGAATATTTACGAGCATCGCAAAATATCCCATGCTGAATCCCCAGAGATGTTCGAACATCATCGCTATACCGTTCATGCCGGCGGGCGAAAAGTTATTGGGCTTTACGAAAAGCTGATAGGATACGCCGAAGATAAGGCCTATAAACAAAAGTCTTATGTAATCGAGTATTACCTGTTTTGCCGGCTTATTCCCGAAACAATTCGTTTTTATTTTATATGCGGGAGCCTGCGCTCCGCTTCCTTCTGTGTTTACCGTGTTTTTTTGCTGATTATCCATGTTCTTTTATCGGACAGTGTTATCCGCCGGAACTTTATTTTTGCGACGGGGAATCAGATCGTCCCCATCGGCGTTTCGGCAAAAACAATTATACTTCTTTTTTTTGCAATAAACAACTTCTTTTGAGCACAATTTTTTCTCAAATTCATCAAATTCTTATTTTTTAGCGGCTTAGTATTGCAATATCGGACGTTTTTTGTTATAATACCCGTATAAGTAAACGCGCGTTGCTTATCCGCCATAAACGATTGAATCGTCATTTAACTTTCGGGTTAGAACCGATTCGTAAGGGATTCAGAATAACAAGGAACGGTTTCGGCGACACAGGTAGCATATGAGCGCGCTGTTTTAAAGGGAATTTTTAAGAAGGGGATCACATAAATGAAAAATCCGTCCGATAAGAGAGTCGTAAAAACGCGCAAGCTTATCATCGACACTTTTAAGAAAATGATTATCGAAATGGACTACGAAGACATTACGATAAAAGAACTCGCTTCGAGAGCGAACATCAACCGCAAAACGTTTTATTCGCACTTCGAGTGCATCGAAGACATCGTGAACGAACTTACCGAAGAAATTGCGGATAAAGTTCTCGATAACATGCGCAAAATAGGATTTTTCAAGTACCCGTCCATCTCTCCGTTTACCAAGGCTTTCGTCATGACCGTGAGCGAAAACGTAGAACTTTACAAAAAAATCATAGTCGCAAACTCTTACCGCTTCTTTTCGAGAAACGTTAAGGATATAATCAAAGTCGAACTCGAACAGAACGCCCTTAAAGACAAAATAACTTGCAGCGAGGACGAACTCGACCTCTGCTGCGAATATATTTCTTCCGGAATAGCAAAGATTTTCAAATTATGGTTCGAAGATCCGAAAGGAATCTCGCAGGACAGAATTTCGGAACTTGCCGGCGATCTCGTTTTCCGAGGGTTCTCTTCGGTACTAAAAAGCGCAAAATAAACTCGTTTTAATAAAAAGGCGGTAGCTTTTCACCGACACAGGTGTTATAAACTATCGCCTTTTTAATTGGTTTAAGAAAGCAGCCAAAACATATTCTTATTTTTCTTCCGCCGCTTCTCCGCTCTCTTTATCGCCGTCCGCCGAAACGTCCGGAATGTTCAGATCGCCGTTATCAGTCGCCGGCAGAAGCTTATTCTTTCTGCCTTCCGAAAAATATCTTGCTATAACGAATATAACGAGAAGTACCGGAAACACGGTCGAAACAAGAACGCCGGTTTTAAGATTATCGCCCGCCGCGCTCGAAACAAATCCCAAAAACGCCGGTCCCGAAGCGCAACCTATATCCCCCGCGAAAGCGAGAAGCGAAAACATTTTCGTACCGCCGCCCTTTATCGACTTTGTGGCTAAACTGTAAGTTCCCGGCCAGAGTACCCCTACAGAAAATCCGCATATCCCGACGCCGACGAGGTTGACTATCCTGTTCTGCGGTATCGAAGTAAGAAGATACCCCGTTATGCACAAAATTCCGCTTATGAACATCGCGACGTTAAGGTCGAGTTTTTTCGAAAGTCTTGAATATAAAAGTCTCGACGTTCCCATAAGCACGGCAAACGAGAACGGCCCCGCCATATCTCCTACGGCTTTACTTACGCCGAGACTCATTTCGGCAAAAGTAGAGGCCCACTGGCTTATCGCCAGTTCGCATGCGCCCGCGACGAACATCATCGCAAAAATGAGCCAGAATGACTTATGTCCGAACAGTGATTTAAGACTCATGCCCCCTTCTTCGTCTTCCGGCGAAAATACGGGTACGAACATAAAGTAAATCATGTTAAGGATCGGGAAAGCTGCCCATATAAGAGTAAGGATCTTCCAGTTTTCGGTTCCGAAAAAGAAAAAGAAGGCGGTTGATACGGCTATTACGACGGCACATCCCCAGCAGTAAAACGAGTGCAAAAGGCTCATAAAGCCTTCTTTGTTTTTTGTAGGACACGCTTCGACGGCAGGACTTACAAGAACTTCCAGCAGCCCCCCGCCTATTGCGTAGAAGAATACCGATATAAGAATTCCGGCGAAAGGATCCATTATTTCGGGCAGAAACGTCAGTCCCGCAAGTCCTGACGAAGCGAAGACATGCGCAAGCGTAAGCGAAGTTCTGTACCCTATCTTCTGCACGAAAAACGCCGAAGCGAGATCTACGCAGAGCTGAATCGAAAAGTTAAAAAGTATTATTATAGAAATCTTTTCTATCGGAATAGAATACTGCGAATTGAAAGTAATGAAAAGAAGCGGAACAAAAATATTCACGACCGCCTGCACGACGTATGCGAGCGAACATGCGGCTATTGTATGTTTGTAAGATAAACGTTTCATTTTTGAAATCCTTAAAATAATTCTTGGTAAACCCTTTCGGTTAAATTCCGCGATAAACGCACAAGAATAAGATATCAACATTGTACATTATTTAAAATATCTTGTCAAACGAAAACAAAAAGGGTTTTACTTTTAATTTTTTATATGCTATAATCATTTTATGAAGAGAATTGCTAAATTTGAAAAGGTTTCGGAAGAAATTTTTATAAATTCGGGTTACACTAAGGAAGAATACGAAGAATATTCGCTTCCTCTCCGGGCAACCGCGGGCAGCGCGGGATACGATTTTTTTGCGGTAAGAGAATTCACTCTCAATCCGCATGAGACGATAACCGTACCTACCGGAGTAAGAGCAAAAATCGCGGACGGTTGGGTGCTGAAAATTTACCCCCGCTCTTCGCTCGGATTCAAATACCGCTTCACGCTCGACAATACCGTCGGAATAATAGACGGCGATTACTATTATTCGGATAACGAGGGCCATATTTTCGTCCGCGCGACCAATCTCGGCGAAAAGCCTTTCACCGTAAAAAAAGGTCAGGGTTTTTGTCAGGGCATATTCTCGGAATACGGCATTACCGAAGACGATAACGCGACAAACGTAAGAAACGGCGGCTTCGGCAGTACCGACAATAAAACACGTTAAATCATAGGAGGTATATATACCATGTACGCAAAAAATATTTGGAAAGACATGACAAGCGAAAAAAAGGCGGAAGTCGATACCTTCGCAAAAGAATACATCGACTTTTTATCGGCGGCGAAAACCGAACGTCTTGCCGTTAAGGAAAGCGTTAAACTTGCCGAAAAGTACGGCTTCAAACCTGCGGATTCGTTCAAAACCGTAAAAGCCGGCGATAAGCTTTACTTTGTAAACAGAAACAAAAACCTGTTCCTTTACGTTATAGGCGAAAAGCCCGTATCCGAAGGCGTCAGAGTTTTGGGAGCGCATATCGACTCTCCGAGACTCGACTTCAAACAGAATCCCCTTTACGAATCGAACGGATTCGCTCTCTGCGACACCCATTACTACGGCGGCGTTAAAAAGTATCAGTGGGTAACCATTCCCCTTGCTCTTCACGGAGTAATCTGCAAAAAAGACGGAACGACCGTAGACGTAAACATCGGCGAAGATCCGTCCGATCCCGTAGTAGGCATCAGCGATCTTCTTCCGCACCTTTCGCAGGAACAGATCAAAAAGACCGCGGATAAGGTTATCGAAGGCGAAGATCTCGACGTAACCGTAGGCTCCATTCCCCTTTCCGGCGAAGAAAAGGACGCAGTTAAAAAGAACGTTCTTAAAATCCTTAAAGAAAAATACGGAATGGAAGAAGAAGACTTTTTATCGGCGGAAATCGAAGTCGTACCCGCAGGCAGAGCGAGAGAATACGGACTTGACAGAAGCATGATCGCGGGCTACGGTCACGACGACAGAGTTTGCGCTTATACTTCTTTGAGAGCGGCTCTCGACGAAGGCGAAAACGAATATACTTCGTGCTGCGCGCTCGTAGATAAGGAAGAAATCGGCAGCGTAGGCGCGACCGGCGCTTGCTCGGTATTTTTTGAAAACACCCTTGCGGAACTTCTCGTAAAAGAAAGCAACAACGATCCGCTCGCTTTGAGAAAGACTTTCGAAAGATCCAAAATGCTTTCGTCCGACGTATCTGCGGGCTTCGATCCCTTATATCCGAGCGTTTTCGAAGCGAAGAACGCGGCTTATCTCGGCAACGGCATAGTATTTAACAAATACACCGGCTCGAGAGGCAAATCCGGCAGCAACGACGCTAACCCCGAATATTTCGCCTGGGTAAGAAACGTTATGGATTCGAACAATATCGGCTTCCAGACCGCGGAACTCGGCAAAGTAGATCTCGGCGGCGGCGGAACCATCGCTTATATTCTCGCTAAATACAACATGGACGTAGTAGACGCGGGTATAGCCGTTCTTAACATGCACGCTCCGATGGAAGTCGTTTCCAAAGCCGACGTTTATGAAACTTATCTCGCTTACAGAGCGTTTCTTAAAAAATAATTTAAGTCCGCAAGCGATAAGATTCGGTTAAACAAAAAATAAATACCTATTAAAAGCAGCCCCTTTTTATAAGGAGCTGCTTTTTACTTATAATTTTTTATCCGAACAGTCTATTTGGTCGTAAAATTATTCTGTGTATTAAATTTTACCATTCTTCCTTCTTATCTAACTTATCAAGCATTGACAATAAATCGTTCGTCGATAACTCGCATCCTTCTTCGTCGGATTCTTCAATTCTGTCTAAAATGCTGATAACGCAATCCCGGCAATTTTCTTCGATTAAAAAAGCGTCCGAAAATCTTACCGTATTTGCCCAATCCAGCAAATCTTGCATTGTATATTTATTATTAAGACACGCTTGAATTGCCTTTTTTACCATACTTTTATTAACTTTAATAACCGTACCTTTCAAATCTATTAAGTGTGAATTACAGTTCTCAACAGAAGAAAATTCTTTCCACGAAATATCGCAATTTAATAACTTTTTCACTAATTCCATATTATTCATTTTATCAGAAAACTAATTTATTTTCTTGCCGTTCAACAAAATATTCTCCGGGAAGTTATGGTAATTAACAACAAAATATTTTGTTTCCGATATTTCGACAGGCGGGTTTCCTTCCGATTTTATCATTTTGAAAACAAACGACGTATATTCTTCGGTTTCGTTATCTTCGTTAAAATCATCAAAACAAGTATCGAAAATCGCCATAACTATACCCTTTTTCCACATTAAAGTCAAAATATCGTTTTGCTTTATTCTTTGCAGATTTTTATAAAAAATTTCTATAACAGGTTGTTCGCATTTTGAAAAAGACATATTTTTTACTCCGCATGCGACTATTGCCGCTATTTCACTTTTTCCAATTCATCCAATGAGAACGTAATAACGTCGACCGGATATTTTTCGTCATCCCATACTTCAACTTCACATGCTTTTTTATCCGCGTATATGCTGACTACAACGCCTTCCGTTCCCGCTTTAAAGCCGCTTTTTTCTACCAGCGTTTTTACAACATCATATTCTTTTATCATTGTTTCTCCTTAAAGACTGAAGTTCAATCAATAAACCCAAACTTTATCTTCCGGCAAACTTTCTACTATATCTCCGAAAACAAAATCGTTATAACGAATCGCCAACAATTCTTCAAAAGTTTTCACTTCTACTGATTCTTTACAGAATTCGCAAAACGAGATAACGTCTTCACCGTTTATTTCGCCATAAGTGATAAAATATTTTTTCCTTTCGTACTCAAACTCTATTTCATGTCCTTCTTTAATAAGCCGTTCTAATTCTGATTTTTTCATTTTCATATTTTGAATATATCATTTAGTCCACTCGTACGAGTAAAATTCATCGTCGTCTAAAATTTCTTTTATGAATATAGTTATTGATTCGATTTTTCCGGTATCTAAACTTTCTTCAAGCCAATATCCGTTTGGTGATTCATAATCTTCTTCATCGTCGTTATATAAAATAGAACGGTCGATTGCCTTTGCCTCGTCTATGGTCATTTTTGTAGAGATACCGTTTTCAAGCATCCAGAAAGAAGGCGTTTCAAAATACATTTTAAACATTTTATTTTTAGCGAAAAACATACTCATGGTATCGTCGATTTTAACGATATCCCACGCTACTTCAGGTGTACACCCTTTATTGTTCCAATGCTCCTGTCTGAATTTTATTCCGTTGTTATTTAATTTTTGTTTTACTTCGTCCAACGTCATAGAAAGTTTATACTCTCCATAACCCGAATATGGTACTATTTTATTCATTTTCCGTATCTCCTATATAATAAAATCGCGGTTTCTTTATTATCCGTTTTATATTTTATCATATTCGGGAGTTATCAAGTCTTCAATTTCAAATGTTCCGTCGTTTATTTCGTCAAGACGAGCCTTAAGCTCTGTTAACAACTCAAGCATTTTCGGTTTATCTTCTTTTTGCTGTTCTTTATTAAACCAACAAGCTTCTCCGTGTGAATCGAATTCGTAATACGACGAATACATGTCTTGCATTTTTTTGCAAATGTTTTGTAGTTTCTTATCGTTATCTACAACTGAAACCTTTGTAACAACGCAATGTTTCTCAATGCTGTAATATTCTCCGCAAATAGGACTATCGGAATAATCTAATTTCAATTTTATAGTTTTCATTTTTACTCCTTTCTTGCCGGTCTTGCCGTAACAATGAATCCATTGGTAGCGTTTTGATACACCCGTGCGTTCCTACGGCTAAAAAATATAAACAGTATATTTAAAATATTTTTTGTCCGTCGATATAAATGTTTCTTTCATTTTATACCTGCGTAAAATAATAATATAGAATAATTTTAACCGAACAATACTTCGATATCTTTTTCTGCTTCATATATCGTTTTTCCGTCAAAAATTTCTGCTTTTTCGAATTGCTTTACACATTCTACATCATCACCAGGGAAAAAATATGTTTGAATATACTCCCCGGCTTCGTTATTATCATTGTGATACACGTCTAATCGCAATCCCGAAACATTACTCGGTTGAATCGTGTCTCCCTGAATAATATAGTACTTATTACCAAACACAAACTCCTTTTCCGGCCCCCCGGTTTCAAGCAAATCGCTGATAAATTCATTTATTGTGTTCCCTTTCATATTTTTACTCCTGATAAATATTTCTTAACTTTTTCAAAGTATTCATTACCCGGTCCAATCGCAAATTTATCTGCTTTTTTATGATTGATATCTCCCGGTTTTGCATACAAGTGTACATGAAGGACTTTTCCGCTACCCAAGGATTTTTCTTGATGATAGCCGACTTCATATATCGCCTCATGCTTTTCATTGTATACTCTCATCTGCTTAAAGACACCGCTTTTGTCTAACACAATATAGCTGTTACTTTTATGAGATTCTTCCGGCAGCTTTATACTTCGACTGTCATCTATCGGCTGTAACACTTTTACTCCGTTTATCTTTCCAACGGTTTTATATTGATACTTAACATTGTTACCTATTGCATAAGTTCCTCTACCTCCCATTGCGATTAACCCTCCTTGAAGAATTATAATCGACTGAGACGATATTACCTTGCATTTCGGCAAACGGTTTACCAAAACAAATTACGGCACTCGATTCTAAATGTTTTAACATTTCGTTATATCCACGCATAAAAGCAAGTTTACTACGTTTGCAACCTATTGTGCCGACCGCAACAATCGAACCTTTCTCGATTCCGTCAAAACAAAATTCAAAGGTCGAAGTATCTCCCCAGCCGACGTTAGGAATAACCTTTAATCCTGATTTTTGCCAATACGCGCCGCACCAACGACTTCTGAATACGTTAAATAATTGTACCGCCTTCGGCATATCCTGATAAAGGCTGTAATCGGGCGAAATTAAAAACTTATATTGACTTAATCTATGTATAGATTTTGTAGGATTATAATACAACCCTTCCATACGGTAGTCGTCAATATAAAAATGAACGCCCCTTTTCTTGTTTTCGTCGGTATCATTAGTTTTAATATCTGTATAACTAATTAAATCGACTTTCTCTAAATCAAGTTCGTTTTTACGGATAACAGGAATATTCCATTTCCCGAACGCATCAAACTCATTGCGTAAAAAGGTCTGTTTAGACCTGGCTTCGAAGGATTTCATATATCTCTTCTCCTTTTTAAATATTACAGTCTGTTCCTGCTGCCAATTTATAGTTGACATAAAAAAATAGAAGTGATATACTAGTTAATATCATATGTGTAGCAATACACTTCCGGATAAGCGCTTAATCGTTGTTCCAGCAACTTTTAAGTGCTTTTCTTTTATGTAATTAAATCTTCTTAATAACTTATTCGTTTTTTTGCGGCGGCTTCCGATACGCCGTAATTTTGCATAAGTTCTTTTACGGATAGTCCTTTTGTTTCTTCGTAGGGCATCATTATCTCGCCCGCCAGCGCCATAACTATCCACTCCAAGCTGCGATACGCCGGAATCTTTTTCGTTACTTCAGGTTGGTTTTTTACCGGTTTATACCCTAATTTATCGACAAAAGGGTGTACTATTTCGTGCATAATATGCATGCGATTTCCGCCGGTTCCTTTTTCGTACGCGCCGTTATATGTACTTTCTTTTATCTGTATCAGATAACCCGTATCGGTAATGACGCATTGAGCCGGAACGGTTTTCCCTAAAGCGTTATTATACACGACTTCGTAATCGACGTCGGAAAACAACTCCGTATCGTGAAGTTTGTCGAGCAATAAAATCGGATCGACGGAACCGCTTGCGGGCAAGTCGAAAATTGTCCTGAAAAGTTTTGCCAGGACTCTTAACTCTATTCTTTTGGCGGTTTTTTCAACCATATAGTCCATCAAGTATTCTCCTTGTCGAGAATTTTCATTATTTCGGCGGCTGTTTTTTCATCCAGCTTTTCAAAAGACCTTTGAAACTGCAGTGCAACCTTTCTTTGAGAAGGCGTTGCCGAAACCAAATTTACCTTTAACTGCGTTTTAGATTCTTCAATCGCTTCTGTAAGCTTTTTTTGTTCGTCCGAAGTCAAGTTATAGTGTTCGACAATTAACTGCACCCAGTCTTCCGGAACGTTTTTCTTTCCGCTTTCAACCGCAGATACGAACGGAACCTTTACATTAAGAAATTTTGCGGTATCTCCCATTACTTCGTGATTTTGTATTCTTTTTATTCTCATAAATTCGCCAAACGCCGTATATTCCATTATTCATACCTCCTTTTAGGCTTTATGTTCCCTTTACGCCTATTCTATCACAACAAAAACTGTTTGTCAATATTTATTAAGCAAATTTCGGTTAATTTTTTTAACACAATTAACTTTATAATTCAACATGCGATTTTGACTGAAAAACAACAAAAAAGCCCCTTGCCGGCATTGCAAAGAGCTTTTTACTTAAATATTTTATTTTTATTTATTGGTTTTATTTATCGGATTCGCCGTCCGTATTGTTCTGCTTCTGAGCGGCAAAATTATTCACCGAGTCGGAAGAAGCGGAAGACGGTCTCATTTTAATCACTTGTTTATGTCCCTTTCGTCTGTAAAAGAATTCGCATACAAGACACAAAATAATGATGAGCGCAGTGCCTACGAATAAAATAAACCAACAATTTATCGGCGTACCCGACAGAACAGGCTTGTTTATGCACATCGCGTCCGAAATGCCTATTACCTTCATGTCGAAAAGTCCCCAGACTATGTATTCCGAAAACACGAGCGGATAAACGTACCAGTTTCTGAGTTCCGGTCGGAACCAGCCGAATTCTACGAGAGCGACGCACAAAAGCATGTCTAACGAATGATGTATAAGCCCCGTAATGGTGTTTATGTAAAAGAAAGATTCGTTCTGCGGCAAGAAGTCCGGATATACCACCGTTGCAAGTCCGCCCACCAAGGCAAGATACCAGAGAGCGTGATATATTTTCGTATCCTTTTTACCGAGAAGAACCGCTATCGAGAACGAAATACTGGTTACGCCGCACAACGTGTTCGGCAAAAAGTGATCCCAGCCGTCGCTCGCGGCTATGGCAAATCTATTCACCATAACGCTTACAAACAACGCTCCGGCTATCGCTTTTATAAAAATAGTCTGCGATTTTTCGGTTTTAAGATATATTTTCGATAAAACGGTCATCGCAACCGCTATTACGATAAATATCGCGGCGTAAACAAGATGCTGCCACCCGAAAACCTGCGGCGCGAGCGTCAGAAAAATCAGATTATCATTCATAAAACAAACCCCTCTTTTACTTGTTGGTTTCTCTGTTAAATATATTTTTATTATAACTTAAAAATAACGATATTTCAATATCATTTTGCTATTTCCGGATATTTTAACGTAAAAAATATAGAATCCGGCCCTTTTTAATCGTTTATTTTGTAAATTTTTTAAAAATAACGCAAAAACTCCCGCCTTTCCGTGCTGACCGGAACGGCGGGAGTAAAATTTCCGTTAAAAATTATTCAGGAATTATATTGTTTATATATCCGGATTATTTTTATATACGAATAGAATCTTTTAAATCCGAAAACATTATGCGAATACGGTGCACATTACCACGATATACGCCGTGTACACCGTAAGAGCGACAATACCCTGCGAACGGCGGATTTTTTGCGAAATAAGAGTAGGTATCAGAATAATCGCCGAAATCAAAAGACATACCGGCATATCGAGATACATGTTCTGCGCAATAAACGGCACGCTTCCGCCGCCGACGAGCGAACATACGGGAAGTATTACCGAAAGGTCGATTATATTCGCGCCGATTATATTGCCGACCGAAAGCGCGCCCTGCTTTTTCGCGATGGCGGTTATTGCGGTTACAAGTTCGGGGAGCGACGTTCCTATCGCGACGAATATCGCCGAAACTATAGCTACGGGAATGTGAAGAAGATCCGCCGCTATTATCTGACCGTTATCGACCAGAAGTATCGCGCCGACAGCCGTCATAGCCGCGCCTGCGATGAACTTTATGATATTTACGGTAAGACTCTTTTTGTCCGCTTTAGGTCTGTCTTCCTTTTCGCCGAGTTCCTTTCCTTCGAGCATAGCTTTACGCGCGTCCTTTATATTGAAGAACATAAACGTAACGTAAATAGCGATAAGCAGCACCGAACCCACCCACGTAAGCTTTCCGTAAAGTCCGAATGCGGCAAGCACAAGCGCAGACGAAAGCATCAGAACAGCCTTCAGCAAAAATCCCTTACGATCGGTTTTCCCGGGGGCGGCAATCATTAAGATAGCGAAGATAAGACCTAAATTCGCCGAAACAGACCCGATTGCGTTTCCTATCGCCATAGACGTATCTTTGCCTATCGCCGCGATAAGCGAAACCAGAAGTTCTGGGAGCGTCGTTGCGAATGATACGATCGTCGCGCCGACGAGTATTTTCGGAATACCGGAAACTTCGGCTATCCATGTGGAGGAATCGACGAACATATCGCCGCCTTTTACGATTAAGAACAGCCCGACTAAAAACAGCGGAATCGCAAGATAAGGCGATACCGATAAAATTGCGTCTTTTAACATATTTTACTTCTCCTTTCCCTTTTTGCAAGCACAAAAAAAGGGCGGGCACCCTTAAAAATTATCTTGATTTAAAAAGAGAGCGCCTTATAAAAAGTCTCATCCTTCGAGGTAAGCCAGACTTAAAGTCGGGATTGTTGACTTACCGGACCTTGCGGCGCAGATTACTCCCTCTTTTTATCTATAATACGCCATGAACTCAAAATTGTCAAGCGATTATCGCCTTTTATGAAATCGCGGTTACTTTAAGGCTGTTTGCTCTTTATTTTGCTTCATGGCATTAAATTATTTTACCTGTGTCGGCGAAAATATACCAAAAATTATATAAAAAGCTATTATTTATCTATGGTGAGATAGTAAAGGTCGCTTTTTTTGACGTTTCTGTCCTTTGCCACGCGTTTTAAGGCTTCCTTTTTATCAAGTCCCTGTTTAAGATAAAAATCGAAATGCTCTTCGGGCGTCAGTGCCGAAAATCCGGAAGTTTCGTCCTTACCTTCGACGATTATGACGAATTCCCCCTTCGGTTCCTTCGGATAGCCGTCTTTTAAATTAAAATGAACGGCTTCTTCGTAAATTTTCGTAATTTCCCTTACCGCGACGGCTCTTCTGTCGCCGAGAACGGAATAAATCGCATCGATTGTATTTTTTACGTCGTGCGGAGCGCAGTAAAATATGAGCGGCATGTCGAGCGAAGAATACTTTTCAAGAACTTCAATCCGCTTTGACTGTTTGTCGGGCAAAAATCCCAGAAAACAGAATTTAGAAGAATCCACACCCGAAAGCACGAGAGCCGAAACAAAAGCGCACGCCCCGGGGATTACGGTAAATTCCAGATTGTTTTCGAGAAGAAGATTTACTAAAACGTTGCCGGGATCCGATATCACCGGCATGCCGGCGTCCGAAATAAGAGCGACGTTTTTACCGCTTTTAAGTTCTTCGACAAGCTTCAGCCCTTCTTCCTTTTCGTTGAATTTATGATAAGCGACAAGCGGCTTTTTTATTCCGTGCGCCGACAAAAACGTGGCGGAATGTCTCGTGTCTTCGCACGCGATAAAATCGACCGAATTCAAAACTTCGAGCGCGCGGAGAGTTACGTCTTTAAGATTGCCGATAGGCGTCGCTACGAGATAAAGCATGTTTTATATCTCCTTTCTGTCGTTTTTTATGCTCGACAGAACCGAAATTCCTTCTTTCCCGCCGAGAACGGCTTCCACCATGATAAGGTACGGCGTTTTGTCGTCCGCGCCCAAAATGAACTGCAACTTCTTCGGTTCGAGAGTTTCTTTTTTAAGTTCGTACATTATTTCCGCAAGTCTGTCCGCGCGGTGGATAAGACAGAATCTTCCGCCGAATTTTAACAGTCGTTTAGCCGCGTATATTATCTCTTTAAGCGTTATCGCTTCTTCGCATCTGGCAAGATTCGACGATACCGTTCCCGCCGAAAAGCCGCTGTTTTGTTTTGCGTACGGCGGATTGCAGAGTACGAGCGTGTACTTGCCGTAATATTCGTTGGGAATATCCTGAACTCTTATGTTATGCGGAAATAATTTATCGGTAAGATTGTTTTCCGAAACCGTTTTAACGCAGGCTTCGTGCAGTCCTTGCTGCAATTCGAAAAAGTCCGCGCGTCTTACCTTGGTCTCGTTAAGAGCGTAAAAATGAACGCCCACTATGCCGCACCCCGAACATAGGTCGGCTACCGTTTCGGTGCCGTTCGGCTTATAAAAACGCGACAAAAGAACGGAGTCAGAAGTAAACCTGTAAAGCTCCGTATCCTGATATATTACCATGTCGCCTATATTGAGCGTTTCTTTTTGAAGCATAAAATCTATAAATCATTCCGTACAGAAAAACAGGCCCGGCAAAACGCCGAGCCCGATTTTCCGTTAAATTATTCTTCGGATATCGCACCGGCAGGACAGCCGGCGGCACACGAACCGCAGCTTAAGCATTCGTCCGCGTTGATAACGAATTTATCGTCGTCAGCGGTGATTGCGCCTACGGGACAAGTTTCGGAGCAAGCTCCGCAACCCAAGCATTCTTCTTTATTGATCTTGAAAGCCATGTTTGTACGCCTCCTTATTTTTATCACCGATATGATACCATAAATTTTATTTTTTGTAAATACTTTTTTTCGGCATTTTTCCGTTATTTCAATAAAAATTCGGGTATTTTTCGGTTGTTTCAGGCTAACTTTGCGTTTTTTAAGATAACCCGAAGGTTGTTTTAAACTAACTTTTTCGTTGTCTTTCGCTAACCGCCTTTACGGCGTGCAGCTTTTATCAGTCCGTTATGAGCGTTGCGAAATCCGACGGAGCTTTACGCTTTTCTTCGCCGTCCGCTCCGCGATGATTTTTATTGTTTCTGAAATTCTTTTTAAAGTCTTTCTTTTCGCCCGGTCTTTGTTCGTTTCGTTTATCGCTGTTTATCGGTGCTCCGGCGTTTTTGGAAATCTCTTGTCCGCCATCTTTGCTCTGTTCGCCGTAATTTTCGCCGCAATTAAAGTTCTTGTTATGCTTGTGTTTGTGCTTTCCGCCGCCCTGTCGATTTTGCGGATTAGCACCTCTTTTCTGTTCGCCGTCCGCTTTCTCCCGGTTTTCGGCGGAAGCGGATTCTTTTACTTCTGCGGGTGCGTTCTCGTTTTTGTTCTTATCGGAGTTTTTGTTTTTGAAGTCTTTTCTCTTATCGGACTTATCGAAACGCTTTTTATTGTTTTTGTTTTCGGCGGGGACAGGTTCGGAAGAGTCGGTCGCCGCGGGTTCCCCTTTATTTTCTTCGGGTAAAGCTGCGTTATTTCCTTTTGCTTGTTCGGTTTTAGTTTCGATTACGGTTTCTATCGGTTTATTGCCGCATCCGCCGCACGAAGAATTGCCGCACGCAAAGCAGTCTTTGTCGCAACCGCCGCAGGACGGAATCAGGTCGTCGAGTTCGCCGTTTTCAGGCTGAAGTCCGAGTTCTTTGATAGTGAAATCTTTGTAAACCTCGCTTCCGTCGGGTTTACAGATTTTGACTTTTACGATGAGTTTTAGCATATTGTCCGAAACGACGGTTCCGATTCCTTCCGGAGTTTCGATCTGACCGCCGACTTTAGGCATGTATTTGGATACTTCGGCATAATAGTCGTTTTCGTAATCGAGACAGCACATAAGTCTTCCGCAAAGACCGCTTATCTTTGTGGGATTAAGCGAAAGCCCCTGCGTTTTTGCCATTTTAATCGATACTTTCTTAAAGTCGGGTATACAGCCGTTGCAGCAACAAGGTCTTCCGCACGGACCGAGGCCGCCGAACATCTTCGTCTCGTCTCTCGCGCCGATCTGATGGAGTTCTATTCTCGTTTTGAATGTAGCGGCGAGATCTTTTACGAGTTCTCTGAAATCCACTCTCGTATCGGACGTGAAATAGAACACTATCTTTTTGCCGTCGAAAGAATATTCCGCTCCGCTTATCTTCATGTCGAGACCGTGCTGAACAGCCTTTTCTTCCGCGATTTTTGCGGTTTTAAAAGCCTTCTTTTCGTTCTCCTTCATCTGCTCTTCTTCCTTTTTGCTGATCTTTCTTACGATAGATTTGAGCGGTTTTATTATTTTGTCGTCTTCGACTTCTTTCGTGCCGAAAACCACTATAGCGTATTCCTGACCTTTCGAGGTTTCCACAATTACGCCTTCGCCTTCTTTATAAACGACGTCCGGCTTTTCGGGAGCGAAATAATACACCTTTGGGGCGGATTTGAATTTTACTCCTACGATTTTTTCCATATATATCTTCCCTCCAGTATCGAAAGCAAAGTTCTTTCGATAAGCATGGTTTCGTTGTTGTTGAAATATTTTCTTTTAATCGCTTCGGTTATTTTGTCCGAAGCGTATATGACCGAAGCGAGATTATAGCCTTCGGTAAACTTTTTGTAATCCCTGTCCGAAAACGGCTTGCCTCCCGAGAGATACGCCGCCATATCCCGGTATATGACGGAGAGCGCCGAAAGGTATTCGCTTATATCTGCCGAGTTTACCGCCGAGTTCGCCATACTAAGGACGTCCTTGCTGTTTTTTAAGTTAAGCACGGTGTTTTCGGCAAGCGTTACCACCTTATAAAATTCGTCGTCGCCGTACAGCTTTTCGGCGTCGCCGACTGTTCCGTCGCAGTTTATGCAGGCGGTTTTCAGTCTCGTTTCGTCGGGACAGGTCTCTTTTAATGCATCCAGCAAAGCTTTTTCTGTAAACGGCGGCAGAGTCAGAGTATTGACTCTCGAACGAACCGTCGGCAGTACCGAATATTCGCTCGTCGCGCCGAGAAGTATATACACTCCTTCGGGCGGTTCTTCGAGCGTTTTTAACAGCTTGTTCTGCGCGGCGGCGGTCATAAGAGACACGTCGGTTATTATGTAAGCCTTTTTATCCGCTTCGTAAGGTTTAAGAGAGCTGTCCTCGATAAGCGCGGTTATATCGTCCGCCGAAATTTTCCCGCCGACTTTTTCCGGATAAATTTTTACGTCCGTAAAATTTTCTTTCCCGATAAGCTTACACTGTCTGCATTTGCCGCAAAATCCGTCCGCGGCTTCTTCGGTACAAAAAATTTCTTCCGCAAAAGCTTTCAGATACTCTCTTAAATATACCGGGTCCGGAGTAAGCAGCAAATATGCGTGCGAAAGTCTCCCGCGGGCTTTGTCCGCAGAAAAAATTCTGAAACATTCGGTGGTTTTTATTATTTTTTTTACGTCGATCATGTTCCGCTCTTTCTGTCCGTTCTGCAGCTTTTAACTTTTAAATAATCGCTTTTAAGCTTTTTGTCGTTAAAGAATACCCCTTTCTTTTAACGCCGCTATGATTTTTTTATGGGTTTCTTCCCTTTCGCCGGAGCAGTCTATGGGTATAATTCTGTCCGGAAATTCTTTCGCGGCTTCGAGATAACCTTCGTAAACCTTGTTGTGAAATCCGAGTCCCGTCTGTTCTATGCGGTCGTTCTTGTCCGCGCCGCCTTTACGCATAAACGCGTCCTTCGGAGAGATGTTCAGAAAAATCGTCGCGTCCGGAAGACACCCGTCCATCGCCCTTTCGTTAATGGTTTTTATATAACCCGCGCCGAGACCGTTCGCCACCGCCTGATATGCGTACGACGAATCTATATATCTGTCGCATAAGACGTAAATTCCCTTTTCGAGATTGGGTTTGATTACGTCGTGGACGTGCTGCGCCCTTGCCGCTGCGAATAAAAGAGCTTCGGTTACGGGAGTCATTCCGCCGCTCTCGGTAGACAAAATAATTTCTCTTATCTTTTCCGAAACGGGCGCGCCGCCCGGCTCTCTCGTTAAAACATATTTTATTTCGTTTTCGTCCAGATAGTCGCACAAAAGCTTTATCTGACGGGATTTTCCCGCGCCTTCGCACCCTTCGAACGTGATAAATTTACCTTTCATTTCTTTATAAAGGCTTATCGCCTGAGTTTTTTCGTTTGTTTTTTATAATTAAGTACGCTTTGATCCGTAATCTTCGCAAGTTTTATTTCAGTCTAAAAAATCAGTCGTTTTACGGACGAGCGCGGATAAAACGTTTAGACTTTCGTACTCGTCTTCCTGCTGGAAGTACGACATGTCGAATATAGTAAGCGCCGTGCCTTCCGCAGTGGTTTTGCCGGGAAGTTTAGAGTATCTGTCTATACTCGTCTTTCCTTCCGAAACGGTGAGCTTCGATAAGTCCACGCCGTAAAGTTTAGGCGTTTCTTTTTCGTAATCTTCTTTGCTTACGTCTCCGAGAGCGTAAAGCGCGGTATACTTACGGTACTCTCTAAAAATTTCTCTGTGTTCGGTAAGGAGTCTTTCAAGATCGTTAACCGATGAAAAGAGTTTTATTATTCTTTGCTTTTCCAAAGATAAGCCTTCGGCTCTCTTTTTTGCGGACTTATACTTGCCGTTTCTTTTGAGCCGCCTTTCAAAAGACTTTTCGATCGCTTCGTCCGAAATATTTTCTTCCTTAAGTTCGGTCGTTTCTTCTTTTAAAAAACTCTCCGCATATGTTTTTGCGGAATTATACAGCGATTCGAAATCCCATATGTTATATTTGTCGACGGCATAGGCAAAACGGGTTACTTCTTTATACTTTTCGTCTTCCGAAAGAGCTACGTCGTCGAAGATAACCGCGTCGAGTTCGCCCGTTTTAGAATATGCGTTCAGCTGTTCTTCGCTGTAACCGTCGGAAGTAAACCTGTAAACGGAAGTATAATCAACCCCGTAACTTAATGCGGAAGAGACCAGCGAACTCATTTCCGAAGAACAATCGTCCAGCCCGTACGCATAGTTTAAATAATATCTGCCGCCGGCGTCGAGCTTTTTCATCTCGCCGCCGAGCGTGGTAAACACGACGTACAATATAAATATTGCCGCCGCTATCGTTCCTATTATTTTTAACCATTCGTACTGCAAAAAATCGTAGAGTCTTTTCTTCGTTATTTTAGAATCCATTCTTTATCCGGCGGTAAAGCCGCCGCTTTATTCAAGCCGCGGCTACCGGTTCGTTAACTGAAAATTTATTTGTTTTTCGGCTTCATCGTCGGGAAGAGTATTACGTCTCTTATCGACGCGCTGTCGGTCAGAAGCATAACGAGTCTGTCTACGCCGAATCCGAGACCTCCCGTCGGAGGAAGTCCGTATTCGAGCGCGGTTACGAAATCTTCGTCTATCTTCGCGTCGTTGCCTCCCTTCGCTCTCTTAGCCACAACCTGCTTTTCGAAACGTTCTCTCTGATCGATGGGATCGTTGAGTTCCGAAAAAGCGTTGCCCATTTCTCTCGCATAGATAAAGTATTCGAATCTTTCGGTAAACGCCGGGTTTGAAGCTTTTCTCTTTGCCAGGGGAGAATTTTCGACGGGGTAATCGTAAATGATTGTCGGCTGAATAAGCTTATCCTCGACAAATGCGTCGAAGAACGCTATAAGAACGTGACCTTTCGTCGCTTCTTTGCCTTCTTCCACTTCGACGTTCATTTTTTCGGCTACCGCTCTCGCCTCTTCGTCGGTTTTCCAGTCGTTGTAGTCTACGCCTGCGTACTTTTTAACGGCTTCGACCATGGTAAGTCTTTCCCATGGTTTGCCCATATCGATATCGACGCCCTGATAAGTGATCTTATCGGTGCCTTTCACCTCGATAGTGATTTTGCGGTACATGTCTTCGATAAGGTTCATCATGTCGTGATAATCCGAATACGCTTCGTACATTTCGACGGTGGTGAATTCGGGGTTATGCGACTTGTCCATACCTTCGTTTCTGAAAATTCTGCCGACTTCGTAAACCTTGTCGAAACCGCCTACGATAAGTCGTTTAAGGTAAAGTTCGGTTTCGATTCTTAAATACATGTCTATGCCGAGCGCGTTGTGGAAGGTCTTGAACGGTCTCGCCGAAGCACCGATTTCAAGCGGCTGCAAAACGGGCGTATCCACTTCGAGATAGCCGACGCCGTCGAGATACTTTCTTATAGCGGACATGATTTTCGAACGGGTTATAAACGTGCGTTTTACGTCGGGATTTGCGATTAAATCGACTTCCCTCTGACGGTAACGCATATCTTCGTCCTTAAGTCCGTGGTACTTTTCGGGAAGAGTAAGAAGCGACTTCGATAAAAGTTCGACAGACTTCGCGTGGACGGATACTTCGCCCGTTCTCGTTTTGAAAACAAAACCGGTGATACCTATAATATCGCCGATGTCGTAGTCTTTGAAAGCCGTGTAATCGTCGCCTAAATCGTTTATCGAAAGATAGGACTGAATAGTCCCTTTGCCGTCGAGAATCACTGCGAAAGAAGCCTTTCCCATAACTCTTTTGGATACAAGTCTGCCCGCGATGCCTACGGTCTGATTTTCATACTTTTCGAACTCGTCCTTTATGTCCTGCGAATAAGCGGTACGATTGTATTTAACCTTTTCAAAGGGGTTTTTACCTTCCGCTTTAAGCGCGTCGAGCTTAGCTCTTCTTACCTTTAATATTTCGTTGAGTTCGAGTTCCGCCGCCTTTTCTTCGTTTGCGGTTTCGGCGGTCTTTATTTCTTCTGCCATGTTATCACCTTTTTATAAAAAATTCGGTTTCGGGTTCCGCGATAGAGTTTGCGGAACAATCGTCCCTTTTAGCCGGAAACGACCGGATCGTTTTGTTTTAACGCCGTTTATTCGCGACGGCAAAAAGCAACCCGGTATCAAAAACTTAATAAACCTTTTTGATAAGAAGACTTATCTTTCCTTCAGGAGCGGTAAGTTCTACGGTTTCGCCTTCTTTTCTTCCCAAAAGAGCGTTGCCGATGGGCGATTCGTTCGAAATCTTATCGTTAAGAATATCCGATTCGGTAGTACCTACAATAAGAAGAGTTTTGTCTTCGTTATAAACGTTATCGTGTACGTCAACCTTGGATCCGAGCGAAACTACGCCTTCCTGCTTCGCATTGTCGTCGATGACCTTTGCGAATTTGAGCATCGCTTCGATATCGAGAATACGAGCCTCGATTCTCGCCTGTTCGTTTTTAGCCGCGTCGTATTCGGCGTTTTCGGACAAGTCCCCGAAGTCTCTCGCTATTTTGATTCTTTCGGTAATTTCCGCTCTTTTTTCGAGAACGAGATAGTTAAGTTCTTTTTCGAGGTCTTCTTTACCTTTTTTGGTTAAGATTACTTCTTCTGCCATATTTATTCTCCTTATAAAGCCGACCATCGGCTTATATATATTTATCTATTTTATTATTATAAATACAATCGCCCTTTTTGTCAAGAGTATTTTATCGCCGGACCGATTTTGGATTTATCGCAAAAACCCGTCTTTTACCTTTGTTACGCCCGTATTTCGTTTGTTTTATAATTTCCTCATTTATAAAAAATATCCGCATTAAAAAGAGAGCGTTTCCGCTCCCCCTTTTAAGAACAATTTTTGCCGCTTTTTTACTAAAACAACCGTAATTACGGCGATTCTTTATAAAAATTATTCTTCATAGCTGCCGCAGCAGGTGCAGTCTTTGCCGCATCCGCAGGTAACTTTGATCTTACCTAATTTACAGTTGCAGCCCTTTTCGTTGTGTTTGCAGTTTTTTACGTCGCATGTAACGCCGTGATTTTTTTCCATAAAATTCACCTCCGATTTTATTATCGGCAAATACGCTTAAATTTATAACAAAGCATTGACTTTTTTTTGCGGAAATAATAAAATAAAACAAAAGGAGTTTTTCTATGAAAGTTATTTTATTGCAGGACGTCAAAGGCAGCGGCAAAAAAGGCGATATAATAGAAGCGGCAAACGGCTTCGCACAGAATTACCTTATTAAAAGAGGTCTCGCAAAACCGGCGGACGCACAGGGAATGGCGGAATCGGCGGCTAAAAAACAGGCTGCGGACTTCCACAGAGCGGAAACGCTCAAGGCGAATGCGGCTCTTAAAAAAGAACTCGACGGCAAGGACGTTACTCTCACCGTAAAAACGGGCGAAAACGGCAAATTTTTCGGCTCGATAACCAATAAAGAAGTCGGCGACAGACTCTCGGAACTCGGCTACGATATAGATAAAAAGAAGATCTCTATCCCCGCCATAAAAGAACCCGGCAGATACTCCGCAACCATACGTATTTCCGCGGAAGAAACGGCTAAAATAACCGTAATCGTTCTCGCGAAGGTCGGCTGATTTTTACTTATAAAGTAATACCCGACAAACGTACAAGGCGGTTACCATGGTAAAAATCTGGGCGAAGATTCTTAAAAAGGACAAAATAATAAAAAGTTACGTTTACGAAAAGGACGGATCTATGGACTATTCGGAATTTTTCGGCATTGTTTCAGAAATATGCTATAAGCTCGACGTCCCCACCCCCGTAATCATAAAGCACCACATCTTCAACTACGCGAAGTATAACTTCGTGACTTTTAAGCAATCCGATTTTGTAGAACAGTTTTCTTACGACAAACTCGTACTCGAAAATATCGAAGGAAAGTAAGTTTTATATTCTTACCTTTTTATCGTCAAACATATATCGGAATTTAACAAAAACAAGTAAAAGGCGAACCCAAAGTTCGCCTTTTTGTGTCTTGTCTTAATTTTCGTGTAAACACAGGTATTGTTTCGCCGATACAGGTAACATAAATTCGTTCCATTTTCCCCGTTTACATTAAAAGTTCGCCTTCGGTACCGGATACCACCTTGAACATTTCGACCTGTTTTTTATCTATTGCCGAAATGTAAACGTAATAGGTTATATCATCGTAAACGCCGGCGTATTCGTAACATAAAACTTCGGACGAAGTACCTGCCGGGACGAGAGCTTTTCTGCAGGAGGTTATCTCTATCTCTTCGAAGACTTCTTTTTTACACTCTTCCGAATCGAAAAGAGCTACCGGCAAAATTCTTTCGGTATGATTAAGATAGTAGGACGTCGCTTCCATTCCGACGACTTTGCCGCCGGCGACCTTTACTTTTATAAGATCGGAATAGCATATTACGCCTTTTAACTCGTAAGCATAATTTATCGTCGAAACGCCTTCCGCATTCGCGCTCCATACAGCCTTCATATCGTCGATTTTCAGACTTTTAAGAAACTCGTATCCTGCGTTAAGGTCTTCTTCCGACGCTCCGTCCGTACCAGTTTCGCCGCCGACGGTATCGCCATAATTAACCGTAAAGAGTATTATTTTGCCTCCTTTTTCGGAAACCATCGCAAAAATATCGCCCGTATCGGATTTTGCCGTAACCACAAAACTTTCTATCTCCGACTTGTTTTTGCCGCCTACTTTTACGTCTTTTACTCCGTAATCCTTAAACGACGTGGTTATTATACTCTTAACGTCTTCTTCGGTTACTTTATCGCCTGCGATTCCTTTGGGTATTCTTTCGTTCTTACCGTCAGAAAACGGTCCGTCGTAAATGAGTTCGGGATATTCCGCCGAAATATTCTGAAGGGTATCCAGAGAATCGAGAACGACGCCGCCTTTTTTCAACGACGAAAAGTTTATATCGTCGAAATCTGCCGAAACGGTGGCGAGACTGTCTTTTAAGTCAAGCACGCCGCTGTGAAGTTTTTTATAGCTTTCGCGTTCGGACGAGGACACGCTCCCGCCGTCGATGAGCTTTTTATTGAGAAATTTGGAATAATCCCCCACCTGATTAACGAGCTTTGCGGTGTAAAACTTGGATTCGTCGTTTAACGGGAGTTCCTGCAAGCCGTTTTCACAAAGTTCGGCGTTCACTATAACTTCCGAAAGATACTTTTGCTTTGCTCCGCTATCTTTGGTCGCGAGAATTTTGGACATATATAAGTCCATGTTGTCGACGTAAGTTACAGTCCCCGAAAACGCCCTTTTGTAGGACGCTTCAAGCGTATAATCGGCATTGCCGGGAGTAAAAGCCACGTAAGACAAAAGTCCGCCCGTAAGAGCCAGCGCCACCGACAAAACGGCAACCGCTATTTTAAGTCCGCCGGAATTTTTATTTTTTTTGTTCTTCCCGTCTTTATCTTTCCCGGAGCCGCCGTTTCCGCCGGAACCGCCGAAACCGTCCGCGGCAATATCGTCCTGCAAATAGCTTCCGCCCGATCTGAAAAGGTCGGCGGTTTTCTCTTTTTCGTCTGTATTTTCGCCGAAATTATCGGACGGAATATAGCCTTCTTTTTCGAAAATTTCTTTTACCTTTTTAAGCCGTTTTTCGTCCGCGCTCGTCACGTCTTTGATCGTCTTTTCCGAAATGTTTCCGGCACTCTTTTTTATATAATCTTCCATATTCTTCTTTTTATCGCCGTCGGGATTTACCGCTCCGCCGACCGCGCTCGTGTAAACGTTACCCGTTCCCACGCACTTTTCCGGTGCGGATTCGCCGGGAACGGCGCTTTGAAACCATGCCGCGTTTTCGAATTTCATATCCCCGGCGACGTTGCTTAGGAGTTTGAATTTTTCTTCGTTTACCGTTTCTTTTTTATCGTTTTTCGCTTCTTCTCCGGCGTTGCTTGCGGGTTCGTAATGCTTTATCCCCGCGATTTCTTCCGCTTTATATAAAGCCGCGTTGAATTTCTTTTTCTTCATGAATTCTCCTTTATACCGCAAACACGTGATCGCCTATCGTAACGGTTGTTTTGCGTGAAAATATCCAGCTCGACGTCGCTATCTTCGGATTGTAATAATAAATCGCTCCGCCGCTCGGATCCCAGCCGTTCATCGCGTCGCTCGCCGCCTTTTTTGACGAAGCGTCGGGCGCGAGATTTATCTGTCCGTCCGAAACGCAGGTAAAGGCATACTTCTGATAAATCACTCCCGAAATGGTGTTCGGGAAGGACGAACTTTTAACTCTGTTGAGAACCACCGCGCCGACCGCGACCTGCCCCTGATAAGGTTCGCCGCGCGCTTCCGCATGAATTAACTTAGCCAGAAGATACACGTCGTTTGAAGAATATCCGCCCGCCCCCGTAGTCGAAGCAGACGACGATGACGAAGAAAGAGATATTCCCAGAGCCGCGGCGGTTTTCGCCCCGACTATTCCGTCGGCGGTAAGTTTGTTCTTTTTCTGGAAAGCCATTACCGCCTTTTTCGTTCCCGAACCGAATATGCCGTCGACCGATCCGGCGTAATATCCCCATTTTTTAAGTTTTTGCTGTATGGTCTTTACCACAGTTCCGCGGCTGCCCTGTTTTATTACCGTTGCGGCGGAAACTACTTCGTAACTTTGCGGCGCGTAAGCAAAGTTCACCGTCGCCATACCGGCCGAAAGTAAAATGATTAAAGCGAATAAAAATCTTAATTTCTTCATGTTTTCTCCTTTTATGTATTCAGGATTTTTTTATAAGCTCGGTTTATAAACTCAGAATCTCTCTATTTTCCGCGCTTCGCTTTAAAATCTTTTATGATCTCTATTATTTTGCTTTTATATTCGTATTTTACGGGCGCGGACGTAAAGCAAAACGGCGGATAAACCACACACCACCAATTGTTGCCTTCGCCCGAACCGAGTTCGAGTATCAATGCGTCGTAATACCCGCTTTTCAGACAAAAGCCGTCGTAAACTCTCGTCGGGAACTCTTCCTCGCCGAGTCTTGCGGAACATTTATAATCAAGTCCGTTTTCAGACAAAACGTCGTCCGCGACCTTTTCTATATTTTTGAGATTTCTTTTTAAATAATTTTCGGCTTCTTCCTTGCTCGTTAAATCCGGAATATCTTTCGCCAGATACGAAACGACCGCGTCCTTAACCTTGTACTTTACGTTCCGGTCGGCTTCGTCGTTCGAATCCGCTCTGATATGTATGCGAAGATATTCTTTATTCTCTTCCTTATCCGGAAGAAATCCGTTTTTTAATGCAAAGAAAACCGACGCGAGAAGAATAACGGTTATAAAACCTATACAAAATTTTCTCATAATAAAACCTTTTCGAGCGGCAGAACCGCATTTTTTATTTTTTTGTTTCAACCCGATTTTTCCCAAAAAAAATAAATTTATTCCGCCGTATCAAAAAAAGTTAAGTTAGCTTAAAACCAATAAAAAAATCAGCGTAAGATTAACTCAAAAATCGACATTTTATTTTTGTTCAAAATTCTTTTTATCGGTAAAATATCGGCAAGTTATCTATCGCTAATCGATTTTTATATGCCTTTATTCGTCAGAATATTACTGATTTAATCGACTTTTTTACAAAATTCTTTAACATTTTGTACAAAAATACTTGAAATTTGACAAACATTGTTGTAAGATATTTATAACGTCGGAAAAAACCGACGGATATAAAAAAGGATTCATATAAGGGGGTTAAAAAATATGAATAAAAGAAGAGTGTTTTTACTGGAGGAAGAAGCTTTGAATAAAGAGCTTAAAGAATTGTTCGTCAAAAGCGGCGAGTTCGAAGTGGTGGGTTCCGCAACCGACGGAGTCGAGGGGCTTAAAGCCATCGAAGAAAAGAAACCGGACTTCGTAATCACCGAACTCGTGCTTTCCGGTTACGACGGATTGTTCCTTGTTGACAAGATCAATTCTTTGGGACTCGGCATAAAAGTCATCGTACTCAGCGTACTTTCGAGAGAAGATCTTATTACAAAAGCTATCGCCCGCGGCGCGAGCTATTACATGGTCAAACCGTTCAACTTTTCGCTGCTTAAGGAAAGACTCAACGATCTCATCGACGTCAGTCCCGAAAGCGGAAAAGTTTTCGGTAAGCCCACGAAAATGAGCATCGAAGAAAAGATAAGCAAAATATTCATAAACGTAGGCATTCCGCCGCACATAAAAGGTTACTCTTATTTAAGAGAAGGCGTTAAGATGGCGGTCGAAACGCCCGACGTTATCAACAGCATCACCAAAAAGCTCTATCCTAAAATAGGCGAAAAGTATTCGACTTCGGCAAGCAAAGTCGAAAGAGCGATCCGCCACGCCATCGAAGTCGCGTGGAACAGAGGCCGGATAGAAAGCATCAACACCGTTTTGGGCGTAAGAGCTTACGTCGGCGCCGAAAAACCGACCAACGGCGAGTTTATCGCGCTCGTTGCGGATAAAATGCTGTTAGAAGGCGCGTGATTTACGCATAAAACGTATAAAAGTGCAAAAAATAAAAATTCACCTATTGTATTCGGGATAAAACATAAGGGGTTAAAAGAATAAATCATATAAATATCGCTTTAATAAACATTATTTACGGGGCATTCCCCGCAAATAAAAAGCATAACTGAATAATGGTCCCGAACATAATCGAAGTCGTTCCGGTTTTTATCGGAACGACTCTTTTTTACTTTTTTATTTTTATTGCGATTTTTTAAACGGATAATTTATTTTAACATAAGAGTATATAATAAAGCGCTCTTTTTTCGGCTTATAAGCATGTAAAAAACCGTTTTTTAATACCGCTTTTTGATAAAAGGAAGTCAAAATAAAAATTTTTATATAAAAAACGGCAATTTTTGAAAAAAAGTTTTAAAAATCAGTTTACAAAATAAAATCTTGCTATTATTATATATAGGCGTCCCGAAAAGACGCTTTACAAAAAACACAAAATAAAAAGCGGCGGCGGGGTTTCCGCATAAAATAACCGCTTTATCGGAGATGCTATGGGAGATTATATTAAATGCCCGAGATGCGAACTCAATTATATCCATAAAGATCAGAAGCTCTGCGACGTATGCAAGGCGGAACTCGGACTCGGCCCCGAACTTGTCTTCGCGGTAGATAAAGAATCCACCGAAAAATTCAAACTCTGTCCTATCTGCAAGCAGGTTAAAATTCCAAAAGACGAAGATATGTGCGACAAGTGCAGAGAGAATCTCGACTTCAAGGGCGACCAGATAGACTACGACAACGACGTCGGCTGGAAGGAATACGTAAAAGACGACCAGGAAGACGAAGAAGACGAAAATCTCGATACAGAAGAAAAAATTTCGCTCTCGAAACTTGCCGAAGAAGAAGAGGCCGAACTCGATAAAGAATTCGGCGCAGAAGATTTCGAGGACGAAGAATTCACCGAAGAAAAAGACGATTTCGAATACGTTAATCCCGACGATCCCGAACTTCAGGGCGACGACGATGACGAAGAAGGCGAAGATAAAAACGACGGCGACGACGAAGAATAATTTCGTTTTCGCATCGATAATTAAGGCGGTATAACTATGTATTGTAAAAAATGCGGCGGCAAACTGTCCGAAAAAGATAAATTCTGCCCCTATTGCGGCGAAAAGACTGATTCGGTTTCAGACAACGATAAGGCGTACAGCGTCTACAACGAAGCTTTTAAGGGCGAAAGCGTTCCGCCCGAAACCGTATCGAACGGTTATAACAATCCTTCTTATCATGGCGGAAACCCTTATAACAACAACTTTAATAACCTTGGCAATCAGAGTTATCCTTCCGCTTGCCAAAAGTCGCCTAACGGCTTCGGCATAGCGGGATTTGTCGCTTCCGTTTTATCGTTATGGCTCGGCTTTTTATTCGTTATCCCCTGCTTTGTAGCTTTGGGGCTCAGCATAACAGGCATGGCGAAGATGAAAAATTCTTCTTCATGCAACGGACTTGCGATTGCCGGACTTGTCATTTCGATAATAACTACGGTAATCTGGGGCTTTTATTTTATATTAATTGTCCTGGTATTGGGAACTGCGAGGCCCTTCTAAAACTTATATAAAATTCGTATAAAAGCTGCGACTGCTTATGCGGTCGCTTTTTTATGTATAAATTTTAATAATCTGGCAATAAACAAGGTATGATAAAAGCAAGCAAAAACGTAAACGAAGCAAAAAAAGAAATAACTCTTCTTTCCGGCAAGGCGGTAAACGTCATAGTAAATCTCGGCAGAAACAAAAAAATAACTTATGACGGAACGCTCGCGGGCATATACCCCGCTCTTTTCACCGTGGTGCCTTTTGACAAAGATTTTAAGGGTAAAACTTCTTACTCGTACTCGGAGTATCTCTGCAAAAACGTAGTTCTATCGGCAAAAGAAGGCTGATTTAACGTCTCGCAGCCGATAACAAGAAACGTTTAAGTCTGTTATTAAGTTATAAACATAAAAGCAGGCAAACATTTTAAGCCTGCTAAAAAGTTCTCTCTTCCCCCATTTAAGGACGTCCGCATTGCGGGCGTTCTTTTATTTGCATAATTTTTACTTTTTAATAATACAATATAACGAATAAAAACGGCAGGTGAAAATATATGAATGCAAAATTCGAAAAAATATCATACGAAAAGAAAGCCTTCAGTCTTTCGACTTCGGTAAAAGTCGAATGTAAAACGGACGTTCCCGCGGAAGGCTTCGGCGTTATCGCCGTTTCCCCTTCGGTATACGGCGAAAGTTTTTCGGCAAAAGAGAAAAAAGTGAACTTCGGCGGCAAACTCATAGTTTCGGTCGTCGGAGTAAATGCCGAAGGAACTCTTTCGGGTTCGGAGTGCGGCACGGCGTTTTCGGACGTGATTAACGACGAACGGGTACGCCCAGATATGACCGTGACGGGAAAAACCGAAATAGTAAAATGCGAGCCGTTTTACGGCAGCGTAATATCCGTTTCGGTTACTCTTAACATAACCATGGACGTTTACGAGACCGTCAAAAAGGACTATCTTACGGGCGGCGAAGATATTTTTACAGACGCTTGCATAACGGGACTCACCCGCTCGACGGGCAGGTTCTGCAGCGATTCCGAAATAGAACAGGAATTTGAAATCGGCTTCCCCGTGGAAAAAGCTCTCTTTCACACAGAAACCGTAGGGATAACCTCGGTACGCGCGGGCATAGGCACCGTCATCGTCGACGGCGAAATTCACGCGGCGGTTTATTTGTTGCAAAAATCCGAAAACGGTGATATAGTAAAAAAGAACGAAGTTTTTCCGTTCAGAATAGAAACCGAATGCGAAGGCGCTATGCCCGCAATGGCGGCTAAATCCGAAGTGTCGGTTAAAAATTCGAGATACGATATCGAAGTGGACGAAGAAACGGGTTCCAGCAAAGCCGTTCTGACTCTCACCCTTTCCGCTTGTTCGGAAGCGGTGATAAAAGAAGACGCGCTCGTCCCGACGGATTGTTTTTCGGATAAAAAAATTCTGAACGTAACTACGGAAGAAATAACCGTTCCGTCGTTTAATTATTACAACGTTTTCGAGCAGAAGTTCAACGAAAGAATCCCCGTTCTCGGCGAAGACGACGAAGGCGCAAAGATACTGACTACGTTTGCTTCGCCCGTTACCATAACCGATAAAACGGTCGAAGACGGGATTCTTAAATGCTCGGCGGTCATAAAGGCGACTTCTATCATAAAAACCGCGGGCGGCGTAAAAGCGTATTCGTACGAATTCCCTGCAGAAGTAAACGAAAAACTCTCGGAATCCGGAGATACGAACGTCGGCGTTTACGTTTCCGAAATAACGGCAAGGCTCTGCTCCAAAACGGAAATAGAGTGCTTCGGCAAAATAAAAACTTACGTCACGATAAAAACGGAAGAAAAGGTCAAAATAATCGCCAAAGTCGAAGAAACCGGCGATATTCCCGAGAAAACCGCCGCCATAAGCGTGTATATTCCCGCGGAAGGCGAAGACCTTTTCGGACTTTCGAAGCGGCTGCGCGTTTCGCCGGAAGAAATAAGCAAAACAAATCCCGATCTCGAATTTCCCTTAAAAGGAACGGAGAGAATAGTTGTTTACAGGCAGCTTAAAAAGGAGTAATTTTAATTGAAAACCAAAGTAAAAATCCCCGCCAAAATCAATCTTACGCTCGACATAACGGGGAGCGAAAACAACTATCACATAATACGTTCGCTGTGCGCTTCGGTCGGTTTATACGATACCGTTACCGTTAAAAAGCGACCGGACAACGCCATTACTATAACCGAAACCCGTATAAAATCGGGCGTACCGGTAACCGAAAACAACGCCTTCAAGGCGGCTAAACTTTTTAAGGAAACTTTCCACGTTCCGGGCGTAGACGTCACGATAGATAAAAACATTCCCGTCGGCGGCGGATTAGGCGGTTCGAGCGCGGACGTGGCGGCTGTTCTCATAGCGATGAACAGGCTTTTCAAGATAAACGCGGAATTAAGACCGCTCGCCGATTCGATAGGAAGCGACGCGTCGTACATGCTTAAAGGCGGCTACGCCGTTTTACGCGGGCGCGGAGAAAAAATAACCTATCTCCCGATAAAAACCGTCCTTTACGTCATACTCATAACCGCCGATAAAGGCATGAGCGCGAAAGAAGCCTATAAACTTTACGACGACCTTAAAATCTATTCGGAACCGACGACCGTAGCCGCGGCAAAATATCTGAAAAGCGGTGAAGTCGACAAGCTTTGCGGTATGCTGAAGAACGACCTGTATCGTCCCGTGCTCACCAAATTGCCGGAAATAGAAGACAATATAAACGCTTTAAAATCCGTCGGGGCTCTTAATGCGGCAATGTCCGGGAGCGGCTCCGTAGCGTACGGAATATTCGAAAGCGCGAAAAAAATGAAACTCGCCGAAAAAGAACTTTTAAAAACATATAAAAAAGAGAACGTGATCGCCTTAAAAACCGTTCCGTCCGAATAAAAAATAATTTACCGCTTTACAAGCCGCTTATTTTAATATAAGCGGCTTTGCTTTTTGTTTTGTCTTAAAAAGCTTTATTTTTCATCCCCCGTTGACATTTAAGCGGAAAAGCGGTATTATATTGTGGTAATAACGGCGCATAAGACGCAACCAAAGGAGAAACAATGGCAGAAATCAAAAACCTTATATATAAAGATTTAAACTTTCATCTTCCCGAAAAGCATACGGTAACCGACGAAGAAATAGCCGAAGAAGTCGAAAGATTCAGAAAACAGTTTTCTGAAGAAGAAATAACCGACGAAAACGAAACTCTTAACGTCGGCGACACCGCTCACATGGATTTTTGCGGATATGTAAACGGCGAAAAGTTCGAAGGCGGCGAAGCGAAGTGCTACGATCTTAAAATCGGCAGCCACTCTTTCATCGACGGATTCGAAGATCAGATGGTAGGTATGCATCCCGGCGAAGAAAAGGACGTCAACGTGACCTTCCCCGAAAATTACGTACCCGATTTGGCAGGCAAGCCCGCCGTTTTCAAGGTAAAGCTCCACGCCATCAAGCGTTTTTCGGACAAACCTTTAACGGACGAAACGGTTAAGGCTCACACCAAGATGCAGTCGGTAGAAGAATTCAAGGCGTGCTACAGAAATTATCTCGAAGATAAATACAACCGCGAATTTTACGCTAAAAAGCAGGAAATAATGCTTAAAGAAATAGTTAAAAATTCCGAAATCGAAGTAAGCTCCGAAGAAATCGAAAACGAAGTAAAAGCTAACTTCGACCATCTCGAAAACGACCTTAAAAATTACGGCATGTCGGTAGACCAGTTCTTTGAAATGAACGGCACCACGAGAGAAGACGAAACCGTAAAACTTAAAGCGATGATAGAAGAAAACATAAAGAGCATCGCCGCGCTCGAAGAGATAGTAAAGCGTGAAAACGTAGCGGTTTCGGACGAAGAGATCGCCGATTACGTCAAAAGTTCCGGTGCCAAAGAAGACGCGGCTCCCGCAATCAGACAGAACATGGCATATGCGAAAGCGCTTCAGCTTCTCGAAGAAAGCAACGAATGGTCCGAATAATATAAATTTATTTATAAACTTATCGGCTGCAAACGCCGGATAAATAAAAACGCATAAAAAAAGTCCTTCTGCGCAAAATAATCGCAGGAGGATTTTTTATGAAAGTAACTTCGATAATAGCTTACGTTCTGGCGGTAATAGGCGCGCTCGTATGGCTCCTTGTGGGACTTTTTTCGTTCAACCCCGTTACCGCGATTTTCGGAAACGGCATGGTCGCGAGAATAATCTATTCGGTAGTCGGCGTTGCGGGAATATGGCTTTTGTTTACCCTTATTCTCGGCGTACCGTTCGGCAACAAAAGAGCTGAAGCGTAACTATAAATAATACCAAAAGATTTACAACCAAAAAGGCGGAGCCCGTAGCTTCGCCTTTTTGATTTTCTTTTATGTATTTTACGGAATATCCGGAAGCGGTTACCGCAGACCGCTCCTTTCATAAATTATTTAAAAAGTTCCGCGCCCGTTTCTTTTTGTCTCGCTTTATCTATAAAGAAGAAAAAAGCCGCGCCGAGAGCGTATACCGAAAGCGTTTCGGACGCAATCAGAAATAATACGCAGATTATGTACAAATGCGAAAGTCCCGTGGCAAAATACCATACGACGGGAAGCAAAAACGCATTTAAAAGTACCGTAGGTATGCCCGCAAGCAAATATTTAAGCCAGGGTTTTTGTATCTTATGACACATAAAATAGGTTATAACGCCCGCCGCGAACGTTATAATCGGTCCCGTTATAATGTCTATGAGCGTACATCCCGTTATGATGTTTGCGACAAGACACCCTACCCCCATCGCCACCGACGCTTCGGGAAAGAACACGCAAAGCACGCATAATGCTTCGGACGGTCTTATCTGAATTTCGCCCGAGGCAAAGCTTACCACGGGAAAAATGAGTACGACGTATAAAGCGGCGATGATGCCCGCTCTCGTCAATCGTTTTGTCTGCTGTTTCATAATTAAATCCTCCAGAATAAAAATAAGCGGCAGTCAAAACAACTTCCGCTTAAAAAACTGGGTTTTTAATTAAACTTCGGTTGTTTTATAGAAGTGTTTTCCGAAAACCTTCTTGTTATAAGAATACAACTTTTGCTTTTTAAAATCAAGCTTTTTCGAGGCGAATAAAATATTTTACCTGCCCGCCGCCTTTTTAAGCTCTGTCTGCGCCTTTTTAAAGGTATCCTTTTCCCTGTCGATGACCGCTTTATCCGCCGGCGCGGGTTCGTAATATCCGTTGTCGCGCATAAGTTTGAATATTTCGTACTGGTCGTCAGCAGACTCGGTAAGAAGCGATTTTATTGCCGAACGAACGGGTTTGTTCGCCGCTTCGGTAACCGCGGTAACGTACATTTTTACAACGGACTTTTCGAGTTCGAGCATGTCCTGTAAAGAATCTTTTTCGTTGAGCTGATTGTTCTGTTTATATCCCGCCATAATTTCTCCTTTTTATAACAATGCGAGAAGCGCGTTGAAACGCTTTTCGTGATTGTCCGCTATTTTTGTAAATTTATCCGCGATTTCGGGATCGGTGAGCTGTTTAGAATAAAGTCTCGCCTTTTTGCAGGCGGCTTCTTCATAAGTTAAAAGATCAGAAATAATCGTTACTTCCTTTGCCGTAAGATCGGTGTTAGGCATATTTTCTCCTTTTGCGGCGTTTGTTTTGCCGCTTCTTTTTACTCTTTTTATTGCCACCGTATTTTTGTTTTATACATTATAAATATAAAAATAATATAAAAATTTTTTAAATAAAGGAAATTCATCGTCTGAAAATAGATCTGCTATAAGTAAAAACATACCGTATTGTTTATAACAAAAAAATCGTTATGCAGCCTTCTTCGTACATACTTCTCCCTTAACGGAATAAAGGCATAAAAAAACGCCCCGCAAAGGGGCGTTTTAACGGATTAAATTATATTATTTTTTAAGTAAGGTTGCGTACGCGCCGTCGTTCGAATCGTAGTATTCCCACAAAAGGTTGTTGTCTACAAGGTTCATAACGCTCTTTCCGTCGTCGGCTTTAAGAATTTCGTTGATGCCTTTCTGAACTTCTTCCGCAATGGTCTTCCATTCCGCTTCGGTCTTGCCGGAAGCGAGTACGTCGCCGCGTTTTTCTTCGATATAATTGTTGAGCTTATAAAGAAGATTATCCGCTTCGAGCGCTCTCGTAAAGAGATCGTAAACTTTCTTTCCGTCGTCGGAAATGAGTTTCTTCTGAGCGGCGGTAAGGGCGTTGTATTCGTTCTGTATTGTAACGAAGCCTTCAACGTAAATCTTGCCGTCCTTCATGGTAAGGTTGCCGTCTTCGTCTCTTACGTTGAGTTTCTGATTGGAGTCGTAAGCGTCTGCCTTGAATGCGGAAAGATGAGCTTCGTAAGCGTATACGACATCTTCGTCGGTCATTACGCCGAGAGCGATGAGCTTCCCGGACTTAAGAGTGTAAGTCGTGGTATCGTCTTCGGTAGTTTCTTCGATATCTTCTGCGGCGATGGTCTTATAGTTCAACGTCTTCATATAAGTGGAACCGTCATCCGCACTGTCCGACCAGAAAATATAGTCGCCTACCATTTTAGCGGAGAACCAGGACGCGTTTACTTTGCCGGTAAGAATCTGTTCGTCCTTTATTTCGGTTTCGGAAAGTTCTACTCTCGCAATAAGCGAATCGTCGGTTACATAGTACATGTAATCGCCGTCCTTGCCGAGAAGCGAAGTAACGCCGACTTTTGCGACGGGAACTTCGTTATCTGCTGAAGCGGTGAGCGAAGCTCTTACGATTTTATCGCTCGAAGAATAATAAATTTCGGTTAAAGATACGACGTAAGCCGAATCGAGATTGCTCGTGTTTACTACAACCATGCTTTCGGTAAGGTTGGTTTTCGTAGCGTTTTCTTCATATCCGTAGATAGCGGAAACTTCTACCGCATAAGTCTTTTCGGTATTTACGGTGTTGTTGGCGGGAGTTTCGGTAACGAAAACATAACCTGCTTTTACGGCCTTTATAGCGAAAGTCGAATCGCTCGAAAGTCCGTTATATTCCATTTTGCCGGAAAGAACGGTTTTAGCGGATTCTTCGCCCGCCTTGTAAGCCTTTACGACGTTGTAAGATTCGGTTTCGGTATTAT
This sequence comes from Clostridiales bacterium, assembly GCA_003538975.1. GTDB lineage: Bacteria > Bacillota > Clostridia > Christensenellales > Borkfalkiaceae > UBA11475. The sequence goes on along the minus strand of DPQQ01000003.1, from coordinate 123,813 downwards.
CTTCTTCGTCGGGGTATTTAGCAACCGTTTCGGTAAAAAGTATCGAAACTTCGCCGAGTTCGCTCGTTTCGGTCCATTTGTAAGCCGCAGCCTTTTCGGAAACGGTGGTCTTTTTGCCGGAAGCTACGTCAACGCTGTAAATAGCGCTGTCGGATACGTATAAAAGATAAACCTTTTCGCCGCTTAATACGAATCTGTATTCGGTCGAAAGTCCTGTTACGTCGAGAATTTCTTCAACGCCGGAACCGTCGAGTTTAGCCTTCTGGAATTCGAGAACGTCCGTCGCGATCTTGCCGTCGGAATCCTTTTTGGTCGTGGTCGTTCCGTAATAAACGCAGTCGCCGTATACGAAAATACCCGCGTTATAATCCTTTGCGCTCATGACTTTGGGAACTACGATTTCGGATTTTTTAAGATCCGATTTCGATACTACCGCGATGGCGCCTTTTACGGGTTTGCCGTAATCGTTTTCGGCGGTGGCGTCTTCCTGACCGTTTACGAAATAGAAATAATTTTCCGTTTCGGAAACCGCGCCGTTATTCGAGATCACGCTGCCGGGGGTTTTCAACGTAACTTTGGTGGAGCCGGAATTACCCTTTGATGAGCATGCCGCGGCTGCCAAAGCAAGTATTACCGCCAGAATAGCGGTAAATATTTTCAACGTCTTTTTTGTCATAATTTACTCCGTTGTTAAATATTTTAGTAGTGTAATATTCCTTATGACGAATACTTTTACGCCTGTTGCCTTTGGGGCAGGGCGCAATAACGGTATTTAACCATAAGTATTTATAATTATATACTATAAATAAATTTATTGCAATATTTTTTTAAAATTTTTTTCGCTTTTTGGGCGGCGTTAACAGCGTTAAACCGCTTTTTTGTAAAAATAAAGGAGAATTTATGGACGGCGGACTTATAAAAAGCCTTTTGAACGGATTGTTTACGGGCGGCGGCGACAAAAGCGGCGGAGAAAAGCAACCGGACGGCGGCACTCCGCAAAAATCTTCGCTTTTTTCCGGCGGAATTTTAAAAAATCTTTTATCCGATCCGGAAAAAACCAAAAATCTTATAAACGCATTCGGAAATTTTACGTCCGGAAATCAAAGTTCCCATACGACGGATAAGCCTTCGGAAACGCCCCGTAAGGCTCCCGTAAAAAGCAAAAGTTACGTCGGTTTTTCGGACAATCCTTTAATTTCGGCTTACCTGAAAAGCGGAACCGTCGTAAAGCACGAAACGATAACGACTAAAAACAACCCGATAAAAATCTGATTGTCCCGATAGTTCGAAAAATCCGTAATGCGGATATTCGTTCCGGACAATTTTTACCCCCTTACTTAAAAGACCTTCCCGCATGCTCGGAAAGGTCTTTTGTTTGCGATTTGGTTTATATTTTTCAGTTAAGCGTGAACTGCATGACTACGGGGTTATGATCGGAATATTCAAAGCCCGTCGCTATGTTTTTAACCGTATTTACGGTAACGTTGGCGGAAGTTATGAACCCGTCCACTATTATCGTAAAGTTACCTTCCTTATAAGGCACGTCGCAGTTGCGGCAGGTGGGGTTAAGCCCGTCCGTATAAGCGGTAGCTTTGGTAAATCCTTCGGGAATAAGCTTGTCCGGGAAGGGTTGCGCCCAGCCGAAATCTACGCTTTCGCCGCCGTTCAGATCCTTTGTCGAAGTCCCCGTGAAGTCGTGATTGAAGTCTCCGCCGCAGATAACGTAATTACCTGCGTCGTATTCCGTTTTCATGTCCGAGAACAGTTTGTTCATCTGAGCTTCTCTTATCTCGTCGCTGCCGCCGTAAGCGGAAGTATGTACGTTGAATATGACAAGATATTTACCGTTTTCACACTTGATCTTCGATATCGAATAGCATCTGTCGAGATCCAGAAATTTAGAAAATCCGGTAGAAATCGGCAGGCTTTTCCTTTCGGCAGAAACAATGTTGTACTTCGAATAAGTCGCCATGCCGCTGTTCGACTTTCCGTGCGGCTTAAAGAGCGGCCACATAAGATACGCCGAGTGATAATTCACTGCGAAGGTTTTCGAATACTCTTTGAACAGATTGTCAAAGGCTTCCTTTTCGTTAACCTTATGACTGCGAGTGGAGTTTGTATCGATCTCCTGCATAAGAACAAAGTCCGGATTAAATCCGCTTATTTCATCGTAAGCTTTTCGTATACATTCTTTAACGCTTTCTTTACTCTTTGCTCTCGAATCTTTTCCGCCGTCCATAAAGAAGGTAAAATCTCTCGTATACGCGCCGAACCCAAAGTTCTGCGTTACCGCCGTGTACGCGTTTCCGACAGACAGGTCCGTCGAACCGCTACCGTTTACCGTGTCGAGCTTAAGGTTGTCTTCTATTCTGTCGTAGCTTATCATAACGTAAGCGACGTAACCGCCGACGATCAGAATAAGAATTAAAAGGAGTATTAAAACTATCTTTAAAACTTTTTTAAAAATCTTCATAGCTTAAGTATACGCCTTTTTTTATCTTAAGTCAAGTCCCGCTTTTTACGGCGTACGACAATACGCTCCTTACCCGTCCGTTCTTATGCACTTACCGGTCTTCGCGTCCTGAAATATCACCCAGTACCCGTCGCCCGAATCGTCGTAAATGCTTTTAGGAACAAACGAAGCGATCCCTTTTAATTTTTCGGGCGGATCTTTCGAATATTCTCCTTTTATTCCGTAACAAACGTATTTCGGTTCGCCGGCTTCACGGATCACACCGAAAGAAAATTCTTTATCCCCCGTAACCTTCACGAATCTGGAATCGGGAATGACGTCGGTCAGATATTCGTCGGTTTCGTACAAATCGAAGGCGGCTTCTATATCGCCTTTTACGGACTCGAAAAATTTTCCGCTTTCCGTTTCGAAATAGTCCCCCTCATCTTCAGCGACGTCAGTTTTAACATTTTTTTTCGCCGTTTTTCCTTCGTCCGCTTTTTTAAGAGCAGCATCTTCAACACCATGTTCCTCTTTTCCACCGTCTTCCCCCGTAATTTTATTCGATTTTTCGAATTCGTAATAGTTTTCTTCCGCAATCTTTTCGTCGTCGTAAACCGTTTCCGCTTCTTTTTGGTTTTCCGTTTTCTCCGTTTTTCCGGGCTGTTCGTCGTCTTCAAAGAACCCGGCTTCCTGTTTGAAAAGTTTTTCGTAATATGCGGCGGAATACTTTTTAAGTCCGTCGGCAAAAGCGACGGCTTTTATCCCGGCGGAATTTTTATAAAACAATATGAAATCGCACGTGAAATTTTCGGGATTTATTCTGATTTTTCCGTCAGCCGAAAATTCCGCTTCGACCGAATATACGGACCGTCCGAGATCTTTGCCCGAGCAGAAACTTTCGGTCGCCATTTTAAAAAAGTATTCGCCTTCGGTAAGGTCTTTCAGATTTAAAAAAGTCGCGCTCAGACAAAGTTTTCCGTCTTCGTAAAAAATATTTACTACGCCCGAAACCTTTTTCCCGTTTTTCGAAAAGCCTTCCGCTTCTTCCTTCATGAGAAGCGTTTTTTTATAAAAAGCCATTTTATACCGCCGAATTTTTAATTCCGTCAAGCCATTTCAGGTAAACGACTCTTCTCTTGTTCTTCAGGGTTTTCCGCTTTTTCTCGTACGGTTATAAAATCCGCAGACTTCGTGATTTTATAAGTTATTTTTTGGTATAAACAAATTACTCTATAATGTTTTATCTTATTATGGTACTATATTAACTTATATGCTTCGGCTTACGAAAAAATAAATAAAAAGCGAATTTTATAGCGTTTTTTGTAATAAATCGTCTTTTCTCCGCCGTGCGGAAGTTTTATTTATTTTTAAACGCATGAAAAAAGCGACGCAAAAACGTCGCTTTTTGATTTTAGTTTGTTTGAAGGTTCCGTTTTCAGACGGATAAAAATTATCTCTTGCTGAACTGCGGAGCTTTACGAGCTTTCTTCAAGCCGTATTT
>DPQQ01000003.1:118974-119686 GCA_003538975.1 Clostridiales bacterium | reverse complement strand
ATTTCTTTCTTTCCTTCATTCTGGAATCTCTCGTTAAGAAGCCTGCTTTTTTAAGAGCTTCTCTCGTTTCGGGTTCCGCTTCGAGAAGAGCTCTCGAAATGCCGTGACGAATAGCGCCCGCCTGACCGTTGTTGCCGCCGCCGGTAACGTTTACAAGAACGTCGTATTTAGCCGCGGTTTCGGTAAGAACGAGAGGCTGACGAACGATAAACTTCATCGTTTCGAGATCGAAGTAATCGTCGATGGATTTTTTATTGATGGTGATGGTGCCGTCGCCGCCGGGAACGAGTCTTACTCTCGCTATAGCGGACTTTCTTCTGCCGGTTCCCCAGTACTGAACTTTCTTTTTGCTTGTCGTTTTTGCCATAATTACACCTCTTATCTTACGATAGTCAAAGCAACGGGCTGCTGAGCTTCGTGCTTGTGTTCGCTGCCTTTGTAAATTTTGCACTTTTTCATCATTTTCGCGCCGAGGCTGTTCTTGGGAAGCATGCCTTTAACCGCATTATAAACGACGAAATCCGACTTTTCGTTCATTAAAGTTCCGTAAGAAACTTCTTTAAGACCGCCGACGTGTCCGGTGTGATGTCTGTACATCTTCTTTTCGAGCTTTTTGCCGGTAAGAACCACCTTGTCGGTGTTAATTATTATCACGAAATCGCCCGTATCTACGTTCGGAGTGAACGTAGGTTTATTTTTACCTCTTAAAACT
>DPQQ01000003.1:118011-118798 GCA_003538975.1 Clostridiales bacterium | reverse complement strand
GGTTTATTTTTACCTCTTAAAACTGCGGCTACCTGCGAAGCGAGTCTTCCGAGAGGAACGTCCGTCGCGTCGACGATATACCACTTTCTTTCTACATTTTCAGCTTTTGCCATGTAGGTACTCATTGTCAATCTCCTTAATTTCTAAAAAATAAAAAGCGTTGTCGGTTCGGGGGGCTAGTCCTTGCCGAGCTACGAATTTTCCTTTATAAAACTTTTTAGCTTAATAATAATAAAACAGCAAACCCGATATGTCAAGCGATTTTTGCGGTTTGCGTTTAAATTTTTGCGGTTATCAACAAATAATCGACTATTTTTAATTATGTCCGGTTTTATTTCTTCTTCTACTCGCTTTATACTCGACCTTTTTAAGCGTAAGTCCCCTTGCGGGAGTCACGGTTATAAACTCCGGTCTTATACCCGTTCTGAAAATCTTGTTTATATCTTCCGGCGTAAGTTTGCCTTCCGAAACCGCCAGAAGCGTTCCGACGATAAAGCGGACTTCTTTATACAAAAAACCGTTGCCGGTAACCGAAGTGCGGTAAAGTTCGCCGTCCTTTTTTATTCCGATCGAATAGATCGTCCTTACGGTGTCTTTTATGTCCGTTCCGTTTGCCGAAAACGGTTTGAAATCGTGTTTGCCTTTTATTATTTTCGCCGCTTCCTTAGCCGCCGATAAATCAAAGATATTAACTCTTGCCGCATACCTATTTAAAAGCGGCAAAGTTTTATCCGAAACATACAGCGAATAAACGTAGGTCTTTCTTTTTGCGGAAAAACGAGCGTTA
>DPQQ01000003.1:110700-117827 GCA_003538975.1 Clostridiales bacterium | reverse complement strand
GAAAAACGAGCGTTAAAATCGTCTGCCGCTTCTTCGGATTTCAATATTCTTATGCTTTCCGGAAGTCTTGCATTGAGAGCCGGCGCAAATTTTTCGGGCGTGAGCTTAAAGTCCGTTTTAAAGTTCGCGACCTGTCCTTCCGCATGCACTCCGGCGTCCGTTCTTCCGGAACCCGTTACCGTCGAAACCGTACCGCAAAGGTCTTTTATCGCCTTTTCGATCTCTTCCTGCACGGTAATTCCGTTCTTCTGGATCTGCCAGCCGGAGTAATCCGTTCCGTCGTAAGACACGGTTATTTTTACGTTCATTTTTACCCCTTTGCCGTCAGATTTTTATCCAGCCGTTAAGTATGCATATCGCTACGATAAGCCCGGCTGTAAACAGCGTTCCCAGAAGATCTCTCCAACCGAGTTTAGCCTTTTTGTACTTTGTTCTGCCCTTAGCGCCCGAATAGCATCTCGCTTCCATCGCGTCGGCGAGTTCGTCCGCGCGGCGGAAAGAGCTTATAAGCAAAGGAATAAGCACGGGAATCATAGCCTTTGCTCTTTTGAACAAGCCGCCCGATTCAAAGTCCGCGCCCCTTGCCTTCTGCGCCTTTATTATTCTGTCCGTTTCGTCAAGTAAAGTAGGAATATATCTTAAAGCGATGCTCATTATGAGAGCGAATTCATGCACGGGGAACTTTATAAACTTCAGCGGCGTAAGAAGACTTTCTATCCCGTCGGCGAGAGCTACCGGCGTGGTCGTAAGCGTTAAAAGAGACGTTCCCATAACGACGAGCATTATTCTGAGAACGATGAACGCCGCCTTTTTAAGCCCTATGTCGGTTATTTTGAATATCCACCAATTAACTACTATATTACCGTCTTTGTTGAAAAAAATCTGTAACACCGCGGACAGAATTACAAACACCAGTATCGCCTTAACGCTGCCGATTACCTTAAAAACGGGGACCTTGGAAAATATGCACGCGACCACAATGAACACCGCCGCCGCTAAAAATCCCCAAAACACGAATTCCTTTATCAGAAACACCGCCACAAGGTAGGCTATGGATAATAAAATTTTAATTCTCGCGTCCATTTTGTGGACGAACGAATTTGCCGGATAAAACTGTCCGAAAGCCATGTCTCTCATCTTCCGGTCTCCTTTATCGTCCCGTAAAGCGTTTCGGTAAAGTCTTTTACGGTAAGATCCGAATCTATTTCCACGCCCGCTTCTTTAAGACGGTTCGTAAGATAAACGGTCGTCGGAAGATTGAGCCCGTAACTTTCGATCTCCGCTTCGTCCGAAAATACTTCCTTCGGGGTTCCGCTTTTTACTATTTTACCGTCAGCGAATATGGCGGCGCGGTTGCAATTTTCGGTTATGACGTTCATATCGTGCGAAACCACTATAACGGTTTTCGCAAAATCCTTATGCAGTTCGTGCAAAAGTCTGAATAGTTCTTTTTTTCCTTCGGGATCGAGTCCCGAAGCCGGTTCGTCCAGAACTAAAATTTCGGGTTTGGTTACGATAACGCCCGCGATCGCCACTCTTCTTTTTTGCCCGCCGGACAAGTCGAACGGCGATTTGTTTTTTATTTTAAGATAGTCGAGACCTACCGCTTCAAGCGCGTATCTCACGGCGTTTTTGCGGTTTACCTCGTCCATTTCCGGGAAGTAATTTTTAAGTCCGAATTCTACGTCCGCTTCCACCGTCTCCGCAAAAAGCTGATACTCGGGGTACTGAAACACCATTCCGACCTTTTTTCTTAAATCTCTGAAATCTTTTTTCTTCGTATCGGCGAGATCGAATTCCCCGACGGTAAGTTCTCCGGAATTTTTCTGCACACGCACTATCGCGTCGAGATGCTGTACGAAAGTCGATTTGCCGCTGCCCGTTTTTCCGACAATTCCGAAAAAGTCGCCTTCTTCGATAGTAAGATCCACGCCTTTTAAAGCGTAAGTCTTGTTTTTCGCTTTGGGTTCGTAAGTATATTTTAAATCTTTGCAAACAATTCGCATAACTTATCCCCCAATTCCTCGTCTGTAAGCGGTTCGCCGAGATCTACGCCCTTCTTTTTCAGATCGAGAGCGATGCGGCACGCGGTCGGAACCGAAAGTCCCAAAGATTCGAGTTCGTCCGCTCTTTTAAAAATCTCTTCGGGCGTACCTTCGGCGTAAACTTCGCCGTCGTTCAATACTATTACTCTGTCCGCGCGGACGACTTCGTCCATATAGTGAGTGATGTTTATAACGGTAATTCCGTTTTCTTTGTTGAGTTTGTCCGCCACGGATAAAACTTCGTTCCTGCCTTTCGGATCGAGCATCGCCGTGGCTTCGTCGAATATCATTACTTCCGGCATAACGGCGAGAACGCCGGCTATAGCGACTCTCTGTTTCTGTCCGCCCGAAAGTTTCGAAGGAGTGGAGTTGCGGAACTTTTCGATATCGCATGCTTTAAGAGCGTAGTCGATACGTTTACCTATTTCTTCGCGCGGAACGCCGAGATTTTCGGGGCCGAAAGCGAGATCGTCTTCGACAATCGAAGCGACGAGCTGGTTGTCCGGATTCTGGAAAACCACTCCGACGGTTTTACGCACGTCAAAAAGTTTCTGCTTATCCGACGTGTCGGTTCCGTTTATAAAAACTTTACCCGAAGTCGGCTGCAAAAGTCCGTTAAAAAGCTTTGCGAGAGTCGATTTCCCGGAACCGTTGTGTCCGATAATCGCCACGTATTCGCCTTTATTTATTCCGATATTCACGTTTTTTAAAGCCTTTACCCCTTTTGTATATTCGTAGGCAAGGTTTTCGGTTTTTATATAAGACATAAAAATTCCTCTGAAAATATATTCTAACACAAATTAACGAAATCGACAACGATTTGAACCCGATTTCGATTTTTATCCGTTATTCGGGACTGTACGGCGGGTTTTACCGCAAAGCCGAAAAAACGCCGCGTAAAAATATGGTAATTTTCACGTTACTTCTTGCAATTTTTTTTAATCGTGTTATAATAATTATACGGTACGTTATACAAGCCGTTTAAATAAGCTTTAACCCGCTTGTTTTATCGAAAATAATCTTACAAAAAACAGGAATACTTTAACATATGAACTTTTTGAATTCCGAAATCACGGCAACCGTTCCCGTCCCGGGTTCGGTCAACTGCCTTTATTATCCCCTTAAGCTTAAAGAAATTCACATAAGAGATCCGTTCATTTTAAATTACGGCGGAACTTATATTCTTTATAAGTCGTCTCCGGACGGCGTAAGTTGCCACGTCAGCCGCGATCTCGAAAACTGGAGCGAATCTTTCCACGTATACAGAGACGGCGACGCGGACAACCTTACCGACAGATTCTGGGCGCCCGAAGTGCATTTTTATAAAGGTCATTACTACCTTATAACTTCGGCGAAGGCAAAAACAAAAAATGCGCGCGACGTTATTTTTATCGCAAAATCGGTTTCTCCTTTCGGCAGGTTTATAAAAATCGCTTCCTTCCCGCTCGAAAACAAAGACGTAATCGACGGGACTTTGTGGATAGAAGATGATACCCCGTATCTCGTTTATTCGAGATGTTTTACGACCGAAGAAGACGGCGTCGGCAAAATAGAAGCGGTTAAGCTTTCGGACGATCTTACCGAAACGGTTGGCGCGCCGTTCACTCTTTTTAAAGCCGACGATCCCTGCTGGACGAACGACAGAGTAGCGGAAGCCCCGTTTATGTTTTCTTCAAACGGCAAACTCTGCATGATTTGGTCGAACTATGAAAACGGGTATTACGTAGTCGGGCTTTCCGAGTCCGATAACGGCAAACTTAACGGGAACTGGTCGCACGGCAAAACGCCGCTTTACGCCAAGAATCTTAAAAAAGAATGGATTCACGACGGCGGGCATCCGATGATTTTTATGAAAAACGACCATACTTTCGCGATGACTTTCCACACACCGAACGGCTGCTTCTTAAAAGACGGCGATCCCGATAAAGATATTCCGGAAACAGCCGTGCTTTTTAACGTTACCGAAACGGAAAACGGAATAGAAATCGAAATTTTTTAATCGCAAATTATTTTAAAGCGGTTAAAAAGTTAGTAAGAGCTAATATTTTAAGCTTAAAAGTTTTTATTTGACTAATAGCCGTTTTAATTATATAATTATTACTGCGGCTTTGAGCGTAACCGCAGAGGATTTTTTATCCCGAAACGCTTGAATCAAGATAATTTTTTTGGAGGATATACCAAATGAGCACAAAAATGACGATTGACGGAAACACCGCCGCCAGCCACGTTGCCTATGCCTTTTCGGAAGTAGCCGCTATCTACCCGATAACCCCCTCTTCCCCTATGGCCGAAGTTGCCGACGAATGGTCTGCGCAGGGCAGAGTCAATATGTTCGATCAGAAACTTCGTCTTGCGGAAATGGAATCCGAAGGCGGCGCCGCAGGCGCCGTACACGGTTCTTTGACCGCCGGCGCGCTGACCACCACCTACACCGCAAGCCAGGGACTTCTTTTAATGATCCCCAACATGTACAAAATCGCGGGCGAACTTCTCCCGACGGTTTTCCACGTTTCCGCGAGAGCTTTAGCCGCTCACGCGCTTAACATTTTCGGCGACCACTCCGACGTAATGGCTTGCCGTCAGACGGGCTTTGCGATGCTTGCGTCGAACTCCGTACAGGAAGTTATGGACCTGGCTCTCGTAGCACACCTTTCCACTCTTAAAGCGAAGGTTCCTTTCCTTCACTTCTTCGACGGTTTCAGAACTTCTCACGAAGTTTCCAAGATCGACGTAATCGACTACGACGAAATGAAAACTCTCGTAGATATGAACGACATCGAAGAATTCAGAAAGAGAGCGCTTAATCCCGAACATCCCGTTCAGAGAGGTACCGCGCAGAACGCCGATATCTACTTCCAGAACAGAGAAACGGCTAACAAATACTACAACGCTACCCCCGCCATCGTACAGGAAATGATGGACAAGGTATCCAAACTCACCGGCAGAAGCTATCACCTTTTCGACTACGTCGGCGCGAAAGACGCAGAAAACGTAATCGTACTTATGGGTTCCGGCGCGGACGCAGTTGAAGAAACCATCAACAAAATGAATTCCGAAGGACACAGGGTAGGTCTTCTGAAAGTAAGACTTTACAGACCGTTCTCCATCGAACACTTTACCGAAGCTCTTCCGAAGACCGTCAAGAAGCTTGCCGTTCTCGACAGAACGAAAGAACCCGGCTCTCTCGGCGAACCCTTATATCTCGACGTATGCGCAGCCCTTCTCGAAAAGGGTATGACCGACATCAAGGTAGTAGGCGGCAGATACGGATTAGGTTCCAAAGAATTCAACCCGTCCATGGTTTACGCGGTTTACAAGAACCTTGAATCCAAAGAACCCAAGAATCACTTCACCGTAGGTATCTACGACGATCTTACCAACACTTCGCTCGACTTCTCCGAACAGTACAACGCGGCTCCCGCAGGCACCATTTCGTGCAAGTTCTGGGGACTCGGTTCCGACGGTACGGTCGGCGCGAACAAGAACTCGATCAAAATCATCGGCGACCATACCGATAAATACGTTCAGGGTTACTTCTTCTACGACTCCAAAAAGTCGGGCGGTATAACGGTATCGCACCTTCGTTTCGGCGATACGAAGATTCAGTCCGCTTATCTTATAGACGCGGCAGACTTCGTTCAGTGCTCCAACCCGTCCTACATCACCCGTTACGACATGACCGGAGACCTTAAAGAAGGCGGTTCTTTCCTTCTCAACACTTCCGCTCTTACCGTAGAACAGCTCGAACACGTTCTTCCCGCAAAGGTTAAAAACGACATTGCGAACAAACATATTCACTTCTACGTAATCGACGCTATCGATATCGCCGCGGGGCTCGGACTCAAAGGCAGAACAAACACTATTCTCCAGTCCGCGTTCTTCAAAATCGCGAATATTATCCCCTATACCGACGCAGTCGAATTCATGAAGAAGATGGCTTACAAGTCCTTCTCCAAGAAAGGCGACGCGGTCGTTCAGATGAACTACGACGCTATCGACTCCGCTTCCGCAAACCTTGTCAAGATAGACGTTCCCGAATCGTGGAAGACCACGACCGAAGGAGCAGAAATGGTTAAGGTTTCGGGTACCGAATACTTCCTTAACACCGTAGCTCCGATTATCGCGCAGAAGGGCGATAAGCTTCCCTCCTCCAAGTTCTCTCCCGACGGAACCGTTCCCACCGGAACGACTCAGTACGAAAAGAGAGGCGTCGCGGTACTCGTTCCCAAATGGAATGCCGAAAAATGTATTCAGTGTAACCAGTGCTCCTTCGTATGCCCCCACGCATGTATCAGACCGGCGGTAGTCAAATCCGACGCGGAAAAGCCCGCTTCGTTCGAAACCAAGGCTATGATCGGCAACAAGGGTTACGATTTCAGAATTCAGGTTTCTCCGCTTGACTGTATGGGCTGCGGCGTTTGCGCAAACATCTGCCCCGCTAAAGAAAAGGCTCTCGAAATGGTTCCCTTAGGATCCGTGGTAGAAGAAGAAACCGTAAATTACGACTATTCCGAAAAGCTCGAAAAGGTTGACGTATCGAACGTTCCCGGCTGCAAAGCGACCACCGTCAAAGGTTCGCAGTTCAGACAGCCGCTCTTCGAATTCTCCGGCGCTTGCGCAGGCTGCGGCGAAACTCCTTACGTAAAGGTTATCACCCAGATGTTCGGCGACAGAATGATCGTAGCTAACGCTACAGGCTGCTCGTCCATCTACGGCGGTTCCGCTCCCACCTGCCCCTACACCGTAAATAAAGAAGGTCACGGTCCCGCATGGGCTAACTCCCTGTTCGAAGACAACGCCGAATTCGGCTACGGCATCAACCTTGCTTACGCTCAGAGACGTTCGAAGCTTGCCGACGTTATTACAAAACTTGCCGAAGAAGCTACCGAACAGACCGTAAAAGACGCTGCTAACGCATGGCTCGAAAACAGAAACGACGCAGAAGGAAGCAAAGCGGCTTCCGCAAAACTCGTCGCTCTTATCGAAAATTGCAAAGGCAACTGCCCGCTTTCCGATCTCACGAACGAAATCATCAAAAATAAAGACTGCCTTGTCAAAAAGTCCATCTGGATCTTCGGCGGC
>DPQQ01000003.1:0-110477 GCA_003538975.1 Clostridiales bacterium | reverse complement strand
GACGGCTGGGCTTACGATATCGGTTACGGCGGACTCGACCACGTACTCGCTTCCAGCGAAGACGTAAACGTACTCGTTCTCGATACCGAAGTTTATTCGAACACCGGCGGACAAGCAAGTAAGTCCACTCCCACCGGCTCGGTTGCTAAATTCGCGGCGGCAGGCAAGAGAACCAAGAAGAAGGATCTCGGCATGATGGCAATGAGCTACGGCTACGTATACGTCGCTCAGTGCGCTATGGGTTCCAACAAACAGCAGTTCCTGAACGCTATCGTAGAAGCGGAAGCTTACCACGGACCGTCTCTCGTAATCTGCTACGCTCCCTGTATCAACCACGGTATCAACATGACCAAGTCTCAGGATGAAGAAAAGCGCGCGGTTGAATGCGGATACTGGCAGCTTTACAGATACAATCCCGAAACTTCGTCCTTCTCGCTCGACAGCAAAGAACCGACTGCAAACTATCACGACTTCCTTATCGGCGAAACGAGATATTCTTCGCTTGTAAAGACTCAGCCGCAGATTGCCGAAAAGCTCTTTGAAAAGACCGAAGCGGACTCTAAGGCAAGACTTGAAAAGTACAAAAAACTTGCAGGCAAAGAATAAGAATATAACGCTTTTCGTTGCCTTACGGCAATAAGATAAAAGCGTATAAAACAAAATAGAACAGGCTCACGGAAACTTTCCGCGAGCCTGTTTTTTATTACGGTATTTTATTTATAGCGTATATAACAATATATAAATAGATTAAATTATAATACAGATACTTTTATGTTTTCAAGCTATGTTTCAGCGAACCGTTCCGCCCGAAACGTTACCTTAAAAAACATTGCTTCACTTTGCCGGCAAACCGTAATTACATCAAAATCACAGCTGCAACGATTTTAAAATTCAAACTAAAAAAGAACTCCTTTCAAGGAGTTCTTTTCATATCGTCATAATAAACCGCGACGCCGTTTTCTTTATAAACGGCTTTATTTAATTTCTCGCGGCACGAATCTTCCGCTATTATATCGTTCAGAAAATCGGCTACGTATACGTTTTTGCCGTCTCGCGACGATATAAACGCCAATAATTCTTTATCCCGGTACTCTGGCTTTTTCTGCTTGCTTTCTAACGGAATACGATAGAAAGAATAAAAGTATTCTTCGGGAATAATTTTTCCGGTATCTCTGTAAATAATTCTGAACGACGACGATCGATTCAAACAAAGCTTACCTTTGACGGAAAACTTATCTAAAAAATTATAAACATATAAACTAGGATCCCGTAAAATAATATTATAAATCGGGAAAAGCTTATCTAAAAACTTATCAATATATAAACTATCAACTTTTTCTCCGCCGAGTTCGTTGATAATGATGTTTTCTTCTTCACCTATAGTTCTTTTACTTACAGCGATATTTTTTTCTTTTTCAACGAGTTTTCGGTCGTATTCAAGCATTTCGATCTGAAACTTGTCTATATAATCATCGTATAAATCGTTATAATAAACGGGAGTATCTTCTTCGCCGCAGCATATATCGTTTAGCTCTTCTTCTAACTCCTCCGAGCCGATTATCATTCCGTCGCACACAAACCCCGCGGCATAAACGGTTACTCCGTCTCTCGACGTTATATACGCTAAAAGTTCTTTATCCTTGTATTTCGGCTTTTTCTGATCGTTTTTCAGCGGAATCAGATAAAACGAATAAAAATACTCGTCCGGTATAAGACACTCCGTATCTATAAATATGGCTTTACACGGCGAATATTTTTTCATATCGCCGTATACATTGACGATGAATTTTTCTATATTTTCATAAAAATAGTCAAGGTCTATCTTTTTGCCGTTATATTTGCCGAGGATTATCTGTTCCTCTTCCGATATGGTTCTTGATTCTTTCCCGATTTTTACAAACTTTTTATTGTATTCGAAAACTTCTTTCTGCATATCCGACAGTTTTGCAATATTTTTATCTACTACCGCTTCTGCTTTTTTACTTTCCCGAAAAGCCGGATTTTGCCTATATAAGCTCTCTGTATCTTTAATCATAATTTAAACACTTTCCTTCGCCGGGGTTATCAAAAATTGCGGTTATTGTTTCGGGAATTCGTCTTCGGCGACGGCGAGTTTTTCGTCGGTTTCGATTTCTTCGTTAATATCTTCTTTGTCGCCGGTTTTTACCGTCGGTTCGCCACAACGTATTACGGGCGCAGGTTCCGCAGGTTTGCTATTTTCCTTATCTTCTGCAATAACCGGGCGTGACGTAGATAAATCCGGCAGAGTAACAGCCTTTCCGCCGTAAGATTTTACGAGTTTTTTAAACGCGAGCGGGAACGCTATCAAAAAGAATATCGCGCCGCCTACCCATGCCATGGGGTTTGAAAAACAAACGCCGTCGTACCCGAACCACACGGCTATGGTGTTCGCCGCGGTTGTACGCATCGTAAATTCCACCACGCCGCCGAGAACGGACAACCCGCTCCTGCCGATCGCCTGCAACGCCGACCTTGCGTAAAGTATGCAGAATAGCGGATAATAAAACGCCGCCTGAATACAATTATACTTAAACGCCAGTCGGTAAACCGTTCCGGCGTCGCCGTCTATCTTGTTTGCGGGGAGCAAAAGTCTCGCGAGCGGTCCCGAAAGTCCCACGTAAAGCGCGACCGAAATTACAAAATACACAAGTCCGACAAGGAAGCCTTTTTTATAGCCTTCGTCTATTCTGTCGAAGCGTTTCGCCCCGTAATTTTGTCCGACGTAAGTAGCCATCGCAAGTCCGGCGCCCCTTAAAATCGCCCCGAAGATATTGTCTATCTTGCTCGCGTTAGCCTGCGCCATCGAAAGAACGGGATCGTTAAGGTCGTTCACAGCTTTTTGCGCTATCATACATCCCGAAGCCGTTACGACGAACTGTAGAGCCATCGGGAAGCCCATCGAAAGATGGAATCCGGCAAACTTTGCAGTAAATCTGAAGTCTGATTTTTTAAGTCTTAACACGGGAAACTTTACGAACAATACCGTAAAGCCCACTATCGCCGAAATACACTGGCTTATTATCGTCGCCCATGCCGCCCACGCAACCGTAAGCGACGGAATTACGAACATAAGACTGTTCAGTCCTATGTTCAGAACGGCGCACATTATAAGTATGTAAAGCGGCGTTTTGCTGTCGCCCATCGCCCGCAAAAACTGGTCTGACAGGTTGTACAGCATGTTGAAGATTATCCCGCCGAAGATTACTTTTATATAACTTTCGGAATAACCTATATACTTTTCGTCCGTGGATAAAAGTTCGAGAACAGGTCTTGCCGCCAATACGGATATTACCGACATCAGCGCCGCTATTATTACCGAAAGGACAAGACTCGTCGCAACGGAATTACGCATCTTTTTATCGTCTCTTGCACCGACGAACTGGCTTAAGACGATACCAAACCCCGCCGAAAACCCTTGCACGAAGCCGACTATCAGAAAGTTCATGCTGCCGGTAAGGTTTATGCCCGTAGCGGCATTAGCGTTTCTCGACCAGGACACTATAAGCGTATCTCCGAGAGCGTATAATTCCTGCAGCATAAAGCCTATCGCCATAGGCACAGCGAACAGGAATATGTTTTTAAACGGCGAACCCGTCGTCATATCGGTTACTTTTTTCATTTTTTTGTCCGCTACTAATCTGTTTGCAGGTTGTTTGAATTTTAACCTTGTCTTTTAAAATTGCTTTTCGAACCGGTAGGTCTGCCGTGAGCTTTTTTGCCGCCGGCGTACGTTTTGCCTTTACCGGATCCGGATTTAGAATAATTTTTTCCGGAAGTTTTTCCGTAAGACGAACTTTTAGCGTAGCCGCTTTCGGATTTTTGGTATAATTTAGCCGGACCGCCGGAATTTTTGCGGTACGATTTCGAAGAACCGTTACCGGATTTTTGGTACGATTTGAACGAACCGTCTTTACCGAAGCCCGACCTTTGTCCTTTGTTCGCATCCGTAAAGCCGCCGTCCGCGTTTTTGTTTTTAAGGTAATTTTTTACGCCCTTGGCTTTACCCTTTTTGCCGAATATTTTTTCTTCGTTGCCGGTTTTGCGGAAGGTCTTGTATTCGGGATAAGCCGAGCCGCGTCTTCCGCTGCCGCCGTGTTTGCCGTCGGATTTTATTTTTATCTTTTTCTTCTTTTCGGGGAGTTTTACCGTTTTGGAATAGGTGCAGAAGTATTCTTTGATAACGTTGCCCGTTTCCTTTTCGATCTTTTTCAAGGTTCTCATCTGGACTTCGGTATTTACGATGGAATACGCTTCGCCCGTTCTTCCCGCTCTCGCCGTTCTTCCGATGCGGTGAGTATACCATTCGGTATGAATCGGGAGATCGTAATTGAACACGACGTCGACGCCGCTTATATCGAGCCCTCTCGCCGCGACGTCGGTCGCTATCAGAAGATTGCTTTCGCCCGACTTCATTTTTTCGATAACCGACTTTCTTTCGGACTGCGGCATGTCTCCGTGGATCTCAAGAGCCTTTATTCCTTCGTCGGCAAGTTTCTTTTTTAAGGACGAAACCATTTTTTTGGTATTGCAGAAAACTATCGCGAGATTCGGCGAAAGTTTTTTGTAAAGTTCTTTGAGAGCCGCGTCCTTATCTCTGAGACCTACCGAGACGTAACGTTGCAGAACCGCGTCGTTCTTATCTGCTTTGTCGATTTCGAGATATGCGGGCGAACGCATATAACGTCCGGCTATATTTCTTACGTCTTCGGGCATTGTCGCCGAAAACATAACGGTCTGTCTTTCTCTGTTGGATTTGGTAAGAATTTCTTCAATCTCGCTTAAAAAGCCCATATCGAGCATTTCGTCCGCTTCGTCCAGAACGAGCATTTTAAGATTGTGGAGTTTAAGCGTTCTTCTCCTTAAATGGTCGTTGAGCCTGCCCGGCGTGCCTACCACTATTTTCGCGCCGGCTTTCAATGCGACGATCTGTCTTTCCATCGTGGAACCGCCTACTATCGGAACGACTTTAACGCCTTCCCTGTACTTTAAAAGTTTTCTGAATTCGCCCGTAACCTGTACGGCGAGTTCTCTCGTCGGGCATACGACGAGTATCTGCGTGGACTTGTCGTCGGTATCAGTCTTTTCGAGCGCGGGTATTGCATAAGCGAAAGTCTTTCCCGAACCGGTCTGTGATTTGCCTATCACGTCTTTGCCCGCTTCTATTACGGGGATGGTTCTTTCCTGAATTTTGGTAGACTCGGCTATTCCGAGTTCGTCGAAAACTTTCAAAATATAATCGGGTGTATTTAAATCGCTGAATTTCATATGTTTTTCCTTGAAGCGGATATTCGTCGGTTTGCCGTAAAAACTCGCCGCAAACGTCCGCGTTTTATACTTATTTAATCAAAAAGGCAAAAGTTATACGCTTTTGCCCCTTTTTAACAAATTTACGTTTTGTATTCGTTTTGGTTTTATAAGCCGGAGGCTTATTTTATAACCGAAATACCGCCCATGAAAGGTCTCAGTACTTCGGGAACGGTTATCGAACCGTCGGCGTTCTGATACTGTTCGATGATCGCCGGGAATACTCTCGACGTAGCGAGTCCCGATCCGTTAAGAGTATGAACGTAACGGGTTTTACCGTTTTCGTCGCGGTACTTGGTGTTGTTTCTTCTCGCCTGGTAATCTCTTGCGTTGGAAACGGACGATACTTCTTTATAAATGCCCATGGACGGAATCCATACTTCTATATCGTAAGTTCTCGCCATCGACGCGGAGCAATCGCCCGCGGCAAGTTTTGAAAGTCTGAAATGAAGTCCGAGCTTTTCCATAAGAGAGCAAGCCTTGCCGACGAGTTCGTCGAAAGCCGCGTCGCTGCCTTCGGGTTTCGTGTACTGAACCATTTCGACCTTGTTGAACTGGTGTCCTCTTATCATGCCCCTTTCTTCCGCGCGGTACGAACCGGCTTCTTTACGATAGCAGGGCGTGTATGCGAAATATTTCATCGGGAGTTTGTCCGCGTCGATTATTTCGCCCGAATACATGTTTACGAGAGCGGTTTCCGCCGTCGGAAGCATGAATCTGTTTTTCTTTCTGTCGGGATCGACGTCGAGCCAGTAAACTTCGTCCGAGAATTTTGGGAACTGTCCCGCGCCGAAGCCTGCGTTATATCCGAGCTGGTGAGGCGGAAGGATCATTTCGTATCCGTCCTTTAAGTGTTCAGAAACGAAGAAGTTGAGAAGCGCCCATTCGAGCTGCGCGCCGAGCCCTCTGTAAAGCCAGAAGCCGCCGCCCGAGAGCTTAACGCCTCTCGTATAATCTATAATTCCGAGTTTGGTGCAGAGATCGACGTGATTCTGCATGGTAAAGTCGAATTCGGGTTTTTTGCCGAATACCTTCACAACCTGATTGTTTTCCTTTTCGCCGGGAAGAAGATCTTCGTCCGGAAGGTTGGGAAGACAAGCGATAAAATTAAATATCTTGTCCGCAAGTTCGTTTATTTTCGCGTCGCCGTCCGAAATTTTTACGCCGAGTTCCTTCATCTCGGCAAAAATCGCGTCTACCGGCTGTCCCGCTTTTTTGAGTTTGGGGATTTCGGCCGAAACCTTATTTTTTTCGGCTTTAAGCTTTTCGGTTTCGGCAATTATTTTGCGGCGTTCTTCGTCCCACGAAAGGAGCTCGGAAAAGTCGACCTCGCATCCCTTCTTTTCAAGAAGTTCCCGCACCTTTTGCGGATTGTCCTGTATCATCTTAATATCTAACATAAAAACATCTCCTTCGGTTCGCAGAATTACCGCCGCAGACGACGTTGAAATTCCTTTCGCCGAATATTATCTCGTTTTTAGTTAATTATATAACTAATTCTATAAAAAATCAATTTTTTTGTTATTCTTTCGGGCAATTTTTTTGTTATGCGGAGCAAGAGTTTTTTCTATACCCGCAAATAACCCGGATTTTCCTTTATCGCGATTTTTTATTTTCGCTATTTATCGGCAGAACCGGCTTTTTTGACGGTTTTTACTTACGATATTCCCGCTTTGCGCAAGAAAAAATTGCTTTACGGTAAAAATAATGTGAATATGCGTGAAAACTTTTTGCAAATTTTTCATAAATTTTGGTTTATTTTGTTGTAAAACGAAAAAAAATTTGATATTATATTGTATATAGAATGTTTGGACACAAATTTATGACACAAATCAATGCCTTAAAAAGAAAATTAGACACAAAAACAAATTTTCGGGCATAAAAAAGCATTATAAACGCGATTTAACAGGCAAAAACCGATAAAATATACAAAAAACCAAAAATATCCGAAGGAGGAAACAACAAAATGAAAAAGAATCGCTTGGAACAAATCAAAGAAATCATCGAAAAGTACGGAAAAGTTTCGTACGAGGAACTCGGCGCGCTTTTAGCCGACGTTTCCAACATGACTTTAAGAAGAGACCTTATCACCCTCGAAGAACAGGGCTACATAATAAGAGTACGCGGCGGAGCCATCTCTCTCGACGAACTCACCAAAAAGTCCGAACAGGAATTCGTTCACAGATTTTCGGACAACGTCCAGGAGAAAAAGGAAATCGCCGAAAAGACCATTTCTCTCATCTCTCCCAAGAGCTGCATATTCATCGACAGCGGCTCTACCACCCTTTATTTCGCAAAGGAACTTCCCAACAACAACTATTATATAGTAACCAACGCGCTTAACATCGCAACCGAAGTTTTAAGGAAGTCTCTTCCCACCGTCACACTTTTAGGCGGCGACGTCAACAGAAACAACCTTGTAACCACCGGCAGATCGAGTCTCGACTTCTTAAAAGACATCAATATCGAAGTCGCTATAATGACCGCGACGGGCTTTACCCCCGAAAAAGGCTGTTTCACCTGCGGGAGCCAGGACGAAATGGAGATAAAGCGCGCGGTTATAGAAAGCGCGACGAAGGTAATAATGCTTCTCGACAGCTCCAAAGTCAACAAAAACACACCTTATACCTTCTCGAAGCTCGAAAACATAGACTATCTCGTAGTCGACAAGAGCTTCCCCCAAAACGTTAAAAACGACATCATCGAAAAGGGTACCACCGTTATCTGATTTACGGATAAAGCGGTATCTTCCGGCTACGACCGCGATAGTATTATGGTAACATATCCGCGGCGGACGGAATAAACATTACTATGTTTTTCAAAAATTTAAGAAAAGATATAAACGCAGCGAAAGCCAACGATCCCGCCGCGCGGAATAAGTTCGAGATCTTTCTGACTTACGCGGGCGTACACGCCCTTTCCGCTCACCGCGTCGCTCATTTCTTTTACCGTATTCATCTCAAGCTTCTCGCAAGAATAATAAGCCAGATTTCGAGATTCTTCACCGGAATCGAAATTCACCCTGCGGCTAAAATCGCGGGCGGCGTGTTCATAGATCACGGCACGGGCGTAGTTATAGGCGAAACGGCAGAAGTCGAAGAAGGCGTCATCATCTATCAATGCGTTACTCTCGGCGGCACGGGTAAAGAAACCGGCAAGCGTCACCCCACCGTCAAAAGGGGTGCGGTCATCTCCGCTGGGGCGAAAGTTTTAGGAGGCTTCACCGTCGGCGAATACGCCAAAATAGGCGCGGGCGCGGTAGTCCTTAAAGAAGTTCCCCCTTACGCCACGGTAGTGGGCGTACCCGCGAGAATAGTCAAAATAAACGGCGAAAAAGTTCCCTGTCTCACACAGGAAAAGTGCGATCCCCTGCAAAACGAAATCTGCGAGCTTCGCGCCAAAGTTTACACTCTCGAAAGAGAACTCGAATCGATTAAAACAAGAACGTTTTCGGAAAATGCGGAAAATACCGCCATTGCCGGAAAGAAAAATAAAAAACGCAAAAATTACGGCGAAAAAAACAAAACCGGAAATTAGTTTACGGTATGTTTTCGGCAAACCGTCCCACGCTTCTTATTCTACAAACGGAGGGTGTTCGGCGGCAACGGTGGCGGCGAAACGCTCCTTATTATATCCGCGATATACGTTTTAAAACTCCTTTATAGACTCAAAGGTTCATAATATGAAAATTTATAACACATTAACAAGATCCAAAGAAGAATTCGTTCCGCTCCACGGGAATAAAGTAAATATGTACGCGTGCGGAATCACCGTTTCGGGCGACGCGCATATCGGACACGCTTATCAGGCTCTTATTTACGACGTTATGAGAAAGTTTCTCGTAAAACAGGGCTACGACGTAACGTATGCGAGAAACTACACCGACGTCGACGACAAAATCATCGCAAAATCGCATGAGACGGGCATCCCCGCAGACAAATACGCCGCGATGATGATAGAAAGAATAAACGCCGTCATGAGCAGAATGCACGTCGACGATCCCGACATATGGCTCAAAGCGACCGAAAATATAGACAACATAATAGACTTCGTTTCGGGACTTATCGAAAAAGGTCACGCCTACGCGACGAAAAACGGCGACGTATACTTTTCGGTAGAAAGCTTCCCGAATTACGGTTGCCTTTCCGGCAGAAATCTCGAAGACGCCCTTAACGGCGTAAGAGTCGAAAACGACGAAGAAAAACTCAATCCGCTGGACTTCGCTTTATGGAAATCCGCCAAACCCGGCGAGATTTCGTGGGATTCTCCCTGGGGCAAAGGTCGCCCCGGTTGGCATATCGAATGTTCGGCGATGAACAGAAAAGCTTTCGGTGATCAGGTGGATATTCACGGCGGCGGAAGAGACCTTATCTTCCCCCATCACGAAAACGAAATCGCGCAAAGCGAAGCTCTTTCCGGCAAGCAATTCGTAAAATACTGGACTCATAACGGACTTATAAAAGTCAACGGTCAGAAGATGAGCAAGTCTCTCGGTAACAGTATTGTCTTATCAGATCTTTTAGACGAATACAATTACGAAACGGTTAAATTCGCACTGCTTTCGACAAACTACAAGAACGACGTCAACATTACTCCCGATTTCTTTACCGAAGCCGAAAAACATATGTACGGCTTTTACAAAATTATCGCCGAAGTCGAAAAATCGAAGCTTAAATCCGACAAATTCACCGAGAGCATCGATAAAGAATTCGACGAAGCGATGTCAGACGACTTCAACACCGCGCTCGCGCTTTCGAACCTTTTCGGATATTTCAAAACGGTTAAAGCCGAACTCGCCGCAAACGACATAAAGGCGGCGGAAGACGTAAATCAGATAAGAAAAACTTATTCCCTTTTAGGTCTCTTTACCGAAAACGCCGACGATTTCATAAAGCAGGTCGAAGCGAAAATTACTTCTTCGGTTCCCGATGAAGTAATCGCCGTAGCGGAAGAAAGAAAGCAGGCGAGAGCGAACAAAGACTGGGCAAAATCGGACGAACTCCGCGACAAACTTAAATCCTTGGGATATTCGGTAAAAGATTCCAAAGACGGTTACTCGCTCGAAAAAATCTGAAGGATATAATAACTTAAATCAAAAAGACGGTTCGGCCGTCTTTTTTTACGCTTTGTTTTCGTGCTGAAACTCGAAAATTTTTATAAAATACAAAAAATTTGATTCAAAATCAAAAAAATACTTAAAAAACGGTGACGGAACGGCTTTATCGTTGTATAATGGTTATATAATTTATAATAAAAGTAGCGGCAGAACAAAATTCGTATAGCTTTACAGGCTTTGCCGTGCGGACAAAAAGGCGAAAGATATGTTTACTTCGAAAGAATTAAGAGACAAATGGATTAAATTTTACGAAAGCAAAGGACACGTCAATATAGGCGCGGTTTCTTTAATCGGCGACGGTACCACCGGCGTTATGTTCAACGTAGCGGGCATGCAGCCTCTTATGCCCTACCTCCTCGGCAAAAAACACCCCAAAGGAACGAGACTTTGCAACGTTCAGGGTTGCGTAAGAACGGTCGACATAGACTCCGTCGGAGACGAAACTCATTTCACCTTTTTCGAAATGATGGGCAACTGGAGTCTCGGCGATTATTTCAAAAAAGAAAAAACGGCGTGGTCGTTTGAATTTTTAACCGAAATTTTAGGTTTCGACAAAGACAAAATCTGCGCTACGGTATTCGAAGGCAACGATTCCGTCCCCCGCGACGACGAAACTGCGAATCTTCTGAAAGGGCTCGGCATCAAAGAAGAAAACATATTCTTCCTTCCGAAAGAAGACAACTGGTGGGAACTCGAAGGCACCGTCGGCACTCCCTGCGGTCCCGATAACGAATGGTTCTACCCGAGAGAAGACGGAAAGGATTCGAGCGACTTTTTAACCGGCAACAGATACGTCGAGATCGGAAACGACGTTTACACGCAGTACAAAAAACTCGAAGGCGGCAAATACACCGAACTCGAAAAAAAGAACGTCGATACAGGCTTCGGTCTCGACAGACTTCTCGTATTCCTGAACGGGCTAGACGACGGCTATAAAACAGACCTCTTTTCGGAAGCGATAAGCTATATCGAAAGCGTTTCGGGTAAAGCATACGACTCGGACGAAGAAGCGAAAAAGGCTATGCGTATAATCGCGGATCATACGAGAACCGCAGTCATGCTCATAGGCGACGTCAACGGAATAGTTCCGTCCAATACCGGCGCGGGATATATTTTAAGAAGACTTTTACGCCGTGCGATAAGATATTGCAGAACTTTGGCGGTAGATTCTTCCGTAATGCTCGGCGTAGCGAAAATCTTTATCGAAAAGGTTTACGACGAAGCTTATCCCCTTCTCGTTAAAAAAGAAGATTATATTCTCGAAGAATTCAATAAAGAAATCAAAAAGTTCGAAGCGACTCTCGTTTCCGGTATGAAAGAATTCGACAAACTCGTGAACGGTCTTATAAGAAAAAACGAATTCATGGCGGCTAAAGATCCGGCCTACGTTAAAGAAACTCTTTTAACCGGAAAGCAGGCTTTCAGACTTTACGACACCTTCGGTTTTCCTCTCGAACTCACCGTCGAACTCGCAAACGAAAAAGGGCTCACCGTCGATAAAGAAGGCTTCGACGCATGCTTCAAGGAACACCAGGAAATAAGCAAAGCGCAGGCTCAGTCGGCTAAGGGCGGTCTTACCGAAAGAACGGAAGTAACCACAAAGTATCACACCGCAACGCACATCATGCTCGCGGGACTCAGGAAAATGTTCGGACCGCATACCGAACAGAAAGGTTCTAACATAAACGAAGAACGTATGCGTTTCGACTTCAACTGCGATCACAAGATGACCGAAGAAGAACTTAAAGCGCTCGAAAACTTCGTCAACGACGCAATAAAAGAGGAAATCGACGTAACCAGCGAAGAGCTCCCCTATAACAAAGCTATAGCAGAAGGCGCATACGGCGTTTTCACCCCGACTTCGGACGATCAGCCCGTCACCGTCTACACCATAGGCAACGTCGACAAACAAATCTGCGGCGGCCCTCACGTTAAAAACACCAAAGAGCTCGGTCACTTCAGAATACTCAAAGAAGAATCTTCGTCATCGGGCGTAAGAAGAATAAAAGCCGTTCTCGAATAATATTTATCGGCTATAACAGGCTTTTTGGTACGCTTTGAGCGATACAGTTTTAACTAACAGGTGCCAAAAACCGATAGATCTTAAAATTTACGGCAGTAAACCGGCTTCGGTTCTGTTTCAGTAATACAGGTCATATAAAACTTATACAAAATCAAAAGCGGCTCGGATAAGAGCCGCTTTTAAAAGGAAAACTATGAAAGCATTTTATAAAGAGCTACCCGATAATTATGAAATGGTTTTTAAGGTGGACGCCAACGGCAAAAAGACTATTTTGCTTTTGACTTTGGGTAATCTTCTTATAACGGCGGTTTTTCTCGCTTTAGTTATCGCGCTTCCGTTTATTTATACGCCGGCTTCCGCAACCCCGAGACTCGCTCCTGATATTTACCTTTTTATGTTTGCAATTCTTTTGATTTTGTATATAATTCTGCACGAACTCACCCACGGCGCGGCGTATAAAATTCTCACGCATGAAAAGCTTACATTCGGCATAACTCTCACCTGCGCTTTTTGCGGCGTACCGGATATTTACGTTTCGAGAAGGACTTTGATCATCGCGCTTTGCTCTCCGCTCGTAGTGTTTTCGATAATATTCGTTGCGCTTTCGATAGGAATGTATTTTTACGATTATTATTTGTTTTACGTTTTCGGAGGACTTTTCGCTTTCCATATAGGCGGCTGCGTCGGGGATATTTACGACCTTGTTTTATTGAACGGCAGATTCAAAGACGACAGAATACTCGTAAAAGACACAGGTCCCGTGCAGATGTTCTATCTCCCGGTAAAGCCTGATGAAGAATGTTCCGTCCGTTCTTCCGGAATTCAGGACTAAAATAAATATATTGCTAAATAAATATTAAAAATCCGTAAAATTCTTGACTTTTTTATTATTATCTACTACAATATTAAAGCTACAAAAAGACGGCATTATATATTAGTTCGTTTTTAGTAGCTTTAATCTCTTTTTGAAAGCAATTTAACTTCTAAAAAGGAGATTGCTTGTTTACAACCGAATACGCACCATTAGCTCAACTGGATAGAGCGTCGGTCTACGGAACCGAAGGCTGGGGATTCGAACTCCTCATGGTGCACCAAGAAGTTATAATCCGAATTGTTGGCTCGTAACGAGCGAATGGTTCGGATTTACTTTATATATCGGCAGTTCAGACTGATTTAGTCATAAAAATAAGGGCTTGCGAGCAAATCGCAAGCCCTTTTCCGTGTTTATATTTTCAAAGAAATTTTACTTTTTAACGCTCTCTTAACACGTCCGACGTTATAATATAATGAAATTATTCTTACAGTCAGTTTCCGGATTTGTTATCCGGAAAGCAACGATGATCTCCGACAACGTACACCCGTTATAATTATTTATATCTTTCGATCTGTTTCGTATCCGTTTTAAGCGTCTGTTCTCTTTTCGACGATAAGCCCTATTTCAAACATTCTTATCCATGGCATATAGCAATAAGAAATCTTATATTTATTATAAATTTCCGGAAATTCCCGCTTTGTAAATTCGTTAATTAACTGTTCCGCTTTTTCCGCTACGATACCGTGGCTTTCTTTTGCGTCGGAATATGTGCATCCGAGCCGTTTCAGCTCGTGTTCGCTCATGTATTGCCTGACGTACGAACAGTATGAAATATCTTCATACACTCTTTCGGCTGTAAATAAACGATGCGTTTCGGTATTTCCGTAAAAACGGAAAAAGATCGCCTGGCAGATGACCGTTCCGAGCGTGTTGGACGAAGTATTCCACCCGGCATATCCGCCGAGATTTAAAAGTCCCGTCGACTCGGAAAGCATTTTCGCAAATTCAATGTCTCCGCCGTTGCTGTACGCTATATCCGCAATCGCAACCGTTTTGCCCTCGTCGAAAAGTCTCTTCGCCTTACAGACAAAGGATTTCAGATCGCGGTTATCGTACTGCGCGCCGCCGGGATTATCTATATTACGCATCTCTCCTGCCGGCAGATTGCAGAACAAGAAAATATCCGCGTCGCATTCTTCAGAAACAATCGCCCCTGCGCTTTTAATCTGCGCTTCTATGCTCTTGTAAACTTCTCTGTCTTCAAAGAGAGGAATTACGTTTTTACACTCGTCTTTCGGATAGACCGGACAAATTTTCGGCGAATATCCTTTTATCTTAGTCAAAACTCTTGCAAGGAGCGTAAGCCCGCCTTCGTCCGCACCGGGATGAACGTCGATCTTAATGTTCTCTTTTCCGGTAAATTCTCTGACCGCTCTCTGATCGAGCGAAGTATATCCGAAAGGATTGGAGTCGTCCTGCAAAATGATAAATTCGTCGATTTCTCGTCCGACAAGTTTTAAGGTTTTAAGTAAAGCCGATAAATTGATTTTTCTTCTCGAAACGAAATCATTTATAACGTTTTCGGGAACGTTAAGACGAGCTTTTTCGGTTTCGTACTCTTCTTTCGTAATAAGTTTATCGATAAATTTATGTTCGTTTACGCCGTAAAGAAAAATTTCTCTCCCGTAAGTTTCATAATAATCGGGTTCTTCTTCTCCGCTCGAATAAGTCGGACAGCGCATAACCAGCGAAAACGCGAAGATTTTCAATTTCGGGTTGGCAGTCTTCAAAGACCTGATAAAATCCACGCGCGAAAATATTTCTTCCTGCGAAAGATGATGTAATCTCGACGGAACTATTCCGCCGTATAATAACATATCAACCGCTAAAATAAGATAATCGGCGTCGGTACATTCGCGCGATAAAAAGTTTTGAATCGCCGAATAATCGGCGGGCGTCTTTTTTAATCCCAAATCTTTCAAGGACGGGCGTATAAGTTTAATTTCTGTGTTTTCCGAAGCCAGAAAGCCGCAAAACGAATAATTGCACGGTCTTTCGTCTAAAGGCAAGTATACTATCTTTTTCATAAATTTTAACACCGGATCTGTCTATTAAATAATCGTATTTATCCTGCGCTTAGGATCGCGCATAATGAGTTTTAACGCAAACCGACGCGGTTTTGCCGTCTGTTTACTCCTTAGAGGAAATTTCCCGAACGCCGCCCTCCGGAGAAGCTTCTTTATACGGCGCAAGTTTTTTAAGCGCGGTATCGGTTAAAGCGACGTGTTCGAGCGAAACCGCACCTTCCGTATTGACCTTATAGGACGAAATCGCCCCGTCCGAAAGAACGTAAAGGTAACCCGAAATATATCTCGCTCTCGTAGCCGACAGCCTGAAAATTCCGTAGCCGGTATAACCTTCGGTCTTAAGATAAGAACTTGTTCCTTCTTCGCCGAAGTTAGAAAGCATGGCTATGTTTTCGAGTTTGCCGTCCTTTACCCCGAACACGAGAAACGCCTGTCTTATATCGTCGTAATCGTAAACCTGACTACCGATCTCGGCAGAATAAGTCGAGCCGTAATACGAAACCGCGAAACCGAAATAACCGCCTTCGAACACGCATACCGCACGGCTGTCTCTTATCGCTTCCGCATATGAGAGTCCAGAAAGCGTGAGATAATCAAGTGCCGTTACGGAAGATTTTGTCGTATCGTAAAGGGTTACTTTAAGAATTCTCCTGTTTGCCGATTGCTCCGTTCCGCCGTAGCCTATGCCGACGGAAAGTCCGTCCAGTTCGCAGCTGTGGCCCAAATCGGTTTCGTTTTCTTTGCAAAGATTAAGTATATAAGTCGGGTAGCCTATTGCCGAAAGTTCGCCCGTAAGCGACATATTTTCGGAATCGGTTATATCCACCTTGAAGAGCGGATCTATATTTCTGTAAGTGGTTATCAGACACGAAAGTTTTCCGTCCGCTTCCTTTTTATACGAAACCGATTTTACGTCTTCGTCCGGAGCGATGTTTTTGAGTTCGGAACAGAGCGAAAGATCGCTTGCGTTAAAAGCAACGACCGAAGTTCCCGCGCCGTTGGTTCTCGAACATACGACGTAAAGTTTATCGCCAAACTGCTTTAAAGCCTGTCTGTCGTAAACGGTATACCCGGAAAGATTCACCGCATTCACGGTTTCAAGCGTGGCGGAATTAAGTTTTAACACGTAAGTTTCAAGCTCGCCGAACGAGAAGAAACAGCCTGAAGCCGCGCCGTTTTTCTCGCCCCAGAACACGGGATAAATTCCGTTTTCGGAAACATATAAAGTATCGTACACTGCGCCGTAAACGCCGCTCATCACGCAGCCCGCGCCGAAATCCGTAAGGTTGAACTTCATAAAAAGCGTAGCCGTTCTGCCGGCGTAATTTTCGCTTGCGAACTTTATGCGTGAAAGATTTTCAAGCGTTTTACTAGTAAGTCCGTCTTTATTGCCTTCGGAGTAGTTTATCCCCGCGATTGTCGGGACTTTGCCTACCGAACCTTCGGTTTCGGTATACTTAATCGACAGCTCCGAATAGTTAAGCGCGAAAATCATCTCGCCCGTAGTCGTGTTTAATCTTGAAGTAAGGTATCTTGCAGGCATCTCGAAGCGATATTCTATTCTTTCCGAAAGATCGAGAGCGGGTTCCGAAGAATTTGGAACGGGAATATCTTTTATATCGAACGAATAAACAGCTAACGTGCTGTAACTCGTTTTTACATATTCCGAATACCCAGCGGTTTCGGAGAGTATTTCGTTGCTTTTTCCCGCTATCACCACGAGTTTGTCGTCCGTAACGTACGTTTCGACGGGAACTATTCTTCTCGTATCCGAAAGACTTGCGACAAGGGTAGCCGCACCTTCCGA
Organism: Clostridiales bacterium; assembly: GCA_003538975.1. GTDB lineage: Bacteria > Bacillota > Clostridia > Christensenellales > Borkfalkiaceae > UBA11475. Next base: position 93,305 of record DPQQ01000003.1, on the reverse strand, counting down.
AACTTCATAAACGGTAACGCCGTCGGACTGAACTTTGTAAATTCTGTTTCCGACCGATTTTACTATATCTCCTTCGTCTATCGCGAGTTCCTGCGTGTTGGTTCCGCCGTTATCATCGCCTTTTCCGGAGCAGCCGAATGCAAATACAAAGCATAACGAAAGCGCAATTAAGAGCGTTGATAAAAACAGCCTTTTAAATCGTTTACTCATTGATTTGTCTCCTTTTATATTTTTTATCGAAAACTATATGTTTTGTTCCTTTTATTTCTGATTTTTTTAAATTATATAATAATACTATTCCGTTTTCAAGAGTTTTTTTGAATTTAATATACGCTATTAACAAAATATTGCGTAAATGTTATACTTTTTATGACGGAAATAAGTTCGATTTCCGTTATATATTTTTTATGGAGGCAATTATGAACAAAAAATGCACAGTAAGCATGGTTTTAGGTTTGGTAGCCGCCGCGCTTATGATTATCCTTGTACTTATTTACAATTCGTCGAGAGATATGTTAACCAAAATCTTTGAAGAAGTAGCAAACGATCCCGAATTAAGCGGCGCGGACGTCGAAGCCGCGGCGATGCTCGTGGATTCTTTCCTTAAAACGATTATCGCGATAATCATCGTCATGATGGTTATTACCGTAGCTCTCTCAATCCTTTCGTCTTGGTTCAAACAGACCTGGATACCGATGCTTGTAGTAGGCATACTTACTATTCTTATCGGCGGCGTTATAAGCGGCATACTTACCATCGTCGGAGCGGTAAAACGTAAAAACTTCGATAAAACATTATATCAGGCTCAGCCGAATTATTATTACAACAACGGCGACGGCAACTATAATAACAACAACGGCGCCGATATGAACAACGTTCAGTAAGTAAAACTTAAAACAGAAAAAAGGACGGATTTACCGTCCTTTTTAATTTGGTTTTCCGATTTTTATCCGGTTATCAGGAATAAATTTCGGGCTTTAAGATGCCGATGTAAGGTAAATTTCTGTAACGTTCGGCATAGTCGAGACCGTATCCCACGACAAAGTAATCGCCTATATCGAAAGCTTTATAATCGGCTTCGATAGCGGCTTCTCTTCTTTCGAACTTGTCGAGAAGAGTGCATATTTTAAGAGACGAGGGATGACGCTGCGTAAGAAGGTTCTTAAGATAGAAAAGGGTATGACCGGAATCTATAATGTCTTCGATTATGATGACGTGTCTGCCGTCGACGGACTTGTCGAGATCTTTTATCATTTTGACTTCGCCGCTCGTGGTTTTGCTTCCGTAGCTCGAAATAGACATTGTGTCTATCTGAAGCGGAATAGTCATATGCTTTATAAGATCCGCAAAAAAGGGTATACTGCCCTTTAATATGCAGATTACAAGCGGGTTTTTATCGGCGTATTCTTCGTCGAGTCTTACCGCAAGTTCTTTAACTTTGGCTTGTATTTCTTCTTCCGAGATAAGGACTTTTTCGATATCGTCGCGCATGCTCATTGATCTTTCTCCTTTTTTGCGCAGAATAACTTCTCCGCTTGATCAAATTTATTTTTTATTTTAACGTCGTCGGAAATCTGTATTCCGAAAACGCATAAAATTCTGTTTCCGTCCGCAAGAAGCGGAATCTCGTCCCTTAAAAATTTAGGAATTTTTTTATCCGTAAAATAGTCGTTCAACTTTTTCGTACCGGAGTTATAGGGTTTAAAATAATCGCCGTCTCTTCTTGTACGGATTTTCAATTCTTTTATACCCGACAGAGCTTCGTACGAAGCATACAGCACGCCCCTTTCGGTGAAATCGGCAACGTTCCCTTGAACACGTTCGATTGAAACCATACCGTAAGAAAATTCAAAAGAGCTTTTTATCAAGTCCGCAGGCTTCAAATCGTATTCCGGTTCCGCGCCGTCGGAATTTATAAAAAATCTTATTTTGTCATACTCGTTCACGGCGGTTATGTTGCCGATAAGATCTCTCGAAGCCCCGGATTGTTTATCTATAAGGGAATACGCCGCTTCGGCATGTTTTAACTCGTAATCCTTTTTTACGCCGAGCTTTTTGAGTATTTTTATAACCGCGCGGTAAAAAACGGCTTTATTCACGACTTCTTCGTCGGTTAAACTTATATAATATCCGCGTTCATCCGAAAGAACCTTTTTTTCCGCGAATCCGTCCATGAACGATTCGGTATCCGCCGCTATACGCGAAAGTCTCGAAACGCCGTCTTCTAAAAACGGGAAGCGTTCTTTTAGCTCGGGAATTATCTTTTTTCTTAAATAATTGCGCGAATATTTTGTATCGAAGTTCGTCTTGTCGGTAACGTACGGTATGGATTCGGCGGCAATGTATGCGTCAATCTCCGCCTTATCGGTATATAAAAGCGGTCTCACGGCGCGTTCCGTCATAAACGGAATACCCATAAGCCCTTTTATTCCCGTTCCCCTGAAAACGTTAAACAAAACGCTTTCGGCAAGGTCGCTTTTATGGTGCGCCGTCAGAATATAATCGCACTTTTTAGTATCGACAGCGTTTAAAAAACAATCGTATCTTAAATTGCGGGCGGCTTCTTCTTCCGATTCGCCCGTCTCGGCGACGCGCTTTAAGGTATCGACCTTATAGCCGTAGAACTTTACGCCGTTTTTAAGGCAAAAATCTTTTACGAACCCGGAATCTTTAACCGATTCTTCCCCGCGGATGCCGTGTTCCACGTTGACGACCACTATGTCTTTAAACTCCCCTTTATGCTCTTTTAAAAGACAACTTAAAAGAGCCATCGAATCTTTTCCGCCGGAAACAGCAACCCCGACGACCATGTTATAAAGTTTTTCGGGAAGAGTTATAAACATATTAATATTTTAACAAAAGAATTTGTTTTTTGCAATTCTTTGATCCCCGTTTGTTCGGTTTTGACGAAACTTTATCTTTTTATAAAATCAATCCCGCAAAATCGCTTTTTACGGCCCTTTTAATTTTAATTTAGAATAATTTTATCACAAATATTGTTATTATTATCATAAATATTGTTATCTTTTTGTGTAATTATATAATTATTTTACTATATTTTGTATATAATATTGACAAACGGATATTTGAGCGATATATTTATTATGCCGTCATAATTAAAATTAAAGCGGCAGAACGAACGCTTTTACATAAATCTTGAACAGCCGTAAATTTACAGGCAAAATCCGGTAATTATCCGTAATTGCGACTGCGACAGTAAGGTAGAACCGTTCTTGTATAAAACGGAGGTTAAAATGAAAAAAACAAGATTTCTCACAGCCCTCATTCTCGTAATAATTTCGGTTTTCTGCCTTTCGGCTTGTTTTGTCGGCGGCAGTAAAACAACGAAGATTACGATTGACGGCGTAGAATATGAAGCGGAAGTCGGATCGCTTCTCACCGAACCGCAAGCGCCCGAAAAAGCTTCCACCGCGCAGTACGAATACACGTTCGACGGTTGGTATAAGGAAGGCACGGACGAAAAGTGGAACTTTTCGGAAGACAAAATAACCGAAAATCTCTCGCTGGTTTCGAAATTTACCGAAACTTTGAGAGAATATCAGGTAAAGATAGGCTCGAACCCCATATTCACGGCTGCTTACGGCTCGAAACTCGTTAAACCCGAGGATCCCGTAAAAGAAGACGCGTACAGAGAATACGAATTTGCCGGATGGTTCAAAGATCCGCAACTTATAACCGAGTGGAATTTCGAAACGGACGTAGTTACCGGAACGACCGTTTTGTATGCAAAATTCAATTCGATTGATAAATCGTTCAACGTAACGATAAACGGCGGAAATCCGCAGAGCTACGTTCTCGGATCGCTTATACAAAAGCCCGAAGATCCCGAAGCTCCCGCCGATCTCAAATTCACCCACGTGTTCGACAAATGGGTTGTAAAAGAAACAAACAAAGAATGGAACTTCGATACCGACAGAGTTCAGTCGGATATGGAACTTGTCGCAACGTACAAATACATGTTCCGCATAAACGTTCTTCCGGAAAAGACCACTCTTTTAGGAAAGGACTATAACATCTATTCGATAACAGCGGAGCAGTACGCGGCAATGACGGCGGAAATAAAGACCGCCGAAGGAACGGCTGTCGAATACGCTTCGATGAAGGACGGCGTTATTTATCTTCCGATAACGAGCGGCGAATATACGTTTACCGTTACGGTTGCGGGGGTTACCGCAAAAGGAAGTTTTACTGCGGATAACGCGGATTCTTATTCCGTTTACGTAAATCAACCGGTTACAATCGGCGGCAAATCGGGCGACCTTCCTTCATGGGCGGGAAATTCCTGGAACACGACGGGCGATACCCTTAACATGTGGAGCCACGCTTACATTTATATCGGAAACGGCGAAAGAACCGATAAAGTTTATATCGAAGCGGATATTCACTTCCCGCAGGCTGCGCTCGGCGCGATGGTAGGCATCATGCCCGCGTGCGAAAATATCAGTCTCGAAGGTAACGGCGGCAAAAAGCTCACCTTCTCGGTAAGCTTCGGCAACAACCTTTACTCGCAGATTTTAGGCGGTTGGGGCGGCGACAAAGTAGAAGTCAAAGCGACAAACGTTGCGGCAAGCAATACAGACTACAAATTGGGCGTTCTCCGTTACGGCAACGTTTACTTCGTATTCGTAGACGGCGAACTCAAACTTACTTACAAGACAAACGAATTCGAAGCTTCGGGTTTCGGTTTTGCATGCGTAAATCCGAACGGCGGTTTAAGCCCGACCGATCCTTTCGTCGCTAAAAACATAAGATATATCACCGACGGAAAAACTCTCGACGAATTCGCCGGCGACTTCCTGGGAACGGCAACAATAAACCGCGATTCTTCGGTCGTTACTCTTACGCAGAACGATAAAGAAGTCGAAGGTTCTTCGGTACTCGCTTCTTCGCCCGTATATCTTACGTTTACGGCGCCCGAAGGAAAAGTTATTTCGGGCTACGCGGTTTCATGCAATTCGGGAGCGGTAAAAGTTTACGATAACGAAAACGGCATTTACTTCTATCCAGAAAAAGGCAAAGTTTACAACGTAAGCGTTGCTCTTGCAGACAAGGTAGAAGCCGTTTTGACTCTTAACCTGAAACCTTACGCAATCAAGCTTAACGATACCGAATATAAATTAAACGACTTTGACATCAATAAAAACAACGTAAAACTCACCGTTCTCGACGTTACTACGGGAACAGTTACCGCGGTAACCCCCGAAGACCTTGCCCCCACCGTAAACGTTACGGGCGGCAAGTATATAATCACCGCAAAATATCTGGATAACGTAACCGAAACGTCCGTTATCGTTTCCGAAAAATCGGCTTCCGTCGATATTTACCTTTCGGACGCTTATATGGGCGGCTGGGTAACCGGCGGCGGCTATACGGCAAAGAGCTACAACGGCTCGGGCGAAAACGCTTCTTCCGGTGTGAACTGGAAACTCTACGAAGGTATGCGCGACACCGTAAGCATGTCGAATTACACTTTCGTATATTACAAAGGTCTTTACGGAACAACTTACTATTCCGAAGCGTATTTCGATACCGACCTTCCGAATTACAGACTCAACACTTCAAACAAATTTACCGGCATAATGATCGCTTCGAAGCACGTCAATCTTGACGGCGGCGGCACGGGAACCAACGACAAAATGAAGATTTTTGCCGGCATTTACGGAAAGAGCGTCGTTCTTACTTCTACCAACGGCTGGTCCGCGTCCAATACCGTAACGATTGCAAACTATTCCGACGTTTTAGGCGAAACTCTTCCCGAAAGAGTTAAACTCGGCGTACTCCGCGACGGCACGGCGTATTACTTCTTCGTAAACGACGTATTCGTAACCAAAAAGACGATAAGCCTTATTACCAACGCTTGCGGCGTAGGCGTTGCAAACCTTGAAACCCAGAGTACGATTTATAAGTTCAACGCTTCTACTAACGCAGAACTTATCGCCGCTCTCAAATCTCAGGCAACGGAACAATCCGGACAGATAGATCTTTACGTTATAGCAGGTCAGTCGAACGCTTCGGGTTACACCGTTTACGACAACGACACCATGCTCGCCAGAAACGAAACTCTCGTATACGGCAACAACAACGTTCTTTATGCGGGCAGAGCGCAGTTTACCAACGGCAACTCAGTCGGCTCTAACGAGTATGGCTGGGGACTTGCGCGTGTAGGTCAGGGCGCCGGCAACGACAAGATGAGCGCGGAAGCGGCTATGTCCACCGTTCTCTCTTCCTACTATAATAAAGAAAGCGGCAAGGTCGCCGGTATAATCAAGTTCGCTCACGGCGGAACGGCCCTTCTTAACAACTTAGGCGGCGAAAATGCAGTCGGCGGCAACTGGGTTCCCCCGTCTTACGCTAAAGCAAAAGGTTACAATTACGAAAACAACTCTCTCACCGGCAGACTTTACAGAGATCTTCTCACGCAGGTCACAAAGAGAGTAAACGAACTCAAAGCGGACGGCTATACCGAAATCAATATCAAAGGCGTATGGTGGATGCAGGGCGAATCGGATAAAGGCAGCCCGAACGAATATAAAGTCGCTCTCGAATATCTTATTTCGGATATGAGAAAAGACCTCGGAACGATAACGAACGAAGACCTTTCGAACCTTCCCTTCATCATAGGCGAAATTTCGAGAACTTCGGGCAGCGCGGATGTCGGCACGGTCAACACCAACAACGCCTTCATCGCAATGCAGGACGAATACGCAAATACGCACGAAAACGTTTACATCAACAAGATAGGACATCTCGACATAAATAAATTGGTAAACGGCAACAACGTTGCGGTCGGTACGGACAGCTGGCACTGGAACCAGGGCGATATGGTTACCATCGGTCAGGACGTCGGCAGAATTATTCTCGAAAAAATCTTAAAAGTCAAAGCATAATTTTAAGGAATATTTTTAAGAACGCATTTTGAGAATAAAATCTTAAACTACAAAAAGCAGGTTTGCGGAATTCCGCAAACCTGCTTTCTTATTATATCCCCGGACGTATTTCGGCGGTACAGGGCGGGATAAAATTGCTTTTGGCGGCATTACGGCGACACATATCCGGTAAATATAAAGCGGATACGTTTCAAAAACACAGGTACGGCGATATTCGTCCGAAAAATTCTGGAAACATAAAACAAGGCTCCGTTTAGCGGAGCCTTGTTTTAATTCAATCAAATTATCTGTTTCAAAAATATTTACTCTGAAGCCGACTATATCGAGCTGAAAATTCCGAGTAAAATTATACCGGCGATAGTGAGACCGATTGCTATATAATGCTTCCAGGAGAGCTTTTCTTTAAGGAAGATTCTGCTCCAGATAACCGATACTACGCAGTAAGCGGAAATCATGGGCATGCCCGCGTCGAAGTCCGAGAACATTACCGACATATAAAAGATCTGCCCTATCGTTTCGCACGCGCCGCCGAGATAGCGGTACATAAGCGTTTTGTCGCCCGCTTCGGGTTTTATAAAGAGCCTGTCCTTTTTTACGAACTTAATCCAGATTATAGAGAATATCGCATAGCAGAGCGAAGTAAATTCAAATGCGGTATTGGAAGCGTATTCGCTCATTCCGAAAAGTTCGAATTCCGAAATAGCCTGATCGCCTACCGTTCCCAATGCGTCGAGTATAAGATAAATTACCGGGATAAGTATCGCCCATATGCTTTTCGTATACCTGAACTGCGATTTATCCTGACGGGCAAGCTTTGCTTCGTCGCTTTCGCGGTATTCGACTATGCCGAGCATGATTATGCCCGCGGTGATTAAAACTACCGCGGCGATCGTCCAGCCGTCGAGAATCGCCCAGCCGCACAATACGCATATTACGAGAGCGAGCGAACCCGAAGAGTTGCATATCGGAGACGAAACGGAGAGCTCGATATATCTTAATCCCCTGTAACCGATGAGCATAGCGAGTATGTAGATAAACGCTACCGGAAGATAACGGACGAAATCTATAGCCTTAAAGTCGGTATAGATGAGCGGTCTCCACCATTCGGGAGCAAGTTCGCCGGTCGAGGGATCTACCGGGATCGCGGGGAGCCATATGCTTGCGATGATGGTTATAACTGCGTGTAAACCCATTATAAGTCCGACGGCGGTCATAACGCGCCACTGACTGTTTGAATCTTTCTGGCTCGTTCCCATTTTCGAAAACAAGTCGCTGCCGCTCCAGCAAAGGAGCGCGATGCAGGCGAAAATAAAGTACGTCATTTGTTTTTATCCTTTCTGCCACGTTTGGTTACAGCGGCATTTTTCAAATTTTTCGGTGCGGAAATTCGGCAACCGCTTATAATAATATAATAATATTTATCTTAAAGTCAACGCTTTTTTGTTCCGAATTTTCGCTTTTATCATATCAAAACAATTATCGGACGTTTTATAATGGACTTTTTTGTTATATAATGATATTATTTTAATATAAAACAAACAATCCGGCAGCGGAAAAAGACTATAATATCGTCCGCCTGCCGTAAGGATAAAAAATGGAAAAGATAAAAGATAATTTGAACCTATTGAACGAAGCGGTTATGAACGCGGATAAAGATTTGGCTCCCGTGTTTGAAATTTTCGACCGCAATTGCGAATACAACAGCAAAAAAGTTCTTGACTCGTTTATAAAAAACAGAGTTTCGCAAAGCGATTTTACCGATATAAACGGCTACGGTTATTACGACGGCGGAAGAGACAAACTCGAAAAAATCTTTGCGGAAATTCTCGACGCGGAAGACGCTCTCGTACGTCCGCAGATAATGTCGGGAACTAACGCCATCGCTCTTACCCTTACGGGGCTTTTACATCACGGCGATACGATACTCTCCGTTTCGGGGTTGCCGTACGACAGCTTAAGAGGAATCATCGGTCTTTGCGGGAATTCCAGACTTTCGCTTAAATACAACGGCGTGAATTACGAACAGATAGACCTTAAGGACAGCGACTTCGATTACGAAAAAATCGAACGGCGCATAAAGAAAGGCGGCGTAACGATGGTCGCGATACAGCGTTCGCGCGGGTATGCGAACAGAAAGAGCCTTACGTTAAACAAGATCGAAAAGGTTGTTTCTCTCATAAAGTCGATAGATAAAAACGTCGTCGTGTTCTGCGACAACTGTTACGGCGAACTCGTCGAAAAGCACGAACCCTGTTACTACGGCGTCGACGTGGTAGCCGGTTCCTTAATGAAAAATTTAGGCGGCGGCGTCGCTTCTTCGGGCGGATACGTCGCAGGGAGAGCCGACCTTGTGGCGGAAGTCGCCGAAAGACTTACTTCTCCCTGCATCGGCAAGGAGCTCGGCGCGAACTTCAATCAGAATTTAAGCTTCTATAAAGGCTTATACCTTGCGCCGAACGCCGTAAGAAACGCATTGAAAACGGCGGCGTTTGCGGCGTACGTTCTCGAAAAGACGGGCTTTAACGGTATTTCGCCGAAGTATGACGAAGAGAGAACGGATATCATTCAGACTGTGGAACTCAACTCCGAAAAAAATCTTGTAAAGTTCTGTCAGGGCATGCAGGAAGCTTCCCCAGTGGACGCTTTCGTTAACGTAGAACCGGGAGATATGCCCGGTTATCCCGATCAGGAAGTTATGGCGGCAGGAACGTTTACGCAAGGATCGACGATAGAATTGAGCTGCGACGGTCCCGTTACCGCTCCTTACACGGCGTATCTTCAGGGCGGGCTTACTTACGAATACGGCAAACTCGGTATTATTTCCGCTGTCAGAAAAATGTTCGACTGATTTTAATCTTTACCGGTTTTTAGCATTAAAAAAGCGGCTTTTGCCGCTTTTTTTGTTTGCTTTTTTGGTTCTGTTTCGGCGATACAGGTAGCATACGACTATTCCTTTATTTTTCAGTCTTTCGCATCACCACGTATAACGTCGTCGCCGTCGGTTCTCTCCTTTACATATTTAACGTATTCTTCGTTGCTCTGCTTTGCGCGGCGTTTCATCGCTTCGTAAACGCAGTCCCTCAAATATTTCTGATTTTCTTTCACCGTATATTCCGGCTTCGGGAAAAACGGTCCGTCGACGTAAACGACAGTCTTCGGGCGTTTGCGGAAGGCGCGTTTTTTGAAAACTCTCGTAAAACAAAATACAGGTTTGTTTTCTTCTGCGGGATACTTGAAGGACGCGTCCTTAAAAGGTCTTATACCCGTATAGTAGGGCCATATGTGCGCTTCCGGATAAATAACCACCGCTTTGTTTTCCTCGGAAAGTTTTTTCATTTTCCCCGAAAAATTACGCATCGATTTAAGACTCGAAGCAACGGGAATTCCGCCGAACTTTTCGACAAGATCCGAAACGACGGGTTTTGCAACGGCGTCGGGATTTACCAGAATATTCATTTTTTTGGGATATATTATTCTCGGAGGAGTAAATGCGTCGGCAGCCTTCATCGTGTGATTGCCGTATAAAAAGAATCCTTCTTTTTTATAACCTTTCAGAACTTTCCGGTTTTTTATCTTCTCGCCGTGAACGAGCTTGTTGTAAACCGTAACTATCGGATAGGCTATTCCGTAATACAGTATGAACGAATTCGCCTTCCAGAGCGCACCGCGCTTCTTTCCGTACTCGTAATCGTCGGGAAGTTTTGAGTGTTCACTCACTATTTCGGCGAAATCGTCGTTCAGTTCGTCGCTGTAATAATTTACCTTAAACGGCTTTTCGTCCGCATTTTTTATATTCTTTTTAAGACTTTTTTCCGGACGTTTCGGGAGACTTTTCATAAACTTCCTTTTTCTTCTTTTCGATGGCGGCGTAAAGCATCTTTTCCATGTTTCTCATGCATTCCTTCTGATCGAAAGCTCCTACCATGCTCTTATAGCGCTCTTTATACTCGTTTTTGATATCGGGGTTTTCAAACCAGAAATCTATCTTTTCCGCCAGATCTTTTATATCGTCTTTTTTGAACAGATTGTTTTCGTCAAGCGCAAACGCTCTCGTCGCGCTTCTCGGCGAATCGTTTATTACCGGAACGAGTCCGCTGACTATCGCTTCCAGACAAGAGATGGCTTCGATCTCTATCTTCGCGGTGTGAACGTAAAGGTCCGCCCCGCGGAGCATGGACATAAGATCTTCTCTCGAAAAGAATCTGAATTCCGCGTCTACGTCGTATTTCGCGGCGAGTTTTTTAAGCTTGTTTTCGCAAGGGCCGGTCCCCGCGAATACCACTTTTATATCGTCCTTATGCTTCGTAAGCGGAATAGCTTTTATCAGAAGTTCCTGCGCCTTCTCTCTGCTGTAGCGCCCGGTGCATACTATCGTGAACTTGTCCGAAACTCTTTTGGCTTCGCCGCCTTTGAAAAAGTTTTCGTTAACTCCGTTCGAAATAACCACGCCGTCTGTCTTTTCGGTCGCGAGTTCGAAAACGTTTTTAATAAATTCGGTCGGATAATGGACATAATCGCAATACTGATATACATGCTTATAAAAGTTTTTATAAATAAGCTTGTTTACAAAGCCGACGTTCATCAAAAACACATGCGCGGTTATATTTTCGGCCTGACAATGAAAGCTCGCCGTTATCGGAAGATTGTATTCGTTCGCTATCTTTATTGCCTTACGCGCAAGTCCGAACGGAATGAGAATATGAACGACGTCCGAGCCTTTTATCGCTTCGGTTAAAATTTTATCGTCCGTTTTTGCGAGAGAAACGCCGTTTTCTTCGAGTATCTTGTTACAGAACTTGCCGAGATTGAGAGTCGGTGTGACGTAATAATTTTCTTTACCTTTTTTATCCTTGTCGCAGCATACCACGCGGACTTCGTGTCCCTGTCCGGTAAGGTAATCTATAAGATTGGTAGCCGCCATGGTAGTGCCGTTGTTTTTTGCGCCTAATACGTCGCAAACTATACAGACTATCATAAGTTCTCCTTTTAATGCTTAATTTTACGCTTTACCCTTTTGATCAGTATATCTCATTTTATATTTTTTTGCAATAGTTTAATCCGATTATCGGTTTAAAGGTATGTTTTCGGCGAACCGTTCCCGCCGAAAATCAACGCTTTATGCTTTTTTGTCTATTTTTCAGCAAAAAACGTGCATGGCAACGTTCCGGCGGAACGTTCCCGATAAAACCGCGCCTTTTTAACAGCCCCGGCGATTTTGCGGCTTTTACAGCGGAATTCATTTAAAAACAAAAGCGGCTTCTGCCGTTTTTATAATTTTTCGTTTTTATTGTTTTTTTGCTCTGTTTTCATCTTCGGAAGCTTTTCTGCTTCTTTGATTATCCTGCCGCCTTCGACGGTGAACTGCTTGTAACCGGTTCCCCTTAACAAAGGAGATTCTACGTGAGTAGCGGTAAGGATAGTCTGCATCTTCGTTATGCGTTTGATAAGTTCGCGCTGGCGTTTTCTGTCGAGTTCGGATAAAACGTCGTCTAAAATAAGAACGGGATATTCGCCGAAACGCTTTCTGAATATTTCGGCTTCGGCGAGCTTCAATGACAGCGCGACCGTTCTTTGCTGTCCCTGCGAGCCGTACTTTCTTACGTCCTGACCGCTTAAAACGAATTTTATGTCTTCCCTGTGCGGACCGACGTTGGTAAAACCGAGTCTCAGATCCTTTTCGAAAGAATTTTTAAGCTCTATAAACATTAAGTCCGCTATCTCTTCTTCGGTGCCTTTAAAAGAATTTTCGGGACTGATTTTAAGTTTTTCCCCGCCGGAAATCGCTGCGTGTATTTCCGCCGCGAACGGAGCGAGTTCGGATAAAAAGTCGTTCCTTAACTTAAAGATTTTCGCCGCTTCGCCCGAGAGTTGTTCGTCCCATACCGAAAGCGTGTCGCGTATAACGGAGTATTCGCCGCTTTTTAAAAGGTTGTTTCTCTGAGCGAGAATTTTATTGTATTTGCACAGCGCGTAAAAGTAAGGTCTCGACATTTCGGACAGAGAGACGTTCATGAATCTTCGTCTGTCCTCGGGACTTTCCTGCACGAGCTTAAGCTCGGACGGGTTGAAAAACACGCTGTTTATATTGCCGAAAATATCCCCTATTTTGCTTACTTCGGCTCCGTTTATCGTAAACTTTTTGCCGCCGTCCGCAGTTAAAACCGCCTTCATCGCGACCGCGCCGTAATCGGAGTTCGCCTTGGCGTATATCTCGCACGATGTTTCGCCCTTTTTTATAAGTTCCTTCTCTTTCGTAGCCTTGGGCGAATATCCCGTACATAAGAAAAAGACCGCTTCGGCAAGATTCGTCTTGCCCTGAGCGTTCGCGCCGACGAGAATATTGGCAAAAGGTCCGAAAGAAAAAGTCTCTTCGGAATAATTTCTGAAATTTTTCAGGAATAGGGTTTCGATATACATAGTTACACAAGATAAGGTAAAATTTAAAAAAACGAAAAATTCGCTTTATTTATTTTCAATTTTATTATATAATTTTTTTTACCCGATTGCAACGGATTTTTGATTTTTACGATTTATTTCCGCTTTCGCTTCTCGCGGCGGAATTTTACATACGTATAAAGGAAGAGTTATGGAAAGTTACGAAATTTTATGGAAAGACGCCCTTATAGACCTGCAGAGTTCGGAAATATCCCAGCAGGGCTATACCACGTTTATAGAACCGCTCGTCGCGGCGGATTTAAAGGGCAATAAGCTCGTCTTATGGTCAAAAACCAATCTCGCGGCGGAAAGAGTAAACAAAAGCTATGCGGAAAAAATAAACGAATCTCTTAAAAATGTTTCGGGCGGAACGGTCGATAAGTTCGAAATCGTCGTGGGAACGGATAAAAAAATCGCTCTCAGGCAGTCTTCGGACGAACCGGATAAAATAACTTTTTCAGGCTCACCCGTAAATCCGAACTTCACGTTCGAGAACTTTGTCGTAGGCGGCTCCAACGAGCTTATTTACGCCGCGGCGAAGGCTGTGGCGGAAGCCGACAACCCGTCGGAAACGTTTAACCCGCTGTTTATTTACGGCGGCACGGGGCTCGGAAAAACGCATATATTGATGGCGATAGCGAACAGTCTCAAAGTAAGACACCCCGCAAAAAAAGTTTTGTACGCCACCTGCGAACAGTTCACCAACCAGCTTATCGAAGCGATAAGCCGCGGCAAAAATAACGGACAGGAATTCAGAAAAGCTTTCAGAAGCGTAGACTTTTTAATCATAGACGATATTCAGTTCTTATCGGGCAAACAACAAACGCAATCGGAATTCTTCCACACATTCAACGAACTCATAATGCAGAACAAGCAGATCGTCATCGCTTCGGACAGACCGCCGAACGAAATCGAAGTGCTTGAAGACAGACTGCGCACGAGATTCGAAGGCGGACTTTTAGCCGACGTGCAGAAACCCGACGTCGAAACGAGAATAGCCATTTTAAAGAAAAAGGCGGAAGAAAAAAAGGTAGTCGTAGACATAAGCGTTTTATCGTATATTGCCGAAAAAGACGGCGGAGACATAAGATCGCTCATCGGCAAGCTCACGAAGGTTATTTTCGCTTCGCAGCTGCACGAAAAGCCTATTACCATAGACCTTGTAAACGAAGCCCTTAAAGAGAGCGTGGGCGAAACGCAGGAAGCCGTAAAAGCCGACGATATAATAAACTGCGTAGCCGATTTTTACCATATAAAACGCGCAGATCTTTTAGGCAAAAAGAAAAACAAAGACATTGCGGAGCCGAGACAGATAGCCATGTACCTTATGACAGAGATGCTCTCTCTCCCGCTCGAAACGATAGGTCAGAAAATCGGCGGAAGAGATCACGCCACCGTAATTTACGCAAGAGATAAAATAGCAGACCTTATCAAACTCGACAGAAAGCTCTCAACCGACGTAAACGACATAAAAAATCTTATTCTTAAAAAATAATCTTAAAATAAGCCCCTGTTTACGGGGCTTATAATCTTAAAAACAAAATTATGGAAAACACTTTTTACGAAACTTCATGCGACGTTCTCGTCATAGGAGCGGGACACGCGGGATGCGAAGCCGCTCTCGCGGCGGCGCGGCTTAATATGAATACCGTTATGCTTACGCTCAATCTCGAAAGCATAGCCTTTATGGCGTGCAATCCTTCTATCGGCGGTACGGCCAAGGGACACCTGGTGCGTGAAATCGACGCCTTAGGCGGCGAAATGGGCATAAACGCCGATAAAGCCTGCATGCAGCTCAGAATGTTGAACCGCGGTAAGGGTTCGGCGGTACAGTCGCTTCGAAGCCAGTCCGACAAGCACCTTTACCACGCCCTTATGAAAAAGACTCTCGAAGAAACGGACAATCTCCGCATCCTGCAGGGCGAAGCGGTAAAAATACTGACCGAAAACGGAAAGGTCACCGGGGTTTTAACCGACTTCGGCGGAATTATCGAAGCGAAAGCAGTCGTTCTTGCAACAGGCGTTTACCTTAATGCGGAAATCACTACCGGCAACTGGCAGAAGAACGTCGGACCGAACGGTTTTGCTCCGGCAAATAAGCTTACGGCTTCGCTCATAGACCTGGGATTTACTGTAAAAAGACTTAAAACGGGAACTCCCGCGAGAGTAGACGGCAGAACGGTAGACTTTACAAAGTGTCAGATTCAGCCGGGCGAAGACGAAATTTACCCATTCTCCTTCATGACCGAATCCGCGCCGAAAAAGGAAACGCAGACTCCGTGCTACCTTACCTATACCAATGAAGAAACGCATCGCATAATCCGCGAAAATCTCGAACGCTCTCCCCTTATGTCCGGTCTTATCGTCGGCGTAGGTCCGAGATATTGTCCTTCTATCGAAACGAAGGTAATAAGGTTTGCCGATAAAGAGCGGCATCAGATCTTTTTAGAACCCGAAGGCAGACTCACTCACGAAGTGTACGTTCAGGGTATGTCCACGTCGCTCCCGCACGAAGTCCAGAAGGCTATGTACAGAACTATCCCCGGACTCGAACACTGCGAGATAATGCGTTACGCTTACGCAATAGAGTATGACGCGATAGATTCGACCGACCTTAAACTTTCGCTCGAATTCAAAAAGGTTGAAAATTTATTCACCGCCGGGCAGGTAAACGGCACCAGCGGTTATGAAGAAGCCGCCGCGCAGGGACTCATCGCAGGGATAAACGCCGCAATGAAACTTAAAGGCATGCCCCCCGTTATTCTTAAACGCAACGAAGCGTATATAGGCGTTATGATAGACGATCTTGTGACCAAGGGCGCAGACGAGCCGTACCGAATTATGACTTCGCGCGCGGAACACAGAATATTTTTAAGGCAGGACAACGCCGACATGCGTCTTACCGAAATCGGCAGAGCGTGCGGACTGGTAAAAGACGACCGTTACGAAAGATTTTTAAAACGTAAAGCAGAATACGCTTCCGCAAAAGAAGAATCCGAAAAGAAGCTTTTGCCTAAAGAAGCGAACGACTTTATCGCAAAATACGGCTTTGCCCCGCTCAACACCGCGATCACTTATAAAGACATGATAAAGCGCGGCATACCGGTTAAAGACATAAAAGAATATTACAACGCTTTTGAAAACGTCAGATGGGACACGCTCGAAATGCTCGAAACCGACTATCGTTACGAAGGTTATCTCGCAAAAGGTCTCGAACAGATAGAACGGGCGAAAAAACTCGAAGAAAAGAAGCTCCCCGCAGATATCGACTACATGAAGATAGAAGGATTGAGAATAGAAGCGCGCGAAAACTTAAACAAAATCCGCCCCGAAAACTTAGGTCAGGCGGGAAGAATTTACGGCGTCAACCCCGCCGACGTCGCAGTCCTTATGGTCTACCTTAAAAAGTAATGCTTAAGATAAAGAATAAAATGTAATAAGTATAGAAAAAGTCCCGTTTCCGGGACTCTTTTGCGCTATTTTTTAAACACAAACAAATACTCGTGGGCGAGTAAAAGGAAATTGAACTTTATACTGTTTGTTTTCCAATAACCCGTAGCTTTACAGTTGTGTTGTTCCTTGATTATAATTTCTTTCGTTTTGAACCCTGCCATTTCAAAAATACGCATTGTTTCAAACGCTAATGGTTGAACCATGCCCTTTTTACGGGTATCTCCCATAAGTATAGCACAGAATTTGTCTTTTTTAAGCACACGATAGCATTCTTCTGCAACTTTGCCGATTTCGAATAAAAAATCTTTCATAGGCATAAGCGACATATCGCCGTCGATATCTTCGCTGTAATGAATAATATCGGCATAAGGCGGATGCGTGCAAATAAGATCAATCGAATTATCGGCAATAGTCGAAAGATTACGCGCATCTCCCTGCATAATATTTATCGCTGGGTTAAATTCACACTCAAAATTCAATTTGCTTTTTGTAATTTCAAGCGCGTTAGGGTTAATATCAACGCCGACAAAATTTCTGTTTGTCAATTTTGCCTCAATGGCAGTAGTTCCCCCGCCAACAAACTGATCTAAAACCGTGTCGTTTTCTTGCGAATAACGCAAAATTACATTTCTCGGAATATACGGTGACCAATTCCCGCGATATTTTGCATCGTGAGTCGCCCATTTACCGCGATTCGGAAATGCCCAAATAGTATTTGTTTCAAGTTCAAAATTTTCTGGCTGTAACGGTATCTTTTTCTTTGCCATAAGTATTAGTCTTCAACGAGTTCAGGCGGAACAGGCAAGCCCAATCTGGTCAATGGAATATATTCAAAATAATAGTCACAATCTACTGAATGAATATAGTTTAATACATCTCTATATTTAGGTTTGCGGAACCAATCATCCAACAAATAGATGTACTCAACATCTATATTAGCAGAAGACATAAGTTTTTTATATTGTTTTTTCTTAAAATCGCAAGTCTGCAATTTTTCATCTACAGATCCTTCGACTTCCTGATGTTTACATTCAATAATAAACAAAATGTTATTGAGTAAAACAAAAATACTATCATCGGGCAATAACTGTTTTGAAATGTGTTTTGTCCAATCAATATTAAGTTTTTTAAGAAATATTGAATAAAAGCTATGCTTTTTGTATACTTCGGCAATTTTCTTATTATCATAAAATACGTCGTGTTCGACTACTGAATAATGAGGTTGTTGCTGCAGAAAATTAGACAAATCTGTTTTTCCCTCAAAAATCAATCCCGTACGCGTATTACCGCCGCCTTTACCACTTTTTATCATAAATTCCCCCTTAATTACAAATAAGCAATTCGTTTATTTTGCCGCGTTTGTCGCCTTTGCTGTTTATTGCTCGGCTTGCTTCAACACGATTTATTTTATAGTTTTTATACAAATCATCAAAGAAATTATCTTCTTCGTTTACATTTTTCGGATCGGAGTTACTTAAAACAATTTTCGCACCCGAAAGATTGATTTCATCTATAAACTTTGATAATCTTATTTGCTCTTCGTCATCAAACACGTCTGAATTATAAGCCGTAAACGCCGATGTTTCAGAAATAGGGCGATATGGCGGATCGAGATACACAAACGTATCCTTATCAATAAACGATTTTGACAACGAATAATCGCCGCAGATTATAGTTACGTTTTGCAATGCTTCATGTATATTGCGCAAATTTTCATCGTCGCAAATAGTCGGATTTTTATATGCCCCCATAGGAACATTAAACTGTCCTTTTCTGTTTACACGATAAAGCCCGTTAAAGCAAGTTTTATTCAAGAAAATGAACTGAGCGGCTTTTTCTGTTGCAGTTTCTTCAGTTAATACCGTTGAGTTAAACTTCTCTCGAATGTTATAGTAAAAATATTTTCTGCCGTTTTCGTCCATAGGTAAAAACAGCATTTGCATTTCGTTAAGTTTTGCAATCAAATTATCTACGTCGTTTTTTACGGCTTGATATGCATTTATAAGTTCGGCATTTATATCACTGATATACAATTCTTCAAAATCATATTTGGAAAGTATGCTGAAAAACAATGCGCCACCGCCAACCATAGGTTCAGCGTATTTTGTCAAAACTTTTTCTCCGTCTGTCGGGAGCATTTTTTCGATTTGCTCGACGAGTTGGCTTTTTCCACCTACCCATTTTACAAACGGTTTAAGCATAACAGTTTTTGATTTTTCATAACGAACAGTTCTTTTATCAACCGGCTTTTCGGCATTAGCCGGAATAATCCACATATTGCCGACCATCATTGCGCCGTTTATTCTGTTTTCGCTACATAATACGGAAACTCGTCTTTGTGAAATATTCCATTTTTCAGCGGCTTCTTTAGCAGAAATAAAACTTAACATAATGTCTCCTTGAATCATCTTATTTTTATTATATTCTAAATCGCGAATAATAGCAAGCAGATCTTTAACTAACACAATATTTCGCTTAAAATAAAAACGGCTTCGCAAAAGCGAAGCCGCCCAAGTCAATCTGTAAGCCGAGTTCTGTCGAGTGTGATCATTTATCTAGACCGTACGTCTCCGCACGGCTCAAGCGATGTTTTATTGTAAAAATACGGACGGGCAGCCCAATGTACCTTTACGTCAATCTTGCATCGGACGGGGTTTACATGGCTATCCGCGTTACCGCAGACACGGTGTGCTCTTACCACGCCTTTTCAACCTTACCTTACGGCGGTATATTTCTGTTGCACTTTCCTTAAAGTCGCCTTCACCGGGATTTCTCCGGCGTCCTGCCCTGTGATGCTCGGACTTTCCTCATCAACGCCTTTTCATGCGTTGCCGCGATCACACGAATGACTTGACCTTTATTTTACCCGAATTTCGGATAAAAGTCAATTTTTATATATCTTTTACTATTATTTTATCGTTTATTTTATAATAATTTGTCTTTTGTTATCCGCCGTACAC
Organism: Clostridiales bacterium; assembly: GCA_003538975.1. Classification (GTDB taxonomy): domain Bacteria; phylum Bacillota; class Clostridia; order Christensenellales; family Borkfalkiaceae; genus UBA11475. The sequence goes on along the minus strand of DPQQ01000003.1, from coordinate 73,549 downwards.
TTTATAACGGAAAAAGAGTACCGCGCGCGATACTCTTCCGGAACTATTCTTACATATCCGTAATTATTCGTAATTTATTAAAATTTTACGCTTTTATTACTTTATCTGTTTTGTTCCCGCGTCTGACTTTAACTTTATTTTTACTTTTAATCTTTAACTATCAAAATAGTATATTCCTTATTAAAGACTTATAAAAGTTTACGTTCGGCAACGTATAAATTTTCGCTTTTGCTCTTATCTTAGCTATAATTATCCGCCGTAAAAATCGCTTTGTTCATACTTCCTGTTTCGATTTCTCAAAAAGGACCTTATGAGCCGATATTTTTAAGGCAAATTTTACTTTGCTTATTTTTATCAAATCGCAAACGCTTATAAAATTTTACTTATCGCCTTACGCATAATTCGGTTAAAGGTCGTCCACGTCCTGCACGGGTTTTGCGAATTCTTCGTAAAGATCTATCCCCGTGTACGATCCGAAAGGATCGGTATGCGTTTTAGCCTTTACAGGCTTTTGCCTTGCTACTTGCAGACTTCTTTGCGGTCGTGTTTTTGCTTTTACTGGTTTCTTTTCTCATAATCTTCTCCTACTTAAGTTTTAACTCTATAAACCCTTGCGTAGAACCGCACACGGGACAAACGTTCCAACCTTCGGTAGAAGTTTCGATATGTCCGCATTCCGAACATACCCACATTACGGGTTTAGGCTGTTTGTACAGCGTATCTTCCGTAAAACTCTTACTCAGATAATTGAAAATATCCGCGTGTCTCAGTTCTATCTTTGCGATAAGTCTGAACTTTTCGGCAATCTCGGTAAATCCTTCTTCTTCCGCAACGGAAGCGAATTCTTCGTACAAATCGGCTTCGTCGTTTTCGGACTTAACCGCGGATTGCAGTCCGCCCGAAATTCCTTCGCCGTAATACGGAAATCCCGCAGTGTACGTAATGTTTTTGAATTCTCCCGCCTGCGTTAAAAAGTTGAAAAATACCTTGGCGTGATTGACTTCGTTCTTGGCGATTTTGCGGATTTCGTCCGATAATATTTTGTAGCCTTGCATCTCCGCTATGTTCGCCGTAAGCTGATATCTTAATCCCGCCTGCGCTTCGCCCGAAAAGCTCCTCGCAAGGTTTATTAAGGTCTTTGTGTCTTGCAGCTGCATGTTTCCTCCCTTGCTAATATCTTGCCCCGTTTTTGGCGGATTATGCGTAAAACTTTTTACTTCGATATTTTTTACGATCGGTTTACTGTCGGCGCAGCCGGCGTTGCCGTTTTGCCGATACGCATAAATCAACTTTTGCGTTTTGTTATTTATTCTGTGTTGATTTTATTTATAAGCGGTAGTATAATAATAAAAAAATATATATAAGTTTAAAACATTAATTGTAGATGCAGCTATTGCGGATATGCGCGATTGATGTGCAAACTGTATGCGCGACATATTATCTCTTATACGGTTTTTAACTTATAAAAGGATTAAAATTTTATGCTCGATTTTGATAAAATGAATTCCGAAACGATTAAAAACTTCAAAGGCGGCGAGGGCGAAGTTATCGCCAAAATGTTTTTCGACGGCAAAGTAAGAATCATGAAGGCCGTCCTTAAACCCGGTTGCTCGATCGGTAAGCACACGCACGAAACAAATACCGAAGTAATTTACTGTCTTTCCGGCAAAGGAGACATCATAGTTGACGGCGAACCGGAACTTTTGGAAGAAGGTAAGGTCCACTACTGTAAAAAAGGCGCAACGCACGAACTTAAAAACAATTATGCGTCCGACCTTGTAATTTTTGCCGTAGTACCCGAACAGTAACCGCCCTGCCGCGTTTGCGGTACGGTTTAGACGATACAGTTATCTGCTTTACTACCAGCATTGTACTTTTCTTTTACAGAATACGGATAGATTTTGAGATACCTGTGTCGCTGAATATATACCAAACCCAAATCATAAATATCAAAACTTAACTTCTTATCAAGGAGAACATTATGAAATATTCAATGGAAAATTATTCCGAATTTTTAAAAGACTTTGCGGATCTTATCGCCGCGAAAAGCGAAAAGGGCGAACCTGCCGAAAACGCGCCGTTCGGCACCGGCGTTAAAAAAGCGTTCGACGTATTCAAAAACATAGCGAAAAAAATGAATTTCGACGTTATCGACTACGACGGACATATGGGTGAAATATCGGTAGGACACGGCGAAGAACTCGGCATCATCGGACATCTCGACGTCGTTCCCGCTCCGGACGCCGGCTGGAACACAAAACCTTACGTTCTTACTAAAATAGACGGGACTTTTTACGGCCGCGGCGTGCAGGACGATAAAGGTCCCGTTCTCACCTGTCTTTACGCTCTTAAAAGCGTAATCGACGAATACGGCGAAGCCGCTCTCAAGAAAAACGTTCGTTTTTTCGTCGGTCTCGACGAAGAATCAGGCTGGGGAGACGTGGAATATTTTAAGACTAAATCGCGTTTCCCGAAATTCGGATTTTCTCCCGACGGCAACTTCCCGGTGGTATATGCCGAAAAGGGTCCTAACAGAATAATCTTTGAATACGACTATAAAGGTCGCGGCGGTAAATTTTCCGGGTTCACCGGCGGCACAGTCGCCAACGCGGTATGCGATCACGCAACCGTATGCGGCGAAATCGTACCGGAACTTATCAAAAAGTATAATCTTACCGTAAACAACGGAGTTATCGAGAGCTTCGGCAAAGCCGCTCACGGATCCAAACCCGAACTCGGCAAAAACGCAATTCTGCCGATACTTAAGTATATCGACGAAGTCGAAAACGGCACCGTTACCCCGCTCATCGAATATTTGTTTGACGATAAACTCGGCATAACAAAGCTCGGCAACGAAACGGGCAAAGCCACTCTTTCGCCGGATATAATTTCCGAAAACAACGGCGTTATTACTCTTACATGCGACTTCAGAGTTCCCGCAAAAATGAATCTTGACGAGTTTTTACCGCTGTTCGATAAAACGGGTATTCCCTACCGTGCGATCAAAGGCAGAGATCCGCTTTATGTAGACAAAGACGGCGACTTTGTTCAGAGTCTTCTTGCAGCATACAACGACGTAACCGGCGAAAACGAAAAGCCTTACTCCTGCTCGGGTGCGACTTTCTCTTCCGTATTCGAATGCGGCTGCTCTTTCGGTCCCGAGTTCGAAGGAGCCGAAGGAGCCATCCATGAACCTAACGAATACGTCTCGGAAGAAAACCTTTTGAAAATGTACTGCATTTACCGCGCCGCTCTCGTCAACTTGCTTATCAGGTAACCCACAAGATTACAGATATTGCAACTACCGTCGTAAATTTTTTATTTCTCCGACCGGTCTATCGGCCGCTAAATAAATTTTTAAAAGCGAAAAGACAATAGAACGACAACCCGAAAAGCTATCCGATTGATCAGATAGCGTGGTATTTGCATAAATAAAAAATATATAATTAAAAGAGCCGTAAAAATTCGCGGCTCTTTTTGTATCTATATTATTTTAAATTGATTTTGTGTAATGAATTTAACGATAATATATCGTTAATATATCGTTCAAGGTTTATTCGGCCGCTCCGTCAGAATTATCGGACGAAGAATCAGATGAATCTTCGGTATAAACAAAAGTTTTCGGAGAATATTTGCCCTTAACGGTGAAAATTATAACAAAGACAAGGCTTACAAACGTCGTGACGATAGCGATGACCGAAACCACGCTTCCGCCGATGACCGAAAGTCTGTAATTGTCTTTTATAAAATCGTTAAAATTTTTGACCGAAAAAATTTCCGTTTCACCGACTTTAAGCGACCTTATTATAGCGTACGGTCCATAGCCGGAACTTGACGAACCCGAGCCGGAACTACTTTCGTCGCCGTTGCCGCTTTTATCTTCTTCACCCGTTTCATCCGAATTTTTATCGGATTTTGCAGCAAGAACTTCAAGCTCTTCCTTGGTTATATCGTAATAAACGGTATCTCCGGCATTAAGATTTTTAACAGCGGTTTCATTCTTCACGACTTTATAAAAAACGAAAAGCTTATAATCAAATTCGTCCGCAGCGATCCAATAGCCGTCCTTATCGGTAGTTACTTCCTTAACCGTGGCGGAATTATAGACGGTTTCGGCATTCACTATCGCGTTGCGTTTTATTACGCGCATAATTGTGTTCGGTGCGTACAATGCGGAAAGAACAAGTCCCGCGATAAGCAAAAATATACATAAAGAACGTCTCTTTTGTTTTTCCATTTAATTTCTCCATGACCGATTTAGCGGTTTAGTCCGGGTTAAACAACGTCATCCCTTTGTTTCATTTGAATTTTATCATTAAAAAGTTTTATTTCAAAACGATTTTAGCAGATTTCGGATATTTCAGGGAATTGCGATAAATATCCGATAAAAAGCGGATAGAAGCGGCTTTCCCTTTCGGCGTTCCGAAATTCATATTGTTTCATTTTTTATTGTAACATAAAATTGACCGAATGTCGGATAGAAAATTATTATTAAAAATTTATAAAAAATGCAAAAATTATAGTTATATACGCCCGATAATATACAACCGTATATCTAATCAATTAGTAATAAATAATTTTGTACAAAATAAATTACTCTCTTGTAAATACCTGATTTTTAAATAGTCGATTTTTGTACAAAAATGGTTTGTTGATTTTTTATCTGCCAAAAATAAAAAAATAAAATCAATATAAATACGTCAGAAAATATCTTAATGGTTTTTTCAACTTCAGCTCCATCACTTTCGATAAGATTTAATTTAGTCATCACATTAAGAATGACGTTTTATAATAATATTTATAGCTAAGATAGTCAACGTGTTTAATCTATAGCTTTTTGTAAAGACGATTAACTCAAAATTTATAAAATAAATCTATAGCAATATAAATGGCGCATAAGATATATTTAGCGCCATTTAATCATAAAGATTTAATCGGATTTTTGCACCATGTTATAATAAATTTATACATATGTTGCATCACAAAATATAATAAAAAATTCAAAATATACGTGAAGGTTTTAAAAAGCTAATTTGATTTTATTCTTATCAATATCGTGAGAAAAAATACTTATCCCCCTGCACTTATCTTTGTAATAAGTCAGATAAGCCGAAATTCCTTCCGTAATCGCAGTCGCCATGTTGTATATAAGATTAAGCCTTGTATAATTAAACAGTTTGGTATTATTCGGAGTCTTTTCCGCAACAACTCCCACGATACTAAGATCTCCGACGTCTTCAAGCTTCTTATTTACTCCAAGTCCCGGTTTTAATCCGGAACCGCTCACTACGATCTTTCCGACATCACTTCTGATCCCCACTCCGGCATCAATTGCTATAATAAAAGACTTTTTATGGGTTTTTATCATATATTTTCCAACAGAATTAACTTCTTTTGCGGTTACGGGCATATTTAAGCTGCCGTAGACGTACGGTGAACCTTTAATATTTTTAAGCATAGTTCCGACAAGCGGCCCGAGACAATCACCTACAACCAAATCGCTCCCAACGCAAACAAAAACAGGTTGCAAATCTTTATAATTATATTTTTTAATAATCTCTTTTATTTTTAAAAGAAGATCACTATCGGTGAGTGCAAACTTAAATTTTTTATTTTTCTCAACAAAATCGGCCTTTTTGTATGACTTTATAGATAAATCGCTCATAAAAAGTCTCCATATTTTTGATTTTTATGTACAAAATAGCATTTTATATATCTAAGAACAATATTTTATGGCAGCTAACCGATACAAGCGATGATATTATTGCCTAAAAAAGATTTTTTAATCGTTTTTTTCATAAATCAATCTCGATATATTTATCTTAAACTTATAAAATAATTTTTAGCAAAAAGGTGAATTTTTACTAAAAATCGGCGAGCGCAAGACAGAAAATCGCATTTTTACGCCACTTTTTGAGTTGAAAAATCCTTTGTCCCATTTATTTTAAATGTTTCACGTGGAACAGAAAAACATCATTGTTTCACGTGAAACATGATAGTGCATAGTAAAATTTGATAAATAAATAGATCAAAGCAAATAAAAATTTTTTAAAACTAAATAAATAAAGCGGTATGAAATAAAGCGAAAAAATTATAAAATATCCGGAACAAACCAAAAATAGTGCTATAAAAGCGTCTATTCAAAAATGAAAAATTATTAAAGAAATATAAAAACCTTAATTTGTAGTGCAAATCAAATTAAGGCAAAAAATATAAAAAATTAAAATTAAATGATAATTTTATCATAAAAATACCACATAAAAGAAGAATAAAAAATAGAGATCATATTTAAGATATGTTAGGAATGTTAAAATAAAAGATGGATTTTAATGTAGTAATTATGCTATTACAAAAATTATTGTTTTTTCTACTATATATGCATTATATATAAAATATTGCGCTAAATAATCATAAATTTTACCATATAATATAAAGTGTATAAGAATAATTAAGCGTTGGAAAAATCAGAATAAACGTACTCAGATATAAATTCTGAGATCTGGTAACAAGCAAAATCTCAATAATGTACCGTAAAAAATATATCCGAAAAACTCTTTATCCTGAAAAAATCATTTTTGACATATTTTATTATTTATACATTACATTGACTGATTTGACAGCATTTATAAATAATATTAATGATTTTAAATGAGGATTTCCCCGTTAAAATTTAAAAAATGCGTGAAAACGGCTAAAAATCGAAATTTTATATTTTTTCACCAAAAACATAGCAAAAAAACGGCATTTTTTAGTATAAATAATACTTTTTATCAATTTTAATAATATTTTCTCCAAAACAATGAAATCCTCAAAAGAATTTAATAAAAAACAACATACAAACTAATCTGAAAACTAGATTTATGGTTAAAACAAAATTCTTACGGAAACACAAACATTCTTTAAAAACAAAAAGCAAACCGGGGCAGCTTATAAGTACAGCTCAACCACTATATACATGGCAACAAAAATAGCGGTAATACCTAAAAATAAAAACAAAGCTATATATATAGCGGTTTTTTTAATAAAAACTTATATTTTGATTTACGTCTTCAGATCAAAAAATGTTTTTCATATAGAAATTGGCTTTTAAAAAACAGATAAATCAAACGGTATCATCAAATTACTTTGAAAGAATAGACTTGCGGATAAAAAAGCAGAAATAGCGGGAGTACATATAAAAACATCATTATCGAATTATAATAACACTAACAAATTTCAAGAAAAAATTCCGAAATAAAATTTAGCCTATATATAATAAAATGAATATATTTAATAATTAAAATACAAGCTAAACATGTTTTATCATCAATCGATAGAAGAGATTAGGCATTTTAACATAGGGTTCGAAAATTAAGCATAATTTTATACAAAATATGTAATCTATTTATTATTTCTGACACAGAAACAGTATGTTTTTAGATAAATTTTGATTCGTTATAAAAATCTTCCGTTTTTGCGGTAAAGCCCCAAAACATTATCGTTTTTCCGCTAAAAACAAGGTTTACACGTCATAAAAGTGTTTTTAAGTTATAATTCGGAGAATCACGACAAATTTTTGGTCTTTTGTTATCCTTAAATGTGGTACATTTTCAACGATACAGGTCTGTCGAAACCGCGCCAAATATATAAAATGGTATTATTTCGATAAACCAGTCGCGTTGAAACACTACCAAAACACGACTTTAATAAAAAGCAATCTTACCTATTATAAAAAATTTAGCAGAATTCAAAACCGACGACAATTTATTCCCTGTTCATATAATTTATCATAAATCTTTGTTATGCGGTTTTGTCCCCCTCGCAAAACTAAAAAAATTAAAAAATTTATGGACTTAATATGAAAAATTTCACCGAGATCGAAATAAACAGTGCGTTTATTATAAGATTAGGATCCTAATGACAAAACAAAAAAATACACGATCCGGTCTCTGTTTACTTTTCGCAATTTAATCTTTAATAAATTCATTCCTACAAAACATATAAAAACTACTTTTACTCTTTTAATTTTTCAATTCTGTCTCTTTTTTCTCAAAAAAAATTGCTTTTTTTCATGTTATAAACGCTTTTTTATACCGGATTAGCAATTTTTTTACAACATTTACATAAAACCGTAAAACAAAAACGAATAATTGCACGGTCTTTCGTCTAAAGGCAAATATGCTATCTTTTTCATAAATTTTAATACCGAATCAGAAAAATGCAATAAAACAAGGCGGAAGCATATTATTTGAGTAGCGATAAAATACAGAACGTTCTGAGTCCATTAAATATGGAATCCGATATAAAGCGAATATAATTTTAACGCTTGATTTTTTTACAAAATTGTATATAATATATAGTAAGATATTATATTTATTCGCTAATTACGTCATACGGTATCGGTACACGAACCGCCGACAGCACATACGCCTTAGCGGCGTAACCTGAAATAATAACTCCGCTTTGCCGCCTTTTTCTTCAGATTATTTATAGATTGATAAAAGTATCAGACAAAAATCTGTAATAATTTATAATAATCAAAATAATCAAACCAAACCCGATAAAGCAAAATAACTCTGAAATCAACGACAAAGCAAAACAGCAAAAGCTTAATAAAAATAAGTTGAATACTGAATTATGCTGTAAAACATCTATCAAATAAAACATAAAAAGCAACAAACACAAAAAACAATTAAAGAAAAACAAAGTATCAAAATGAATTAACAGGAGATCACATGAAAAAGAACAATTCCGGAATGATTATTTTTATAATCTTCGCTCTTGCTGTAATAATAGCGGTCGTATCGGTATTTTCATCGAACAAGACCGTAAATATGGCTTACAGCAAATTATGGAATATATTCGAAGCTAGTTATGTTGACGATAACACAGACGAAACCATCGACGGCAAGCAGAATACAACCAACGCTGCCAGAATACAAGCATTTAAAGACAACACGAATATTCAGCTTAATATTACGAGTTTAACCATAAATTCGGTAAAAGTAGACGGATATAACGTTATTGTTTCGATGACATACAAATCTACGGCAAACGGTAAAGAAACAACTAATACGGTTACGTACAGTTCGACTTATTCGAGAGCAGATAGCGCTGATCAGGCTCTTAGAGGAAGACTCGACGCAATCGGCGTAACGTATTCTTACACCGATCCCAACGCGGGTTCGTTCTGGTCGTATCTTGTTCCCGTAATCTGCGTCGGTCTTGCGATAGTAGCTCTTATATTCATAATGAGAGCAAGCGGCGGCGGAACAAAGGGCGCGATGAACTTCGCCAAGACAAACGCCAAGATGAATACCAACGTAAAAACGAGATTTTCGGACGTTGCGGGCGCGGAAGAAGAAAAAGAAGAACTCAAAGAAATCGTAGACTTTTTGAAATCGCCTAAAAAATTCTCCGAACTCGGCGCGAGAATCCCTAAAGGCGTACTTTTAGTAGGCCCTCCCGGAACGGGTAAAACGCTTTTTGCAAAGGCTGTAGCGGGCGAAGCGGGCGTTCCTTTCTTCTCGATAAGCGGTTCCGATTTTGTTGAAATGTTCGTAGGCGTGGGTGCGTCGAGAGTAAGAGACTTGTTCGACGTCGCTAAAAGAAGCATGCCCTGTATAGTCTTTATCGATGAAATCGACGCCGTAGGTCGTCAGAGAGGCACAGGTCTCGGCGGCGGCAACGACGAAAAGGAACAAACGCTTAACCAGTTGCTCGTCGAAATGGACGGCTTTAACGCCAACGACGGCATAATTATAATGGCTGCGACAAACCGCGCAGATATTCTCGATCCGGCTCTTATGCGTCCGGGCAGATTCGACAGACAGATTTATGTAAATATGCCCGACGTCAAAGGAAGAGAAGCCATTCTTAAGGTACACGCAAGAAACAAACCGCTTGCAAAGGACGTTAATCTTAAAGCCGTCGCGCGTATGACGGCAGGGTTCTCAGGCGCAGATCTCGAAAATCTTCTTAACGAAGCGGCAATTATCGCTACGAGAGAAAATAAGAAAGAAATCGGCAATAAAGACCTTTTCGAAGGCGTAAACAAGGTAATGATGGGACCTGCAAAGAAGTCTAGACTCGTTACCGAAACCGATAAACGCATAACGGCTTATCACGAATCAGGTCATGCGATTTTAGCTAAATTACTGCCGAATTGCGACCCTGTACACGAAGTTACGATAGTTCCGAGAGGTCAGGCAGCAGGCTTCACCATGACTCTCCCCGACAACGACGATTCTCACATACTCAAAAACAAGCTTTTGGACGATATAGTAATGTCCTTGGGCGGAAGAGTTGCCGAAGAAATTATAATAAAAGACATTTCCGCAGGGGCTTCGGGCGATATTCAGGCTGTAACGAAGCGCGCGCGCCTTATGGTTACCGAATGGGGCATGAGCGAAAAGGTTGGTCTCATAAACTACGGCAGCGATAAAGAAGTGTTCATCGGCAGAGACATGGCTTCGCACGTTACTTACAGCGAACAGACCGCTGCGCTTATAGACTCCGAAATCAAGCGCATTGTTGACGAAGCTCTCGCTAAAGCCAGAAAATTACTGAACGAAAACAAACCGCTTTTAGACGTGATGGCAAGAGTTCTTATCGAACGCGAAACCATTTACGGCGAAGAAGTAAATCTTATCATGGAAGGCAAATCCGCCGAAGAAGTCATAGCGTTTATGGACGAAAACGAAGGACGACTTTCCGAAAACCCGTTTGAAAGAAACGTTACCACCGCTCCCGTTACAGATGAAACCGCAAACGTAAAAGAAACGGAAAAATCGGATACCGAAAAAACGGACGATAAAGAATTCTCAAAAGACTCCGAAAAATCCGAAAGTGGTAATAAAGAAGATTCTTCAAGCGAAAGCAAAGAATAATTTTTAAGCGCATTATTTCGTAGCGGATAAATTCATCCGCTACGAAATAATTAAAATAAAACCATAAAACCGGAACAGTTTTATACAACCTGTATTACCGAAACATTACCACAAAGAGTAATAAAAAAGAGAAAGGAAGGCACAACTCCGGTAAAAATAAAAATTTTTATCGGGTTATATAAGGAGAAAAATATGAAGAACAAAGGACTCGGCAAAGGACTTGCGTCCATATTTTCGGACGCGGAAGAAGACTACGGAAGAAATATCTTATTCAACGAAGATAAAAAACAGACGGTTTCGGAAGTAGATATAGGATCGGTTTTTGCAAACCCAAACCAGCCGAGAAAGGTCTTTGATGAAACCGCACTCAACGAACTCGCTGATTCGATAAAAAAACATGGCGTAATAATGCCCATTATCGTTAACGACGAAGGCAACGGCAAGTACATGATAATCGCCGGCGAAAGACGTTGGAGAGCGAGCCGTATAGCGGGACTTAAAAAAATTCCGGTAATAATCAAAAATTACACCGAAAGACAGATTAAAGAAATCTCTCTTATCGAAAATTTACAGAGAGAAGATCTTAATCCCATCGAATCGGCTACTGCGATGCGTTCGCTCATGGACGATTACGGCTTAACGCAGGAAGAACTTGCCGACAGAATAGGCAAATCCCGTCCGGCTATAGCAAACACCTTAAGACTTTTAAGCCTTACTCCCGACGTAGTAAGCCTTGTCGCTAATAACAAGCTTTCCGCCGGACATGCGAGAGCTTTGATCACTTTACCCGAAAGCGAACAGATTAAATTCGCCAAAGAAGCGGTAAAAACAGGCATGTCGGTAAGAGACGTCGAAGAAAAGGTTAAAGATTACTTCACTCCGCCGGAAGAAAAAAAGAAAAAGCCGCACGTAGAACAGAGCGCGGACTTAAAAGAATTTATCTCGCGCATGCAGAGAGTTCTCGGAACTAAGGTCAACGCCATCGGCAACGAAACAAAGGGCAGAATTTATATAGACTATTACATAAAAGAAGATCTTGACAGAATCGCAGACATTATCGATTTTGTCGAAAAGAACATGAAATAATTTTATAAATTTATTCGTATCTTAATATCGGATATGTTGTTTATCAAAACACATTAAGAAATATATCGGAATTAAATAAAATAAATAACCGTAAATATTTTCAGTAAACAACGAAACAGCCGAAACAGAAAATAATAAGGAGGATAAAAGCGAATGTGGGTTTACATATGGGTTGCGATAATTTTACTTGCGATCGTAGTTGAAATAGCCACGGTCGAACTCGTAGGAATATGGTTCGTTCCCGGCGCGCTGATCGCTCTCGTTCTGGCGCTGTTTGGCGTACATTGGGCGATACAGGTAGGAGTATTCGCTGTCGCGACCGTGCTCTTTATCATATTTTTCAGAAAGAAACTCATACAGTATCTTTCGAAAGACAAATCAAAAACCAATACCGATCTTTTAATCGGAAAAGAACTCAAACTTATAACGCCGATAGCCTTTCAGACGCCAGGTTCCGTAAAAATAAACGGGGTTGTATGGAGCGCTTCTTTAGAAGACGAAACGGCGGAACTTAAAGAAGGTTCTTTGGTAAAAGTGGTGGAAATAAAAGGAAACAAACTTATTGTCAGGGAGGTAAAATGACATGAAAACCGGTTTAATCATCGCTCTTGTAGTTTTAATAGTCGTACTTATAGTGATACTTGCGACATGCGTAAAAATTGTAAGACAATCAACAATAGTAATCGTCGAAAGAATAGGAAAATACCATAAAACGCTCGAATCCGGACTGCATTTTATCGCACCGTTTATCGACAGAACATTAAAGCCTATTTCTCTTAAAGAAAAAGTAGCCGACTTCAGACCGCAGGCGGTTATCACCAAAGATAACGTAACCATGCAGATAGATACCGTGGTATACTTTCAGGTAACCGATCCGAAGCTCTTCACCTACGGCGTCGAAAGTCCTCTTATGGCTATCGAAAATCTTACCGCGACAACTCTTCGTAACCTTGTCGGCGAACTCGAACTTGACGGAACGCTTACTTCGAGAGATACGGTAAACGCAAAAATGAGAATTATTCTCGACGAAGCAACCGATCCGTGGGGTATAAAAATCAACCGTGTAGAACTCAAAAACATACTCCCGCCCAAAGATATTCAGCAAGCGATGGAAAAACAGATGAGAGCGGAACGCGAAAGACGTGAACAGATATTAAAAGCGGAAGGCGAAAAACGGAGCAGTATTCTTGTAGCCGAAGGCGAAAAAGAATCCACTATTTTACGCGCGGAAGCTAAAAAAGCCGCCGTTATAGCGGAAGCCGAAGGTGCCGCCGAAGCGATAAGACTTATTAACGAAGCAAACCCGAACGCGGCTTACCTTACCTTAAAAGGCTATGAAGCGTTGAAAGTTTTAGCGGACGGAAAGAGTACCAAAATAGTAGTTCCGAGCGAAATTCAGAACGTTTCAGGCTTACTCGCAAGTCTTAAAGCGGTTGTAGAAGACGATAAAACCACTCAGACAACTGCAACCAAAACGACAAAAACGACTGCGGCAACAAAGCTCGCCGAAAATAAGTAATATAAATCGTTATAAAAGGCTCGCTTTTTAATAAAGCGAGCCTTAACTTTAGCACTATGATTATAACGATTTTTACTCTTACACTATATTTTAAATATACCCAATAATCATAAAACTCATTAAAAACAAAAATAAATTATAAAATGAAACTGCTTTTCGATAAAATAAAAAATCCGGTTATAGAAACCGAAAGACTCATAATAAACGACGTTACTCCGGACGATAAAGCGGAATATTACGCTCTTTACACAGACGACAAACTCAATAAATACTGGGGATACGATTACCATGAAGATTTACCCGAAAACAAAAAGCCTTCGCCCGATTATTTTTACGACTTTATGACTTCGCTTAAAAATAAAAAAGAAGAATATTCTCTCGCTATAAGACTTAAAAACGAAAATTCAATAAAAAATAACAGCGACTATCCTCACAATAAAATGATAGGCGAAGGAGTTTTTCATAACTTTAATAAAAACGGAGAAGTCGAGATAGGAATAAGACTTTTTAAAAATTATCAGGGGTTCGGATTCGCTACCGAAACCGTAAAAGCTATGGTAGAGTATATTAAAAAGTTTAAACCTTCGGTTATAAAAGCAAAATGTTTTTTGCAAAACACCGCTTCAAAAAATACCCTTTTGCGGTCGGGTTTCAATAACACAGGTAGCGACGACACATACCTTTATTTTGAAATAATGCTTTAATTCGTCTCAAAAAGCACAATAAAACAACATTTTATCGGTTCTTTATTTTTATAATTAAAATCGTTTTTTGATTAAAATAAATATTAAACAAATAACCCTTGCTTTATTTAAGCAAGGGTTATTTGTTTTCTTCTGTCTTATTTTCCGTCGGCACTTTACAGGAACCGATTTCGTTTAAGTTTACCGAAAATCCGTAAGATTTTATCGGTTTGTCATAATCGGAAGCAAGTCTTACAGTCTGATATGTCCCGCCCGAAATTTTATACATATAAGAGTACACGAGCGAGCAATTTTTTACCATAAAGATATTACGGTTTCTCATACAAAATTCATCGTAAGTTTCTTGAAGAACATAAATTTTATCGGCGACTTTTAAAAATTCCGAATATTCCGTTCTTATATTCTGCGGGTAGTATTCGTACTGATTTTCACACGGAATGCACGCAACGATCTTTATGTCTTTATATATTTTTTTAAGTTCCGACAAAGCTTTGAAGCAAGCCATATCGAACCCCATCGCCATGCCGACGTTAAAAACGTTATATCCGCTTTTTATTATTTCGGCAAGATCGCTTTTTAATATGCTTTTATCGAATTTGCGTTCGAGTATTCTATGACCGGTAACCGTACATGCGGTTTCTTGCGGAAACTCGTATACCGCGTCGAGATAGTTCTTCATAACGGCTTTTTACGTTCCTTTCCGTTTCCGCGCGGATACTTTTCGGGCGTTTTTTGTACCTTATTTATAACAACAACGGTACGTTTATTACCGAACAGGTCGAATGAAACCGTACCTTCAAGCTTACCGCCGAGTATTTTTACGGCGTTCATGGCTTCTTTTATCTCTTCTTCCGCATCGGCTTTGAATGCAATAAAATTTCCACCCGGTTTAACAAACGGCATACAGTATTCCGAAAGCGTGTTGAGCCTCGCGACCGCTCTCGCCGTGCATATATCGAAGCTTTCTCTGTACTTAATATCTTTTGCAAGTTCTTCGGCTCTGTTATTTATAACATTTACGCCGGTAAGATTAAGCTCCTTTACGACTTCGCTCAGAAACATGCACTTTTTACCTGTCGCCTCGAGCATGGTAACTTCTATATCGGGACGCATAATCTTAATCGGAACAGCCGGAAACCCGCCGCCGGAACCTACGTCTATAAGCGTTTTTCCGTTTAATTTGTCGCAATATAAAACGCTGTCTATAAAATGCTTTTTTATAATCTCTTCGTCTTCGGTTATAGCGGTAAGATTAAACCTGTCGTTATAAGTTTTTAAAAGATCTTTATATGCGGCGAACATATTAAGCTGTTCGTCCGATACTTTTATACCTGCTTCGTCAAAAAATGTTTTCATATTCCGATTATATCACGTAAAAAAAAAATTATCAACATTCTCGACAAAATTTAAAATTAAGTTTTTAACACGGTTGATAACTTTGTAGATAACTTTTTAACGCTTTCTTTATTTTTTAATTAAAATCAAAGCCGGAAGAAGTTATCAACTCTCTTTACAAACAATTAACATAAATTTCAACCTGAACAAACAAAGTTACAAACACTTTTTACACTTTAAAATATTAAGTTTTTTAATGATATTTTTATACTTTTCAACAATTCAACCGAGTTATACTGATATTACCGATATTATTTAAAAAAGTTTAAAAATAAATCTTACAACCGAAAGGACGGAAAGTTTTTTCTTTAAAAATTCATAAAAAATCCGTAAAAACGTCCGATAAAGCGGTTGATAACTTTTTGTCATATATGTTTGCTTTTTTTACCTTTATATTATATAATATATAAGCTGTAAATAATGCAAACCTGTAACAGGCGGAGCCTGTGATAAATACGCGACAAATTAAAAATCACGGAGACAATATGAAACTCATTTGCAACGGTCTTGATCTTTCTGACGCGGTTCTGACCGTATCCAAGGCGCTTAACTCAAAAACAACTAATCCAGTGCTCGAAGGAATAAAACTTTCCGCTTCGGGGGACAAACTTGTTCTTACCGCGACCGATACCGAACTTACTATCGAAAAAACTATAAAAGCCGACGTTCTTATGGAAGGCGAAACCGTAGTTACCGGTAAAGTTTTCGGCGATTTTGTAAAAAAACTCGAAGGCGAACAGGTCGAACTTTATAAGCCGGAAGGCGATAAACTTCAGATAAGATACGCCGATAGCAATTCTGACATTCAAGTAATGAACGCCGAAGATTATCCTAAAATCAGCAAGAATGTAAACGCGAATTACTTCGATATGAAGCAGTCCGATTTCAAATCTGTGGTAGAAAAGACAGTTTTTGCATGCGCGACGGACGATTCGAGACCTGTTCTTAAGGGCTGTCTTTTCGAAATCGATAACGACGGTCTTACCGTAGTCGCTCTCGACGGATTCAGAATGTCTGTCGTAAAAAAAGAACTTATCTTAAAAACCGGTAACTTCAAAGCCATAGTTCCTTCGAGAACTCTTATGGAAATAACGAGACTTTTAAATAAAGACGACGACGTTTTAAGAATAAGCGTGGAAGATAACGCTCTTAAGGTAGAAGTATCGGATACCGTTCTTATTTCGAGACTTATAAAGGGCGACTTTATAAGATATAAAGATATTATGCCGAAAGAATTCATCACGAACGTAAGAATAAACAGACAGATGTTCGTCGGCAGTATCGAAAGAGCGAGCGTAGTCGCAAGATCGGAAAAGCTTAACGTAGTAAAACTCGAAATAAAAGACGGCTTTATGAACGTTCTTGCTAAATCCGAAATCGGCACCGTAAACGAAAATATTCCCGTTACCGTAGACGGCAAAGACGTAACGATAGCTTTTAACGGAAGATATTTACTCGACTATCTTAAAACCACGGACGAAGAATTCATCAGCATGAATCTCAATTCTCCCATAGATCCGTGCGTTATGATGCCTGTACTCAATACCGATTACACTTATCTCGTAATTCCGATAAGAATAAACGGCTAAAGAAAGCCGCATATTAAAAAAAACGGGCAAAAAACAAGAAAGTAAGCGGTAAAATAATAATTTTGTTTTAATAAAGGCTTAAATAAAGTAAAATAAGGTTAAATTATTTGACAATACGCCCGAAAAAAAATAAAATTAAAAAGCGAGTTTTATTTTTATATAAAAATTTGCGAAAATAAAAAATAAATTTCGATAAAATCGAATTAAACAAGGAAGGAATAAAAATGAAAAGAACTTATCAACCGAAAAAAAGACAGAGAAGCAAAGTTCACGGATTCAGAAAGAGAATGCAGTCCAAGGGCGGCAGAAACGTTCTCGCGAGAAGAAGAAATAAAGGTCGTCATAAACTTTCCGCTTAATTTAGCTTAAAGTTTGACTATGGTTCCGTTTTTCCGGAACCGGGGTTTCAAATTGGATAACAGACTGAAAAAAGAAAAAGATTTTTCGAGAGTCTTAAAAAAGGGCGAAAAGGTCTATACCGACAGTCTTACTTTGGTTATGATGCCCGAAAAGGAAACCAAAGTAGGCTACGCCGTCGGAAAACGCCACGGTAAAAGCGTTCAGCGCAACCGCGTCAAAAGACTTTTGCGCGAATCTTTCAGAAGTTTTAAGTTAAAAGACGCTCAAAACTTCTTTTTTGTTATTATACCTAAGGTTAAAGAAGAATATTCTTACGATAAATTCGTTAAAGATTTAGGCTATGCTTTTAAGAGAAAGGGACTAATCTGAACGCTCTTATCGTAAATAATTTTTTTACAGAATATTAAGGTTTAAAAATATTTTTTATTTCAGAAAGGATAATAATAAAAAAGTATTAAGAGAGTAAAAATGCTGAAGTATTTAAGCGTAAAACTGATACGCTTTTATCAGAAACATTTATCGTTTCATAATTGCAAATATATGCCGAGTTGTTCGGCTTATACTCTTGAAGCCATTTTAAAGCACGGATTTTTTTACGGCGTTCTTCTCGGTATCTGGCGGATTTTAAGATGCAACCCGTGGAGCAAAGGCGGGTTCGATAAAGTTCCGGATAAGAGAAGCGTCGTCAAATGGGTATATTAAAATGAATTTTATTGAAATAGCATACAAACCTTCGGTAGGCGGTTTGACAAAACTTATTGCCGATCTTATCACGTCATTTTCGGCTGTATGGGTAGGTATTATAGTTTTTACCGTTTTACTTAAACTCGTAACGCTTGTATTCGACTACTTTTCAAGATCTTCGATGCGTAAAAGTTCGCTTAAAATGAAGCAGATGCGCCCCGAGCTTGAAAAACTTCAGGAACAGTATAAGGACAGAAAGGACCTGTATTCCCAAAAGGTAATGGCTCTTTATAAGAAAGAAGGTTACAGCGTTTTCGGCTCGTGTTTACCGACTATCGTAACGCTCGTAATATTCATTATAGTCCTTAACAGCTTCAACAGATATTCTACCTTCCAGCAGGAAGAAAATCTTTATAACATGGCTGCTGCGTACAATCAGGTCGTTATAGAAGGTATAGAAGCCGACGGTACAGACGAAGCCGGTTATTACGTAAAGGTAGAAAAAAATAAAAAGACAAAAGCGGACGAGCTTGTTTTCAACGCGGACGCTATCGAAAGAGCTTTGAGCGGCGTTTCTGATAACAGAGCGGTTACGAAGAATTTAACTAAAGGCGAAGAAACTTACGAGCTTACTATTACCAAAGGAGTTTCAAAAACGGAGAACGGAGTAACGTCCACTCCCGTTACGCTTTCGTCCCAGCACAGCTACGTTACCTTAAAAATCACACTTACTAAAGACGCAGACGGCAAGGTAAGCTATACGAAGGACGACGCTCTTTTCGGAGTAGATCTCGAAAAGTTAAAGACAAACGAAACGCTTAAGTATGAAAACAAGACGTTTGCGGAAACGTACGAAGAAGCTGATCAAACGATCGAAAATGCCGAAAAGTTTGTCGTAAGCATTCAGCAGCGCGCTTCGGCAGACATATATTATAAAGAAAGACAGTCGTTTTTCTGGGTAAAAAACATCTGGAAGCCCGACGCGGTTTATTCTTTCAACGGCTGCACCAAAATAGTAAAAATCACTCCGGTAATCGATAACAACAAAGTTTTGTCTAACGACGATTATAAGCTCGTTATCGGAGATCTTTCGAAAGAAGCGAAGCAGCCCAACGGTTACTATATTCTTATAGTTCTTACCATAGGAACAATGATACTTTCGCAGTTCGTTTCGATGAAGTCGCAAAAGGATCAGCTCGAACTTCAGACCGTAGACGGACAGGGCGCGCAGACGCAGAAGATGATGATGTGGATGATGCCTGTAATGATGGCGTTCTTTGCGTTTATTTACTCCGCCGCATTCTCGCTTTACATTATCGTAAGCACGCTTATGAGTACGATTACAACCGTTATAATCAATAAAATCGTCGACGCCAGATTCGCTAAGAAAGAAGGCTTAGAAGAAAATAATAACATTGTCAGAAGAGGTTAAATAATGGAATTTACCGGAAAGACGACCGAAGAAGCTATTGAAAAAGGCCTTAAAGAACTCGGTCTCACGCAGGAAGAAGCTTGCATCGCCGTTATCGAAGAACCCGTAAAAGGTATTTTCGGCACGGTTAAGAAACCCGCAAAGGTAGAAATCAAAAAGAACAACACCGACGGCGAAAACGCCGTAGAATTTTTGAACGGATTATTCGATAAGCTCGATCTCGAAGCTAAAGCTAATCTCGTTTCGGAAGGCGAACAGGTTGAAGTAGAAATCATCGCTACCGATTCCGCAGCTTTAATCGGTTACAGGGGCGAAATTTTAGACGCTATCCAAACGCTTGCAGGAGCAGTTGCCAATATAGGAAACAAAGAATACAAGCGCGTTTCCGTAAACTGCGAAGGTTATCGCGAAAAGAGAGAAGAAACTCTTATAAAGCTCGCCCACAGACTTGAAGAAAAGGCTGTAAGATACGGAAGAGACATTTCTCTCGAACCCATGAATCCGTATGAAAGACGTATTATTCACTCGGCTCTCGCGGACAGCAAGACCGTTACCACTATTTCCGAAGGCAAAGAACCGAACAGATACGTGATAATCGTTCCCAACGAAAAGAAGCCCCAGCGCGAAAATTACAACAAAGGCGGCTACAACAAGGACGGTTATAAAAAGCCTTATAACAGAGAAGGCGGCAGAAACTTCAATAAAAACGGCAACTTCGGCGGAAGAAGAGAAAGAACCGGCGGCTTTACCGACAAACCTAAAAGAAAGACTCCCTCGGGCTTCGGTACATTTTTAGGCAACAGTTTCAAAGACGGCGAATAATTAAAAATTATCCGACTATTTATAAGGATTTATCTTAATATTTATTATGAGAATAAATCTTTACAAAAACATAGTCAAATAGTTTGATAATTTTTAAAAATGTTGTATAATATAAAGCGGACGAAATAAAGTCCGTTTTACGACTGGGTGTAGCGCAGTTGGTAGCGCGCTTGTCTGGGGGGCAAGAGGTCGGGTGTTCAAGTCACCTCACTCAGACCAAAAACCATGCTTTGTGCATGGTTTTTTTATGTTTTAAATTATATTTTAAAATAATAAAAATCAATTAAAAAAGCTCTGCTTTACGGCAGAGCTTTTATCTATCCGGTACAGTTTTGACAATACCGTTATTACCGAAATATTACCTTTTTAAATAACGTATCGTCTGAATATAACCGTTATAACAATAAAATTATTTCTGATTATTATAATTTTTATTTTTGTATATATTTACTATCTCGCCGTTTGTTTTGATTACGTCGGCATAATAGTAATACGAATCTTTAGGATACCTTTTAAGAGTTTTGTAGTCGACGTAAATAAGACCGAAACGCTTTGTATATGCGGAAAGCCATTCAAAGTTGTCGAGCATGCTCCAGTAAAAATAACCTCTTATGTCCACTCCTTCGTCTGCGGCTCTCATAAAATTTTCGAGATAAGAGCGGATGAATTCTATTCTCGCCCCGTCGTGAATTTTATCGTCCGGAGTGAGAAGATCGGTTACCGCAACGCCGTTTTCCGTAATATAGAAGGGTACTTTATAACGTTCGTATAAGAATTTAGGTCCCCAGTATAAAACTTCGGGCGTGACGGGCCAGTTCATCATGGTCATCGGATATCCGTAATGGAAATCTACTCTTTCCGGTTCGCCGTTTTTACCGGCTTTGAAGTAGCAATCGCCGTTATATGTGTTCTGTGCCAAAAAGTCTGCGGAATGAGAAATAAGTTCCATATCGCCGGACTTTATATCGGGAAGTTCGTTTTTAGCGAAGATTTTGTAATATTCTTCGGGATAATCGCCTAAAAATACGGGATCGAGCCATGTAGCGGTGGTCCAGGGCGTTGCCTTTTCGGTAGAGAAGAAGTGTCTTCTCGCGGCTTCGATGTCTTCCGCTTTTTCGCTGTAAGGAATATCTATTCCGCCGCAGGAGGACATACCTACCCGAACGCCTTCGTATTTATGTAAAATAGCTGCTGCTTTACCGTGACACAATAAAATATTATGTATCATTGTAAGCATTTCTTTCGTGGTAAAGTTAGAATTTCTGTAAGTTCCGCCGAGACCGCCGAGAACGCACTGCGGCTCGTTTACGGGAATAAACATTTTTACTTTATCGGCAAAATTTTCGGCTATAACTCTGACGTATTCGGCGAACCAGTCCGAAATTTCGGGATTGAGCCAGCCGCCTCTTATATAAAGTTCGTACGGGAGATCCCAGTGGAATATTGTTATTACCGGTTTGATATTCGCCGCGATAAGATCGTCAACCATCTTTTTATAATGGTCGAGACCTTTTTGATTGATTTCACCTACGCCTTTCGGAATAATTCTCGGCCATGCGATAGAAAATCTGTAAGCGTTTACGCCGAGTTTTTTTAATAATAATAGATCTTCGTCCCATTTGTGGTAAGAATCGCAAGCGACTTCAACCCCGTCTCCGCGATAGGTGAAGTTTTTAGCCTTCGGGTTGACGTCCCAGACGGATAAACCTTTGCCGTCATCGAACGCCGCGCCTTCGATCTGAGTTGCGGCTGTCGCCGTTCCCCATAAAAAGTCTTTTCTGAACATTCCTTTGTACCTCTTTTAACTACGTTTTATATAAAGTTTTATTATATTTATGGTTGTTTTTTGATTAAAAACTTATGGTTTTATCCGTTTTTTAATGCGTTTTACGCAAAAAAATAGGACAAATCGCTAAAGCGATCGTCCGCTAATAATTACGAATATTACCTTATTTCAGGCAAAGTCCGTTTTAATCGGACAAAAGTTTGTGTCTTTAAGTATTTTTATTATATATCAATTCGGACGAAATAGCAACAAAACGCCGCAGCATTATATCGGCTATTTGTTACTTAAATTCGTAAAAATCACGTTGATTTAAGTATTTTTTACTTTTAAGCGGCAAAAAAGCAGCAGTTCAGACTAAATTTTTTCTGTTTTAATAGAATAAAGACAATATTTTAACAGCTCTTTCGGCGTCGGCCTCGGAGCAGAAAGAGGAGTATCTCATAAAGTATTCGCCGGATGCTCCGAATCCCGCGCCGGGCGTAGCCACCAGTCCGCTTGCGAGCAACGCTTCGAAAAATCTTTCGGACGGTATTTTATCGGGAGTCTCGGCGAAAACGTACGGGGAGTTTACACCGCCGGAAAATCTTACGCCGCGATCGGAAAAGAATTTATAAAAACGTCCTGCGTTTTTAAGGTAATATCCGATACTTTTTTTACATTCCGCTTTGCCTGCAATGGTGAGAGCGGCTTCTGCTCCGCGTTGAGTTATGTAAGAAACGCCGTTAAAAAAAGCGGCTTGTCGTCTTTCCCACAGTTTGTTTATATATACGTCGCCGTTATTTTTAGAAAAAAGCCCGGAAGAGTTTTGTAATTTCAGTTTTTCGGGGATGACTGTATAGCCGCATCTTACGCCGGTGAAACCCGCCGATTTTGAAAACGATTTTACCTCTATCGCGCAGTCTTCGGCTCCGTCGATTTCGTATATGGAGCGCGGCAGATTTTCTGTAATAAAGCACTCGTACGCCGCGTCGAAAATTATAACCGATTTTGTTTTTAGTGCATGTTCCACCCAAGAAGCGAGCGAATTTTTATCGTACGTTGCTCCGGTAGGATTATTCGGCGAAGTTATATAGTAAACTCCCGATTTGTATTTTTTATCGGGGAGAGGCAAAAAGTTATTGCCTATATTTCCTTCGATATAGGTTATATTGTTTCCCTTTATGGTTTCCGCATCTCGA
Source organism: Clostridiales bacterium (assembly GCA_003538975.1). GTDB lineage: Bacteria > Bacillota > Clostridia > Christensenellales > Borkfalkiaceae > UBA11475. Next base: position 50,126 of record DPQQ01000003.1, on the reverse strand, counting down.
TAAACAGGATAAAACGGCGCGATTATATAAGACCTGTGTTGCCGAAAAACATCCATAAGTCCGGATAAATCTGATTTTGCTCCGTCTGATACGAAGATTTCGTTTTCGGATATAACAACGTTGCGTTTTTTATAGTCGTTTATTATGGCTTGCTTTAAAAAGGAATAACCGCTTTGCGGGGGATAACCTTTAAAGCTTGCTTTTTCTCCGAGTTCTGTTGCCGCATTTTTCATGGCGGAAACTATCGTTTTACCTATCGGCAGAACGGCGTCGCCTATGCTTATCCTTGTTAAATTTATTGTTTTTATTTCAGCTTCTTTCTTTTTAATGCGCGAAAACAGATAGTCTTTCGGTAACTTTTCAAAATTTTTATTCGGTTTAAGGCTCATAATAATATACTCCCGTAAAGACCTTTTTAACGGTTCCGCCGACCGACAAATTGTAACTTTGGTCGCATTTCACTGATACCGTTCCGCCGTTAAAGGTTACATTTATTTTTTTTGAAGTGATTTTTTTGAGTATAACGGCGGCTGCCGAGACGGCGCATGCGCCGGTACCGCAACAAAGAGTTTCGCCCGAACCGTTCTCGTATACTCTCGTTAAAACAGAGTTATTCGAAGTTATTTTTGCGATTTCGAGATTGAACGGCGCGGTAAAAATTTTCGAGCGTTTAACAGTTTTATAAAAATTTTCGAGATCGAAGCTTTTTATATCGTCGATAAACGCCACAGCATGCAGATTGCCGACGGATAGAAGAGTGAGCGAAACTCCGCAACAAAACGCATAGTTAATTACAGGCTTTTTAAGGATGGAAAACTTTTCTCCGGCGGAAAAATCCGCTTTTCCGATTTCGGCGATAAAGCCGAAAAGGTCATCTTTTTTTACTATTTTTATGCCGGAAGCCGTCTTTATTTTATACGAATTTTTCTGTAAGCCTGATTTTACGAGTTTTTCGTCCAGAATACAAGCCGCGCTTCTTAAAGCGGTGCCGCATAAAAGACCTTCCGATCCGTCGGAATTATACATTCTGATTTCGAGATCGTATTCCGCTTTTTCTGCGGGGAACTTGTAAAAAACCGCCCCGTCAGAACCTATTCCGAAACGGCGGTCGGATAAAGAAACGGTAAGTTTTTTGAAAAATTCATCGTCGTTAATCAATGCGGTTTTAATTATTGATTCACGGAATATAGGGGAGCCGGAATCTATGTAAACGTAGTCGTTTCCGCAGCACTCGCATTTTATAAAAGCAATTTCCATAATCAAAAATCCGTGTCGGTATAAAATCCCGCGGGCATCGTAACCAGCTTTTTCGCTATGCTTATCGCGCCCGAATAAAAGCAGGAACGGGATAAAACTTCGTGCGTGACGGTTACTTGTTCTTCTCCGTTTCTGAAAATAATTTCATGCTTGCCGAACTCGTTGAAAAGCCGTACAGAGTTCATTTCTACCGAAGAATTCGGTACAGATTCGGCAATACAGTCCTTAAGAAAAAGCGCCGTTCCCGACGGACTGTCTTTTTTACCGCGGCGGTGTGTTTCGGTTATTCCGACGCTATATCCGTCGAGATATAAAGACAGCGGTCTGAGAATTTTAGCTACGGCGTTTATTCCCGCAGAAGCGTTTTTTACTACCGCTACGGGGGCAATTTTTGCCGCGCGTTTTAATAATTTAATATTTTTTTCGCTTTGACCGGTAGTCAGAATAAGAGCCGGCGTGCAGGTTTTTGAGACGTATTCCGAAATATAAGGCGTAGCTTTCGGCGAAGAAAAATCTATCAGAACGTCGTAACGACCGTCGATGAAGTTAAGTCCGTTAACCGCTTCGGACATATCGCGTATGTATTCTTTTTTAAGATCGCTTTTTTTGAGCGCGGTATCGGCTCCGCCGACCGCCGCGATTCCGTCCGATAAAAGGCAGGTCTTCGTCAGCCCGAAGCCGTTTATTCCCAAAAAACCGTTGATCAGAACGTCCATTTTTTACTCCGTCGAATCAGATTTTAGTATTTCTCTTCTTCCGCCTAAAAGTTCGGGTTCTTTTTTGATAAATTCCCCGAGCGTTTTTATAAGAGCTCTTTTTTTGTCTGCGGCAAGCTCGGTTAAAGGCGCGGTTACTTCGTCGCTGTATCCCGCGATAAAACTCAAAGCGCGTTTTACGGGAACCGGATTCACGTCCGAGAATAACGCTTTTATGAGCGGAAGAGAGAATAAATGGAGTGCTTTCGCCGATACCGTTTCGCCCGAAACATAACTTTCATATATAGCTTTTACGAGTTTCGGAGCAACGTTCGATAAGACGGAAACGCAACCCGCTGCGCCGATCGAAAGCTCTGGCAGAAACAGTTCGTCCGAACCGCAAAGAACCGAAAACTCATCGCCCGCTGTCGAAGTTATCTCCATAATTTTGTTAAGGTCCCCGCTCGCTTCCTTTATTCCGACGATGTTTTTATGCTTAATAAGTTCTTTTATCGCCGGGACGGGAAGGTCATAGCCGGTTCGTCCTGGAACGTTGTAGACGATAACGGGAGCTTCGGAAGCGTCCGCAACAGCGTAAAAATGCTTTATCGCGCCGAGCTCGGTGCACTTCTGGTAGTAGGGCGAGAGAACTAAAATCCCGTCGACTTCTATTCCGCGGTTTAATGAAGTAAGAGCTTTCGCTTCGTTTACAGCGGTTTCGGTTTTCATTCCGGAAACGCCGGCAAGTATCGAAAATCTTTTCGCCGCCTGGCTCGAAAACAGCGCGTCTTTTGCGGACGCGGCCGTTTTTAATAAAAGCAGTTTATCGTCCGTAGTTAAAAACCCGCCTTCGCCGGTGGTGGAGCCGACGACTATTCCGTCCGCACCCGATAAAATCTGACGTTTTACCGAACCACCAAAAGCCTTTTCGTCGATTTTTCCGTTTGAAAACGGCGTGGTTATCGCCGTAAACACTCCCGAAAATTTCATAAAAAACCTCATAAAACAAAATAATAAATAATCGAAAAATTAAAGCACAAAATAGTATATGCGACGGCTCCGATAAAGTTGATAACAGCCAAGCTTAAAAGAGGATTTTGCAAAAAAAGTGAGACAAGGGACCGACAACCTGCGAATTGTAATGAAAAATTTGCCAAAAATGAAAATTTTGTTTACCTTTTGCAGCTTGTAAGAGGCTGTAAGTTAAAAATATGTGAAAAAGTTTAACAAAAGGACTTAAAAAACATAAAAATCAAAAAATTAACTAGAAAAGTGCAAAATATCGTAAATATTAAGTAAAGTCGTTAAAATGGTAAAATATTAAAAGCCGAATAAACGAAACGAACTTTTTATAATAAAGAAAATAATTTTCATTTTTACGCTATAAATAAATAAAAATATATAAAAATTTTTTCAAAAAGTCTTGATTTAATTTTTTTTTATGTTATAATATTTATGCTTAATGAAATTTAATGGGTTTTTGCGCCCGAAAACAGGGTTTAAATATTAAATATTTATAATATGCAAAACGAACAAACATTAAAATAAAGAAAGTAAAATCGAAAAACAAAGCAGATAAAACGCATATAAAACGATTAAATCACGAAGAAAATCAAAAATTCGGTTTAATTGTCCGTTTATATCCCGAGATTACCGCAGAATGCGGCTGAAGCCGGAAAATACCTGAATCCGGCGTTCCGGTAAAAAACGGGCATAAAAATAAATGTTTTTTCAAAAAAATCAGGAGGAGAGAAAAGAATGAAAAAACTTATAACGATTATCTTGGCAGTACTCATGACCGCCTCGGTAATGATGTTCGGCTGTAACAAAGGCAGCTCCGGCACCACCGTCACTCTCGAAGAAGGCAAAACCTATTCCAACCAGATAGGCGTAGTCGAAGACGGCAGCGAAGTCGACAGCAATTACAGAAAAGACATCTTCTACCGTAACGACGTCATGGACACATGTGCAGACCCGTTCGCTTTCCGTTGCGAAGACGAAACCGACGAAGAAAATTACGGAACGTATTTCCTTATCGGAACGACCGGCGTAGGCATCTTCAACATGTTTTTCAGTAAGGACCTTGTAAGCTGGGAACCCAAAGCGGGCATCTACACTTACACGACCGAATCCTGGGAATACAACAACACATGGGCGCCCGAAATCGTCTGGGACAAAAACGCAGATCCCGAACAGTACGGTCTTGAAAAGAGCGAAACGTCCACCGGCGTATACTTCTTCTACTATTCGTCTACGGCGATCTCTAAGGTAAAACAGGCAGATTACGATATCGGTCTTGCGGTATCCACCTGTCCTTACGGCCCCTATCAGCAGTGGACCGGCGTCGAAACGGGCGCTACCATCGCGGGCGTTAACTATGCGGAAGGCGTTAACTTCGCAAAGTACACCGACTATGCGGACGAAATCGCTACCAAAGAGGATATTAAGAGCTACTCCGGCGAAAAGTATATCATCAGAGGTACCGACAGCGTAACGACCATGGATCCGTGGCTTAATACGGCGGCTCTTCGCGCTTCGCTTAAATTCCAGTGGGATCACAGCAGAAACAATCCCGAAAACGCCGCTAATATCGGTACCGATCACGACAACACCGTGGTAGGCGAAACTTACGACGGAACCGTTCTCAACTCTTATGCAGACTTAATGCAGGTAGACGAGAGCAGAGACGTTATCAACTGTAATATCGACATGAGCCCGTTTGTAGATCCCATAACCGGCGACTACTATATGTACTGGTCGTTCATTCCGGAAAGAGACGAATTCGATCCGCTTAATCCGACGATGAAGCTCTTCCAGGGACAGAATATTTACGTAATCAAATTCCTTAATCACGACTGGTCGCAGCCCGACTATTCGACGGTTACGAGAATTACCAGAACCCACTACAACATGCTTTCCGCTCAGGCTGCAGATGTTTATAATCAGCAGGCAGCGGCTTTCAAGGCGGAAGATTATGTAAAAGGTTATAAAGAAACCGCTCTCGCAACTTTCAAAGCGGCGGACGGCGAAAACAGAGAAGCTCCCATTAACGGCGGACAGGGCGACGTTAACGAAGGACCTTTCTGCTGGTATAACGAAGAAACAGGTCTTTATTATCTTACGTTCTCGGTAGCGGGATACACGACTTCCAACTACTCGCTCGTTCAGGCTGTTGCGTACAGCCCCATGGGTCCGTTCAGAAAACTCGACCTTGCGGAAGGCGGCGTAATGCTTACCGCAGACGGCGGCAGAACCACCGACAACGTATCCGGCCCGGGACATCACAGTTTCGTTAAATGCGGCGACGAAGTCATAAACGTTTACCACAAACATAAAAATCGTGAAGTAAGCGTACACGACAGAGGCGCAAACGCAGACAGATTGCTCTTCATAAAGAACGATCAGGGCATGTACGTAATGTACACCAACGGTCCGACGACGGCTATTCAGCCTAAGTTCTACGGCACCGGCACAACCAAATACGACATTATTTCCGGCGACGCTACGGTAACGACCGACGACGCAGGCAACAATACGGTTAAGTATCTTACCGACGGTATACTTTCGATGCACGTTCCGGCAGTTGCGCCTTTCGTACACGAATTCACCACCAAGAAGGAAACCGTAAAGATAACGCTCGACTTCGGCGAATACAGAAATATTGCCGCTATAATGATTTATAACAGCAAAAACTACGCCGATACTTTCGACTCTATAACCAAGATCGAAATGGAAGCTAAACTTAACGATACCGAATTCACCGCGGTTATAGACAATCTTCAGTTCTACTGGAATCGTTATTCCAACGGCAGCGCTATGAGACCGGGCGGCTCCGCAGTAGCGGCGTTCAACGAAATGGGCGTTAAGAAGATCACCATCACCGTATCGCCCGACGTCAACAATCCCGCATATCAGGAAAACAAAGCAAACGGCACCGCCGCGCTCGGAATTTCCGAAATATACGTCTTGGGCGTACCCAAGGCTAACTGAGGCAAAGGGGGATATATATTATGAAGTTAATAAATAAAATTAAGCTTATAGTATTATTTGCGGTTATGCTCGTAGCTTCTCTTTGCATTGCGGCATGTTCGGGTAACGATAGCGATTCGGTAAAAATACCCGACTATCCGAGCAAAATAGAAAAACAGCATAACACTTATACCGACCTTCAGGACGGTACGGTAGTTACCATCGACGGCACCATAACGGAAGCCGAATGGGAAAAACAGAACAAATGGGAAGAAACCATTCCTATTTCCGGATACGATCATCATATCGAAATCTGGTCGAGATTTACCGAAGAAGGCGTTGTTATGGCATACAGAGTAACGGGCGCGCCAGCTTACTACGACGCAGGCAGAGGCAACTATGCCAACTCCGGTATCGAAATTTATATCGCGAACGGCAAAGCTACGACTGCGGCAGGCAACCAGTGGGAAATGGAATTCTTCGCAAACGGCGCTTACCATACGTCCAAGTATATCAAATTCAACGGTCACGACGGCTATGCGGGCAGCAACGCTTACGTAGACGTGGCGGGCCGCTGGCTCGATAAGAACGGCAACACTACTTACGTCAACAACCCCGAAAACAACGGATACGAAGACGAAGTAATGATTCCCTGGTACGTACTCGGCGGTAAATGCGACTCTATCGTATTCAACGCGGCTATCCAGTATATGGCTTCGGCTACGTCCACTTCGAGAAGCGGTTACATCAACATGCTCGGCGTTCTTGAAGGCGATTATTATTGGACGGCCTGCCAGAGCTGGAGAAGATTCGATAAAGACGGCTATTACGACAAGAGCAAAGGCGAATTTGCCATAACTCCGTACGACGTAGGCGTAAAAGCTTATAACGACGGCTATGCGTTCACCGAACACGGCTGGAACAACGGCAGCTCGCAGCTTTACAACAATACTCCCGTAGCGGCAGGCGAAGACTACATTCTCACCGCCAAGTTATACGCTCCGCACCTTGCTCACGAAGAAGGCAGCGAAGGCTGGAACAAGAACTACGCTAACGAAACAAACTATCTCCCGCAGGGACAGGGCGGTACCGAAACCGCATACAACGGTCTTTCCGCTACGAGAAACGGCTATAAGATCGAACTCGCATTCCAGAAGGGATGGGGCTCGGACGGCGTATTCTTCAGATGGAACGGCAACGACTTCGGCTGGACGAGTATAAAACTTTCGTCCGCTCAGCTTGAAAAGTACATGACCGTAGGTCTTAACGTAGGTATGTACGTAAAAGGCAACGTTGTAACCCCGCTTCTTGAAAACGACGCAGGCGAACTCGTTATGCTCGACGGCGGAATGGTTAAGACCATAGACAAATGGGCAACCGCAGGCGAGACGAAGTTAGGCTTTTACTATCAGTGCGACGCTAAGTTCGATCAGTGGAAAGTTTACGCAGGCGAATCGATCAACGGTTCTCTTACCGTAATCGACGAAACCGAATCGGGCGCTCACGGTTCCGTAACCGCTGTCGGCAAAATGTATGACACCGTAACCATAAACGTTACTCCGGAAGAAGGATACGAACTCGCTTCGCTCCTTGTAGACGGCGTAGAATATGCGGCTCGCGTTGAAAATAACGTCGTAACCGCAAAAGTTACCGGAACCAAAGTTACCGTAAAGGCAACTTTCAGAACGGCAATCAATCAGACGATCACCTTAAACGTAACGCGTAAATTCGCTTACGAAGCAAAAGCTTACTCTGCGGACGGATCGGAAATCATTCTTACCGACGCGGAAGGCAACACTTATACCGGACTCGTAACCAATGGTCAGGTTACCGTCAAAATAGTTGACGGCACTTACACGTTAACCGCCAAGGGCTGTGCGAACGCAACTCCCGTTACCGTAGAAAACGGTCAGGCTTCGATTACCGACGTTGTTCTTTTAAGAAAGCTGTTCAACGACGTAGACGAAACCGTAACCGCGGTACTCACCGGCGACGGCACTTCCGAAACGGGCGCAACCTTACAGACGACCGTAAAAGAAAATAAGAACGTAGGTCTCGACAACAACCAGTGGAAGATTGAAAACAACGTTGATTTCTCGGGCAAGACGGTACTTATCTACACGCTCGGCATGGGCAGTGAAAGACAGTGCTACGCTACTATCGGAACCAACAGACACTTATATGCTATCAACCAGGGACACTGGAACGATAAGACCGGTTATTACGACGCTCCTAACAATAAATGGACCGTCAATGTAAAGCACTCCGAACCGACAACCTTCATGGCGATTTTCGAAGGCAGAGCTATCCAGCTTTACTACAAAGTAAACGGTGTATGGACGCTTCTTGCCGATTATGAAGACCAGGGCGAAGGCGAACTTACTTCGATCATCTTCACTCAGGGCGAACACTCCGCAATCATCACCTGGTCGGATATCAAGGTATACGACGGCGCAAGAGCGGACGAAATCTTAAAGAACACCGCTGCTCTCGGATACGATCAGGCAGTCGTAAATGCAACCATTTCCAAGACCGCCGGCATCGAAAAGGGTGAAGAAGTAACCGTTACCGCTGCAGTAAAGGATTCCGCTACTCATCAGATAGCTTCGGTAACCGTAAACGGCACGGCTCTTACCGCAGGCGAAGACGGAACTTACAAGTTCACGGCTACCGGCTATATGGGTACCTATAACGTTGTAGTTACCGCAGAAACGCTTGCAACCGAATTAACGTTTACCACAACTCATAAGTTCGCTTATGAAAAGGCATATTACAACCTTCCCGACGGAACCGAACTTTCCTTCGTAAGCGGCAGCATTGTTAAAAACGCTATCGTAGCGAACGGAAAGGTAACGATTTCGCTTTCGGACGGCACTTACACCGTAAACGGCTTAACCGTAGTTGTTAATGGCGGCGCGGTTGAAAGCACTTCGCTTGAATTTACGAGAGCAATCGTAAAAACGAGCGACAATGCAACCGTAAATTATAACGAAACCGGTTTATCTTACACAACCTCCGGAGAATCGAGCGTTACCATTGCCGACATCGATATGACGAACAACGTAATGGTATTCGATATCAGAGCGCAGTACGACGGAAACTCTTCGTGGTCTGACCTTTTCGTAGAACCTTATAACAATGACGGCAACGTAGATTCCGCTCATACTATTCCCAACAACTCGAGCGTTATCAACGGCGTTGGCTATAGAATAGACTGGCTTCCCAATCAGAACGGTTCACAGTTCCAGCTCGGCGGCAACAAGAACGGCGACCACGCTGTAAGAACTACCAAAAACTGGACGACCGTACTTTTAAGAACGGTTATCACCGACGGTAACGCCAAGACCGACGTATATATCGGCAACATCGACGGAACGTACTCGCTCTTCGGATATCTCGGCAAGAACAACGTAGACGTTTCCGCAATGGACTACAAATTCAGACATTCGGGCGACAACGAAGTCAAGAACGTAAAAGTTTACGACGGCGAAAGAGCTACGGCATACTTCGACGGTCTCACCAAGGTTGAAGCAAGCAACGCAACCGTTGACGGCGTAACCTTAACCGGTTCGAGATATGCGGATCTTACCAAGTACGAATCCGAAAAATCCATCGTTGTTTATCCCATCGCCAGCAACCAGGCGGGATGCAACAACTTCAGCATCTCTTCGGAAGAAAAGATCGTCGCTATGACCTATAACATGCAGATCCTCGACAAGACGTTTGTCGGAACCAAGGATGCAGACGGCGCATGGATGACTTTCGATAAGACCGACGGTGCTGAAATCGTTCACCAGATGAAAGACTATCTCGGCTACAGATTCAGATACGACTGGGGTACGCAGCCGTTTGCAGACAACTACAAGACTGCCGTATACGAAAACGGCGGAGCTAAATTCGCTCTCTATCTTGCGGGCAACACCGGCAACTACTTAACCGTAGGCGCAGACGGAGTCATGTATAATTCCAAGTCCGTAACTTACACGGATGCTAATAACGTTCCTACCGCTATCACCGGTATCAGATCGGCTGTCGCGATTAAACTTACCGACGTTAAGTTCTATACGCAGGCTCAGTGGAACGAATACGTTACCGAAACCGCAAACGCTAATATCGAAGTAACCGCAGACGAAAACGGAACGGCTGTCGTAGATTATCATCTCGGCGGAAACACTACCGTTACCGTAGCTCCCGCGGAAGGCTACGTGTTAGAAACTCTTAAAGTAAACGGCGAAGACGTAACCGCAAAGATTTCCGAAAGCGTTTACACTGCTGAAAAGTACGGCAAACTCGGCATTAAGGTTGAAGCTACCTTCAAACTTAAACCGGCTGAAAAGTATAACGTAACTCTTAACGTTACGGTTCACAACACCGCAAAGACCGCTTCCGCCCTCACGGGCGAAGCGACCCTTACGGGCGCAAACGGCACTTATAAGGCTACCGCCGCAAACGGCAAACTCGAGTTCAAAGACGTTGTCAAAGGCGAATATAAGCTTCAGGTAGAGGGCTATACCGAAACTACGATAGTAGTAGATAAAGCGGTAAACAGCGAATTAGAACTTTACTTCGTAACAAGCGGCGCAACCACCGTTAAGAACGAAGCGAACGACGCTGTTTACACTCTTAACAACAACGGCGACAAGATCACTCTTCCCGCAAACGCTAAAGCGGTATCCTTCAGAATAAAGGTTGTTAACTACACCGTTGCTTCCAATGCGGACAACTGCGGCTTACACGTTAACACCAACGTTCCGTCGAACGAAGCGGGCAACGCTCCCGAACTTTGGCTTAAAGACGGCACCTTCAAGGCGCGTATCTGCTGGGCGGCAAACGCTCCGTTCAGCAACTATCAGCTTGCGAAGCTTACCGGCGACGGATTGTTGCTTGTTCTTGAAATCAAGGACGGAAAGATTTGGTACTATGCCGAATCCTATGACGGAAATCTTATCCTTATGGCTAACAAGGTTCCCGAAAAGAACACCGTTCCGACAAACTTCACCGATATTACTTTAAGAGATATTACCGGCGGCGTTATTGTTTCCGAACTCACCGTTTCGGATACGGTAGACAATGGCAGAGTTGTTGTCGAAACGACTGCCGAAGCAACTATGGCTTCCGATAAGACCGCTCTTAAGAACGGCGAAACCGCAACCGTAACCGTTACTCCGAAAGAAGGTTATAAAGTCGCGGGCGTTAAAGTAAACGGCGAATACGTAGCCGCTACCGTAAACGAAGCGGGCGTTGCTACCGTTACTATCAAAGGTCAGTACGGAGTAATTTATTACGTTTCCGCAGTAGTAACCGCAGTTGCGGAAGGCACTGCTAAAACATATACCGTAGCTCACGGCTATGCGTATGAAACTCCTTACGCTCTTGCGGACGGAACCTTAGTTACCTTTGTAAGCGAAGCAGGCACCTATCAGGGCATTGTAAACGGCGGCAAACTCACCGTTACCGCTCCCGCAGGCACTTATACCGCTGTTCTCGCAAATCACACTTCATTAAGCGTTGAAATTACCGAAGCCGCGGAAGAAGGCTCGCTTACCTTCATAAGAACTATTATTAAAGACACAAGCGCAACCGACCTTACTGCTTTAGACAACGGCAAAGACGGAGCTACCGTTTCCAACAAGAACAACCAGCTCGGCAATCCGCCTAAATCTTATATTCAGATCGGCGACAACATAAGCGGCAAGACCGTTTATACCATGACTCTTAAGGTTCCCTCTCTCGGATGGGGTTCCTGCCCGAGACTCTGGTTCTTCGACGAAGCAGACAGCTATAGCTATTCTGAGATTGAAAACATTGTCAACGTAGTTATCTCCGGCTCGATCGAATTCAATCCGCAGAACTCCAACACCGCAAAAGTTGCTTCGACAAGCGTAGATATTCTTGTAATCGTCGAAGGCACCAAGGTTAACGTTTATGTAAAGGCTTCTTCCGCAGCGGAATATGTTCACGTAAACGCTAAGGGCGGAGCAACCGATTATACCTTGAACTTACCGTCGAACGTTAAGTTTATGGCGATCGGCGCAACCGACGGTTTTAAGACCTGGGATATGGCAAATATCAAGGCTTACGACGGCGAAAGAGTAGAAAACGTTCTTGCAATCACCGCTTCGGTTGCTGCAGACAGCTCCGAACAGGCTGAAGTAGTTCTTTCAAAGACTACCGCTATTGCGAAGGGTGAAGAAGTTACCGCTACCGTAACTCTTAAAGATTCCGAAAACTATCAGATAGTTTCGGTATCGGTTAACGGAACCGTACTTACCGGCGAAGCAGGCGTTTACAAATTCAACGCCGACTCTTACGCTACTAACTATGTTGTTAAAGTAGTTACCGAAGCGACCGCTCACGAAGTAGCTGCTACCGCTCAGTACAAGTACGCTTACGAAAGCGACCTTTACAACATGGCTGACGGTACCGAACTTACCTTTACGAGCGGCTCGATCCAGAAGACCGCTACCGTAAAAGACGGCAAGCTCACCATAGCTCTTTCGAACGGAGAATACACCGTAAGCGGAGATCGCATTCAGTCTTTCGCTCTGGTTGTTACCGACGAAATAACTACCGCTAAGCTTGAAGCGAAGAGATTAACTCTTGTAGCTACCGACGAAAGCAAAATGACCATTACCGAGGACGAAAACGGCGCTACCGTTACGTTCAACGGAAAAACTTTCAAGTCGGCTTACGCTCTTCTCCCGACTATTTCGGGCAAGACCGTTATTAAGGGTACTTACGTCGGAGCAGGATCCTGGGACGACAGCTTGGACTTCTTAAACGCTGACAAGACACAGAACGATTATCTTCTTAACATCGGTTCATGGGGTGAAGAAGGTAACTATACGGTTGACCTTAAATGGTTGAACGCAAGCGACACGACTACCGGCACTGCAAATAAGGAATCCGGAGTCTTCCAGGTGAAATTCGCTATCGTTATCGACGGAAACAGCATTACCGGATATTCTTCTGTTCTGAAAGCAGACGGAACTTGGGAAGAATACAAGACGAAGACCGGTCTCACGGCAAAAACTCTTTTGTTCGGATTTGCTTCCGGCGGAACAGGCGCTTGCTCGTTCAAAAACGTAACGATTGCGGCTCTTACCGGCGATTTCAACCCGAACGACTAACCAAACATACGAGGGGTTAAGGTGCAAGGCAGGTCTCAAAGGCTTAATTCAAGCCTTTGGGGCTTAGCCGAAACTTTCACCCTTAATACTAAAAACTTACGCCCTGCGGGTTCTTTCCGCCGGGCGTTTTGTTTTGCTTTTTCCTTTACGGGTTTATCATGCTTTATCCCGTTTTCGTATCGGTTCTCGCCGCCAAATCGCATTGTCGTAATATTTTAAGCAAAAATATTAAAAAGTAGCTTAAAGATAGGCGTAAAACTTGAAAACGCATTAAAAGTATGTTAAAATAACCTTATGAAATCTGCAGATGGGGGAACGCTTGCGGATTATTTATCAGATTTTTTGTCCGAAGAGATTCCGGACGAAGATAAAAAATCCGTATGCGCAAACGACAAAACTTCATTAAAACCGACCGAAACCGCAGGAAAACCGCTCTTAAAAAACGCGGGCGCGGCTAAAACCGCTTCGGAAGAAAATTTACACGCAAACCACCGTTCGAGAATGATCGGACGGTTTTTAAAAAGTCCCGACTCGTTAAACGATCACGAGATTTTAGAGATTCTGCTGTACTTTACCGTAAAACGCAAGGACACGAATCCGCTCGCGCATAAAATTTTATCGTATTTTAAAGACATTTCGGCAGTGTTCGAAGCGGACGCCGACACTCTTAAAAAGATAGACGGCGTAGGGGATAGAATCGCCGCGGAATTACTTACGATTTCGCAAGTTATAAAGCGGGTTGAAAATATTAAAAAGAACTCCGACAAAACGGAATTCAGATCGCTCAGAAACATAAAACCGCTGATCGACGAAACGTTTTCGGGAGCGACTACCGAAAGAGTTGCTCTTTTCACCTTCGACGAACGGAAAAAGTTCAAAAACAAGATTATTTTCGAATCGGACGACTTCTCAAAAGTGGCTTTCGATTCGGCAAAAGTAGCCGACGCGGTAGCGATTACCAAACCCAAATTCGCGCTCGTCGCGCACAACCACCCCTCGGGTATAGCGGAGCCGTCCAATGCGGACGACCTTGCCACCACCAAGTTAGAGATGATTTTATCTCTGCACGGCGTTACTTTGTTAGACCACGTCATCGTCGGCAAATACGGCGAAACGTTCAGTTATTTTGCCGCAGGTCGGCTTCAGAATATCAAAAACAGTTGCAATATCGACCGCATGATAGAGCGTTCGATAAAAGCGGAGGACTAAATTATGACCACCGAAAATTTGAATAACACAAACGCCCTTTCCGAAAAAGAATTCGACGAAAGGGAGGGCGTTAAAGAAGGCGTTACCGTAAGAACGCGTTTCGCCCCCAGCCCCACGGGCTATCTCCACATCGGCGGGCTCAGAACCGCACTTTACGGCTACCTTTTCGCCAAAAGACATAACGGAAAGTTCATTCTTCGTATCGAAGACACCGATACCGCCCGTTATGTAGACGGGTCCGTGCAGATTATTTACGACACTATGCGCGACTCCGGCGTTATGTATGACGAAGGCCCCGACGTCGGCGGCGATTACGGCCCCTACGTTCAGAGCGAAAGAAAGGCTATTTATAAAGAATATGCCGAAAAACTCGTCGAACTCGGCGGCGCGTATTACTGCTTCTGCGACGAAGAACGCATAGCCTCCTTAAAGGACGAAAACGGCAACGTACGTTACGACAAACATTGCCTCCACTTATCCAAAGAAGAGATCGAAGCCAACGTAAAAGCCGGTAAACCTTACGTTATCCGCCAGAACGTTCCGCTCGAAGGAACCGGAACTTATCACGACCTTGTTTACGGGGATATTTCGGTAGACTACAAGGATATCGAAGACGGCATTTTGTTAAAGAGCGACGGCATGCCGACTTATAACTTCGCAAACGTCGTCGACGACCACCTTATGGGCATTACGCACGTAATAAGGGGAACCGAATATCTTTCGTCCACGCCCAAATATAACCTTATGTACGACGCTTTCGGATGGGAGAGACCGGTTTATATTCACCTTCCGCCGATCATGAAGGACGCGCAGCACAAGCTCAGCAAGCGTAACGGCGACGCGAGCTACGCCGACTTTGTCGAAAAGGGTTACGTCAAACAGGCTATAATAAATTACATCGCGCTTTTAGGCTGGAGTCCCAAGTCCAATCAGGAAAAAATGAGCCTCGAAGAGCTTACGGAACACTTCTCGTTGGAAGGTATTTCCAAATCGCCGTCTATTTTCGACGACGTGAAGCTCCGCTGGCTTTCGGGCGAATATATTAAAGAAATGTCCGCAGAAGAGTTCAAAAAGAACGCTCATCCTTTCTTTGAAAAGAGCAAGGCTTACGGCAAGTACGACGAAGACAAGCTCCTTGCTCTCGTAAAGGGCAGAGTTCAGATTTATTCCGAAATCCCCGAAAAGCTCGACTTTCTGGAAGAATTCGGCGAATACGATCTCGCTCTCTTTGAAAACCAGAAACAGAAATCTTCCGCCGAACTCGCTAAAACAATTCTTCCGAAAATTAAAGAAGTTTTATCGTCCATGACGGACTTTGATAACGGCGAACTCTTTAATAAAATGGTTGCGTTATCCGCAGAACTCGGCATCAAGAAGCAGGCTCTGTTATGGATAATGCGTATCGCGATTACGGGCAAAGAAGCCACCGCCGGCGGCGCGACCGAAGTTGCCGAAGTTTTAGGTAAAGAAAGAACGCTCGGACGTATCGACTACTCGTTATCGCTCCTTAATAAATAAGGCTTTACCGACAGGCATCCGAACGGTAATAACTCGGTTGAAATTAAATTTTTGCAAAATAAAAGCTCCGCTTATCGCGGAGCTTTTTTATGACTTGTCTTTCACTAAGGTATCGTTTTATAATACATGTATCGCCGAAAGTATACCAAACTTGGGCGTCTGTTATACTGTATTGCCGAAACCGTACCGTACGGGAGCATAAAACGCATACAGTATACGCGAAACGTTACCGCCATTATACCGCTATATCAGAACAAACCTACTATTTTGCCGTCGGAAGTAACGTCTATCTTTTCCGCCGCAGGGACTTTGGGAAGCCCGGGCATAGTCATAATATCGCCGGTAAGCACTACGATAAATCCCGCGCCCGCCGATACTTTTACGTTTTTAACGGTAACTTTGAATCCAGTCGGCGCGCCGAGCTTTGTCATATCGTCCGAAAACGAATATTGCGTTTTGGCTATACATACGGGGAGGTTGCCGAAGCCGAGTTCGGTAAGACGATCTATCTGCTTTTTCGCCGCCGGAAGCACGGTTATGCCGTCGCCGCCGTAAACTTTTTTAACAACGGCTTCTATCTTTTCTTCTATACTTAATTCAAGCGGGTACGAATAGGTAAAGTCGTTCTTTTTTCCGCAAAGGTTTATTACTTCTTCGGCGAGTTCTTTGCCGCCTTTGCTGCCGTCTGCCCATACGGTCGAAAGTTTTACGTTCACGCCGAGTTCCTTGCACTTGTTTATCACGAGTTCGATTTCTTTATCGGTGTCGGTCGGGAATCTGTTGACCGCTACGACGCAGGGGAGTTTGTAAACGTTTATTATGTTAGAAACGTGGCGGAGAAGATTGGGAAGACCTTTTTCGAGAGCTTCGGTATTTTCTTCGCCGAGCGATTTTTTATCCATGCCGCCGTGCATCTTTAATGCGCGTACAGTCGCTACGACTACGACCGCGTCCGGTTTGAGGTCCGCCGCGCGGCACTTTATGTCGAGGAACTTTTCCGCTCCGAGATCCGCGCCGAAGCCTGCTTCGGTAACGACGTAGTCGCCGAGTTTTTTTGCGAGTTTTGTGGCGATTACGGAATTGCATCCGTGCGCTATATTCGCGAAAGGTCCGCCGTGAACGATTGCCGGAGTTCCTTCGAGAGTCTGTACAAGGTTCGGCTTTATCGCGTCTTTTAAAAGAGCCGTCATCGCGCCTACGGCTTTAAGGTCGCCTGCGGTTACCGGTTTATCGTCGTAAGTGTATGCGACTACTATTTTCGAAAGTCTGTTTTTAAGATCGTCTATATCGGTCGCAAGACAGAACACCGCCATTATTTCGGAAGCGACGGTGATGTCGTAACCGTCTTCTCTCGGAACGCCGTTCACCTTGCCGCCGAGACCGTCGACAACGAAGCGGAGCTGACGGTCGTTCATGTCGACGCAGCGTTTCCAGGTGATTTTGCGGGGATCTATGTTGAGAGAATTGCCCTGATAAATGTGATTGTCGAGCATCGCCGCGAGAAGGTTGTTCGCCGCGCCTATCGCATGGAAGTCGCCCGTAAAGTGCAGGTTTATATCTTCCATCGGAACGACCTGTGCGTAACCGCCGCCTGCCGCGCCGCCTTTAACGCCGAACACGGGACCTAACGAAGGCTCTCTTAAAGCTACCACAACGTTTTTGCCGATAAGCTTAAGTCCGTCGGCAAGTCCTATGGTCGTGGTCGTTTTTCCTTCTCCCGCCGGGGTGGGGGTAATAGCCGTAACGAGAATCAGTTTTCCGTTTTTATCCGTTTTTATTTTCAGCGAATCTATTTTCGCCTTGTATTTTCCGTAAGGTTCCACGGCGTCCTCGGGAATACCGGCGGTTCCGGCGATTTTTGTTATAGGCTGCATTTCGCACGCCTGTGCGATTTCTATATCGGTTAAATATTTCATGATGGTCGTTACCTCCGCTTTGTTTTTTTGCCCGGCTCCGGTTATGTCGCCGGCGCATAAGCTTATGTATTTATAGTTTATATAATACTATAACAAATTTTAAAAAAACTCAACAATTTTTTCGTCCCGCCGCAAAGTTATTCCGCATGTGTTTAATAAGAGCCGATTAAAACAAAATAAAACCTTAAATTATGTCAATTTAATGAAATTTGCCGCATTTTTGCCTTGAAATATCGGTTTAATCGTGATAAAATGTATTTGTAAACGGATATTCAATAATAAAAAGCGTTTTATCAGACGACAAAACGCCGGTAAGGAGAAATTATGAAAAAGCTTTTCAAAGAATTTCAGACGTTCATCAAACGCGGCAACGTGCTCGATCTTGCCGTAGGCGTTATCATCGGCGGAGCGTTCACCGCGATAGTCAATGCCCTTTCAAACGGCATTTTGAAGCCGATTATCAACTGGATAATCTCTCTGTGCGCAGGCGGCGACGGCGATCTCAATAACGTTTATACGTTTTTAAAGACCGTCTACCAGGTAGACGCGACTACAGGCAACGTAGTTGTCGACGCAGCCGGCAACAAGGTTATAGATCTCTCTTCGTCCATCTATATAGACTGGGGTGCGTTCATCAGCGCGATAATCAACTTCCTTTTAATCGCGATAGTCGTATTCACCATAGTCAAACTCATCAATAAAGCGAGCGAAAGTCTTAACTATAATCTCAATATGAAAAAGATTATCGAAAAGAAATACGCCGATAAAGAACGCCTTAATAAAACGGAAATCAGATGGATAGCGAGAATGGAAAAGAACCATCCCGATATGGTTCCCGTAGATCCTTCGGCAGTTACCGAAGAAGCGGAACCCGCTCCCGCGCCTGTTCCGGAACCCACGACTAACGAACTTTTAACCGAAATCCTTGCCGAACTCAAAGCGTCAAAGACGGAAAAACCTGCCGAAAGCAAATAAGCGGGAGTTTTGTTATTCCGTATTGCTTTGGCATAAAACGGTGTGGTTAAGACCGTACTGTATTGCCGAAATCGTACCGTGAATAAACAATACAACTAAATAAAAACATAGGTTTTAACACGAAAGGTGTAAAAATAAACAAAAGAAGGGAGATAAAACCATGGAAATGAAAGGTCAGTTTGCTTACTACAAGACCGCTAAGGGATATTTTAACTATCGCCTTAAAAGTTTTAACAAGATAACCATCGCCGTAAGCGGCGGCACGGGGTATTCGTCCCTTGCTTCGCTTAAAGCGGGCGTTGAGAGCGTCAGAAAGAACGCAACCGTTCACGTCGACGACCTTACTCTTAAGGATCGTAAAGAAGCGTTAAAATTCCCCAAGTTCGAAATTTATCAGGACAAGGCGGGCGAATACCGCTTCCGTCTGTACGCTTCCAACGGCGAACTTCTCTGCATATCGGAAGACGGCTACGCTTCTAAAGATTCGTGCAAAAAGGGTATTCAGAGCGTTGCGAAATGGGCGCCGACCGCCGACGTCGTCGCGGAAGAAAATTAACCCGTATTCGGCGGAATATTTTACAGACAGATTTATAAAGTATATTTTTGTAAACTTAAAATCGTATCTTGTAAACTGAAAGTTATATGTCCGTAAATTGAATTTTCACAAAATAAAAGCTCGCTTTGCGGGCTTTTATTTCTATATAATTTTATTTTTTATAAATTATCTTCCTCTTTCTCATTGTTTTTTGCGGTATTTTCAGATAAATCTTTTTGTTCGGGTTCCGGCTTTAATACCTTTTTTATTGCGTAAAACCTTACGCTTTTCGGTAAAATATCGAGAAGAACAAGAAGTTTGTTCCGGTTTATAGAATATGCGAATTTCGGTTTGTTTTTTTCGAGAATTTTAATCGCTTTTACGGCGATTTTTTCGGGCGGGACGGCTTTCGCTTCAACGCTGTCCACGATCTTTCTGAAGCGTTCGGCATTGTATTTATAGCGAGTGGTCTTTTCGCAGAATTTATCGAGTTCCGCGGTCGAAACGCCTAACATTCCCGTCGAAACCGCGCCCGCGCGTATGACCGAAACGTAAATATCTTTAAGCTGAAGTTCCATTCTGAGCGAGTATGCGTACTTGTCGAGCGCACCCTTTGTGACCGCATAAATGCCGGTAAACGGAAGGGGATCGAGAGGAGCAAGTTCGCTCGTCGTTATTATTATACGCCCGTTTTTAACGAGCAGATCCGCAAAATTTCTGTTTATAAGATACGCTCCGAAAAAGTTCACGTCGAAAATTTTCCGCATGTTGCTTTCCGGAATTTCGATCAGAGAGTCGAGCATGTATATGCCCGCAAAATGAATTATCGCGAAAAGATTTCCGGTAATTTCGGTAACTTCCAGATAAGCTTCTTTAATCGAATTTTCGTCGGTGACGTCGCACTCTATCGGATAAAACGGCAATGGTTCGCCCGTAACGGTGTCCTGAAACGCTGCCGTTTTTACTTTTTTGTCGAGAGCGACGACCGCATAACCTTTTTTGAGCAGAAGCTCGCAGGTTTTTAATCCCATTCCGCCGAACGCTCCCGTTACGAGAACGTATTTTTTATTATTGTTTCCGGTAATTTTTTCGTTTTCCATATCAATATAATATCAAACTCCGCCGAATAATGCAAGGGATAAAAAAAGAACAGCCGAAGCGCTGTTCTTTTAATGGTTGCGGGGATGGGATTTGAACCTCATGACCTTCGGGTTATGAGCCCGACGAGCTACCAAGCTGCTCCACCCCGCGATATGATATCGGAAATAGTTCCGATATGTTTATAAGCATAAAAGCTTACCCCTACCAAACGAAAAGCCTTTCGCATTCTCGCTTAGCCTATATATAATAGATTGTTTTGACCGTATTGTCAAGCGTTTTTAGCTTCCGCAGGTAAAAATAATGCGATTACGTTAAAAACATATTGCCTTAAACCCGAATTTAATGCCGTACATTCGCAAGTTACTCAAAATACAATACAAAACGGTTTACATTTATATATTTATACAAATATGCGGTAAATTATTCGTATAATTTTTGTTTATCCGATTTCGATGAAAAGAAGGCTCCCGAAAGGCGTATGTTTTACGACGGGTTCGGTGGCTATCTGTAAAATATCGCCGTTATCTCCGTTTAATTTTGTCGCACAAAAATTGTCCGCGCCGCAAAAAACGCCTCTTATCACGTCCGCGCCGTTTGAGATAATCGAATACACGGCTTTGTCGGTAGCGGTATCCGAATCTCTGTTCCCGGTAAGGTTGTTAAAATTTGATTTTGCTTCGGGATTATTCGATACCGATGCAGAATTTATATCGCAAACAGTCGAAAACAGCGGTTCGCTCTCGAAGATAAGGACTGAAAGTTCGTTTTTGCGGGCAAAATCAAGGTCTTTAATAAGAGCTTCTTTCTGCGAAAAAAGATAGTGCCCCGAAAATTCTTTATCAGAATCGGCGCCTTTGTCGGGGCGGACCTTCGTCGCGTTTATCATCGTAATTATCATAACGCTACCGATGATTTCGGAGCGGTAAAACATATCGTTTCCGAGAGCGGCTTTAAGAGTATTTACTCTTTCAAAAAGGGGATTCGTGTCGAAGGTGTGCGTTCCCGTTTTTTTAGTGAAGTCGGTTCTGCCGGGAACGGCGGTAACGTTAAGATCCGAGCTTAAAATATGCCGCTTGACAAGCGTTATCGCCCCGTGCGAAAGGTAGTCGCAGAGATTGCCCGTAACGATCGTTTTATTTATATTGCCGAGCGATTTTATAAAAGCCATGGCGTTATCCACGCTTTCCGCAGATTCGCCGAAGGCAAGTTCGGTTCGTTTAGAAAAGGTGTATTGAAGTTCTGGGTCGCTTAAATCCTGTATATCGCACGAATTGAATCGCGGATCTGAAATCATTGCTATCCGTACCGTACCGCCGCCGTTTTTTGCGGCGCTTACGTTGATTTTAAGCCGACGGAAAAATACGTTTTTATCGTCGTCACGATATTCTTCCGTAAGTTCGTAAATCGTATTGCCCGTATTCATTTTTTTGTCTTTTTTTAGACTGTCCGAAAATAATTCCATATATAAATTTTAGCAAAGATACGGCGTAAAGTCAACGGCGGCGTGCGGCGGCTTTTAAAACGAAAAAAATAAAAAAATTTTTTTAGTATAGTAAGAATCGTTGACAAAAGGGCCTTTAAGGATTAAAATTTTAATACAATTGAAGATCGGTAGGCAAGGCTCATACAGGGATATGGATTGTTGCCGAGCAAAAGTGGAGACAATTTTGCTTCGGTTTGAACAGGTTACGTCGACTCAAGGCGCAGCATAACACAATTTCACCGCCCTGTAAAGTTAAAGCTCGGACGATAGCCCGTTTAACTATAAACCTCATGCTTTCCGCATGGGGTTTGATTTTTGTAAGAGCAACCGGTCAGGTGAATTCCACCCGGCAAGCAGGCAAAAAAGGAACCTTTCCGTTTCGAAGATAATATCAAGGAGCATACTATTATAGTAGTTAACTTTAATTAACCGCAGATAGCATAAAACTTAAAAAGCAGCAAGGCTTAAATAAACAAAAGGAGGCATAAACATGGAGAACGACGTAATGGACGTAGAAAACGTTTTCGCAAAACTAAACGAACTGTTAAAAGAAAAGAAATACGGTGAGTTGAAGCGAGAGCTTTCCGATATGTACGAACAGGATATAGCGGAATTTTTCGAAGAAATCAAAGACGACGAAGACATGGTCAAAGTTTTCAGATTGC
The DNA here is from genome assembly GCA_003538975.1 of Clostridiales bacterium. GTDB lineage: Bacteria > Bacillota > Clostridia > Christensenellales > Borkfalkiaceae > UBA11475. The sequence continues at coordinate 27,673 of DPQQ01000003.1, read as the reverse complement.
TTCCCAAGGGCGCGGCTGCGGACGTATTTTCATACATTTCGCCGGACATACAGGAAGAAATCATCCGCAAACTTTCGGACGCCGAAGTTCATAACATAATCGAAGATTTGTCTCTGGACGACGCAGCGGACCTTCTTGAAGAAATGCCCGCCAACGTAGTTAAAAGAGTTCTTGCAAACTCTAACCCGGACACTCGCGCGGCGATAAACAAACTTTTGCAGTACGAAGACGATACCGCCGGTACGATAATGACGACGGAGTATATCGACCTTAAGACCGAAATGACCGTAGAGACCGCTATTGCCAGAATCCGCAAGCTTGCAAAGGATACCGAGCAGATCAATACCTTTTACGTAACCGACTCTGCGAGAGTTCTTAAAGGCGTAGTTTCGATAAAAGATATTATTCTCGCAAAGCCCGAAGCCCGCATCGGCGACATAATGGAAGAGGACGTTATTTACGGCGAGACCTTCACCGATCAGGAAACTCTCGCTCACTTATTTAAAAAGTACGACGTTCTGACGATGCCCATAGTCGACAAAGAAAAACGCCTTGTCGGCATCGTAACCGTCGACGATATAATCGACATCATTAATAAGGAAGCTTCCGAAGATATCGCGAAGATGGCGGCTATCGTACCAACCGAAAAGCCTTATCTTAAAACCAGCGTATGGAGAATATGGGCTTCGCGCATACCGTGGCTGCTTCTCCTGATGGTTTCGGCAACGTTTACGGGACTTATACTTAATCATTACGAAGCGATGCTGCCGACCGTTCTCGTCGCATGCGTACCCATGCTTATGGACACTGCGGGTAACGCCGGAGGACAGTCGTCGGTAACCATTATCCGAGGAATTGCTCTTAACGAAATAGAATTTAAAGATATTTTCAAAGTCGTCTGGAAGGAATTGCGGGTAGGACTTATCTGCGCCGTATGTCTCGGTGCGGCTTGCTTTTTGAAGCTCCAGCTTATCGACAGACTTATCTTCGGATACGATTATACGGTAATCCGTTCGCTTGTGGTTGCCTTCGCTCTTGCCATAACCGTCGTTATGGCTAAATTCATCGGTTGTATGCTTCCGCTCTTTGCAAAGCTCATAAAACTCGATCCCGCGGTAGTCGCAAGTCCGTTCATAACAACCATTGTAGACGCGCTTTCGCTTCTCGTATTCTGCGCTCTTGCAGGCGCGTTGCTTTGATACCTGTATCGCCGTAACGTTACCATATATAAAACGACGGTTTGCCGAAACCGTACCGAAAAACAAAAAATAAAACAAGCCGTCCGGGATAACGCCGGACGGCTTTTGTATTGCTTTGAATATAACAGACCTTAAAATTTCAGGCTATGACGTTTTGCATAAAGCCCTAACGTCGTTTTATATACCGGAACTTTATTCCGAAAGATTTTGAGAACGGACGTATTCTTTAGGGGTGATCCCTGTCACTTTTTTGAAGTTAAAAAAGAACGACTGCAGACTTTTGTACCCCGAGCGGAAAGCGACTTCCGAAAGGGGTAGAGTTTCGAGCATTTTTTTTGCCTTTTCGATCCGCACGTTGTTAAGGTAAGTTCTGAAGTTCGTTTTGAATCTCTCGTTAAAAAGAGACGAAAAGTAATATTTCGAATACCCGAATTCTTTGGCGGTTTCGTCCAGAGTAATATCGTCCGAAAAATTTTCGTCTATATATCTTAAAACCTCGGTGGCGAAGCCGCTCGTTTTCGATTTCGGAGCGTCGGTAAATTTCACTTTCTGGAAAATTCTCCCCAGAACATATTTGTAAACGCCGTCTTTAAGTACGGGAGAGACGGTGTTGTTTATTACCGAAAGATGTTCTTCGAGTTCGGCGGCAAGGTTAAGGTCTCTTATCACAAGCGACGCGGGCGTTTTGCCTTTTAAAAAGTTTTCCCACACGTCGCTGTATTTTGCGGGCAGAACGTTGCATTTTACCGCCCCGCCGCCCTGTATCGGATGGAACGAATGAGGAAAGAGAGGAGGAACGATCAAAAGTTCCCCCGCTTTGATAACGCCGGATTCCAATCCTGCGGTATAAGGCTTCTCTCCCGACTTTACGAACATGAATTCTATCGACCGGTGAAAGTGAATAGGCGTCTCGTCGTCAAACGAAGCGTAAAATTCTTCAAAATCTCTGTGCGACTCATAATTAAATTCGTTTTTCATAAACACCGCAATTTTTTTGATAATATTGTAAAGTTTTTTTAACAATTATGCCAACTTTTATGATAAGTTTAACATGAAAGGGAATCTTTTTCAACTAAATGTAAAAAAGATTTCCGATTAAAAACAAAAAGGTAAAAATCAAAGAATTTAAAGAAAAAAAGGAGAGAAAATGTTAGACAAACATCTTATCGCAAAAACTTCGCCCAAGGCGAATCCGTTAAACGTCGTAACCTATAAAGATTACCGCATAACGGTGCTCTTTGACAGACTGTTCAGAATAGAAAAGTCGGATAAAGGTTTGTTCACGGACGAAGCCACCCAGTCGGTATGGTTCAGAGACATGCCGGCGGTTAACTTTACGGTCGAAGAACTCGAAGACGGAATAATGATCATCACCGATAAAACGGAACTTTTCGTCGCGGACGAATATAAAAAGTCCTATGCTGCCGTAAACGGCAAAAACGTTCCTCTTACCAATAAGGGTAATTTAAAAGGGACTTACAGAACTCTCGACGGGTATTGCGGCTCCGTAAGCATATCCGACGATCACCCGACCTGTCCGCTCGAAGAAGGCGTATGTTCCAGAACAGGCGTTGCGATCATAGACGATAGAGAAAGCCTTATTCTCGGCAAAGACGGCGATCTGAAAGACAGGCTCGTACCCGAAGCCGACGATTACGTATTCGTTTACGGACACGAATACGAAGAAGCGGTAAAGGCCCTTTATAAAATAACCGGAAGCGTTCCGCTTGTTCCGAGATACGCTCTCGGCAACTGGTGGTCGAGATACCACGTCTACACGCAGGACGAATATCTTAATATTTTAAGAAGATTCGAAGACCGCGACGTTCCGTTCACCGTCGCTACGATAGATATGGACTGGCACCCCGCAACGAAAGTAGACGATGATTATAATCTTACGAAAGATTTGCGTAAAGCCGAATACGGCACCGATCCTACCTGGGGCAACGGCTGGCTCGGCTGGACGGGTTACAGCTGGAATAAAAACCTCTTTCCGGATTATAAACGGCTTCTTAAAGATATAAAGGAGATGAATCTTAAAATAACGCTCAATCTCCACCCGAAAGACGGCGTAAGATTTTTCGAAGATCAGTATAAAGATATGTGTGCGGCGATGAATAAAACGCCCGATAAAACGCCCGTCGAGTTCGATATGACCGACGACAATTTTATCAATAACTACTTCAAAATTCTTCACAAGCCTTACGAGAACGACGGAGTGGACTTCTGGTGGATAGACTGGCAGCAGGGTACCAGAACCAAAAAGACGGGGCTCGATCCGTTATGGTGCTTAAATCACTATCATTATCTCGACAATGCGGTAAATCACAAAGATCCGCTTATACTTTCGAGATACTGCAAGATAGGTTCGCACAGATATCCGGTAGGGTTTTCCGGCGATACGACGATTACGTACGGAACTTTGAATTATCTCCCGTACTTCACCGCTACCGCATCGAACGTCGGCTATACCTGGTGGAGCCACGACATAGGCGGACATTACGGCGGCGAAACGGATAACGAACTCTACGTGAGAAGTATTCAGTACGGCGCTTTTTCTCCGATAATGAGACTCCATTGCACCGAAGCTGAAACGCTCACTAAAGAACCGTGGGTATTCATGAACGGTTCGGGACTCGTCGCGGAAGAATATCTCCGCTTCCGTCACTCGATGATTCCGTATATTTATTCCGAAGGTTACAAAGTCCATACCTACGGCGAAACGCTTATAAAACCGCTTTACTATAAAGATCCCGAAAACGAAAACGCTTATAAGTACAGAAACGAATATTATTTCGGCGAACTTCTCGTATGTCCGATAACCGGAAAATCGATTTATAACGGTATAGCGGAACTCGAAGTATGGTTCCCCGAAGGAACGTGGACGGATATCTTTACCGGCGAAGTATATTATGCGGGTAAGAATGGCAAAACGATGAAAATTTACCGCTGGCTCGATACCATCCCCGTATTTGCGAAGGCGGGTACGATTTTACCGCTTTCCGGCGATAAACATACCAATTCGGTTGCAAATCCCGTAAACCTCGAACTCAACGTATTCGAAGGCGACGGAGAATATAAGCTCTACGAAGACGGCGGCGATAAAGAAATGTTTACGATAATAAAAACCGAAGTTACGGGCGGAAAGTCGGTTACGACGATATCCGTGACGGGCGATAAGTCCGTTCTGCCGGACGGCAGAACGGTAACGTTGAAGCTTAAAAACTGCAACGGAAAGGTATACTCGGTAACGGCGGACGGCGAACCCGTAGATTACAAAACCTATACGGACGAATATGCCGTAGTTATAATAAAGGACATAGAGTTCGGCAAGACTTACGTTGTAACTGCGGACGTTGCTAATTATAACGGTTATTTTGAAAGAAGGAGTCTCGATTCTCTTAAAAAGTTCGAATACAAAAATAACGATAAAAACGATATATATCACCATATCTGCAACGAAATTTATTCCCGGGAGAAGAACGCCTGGGTAGTTAAAAGAGGCATGTTCAAACCCGGATACGGAAGACTTTACGAAATCTGCTCGCTGTTCAACTTGCCGGATATTTACTTTGAAAAGCTTAACGAAACGATCGTTGCGATGAAAAAGTAAATTTATACGTTTGCGGCGTAAAATCAATATAAAAAGCAGAAATCAAAAAAGACGGAACTTCGATTCCGTCTTTTTTGACGTGAAATTTCTTTTTTGATATATATTCTTGCAAAAACGCCGGTTAAATATTATAATAAAAAAAAGAGTTTTGATTGGTTTAACATTTACAAAACCTAAAGGGAGTAAAATGAAGTTCGGACTTATAGGAAAAAAACTGGATTATTCGTATTCGAAGATTATTCATAATAAGTTCGGCTATGACTACGACCTTTACGAAGTTCCCGAAGACGAATTCAAAAGTTTTATTTATAACTCTGACCTGGACGGTTATAACGTGACGGTTCCGTATAAAGCGGAAGTCATAAAGTATCTCGATTATATCGAACCGCGGGCAAAAGCCATAGGCTCGGTAAACACGGTTATAGTAAGGGGCGGCAAGCGTTACGGATATAACACCGATTATTACGGATTCATGAACACGCTTTTAAAGGCTAAAGCAAAGGGCTTGGATTTTAACGGTAAAACCGCGCTTGTGTTCGGTACCGGGGCGACTTCGAAAACGGCGGAATACGCTCTTGAAACTCTCGGGGCAAAGGTATTTGTTGCGGGAAGAACGAGTAAAATAAATTACGATAACGTGTATTCCCTTTTCTGGAGTTCTGCCGAAGTTTTAGTGAATGCGACTCCCGTCGGCACTTATCCCGATACAGGGCTTTCGCCCGTCGACGTGAAAAAATTCAAAGCGGTAAAAGCAGTCTTCGATATGACTTATAACCCCCTTTTAACAAAATTTATGTACGATGCGTGGCAGCGTTACGGCGATACCGTTATGCTCGAAAACGGTCTCAACATGCTCGTTTATCAGGCTGTTTACGCCGAAGAATTATTCGATTTACCGGATCCGCCCGAAAAAACGAATATGCCTTCCGGCGAAATTTTAAAAGCAGAAGAAGAGATTAAAAATATCAGGAAAGATATTCTCAATATAACGCTTATCGGCATGCCGGGGAGCGGTAAATCGGTCATAGGCAGACGGCTTGCGGAACTTCTCGGCAAGGACTTTGCAGACACCGACGAAGAAGTATTAAAGAGAACCGGAAAAACGCCGGAAGAGCTTATTATAAGCGACGAGACGGAAAAGTTCCGCGAAGTTGAAGAAGAAATACTTAAAGACTTCGGCAAAGAACAAAACAGAATAATCTCGACGGGCGGCGGCGCGGTAGAACGGGAAGCAAACGGATTTTATATTAAGCAGAATTCTTTCGTCGTATACATAAAGCGGGATATAAACAGGCTTGATCTGCGTGGCAGACCGCTTTCGCCCGATACCGAATCTGCGAAAAATCTTTTCGGAAAGCGGAAAAAATTATATGAAAAATACGCCGATTATACGGCGGACAATAATAACGACACCGAAACTACGGTAAGGGAGATAATAAAAGCTTATGAAATTTTTAGTGCTGAACGGACCTAATCTGAATATGCTCGGCATACGCGAACCCGAGCTTTATGGAAACAAAACGTATATAGACCTTATAGAATTTATAAAAGAATCTGCTAAAGAACTCGGCGTTTCGGTCAAAATAATTCAGACCAATTACGAAGGCGGACTGGTGAGAGAGATACAGAACGCTTACGGCAAGTACGACGCGATAGTTATAAACCCCGCAGCTTACACGCATACCAGCATAGCTATAGCCGACGCTCTTAAAGCGGTGGATATTCCTTTTGCCGAAGTCCATCTTACAGATCCCGATACGAGAGAAGACTTCCGAAAAATTTCTTATATTCGTCCTTATGCAAAAATCACGGTGAAGGGGAAAGGCTTCGACGGCTATAAAGAAGCGTTAAGATACCTTGCCGATAATTTTAAGCCGGAAACTTCCGTTGAATCCGAAAAACCGGCGGGAGTAAAACTTAAATTCAAAAAGACAAAGGATTAAAAGCCGGAAAGATAAAAAAATCACAAAAAAAGAGCGACCAAGTCGCTCTTTTAGTTTAAAAATTACGTTTAGTTGTCCGTTCTCAACGCTTTTAAGGTTTTTACAAGGTCGTCGTAATTTGTGTAGGCTTTGGGGATTCTTCTCGAAGCGAATTTCGTGACGCCGTTTTTATTCGTTACCGCGCCTTTTATCGTAACGCCGCGTTTGTTTTCCTTAAAAACGTCCACCGAAATTATCGTTTCGGTTTTATTGTTCGGCTGACTGCCGAAAACGTAGTTTTTCACATATGCTTCGTCTTTTAGATTTTTAAGAGTTTCGGCTTCCTTTTTAAAGTACGAAGAATTGAAAAGCCCGGTAAACACGCCGTAAAAGAACATTGAAGAATTAGCTTCGACAAAGTCGTTTTTCGTATAAGTTATAACCTTAAGAGTGCCTTGTTTGGTTTTATAGAACGCGGTGAGCGCGCTTTTTCTTAAATATTCTATACGAGCGGTGCAAAGTACGATAACGACTCCGCAAAGAACCAAAAATATAGCCGCGGTTATTAAAAAGTTAAGATCTCCCAATGCAAAAACGGCAACGGCGGCAACCCCTAAAACGAGAATAAGACACAAAATACCGTAAAAAACGGCGATGCCTTTGTTGTATCCGGCAAAGTTCTTTTTGGCAAGATTTACGTCGTAAAAATAAAACAATTTTCGTTCCCCGTAATTTTCGCTTTGGATTAAGCGGAGTTTTATAGAATTATACAATATTTTGCTCTTTATGTAAAGCAAACTTAAAAATCCCGCGGCTTAGTCCGACGTTTTTATTGCGCCGGTAAATTCGTAACAGCCGATCTTCATTTGTTTTAAATCGTAAAGTATGTTATCATTATACCGTAATATGAAAAAATATCTTAAAGAACAGAAATCGAAAACAGCTATTGTTTCAGCAATATTAATATTACTTATATCATGTTTCACGATATTTACAGGGCATGATATCGTTTATGCAGACGTATCGTCAATCATAACCGTATCCGGCTCTATGACCGTTGACGAAATTGCCGGCCTGGAAAAGTATAATAGCTGCGACTACGGCATTGTGACTCCGAATCTTGACCAGGGAAACACAAATATCTGCTGGGCTTACGCAACCGCAAGTTCGTCGGAAATATCGGTCTTAAAAGACAAGTTAGATAATAACACGAAAGATACTTTGCGTTTTTCTCCGACGCAAATCGCATACAGAACGTACAACAGAGATAAAGATCCTCTTAACAACACCGACGGGGTTTATTCGAATGATAAGTGGAATGTAACCGGAAGTTCATACAACACGTTTTTGATGTTGTCTCAATGGTGCGCTCCGGTGGCCGGCAACGTATCCGCAAAAGCCGACGCTTATGAAAATAACCTGTACAGACTGTTAGACGCCGAACAAATTGACTTATACTCTGTCGGCTCATACAGAATAAACGAAATAAAGCAGGCAATTGCAAAGTACGGCGCCGTAACCGGTTCTTATTACAATGCCCGCGAAACGTATTATTACAACACAAAAGGCGAATCCCGTGATGGAATTTCTCACGCAATGACTATTGTCGGATGGGACGATACGATTCCCGCAAGCAATTTTCAGCCAAAGGCAGCAAGCCGGAACGGCGGCTGGATAATCAAAAACAGTTATGATTCTCTTCCTTATTTTTATCTTTCTTACGACAGCCCCGTCGGCAACGTTTGCGGATTTAAGTATGCAAATAAGCATGAGTTTGATTTTAACTACTTTTATGACAACGTATCCGACGCTCCGATGAGAAGCGAAAGCAATTCAAAATGCGTCTCGAATGTCTTTTTGGCAAAAAAAGGAGATGACAAATATAATGAATACGTTAAGGCGGTTAATGTGGCGACTTACGGTTATAATCTGAATTGCCGGGTTAAGGTCTACACCGACTTAACCGATCCCGGCAACCCGGAAAGCGGAACTTTGTCCGCCGTCGGCGAGCGGACTTTTGAATATGGCGGTTATCACACGGTTATGCTTGATAATTTGGCAAAGATCGATAATGGCACGTATTATTCGATTGTTGTGAGCGTCGACAGCAACAGCGGCGGAAGCGCGTATATTTTATATTCGCTCAATTCAAGCGGAAATACGCATTACAAATCTTCTTATGGCTGGAACGACATAGGTTATGCCGGAAGAATAAAAGCCTATACCGTCTTGAAGGAAAAAGAAGAAACGGAACAAAAAACGGATATTTCCGTTGCCCGGTACGATGCGATTCCGCCTGTTTCTTTTACCGGTCGGGCAATTTGTCCGCAAGTGAATTTAACGATAAATTCGCAAATACTGATTCAAGATATCGATTACAGTATTTCCTACAAAAATAACAAAAATGTCGGCACGGCGGAAATCGGAATAAACGGGATCGGAAATTACGCCGGAAGTCTGACTCTGGAGTTCCGGATTTTACCGGTTGACGTGCCGATAAGACCTGATCGCCGGATGGAAATTTCAGTCAACGCAACAACTCTGTCCGATATAGGGTTGCCGGCCGGCTGGCAATGGGAGGTCCCGGACTTATCAGTGGATAATCTGACAAGCGCGACAGCGATTTATGTCGGCGAAAATAAGGATAATTACAAAAATACAACGATAACGATAAGCTTACGGAAAGTACAACCTGCCGGTCCGAATCAGGATAATCAGAATCCCGATAACCCGAACGATAATAATAAAGATAACAATGATATAATTTCAAACAAACCGGACGTTATTCCGGCAATAATAGTTTCGGCTGTTACCGGAATAATCCTTATATCGACGGTTTTACTGATTATCATAAGAAAGAGAAAAAAGTAAAATAATTCTTTGCTTTTTCGCCCCGGCAGAAAAGGAAGTTATTATCCGCAATCCTTGCCGAATACAAATAATTATGTCGTTACGGATATAATTTCAATAAAAAAAGGAACTTTGCGTTTAATTGCATTGTTCCTTTTTTATTATGTCGGGAATTTTAATTAAATTATTTTTCGAAGGTTCTCGCCAAAAATTCTCTCGTTCTCTTTTCTTTGGGATTCGTAAAGATCTGCTCGGGGGAGCCTTCTTCGACGATTCTGCCTTCGTCCATAAAGACTACTTTGGTCGAAACGTCCTTTGCAAACTGCATTTCGTGCGTTACGACTATCATCGTAAGTCCCTGTTCCGCGAGCGACTTCATGACGGCTAAAACTTCGCCTACCATTTCGGGATCGAGCGCAGAGGTCGGTTCGTCGAACAAAAGGACTTCGGGTTGCATGGCAAGGGCGCGGGCGATCGCGACTCTCTGTTTTTGTCCGCCCGAAAGCTGCGCAGGTTTTGCGTTTATATAGGCGTCCATGCCGACCACCGAAAGATATTTTTTGGCAAGTTCTTCGGCTTCCTGCTTTGATTTTTTCTGAACCTTTATCGGACCTACGGAACAGTTTTTAAGAACGTTCATATTGTTGAAAAGATTGAACGACTGGAAAACCATTCCTACTTTCTGTCTGTATTTAGTCGGGTTTTTGGTGTTTATTATATCTTCGCCGTGGTATAAAATTCTGCCGGAAGTCGGCTCTTCGAATAAGTTTATACATCTTAAAAGAGTAGATTTACCGCTCCCCGACGAGCCGATAATGGTAACTACTTCGCCTTCGTTTACCGTAAAATGCACGTCTTTAAGGACTTCGTGATTGCCGAAAGTTTTTTCAAGATGTTCTATCTGTATAATTTCATTCATGTAAGTCGACCTCGTTTATTACTTTGCTTCCCGCAAGTTCGTAGTTTACTTTGCCGGAAATTTTCTTTTCGATAAGTTTTATTATTCTCGTTATGACGAACGTAAGTATAAAATAAATTACGCAACAGATGAAGTACACGGGGAAGTTCTTATACGTTTGTTTTACTATAATGTTCGTAAAGAAGTATAGCTCCGTTACGCCGATTACGTTAAGAACGGAAGTATCTTTTACATTGATAACGAATTCGTTGGAAACGGCGGGAAGAATAGAGCGGAGAACCTGCGGTATTATTACGTGAACCATCGTCTGGAAATGCGACATGCCTATCGCTCTCGCGCCTTCGAACTGTCCCTTGTCTATACCGATTATGCCGCCCCTTACGATTTCGGCTATGTATGCGCCGGTATTTATCGAAACGATGAATATCGCGGAGAGCATAAGGTTAAGAGTTTGTCCGCCGGTCGCAAAAGCGTAACCCCAGTAGATAACCATAGCCTGAACCATCATGGGCGTTCCTCTGAATATTTCGATATATGCCGAAAGTATAAAGTCGACTACCTTCTGAAGAATTCGGAGACCTTTGTTCTTCGATTTCGGGATAGTTCTTATGATGCCTATGATAAGACCTATAAGCAAACCGAAAAGAGTAGAAACGAGAGATATGAGAAGGGTGTAACCGATACCCTTCAAGAAGTCTTTCCAGTAGTTTTTAAGAATATTGCCTACCGATTCGAAAAAGCCTTCGTCCGTGTTGAAATTCTGTCCCGTTACGTTCATCGCCGTAGGTTCTTCGGCTACGTAGCCGTCGATCGTTCCCGCCTGAAGAGCCATAAGCATGTCGGAAAACGTAGCGAGACTCGAAACGACTTCAACGTTGCTCGTCTGCGCTCTGAGTGCGTCGAGATGGAAGGTCCCCGGCTGAGCGGCAAGTTTTACTCCCGAAACGTCTATATCTTTAAGAGTGGTTTTGCCGTAAACGGAAGAATCTTTTCTTGTTACGATAACAAGGTTAGAAGTGTAGTATGGCGTAGAAAACGAAACTTCTTTTTTTCTTTCTTCCGTAGGACTCATGCCGGCGATTATTCCGTCGAGAGTTTCGGACTGGACGGCGGGGATAAGCCCGTCCCAGGTATAGGCGTAAATTTCGAGCTTATATCCGAGAGCTTCGGCTATTTTAAAAGCTATCTGTACGTCGTAGCCGTTGGCATATTTCCCTGCGTTATTAGATATCGGATAGCCGCCGTTTTTATCGTCGTTTTGCGTCCAGTTAAACGGCGCATAGTCGCATTCCATACCGATTTTAAGGGTTTTTGCGGCAGATGAAACGTTTGAATCCGCTCTTTCGAACGTTGCGTCGTCCTTCGAATTTATATCGACCATGCTCTGCATAAGGTCTTTTTTATCTTCGTCGGAAAGGGTTAAAAGATATTCGTTAACTTTTAGAAGAAGATCGTTGCCTTTCTTTATACCAACGGCTATAGCCGTATCCGCTTCGGTTGCGGTAAAACCGGTATCGTTGTTCTTTAAGTCAACGTATCCGAGTTCGACAGTGTTGCCTTTTCCGCATCCCGCAAACGTAAAAACGGCAAGAGCCGTAATTATCGCGAGAAAAAGGCTTAAAAATTTTTTCATCGGAAATCTCCAGCCGCCGGATTTTCGTTCGGACCGCGCGGCTCACGGAACGGACGGAAAACAAGAAAAAACCGCAAAGTCTAACGCTTTGCGGTAAAAATCATAAAAAATTTACTTAAAACACGTTAGCTCACCGCTTTATAAAAAGCGACAGTCGCCGGAATGTTATTCCGTCGCCCAGCATATTGCGGATCTTAAACCCCGCAATGCTTCGGCAAATCTTCCTTTCGCTCCGTCCCGTTTAAGCGGTTATGACGGCGGTTACTGATAAAATTTGCGCCTCTACTCATAAGGTTTATCAAGTTTTGTATTGCTATCATATTACATAAGCCTATAAAAAGCAAACGTTTTTACGCCGTTTTTAAAAATTTTCGCGATATTTTTATAAAATCCCGCTTAAAACCCGCTATATTCAGACCGTTATTTATAAAATAAATAAAGCAAAAATTCAAAAAACGCTTTAATTTTTTTGCGGCATATAGTATAATAAAACAAAGCGGAAGGGGTGTTTCATGAAAGGTAAAAAGTCAGGGAGAAAAGCTATAATGGTTTTAGCTGCGGCGATTACTTTTTTCGCCGTGTTTGCCGTAACTTTTTTATTCGAAACTTCCGTTAAAAGCGAAACGATCGCAGATTTTTATTCCAAAAGCTCCTTTACGACCGACGACGAAAGCGGATTTTCGGTAATGACCTGGAATATCAGAAGAACCACCAATGCCGACAGGGGAGTACGCTCTTTTAAAAGGCGTTCCGGGAAAATGGTCGAACTCATAAAAGAAGCCGATCCCGATATAATCTGCATGCAGGAAGCGACTTCTTCGCAAATATCGTTTTTTAAGAAAAAGCTGCGCGGAATGAGCGTTGTTTATGAGTACAGGGATAAAACGAGAAGTCCCGAAAGCTGCCCGGTGTTTTACAATTCCGACAGATTCGAACTTGTTTCTTCCGAAACTTTCTGGCTCTCGGACACACCCGAAAAAATGTCCAAAACGTGGAAAGCCGATTATTACAGAATCTGCACCGCGATTAAACTGAAAGACAAACTCACGGGAAATGAACTGGCGATTTTCAACACGCATATCGACTATAAGTCGGAAGATACCAAATTAAAGAGCGTAGATCTCATTAACGAAAAGGCGGCATACTTCGATTGCCCGATAGTTCTTACGGGCGATTTCAATTCTGTTCCGGCTTCTTCCGCTATAGAACGGACGAAAACTTATTTTACCGAAGCCGGCGAAGGTAAACCTGACGGGGATAAGATAACGTTCAACAATTATCTCGGCGACAGACAGAAAAAGATCGACTACGTATTTTATAAGGGTAATATTGAAAGTTTAAGTTACAGCGTAATCGACAGAACTTACGGCAAAATTATTCCGTCGGATCATTACCCGATTAAAGCGGAATTTACATATTTATAAATATAAATAAACAGGATAAACATAATGATTATAAACGCCCGCTTTATAACCGTTTCAGGCGGTTCGCGGGCGTTATTTGTATTTTAATTTAATTCAGGTAAAAAGGACGATTTATATGAAGCTTACTTTTTTAGGAACGGGCAACGCTTTCGTTACCGAGTGTTACAATACTTGCTTTGCGATTGCTGGCGATAAAGGAACTCTTTTAGTAGACGCGGGCGGCGGCAACGGAATACTCCGCGCACTCAGAAAAGCGGACATAAATTATAAGGATATAACCGATATTTTCGTAACGCACAAGCACATAGATCATCTGCTCGGGGTTATGTGGCTCATACGTCTTTACTGTCAGCGTATGCGCGAAGGCGTTTTTACGGGCGAAGTTACCCTTTACTCGCACGACGAAGTGATAAAGATACTGACCGCCATGGCGGACATGCTCTTGCAGGAAAAGGAAAAGCCGTTTTTCGGAACAAGATTTCGTCTCGTTACGGTAGCGGACGGCGAAGAAAAGGAAATCATAGGGAACAAGTTCACCTTTTTCGACATAGGATCTACTAAGGCAAAGCAGTTCGGATTTTCGGCGGATCTTTGCGAAAAAAAATTCGTCTGCTGTGGCGACGAACCGGTTTCCGCCCGCGGAGAAGTTTATGCGAAGAACGCCGACTGGCTCCTTACCGAAGCGTTCTGTCTTTACGGCGAAGCGGATAAGTTCAAGCCTTACGAAAAACACCATTCCACGGTAAAAGACGCCGCCGAACTCGCCGAAAAACTTAGCGTAAAAAATCTTGTCTTATATCATACCGAAGACAAAAACATTTTTAAGCGCAAAGAACTCTATACCGAAGAAGGCAAGAAGTATTTTAACGGGAAGCTGTTTGTTCCGGACGATCTCGAGAGCTTTACGCTTTGATTTTGGCGAAGTTTTGGCGATACAGGAGTATTAAATTCGCGCCGTCATGATAAATGCGGGCGAATTTAACAAAAATACCCGCTTCGGCTGCGTTTGAACGAGACAGGTATAATAAAATTTAACTTAAAACAAAAAACAGACGGCAAAGCCGTCTGTTTTCAGTTTGCTAAAATTTTTTTATCTGGTGCAAGTAGTTTGATAGAATTCCGTTTTAATCAGATATAGTTGTATTTTTTGCGCTTTGCGATTAAAAATCCCGCGGTCATTATCGCCGCCGAAAATTCCGCAACCGCTACCGACAGCCATATTCCGTCCGTCTTCAAGAAGATCGGGAAGATAAGTATGCAGACCGTCTGGAAAAACGCAAATCGTAAAAACGATATAAGAGCGGATACAAGTCCGTCCGATAAAGCGGTGAAGAACGCCGAACCGAATATCGAGAACCCGTTGAACAGGAACGCGAAAGAAAATATAAAAAATCCGCGTTTCGTAAGAACCATGAGTTCTTTATCGTATCCGACGAAGAGTTTCGCAAGAGGCGTTGCGAGAAGTTCCGCAAGTCCGAACATAAACACCGCCGAAACGCATATAATCAGAAGGCTGCGTTTGAACAGCCCTTTGAGTTCCTTTTCGTTTTTCGCTCCGTAATTGTATCCGATAACGGGGGCGATACCCGTCGAGTAACCGAGATAGACTGATAAGAATATCATATTTACGTACATTAAAACGCCGTACGCCGCAACGCCGTCGTTTCCTGCGAACTTCATAAGCTGAACGTTGTATAAAATGTTTACGAGTGACATTGATATATTCGTCATTACTTCCGACGAGCCGTTGCCGCAGGTTTTTAATAAAACCTTCGTTTCGAACTTTGTCCTGCCGAGTCTTAAAAGGCTGTTGTTTTTCGAAAAGAAGTATACAAGCGGGATAATTCCGCCGACGAACTGGCTTATCGCCGTCGCGCTCGCCGCTCCTATAAGTCCCCATTTGAAGACCGCCATAAAAAGAGCGTCCAAAGCCATGTTGGTAACGCCCGAAATCACGGTTACCGTAAGTCCGAGTCCCGGTTTATTCGCCGTAACGAAGAACGCCTGAAACGCATATTGCGTCATGTAAAACGGAACCGCGAGAATTATTATTCTGCCGTAGATAAGGCAATCTTCCAGAAGATCGCCCGCTCTTAAAAGTTTGGCGATGGGTTCTAAGAATATAAAACCCAGAACGGCTATGATTACGCCTAAAATAAGGTTTGCGTAAATGATGAGCGAAAAATATCCGTTCGCTTTTTCGTAATCGCCCTCGCCCATTGTTTTGGATACGAGCGCGCTGCCGCCGGTGCCGAACATGAATCCGAGACATCCCATAAGCATTAAAACAGGCATAATAAAATTGACCGCCGAAAACGCCGTTTTGCCGACCACGTTCGAAACGAAGAAGCCGTCAACGACTCCGTAAATCGAAGTAAATACGCACATTACTATTGACGGAAGGGTGAATTCTAACGTCTTTTTGAGATTGAAACTGTCCGAAATCCGAATTTTCATAAAAAATGTCCGCTAATAAAAAGCCCGCTGAAACGTTAACGGGAAAATTGCTTAAATCGTAAGATTACGGATTTTTAAGCAAGTATTATCAATGGTAATATAAATAAAATTATAAGTCAACTATATATCGCCTTCCGCTTTACTTATTGCGAAAAAACGTAAAAGGCGGCTTTCGCGCTGCTCGCCGTGACAAAACCCGAAAAAACGAGTTTTACGCAAAAGATACGATAAATGCCCGGGAAACATTCGGAAACACTCGTTTTTTCGTCAATATTAAAGACGATTATCGTTAACGTATCAAAACGCTTGAAATTTTTGGCCGCATATGTTATAATAAGCGTGACTTTTAAAGTCAATAAGTATCAAATCGCTATAAATCCGCTGCGAAAAAACGTATGCGGAGTAAAAAAAGGAGAAAAATGATGAAAAACCGAAAACTTTTTATTCTTACGTCTCTCACTGTAATTTGTCTTATGCTTGCGGCTCTTTCAGGATGCAAAGGCTGCGGTAAAGACAAAGATCACGCTCACGTTTACGGCGAGTGGACGATAACAAAGGAAGCGACCTGTACGGAAGAGGGAATCGCTACGAGAAAGTGCGCCAAATGCGATAAGGCCGAAAGTAAAGCCGTTCCCCGAAAGGACCACGATTTCGGAGAGCTTGTAGCCGGAACCGAAAAAACCTGCGAAACGGACGGAACGCTTTCTTACTACGAATGTAAAACGTGTAAAGGCAAGTACGACGTGACCAAAACGACGAAACTTACCGACCTTACCGTTAAAAAGGGGCATAACATAACGTCGTCAAAGGCGGCGGTTCCCGCCACTTGTCTTACGGAAGGCAATTATGAGTATTCGTACTGTTCTGCTTGCAATAAGTATCTGGATAAAACCGGAAAAGAGCTTAAAACGGTAGTCATACCTAAACTTGATCATGATTTTACTGACGGACATTTCGATTATGCGGAAGCCACCTGCGAAACGGACGGTCACGAAGAATATTATAAATGTAATCTCTGCGACAAGTATTATACCGGCAGCGAAGAATACGGCTACGACGAAGTAAATCCTTCATATATATTCCATCCGAAGACAAATCATGCGAATAAACGTTACGTTGCGACGGAAGCTCCGTCTTGCGGCGGCGACGGAACGAACGGCGTGAAAGAACATTTCAGATGCGACGACTGCGGTAAGAATTTCGATCTTAAAGGCAACGTCGTCCCGGACGAAAGCCTCGTTATTGCTTATAAGCACGATTTAAAGTATAAAGCGGCGGTCGCAAGCACTTGTACGGAAGACGGCGTAAAAGGATATTATTACTGCGCGGATTGCGGAAGGTCTTATTCGGACGAAACCGCGACTACTCTTACCGGCGATCTGACCGTAAAGGCTACGGGACACAGTTTTTATGATCCGGACGGCAAGCCCGATAAGACAAAATATATACAGGCAAAGGCTGCTACCGAAACAGAAAACGGCTGTATAGCTCATTATCATTGCGACAATTGCGATAAAAACTTCGACGAAGCGGGCGAAGAAGTCGGTAATGTCATACTTATTTACAATCATAATCTTGTATGGGTGGACGAATTCCCCATGAGTTGCGGAGGAATGATCGAAGGCAGAAAAGCTCACTACGAATGTTCGGACGCGGGCTGTTATAAATATTTCGACGCGGCGGGGAACGAAGTTTCTCTCGATTCGCTTACCATTCCGGTAACGCATGTTTTCGGCGAGCTTATAAAAGCTAATAAAGGCGACTGCGGACACCGCGAAGTAAAAGAAGATTATTATAAATGCGAAATCTGCGAACTTTATCATAATAAAAACGGCGAGCGGATTGCCGGCATAGATCTTTTCGGCGATTACGGCGATCATATTCCGGCGTATGTTTATTGCAACGAATATCGGCATAACGAAATATGCTCCGTTTGCGGAACTGTTACGGGGGACGATTTGCATAGCGGAAAGACCGAATATTATTTGAACGCTTCGGGCGAACACGTTAAAAAGGTCGAATGTTCGTACTGCGGATACATAAGCGGCGAAACGGCATATTTTGCGGCGGAAGACGCGGTTATCGAGCCTGTTATAGCAGGTAAAAAAGCACTCGAATGGACGAGTGTTATATTCTTTTCCGGCGGCGGAAGAGACAGCCTTTATAAAGATTTTTACGAACTTTTAACCGACGAAGAGCTTACTTCGCTCAGAGAATTCATGAACGCGTTTATCGCAGACGCAGCCAAAACTACGGCTACGAGAGAAGTAACCGTCGTTTACGAAAACTTTACAAAAACCCTGCCTCTTTGCTTCATAAAGCCCGAATACGAACTCAATAAGGTTTATACCAAAGAAAAGAAGTACGACGTCAATTCGCTCGAAAGCTTAGAAGACGTCGATTACGTTATGTATACGATAAACGGCGAAATAAATATTTATTCGTATAACGTAACTATTTCGGACGAAGATAAACAAAGATTCGTTCAGACAAAAGCCATGCTCAAAACCGGCGGCGGGGAAAGAAGACTTACTTACGATATAGTCGAAGGAAGCGGTGACAATGCGTTTACGCATCGCGTAAGCATAACTTTAACGAGCAAAACGCCCGTTTACGTTACGGGCTTCAGCGTGGAAAACGAAGTTTTAACAGGTTCCCGTCCGAAAATAACGACGGTATTTTACAGCAACAGCCCGTATGTCGGAGAAAGCCCGGACGGCGACGTATACTGCGACGAATATTATTTTACCGACTTTAACAAACCGGGAAGATACGGCGTCGCACTTAAATATGGCGGAACGCTTATAACCCGTTACGTAACCGTCCGCGGCGCGGATGAAATAAAAAACATCAGTCTTTCGAGCAGTTATATAAATCTCGGCGAAGAGCTTTATCTTATAGTGGAATATTACGGCGGATACAGCGAAGTAATTCCCGTAACCGCAGATATGATAACGTCCGGCGAAGTCGATTTCGATAGGGCGGGGGAATACAACGGAATAGTTATATCTTACGGCGATAAAACCGTAAATATATGGCGGATAGAAATAAAAGATAAAAACGATAATTCGCCCGAAAGAATTTCCGTCAGGAACGACAATCTCTTATGGAGAACAGGCTCCGAAGGAGAAATAATACCGGACCTTACGGGACTCGAACTCAGGGTATATCTTAAAAACGACAGAGATTATATAATCCCGATAACGGAAGATATGATATCTTTCGACGGAGAAGAAGCCAAAGCCGCCATAGAAGCCGGCGAAGGTTTTACCGTTACGGTAAATTATCTCGGACTTACCGATGAATTCACAGTATACGCATTGAACGAATCCGAAGCCGATATTTTATACGTAAACGCCGATTTGTATTTTGAAAACGGCGTACTCGGCGAAAAATATATCGAAGTCTCTACGAGAGATAATAAAAAATATTACGTTCGTCTGACGGCGGATATGATTTATAACGCGGTCGAAGAAGAAACGGCAAGCGGTAAAAAGCTTGTAAAAACGACTTTGTTCGATCTTTCATCGGCAAAGAAAGGAATCTACGACGTAATAATCGTTTATAACGGAGCGGAGTATCAAGAAACCGCTTACGTATATTCCACGGCGGATATTCAGAGTTTGCTTATGTGCTATGTGCAGGGCGTTTATATAGCAGACGCAAAGGACAGCGTTCTTGAATCTGTCGGAACGTTGGGAGCTTACTACTACTCGTACGTCGACTTCGGTACCGAAAAGGTAGAAATAGAGGAAAACGACGAACTTTACGTTTCTTCGCTGAATTGCGTCGTCCCCGAAGAGGCTGACTTCTCCGTACCCGGAAAGATAAAGTTAACCGTTTCGTATAAAACGGCGGTGAGCGTTCTCGAAATAGAACTTATCGCCGATCCCTCAGAGAGCGGAAGAGAAGAATATTACCTGCTTCATTACGGCAACGTCGAAAAGGTTACCGTTTATAAAAACGGTTATCTGTACAGAAACGGCATTTACGAAACGTATTTGGCGGACGAAGAAAACGGAATTATCGGCATATATGAAAATTACGTTATAGCTTCGACGTATTCTTATTATAAAATAAACGACAAAACTAAAACGCTCGAAAGATTTAAGGCGGCGGATCTCGGCGGAACGCTTTATAAAACGCTTTCGTTAAACGACGGTTCTAAAACTTATTCGTTTGAATTTTACAACGCAA
The DNA here is from genome assembly GCA_003538975.1 of Clostridiales bacterium. Taxonomy (GTDB): domain Bacteria; phylum Bacillota; class Clostridia; order Christensenellales; family Borkfalkiaceae; genus UBA11475. The sequence goes on along the minus strand of DPQQ01000003.1, from coordinate 7,459 downwards.
ACGGTAAAATTTACGTCGACAAATATTCTTTGAGAAACAACGAAAGAAACTATGAAGCTACGTATTTTGCGACCTTCTCTTCGGACGGCGGATACGTTACGATAGAAGGGGAAGGAAAGTTCTCTATAGCGGGCGAAAGCTTAAGTTACGCTATGGAAGGCGAAACCGTTTATAAATACGTAATGAATTCCGAGGATAATAAGTCCGCCGTGATTTATTTCAACGATAACGGCAAAGTTTACGTTGTCGAAGTTACCGAAAACGAAGACGGCACGAAAACCGAAATCGTTCAGTCCGGCACGCTTGACTGGGTAAAGGAAGGCAATCTCGTAAAAGTAGTCGCTTCCGGCATCGACTTTATGGTGTTTGAAATAGTGAACGTTGAAGGATCCGAAACGCTTGTTCTTAAGTATTCTCTTATGAGTTAAAATTTACGGTGAATTCCGTAATAAAAGGAGCGGTTAGCCGCTCCTTTTATATTTTGATTCGTACTTGTTTATAAGCACCTGTATCGACGAAATGATACCGCGATAACGACAATGTGTCGCCGAAAGTATACCTGTAATATGAAAAAAGGAGCCTGTAACGGCTCCTTTTTTGTGCTTTTTGTCTTTTATAAATTATTCTTCCGATAATATTACGGTAGAGATCGAATCGGGTTTTACTTCGAGATAATAATTCTGTCCGTTTACCGTAAAGGTGAGCTGTCGTTTATCTTCGGACGGATTGACTACTTCGACGACTATGCTGCCGTCCGGGTTAACTGCCATACAGCCTTCCGCGCGGATAAAAGGCTTCGAGTAAGAAAAGGTAGCCTGATAACCTGTTATAGTTGCCGGCATAATTTTTGCGCCGCGTTTTATAAAACGCGAAAAGTGAGCGAATGCTCGATACTGTCCGCTGTAGGTGAGATTTCCGGTAACGGAATTTACGGTAACCAGTCCCGCGCAGCCGAACGGACTTATGTCGGGGCCGCCCTTTTCGTCCAGAAGGAAGTTGAACCCGGTAAACGACTTTAAGCCGTGATTTAAGGACCTTGCCATAATCATGCCCCATTTGCACCAGTCGGAGCCGTAGTTGTCGTAAAGTCTCGGTCCGCCTTCGGTAAAATGGTATTCGAGATAGGGGATCCTTTCTCTTAAGTTTTCAACGTCTTCCGGGCTGCCTTCATAGTAGTGGAAAGCTACCGCATTGACTACGTTTTTAAGCTCGGGGTATTCTTTGAACTGCCATAAAACGCGTTCCCAGTAAGCGAAATGGTGATCGTGGATCCATATTTCGGGATCGAGACCGTTCTTTTTTAGTTTTTCGGACAGAATAAGAATAAACTGCGCTTCCTGATCTGGCGACCATACGCAGGCGGGCATTCTGCCTTGCTGTTCGGTTCCGGGTTCGTTCTGCGGCGTAAGGGCAAAAATATCTATGCCTTCATCCTTCATTGCAAGGAGGTAGCTGACGTAATAGTCGGCAAACTCTTCGATAAATTTGTCGCGCATGTATCCGCCGCATAAGGAATTTCCGGACTTCATTCTTGCCGGCGGCGACCACGGGGAAGAGAACAACTTCATGTCGGGTGCGACTTTCAGTATTTCTTTTATCGCGGGGATAACGTATGCCCGGTCTTTTTCGAGCGAAAAGTTGCCGTCTTTATCTTCGTAACAGTAAAGCTCCGCCGAGTAGTCGTTCGAACCGACGCATAACCGCCCCACGTTGAGACCGAGTCCGTAAGGACTTTCATTCGAGCAAACGGTTCCTTCGCCGCCGTTTTTAAGAGAAGCCGCGGCTTCTTCTTCCGTTGCTTCTTTGGTTGAAAACAAGTTCTCTATGAGCTTTTTGCGGGTAGCTTCGTCCGCTTTTTCCAAAAGATAGCACGAGCCGCCTGTAAGACAAACGCCGAAGCCCGAAAAGTCGTCGAAGTCTTTGCCCGTCGGCGTAAGTCTTAACGCGCCGGGCATGGTTTCATCCGTGGCGAATACGGGTACGCTTTGCATATGCACCGATTTATCTGTTAAAAATGCCTTTATTTTCATCGTTTTCTCCTTGTGTAGCGGCAAATCCGCCGCAATCTTGAATTTTTTTAATGTAAAACGCTTTGTGGATTAAAGCTAAATGTTTATGATTATTACGCCGATAACGGTGATTATAAGACCGATTATCGTAAATGCGGTAAGTTTTCTTTTGAAGATCGCCGCGTCCGAAATTGCGGACAAAATCATCTGCGCGCCCTGCGACAGCGGGTAGAATACCGCCGACGGAAGAATATTCGCCGCGAGAGTCGAAAAGTATTGAAACACGTATATACAGACAGCCGCGACTATTATGTAAACGTATAAAAGTTCGGCCTGGTTTTTTGTATTTTTGCCGTCGGCTTCCGATCCACTCGGATTCGGACGGGTGATTTCGGGCAGGAAGCTCTTTTTATAAAAAATTTTGCCGATAATCGCCACGGCGAAAAAGCCGATAAACACGCATAAAAAGGTTATAAGATTAAAAAACGCGTTGTAATTTTTGCCGACCTTGTAAACGTAAAGTTTTTGCGTTACGCTTATCGCGGCAAGCGACAACCCCGACAAAACCAAAAAGAAAGCCGTACTCAAAAAGTTTTTAAGACTTTTTTTAGTTGCTTTTGTTTGTTCTTCGGTTATTTTTGCCTGTTTTTCGTCTGTTTTAGCCGCATTTTCCGAAGCGTCGCTGTCGTCGATTTTTATAGTCGGTTCCGCTTCTTTTTCGGTGTTTCCGACAAAATTTTCAGGCTTTATTGAAAATATAACCGCCGCGATAAACAGCAAAATTACGCCGACTATGTTTACAAGACTTACCGATTCGCCGTAAAGCGCAGGCGAGAGCATAAGGGGAACGGCGACCGAACCGATGAGCGAAAATATTTCGACAAGTACAAGGTTCGCCTTTTCGGAGCAGATAATCCAGCTGAACATGCTCAAAGCGTTAGCCGCGCCCGAAAGCAAACAGATCCATAAAAAGTCCGCGGTGAAATTCGCTCCTGCGGCAAAAAATACCGCAAGGCTGACTATAAGGCATATTGCGGAACGTATAAAATTTATACGCACGCTGTTGTAATTTCCTTTCGCCCCGAGTCCCGCCTTTTTCATTGCGACGACTTTGCTTATTCCCGCAAATCTCGCGACGGCAAGATATAAATAACCCGTAATTTCACCTTCTTTTTGCTTTTTGACGGAATAAAAACGCCGACTTTTGATCGTTTTCTATTTTCGCAGCTATATGATACAGCAAAAATGAAGAACAATCAATGGATATAAATTTCAAAAAATTGTAATTTCAGGTCAAACAGGCGTATTTTGTTGCGACTTAAGAAAATAAGTATTATAATGCAAGGGTAAAATAGTAAAATAAAAAAATCGGGCTTGCCGGTGGCAAATGTCGAGCCTGAAATAAAGAACAAAAAGGGGACGGACATGACGGAAAAACTTTTTGATAAAAACGCGGTTTTTTACGGTCTTAACACAGACCGGCAGATCTGGAAAGCGGGGGACGGTTATTCTTTTATCGGGCGGGGCAGACACGCGAACGCGTTTTGCTATATCATTTCCGGCAGAATAGACTATCGCTTTGCGGACGGCAAAACGCTTACGGCGACCGCCGGCGACATTGTCTTTTTGCCTGAAAAGTCCGAGTACAAAGCAACTTTCACGCTTGCCACCGACGACGTTTTGGTTAATTTTCACACAGGATGTATTGCCGAAACCGTACCAAATTCTACAATAAACAAAAAATACGACCTTTTGCCCGTAGGTACCGGCAAAACCAAGCCGTATATAGTGACTTCCGCCGTGACGGAAGATCTGAAATCCGCCTTTTTAGCGGTAAATGCGGATGGCGCGCTTGCCGGCGATTATAAAAAAATGTCCGCATTTTATGCCGTTCTGGACGGACTTTTCGAACGAACAAACGGCGACAGGCTGTCTTACGAAGCCGAAAAGCTGATATATTCCGAAGAGATTTTCATTCTTGACGAAAGGTCGGCGGCGGACAGACTCAACGTAAGCGTTTCTACCTTGCAGCGGTATTTTGTAAAAAGGTATCAGAAGAGCTTTTCGGACTTTCGGTCCGCGCTCAGGATCGAAAAGGCTAAAAAGTACCTGTCTGGGGGATACTACACCGTTTTGCAGATAGCCGAAAAACTGAATTTTTACGACTCGGCTTACTTTTGCAAAGCCTTTAAAAAAGCCACCGGCTTCACCCCGAAAGAATACGCCCGCGCCCATAAATTTGCTTAAAAAGCACGCAATTCTCTATGCCTCTTCTTAAAATTATATAAAATTTCGCTGTAAAATTATTTAATAAAAAAGAGAGCTTTTTCAAAAGCTCTCTTTTTAATTCAGTATATGATAAATTATAGTGGTTTTGTTAATAATTGATATTCTTCTTCCATAAAGTCTTTTGCATTTTGAATTACTTGCTGAAGAGCTTCTTCGTTTATTTTTGTTTTAATAAGAACGTTATAATCTTTTGTTTTTTCTCTTGCCATTTCTCTTCTATAGCCTTTGCTTAAATTAACAAGATATTTATATATTTTTTGTATTTGTTCTTTTGAAGAAAATATCTTATCGAGTAATTTATTGTAATTAGAAGAATCGTTCCTACTAAATATATGATAACTTAAAAAGCCTAATACATAGTATGGGATTGGTGTTCTTAAATCTTCTGATTGTTTACGATCGAACTCTGCTTTTTTAAATAAAAAGTATAATCTTACAATGTTTTCATAAGATAAGAAATCAGGAATTTTAATACTATAATCCTTAAATATTTTTGAACTTGGTTTTAATACAGAACTTTTTTGCGTAAAAGCCGTATGTCCGTCCGTTAAGTAAGCCAGCGAGATTTGAAGAATTTTTTCAAGATCTACGCAAAGATCTTTTGTCGAAACATCTAAATCAAAAAGAGATGCGATTTCTTTAGCATGACTTAACATATCCGCTTTTTCTTGTGCGGAAAAATCGGTGTCGAATTTTATTTTGTCGCTTTGTTTTATTTTTATCCATAATCCATATCTTTTTACTTCAGATTGGAGTCTTGTAAACATAGATTCATTACTTGCGGTAAAGATTTTGTCGGGAATAGGATTTTGTTTATTTGTGTATTTAACAACATCGTGATAGAATTTTATGTCTTTTTCTTCGTTATTTTTTATGATAAGAAGCTTAGTCATAACCAAAACGTCTTTAAAGTTGTCAATTCGTTCTTTTTCGGAATAGTTGTCTAGTACCGAAAAAATTGTATTGACGGTTTGGCATCCGTTTACGATTTGCGGGTTTTCTAATATAATTTCTCTCGCTCCGGAAACTTGTCGATCGCTTGCAGATTTTGCAATCATTGTTAAGCCGTTGTTGTAATACAAAAAATTAGAGCGATCTTCTTCGCTTTTTAAAGTATCGCCTATTGCTTTATTTATTGCTCCATTACCGCCTAAGTATTCACGGATATTGGCTTCAAAAAGCGGATAACCGGCTTTTTTTGCTTCTTTTATGAGTTCATAAATTTGAGAAACGGGCGTGATTATGTAATAACCCGGATAATTGTAATTAACTCCGTACTCTTCTTTAAGAGAAGCAAAAGTCCCTTTATTTAATGTTTTTAAATTAAAAGTTAAGTTTTTAGTTTGTTTATAACTTTTCCCATAGTATTTTTCATAAATGTCTTTTAAATCGAAAAAATCGGCATGTATATTTATGTCGGCTTTTGCCTTTTTTTCATTAAATGCACTTATTAAAGTGCTTATATCGCTCGAATATTTTTGATTTGTAGTATAAAACTGCATATAAATTCTATATTCGGGATCGTTTATTGCTTTTGTGTAAATTTTTTGCAATTCTTTAGAACGCTTGTAAGTTCCCTTGTCAAGTAAAGCAAGCGGAGAACTTAAAAAATCGGATACACTGGCTCTTATAACGGCAGTATTTTCATCATAGTGTTTACATTGAATGATAAATAATTCTTTCGAATCTTCGAAATTGACAAAGCAGTCAACGCCCTTGTCGTTGTACTCGGTTATATGATCAAGAATCATATCTTCATCAATATTAAAAATTTTAAGTAAAATCCAGTATAAAAACGCATAATCGGGTTTTTGAGTTTTTGAATCGGTTCGGGAATATTCGTTTCCAATATCTATCAAGTCGCGCTCTATTAGATCTTTGAAGTTTTTTAATCTTTCTTCGGGTTTTATGCTGCTTTCGTAATCCATTTTTAATTCCTTTAAGAAAAATAGCACTTACGGTGCTGTAGTTCTTATTAACATTCTACACTTTTTACGTTCTTTTGTCAATACATAGGACAAAAAAGTCGCCAATATAGTTGACATTTATAATCAAACATGATATATTTAGGTCGAATCGGTGCGGGCTTCATAAATGGGCGAATGAATCGCTGATTTTATTTGCTCAATATTAAAGTGAAAGGAAAAGATATGATAGACAAAGCGAGATTTTTAATTAAATCATTTGATAATGTTCAATACGCAAAAAAATTTCTAATGGAAGGAGAGATGTATTTTAACTGTCCAGCGTATTTTAGATACCTTGCCAAAAGAGGTGAATTGGCAAAATTAAATAATAACGGAGAAGTTATTAAAAATCAATTTAAAGGCATTGGAGATTTTAATGAAGCCTCTATCGCTTGGACAATAAGGGTATATCAAAATATACCAATATATTGTATGTATACTGTAGGGAATAACGATGTAAAGGGAAACAATGTTTTATTGAGAAAAAAAGCATTTGACGAGTTCAAAAGCAACAACCATAAATATTTTGTGGTTTGCGAAAAAGAACAGTTCTTCAATCGAATATACAGTGTTTTTGCCGGAGATGGCGTGTTTATGTTTGTTTCATATGAAGGAGTGAATCCACAGAGTGAAGAATTTTATGTGTCTCATATGAGGGAAGCACTATTTCGGAAAAGCTTAAGTTATGCACACCAGCAGGAATTCAGAATCGCTTTAGCGAATGATAGGATAAATTCTAAAATCACATATTCAAATCAATCATGTGAGATTCTACTTTCGGATGGACAGCCATATAGGGGTATTTTAAGAAGGGTAGGGGATATTTCAGCTTTTTCGAAAATAATTTCTTACGAAGTATTAAATTGTTTTGATGAAAAATACTATAGTTTTAATATAAAATAAAAAAGAACTTGTTAAATTAAAACAAGTTCTTTTCATTTGGTGACCCCTACGGGATTCGAACCCATGATACCACCGTGAAAGGGTGGTGTCTTAACCGCTTGACCAAGGGGCCTTGGCGCAATTCCTTGCCGAAGCGAGGATTGCTTTCGGAAAAATTCTACAGCGTAAAACTCTCCCGAGGTTATTAAGTTGATTAAGCATAAGCTTAAAAGTGGTAGCGGCGGTCGGATTCGAACCAACGACCTGCCGGGTATGAACCGGCCGCTATAACCAACTAAGCTACGCCGCCAT
>DPQQ01000005.1:133073-137258 GCA_003538975.1 Clostridiales bacterium | reverse complement strand
GTTCGAGTCTGACAGAGGCAGCCATCTGAATAGACCTTGAAATATGAACCATTGTTGTTCGGTTTCAAGGTCTTTTCTTATGCAAAAATGCAGGTTTTTTCTGATAAAAAGCCCTGTTTAATGATGTATTTTAAACTGAACGTTTAATTGCGAAAAGTATGAAATATGAAGAGAGAACGATTTAACGATATTATTTCGAACCGTTAGAATTGTCGCTTTGTTTGCGGAAATCATATTGATTTCGTCTGTAAAATATGCTATAGTAAAAAAAAGGCGTTGGTTACAGAGCTGAAATTTAACCCGGCGGAGATATATTGCGACGAATATATTTGCGGTTAAAACCTGCAATATATAAATTAACCGATAATTTTTTGCAGTCACGTTATTAAATTTTTTTGACTGTCAAGGAGGATATTATGAAAGTTTTATCATTGAAAAACGTAAAAAAAGAATATCACACGGGTTCGATCACCGTAACTGCCGTCGACAATGTTTCTTTCGATCTGAACGAAGGCGAATTCGTAGTAATCCTCGGTGCGTCGGGCGCGGGTAAAACGACTCTTCTGAACCTTTTGGGAGGAATGGACACCGCAACGAGCGGCGAAATAGATCTTGACGGAGAAAACATAACGGCGTTCGGCAAAAAGCAACTTACGGACTACCGCCGTCACGACGTAGGGTTCGTTTTTCAGTTTTATAATCTGATGCCTAACCTTACCGCGCTTGAAAACGTTGAAATCGCCGTGGAAATATGCGATAACCATCTTGATCCGAAAGAAGTTCTTGAATCTGTGGGACTTGCGGACAGATTGAATAATTTCCCCGCAGAACTTTCGGGAGGAGAGCAGCAGAGAGTATCCATCGCCCGAGCGATTGCCAAAAACCCAAAGCTGATTTTATGCGACGAGCCGACAGGCGCGCTGGATTACGTCACCGGCAAAAAAATACTGAAACTTTTACAGGATTTATCCCGCGAAAGAAAAAAACTTGTTATTATCGTAACGCATAACGCCGCGCTTAAAGATATGGCTGATAAAGTAATAAAGATAAAGAGCGGAAGAATCGAAAGTATCGAAACAAACGATAATCCTAAATCGGTCGAGGAGATAGAATGGTAAAAACGTATTTTAAGACGGTCCGCAGAATGTTCAAAAAACATCTTATACGGCTTCTTTCACTTATCGGCATCGTCCTTATCTCGATAGGTTTTATATCGGGTATCGGATCGCCAACCGATATGATAAAGGACAGTATAGAAAACTATTATAAAAATCGTAACGTAAGCGATTTTATCGTGAAAAGTAAGACGGGAGGTTTTACCGACGAGCAGATTTCTGCGGTAATAAACCGTTACGGAGAGAACAATGTCGAATCGGGAATGTCAATAGATATTCAAACAGGCGAAAAGAGATCTCTTCGGTTATATTTTCTCGATCTCGAGAACACAAAAATCAACGAAGCGGAATTCGTCGAAGGCGACAGAATAACGGAAGACGATGAAAATTGCGTTTATGCCGAAGTAAAAGATAACGTAATAAAAGGGTATTCCGTCGGCGATAAAGCAGAAATAGATCTTGCGGCAGCGCTTAACGGGTCTTACAAATATAAAATCAACGTTACGATCAAAGGAATAGTTAAAAGTCCGCTGACGTTCGGTAAAGACGGAGAACCGAGTTACAACAACCCGGAAGATACCGAAATTCCCGACAACATGTCCGACATAAGCAAACTCGATCTGCTCGAAAATATTTTATACTGTCCGGCGGACGTATGCGCAAGCATGCCGAAAGGCGATTTGTATATAAAAGCCGAAAATCGCAATCAATTCAAATCTTTTTCTTCCGGTTACGAAAAATACGTAGAAAAAGAAAAAGCAGAACTTACGCGGATTTTAGGCGATAATATACGCATAATCACGCTTTATGACAATTACAGCTTCAAATCTATAATAGCCAGCGCGGATAAGGTACGCGGAATAGGCAATATTTTAATGATTATTTTCATCGCCGTAACGCTTCTCGTCGTGTTGTCGTCCATGATGAGACTTATGGATGAGGAACGCTCGCAGATTGCTTGTTTCAAAACTCTCGGATACGGCTCGATATGTATCGTGCGGAGATACGTTTTCTTTGCTCTCGTCGCTCTCGCCGTCGGCGGATGCGTCGGCTTTTTTGTCGGATACGGCGTTTCGTGGCTGATATGCCTTGTTTTCGGTTACAGTTACGTTATGCCGCCGATATCGGTGGTGGTCAACCCAAGCTATTACTTTTTGTCGCTTGGCGTTATTATAGCGGTAACGCTGATTGCGGTATTCTCTATCGGGATGAGACTCGCCGGTAACATGCCCGCGGATCTTTTAAGACCGAAACCGCCGAAAAAAGGAAGGAGAATATTACTTGAAAAAATCCCGTTTATCTGGAAACGCCTTTCATTTAAGTATAAGTCGTCTATGAGAAACGTTTTCAGATATAAAACGAGGTTTTTTATGATGCTCGTCTCGATAGCGGTATCGACGGGACTGGTGTTTGCGGGGCTTGCTCTTCTCGATATGTGCTTGTTCGGCGACTTCGGCTCGCCTGCTATTATAGGGATAGCGATAGTCGTGGTTGTTTTTGCGGGACTATTGACCGCTGTGGTAATAAATACGCTTACAACGATAAATATAAGCGAAAGAGAAAGAGAAATAGCTACGCTTATGGTGCTTGGTTATCATGACGGGGAAATATGCGGTTATATTTATCGCGAAATATATGTCAGCGCATTTTGCGGAATTCTTCTCGGTTATCCCGTCGGAATAGGACTTGCGACTCTTATATTCAAAACGATAGGGTTCGGAACGGTCGGCAACGTAAGTTGGTTTATGTGGCTTCTTGTTCCGATAGTGGTATTTATATTCACGTTACTCGTAACGCTTATGTTAAGACCGAAAATCGTAAAAACAAAGATGAACGAAAGCCTGAAAGCGGTAGAATAATTGAAATTCCGATAAAATAACGGGCGAACCCGTAGTCCGCGTCGGCGGAATATCCGAAAATTTTCAAATTACCGTTGAAATATGTTCCATATAATGTTATACTTAATGCGCGGGAACGGTTAAAAAATAAAAAAGTTCCTGCGGAGGGAAGATTATGGACCAGGAAAATTCGGTTAACATGGATAATAAAGAAGTAAGACGTAAGATTTTTACCGTGATTTACGCGGTGGCTCTGGTGGCGCTTCTCGCAAACGTTGTAATCGTACTTTACAATTCGATAGATATGTTCAGCTACCGGATGGTAGCTTGGGAGAGCCTTGTTAAGTCTTTTCAGATTCCGCTCGCCGTCATTTCGCTTCTCAGCTTTGTATTTTCTCTTGCGGCACTTGTACCAAGTATTCTGATAATTTATAAAAACGATAAAAAATCGGCGCTTATCTTAAAAATAATCACCGTTAGTTGCCTTGTCGTGATAATAATTCTTGCGATCGCGGCGACGATATGGTTCAGAACAGATTACTTTACTCCGTCATCTTGGAATGAAAGACTTCCGAGCGTTCGCGGAGATGATCAATATGCTCTTTTATCGGTGGTAATGACCAATCTGCTCACGCAGATAGTATATATTTGTGTTCTTGCGGCGCTCCAGATATTGCCTTCTTTAATAGCGGGAATAAAAAACAAAAAGAATAAAAATAAAGGCGATAGCCTTTTACCTGCGGCGGAAGTTAAAACCCTGCCGGAAGCAAATCCCGGTACCGAACCTTATGAAACAGATGCGTAATTGCGATTAAAAATAAAAATTTTATAATAGGTTTGTGATAGCGGCGGAAAAATATTCCGCCGCTTTTATGTTAAAAAATTATCGGCAGGCAGTCGGCTTTGCCAAAGTAACGGGAGCATTGCGATAAAGCGGCTTGCGGAACGATTTATTTACGATTGAAAGGTTTTTCGGACAATTTTTAAGGAATTATTTATTGACCGTTAAAATCTTGTGATTTTTATAAAAAGGTGATAAAATATTAAAAAAGAAAAATTCGGATTATATTAAAAAATTTATAACGGCAAAGATAAAAATGAGAGAAAATTTTGTGTATCGCTACGGCGATAATTTATATGTGAATCTTACCAACAAGTGCTGCAATTCGTGCGATTTTTGTATCCGTAAAAACGGCGACGGTATCGGCGACAGCGGATGTTTGTGGCTCGAC
>DPQQ01000005.1:69129-132910 GCA_003538975.1 Clostridiales bacterium | reverse complement strand
CGGATGTTTGTGGCTCGACCGCGAACCTGCCGCTAAGGAATGTATAGATTTGATCGAAAAATTTTTACATGAAGAAAAAGGCTTTAACGAAGTCGTTTTCTGCGGCTACGGCGAACCGACCTATTGCCTTGATAATATGATAAAGATCGCCGATTACGTTCATTCCGTCGGTAAAAAAACAAGGCTCAACACCAACGGGCTCGGGAGCCTTATTAACGATAAAGACGTTGCAAAAGAGCTTAAAGGGAAACTTGACGTAGTTTCGGTTTCGCTTAACGCCGACAACGAAGTATCGTACGATAAAATCTGCCACAGCGTTTACGGCACGGCCGCCTTTGAAGAAATGCTTAATTTTGCCAAAGAGTGTAAAACTCTCGGCATAAATACCGTATTAAGCGTAGTTGCCGTTCCCGGAGTTGATATTGAAAAATGTAAGGAATTATCTGAGAGAATAGGCGTACCTTTAAGAGTGAGAGAATATATTAAATAAAAGCATTAACCAAAGAAAAACAAAAAAATACATACGTTATATAACATTTGTTACGTAAAATAAAAGCAAAAACTTGTTACTTGTTAAATATAAGGATAAATCCGAAACACATCAAGAGGGTGAATATATGAAGAAGTTTATAAAAGGAGCGTTATATTTCATCTGCGCGTTCTCGTTTATAATCGCGGCGGTAACTCTTATCGTACCGAAGACGGGAATTGCAGATAAAACCGCTTACGCCGCGGACGTTACGCCGTCGGCTGCGGGAACTTATTACAGGGATCAGCTCCCCGCAAGGTCGTCCACAGGCGGGCAGAGCGGCGAGCAGAAATTTTATGACGCGCTTAAGAACATGAGCGACAAAGGCCCTACGGGCGTGTCCAAGTCGATTTTTGAAAAGGGCGAGAGATACGACCTTGTGGCGAACAACGTCGTAACCAAAGACAGAATAATGTCGTTTGCGAACGGCAGCAATCTTTTACTCAAAGAATTCGCTGCGGCAAAAGACGCGTTCTTTATGGATAATCCGCAGCTCTTTTACGTAGACGCGGATAAGATAAGCTTAAGCATGTCGCTGTACGGAGGCGAGTACCGCGCTTATATAGACGCCGGCAATAACGAAACGTACTTTACAGACGGCTTTACTTTGGAAAATCTGAGCGGCGAAATCTCGAAGTTCGAAAACAAAGTTTCGGAAGTTAAAAAAGAAATAGCAGATAAATTGAAAGAAGCGGCAAAAGACGCCGATTCGTCTTCGAACGATCCAGCAACGCAGGCGGCTTATATCGTTCATCTCGCGGTTGAAAAGATTGCGGAAATAACGAAATACGCTTTATCTGACGAATATAAAAATCTTTCCGCCGAAGAACTCGGCATGCCGACGATAAGGACGGCTTACGGAGTATTCGGAAAAGGTTACGCAGTATGCGACGGCTATGCGAAGGCTTTCAAATACCTTATAAACAAGATCTGCGAAAACAATGAATACAAAAAACTCGGTATACGCTGCGTCGAAATCGTCGGAAATTATTACGACAACAACAATCCGCAGCCGCATGCCTGGAACGCCGTTTATATTCTCGGCAAATGGTATCGCGTCGATCCGACATTCGCGGCTTCGCATAAAGACAAAACGCCTTATATTTTATCGGGTAAAAGCTCGATGAATAATTACGAACCGACGGGCAAAATATCTGACTGCGGAACGGTATTCCCGTATCAGGATATTCGAATAAACGAAAACGACTTTGCCGCGAACGGCGTTAACGACGGACTAAACGTTTATATAAACGAAGAGAATACCGCGATAAAGTATTCTTACACGAAATTCGACGCCGAATCCGGCAAGTATGTTACATATAATAATTCTTCCGAAATGCAGGAATACGGCTTATATCTCGTCGTAAGACATGAAGTTTCGGATAATTCGGCTGAATATCTCGGAGATTATTGGTGTTATTACGGCGACGAAAGCGGGGAATTCCCTTTTGCGAACTACAAGTTTGCGCAGTTTGCGATAACTACGCAGGCGCCCGATAATACCGAAGCCGGTAATAAATATGCGTCTTATAACAAAGGATCTTTCGAGGAGTCGAAAATAGTATTAAAAAGCGGACTTATCGTAAACGAAAATTACGATCCGTCTTCTGTAAGACCTGCGGGAACCGTTTACGTCGGCGGTCAGCCCGTAACCACTCATTTATCTGCCGAAAATACTTATACAATCGAAATAAAATATAATTCGTCGCTTAAAAAGAAGGACGACGGAAAACCGATCGGCATATACGTTTACAGTACAAAATCGAATAATTTAAGCGAATACGTTACCGTCGGCGATGAAGTGAAACTTGTTTCTTCTTCGGAAGAAACGGACGGAAAAACCGATACGATAGTATTTACCTTCACGCCGAGCAAAATGTACGAACACGATTCGATAGATTATAACTTTTTGCCGACGAACGTCGTTGCCGATCTTGATAAAGGCGGCGAACCGAAAGCGGTAAGCCTTACGTTCAATCGTCCGTGGCAGGTTTGCAGCAAAGTGTATCCGGGCGGCAGACTTTACGTTAATTCTTACGGTAATCCTACGCTTATAGATTCTTCCGATCTGAGCCTTAACGGCTTCACTTTGAACGGCGAACAGATTGCGGAAGCAGAGAGAAGCCAGCTCGTTCTCGTCGCGACAAAACCCGGCGCAGACGACGAAGCGGATATGAACTCTTCTTCGGAAGAGCTTATAAAAAAGGAATCGGAAAATGCCGAAATTCTATCGTCCGCAACGTACGAAATAAATCTTAATATCTGCGGCGGTCTCGTTCGCATACCCGAACATTCTTACGTCAGAGTGGCTTTCGGTTTTCCCGAAGGTTACAGCGCAAAGGACGCGGGCGTTACCTTCAAGGTTTATCATTTCAAGCGCGGCTCGGACGGCAAGATAGATAAAACCAAGACCGAAGAAATAGAGTGCGTGGTAACGGAATACGGCATTGTCGTTACTCTTAACGACTTCAGTCCGTTTGAAATAGTTGCGGTTAAAAATCTCGAAACTTCTGAAAAGAACGTCTATGTAAGAAACGTTTCGGGCGGAAAGCTCCAAGCGTATAAAAAGAATTCTTCGGGCGAAGAAATCGAAGCGTTCGGTATAGTTTCGCTCGTACAGGGTGAGACTTTAAGGTACAAAATCACTCCCGATGCCGGTTTGAAAACCAACTACGTACTCGTTAACAAGATCGAAAAAACTATTGAAAACGGCGAAGTAATTCTTACTTACGACGAACTTGAAAGTAATAACGAAGTAGTGATAGGATTTATAAGAGAAGATAAATTCGCTCACGAAGAAGGCGCGGTAAGCCTTGAAAAATCGTTTGTGATAAACGAAGGAAAGACAGGCGTAATCGAAAAGGATAAAGTAAGCGTAGCTCTTATTATAGTCGTCGTGTCGCTTTCGATTCTTCTTATTGCGAGCATAACGTTCTCGATTCTGCTGTTAAAAAGCAGCGCAAGACTTTCAAACCGCAGAAGAGAAAAATAAATATAAATAACAACAAATAATAACTTAAACAAAAAGCCGCTTAAAAAGCGGTTTTTTTGCGTTTTTTATTTAATTGAAAATTTATATTGTTTTTAATTTTAGTTACGCTTTAGGCAAACGGAACGTTTTAAGATATTAAAAATATTTATCGTCACGGATATTTATCGTCGTTTTTCGTTTATTCTTCCGTTCTGAAGTTCCGGACCGGGATTTTCGGCACGGAATTAAAAATTGGTATTGACAGAGAGACTTTTGGGTGCTATATTAAAAAAGAGGCGTATAAAACCGCCTTATTAGTCAATAATTAAAATAATATATAAAAGGGGAAATTATGGCTAACAGATTTATCTTAAACGAAACAAGTTACCATGGCAAAGGCGCGATTAAAGAAATCGCTACCGAAGTAAAAGGAAGAGGCTTCAAAAAGGCGTTCGTCTGCTCAGATCCCGATCTTTTAAGATTCGGAGTTACTAAAAAAGTAACGGACGTTCTGGACGAAAACAAGATCGTTTACGAAGTTTACAGCGAGATAAAGCCCAATCCTACGATCGAAAACGTAAAACACGGCGTTTCGGCATACAAAAAGAGCGGCGCGGACTGCATTATAGCGATCGGCGGCGGATCTTCGATGGATACCGCGAAAGCTATAGGCATAATCATAAACAACCCGTCGTTTAAAGACGTCAGATCGCTCGAAGGCGTTTCCGCTACAAAGCATAAAAGCGTGCCGATAATAGCCGTTCCGACGACCGCCGGCACCGCTGCAGAAGTCACCATAAATTACGTCATAACCGACGTCGAAAAGAAGCGTAAGTTCGTCTGCGTGGACGCGAAAGATATACCCGTTGTCGCCGTAGTCGATCCGGATATGATGAGTTCTATGCCGAAGGGACTTACCGCAGCGACGGGCATGGACGCACTTACTCACGCGATCGAGGGATATATAACCAAGGGTGCGTGGGAACTTTCGGACATGTTCCACATTAAGGCTATCGAAATTATCGCAAGATCGTTACGGGCAGCCGTAGAAGGCACTCCCGAAGGCCGCGAAGGCATGGCTCTCGGTCAGTACGTTGCCGGAATGGGATTTTCGAACGTGGGACTCGGGGTGGATCACTCGATGGCTCACACGCTCTCCGCATACTACGATACGCCGCACGGCAAAGCCTGCGCGATACTTCTTCCGACGGTAATGGAATATAACGCCGGATACACGGGAACAAAGTACCGCGATATAGCC
Source organism: Clostridiales bacterium (assembly GCA_003538975.1). Lineage (GTDB taxonomy): Bacteria > Bacillota > Clostridia > Christensenellales > Borkfalkiaceae > UBA11475. The sequence continues at coordinate 128,149 of DPQQ01000005.1, read as the reverse complement.
GTTGCGATGGGAGTAAAGGGAGCCGAAAACATGTCGCAGGAGGAATACAGAAAAGCCGCGGTGGACGCCGTAAGAAAACTTTCGGAAGACGTGGGCATACCTACTACTCTTAAAGGAATAGTAAAGGAAGAAGATATACCCGCGCTTGCGGAATCCGCTTATGCCGACGCGTGCCGCCCCGGCAACCCGAGAGAGACTTCCGTCGAGGACATAATTAAACTTTATAAATCGCTTATGTGATTGCGGGTTATAATCCGGATATATATAAAATAATTTTTAACTATAAAAACGGCTTGCGTATGCGAGCCGTTTTTGTAGTTCTGATTTTGTTTTTTCTTATTTTTTGCGTTTTTTTGTCCTTTTCCGGATTTTCCACTGCGTTTTTATTTCTGTCCGTAAACGTTTACGGAAACGTCGAAGTTTATATTTTCAAACAGTCGGTCTTTAAGCAAATCGTACTTGTCGTGGTGGTAGCGGTAAATCGCGTCGTCCACTCCGATAAGATCTGCGTTCAACGTTTTGCAGACGTTCAGAAAGCCGAGCATTTCCGCTTTTAAATCTCTTTCGGCTTTTTCGCTCGCGCTTTTCAGCACGGTAAAGAACGGCAGATATTCGTCCGAGCCGAATTTTATAGTCTGATCGGCGGTCTTCACGCTCACGTTCTGGTATACTTTCACCGATACCGTTTCGCCCGAAAGTGTAATTTTTTTCTTCGATTCCGAGCGTATTATCCTGAGCAGAAAGTTTTCGCTTTTGCCGTTTATTTCAACGTCCGATACGGGGAGAGAAGAGTCGAATATAGCCTGTTTGAAAAAGACCGCGGCGTTTGTTTCGGAAGGAGTTAAAATCCCGACGGTTTTTTCGCCTTTTATTACGACCGTTTTCGTTGCGGTAAAAAGTTTTTTGCCTTCTTCTGGACCTTGCGATTCCCCTGAGCCCTGCGAGCTGCTTCCGCTTCCGGAACCTTGCCCGGAATTACCCGAATTTTTGGTGTTTTCGTCGGATTCGACGGAGATAAGAGGGAGATAAGCCGTTCTGCTTCTCGAATAAAAGTTTTTAAGAAAATCTTTTATATCCGTCTTAAGAACGGCGCCGTCGATACCTGTTTTTCGCAGGAGTACTTTTTGTATAGCGAAACTGCTCACGTTATCGAGAGGAGTAGCGTTTTTTATAATGTCGCTCGCTTTGCCTTCCGTCGCTGCGATAAGCGCGGAATCCTGCACTCTTACGCTTCTTATAAAGTATTCGGCGGAAGCGGAAATATTTTCTTTATAAACGTTTTCGCCGAGTAAAATAAGATTACAGAAGGAAAGTTTGGGGAACCACCCCGTGAGAGAACCGACGTTGCCTATCGCTTCGCCTACCGTTCTGCCTTTACCCGTTACGAGCGTCTGTTCGTTGTCGCTCGACTCGGTAGTCGCTTCGGGAACGGCTATCTGCATTGTTATTTCGTACTCGTCGTTTTCTTTATCGACGGTTATCGCGGTTACTATTGCTGTTTTTTCGATGTCGATAAGTCCGAAATCGTTCGAAAAGAAGTAGGTAAGTATAACGAAGAACGCCACCAGAAATATTTTTGCCCTTATAAAAACGGAGTTGTTTTTCATGCCCGGGTTTCTCCTTTTTTAATCTTTTTTCTGACGGCAAAGGCGATGAACGGCATAGTTAACGGAATACCGTTACCGACCAAAAGCCGCCACAACCATAACTTTTCGTTTATAAAAAGCGAAATGGATTTATAGTAATTTTTGAAGATTATTACCGCGACGAATTCCGATAGAATACATATAAGCGCCGTTATCCATGTCTTTTTTATTCCGGTTACTTTTTTTAACGCTCTCGCTGCAAAAAATACCGGAAGAGCCGTTGCGGGTACGGCTGTTAAAATAAGCATGAATATTCCTAAATAGTCGAATCTTCCTACGGCGTTTATCACGCTTGAAAATTTGGAGATTTCGGCGAGCGGAAACAGTTCCGTCGGAGCGAGCGATTCGAATACGGCGTAAAACGCCGCTGAAAATATTAAGATTAACACCGCCGCTGCCGAGTAACCGGAAATTATTTTAGAAAAAGAGTGTTTTTCTTTATCGAATCTTCCGATCATGAATAAAAAGTAAGCGGAGTCGGAAAACCATCCCGATATTTTTGCAGAGGCTTTCATAACGTTTTTCCCGTTCTTTAATATCGGTAAAAGAGCCGCATAGTCCGCGCTTTCAAACGACAGAGACATGACGATAACAAAACCTGCAAGCGTAAAAAGCCACAACACGTCCGAGAGTCTTCCTATCGCTCTTAATTTCAGCGAGCAAATATAGAACGCCGTTATAAAAAACGGAACGAACGAAAATGCCGTGGGCGACGTTTCGTAAAGGGTGTTCTGCACGAAAACGCTCGTTTCGATAAGTCCCGGAAAAGCTTTTATCAAAAAGAACAGAAAGTACAGACATAGTATGATTTTGGCGAAAACGGTGCCGCCGAAACTTTCCAGAAGATCATAAAAAGTCATTCCGCAAAATTTGTCGGTAAAAAGCAAAGCTATTATCGAGGCAAGGTCGATTAAAATGTTTATAAGTACCGCTATCCACAGGTTTTCGCCGACAAGTTCCGCGGCGGTTTTCGGCATGGCCATGAATTTGGTTACGGGTAAAAACGCAATGAATAAAAAGGCTATCTGCCGCGCTTTAAGAGCTTTGCCGCCGGCGTTTGTTTCGGCCGCTGATTTTTCCGCGCAATTTTTACCGCTTTTTAAGGTTAATTCGTAATCAGTCATCGTTTTCTTCTCCGTTTATGTCGATCGATTTGTCGGTAGGACTTAAAATCTTCATTCTGCGAGAGTTTTTGCTTCCGAAGGTTGCAGGTCTATATATATTTTCTTCCATAAAGCCTTTATACAGCGTGTCCGAAAGGTCGGACGTTATTAACGGCGCGAAGGGAGCCATAAGCGGCGTATCGTAGGTCTCGAAGGAAACGAGATAGGCAAGGACTGCTACGCTTAACAGTATCAGACCGTACCCGCCGACAGATCCCGCAACGCACAAAAACAGTAATCGCAGTATCGAAAACGTCTGAACAAGTTCGGGTACGGTGTAAAGGCAGATGCCGGATATTGCTATAATCATAAGCGCGGGGGCGGAAATTATTCCTGCGTTTACAGCCGTTTCGCCGAGAACGAGACCTCCTACTATCGAAACCGCCATGCCGACGTATTTTGGCATTCGTATGCTCGCTTCGTTCAGTATCTCGAAAATCATCAGAGTAAAGAACATTTCGAAACTCGGCGAAAGAGGTATGCCTTTTATGCTGTTGACTATCGTCAATAGAAACGAAAGCGGCAGAAATTGCAGATGAAAGAGCTGCGACGCGACAAAAAACGCGGGCAGCATTATCGCCGCAAATACCGAACCTACGCGTAAAATTCTTATCATCGAAGCGCGGTAGCTCGAACTGTAATAGTCGTCCGCGCTCTGAAAGTCTTCGGCAAGAACGTACGGCAGAGTCAGAACGAACGGCGAACCGTCCACGACGACGGCTATTCTTCCTTCTAAAATTCTCGCGACTAAAATATCGGGCTTTTCGGTCGTGCCGACTTGCTTAAAAAGCGAAGTTTTATGCTCGGTAAAAAACTTTGCGACGTAAGAAGAATCTGGAACGGAGTCTATGTCTATTGCGTTTATACGGGCTTTTACTTTATCGTAAAGACCTTCTTTGGTAACGCCTTTGACGCTGATTACCGCTACCTGTGTCGCCGAAAGCTTACCGACGGTGAAAGTTTCGATTTCGAGCTTCGGTGTTTTTAACCGGCGGCGTATGAGAGAAAGATTTGAATTTATGTTTTCGACAAATCCTTCTCTCGGACCGCGTAGCGTTATCGAAGTAGGCGGTTCGGTAACCGGGCGTTTTTCGATATCCAGAAACGAAAGACAGAATGCAGAGTTTATTCCGTCGACGAACAAAACGGTATCGCCTTCTAAAATCTTTTTCGTCGCTTCGGTAAATGATTTAAAAATTTCCGCCGCAGGGGAGTTGACGGCGTTAAGAATTCCGCTTGCCGTTATTTTTCCGTTAAAATCTTTAAGCGGTTTAAGGACATCCTGCGCGACGGACTTTTTATCCGCCATGGAGTCGATAAAAAATATCGCGGCTTTTGTTTTAAGCTTGTCGCCGAGACGAAATTCGTATAATTTAAGATCGTCCGAACGGATCTTTTCTTTTATATATCCGATGTTGTTTTTAATGCTTAAGTATATCTTTTGCATACTAAAAGTATTTATATTTAACGTTTAATTATGCGTTTAAAAAAACAGTCCGCAACTTTCGCTGCGGACTGCCGGTTTGTCATACCGATTGTCATACCGAAAAATCAGGGGTTTGGCTTGAAACTTATTTTATACGCGTTTTCGCTCGTCGTGAGAGAGATTAAAGGACGATAAATTCCTATTATATTTATATTATAATAACATGATAAACATTATTAAAATTAAAACGGCTTTATTGCCGTATTAAAGCCGTCTTATGAATTTATCGGAACAGAAGTTTCTCGCGGCGGTCTTCTTTTAAGACTTTTTATTCAGTCCGTCTATTATAGCCTTTATGGTTTCCGCTACGGCTTTGGAATCGTAAAGAGTTTCGTTCTCGCATAAAAGGACGTTTTTTATTATATCCGCGGCACTGTCGGCAGAATCATGAGTAGTTAAAGCCGAAATTATTTTATTCGCAAGCTCTTCGGCGTTTTTCGCGCCGTACGCTTCGAGAACGGATATTATCGCAGATAATTTAAGCGAATTTATCTTTTTGCCCGATAATATTCTGCCGAAGATATGATATTCCGCGAAAGAAAGGGCGGCGGTTACCGATACGCCGGAGAAAAACTCTTCGTCAAACTTTACGCCGCTTTTAAATACGGTTTCGTACAGGGCGTATACGAAAAACGCGTATATAAAGGGTAAAAAATGTTTCAGCTTAGAGATTTTGGAAAGTTTTGTCGTAATCCATACGAGTACCGTTACCGCAAAAGATACTAAAATGTGATCCGCACCGTAGGCTTTTAAGCTTTTTATGACCGTGATAAAATCCATAAACCCTGCCTTTAAGGCAAACCGAAAAGGAAACAGGAAAGACTTTTCTTATTTACCTCCTTTTTATTACGGACGCTGAGCCTATTGTATAACGGATTTTTTATTTGTAAATATTTGTGTGCCATATTTTTTGTTTTTTTCGGCATATTGTTTACAAAACCGCATATAAATCATAAATATACAAATAAATATACAAAAATTAAATAAATATTCAAAAAAAATAAAATATTTTCAAAATAATGCAAAAAATCGTTTGACAAATAAAAAGCGCGGTGATAGAATTTTGGCATACAAAAAAAGAACAAACCTTTCGCATAAAAATCAATGACGAAAGGCAAAAAAGGAGAATTAAAATGAAAAAGTTATTTGCATCTGTTGCAAGCGCGCTTTTATTGGTAACCGGCGCGTTAGGGCTTACCGCTTGCGGTAAGGAAGAAGTTAAATATCCCGTTGAAGACGGTAAATTCACCGTAGTTACGAACTGCCCGTTCGGTATGTACGAATATATCGGCGAAGACGGCAAAATTTACGGTATAGACATCGAACTCGCGGGACTTTTCGCTCAGGAAAACAATCTCGAACTCGTAGTTAAAAACATCGATTTCGATGCGATTTTCACTCAGGTTGATTCCGGTTATGCAGACGCGGGTATGGCGGGCATCACCGTTACGGAAGACAGACAGAAGGTTTACGACTTCTCGGATACTTACTGCAAAGCTTCGCAGAAGCTTATCGTTAAGGGTGATAACAACGATTTCGACGGTATGACCGACGCAACGGCTGTTGAAAACGTTCTTAAAGCGCTCAGCGGCAAAAAGATCGGCTATCAGACGGGTACTACCGGCGGCATGTATATAAACGGCGACGAAGCATTCGGTTTCGACGGCTTCTCCAATATCAAAGGCAAAGGTTACGATACCGCAGTTCTTGCAGTAGAAGATATGCTTAACGGTAATCTTTACGCCGTAGTAGTAGACGAAGGTCCCGCTAACGCGATAGTAGCCGAAAAGAGCGGCGTTAAGGTTATCGACGTAAAACTCACCGACGAAGAATACGCTTTCGTTATGAAGAAGGGCAACAAAACTCTTCAGGATAAGTTCAACGAATTCATCGCTAAAGTAAAAGCGGACGGAACTTACGACGCAATCGAAGCTAAATATTATCAGAACGTCGGAACGAAAGTAGGCTACAAAGTAACCACCGACTAATTAAAAACAATAAAAATAACGATAAACCGTTAAAAATTTCCGCCTTTTTGCAAGACGGAAATTTTTGGCGTAAAGAGAGTAAAAATGAATTTTTCCGCAAAATGGGAATTGTTCTGGGGTACTCTGAAAAGAGAGTACTGGCAGAAGCTTTTATTGAAAGGAATATTGAACACGGTTGAGATCGCCGTGTTAGGTCTTATTATAGGTATCGTGATCGGTACCCTTATAGCGATAGTCAAAGTTTCGCCGAAATACAGCCCGGTAGTCAGAGTTCTCGATAAAATATGCTCGGTATACGTGGCGCTCTTCAGAGGAACGCCGATGGTAGTACAGCTTCTTATAACGTATTACGTTTTATTACCGGTACTCGGAGTAAAGGGCGTTGACGCGCTTACCGTCGGCATAATAGTATTCGGAATGAATTCCGGCGCATACGTGTCTGAAATTATGAGAGGAGGCATTAACTCGGTCGACGCGGGACAGATGGAAGCCGGCAGAGCTTTGGGACTCAGCTATCCTGTAACTATGATCAAAATAGTTATTCCGCAGGCGGTTAAAAACATTATCCCTACGCTCGGCAACGAATTCATCACCCTTATAAAAGAAACTTCGGTAGTAAGTTTTATAACGGTTTACGACCTTTATACGGTTATGAAGGCAATCGCCGGTAAAAACTACGACTCTGTTATGCCGTATCTTTTCATGGCGGCGATTTATATTATACTCGTTCTTTTGATAACTCTTTTAATAAAGCTTATCGAAAACGCTTTTTCAAAGAGCGATCGCAATTTTACCGCTAAAACAAAAAAATCGAAAAAGACTAAAAAGGCGGGGGTGTAAGACATGGCAGAGACAATACTTTCGATTAAAAATCTTAAAAAATCGTTCGGCGACAACGAAGTCTTAAAGGGTATAAATCTCGACGTAAACGCAGGCGAAGTGCTTGTTATAATAGGACCTTCGGGTTGCGGCAAATCGACGTTTTTACGCTGCGTAAACTGTATGGAAGATCCGACGGGCGGTTCGATTATGTTCGAAGGCGAAGACCTTGCCGACATGAAGGTGGACATAAATAAGCACCGTCAGCATATAGGAATGGTTTTCCAGCATTTCAACCTTTTTAACAACAAAAACGTTCTTGATAACATCACGCTCGCACCGGATCACGTTAAAATTCACGAAAGAAATAAAGTAGCGAGAAAGAACTTTTTTATAAAATTCGGAAATCTTTTCAGAAAAAAAGACAGAAAAAAAGAGCTTATACCCAACAAAACCGTTAAAGAAATAAAAGCGGAAAATAAACGAAAGGCTTTGGAGCTCCTTAAAAAAATCGGACTTGAAGACAAGGCGGAAGTCTATCCGTCAACGCTTTCTGGCGGGCAGAAGCAGCGTATAGCGATCGTCCGCGCGCTTGCGATGGAACCTAAAGTTATACTTTTCGACGAACCGACTTCGGCTCTTGATCCCGAAATGGTAGGCGAAGTTCTGGATCTTATGAAGGAAATCGCTAAAGAAGGCATGACTATGCTTGTGGTAACGCACGAAATGGGATTTGCAAAAGAAGTCGCGACGCGTGTGATATTTATGGACGGCGGAGTTATTAAGGAAGAAAATTCGCCCGAAAAGTTCTTTGACGAACCCAAGGACGAAAGACTTAAAGAATTTTTATCCAAAGTTTTATGACGGAGAAAATTATGAAATTATCCGAACTTTCAGACGATAAAATAAACAGTTTGAGTAACGCAGACAAAGAAAAGATAGTGTATATGAATAAGGACGGCGGCTTTACCGCGGACGTCGGTATAATTCTCGGCGGTTCGGAAGAAGTAATACTTGCCCGAGCCGAAGCAGGCTTAAAAGCTTATAAGGAAGGCAGGGTAAAATATCTCGTGCCGACGGGACATCCCGACCTTACCTGTAACGGCGAAACCTTACCGGAATACATGCACATTAAAAAATATCTTTTGTTAAACGGCGTACCGGAAAGCGTTATCATCGACGAGCCCGAAGCGCTTACCACGCAGGAAAATATGATTTATGCCGCATTAAGAATACAGCGGGTTATTAACTTCGAAAACGTAAAAAGCGTAATGATAATAACTTCTAAGTCGCATGTTAAACGCAGCGTGGCTTTAGCCGAAGAATTTTTACCGAAGCATCTTAAAATTTATCCCGAATCCACCGCTATGGAAGGCGAAGAAAGGGGTAAGTGGCAAAATTATCCCTACTTTTCAGGCAGAATGGACGCCGAAATATGGCTGATGAAGCGTCTTATCGTAACAGGTCAGATGAAAGATATAGAGTATTGATTTTGCCGGCACAGAGCAGTATAAAATGAAACAACAAAAAGCCGCCGTTTGCAAACGGCGGCTTTTAAGTTTAAATTCAGGTTGAATAATTTAATACCTGTATTATTGAAATCGCACCGCGACTAAAAAAGCGGTTAATCGGATGATTTAGACCAGTCTATAGGTTCTATTCCGCGGGCGGATAAGTACGTGTTTGTTTTAGAAAACGGCTTACTGTTGAAAAATCCGTTATAGGCGGAAAGTGGACTCGGGTGTGCGCTTTCGAGAATAAGATGTTTGCTTTTATCGATAAGGCTCTTTTTGGATCGGGCGTTGTTTCCCCAAAGAATAAATACTACGTTTTTTCTGCCGCAGGAAATCTTTTTTATAACGTCGTCGGTTAAGATCTCCCAACCCTTTCCGGCATGCGAGTTTGCCATTCCCGCTCTTACGGTAAGCACGGTGTTAAGGAGCAAAACGCCTTGTTTCGCCCATGCGGTGAGGTCGCCGCTATCCGGCGGATTTACGCCCAAATCGTCCTTTAATTCTTTATAAATATTTTTTAGCGACGGCGGAAGTTCCTTATTTTTCGGAACGGAAAACGACAGTCCCATAGCCTGACCTTCGCCGTGATAGGGGTCCTGTCCCAGAATTACGACTTTTACCTTTGAAAACGGCGTCAACTTAAATGCGTTGAAAATGTCGTACATAGAAGGGTAAATAGTGTGGGCGGAGTATTCGGACTTTAAAAATTCGCGTATTTTAGCGTAATTTTCCCCCGAAAAATCGTCTTTTAAGACGTCATCCCAGTCGTTGCCGATATTGACCATACTGTCTCCTTGTAACGCCGTAAAAAAGCGGCGGTTTAACAAAATTTTATTAAAAATCATACTTTATATAAAGTGCAAACCGAGGATAAAGTATGAACGTTTTTATATTGATATTAACATCGGCGGCGCTTTCCGTCGACGCTTTTTTAACGCTCGTTTCGGGCGCAAAAGCTTACGAAAATTTTAAATTATTCAATAAAGTTTTAATCGCCGGTCTGTTTGCCGCACTGCACGCTTTATTTGCGTTTTTCGGGTACGCTTTGTCCGAAATAACGATTTTTAAAACGGAATGTTTTGAAATGGCGGAGTGCGCTCTGTTTATGATTTTAGGAATCTTCGCATTGTTCGAAACCGACGAAAAGGCAGTCGGAACGGATTTGAAAACAGTGATTCTTGCGGCGGCGGCAACGTCCTTTGACGCCTTTTTAGGAGGCATTACGCTGGTACCTGTCTCGCCGAAATTTTACCTTATCTTTATATGCATATTTGCAGTGTGCTTTTTGTTTTCGATCGGCGGACTTATGCTCGGATGTCGTATAAAGAAGATAAACGGAAGGATGATGAAGATACTTTCCGCCGTGATATTTTTCGCGCTGGCAATAAAAGCTTTGATAGCGTGAAGCCTGCCTTTGGTCGGTATAATGCCGACCTGTGCCGGCGAAACGGAACCTGATAAGGTTAAAAATCCCAATCGGGGATAAATTCCGTGTCCGCGCTTTTAAAATCCTGTACGAAAAGGTCGTAAATCCCGAGCGAAGTCGCATAGTCTAAAACGTCTTTATACTCCCGCTTCGTTATTTTGCGTTTAAGTTCGGGACAGTCGTCGGTATCGCCGAACGGCGTATACTGACTCATGAGCGAGAACGCGGCGGCGTCTTTATACGGCTCGAACCAGTCGAGTATTTTTTTGCTGTCCGTGACGTTCATCGGAAGAATAAGGTGTCTTACGATAACTCCTTGTTTTATAAGTCCGTTTTCGTATATAGGGGGCTTGTTGTTTATCATGAATTCTATCGCGCGGGAAGCGACTTCGAAATAATTTTTTTTGCCTGTATAACGCTCCGAAACAGCGGGGGAACAGTACTTCATATCGGGTAAAAAAACGTCTATATAAGGTAAAAGCCTTTCCAAAACTTCGACCTTTTCGTACCCGTGAGTGTTTGAAAGTATCGGTATGGAAGGACGGTATATGTCGAGCGCGCGTATTATTTTGTCGTAATAATGGGTGGGCGTAACGAGATTTATGTTATGCGCGCCCATATCTTCGAGCTTTTTAAAAATATCAGCAAGTTCGCTTATCGTTATTTCTTTGCCGCGTTTATTGCGCGAAAGGTCGTAATTCTGGCAGAATCTGCATTTCAAGCTGCAACCGGTAAAAAATATCGTACCGGAGCCTTTAGCACCGGAAACGGGCGGTTCTTCATACGGGTGGAGATAGTACTTCGCTATCCGCATTTCATCCCCCGCAAGGCATGCTCCGACAGACGTACTGCGGTCGACGCGGCAGTCGTTGGGACAGAGCCTGCATACGCTCGTATCTAAAACGTCGGTTTCTTTTTTTCGGGCGGAAGTATCGTCTCCGGTACGATTATCCGCTACGTTTATATTAAAATTTTCGTTAAAAATCTCGGACATAGTATTATTTTAAAATAAAAGTCCGCCGAAATCAAGTCGGCGGACGAGTTTTATTGAATTTACCGTAAAATTTATTTAAAATCTTTACTTCGACTTTAACCGTGTGCTTTTAGCCGCATTTTATTCGAGTTCGAAAGCTCCCGTATAAAGTTTGTAATAATTACCTTTTTTGGCGATAAGTTCCGAATGAGAACCTCTTTCGATAATTCTGCCGTGGTCGAGAACCATTATTACGTCGGAGTTTCTTACGGTCGAAAGTCTGTGAGCGATTACGAATACCGTTCTGCCTTTCATCAGTTCGTCGGTGCCTTTTTGTACCAGAGCTTCCGTTCTTGTATCGATCGATGATGTCGCTTCGTCGAGAATCATTACCGGCGCGTCGGCAACGGCAGCTCTCGCTATTGCGAGAAGTTGTCTTTGTCCTTGCGACAGGTTTGCGCCGTCTCCCGTAAGCATGGTGTCGTATCCGTCGGGGAGTCTTGTGATAAAGTCGTCGGCATTCGCGAGTTTCGCCGCGGCGATACATTCTTCGTCCGTAGCGTCGAGTCTGCCGTAGCGGATATTGTCCATAACCGTTCCTGTAAAGAGCGAAGTATCCTGTAAAACTATACCGAGCGAACGTCTTAAATCGGCCTTTTTAATCTTATTGATATTTATTCCGTCGTAGCGGATTTTTCCGTCAGCAATGTCGTAAAAACGGTTTATAAGATTGGTTATCGTGGTTTTTCCTGCGCCTGTCGCTCCGACGAATGCTACTTTCTGACCGGCGTTGGCGTAGACCGAAACGTCGTGCAGAACTATTTTTTCGGGTACGTATCCGAAGTCTACGTGTTCCATGACTATATCGCCTTTAAGGGGAGTATAGGTAACGGTTCCGTCAGCTTTATGCGGATGTTTCCACGCCCATACGTCGGTACGTTTTTCGGATTCGTGAACGGTGCCGTCTTTATCGATCGTGGCGTTTACGAGAGTAACGTAACCTTCGTCCGTTTCGGGAGTCTGATCTAAAAGTTCGAAAACACGATCCGCGCCCGCTACGCCCATCGCTATCATTGAAACTTGCTGCGATGTTTCGTTTATCGCCTGAGTTGAACGTCTCGACATTCCGAGAAAAGGAATGATAAACCCGAAGGTGATGGGGGTAATTCCGGTAAATATGCTCGAAATAGCTATATTCGGAGCTTTGAGCGAGAATAAAATTCCGCCGACTATCGCTAAAAACACATAGGAGAAGTTTCCGATATTTCCTACGATAGGTCCTAAAATGTTACCCGAAATATGCGCTTCTTTAGCGTCTTCGAAAAGCTTTTCGTTAAGTTTGTCGAAGTCCTTTTCGGCGTCCTGTTCGTGGGTGAAAACTTTTACGACCTTCTGACCGTTTATATTTTCCTGTACAAAGCCTTCTTCTTTAGCGAGCGAAATCTGCTGGGCAACCATGTGCTTCGCGCTTTTTCCGCCGACTTTTTTGACTACGAAGAACATCGAAAGCGAACATATCACGAATACGAGAGTAAGTATAATGCTGTAATAAAGCATTAAGAACACCGCTACCGCGAGAGTCATGACGCTCGATAAAATCGTAGGCAAACTCTGTCCGATAAGCTGTCTTACGGCGTCGGTGTCGTTGGTGTAAGTGGACATTATTTCGCCGTGGGGATGCTGATCGAAATATTTGATCGGGAGCGACTGCATCTTCTCGAACATATCTTTACGGATATGATAAAGCATGCCCTGCGTAACCGAAGCCATTATGCGGTTGTAAGCAAAACTTGCGAGAACGGCTATCGCGTACGCGACAATCATTATGGTTATGTTCTTTATAAGCACGTCCTTTACAGAAGCAAGGTCGTTTATTCTGCCGGGCTGCATTACTTCGTCTATATTCTTCTGCATAAAGATTGAAGAAACAAGACCGCCGCACGCCGTAAGAATAAGACAGAAAAATACTAAAAGAAGCTGGAATTTATAGTATTTGAATACGTACTTCAAAAGTCTTCTTAAGGTGTTTTTGTTTATTTTTTTAGGGGGAGCACCCCTTCTTCCTGCCGCCATTATTCGTTACCTCCTTCTTCGGGAGCTTCCGAATTTTTAGTCTGGGATTCGTACACTTCTTTGTAAATGTGCGAAGAATTCATAAGTTCGTCGTGAGTACCCATCGCAACTATCTTGCCCGAATCCATTACCAGAATTTTATCCGCATGTTCGACCGAAGCCACTCTCTGCGCGATTATTATTTTGGTCGTATCGGGAATTTCATTTGCGAAGGCTTGTCTTATAAGAGCGTCCGTTTTGGTGTCTACCGCCGAAGTAGAGTCGTCCATGATGAGAATTTTCGGTTTCCTTAAAAGCGCTCTCGCAATGCAGAGACGTTGTTTTTGTCCGCCCGAAACGTTCGTGCCGCCCTGTTCGATATAAGTGTCGTAACCGTCGGGGAACGACGATATGAATTCATCCGCCTGAGCGAGTTTGCAAACGCGCTTAACTTCGTCTAAAGAAGCGGTGTCGTCGCCCCAGCGTATGTTGTCCGCAATGGTGCCTGAGAACAGAAGATTCTTCTGAAGAACTATCGCGACTTCCTTTCGAAGAGTGTCCAGATCGTAATCTTTGACGTTTACGCCGCCGACTTTCACTTCGCCTTCGGTAGCGTCGTAAAGGCGGGGGATGAGCTGAATGAGGGACGTTTTCGACGAACCTGTTCCGCCCAAAATGCCCACGGTCTCGCCGGACTTGATGTGAAGATCTATGTTTTCGAGCGCGTATTTTTTAGCGTTTTCGGAATATTTGAAGCTTACGCCGTCAAAATCCACCGAGCCGTCTTTTACTTCTTTAATTCCGTTTTCGGGAGAAGTGAGCGACGATTTCGTATTAAGCACTTCGGATATTCTGTTCGCCGATTCTACCGAGAGCGTCATCATAACGGCAATCATCGAGAACATCATAAGAGAAGACAGCATTTGTATGCCGTAGGTGATGATAGCGGAAAGCTCCGCCGGCGAAAAGTCGTACACCGGTACGCCGCCCGCCGAAGAATGACCGTTGCCGATAACTATTATCGCTCCGAAATACGAAATAAGTACCGAAGCCGCGTACATGGCGAGCATCATCACGGGGGAGTTCAATGCGATTATTTTTTCCGCTTTGGTGAAGTCGTTCCTTACTTCGGACGAAACTTTATCGAATTTTTGTTTTTCGTGTTCTTCTCTTACGTAAGCCTTGACGACTCTTATGCCCGAAACGTTTTCTTCGACCGAAGTGTTCATAGCGTCGTATTTTTTGAAAATCTTTCTGAAGAAAGGCATTACGACTCTTATTATGGCGAAGAGTATAAATCCGAGAATCGGGAGTATAACGACGTATATCCAGGCGAGCTTTGCGTTTATCGTCATGCCCATTACGATCGAGAATGTGAACATAAGGGGTACTCTTATAACTATACGAAGACACATCTGGTATGCCATCTGTACGTTACTTACGTCGGTAGTAAGTCTTGTTATAAGCGACGACGAAGAGAACTTGTCTACGTCCTTAAACGAAAAGTCCTGTACGGAATAAAATAAGTCTTTTCTGAGATTCTTGGCAAATCCGCAACTTGCTATGGCGGCGGTTCTTCCGCCCATTATACCGCAAGTTAAAGAAAGTACGGCGAGACCGAAAAGGATCGCGCCGTATAAAAGAATCTGATTCATTGGAACGTTGCCCTGAGAATTAGTGGCAAGCATTTTAGACATCACGAACGGAATTAAACATTCGCAAACCGCTTCTCCCAACATAAAGAAGGGCGTAACGAGAGAGACTTTTTTATATTCTCTCACGCTTTTCAAAAGCGTTCCGACAACGTGATTATCAGTTGCTTTCTTTTTCTGCATCCTGTAATGCGTCCTCCTTGATGAACATCGACATAAGAAGGTCAACATTGAGAGAAGCAAGATGAGGGCTGAGAGCATTCGATGCGATTACGAACGAAAGAACGTTGCCTGCTACTGCGGAAATAATCGTGTTGATATAATCCTTTTTGGGGAAGTTATCTTTGACGTATCCTGCTTTTTCGATCGCTTTTACGGTACTCTTTACTTCTTTGATAACTTTGATTTCGGGAGTCTTGTTCTTTGTAGGATCCGTCAAAGCGCCGATTCCGTTTTCGGAAGCGCAGGTCAAAAAGAAATAAAGTTTGTAAGCCGTGGTAGGATCTTCTTTAATAGTATTTTCAATGTCGAGAAGAAGATTTTTGATCTTCATGATAGGGTTATTGCTTGAAGCAAGAGCCGCCAGAGCTCTGTCGGCAATGGTCTTGTTCTGAACCGTTCTGAGATATTCGACAAGTTCGCTTTTATCGGTATAGTAGTGATAGAAGAGTCCGTGGCTGCATCCGATTTCTTCGCAGATATCGTCTACGGTAGCCGCTTTTATACCGGTCTTGCAAAATACCTTATTTGCTCCGAGAATAATGTTAAGTCTTCTTTTAGCTGCTTTTTTGGTTACTTTTCTTTCTGTTTTTTCCATAATAAATTTTCCTTTACCTTTATTATATTTTTTTCTTTCCTTTCCCGATTGCGTCCAGACTTCGCAAAACTTTTGCGGTTTTACCGGATAATAACCGATTTTTATTTCGCTCCGCTTTCCGCTGGTACTCGTATTTTAATAAACTTAAAGTCGGTTGTCAACTTTTTTAAAGGGGTTTTGACAAAATTAAAGTTAAATTTTTTCTTTTTTGTTTTTCGCGGGTTGTCTGTAATCATCGAAACGCAAGGCAATGTCGGCAAAAATTCACTTTTTTCGTCTAAAACGCATATTGTCTGCCGTTCAAGTTATTTATTAAATAAAGCAGAATGTAAAAAAATCGCAAAAATATTGAAAATTTTTTTATTTTTTTCGAATCGACTTAATTCGCGGATTTTAATTATCAAATACGCCTATAAAAGTCAATCATCGTTTGACAATCGTCTATAAATATATTATAATATAAAAACGCGTTATAAAAGCGCGCACGAAAACAGTTTATAAAAAACAGAAATACGAAATATTTTAATGAAAGAGGAACATATGAAAAAATTATTCACGAGCGAAAGCGTCTGCGCGGGGCATCCCGATAAGGTTTGCGACGCAGTTGCCGACGCTATACTCGACGCATATCTTGCTAAAGACGAAAACGCAAGGGTAGCTTGCGAAGTATGCGCCAAAACGAATTTCGTTCTTATCATGGGCGAAATTACTTCCGTAGCGGAAGTGGACGTCGCGAAAATAGCGAGAGACGTTATAAAAGAAATAGGATATACCGATCCTTCGACGGGATTTTCGTACGATACCGCCGAGATTTTAGTTAAGCTCGAAAAGCAGTCGCCCGATATAGCCATGGGCGTAGACGCTTCGGTCGAAAACAAATCGGGCATAAAGGATCCCGCCGATCTTATAGGCGCGGGCGATCAGGGGATTATGTTCGGCTACGCTTCGAGAGAAACCGAAGAATACATGCCGCTTCCTTTGATGCTTTCGCACAAAATGTGCAAAAAACTCGAAGAAGTACGCAAAAGCGGACTTTTAAAGTATCTCCGCCCGGACGGAAAGGGACAGGTTACCGTAGAATACGACGGAAATATGCCCAGGAGAATCGAAACGGTCGTTCTTTCCGCGCAGCATGACAACACGGTTACGACCGAACAGTTAAGAAAGGATCTTAAAAAGTACGTCATAGACGAAGTCATGCCGCAAAATCTTTGCGATAACGACACCAAATATTTTATTAACCCGACGGGAAGATTCGAAATCGGCGGACCGGAAGGCGACTCCGGACTTACCGGAAGAAAGATCGTAGTAGATACTTACGGCGGCAAATGCCCGCACGGCGGCGGAAGCTTTTCCGGCAAAGATCCTACAAAGGTAGACAGATCCGCTACTTATATGGCGAGATATATCTGCAAAAATCTCGTTGTGGCGGGACTTTGCGACGAATGTAAACTTCAGGTGGCTTACGCCATAGGGGTTGCAAATCCCGTTTCGGTTACGGTAGACACCAACGGCACGGGCAGATTCCCGGACGAAAAACTTTCGGAAATCGTAGTTAAAGAATTCGATCTTCGTCCGTATTCGATAATAAAGAAGTTAGATCTTAAAAAGCCGGTTTACAAGCAGACCGCGAGCTACGGTCACTTCGGCAAAGAAGGCTTGAGCTGGGAACAGACCGATAAGGTTCCCGATCTTAAAAAATATCTCGGCTGAGCCGTATGGATAACGAGGGGAAAACGATAACTTCCGCAAACGACGATATTAAAGCGGAAGATACAAAAAGCAGAAAGCCGTTTATTAAAAGAGTTGCGGAAGCGGTTAAAAAATTCGTAACGGAACTTTTTTCGGACGAAACCTGGAAATGCGAACTTTGTTCGAAAGAGCTGTTCGGAAACGGGTATATCTGCAAAGAGTGCGAAGAAAAGCTTCCGTATCTGAAAGACGCCAAACGTTGCAATCACTGCGGCAGAAAAACCGATTACGCAGAAGATTACTGTACGGCTTGCAAAAACATTCTGACCGAGACCGATCTCGGGAGAAGCGTTTTTAATTACGAAGGCAAGATAATTCTTTTGATAACGAACTTCAAGTTCAGGAGAAAAGCGTATCTTAAAAAGTTTTTCGCCGAAGAGCTTTACAAGGTTTATAAAGAAGAAAATCTTACGGCGGACGTCGTGTGTTATATACCGATGACCGAAAAGGCGATCAAAAAACGCGGATACAATCAGACAGAACTCCTTGCCGAAGAATTTTCGTCTCTTTCCGGTATTCCTGTTGCCGACGCTCTTAAAAAGACGAGAGACACTCATAAGCAGATCGGCTTAAAGCGTAAAGAAAGGCTTGAAAACCTCAAAGGTTCGTTCAAGGTAACGGATAAAGAAGCGGTAAAAGGAAAAACGGTTCTTCTTATCGACGACGTAACGACTACGGGAGCCACCGGAGAAGTTGTCGCGTCGTATCTTAAAAAGGCGGGCGCGGTAAAAGTTGTTCTTTTAACCGTTGCGTCGGTAGGTTCGGATAAAGAAACCGAATTAAGAAGAAAAGAAGCCGAAGACAACCGTAAACCGCGCAAAAAAGAAAAATAAAATCATAAAAACATAAAAAACGCCCACGTAAAGGAGAAAATATATGGGACTTATAAGATATATTTTAGGCGGAGAAAGCCGTCGTAACTTAAAACGCCTCGACAAAATGGCAGACAAAGTAACAGACCTTTCGCCGAAGTACGAAAAAATGACGGACGAGGAACTTGTTTCCCAGACCGATATATTGAAAAAGCGTCTTGCGGACGGCGAAACCGTAGACGATATTTTATACGACGCTTTCGCAGTGGTGAGAGAAGCCGCTTACAGAGTTCTCAAAATGCGCCATTATAAAGTGCAGATAATGGGCGGTATCTGTCTCCATCAGGGCAGAGTCGCCGAAATGAAGACCGGCGAAGGTAAAACTTTGGTAGCTACTCTCCCGGCGTATCTCAACGCGCTTACCGGTAAAGGCGTTCACATAGTTACCGTAAACGACTACCTTGCTTCGCGTGACGCGGAATGGATGGGTAAAGTTTATAAATTTTTAGGGCTTACCGTCGGCGTGGCGATTTCGGGCATGCAGGACGAAGACAAAAAAGCCGCTTACGCATGCGATATTACTTACGGCACGAATAACGAAATGGGCTTCGACTATTTGAGGGACAACCTTAAAAACAATCTGGACGCGATGGTTCAGAGAGAACTTAACTTCGCCATCGTGGACGAAGTCGACTCCATTCTGATCGACGAAGCGAGAACTCCTCTTATCATTTCCGGAAGAGGTCAGGAATCTTCCGAAATGTATCTTTCGGCGAACAGATTCGTAAAAACGTTGAAGGCGGACGAAGATTTCACTCTCGATATAAAAGAAAAGACCGTTCAGATCACGGAATCGGGTGCGGCTAAAGCGGAAAGATTTTTCGGTCTTTCGAACTTTGCCGACGTCGAAAACGCCGCGCTTTCGCACCACATACAGCAAGCTCTTAAAGCTCATTATATTTTCAAAAGAGACAACGACTATATCGTTTCGGACGGCGAAGTAATAATCGTAGACGAATTCACGGGACGTCTCATGATCGGCAGACGTTATTCGGACGGACTCCATCAGGCTATCGAAGCGAAAGAAGGCGTAAAAATCAGAAACGAAAACAAGACTTACGCAACTATTACTTTCCAGAATTACTTCCGTCTTTACAAAAAGCTCTCAGGTATGACCGGTACCGCTAAGACCGAAGAAGAAGAATTCAGAACCATTTACGGACTCGACGTTCTCGAAATTCCGACCAACAAACCCGTTGCGAGAAAGGATTATCCGGACGTTATCTACAAAACCGACGCCGGTAAAGAAAGAGCGATAATTCAGGAAATAACCGAACGCCACGCTACCGGTCAGCCTGTACTCGTAGGTACGGTAACGGTCGAAAAGTCCGAAGAAATTTCGAAACTTTTATTCAAACAGCGTATCAAACACAACGTATTGAACGCTAAAAACCACGCCAAAGAAGCGGATATAATCGCTCAGGCGGGAAGATTCGGAGCGGTTACGATCGCGACCAATATGGCAGGACGAGGCACCGATATTCTGCTCGGCGGCAACCCCGAATTTTTAGCGAAGAGAAAACTTAAAAACGAAGGAATAGAAGAAGAAAAAATCGAACTCGCGACTTCGTATATATCCGAAGTTCCCGAAGATATCCAGGAAATAAGAAAGCATTATCACGAGGTTTACGACGAATTCAAAAAGGAAACCGACGCCGAAAAGGAAAAGGTTATTGCGGCGGGCGGACTTCATATTCTCGGAACCGAAAGACACGAATCCCGCCGTATCGACAACCAGCTCCGCGGACGTAGCGGACGTCAGGGCGACGTAGGTTCTTCGGTATTCTTCATCTCGCTCGAAGACGACCTCGCAAAGCGTTTCGGCGGCGAAAGAATGCAGTCGATATTCACCGCCTTCAATATTTCGGAAGACGAACCGCTTCAGTCCAAAATGGTTTCGAGAAGCATCGAAAACGCGCAGAGAACTATCGAAGGCAAGAACTTCGGTATAAGAAAGCACGTTCTCGAATACGACGACGTTATGAATAAACAGCGTGAAGTAATGTACGCCGAACGTATGAACGTAATAAAGTCAAAAGACGTTCACGACGAAATTTTGAAGTTTATCCCGACTTACGTCGAAGAAACCATAAGAATGAGCGCGGACAATGCAAACAAACCCGAAACATGGGATCTCGAAACTCTCAATAAAAACGTCGAACAAAGACTTTTGCCGCCCGATTCGAACTTCTTCACACGTGAAAAGCTCGATAACTGGGATTACGACTTTATTTTACAGAAACTCAATGAAGAAACCATAAGGGTTTACGAAGAAAAGATAGCCAAGTATGCGGAAGAAGGCGTTAACTTCGGCGATCTCGAAAAGTTTATTCTTTTAAGAAACGTAGACTCCAAGTGGATAGATCATATAGACGCAATGGATCAGCTTCGTAAAGGAATTTCTCTCCGCGCATACGGCAACGTCGATCCCGTAGTCGAATATAAGAACGAAAGTCTCGAAATGTTCGAAGATCTTACTTACTCCATTCAGACCGATACGGTAAGAATACTTCTTAAAGCGGAGCTTAAAAGAACGCCCGTAAAGAGAGACGATTCTCCCCGTAATCTCGTAACCAACGAAACCGAAGGAGTAAAACGTCCGATTGTAGCCAAGACTAAAATCGGCAGAAACGATCCCTGTCCCTGCGGAAGCGGTAAAAAATACAAAGACTGCTGCGGAAAGAACTGATTTAATCAGGATTAAACCTTAACGTATCAAACGGCTTTAAATTCCTTACGACCGGTAAAGACTTTATGATAGAAACAGATAAATATAAATTCAGGATAAAAGAACTTAAAGAATCGCTTGCGGAAACGGGCGACGCTCTCGCCGTACCCAAAATAACCGAAGAGCTTAAAGACATACGAGCCGAACTCGAAAAACCGGAAGTATGGGGCGATCTTAAAAAATCGCAGGAACTTTCGAAAAAGGCTGCGGGTATCGAATCGAAACTGAACGCTTTTAATAAAGCCGAAAAGTCGCTTGCGGACGCTTCGGATATTTTAGAGCTTCTCGAAATGGAAGAAGACGAAGAAACGGTAAAAGCTCTCGAAGACGAACTCGATACTGTTTCCGGAGAGATAGAAAGTATGAAGCTCGAAGCTCTTCTTAAAGGCAAATACGACTCGCTTAACGCGCTTATGACTCTCCATGCGGGAGCCGGCGGTACCGAAGCCTGCGACTGGACGGAAATGCTTTACCGCATGTATATTATGTACGCCGAAAAGATGGGCTACAAAGTAACGGAACTCGACCGTCTGGACGGCGACGAAGCGGGCATAAAAAACGTTTCCTTCAAGGTTGAAGGCGAAAACGCTTACGGCTATCTTAAAGCCGAAAAGGGCGTTCACAGACTCGTAAGAATATCGCCCTTCGACGCGAATAAACGTAGACATACCTCATTTGCCTCGCTCGAAGTAATGCCGGAAATAATCGACGACGGAGAAATCGAAATAAGACCGGAAGATCTTAAACTCGATACCTTCCGTTCGAGCGGCGCGGGCGGTCAGCATATCAACAAGACCGATTCCGCGGTAAGAATAACGCATATTCCGACGGGAATAGTGGTTTCGTGCCAGAACGAAAGAAGCCAGACGCAGAACAAAGAAATGTGTATGCGCATGCTCATGTCAAAACTTATCGAAAAGAGAGAGTCCGAAAGGCTCGAACAGGAACAGAGCATAAAGGGCGAAATCAAAAAGATAGAATGGGGCAGTCAGATACGTTCGTACGTATTCTGTCCGTATACTCTCGTAAAAGATCACAGAACGGGATACGAAAACACGAACGTTCAGGCGGTTATGGACGGCGATATACACGGTTTTATATGCGATTATCTTAAAAAATCGCAGAGCTGATGCAATAAATCAAGTAACCTGCTTTATTTAATATAAGTAATACAATGTATCTGTATATAATAATAAAACTATTATATATAGTATAAGCCGCAATAAGCGGTACGGAATATGAACTATTCAAACAGACGAAAAACGTTTTGCGTAAAAGACAACGCCGTTATAATGGGAATAGAATCTTCCTGCGACGAAACTGCGGTTTCGATAGTAAAAAACGGGCGTGAAATTTTATCGGACGTAATAATATCTTCGGCTACCGAACACGTCAAGTTCGGCGGAGTCGTTCCCGAAATCGCTTCAAGGGCGCATACTCTCGCTATATACGAAGCGACTGCGCGCGCGCTTAAGGACGCCGATATGACTTTAAAAGATATAGACGGAATTGCGGTAACGTACGGAGCCGGGCTTTTGGGCGCGCTTCTCGTGGGCGTTTCTTTCGCAAAGGCTCTCGCTTTTGCCGAAAATAAGCCGCTTATACCCGTTTCGCATATACGCGGACATATGGCGGCGGCGTACCTTGCCGATAAAAATCTCGAGCCGCCGTTTATCGCGTTGTTGACGAGCGGCGGACATACTGCTATAATAGCGGTGAGAGATTACTACGAAACCGAAGTTTTGGGCTCTACGCTTGACGACGCAGTGGGCGAAGCTTTCGATAAAGTGGCAAAGGTTCTCCGTCTCGAATATCCCGGCGGACCTAATATCGAAAAGCTTGCAAAACTCGGGCAGAATAATATAAAGCTCCCGCAAATGCTCAAAGGCAGCGGCGGTTTCGATTTTTCGTACAGCGGACTGAAAACGGCGGTAATAAACGCCGTGCATAACGCCGAAGCGAAAAACAAACCGTTAAAACCGGAAGACGTGGCGTGTTCGTTCCAGTCGGCCGCTATCGATATACTTGTAAAAAAGGTTGTTCTTGCGGCAGAAAAAACCGGAATAAAAACTATAGCGCTATGCGGCGGAGTTGCCGCAAACGGGTACTTACGGGATAAAATAAAAACAGTCTGCGACAAAAAGGGAATAAAAACCGTTATTCCCGAAAAACGCTATTGCACCGACAACGGCTCGATGATAGCGGCGGAAGGATATCTTCAGTACAAAAAACTTAATTTTGCGGATCTTACGCTGAATGCGGAAGCGAACGTTCCGCTTTGAAAATCGGTAAATAAATCGAAAACGGGCGTTTGCGGCAAAGATCGTCGGCCCGTCAATACAAAAAACCTAAAAGGAGAAAATAATGAAAATTGCAATCACAACGGAAACGACTGCTGATTTAACCAAAGAACTTTTAGAAAGATTCGATATTAAAACAATTCCCCTCAAAGTTATTCTCGGTGACAAACAGTATAACGACGGAGATCTGACGAACGAAGAGATTTTTGCTTACGTCGAAAAGACCGGAGTTTTGCCTAAAACCAACGCCGTAAACGAATCGGAGTTCGACGAGTTTTTCGAAAACCTGTTGAAGGAATACGACGCTGTAGTTCATATATCGCTCTCTTCCGAAATTTCATGCACCTACCAGAATGCCGTTTCTTCGGCAAAGAAGTTTGAAAAAGTTTACGTTATCGACAGCAGGTCTTTATCTACGGGAGTAGGAATGCAGGCAATCTACGCAAGGGAAGTCGCAAAAAAGTTCGACGATCCGGAAAAAGTAGTAGAACTCGTCGAAGCGAGAAAGGACAAAGTTCAGACGAGCTTTATCGTCGAAAGACTCGATTATTTATATAAGGGCGGCAGATGCTCGGGCTTCCAGCTTTTAGGAGCCAATCTTCTGAAGCTCCGTCCGAGAATAGTCGTTAAGGACGGTAAGATGTCAAGCGATAAAAAATTCCGCGGAAGTATGGACAAGGCCGTAAGAAAGTATTGTCAGGACTGTCTTAACGAGTTCTTTAACATAGATAAGTCCATGGCGTTCATAACGTTTCCAAACGCCACGCCCGAGATGATTCAGGCGGCGAGAGAAGAACTCGAATCCGTAGGGGTAAAAAATATATTTCCGACGACTGCCGGAGGAACTATTACTTCGCATTGCGGCGAACATACGTTGGGAATACTTTATTACAACGACGGACTTAACACTCTGGAAAACTGATATAAAGACAAAAAGGCGGCTCTTGCCGCCTTTTTTAGTTGTTGTTTTTATAAAGATATAAAGTTGCACAACATATGTTGTTTTATAATAGCCGATAAAAAGTAAGCAAAACCGGGCGTTTTTATATTACTTTTTACAAATGACATATGTTGCATAACTGTTGCTATTATAAACGAACGGCAAAAAACCGCAAACGAATTTCGTATTTACATAATGTTTTCGAAGCTTATCAGAAACGTTTTGGGTATTTCTTTAGAAAGAGATAAAAGAACTTCGAGCTTATCCGCAAGTTCCTTCCGATCGTCGTATTCCGAAAAACTTACCGCTTCCGAAAGCCATAGTTCGAGTTCTTTTATTTCGTTATGCGGAATAAAAACGTGCAGATATTTTTTCCTTGCGAGCCAATTTTCTCTCAAAGCCTTCATATCATCGGCGTTCGCGTCGCCGTTTTCGGCTTTTTGTTTAAGAGCTTCGACGGCGACTTCGAATTGTGAAAACTGTTTCGTAACAAAATTCTGCTCGAAGATCGCTCCGCCGACGAGTATACAAACCGCAATCAATGTCGAAACGAGCGATTTTACCATTTTACACCTTGCATGTCGACGTCGAAAATTTTATAAGGCTCTTTATAGCATTGCGAATACGCCTTGCCGTCTCCGTCGACAGTCATTACGCCGAGTTTTTTTAACTCTACGTTATTTTTTTTGAGTTCGCTCATAAGCCACCGGGAATCTTTTTGTATGACGGCCAAATTGTTTTTGTTTACCTTGCCGTCTTCTACAAGGATAACCGAGAGCGAAGAACCTTTCCGCTCCTGACTTTTTAGGGCGGAGAGCTTCCCGTTCGACTCGAAAATCGCGTAATCTACGTCCGAAAGCGAAAAATATCCGGCGCCGCGCATGGATTCCAAAAGATCGTCGACTCCCAGATCGTTACGCTTCAGTTCGTAAAAATCAACGCCGAGTTTGTTTATAACAACGCTCGGTTTGCCGCTTATCACTTTTTTCGGAAAGGTGCCGAGCTTTTCGAGAAGCGATAAAATTTCGTGCAGAATAAAAAGGGCGAGAATAGAGACGATGCCGTAAGTAAGCGGTATCGAAACGTCCGCCATCGGTATGCACGCGAGATCGGCAATTATCAGAGTTATGACGAGTTCAAACGATTGCATTTCGCCTATCTGCCGCTTGCCCATAAGCCTCATGACTATCATAAGCGTTATAAATACGATAACGGTTCTTAAAAAAATAACGATCATATTTTCAGTATGCCTAATTTTTATAAAAATATTTGCGAAAAAAAACAACGGATTGTAAAAAAAGTAAAGGCGTATGGCAAAGGCGAAAATGTGTCGGCTCCAAAAATATTTTTGCGATTTTTTTATTTATAATAAAAGTGAGTATAAAAGCGCAACGGCAAAAAAAATGTTATTGAAAACGATTGCTTTTTTTCATGTCTTAGGATATACTTGTACCCAAGAGTAGGAAACACGCGTCAAGTGTTGCTGAACGGGACGTTGTCAGTAAACGAAGGGATAACCGCGGTGTGTTTTTGCGTCCGCTGTGCTTTTTTTTGCGAAAAATTTTTTAATTCGCATGAAAAAAGTAATGTATTGCGGGCACTCTTAAAGGGTGCTTTTTTTATGAAAAATTTTAACGTAAAAAACTTATTCTTCTCGTCCGCGTTTTTAAATGCGGGCAAAGCTAAAAAGCTTGCGCTTTTAGGTATATTTACGGCGATAAACGTTGTTTTTAACACCGTCGTCGAAATAAGATTTGCCGACATACAGTTCTCGCTGACCATATTTATATCCGCCGTCACAGGTTCCGTATTAGGTTCGCTTTGCGGGTTTGTTTCGTGCTTTCTCGGCGACTTTTTGGGATATGTGTTTAACTCCTGGGGGCTTATGTACATGCCATGGGTTGGACTCGCTACCGGCGTTACCGCATTTGTAGCGGGGATAGTAGTTAATGGTTTTAACTTTAAGTTCAAGGGATCCGACTATGTTAAGGCGGCGATTGTCTCGGTAATAACTTTCGTACTCTGCACGGTGCTTATAAACAGTACCGGGTTTTATTTATACAACTATAAGATGGGCTTTTCGCAAGCGGTTATAGATTATGTAAAAAATACCTTCGGCGGAGAAGTAGGTTACTTCGGTTACGTCGCATACAGATTGTTTTTTAAGGGGCAGATATTTAATTGTCTTGTAAATTACGCTCTGTTTATAGTCGTATTACCGCAAATTCTTAAAATAAAGATCTTCAATGGCGTGCGTGAAGAGTCTGAAAAGACTGTCGGCGACACCGATAATGATTAGTAACGGCAACGATTTTTAATACCTGTGTCGTCGAACCATGACCGTTATCCGATAAATAATAGGTTAAAAACCTTTAATTGCAAATAAAAATATTATGTATAAAACTAAAACGCGACGGAAAACTCCGTCGCATTTTATATTGCGGCGTTTTACAGATTACTTCACGATAATATGCAGAAATTTTTTCAAGAACTTTCGATGAAAACAAAACAGACTGCCGGTTTTTTATAAAAAAATTTTAAACATTCGAAAAAAGTCTTGATTTGTGGTAACGTTTAGTATATAATTAAAATAATCGTTTATTTAATAAAATTAAAATCGAAATAAAAAACGAGGGGTAAATAATTTGCGCGCGGCAAATTAAAGGAGGGTTTTGAATGGTTTTTGTGTACATACTTTGCGGAATTTTAGGAATTATCCTTGTTCTTTTGTCGGCGGTACTGATAAGAGCCGCTATGTTCAAACCGAAAAACAATATAAAAGTTTCCGACGATACGGTAGAGTTTGACCGCGACAGGTCGGTTGAAAACTTACAAAAACTTATTACTTTCAGAACGGTTTCCAACGTTGATCCCGAAAAGGAAGACAACGAAGAGTTTGAAAAGCTTGTAAACGAACTCCCGAAGCTCTATCCCGAAGTTTTTAAGATCTGCGAGTTTAAAAGATTCGACGGCAGGGCGCTTTTATTTAAATGGAAGGGAAGAAACGAAGGCGATCCGTCCGTTCTTATGGCGCACTACGACGTGGTACCGGTCGACGAGTCCGCGTGGGAAGAACCGCCGTTTGACGGGGTAATAAAAGACGGCTACCTTTGGGGCAGGGGCGCGATCGATACGAAGGTTACTTTCAACGCAACCTTAACCGCCGCGAACGAACTGATGAAAACGGGATTCGTTCCCGAAAAGGATATTTATATGGCGTTTTCCGGCGGGGAAGAAGTAGCAGGTCTCGGCGCCGGAAATATAGTTGATTATTTTGAAAAGTCCGGCATATGTCCCTCTCTCGTAATAGACGAAGGCGGCGCGGTTGTAGAAGGCGTTTTCCCGGGAGTTAAAGAAAAATGCGGTCTTATCGGCATAGCCGAAAAGGGCATGATAAACGTTACTTATACGGCAAAGTCGGCGGGCGGACACGCTTCTGCGCCCAAGCCGCATACGCCGATAGGAACGCTCTCAAAGGCGTGTGCAAACGTTGAAAAACATTCTTTCGGGTTCCATCTTACAAAACCCGTTGCCGAAATGTTCGATACGCTCGGCAGACGTTCGACCTTTACTTACAGAATGATTTTCGCCAACTTATGGCTTTTTAAAGGAGTTCTCGATAAACTTTGCGTAAAGTCAGGCGGCGAACTCAACGCTCTCGTCCGAACTACGGTAGCGTTTACGCAGATGAAGGGCAGCGACGCGTTCAACGTCATTCCGACCGAAGCGAAGATGCTTTCGAACATAAGGCTCAACCCCGAAGACAGCATACAATCTGCTATCGGATATCTTAATAAAGTAATCGGAGACGAGACCGTGAAAGTTGCGGTTGACGGTAACGGCATGGAACCGACAATCATTTCTGACATAGATTGCGACGGATATAAAAAAGTCGCCTCGGCAGTCGCTTCCACATGGAAAGGAACTGTCGTCGCACCCTATCTTATGGTTCAGGGTTCAGACAGTCGCAGGTACCAGCGCATAACCGATAAAATTTACAGATTTTCCGCTGTGGAATTAAGTAAAGAAGAGCGTTCAACCATACACGGCAATAACGAAAGAATAAAAATCGAAACGGTTAAAAAGTCGGTCGAATTTTATATACGACTTATTAAGTCCTGCTGAATCCGGTTTTAACTAAGGATAAATCGTCCGTAGCGAGCAAATAAGTTAAATAAAAATACAGGTAAAAATATCCGGTTCTTTATGGATATTATATTTTCACTTTCCTTTTGAAAAGAGCGGCGGAGTAAAATCCGTCGTTCTTTTCGATATAATGAATTTTCGTTAAGATAAAAATTTTAATGTTCGGCGTAACGGTTTTCACTAGTTGATCTTATTTTTGCGTTGCCGTTTCGTTTGTTTTTTATTTTACGCTCAGACAATTTGTTTTTGATTACGCTAAAAAACTCTTTTATATTCACAAGACCGAATACGATAAAGAACAGTCCGTCGAATATTACCAGAAGACAAGAGCATAATACTGCCGTCAAAATACCGCCGAGATACTTCATAAGAAGAGATTTGAGTAAAAAACCGAGTGCGGAAGTCGGTATCAGAAAGATAAGCGAGTAAAAAGCGAACCCGCCGAATTTAAGCTTCACGCCGGTTTTTTTTCTGATTAAAAACAGATTGATCGCAGTATTTGTTCCGAATACGAGAACGTAGCACAAAACAAGCGAATTTGCGCCCATAACCGCAGGTAAAAACCAGATAGATACGAGCATCAGAACGGTGCTTGTCACAAAAGAAAAAAAGGTTGAAAGTTCTTCGCCTACCGAGTTAAGCATGCTCGTGGTTAAGCCGTTAACGCACAGAAGCACCGTGAGAATCGCCGCTCGCGAAGTAAATAATCCTCCACCTTGCGAGCCGAAAATCAACAATCCGATTTCTTCGCCGAAGCATAAAAAAACGGGTACGCACAGCGACGATAAAAACACAGTTACGTTCAGAGCCTTTTCTATATCGCTCTTCAGCGCGGCTTCGTCTTTTTTATAAAAACTTTCGGCGATTTTCGGGATAAGCACGATCGTAAACGGACCTATTATCGACATCGGCGCGGAAAGAAGAGGCATAGCCATTCCGAAAAACGCTCCGTACGCGGCGGTCGCTTCCGCTTTTCCGAATCCCGCGGCGATGAGTCGTAAAGGGAATACGACGGAAACGATCGAAGACACGAGACTGCCCGCGCTTCTTACGGCGGTTACCGGGAGACTGCTCTTAAAAAGCGGTTTCAATTCCCGTCTGGGACTTTTTATTTTGCCTTTGCGGTAAACGTAAAACGCCGTTCCCAAAGAAAATGAAACAATGTAAGACGCGCCGACCGCGATTATGGCGTACTTTGCTCCCGTAAAAGGATCCGAAGCCGTAAATATAAGCGCAACGCCGACGGCGATCATAACCGCTTCTTCGATAAGTTCTATAACGCTGTACGGCAAGAAATCGTTATTGCCCCAAAAAATCCCCCTCAAGACAGAATAAAGCGAGTTGAGCGCGAGTACGGGTATAATAAGTCTGAAAAGCGGCAGGCACCTTTCGTCCGCAAACAAAAAACCGAAAAGCGACGGGAAGAGCAGGACCGTTATCGTTACGGGAACGGTGAATACGATCGAACTTAAAAATCCCGCAGTCGAAACCCCGTCTATGCGATTTTTTTTGCCTTCCGAACGATATTTTGTGATAAGTCGCGATACGGTAGCCGGTATTCCGGAGCAAGAAAGAGTCATTAAAAGAGCGAATACCGATAGGGCTATCTGGTATAACCCCAGACCTTCGCTTCCGATCGTGCGGGAAAGATAGATGCGATATAAAAAACCTAAAAATTTTTCGGCGAGCGAAAACACAGTTACAACCGCCGTCGTCTTGAATAGTCCGTCCATAGTTTAATATTATTATAAAAGGACGTGTTTTATGAAGGTTAATTTATAAAATCGTTCTCGGTCCGGCGTATATAACGGGGCGATATAATCCGACTGTTTTTGGCTTATCGCGGTAAATTTTTTATATACCTGTATTGCCGAAACATAACCAAAACGTAAAATTAAGCAGGGGGAGAGTAAAAAATACCTGTATCTTTGAAATCGTACCGAAACAAGACTGAGATGCCGAACAATAGCTGTTTTAAAATAACCGGCTCTTTTTTCCGTAAAGCCGCCGGAATGCTGTAATATTATATCAGTATATAGATAATATAAGAATAAACCTATTTAAAAGAAAATATTATTTTATAAAATTAAGTTAAAAGCGGACGGGTAAAATAAAAAGAGCGGATAAATAAAAGGGTAAGTAGCCAATGGCGGTAAAATTTGCTTCCGCTCCGCAATACTGCATAAAAGCCGAAAAATTTCAGCGGCAAAATTTTATCGGGATAGATTGCGAAAACGGTGAGATTTTGTCGCTTTATGATAAAAAAGTAACACTGCGCAAAAATGTGTAGCTAAAATATATAAAATAAACTTAAATTATATGTACAAATTGCACAAATGACTTGGACAAAAACGCCAAAAGTATTTTTTTACAAAAAGTTTTTCGAAAAAAAATTTGTCATATAGGCTTTACGGTGGTAAAATGAAAGTATCTTTTTTATGGAGGTTCTTTATGAACAAGTTTTTGAAATTCCTCGGTTTCGACGGAACGAAAACAACCGTAAAGACTGAAATCATCGCAGGCGTAACAACCTTCATGACGATGGTTTACATTCTTATGGTTAACGCGGGCATGTTCTCCGCTCCTTGGGTAGGAACAAGCTACGGCGCTGCTTACATAGCGACTGCTATCGGCGCAATCGTCGGAACGCTTTTAATGGCATTCCTTGCTAAAATGCCTTTGGCTCAGGCTCCCGGCATGGGCGTAAACGCATTCATCGTTTACACTCTTTTACTTAACGGTACCGGACTTACCTTTGCTAACTGCATGATGTTCACCCTTCTTGACGGCGCTATCTTCGTTATCCTTACCGTAACCGGATTAAGAAAGCAGATCTTCGAAGCTATTCCCGCTTCCGTAAGACACGCTATCGGCGTAGGTATCGGTTTATTCATCGCTTTCATCGGTATGCAGCAGGCAGGTATCATCGTTGACGAAGGTTCCACTCTCGTAACCTTCGTATCGTTCAACCTTTTGAATCTCGGCAAAGGCAACCACATGGTAACCTATGCTAACGGCACAGTAGGCGGTATGCTTCCCGCAGTAGTAGCTATACTCGGCGTTATGCTTGTAGCTATTCTCGAACACAAAAAGGTTAAAGGCAGCATCCTTTGGGGCATCCTCGGATCGACCGTTCTTTACTATATTGCTTTAGGTCTCGGCGTTGCTATGGGCAGTGAAACCTGCAAAGCTATCTTCGCAGACATTTCCTTAGCTAACCCGTTCCTTGCATTCAAAGACTGGGGCAATCAGGCTGTAGGTAAGGTATTTACCGAAGGCTTCAACTTCTCGGGCTACACCGGAACGACCGGCGGTCTTATTCTTCTTATCGTAACCACCGCTCTTTCGCTCTGCATGATCGATATGTTCGATACTATCGGAACCTTATACGGCGCATGCTCCAAGGGCGACCTTCTCGACGAAAACGGCGTTCCCCTTAACATGAACAGATGTATGCTTGCCGACGCTATCGCTACCTGCGTAGGCGCTATCGGCGGTACTTCGACCGTTACCACTTTCGTTGAATCGACCTCGGGCGTTGCCGCAGGCGGCAAATCCGGTCTTACCGCACTTACCACCGCTTGCTGCTTCATCCTTGCAATGTTCTTAAGCCCCATCGCTCAGCTCGTTCCGAGATGCGCTACGGCTGCGGCTCTTATGTGGGTAGGCGTTCTTATGTTAACCGCTGTTACCAAGATCGACTGGACTAACACCATTGAAGCAGTTGTTGGTTTCTTCACCTTCATCGTAATGCTTCTCGGCTACTCGATCTCCAAAGGTATCGGTATGGGTATCCTCGTATACATCTTCCTTAACCTTTGCACCGGCAAAGTTAAAGATATCAAAGTTTCCACCTGGGTTATCGGCGTTATCTACCTTGCTACCTTCCTTTTGACCTAATAGTTAAAAGACTTAAATCAAATAAAAAGGGTCGCGGCTCATAGCATGCGATCCTTTTTTAATGCCGTAAATAAAAAAACAGATATAAAAAGCGACGCCGGTATAAGGCGTCGCTTTTATCATGTTAAAGTAATTTTGTTTTAGTATCCGATTAAAATTTTAATACGTTGTTGTTTTTGTAGGTGGTGAATCTTATCGTGTAACCGTTCGTTTCAATGGGATCGGAAACGTAAACGCACTCAAAGTTTTCGTTTTTATCGAGGTTCTCGTAAAAAACTTCAGCTTCGCCGTCGGCGTCTACTTTTGTAACGTAAACTTCTCCGCAATAGGGGAGCATGGTCTTATAAAACATCGCGCCGCCGATTACGAATACGTCTTCGCCGTCATATTCGTTAAGTTTGTCCGAAAGCTCTTTTAAGCTGTGCACGATAACGCAATCGTCTCTTTCTACAGAGTCGGGGGCGAGAACGATATTGGTTCTGTTTTTAAGCGGTTTCGATCCCGGAAAGGATAAAAGAGTGTTGTAACCCATACAGCATACTTTGCCGGAAGTTGTGGTTCTGAAAAATTTCATATCTTCGGGGATAGAGAACAAAAGTCCGTTCTTTTTGCCGATACCCCAGTTTTCGTCTACGGCAACTATAGCTTTTATCATATGGCAACCTCTATTTTTTCTTCGAGTTTGGTGAATTCGTATCCTTCGAGCTTAAAGTCGTCTACGGTAAAGTCGTAAAAGTTCTTTATCTCGGGGTTGATCCGGAATTTGGGAGCGGGATACTTCGGGTTTTTGAGTATCTTTTCGACTAAAGGAATATGTCTGTCGTAAATGTGCGCGTCCGCTATGACGTGGACGAGTTCGCCGACTTTCAAGCCGGAAACCTGTGCGAACATATGCATTAAAACTGCGTACTGGACTACGTTCCAGTTGTTTGCGGTCAGAACGTCGTTGCTTCTTTGGTTAAGTATCCCGTTCAAAGTGTCGCCCGTTACGTTGAAGGTCATCGAGTAAGCGCAGGGGTAAAGGTTCATTTCGTGAAGATCCTGATGGACGTAAATATTCGTCATTATTCTTCTCGAAGCGGGATTGTTTTTAAGGTCGTATAAAACTCTGTCGACCTGATCGAATTCGCCTTCGGGATAAACGTGTTTTACTCCGAGTTGATAGCCGTACGCTTTGCCGATGGAACCGGTTTCGTCCGCCCAACTGTCCCATATGTGGCTGTTAAGGTCGTGCACGTTGTTGGATTTTTTTTGCCAGATCCATAAAATTTCGTCTACGGCGGATTTGAAAGCCGTGCGGCGGAGAGTAATTATCGGGAATTCTTTCGATAAATCGTACCTGTTGACTATGCAGAATTTTTTAATCGTGTGCGCGGGCGTTCCGTCTTCCCAATGGGGGCGGACCTTTGAGTTTGTGTCCCACGTCCCGTGATCCAGAATTTCCCTGCAGGTTGAAATGAATATATCGTCGGCTATGCTCATTTGTGCTCCTTATGCGTTTTGTTAAAACGCGTCTTTTGTCTGCTTTTTCCAGCGGTTTGCTATAAATTTGAGTTTAACGTTTTCCGGGACGAATTTCATAAGAGTGTATAAAGATTTGTTCCAGAATCCGGGTATTACGAGTTTTTTGTTTTTGCGAACGCCTTTTACGGATTTATTAACCACAAAGTCGGGCGTTTTTGCCGAAAGTTTGCCCCAGAGTCCCTGACCTTTTATATCGTCGCATATGTCGGGACGGGTGTAAACTCCGCCCGGGAGAACTGTCGTTACGTTTACTTTGCCTTCGAGTTCGACTCTTAACGACTTGAAAAAGTTCGTAAGACAAGCTTTCGTCGCCGAGTAAAGCTGAAAGTACGGCATGGGCGAAACGCCCGAAAGCGAAGATACGGTTATTATTTCCGGTAAGTTCTTTTTCTTTCCGCTTGTTTTATTATAGGTATTTTTTCGGCTGGCTTTTATATTACCTGTCTCGCCGAAATCTAACCTTTCCAAAAACATATGGGTTAATGAAATCGTCGCTTCGACGTTTACGCGAATCTGAAAAATCACCTTATCGTCCGTGTAGCTTAAAAAGCCTTTCTGAATATCCGCTCCCGCAACGTTCACGAGACGGGTTACCGATATTTCATTACTATCGGCATAAGCGAAAAGGTTGTCGCGGCTCTGTCTGTCCGTAAGATCCGCCGGGAGATATTTAACCGAAATCGAATCGTTAAGATCAAGAAGCTCTTCTTTTAACGCGGCAAGTTTTTCTTCCGACCGCCCTGTGATATAAAGGTTACATCCTTCTTTTGCGTAATAGCGGCAAAAAGCCTTGCCTATTCCGCCGGTCGCGCCCGTTATAAAGGTGTATTCCATAATTATTTCGCGAGTAAAAGTTTACTCGTAACGCCTTTAAGCATGCCGAGCTTCCCCGAAAGCGCGTTAAGAACTTCCTGCGGGGCGTCGAGGATAACGCTTATCACGCTTAAATTTCTTTCCTTTTGGGGGATCCCCATTCTGCCGTTTATGTATTTTGCGTTTTCATGCAAAAGTTCGTTTATTTTTACGGTGCTTTCGGGATCCTTTACGACTATCGCGAGTATTGCGAGAACGTTCATTTCATATTCTCCGATGTTAAAGTTTAAGAGAATGTTATATCCGATATTCTCTTAAACTATATTTTACCATATTTTATTTTATATTTCAATAGTTAACAGGTTAAAAGGTATCTCGCACGGAGTTATTTTTACAAATTTCCTTTCGTTAAATAGTCGTCCCGAATGTTTCGGGAGAGATGATCGTTTTTAATTTCTCGAGAGCGCGCTTTTCTATTCTCGAAACGTACGAGCGCGAAATTTTGAGTATCTTTGCGACTTCTCTCTGTACAAAACACCTGCCGTTATACAGTCCGTATCTTAAACAGATTACGGTGAATTCCCGCTTGTTAAGGACTTTCCGCATTTTTCCTAAGATGGCGTTTCTCAGCATCATATTGTCGGCGTTTTTGAATACCGAGTCTTCGTCTTCGGTTAAAACGTCGATGATTTTCAGCGTGTTCCCGTCTTTGTCGGTACCGACTTCGGAATCTAAAGAGATTGTTCCGCGGTGCTTTTTATCGGAACGTATCAGCATCAGAATTTCGTTCTCGATACAGCGACCGGCGAAGGTCGCGAGCCGTACGTTTTTATCGGGGGAATAGGTGTTTATGGCTTTTGCGAGACCGAGACTTCCGACGGATAAAAGATCGTCCGTTTCCGCCGCTCCCTTATACTTTTTTACGACGTGGGCGACAAGGCGCATGTTGTGCTCCAATAGCTTTTCCTTGGCGGCTTTGTCGCCGGCTTTGGCTTTTAGTATAAGCTCTTTTTCTTCTTCTTCCGAGAGAGGCTTTTTAAAAGAACTGCCGGTTAGTACCGATCCGGTAAAAAATATTATCTTGCTTAAAAAGTATAAAAGTTTTTCTAACATTTTTGCTCCTTATAAGTAGTTAAAAATTTTGCAATCCGAAATTTTCGCGTTGCGGTTTATTAAAACTTATGAAAAAGAACGCCGTTTTATATCGGATTTTGTTGTAAAAACTTTTTTATGCCTAAATAGCGTGCAGTAGTAAAAGAGCTTTACTTTTTTGCCGTAAAATCGTAAAATTATGTTATGACAAGAGAAAATAACGAAAGAAACGAAATAAAAAACAAAACCGTGAAATATTTTGCGGTATTCGATCTCGACGGAACCATTCTGAATACGGCCGAAGATCTTGCCGACGCAGTGAACTACGGTCTTAAAAGAAACGGGCTTGAAACGTATTCTACCGAAGAAGTTTTAAAAATGGTCGGCAACGGGGTGAAAAATCTCGTTTTAAGAGCTATCGGCGATAAAAAAGAACTGTTTGACGAATGCTTTAAGGACTTCAAAGAATATTATTCCTCTCATTATGCGGTAAAAACTTATGCTTATAAGGGCGTTAAGGAAGCTCTTTTATCGCTTAAAAACAGCGGTTTTACATTAGGCGTTTTATCGAATAAATACGACGCGGCAGTGAAAGACCTTGCCGAAATTTATTACGGAGATATTTTCGATTTTGTTTCCGGCGAGAAGGAAGGAACGCCGCGTAAACCCGATCCGACTTCGCTTAACGATATGATAAAACTTTGCGGAGCCGAAAAAGAACATACCGTATACATAGGCGATTCGGACGTGGACGTAAAAACGGCGGATAATGCCGGGGTAAAGTGCGTTTCGGTTACGTGGGGTTTCAGAAGCAAAAACTTTATAAAAGAAAACGGCGGTTACGACTTTGCGGATACGCCGGAAGAAATGGCGGCGAAAATCAAAGCCGATTCAGGATTATGATGAAAATTCCGGAAAGAGCGATAACTTAAAAAAGAACAAGAAAAAAGACCTTTATAAAAGGTCTTTTTTGGTTTTAAATTAAATATGTTATTATCGTAAAACGAGAATTATAAAAGGGGAATGGTCGCAAGGTAAACTACGTCCGGTCTGTTAGCCGCGTCGCCTTCCGCAAGAACGAAGCCTTTTTTATAGATTTCGCCGCCGGCTTTTATAACGAGATCTTCAAGTCCGAGAAGCGAAGCTCCCGTAGAAACTACGTCGTCGACTATGCCGACTTTTTTGCCCTTTATAAGTTCCATATCGTGTTTGCTTAAATAAAGTCTCTGTTCTTTACCGGTCGTTATCGAAGAGCCGTAAGCGACGTCGATGCCGTCCTGCATATATAATTTTTTGGACTTTCTCGCAACGGCGTAGAAAGGCATGCCGAGTTCTCTCGCTGTAACGTGAGTGAGCTGAAGACCTTTTGATTCCGCAGTGATCAAAACGTCGCAGCCTGCCATAAGTTTAGCGAGTTCCTTACCGCAATGTTCGGTGAGAACCTGATTGCCGTGAAGGTTGAAAAATGCGATGTTGATTCCGCTTGGAAGGGGCAGAACGGGAAGTTCCGCTTCCATACCTTTGATGTTGACTTTGAAAACTTTATCCGACATGGTAAATCCTCCGTTTGTCGTTTATTGTCATATGTTGTTCCGTATCGAAACACCATAATATTTTAGCACACTTTATTGTATTTTGCAATACATAATGCAGAAAGAAACGACATAATTTTAAATATATTCCGTCCCTCGTCCGCATTTTTGCATTTTTATATAATGCTCGGACAGAAGGCGGCGGATAAAAAACTTCTGGGGGAAATATGGATTTTATATCGGAAAAAAGGGAAGAAGTATTAAAAAAGTTTTCTTCCTTTCCCGACGGCATAGACGAACAAAAAGTTTTGGAGTCGCGTGAACGGTTTGGCGAAAACGTTCTCGAAAAACCTAAAAAAAAGAGTTTTATAAAAAGGCTTTTGTCCGCTTTGTCCGAGCCTATGATGCTTATACTTCTCGTATCCGCGGCGATAACGCTCGGGATAAATCTCGGTAAGTATTTTAAATGCGGCGAAGCCGATTTTTCGGAATTTTTCGGAATAATTTTTGCAGTGGGGCTTTCGGTTTCGATAACCCTTATCATGGAAAGCAGTTCTCAAAAAGCCTTCGACGCGCTTAAAAAGTCTTATCGGAACGTTTTCGTCAAGGTCAGAAGAAAGGGTAAAATTTTAAAAATACCGCAGTCCGAAATTGTCTGCGGCGACATAGTTATAATTTCATCCGGCGATAAGGTGACAGCCGACGGAAGATTGCTGAAATCCGATTCGCTGTCGCTCGACGAATCGGCGCTTACGGGAGAAAGTTCTCCCGTACAAAAGGACGCGGAAGCCGTTCTTAACAAAAACGTACATATAGCGGAAGCGAAAAATTATGTGTTTTCCGGAACTTTCGTTTCGGGTGGCAGCGGCGAATATGTTGTTACCGCCGTCGGAACGAATGCCGAAATAGGAAAAATAGCGAAAGAAATCGGCAAAGAGCGGGAAGAAAAAACGCCGCTTTCGGAAAAACTGAACTCGCTTTCCAAAACGGTTTCGCTTATAGGAGTGATAGTGTCGGCGTGCATATTTATAGCGGAAGCGATAAAACTCGCCGTTTCGGGAGAATTTACCTTTTCCGCCGTGCAGGAAATTTTTGTTTCGTGCATAGTTTTAATCGTCGCAGCAGTGCCGGAAGGTTTGCCGACGATAGTCGCGGTTTCGCTCGCTCTCAATATGATAAAGCTCTCG
Organism: Clostridiales bacterium; assembly: GCA_003538975.1. Classification (GTDB taxonomy): domain Bacteria; phylum Bacillota; class Clostridia; order Christensenellales; family Borkfalkiaceae; genus UBA11475. The sequence continues at coordinate 89,827 of DPQQ01000005.1, read as the reverse complement.
GGCGAAAAGGTTCTTATAAAAAAGCTCGTTGCAACAGAAACAACAGGCATGGTGAGCGTGATATGCTCGGATAAGACGGGAACTCTAACCGAGAATAAGATGAAGGTCGTAAAAATCTGTACAACGACGTTTTGCAAAAACGCCGAAGAGGTAAAAAGCGATATATTGTACGAAAATTTTTGTATAAATTCGACTGCCGATCTTATTCTGGGCGTCGGCTCCGAAATCGGTACCGAAGCCGCTCTTTTAACTCATTATCGCGACGTTACAAAAAAAGATTATAAAGTTTTAAGAAACAAATACGGTAAGGTTTCGACGATACCGTTCTCGTCGAAAACGAAGTATATGATGACCGCGGTAAGAACGGACGGCGGCGAAAGAAGATACCTTAAAGGCGCGCCGGAAGTTATTCTTACCCATTGCGATCTGACAGATTACGAGTTTAAATCCGTAAAGAAAAATATGGAAGAGTACGAAAAGGTCTCTTACCGTATTCTTGCCTTCGCCCATCTCGATATTACCGAAACAGAAGAGAATGCGTACAAAAATAAAGAAGAGTTAAAGTACGTTTTCGACGGGTTTGCGGTTATTGCGGATAAGATACGTAAGGAAGTATTTTCCGCAGTGGAAACGGCTGAAAAAAGCGGCGTGGACGTAAAAATGCTCACGGGCGACAATATCGTCACGGCGAAAGCGGTCGCGAAGCAGCTGAAAATAATAACTTCGGAAAGTCAGGCGGTGACCGGCGCGGATATAGAAAGGCTCTCGGACAAGGAGCTTAAAGAAGCGATAAAAGATATAAAAGTCATCGCGAGAAGTACTCCTTCTGTGAAACTTCGGGTGGTAAAGGCGTTAAAAGAGCTCGGCGAAGTAGTGGCTGTAACCGGCGACGGTATAAACGACGCGCCGGCAATACGGCATGCGGACGTCGGCATCGCGATGGGTGTTTCGGGATCCGAAATAACCAAAGAAGCCGCCGAAGCCGTGCTTTTAAACGATAGTTTCGAAGGCGTCATAAAAGCGATAGAATTCGGCAGGACGGTACATAAAAACATCAAGCGGTTTATAATGTTTCAGCTTTCGGTAAACGTTTCGGCTCTTATATTCGTCGCGGCTTCGTGTTTGTTCGGACTGAATATGCCGTTCAGCGCGCTGGAGCTGTTATTTATAAACGTAATTATGGACGGACCGCCCGCGATAACGCTCGGACTATATAAACCGGACAAAGACATAATGGAAAAACCGCCCGTAAAGCGAAACGCAAAACTCATAGACAAAAGCATGTGGATAAGAATAATTCTTCACGGCGTGTATATGGCGGCGGTAACCCTTTTCGAGTACAGGTTCAATTTTCTCAGAGTTCCCGAAAAGGAAATAACCGCTTGCGTTTTCGTGCTGTTCACAGCGTTTCAGCTGTTCAACGCATTCAACGCCAAGGAACTCGGAAGAACGAGCGTTTTCAAAACCCACGGAAATTATCTCATGCCGGTAACGTTTTTTATAACCTTTCTGGTACTTGTTTTTGCGGTTACGTTTATTCCGTCGGGCTTCGGAATATGCCCGATGTCATTTATAAGCTGGGTAAAAACGGTAGCGACGGGATTTTCGATAATCATTATATCCGAAGTATCGAAGCTCGTTCCGATAAGACGCATCGGAAAACCGAAAAAGGCTTTTCGCAAAATTACGGCGGCAAAATAAATAATTATTATTTTAATAGGCAAAATATCTTAAAATGATCAGAATATCCGAAAAACTTTCAAACTTAAAATTTTTAGAATATATAAAAAGCACGCTTTCGGAAGCGTTCAGTATGACCTGTATCGCCGAAATCGTGTCGTCGGACAGCGAAAGGTGTTATCTTACCGTGAACGAAAAACCTATGTATACGTCTCTCGTCATCGGCGAAATATTATCTAAAATAGCAGACGTCATAACGATAGGTTATAAGTATTCGTTTTTATCGAAACGGGTAAAATGCGCCGGACTGAAGCTCTCGGAAAACGAATTGTTTTTAACCGGAGTAATCGCCGCGGATTACCCGGACGACAAAGAGTACGTATTAAAAAAGCTCGAAGGTTTTACGGACGTTGCGATAGACGGCTTTTATAATTTCAGGATAAAAAATCTCAGAAAGAAGTGGGAAGAAGTCTCCGCCATGCTTCCGAAAACTTTCGAAAAGGAAGACCTTACCGAATTTTTTTCTTACATGCAGGCGGAGTCGGATAAAAAAGTCTATCTCGACAAAAATTCGCTTTACGACGAACATTTCAAAAAACTCGACTTAGCTACGCTTTTATCGGCGGAAGGCGACATTATAAAAGAGATTATTTTATCGAATCCAGCCGAAATCATAGTTAAAAGGAATTCGTTCTGCGGCGACGCCGAACTATCGGGAATAAAAGAATATTACGGCAAATGCGTAAGATTCGCTTGAAAATTCAAGTAAGCGGATAAAAACCGCGAGACGCTTAAAAAATATCCGATACGCATCAAAAAAATTTTGACCACTATATCTTGGGTAGAGGTAAAATAAAAAAAATTTCTCTTGACTTTTTTCTTATAAATAAGTAGTATTTATAAGCCGCTTAAATGCGGAAAGGGAAAAGTTAAATGATCGTAACGCTTGAAAGAGGGGTAAAAAAAGAATTGACGAGCGGTCTTACCGCAGCCGAAGTTCTTCATAAAGCGTATCTGTATCCGGACGGAACCGAAGGCAGATACGATAAAACCGCCGTCGCCGTAAACATCGGCGGCGAAATTTTGCCGCTTTCATTTAAAATAGACGATGATTGCGAACTTTTGCCCGTAACATTGAAAGACGAAGCCGGCATGAAGGTTTACCGCCATACGCTTTCGCATATTTTAGCGCACGCGGTGAAAACTATTTTTCCGACGAGCAAGTGCGCCGGCGGCGACGATACCGAAAACGGATTTTATTACGATTTCGATTTCAACACGCCGATAAACGAAGACGATCTTGTAAAAATAGAGAACGAAATGCTTGCGGTTATACGAGCGGATCTTCCTATCGAGAGATTTATGCTCTCCGCGGAAGAAGCAGTTACCCTGATGCGTAACTTTTCGGAACCGTACGTTACGCAGAAAATAGAGGATTGCGGGAAAGAGTACGTTTCGTTTTACAAGCAGGGCGATTTTATAGACGCCTGTTTAAACGCTCATCTTCCGTCCACGGGCAGAATAAAAGCCTTTAAGCTGACGGGAATATCCGGCGCGTACTGGAACGGAAAATCGACGAATAAAATGCTTACGAGAATTTCGGGCGTGGCGTTCGAAAAAAAGTCCGAACTAGAAAGCTTTTTGAAAAGGCTCGAAACGGCTAAAACGATTCAGCATAACGTTTCGGGAAGACGTCTCGGCTATTTTACCGACATTCCTGGAGCGGGAAGGGGACTCCCCGTGATACTACCGAAGGGCGCAATAGCAATAAGAGAGATCAAACGCTTTGTCGAAGACGAAGAATTTAAGCGCGGGTTCGTTCCCGTTCTTACCCCCGTCATGGCAAAGGCGGAATATCTTAAATCGAGCGGAAAAATAAGCGACCGCTTTACCGTCGGCGACGACAGAAGGGCTAAAGACGCTTACGCGCTTAAAAGCAACGCCTCGCCGTTTGTTTTTTCGGCTTTTACCGAAAGGCAGAGAAGCTACCGCGAACTCCCGTTCAGGATTTCCGAAACGGCGACGGTATTCAAAAACGTTCCGTGCGGAAAGGCTCACGGGCTTACCGTTTTAAGGCAGCTTACCGCGAGCGAAGAATATATAATATTTAAAAATTCCGACGCCGAAAGTGTAGTGGGCGAGTCGCTGGACTTTATAAGAACGGTTTTAAGAGAGCTGCGTTTAGACGACGCATGCGTTACCGTTTCGAGTCTCGGCGAAGGCAGACGGCAGAGATATTACGGAACTTCGAAGGAATGGAACGCGGCTACCGCTTTATATAAAAAAGTTCTGACCGAAAGGGGAATAAACTTTACGGACGATATCGAATCGACTTCGCCTTTCGGACCGGGAATAGACTTTTTCGTAAAAGACGTTTTCGGCAAAAAGGTGTTTCTGTCGTTTTTGAGATATGATTTCGGCTCGGCTAAAAAGTTGAAGCTCGGTTTTGCGGATTCGGACGGCGAAAAAAAGACTCCGTCTGTTATATATATGAGCGCGGCTGGTTGTTACGAAAGAGTTCTCGCGATGCTTATCGAAAAAAACGAAGGCGTTCTGCCCGTAAGGTTCGCGCCCGTTCAGGTTAAAGTTTTAAGCGTTTCGGATAAAGTTTCGGACTATGCGGAAACGGTGAAGAATAAGTTTTTAAGTCTTGGCGTCAGAGCCGCGATCGACAATTCTTCGTCAAAACTCTCAAAAAAGCTCAAAAACGCTTACGGCGATCCCGTTCCTTTCGTTGCGGTAGTAGGCGAAACGGAAGAAAAATCCAAAACTGTCTCGCTTAAAAAACTTTACTTTAACGGTGAAGAAGAACTAGCGGAAGAATTACCCGTAGAGACGACTGCGGAACTTATACTGCGTTCTTAAAATAATGAATACAAAAAGCCGCGTTTAGACGCGGCTTTTTAAGTGAAAATTTTTAATCAAGCCGTAAATATGTATAAAAACTTCGTAAAAGTCCCCGGATATTAAACAATTTTCGGGCTTTTTAATATAATAAACGGGGTTATTGTAACGGTAGCGTAATAACCGAAAAATAAAAGCCGTATTTTTAAACTTAAAAATGGAGAAATAAATCTTGATAATTTTACTTTATTATAGTAAAATATAATAATAAGTATAATATAAGGGGAGTTTGCCGTTGTGTTTTATATGCGGCAAAAAGGAGAAAACGGTGAATTTTTCTTCGTTTAATTATACTTACGGAAGAGAAATCACTACATATAAGCTCGGCGGAAGATTAAGAGCCTTTTCGCCCGAAAACGAATACGAGCTTATAGAAGCGGTCGATTTTTTAAAAAAGACCGGGAACGACTTTACGGTAGTCGGCGGCGGAAGCAAAATTTTATTTCCGGACGAAGACACCGACCGATTTATAATAAAAACCGACAAACTCAAAGGTATTTTTATAAAGGGTAATAAAGTAACGTTAGGCGCAGGAGTAACCGTACCCGAAGCGATAAGATTTTGTCTTTACAACGGACTTACGGGGATAGAGTATCTTGTAAAAATACCTGCGTTTATGGGCGGCGTCGCGGCAATGAACGCAGGCGTTTCCGGCAAAAACTTTTCGGATACAGTAAAGTACGTAACAGTGTTAAGGAACGGCGTCGTTACGGTGGTATTCCCTGAAAAAAGTTGTTATCGTGAGCCTTTTATATCCGATGGCGACGTAGTGTTAAGTGCGACCTGTATCGTCGAACCTGCGCCGGAAAAGAAGATAAAAGAGAACCTTTTATACTATATAAACCGCAGAAAGAACCAACCTTTCGGGAGAAGTTGCGGCAGCGTTTTCATAAACCCCGAAGGCGATTTTGCCGGCAGACTTATCGAAGAAGCGGGGCTTAAAGGAACAAGAATCGGCGGAGCGTACGTTTCGGATAAGCATGCGAATTTTATCATTGCGGACGGCGTAAAGTCCGACGACGTGAAAAAGCTTATAGACGTTTGTTACGAAACCGTTTCCGAAAGATTCGGGATAAAGCTTAAAAAGGAAGTTAAAATAATCGGAGACTGAAATGATTCTTACGGCAGATTATCATACACATACGACTTACAGCCACGGCAAAGGCAGCGTTATGGACAATGCCGAAGCCGCAAAAAAAGCAGGACTTAAGGAGATTGCGATAAGCGATCACGGGTTCGGACAGCTCGCTTTCGGACTTAAAAAAAGTAAAATCGACTCGCTTGTAAAAGACTGCAAAAACGCGACCGAAGCAACGGGAGTTAAGACTCTCGTCGGAATTGAATCGAACTTTTTGTCGGACGGCGGCAAATGCGACTTAACCGAGGATTTGTATGATAAATTCGACGTGTTTTTAGCGGGCGCGCATAAGTTCGTCGCGTATAAAACGGGTACGTTCTTCAAGTATTTCGTACCGACTTTATTTGACGGAACATTTAAAATAAAGCCGTCGAAAGGTCTTATCAAAGAAACGACCGGAATGTATATAAACGTTATAAAGAACAATCCCGTGGACGCAATAACGCACGTTAATTTCTGCTGTTTTGCCGACGCGTACGAAGTGGCGAAAGCCGCCGCCGATTACGGCACTTATATTGAAATAAACGCTAAAAAAATCCATTTATCGGAAGAAGAACTCGAAAAGATTTTAAAAACCGACGCAAGATTTATTCTCTCTTCGGACGCACACACGCCCGACAGAGTTGGAGAAGTAAGCCTTGCTCTTAAAGTAGCCGAATCCGCCGGCGTACCTGCGGACAGAATAGACAACGTCGACGGAAGAACTCCGAATTTCAGATTCGCTGCTTTCAAGAGTGCGGCGGGCAGATCTTAAACAAAAATGCGGACAAGCAATCAAGGCGGAAAATCATGAATTTTACCGAAACAATAAAAGACGAAATAATTAAAAAAAATTCCGGGCAAAAGTGCTGTAAGAAAGCTTTTCTGGCGGGTTTTATAAGATCGACGGGTTCGATAGTGAGATCGGGCGGAAATTACGGTTTCATGTGTTCGACCGAAACTCCTTCCGCCGCGGAATACGCAGCAAGGCTTATAAAAGCTCTGTACGGTTACGAAGGGGCGGAAATTTTCGCATCCGAAGACAAGCTCAACAAAAAAACGAGAGTCGATCTCGAATGTATAGGAGATAAACCCGTTGAAATACTTTTCGATCTCGGAATAATCGCTTACGACGAAGAAGGAGCTTTCGAATTAAGGCTCAAATCTAACAGAGAGCTTCTGAAAAAAGAATGTTGCAAAAAAGCGTTTATAAAAGGCATGTTTTTAGGTAGCGGTCACTGTACCGTTCCGAATAATTCTTCCGCTACGGGCTATCATCTCGAAGTCGTGTTCACTCACAACGTACCCGCTTCGGATTTTGCGGAATATCTGGCGGAGTTCGGTATAATCGCAAAGACCATCGTAAGAAGAAGGTCTGTTGTCGTCTACATAAAGAGCGCGGAAGAAATCTCGGACTTTTTAGCGTTGATAGGCTGTCCTTCGGCGGTTCTCAAGCTTACCGAAAAGGTTGTCGAAAAGCAGCTTAATAACCGTATAAACCGTCAGAAGAATTGCGATCTCGCAAACGTAAACAAACAGGTCGAAGCGCTTGAAAAATATTCGCAGGCGATAAACTTAATTGCGTCTACCGTAGGTCTGTTCTCGCTCTCGGAGGAATTGCGTTCGGCGGCTGAAGCCAGAATAAACTATCCGGACGATACGCTTTCGGAACTTGCCGAAAGGCTTAACGTATCTAAGAGCTGTTTAAATCACAGACTGAGACGTCTTGTGGCGATTGCGGACGAATTATAATAAACCTGTATTTCCGAAACATAACCAAAACATAAAATTATCCGTTCCGGAGCGATAACATATTGCATGTATCGGCGAAACGCTGCCATACATAGGCGTACACAATGATTTTCCGCCGGGAAACGTTACCATATTCATCAAAGGAAGAAAAAATGTCTGATTTCGTTCACTTACATCTGCATACCGAATACAGCCTTTTAGACGGCGCGGTAAGAATAAAAAAGATTTTCGGAGAATGTAAAAAAAGGGGCATGGATACCGTCGCGATAACCGACCACGGCAACATGTTCGGCACGCTTAAATTTGCCGAAGCTGCAAAGCAAGCCGGTATAAAGGCGATAATCGGTTGCGAAATGTATATCTGCGACGATTATAAAGATAAAACCGGAAAGCAGAATTACGACCACATAATTCTTCTTTGCAAAAATAAAACGGGCTATAAAAACCTTATAAAACTTGATTCGATAGCTTACGTAGACGGTTTTTACTATAAACCGAGAATAGACTATAAAACTCTCGCCGAACACAGCGAAGGTCTTATATGTCTTTCCGCATGTCTTGCGGGCAGAGTGCAGAAGCGTCTCGTGCAGAACGATTACGAAGGAGCGAAGGAAACCGCTCTCTTTTTAAAAAGCGTGTTTAAGGACGACTTTTATCTTGAGATTCAGGACCACGGACTTGCCGATCAGAAGAGAATAAACCCGAGTCTTATAAGACTTTCGAAGGAAACGGGTATTCCGATAGTCGCAACGAACGACGTGCATTATCTTAACAAAGAAGACGCCGAAATGCAGGACGTTATCATGTGCATTTCGATGAAAACGACAATCGACGATCCGAACAGACTTAAAATGGAAGCGAGCGAAAGCTATCTTAAAACTCCCGAAGAAATGAAAGAACTTTTTTCATATCTTCCGGAAGCCATCGAAAACACCGTAAAAATCGCGAACAAAGTTACCGAAGAAGTTTTTCCTTTGGACGATAAGGGCGTTCCTATAAAGGACTGGTCGCTTATCCCGAAATATTATCCCGAAAACGGTCAGACGCCGAAAGAATATCTTTTCGATCTCGCGACCAAAGGACTTCACAAAAGATATAAAGAAATAACCAAAGAAATTCAGGACAGGTTCGATTACGAATTCGACGTTATAAGCTCGATGGGCTTCTGCGACTACTATCTGATCGTATGGGACTTTATCAATTATGCTAAAAGCGTGGGCATCCCCGTCGGCGCGGGGAGAGGATCGGGCGTTTCGAGCATTATAGCGTACTCTATCGGCATAACCGACGTAGAACCTTTAAGATATCAGCTCATTTTCGAAAGATTTTTGAACAGAGAACGTGTATCCATGCCGGACTTCGACGTAGACATATCCGATGCGAGAAGAGGCGAAGTAGTAGAATACGTAAGACACAAATACGGTTTCGACAAGGTCGCGCAGATAGTAACTTTCGGTACGCTCGCTTCGAAGCAGGCTATAAAAGACGTCGCGAGAGTTTACCGCATACCTTATGCGGACAGCGATAAAATAACCAAGCTTATGGACGGAAAGTCCACCATAAAGCAGTCGCTCGGAATGGAAAATTTGCCGGACGGCACCTATGTGGGCGTTCAGGATCTAATAGATATTTACAATTCCGATCCGCAGCTTAAAAAGATTATAGACATGGCTATAAAGGTCGAAGGCTTGCCGAGAAACACTTCCATGCACGCCGCCGGCGTAGTTATATGCGAAAAGCCTATCATGAACAACGTTCCGCTTCAGCGTAACGGCGACGACGTCACGACGCAGTTCGACATGATCGAAGTCGAATCTCTCGGCATGCTCAAGATGGACTTCTTGGGACTCCGCACTCTTACCGACGTTCAGGACGCGTGCAAATACGTTAAAGAAGACTTCGGTAAAGATCTCGACTTCCACGAAATAGGTTACGAAGATCAGGGCGCATATGAACTTATAGGTTCGGGACTCACCGACGCTGTGTTCCAGCTTGAAAGTCCGGGCATGAAAAAGTTCATGAAGGAGCTTAAACCGACCACCTTCGAAGACATCATAGCGGGTATTTCGCTCTATCGTCCCGGTCCTATGGATTCCATACCGCAGTATATAAGGAACAAGCACCATCCCGAAGACATAGTTTACGACCACCCGATGATGGAACCCATACTTAAAAACAGTTACGGCGTTCTTATTTATCAGGAACAGGTTATGCAGGTTTGTCAGCAGCTCGGCGGATTTACTTTAGGTCACGCGGACATCGTTCGTAAGGCAATGGGTAAAAAGAAGATAAAGATAATGGACGAGCAGGAAGAAATCTTTATCCACGGCGGTATAAACGAACACACCGGCCTCCCCGTAGAAGGCGCTGTCAAACGCGGCGTTCCCGAGGACATAGCCTTCAAAATTTACGAGGGCATGAAGCCTTTCGCCAGATATGCGTTCAACAAGTCGCACGCCGCAGCTTATGCGGTGCTCGCATACGAAACGGCATATCTTAAAAAATATTATCCCACGCAGTTCATGACGTCCATTCTGAACAACAGAATAGATAAGTCGGACGAAATTTCAAAATATCTCGCTTACTTAAAGTCGATCGGAACGAAAGTATATCAGCCGGACATAAACCTTTCGAAGGCTTATTACCACACCGAAGGCAACGGTATACGAATAGGTCTCGTTTCGCTTAAGAATATCGGTATGAACGTAATAAACGATATAGTAAACGAAAGAGATGCAAACGGCAAGTACACGTCGTTTGAAGACTTTATTTCCCGTTGCGCCGACTTCGGCATGAACAAGCGTATGATCGAAAACCTGATTTACGCCGGCGCTTTCGACTGCTTCGGCGTTAAAAGATCGCAGCTTATCGCGGTATATTCGGGATTTACCGATAAAATCATCGAACGCAACAAGAAAAAGGCTTCCGCTCAGATGTCGATTTTCGGAACGCTCATAAAAGACGACGATCTTTACAAGCTCGAATATCCCGATATACCTGAATACGATTCGAAGTATAAACTTCAGAAAGAAAAGGAAGTTATAGGCGAATATATAACGGGACATCCGCTCGCGGATTTTTCGGAACAGTTTTCAAAATATAAGTTCGACACGAGACAGCTCACCTATTACGACGAAGACGAAAACGGCGACAGAACTTACACCGCCGTAAAAGAGGGCGACAGAGTAAGATTCGGCGGAATAATCACCAAGTTCGAAAAGATCGTTACCAAAAAGAATACTAACATGGGCGTTATGACTGTCGAAGATTTGTACGGTCCCATAGAATGTACTCTCTTTTCGAGAACGTACGAACAGTATAAAAACATCGCGAAGGAAGACGAAGTAGTCGAAATCGGCGGAAGGCTCCACATAAAAGACAATAGAGTTTCGGTTAATCTCGACGACCTTAAACTTATAAAGACCGAAGCGGCAGAAAAAAAGGAACCCGTCGATCAGGAATATTTAGGACTTATAATTCCCGATAAAACGCTCAGATATCTCGACAATATTTTAGACGTTTTAACTTGTTACGAAGGCGATATCCCCGTATTTATAAGCAAAGAAGGCAAAAAATTCGACGCAAAATGCAGCGTAAGAAAGTGCGACGGGCTTTTAAGCGAACTTTCGATTTATCTGGACGAAAGCGACATAGTTTTTTTCAAAAAGAAAAAATAACTTAAGAATATAAAAAATCGTTGTATTTTTAAAGTTTTTTTGCTAAAATATACGTAAACGAGCCGTATAAAAGATTTGAATTTTTATAAAGAACGGTTATTTTTAAAAGTTATTATGGTTTTTGCGGCAATTCTGCAATAAACCGCTTCATAAAATCATTTAAGATTCGGATGGCGGATAAAATTTCCGTTTCTAAAAAAACGGGTACTTTCAAGGAGGTATCTAACATGAAAAGAATAGGTATTTTAACGAGCGGCGGCGACGCCCCCGGCATGAACGCCGCGATAAGAGCGGCTGTAAGATCGGCGCTTTCTTTCGGGCTCGAAGTTTACGGAATCGAAAGAGGTTACGAAGGTCTTATTCACGGTCAGATCGAAAGACTCGAAAGTCGCTCTGTTTCCGACATGATTCAGCGCGGTGGTACTTTTCTGAAGACCGCGAGGAGCGAAGAATTCAAGACGGAAGAAGGTCAGCGTAAAGCCGCGGACGAGCTTGAAGCATACGGAATAGACGGGCTTATCGTAATCGGCGGCGACGGATCCTTCCACGGGGCGAAAGTTCTTTCCGAAAAGTTCGGTATAAAGTGTATGGGTATCCCCGGAACAATCGACAACGATCTTGCTTATACCGATTATACTCTTGGCTTCGATACGGCGGTAAACACCGTTCTGACGGCTATCAATAATTTAAGAGACACGATGCAGTCGCACGACAGAGTTTCTTTAATAGAAGTTATGGGAAGAAGCTGCGGCGACATAGCTCTTTATGCGGGCGTAGCCGGCGGCGCGGAATATATTCTTATACCCGAAAAGCCTTACGATCTCGACGAAATCGCAAAATCTTTGATAAAGAGCAAACTCCGCGGAAAAACTTCCAACATGATAGTTCTTGCGGAAGGCGCGGGCGACAGAGACCAGATAGTAAGCTATCTTATGGAAAAGGCGGGCGTCGATATAAAAATGACTCACTTAGGTCACGTTCAGCGCGGCGGTTCGCCTACAATGGCGGACAGAATCCTCGCAAGCCGGTTTGCAGTGAGAGCGGTAAAGGAACTCATGGACGAAAATTCCGTTCCGGCGGCTATCGGCATAAAGGGTAACGAAGTCGTTGCCGTTCCTTTCGAAGAAGTATTCAATACCCCGAAAACTTTCGACGAAGAACTTTATAACATAGCGCAGATTCTCGGAAAATAATAAAGTAAAAGCCGGTTACGGCGTTAAAAAGTTAATAATTTCCGCAAATATTGCGGAATTATCATAAAACACGAATAAAAAAGGTTAAAGGAGACTTAATCATGAAAAATCTTAAAGGCGCGTTAATGTTCGCGCAGTCGGGCGGCCCGACTTCCGTTATCAACGCAAGTGCGGCAGGCGTATTTATCGAAGGTCTTAAATCCGAAGCCGTTACGGCGGTTTACGGTGCGGCTCACGGTATAAAGGGCGTTCTTAACGAAGAATTTTACGATATTTCGAAAGAAGATCCGAAAGAACTCGAACTTTTGAAATATACTCCCTCGTCCGCTTTAGGTTCTGTAAGATACAAACTTAAAGACGCGAAGGTAGACGACACCGATTATAAGAGAATTCTCGAAGTATTCAAAAAATATAACGTTCGTTTCTTCTTCTACAACGGCGGAAACGATTCTATGGACACCTGCAACAAGATCTCGAAGTATCTTGCTAAATCCGGCTACGATTGCAACGTAATCGGCGTTCCCAAAACAATCGACAACGACCTTTACGGAACCGATCACTGCCCCGGATACGCTTCGGCGGCTAAATACATCGCGACTACCATCATGGAAGTAAATCTCGATGCGAGAGTTTACGATACCCCGATGGTTTGCGTTATCGAATGTATGGGCAGAAACGCAGGCTGGCTTACCGCCGCTGCTAAACTCGCTACCTACAAAGGACTCGGCGCGGATCTTATTTATCTTCCCGAAGTTGATTTCGATATCGACAAGTTCGTTGCGGACGTAAAAGGCGTTTGCGCGAAGAAGAACAACAAATGTATCGCCGTCGTTTCGGAAGGTATCCACAACAAAGAAGGCAAACTTATCTGCGAAGTTTTGGGCGAAACCGGCGCGAGAGACAGCTTCGGTCACGCTCAGCTCGGCGGCGTTGCTGCGGGACTTGCTAACCTTATCAAGAACGAAACGGGCTTCAAAACGAGAGGAATCGAACTTTCGCTTATGCAGAGATGCGGCGCTCATTTAGCGTCCAAGACCGACGTCGAAGAAACCTTCAAAGCGGGCAGAAAGGCTGTTCAGGCTGCAGTTTCCGGCAAGACCGATAAGATGGTTTGCTACGAAAGAAAGGACGGCGATAAGTATAAGATCGCTTATAAACTTCTTCCGCTTAAACTTGCGGCTAATACCGAAAAGACCGTTCCGCTCGAATGGATAACCGATAACGGAACCAACGTTTCGGACGAATACGTTAAATACGCTCTTCCGCTTATTCAGGGCGACGCCAAAGCTCCGCTCGAAGACGGACTTCCGAGATTTGCTAAACTTAAAAAGGTTCTCGTTAAAGAATAATTTTGTATAGCGGATAAATCGTATAATAAAATAAATCATAAACCGTTCCTTAACCGGGACGGTTTATTTTTTTGCTACTAAAAATATATGAAGCCGTTTTTTTGCTCATAAAAAATGGCGTATATAAAGCGTCTTGTTTTTTATATAAAAGATAACGGCGGCATAAAAACGGTCGCTTTTTCATGCGAACGGTTCGTTGAAAGTTTACCATAACGAAAAAATAGAGACGAAAAAAATATAATATAAAGTTATTTAATTGGTAACATTTTAAATAACAATACAGTGTCTTAAAAAATTTTTATCTTAAAAAAACGACGTCTATTGAAAAACCAAAAAAATTATGATACAATACGGATAAGCAAGGAAAACATTATAGCGATATTTCTTGCTTGATTACAGGAGGTTAATCTGATGGAAAAGAAAAAATTTAACCGCGGAACCATGGGCGGCGGCATTGCAAGAATAGCTATTGCGCTGGTTGCTGCCGTGATTGCCGTTACCGTTATCTGCTCCGGTATCAAATCGTATGATCCGGAAAATAAGTTCGGAACGGTGTTCATGTGTTTAATCGGCGGAATAATGATTGTCGCGTCGATAGGGTTTATCTGTAACGGCGTAAAAATGATCATCGACGGTAAAAAATCGTTTGAAGTCTCACGCAAAGGTCATTCCGAAAACGGCAGAATAACGGACTTATCCGAAACCGAAGTAACCGAAAACAACAACGGATGCGTATCTAATTACACGATATATAATCTGAAGTTCGAATATACGGACGATTCAGGCAATTTGTGCGAAAGTCAGGAACAGATCAGCCAGAATGTTTACGAAAAGTTGCAGCAAATGACTCTCGTTCCGATTCTTGTATACGGTGAGCGCGCTATATTCGATAAAAAAAGATTCGATAACGAAAATAATATAGGCTAACCTTGTATTTATTCCGAATTTACTTATAATCTTATAATATAAAACTCGTTTGAAACTAAAAACTTCGGACGAGTTTTTTATTATATATTTGTCCGCTTATCGGAGATATGTCATAGAACTAAAAAAATGGGAAGAGAACGGGAGAGAAGAGTTGTTCTTTAAGAAATAAGACTGTTCAGCAAAAATTTAAAAGTAAAAAACCGACGATTTTATCCGCCGGCTGTATAGTTCGAAAGTATTCAGTTGTGCCTGCCGTTTTTGCGTAGCTGACTTTTACCGCTGTAAGCGAATGAATATTGTTCCTTTAAAGTAAGTCGTTTACGTTTGAGAGCAGGAGTTAATAGAGTAGATCGGACCATACCTCCTTTATAAAATGCGTCCTTGTATCCTTATCATAAATTATTCTCCCTATTAAGGATTGTATATAGGCTTGGTTTGTTTGCGCCCGTTTAAAATTAAACCGTTTATTGCCTCCTTTTGTAGTATTATTGGTTTAATTATAGGTTTTATAGCTGCATCGGTCTGTACCTCCTTTTAATATTAAGTAGTTGTAATGTGCATCGGACCATACCTCCTGGTGTAAATTTTGTCTGAATTGCGATCTTTGTATCAAAAACCGACTTTGTAATTATTTCATCGGACCGTACCTCCTTGTATAGTTTATCTATGTTCACTTGCCGCGGGGCAAGGTATCATATCATGAGTTTATTTTAGTATCTTCGGCGGTCTGTACCTCCTTGTTTTATTTAGCCTGATTTATATTTCACTTCTGCATCGGTCTGAACCTCCTTTATGATTTAAGAATCTGTTTTAAGATTAAATTTATTTTAATCGATTATCTGAATTTCGGGGTATACCTCCTTTTGTTATTATGTTGCCGTTATAGAATCAGTTATATTTCGGACCGTACCTCCTTGGTATTATTTTATAGAATGTCTGAAGTTTACGTTTCGGGTGGTCTGTACCTCCTTTTTTATTTCGGGTGGGAACTTTTAACTTTTTGTTTAAGTTCTTACTGTTCCCTTATTTCTGCCTTTATTATAGCAGACGAAAAAGCGTTTGTCAATAGGTAAATGAAAATTTTCTTAAATTTTTATTTACAAAAACCGCTTGACAAAAGGATTGTAGTCTGATATAATAAAAATTGGCGGGAAAAATCTAAAAATTACCGTAAAATCTTATAAAAAACGGCAAAAATGCGCAAAAAACAGGTTTAAAAGGATACTTTTAGCCTGTTTTTTATAATTTTTTACGAAACCGCAGTTTATCAAATATTAAGTAATCATTTAATAAAATTAAATTTATTAAGGTAATTTTAAGCCGGAAAACATAAAAAATATTAAAAAAGCAAAAAAAATTAAAAAAATATTTTTTAAAAAATTTTAAATAAAAAATAAATTTTTCGAAATTTTTAAGTAAAATTAAGTTTCGGGTGTTAAAATAAATCTGAAAATAAAAATCCGGGTTTTATAAAGAGCGGGCTTATATCTTACCAGATATTATGTAATATAAAAATTTCCGACAGCAAAAGCCGCTTGTATTACGCTTATTATTTGATATATAATTATTTATATAAATATATATTACATTATTAAAATAAAAAACTGTTAAAACCATAAAAACGCAAAAGGAGACAGTGGATGAATTTACTCCTTGCCGAGGACGAAAAGGCTCTTAATACCGCCCTTACCGAAATTCTTAAACGCAGCGGATACAACGTTACGTCGGTTTTTAACGGCGAAGACGTGCTTTTATACTTAAAAGAATATACTTACGACGCGGTAATCCTCGATATAATGATGCCGAAAATCGACGGTCTAACGGCGTTAAAGACTTTGAGAGCGGATAAAAATTGCGTTCCGGTAATTCTTCTGACCGCAAAATCGGAAGTAGAAGATAAAATAATCGGACTCGATTCGGGCGCGGACGATTATCTTGCGAAGCCGTTCGAAGTGAAAGAATTACTTGCGAGAATCCGCGCGATAACCCGTCGCAAGGGGACGACGGATGAAAATCTTGCCGGATTTTCCGACATAAAACTCAACAAGGACGATTGCAGCATGTCTTCCGCCGGCGGAGAAGCAACGCTCACGTTAAAAGGCGGAAGATCAAAAAAACTAATAATCGAAAATACGGTTGAGAGCGTAAAGAAAGGCGATCTTTCGGAATTTTTTGAAAGATTTTACAGAGCCGACGAATCGAGAAACAGCGAAACGGGAGGACACGGCATAGGACTTTCGATAGCAAAAGAAATTGCGGATAAATCCGGTCTGAAGATAACGGCAAACTCCCCGGACGGTAAATCGGTTGTGTTCACCGTAAACTTTTGAAAGATATAAATAATTAGTAAAAAACTAAATTTATAACGCATGTAACCTAAAACAACATATGTTTTACAACATATGTTGTTTTAGTTTTTAAATATAAATAAGGATTAAATATATAATAAAACAATATAAAAGATTTGAAAGCAGAAATAAAGACGGCGGTTATTATTGGCATTTGTACAGAAAAATATAATATACAAAATATTTTTTATAAATCGAAAAAAAATTTAAAAACTTAAAAATTTTAAGGTTCGTTTAAGGTTCGCGGGGTAACATTACGGTAATAAAAGAAAAATGTAACGCAAAGACGTTGCAAAGGAGATTAAAATGAAAAGCAAAAAGTTGATTCCGGTATTTGCCGTATTGACGGCGGTATGTATTTTTATTCTCACCGCGTTCGGCGCATGCAGTTCGGGCGGCTCTTCTTCTGAGGGGAGCGGAACAACCCCGCCGGATATTCCGGGCGGCGGTGAGTTTGTGAACCCCGGCGATAATCTTGGCGGCGGCGGAACGGGTGAACTTCCGACAGAGACCGATCCGATATCTGTTGAAGGACTTACCTTTTCGGACCTGACCGAAGTTTCGTCGGATACGGACGAGACGGAAGCAGCGGTTGTTTCCGGCAGCGACGAGCTTTATACGATAACAACCGCGGGCAGTTACGTTTTAACGGGCGAATTCAACGGCGGAGTAAGCGTATCGGTCGGCAAAAACGAAGAAACGCATATTTTCTTGAAAAACGCAACGATAAAAAATGCCGACGGAGTCGCCCTTTATAACGAAAACAAAAAGTCTTCGCTTATAATAACGGCGTTAAACGGAACCGAAAACGTTATCGAAAACGGCGGAACGTATTCGCTTTACGACGGCGAGACCGAACTTACGGCGTTTACCATTTCGTCGATTATAACTTCAGTCGGGAGCAACGGCGGCATGGGCAGCATGGGCGGTCCCGGGGGACAAGACGGACAGCCGGGGAGACCGGGCGGAAACAGATAAATTTACGCTTAAATAAATTTATAAAAATAAAATAAAACAACGCAGCTTACATAAAGGAGCCGCGTTGTTTTTATCTTTTATATGAAGGGTTTGCTTTTATGTATTTGGTAATTTTTCGGCGATACAGGTATATAAATATAATACCGTAATTTGCGCCGAAAGGTTACCGTTTTTATAATTGTTTGCTTTAATGTATCGCGGAAATGGTACCGGAGCCGTCAGACTGATAAAATACTATTATAAGGAGCATTTTCGCCGCCGACGGTATAACAGTAATAAGCCGCGATACTCGTGTTTAGCTGTATTATTCCGAAATAAGCTCAGCGATAAGGTCGGTGGTTTCGGTCGCGTTTTCCAAGGGGAGACCTTCGATTATGCGCGCTTCCGCATAAAGGACGAGAGCGTACTTTTTAAGTTTTTCTTCGTCGGTTATAAGCGATTTAAGCTTTTCGTAGATCTTGTGATTGCCGTTGATTTCGAGGACCTTTTGCGCTTTTACGCTGCCGTTTGAGTTAGGCATGGAGTTAAGGACTTTTTCCATCTCTACGGAAACGTCGCCTTCGGTCGAAATGCATACGGGGTGAGAGTCCGATCTTAAAGCAACTTTGACTTTTTCGACTTTGTCGCCAAGAGCGGATTTGAATACTTCGCAAATCTTTTTAGCTTCTTCGGATTCGTCGGTTTCGCCTGCTATTCCGAGATCGGAATCGGATACCGAGCGGAATTCTTTTTCTCCGGAGCCTTTCATGAACTTAGCCGCAAATTCGTCTACGTCGTCGGTGAAGCACAAAACGTCGTAACCTTTTGCCGTGACGGCTTCGACTCTCGGCAAAAGTTTGATTGCTTCAGCGGATTCGCCGGTCGCGTAATAGATATATTTCTGATCTTCGGGCATAGCGGAAACGTATTCTTCGAGCGTGACGAATTTATCCTGTTTTACAGAGCGGTAAATGATAAGGTCTTTAAGTTCGTCGGCTTTTGCTCCCCAGCTTTCGTAAATACCGAATTTGAGCTGCAAACCGAACGCTTTGAAGAATTTTTCGTACTTTTCGCGGTCGTTTTTAAGCATGTCGGCGAGTTCGGACTTAATCTTTTTTTCGATGCTGTTCGCAATGAGTTTAAGTCTTCTGTTATTCTGCACGGTTTCTCTCGAAACGTTGAGATCGATGTCGCAGTCGACCAAACCTCTCACAAAACCGAAGCAGTCGGGGAGAAGGTCTTTACACGTTTCGGTTATCATAACGCCGTTGGAGTAGAGTCTTAAACCTTTTTCGAAATTCTTCGAATAATAATTCAAAGGAGCCACCGCAGGAATAAAAAGAAGAGCCTTGAAGTCTACCGAGCCTTCCATCGAAGTATGGATGACTTTAAGGGGATTTTCGTAATCGTAGAACATGTTTTTGTAGAATTCGTTATATTCGTCTTCGGTTATCTCGGACTTGTTTCTCTTCCACAAAGGAACCATGCTGTTGACCGTTTCAACCGCTACCGTCTGCGTCGAACTCTTACCGTCTTCGGTCGGCGTAAAATGCGTAACCTGCATTTTTACGGGGTATTTTATATAATCCGAATACTTTTTGATAAGGCTTTTAAGCTTGTATTCGGTAAGATAGTCGGAGTAGTTTTCTTCTTCGGAGTCCGGTTTTAAGTGAAGAATAACGTCGGTGCCGTTTCCTTCCTTTTCGGCGGGCTTTATATCGTATCCTTCCGCGCCGGAACTCGTCCACAGATTGGCGGCGTCCGAGCCGTAAGCTTTAGACAAAACTTCAACCTTGTCCGCAACCATAAACGCGCTGTAAAAACCTACGCCGAATTGTCCGATGATGCTTATATCGTCCGACGTTTCTTTGTTTTCCGCCTTGAAATCTCTCGAACCGCTCTTTGCTATTACGCCGAGATTGTTTTCAAGCTCTTCGGCGGTCATGCCGATACCGTTATCCGAAATCGTTATGGTACGTTTATCCTTGTCGAAAGCGACGTTAATCGAAAAATCCGATCTGCTTAAACCGCTCGCTCCGCCGTTCAGACTTTTGAAATACAATTTATCTATCGCGTCCGAAGCGTTTGAGAGAAGTTCTCTCATAAAAATTTCTTTATTGGTGTAGATGGAGTTTATCATCATATCCAAAACTTTTTGCGATTCCGCTTTAAACTTTTTCATAATAATTCTCCCGTGATTTTTATTTGTATGAATACAGGTGCCGGATTCAAACGTTCTTTTGCACTCGAAGCGTGAAAGTGTTAGCACTCTATATTCAAGACTGCTAATATAATAACTCTTGAAAATTCAGTTGTCAAGGTTTTTTTAAAATTTTTTTAATTTTTATAAAAAGCGATATTGAGGCTATTTTCTGCACACATGTATGTTATCGGTACAAAATCAAAAATTACGCCCTATAAAAATATAAAAATCTTGTCGAAATTTTTTTTGATAAGTTGACATCACGGTTAAAAACAATATATAATAAATAATAAAATATAGAATAAACGATATAAAGAAACAACGGCGATCCGGCCGGAGTGTCGTAATCTTAACGCTAATGGTTGTTAAGGTATACGTATATGCTTAATTTTTATTATCGTTTAAGAACGTTTTATCGTAAAATTACATATTAATACGAATGACATAAATAACGGGCGGCTTTTTCGGCTGCCCGTTACGCTTTGAACTTCTCCGCAATTTTTTCGATATTGTCAAGGTAAAAAATAAAAACCGGTAAAAATATTTTTTATAAAATATTTATAAAAAAGATTGACAATTTTTGCGGGGGGG
>DPQQ01000005.1:0-68938 GCA_003538975.1 Clostridiales bacterium | reverse complement strand
GGGGGGTATGATTTAAATGAGAGGTTAAAAAAAGGTAATATCTTCGATATTTGCGGAGATATTACCTTAAAATTAAATTTTTTATGGAGGAAGTAAAATGAAAAGAAAAGCGCGTTTGATTCTCTGCGTTCTTTTCGCCGTACTCGCGTCGGCTTCGATGCTTTTTGCCGCGTGTAACTTCGGCGACGGCGCGGCGGAATGCGAGCATCTCTACGGCGAATGGAAAATAACCGTTCCCGCAACCTGTTCGAAGGAAGGCGAACAAAAGAGAGTTTGCTCGAGATGCAACAACGAAGAAACTATGCCGATCGCAAAAATCGCGCATACGATCGTTCACGTCGAAGAAAAGGCGGCGACATGCGACGAAGCCGGTTACAAAGCTTACGACAAATGTTCCGTATGCGATTATACCGAGGGGTATGAAGCAATTCCCGCTCTCGGTCATAATTACGGCGAAGCGACTTACGCCTGGAGTAAAGATTATTCGACGTGCGTCGCGACGAGAGTCTGCGGCAGAGATAATTCTCACGTCGATACCGAAAGCGTAACCGTTACAGCTACCGTCGTACAGCAAAAGACCTGCACGCAGGACGAACTTACAAAGTATACGGCAACTTTCACCGGCGAACTCGGCTCGGATGAAAAAATCGTAACTACAAAGACGGGTGGTCACGAACTCGTGAACGTACCCGCAAAAGCCGCGACTTGCGAAGAGCCCGGTTACAAAGCTTACGTAAAGTGCGCAAACTGCGATTATACCGAAGACTATGAAGAATTGCCCGCGCTCGGTCATAACTACGGCGGAGTAGCTTACGTCTGGAACGCCGATTATACCGTTTGTAAGGCGGAAAAGGTTTGTTCGAGAGACGCAAAGCACGTTCTCACCGCAAACGGAACGATAACCAAAACCGTCGTACAGGAAAAAACTTGTACGCAGGACGAACTCACTAAATATACCGCTACGTTCGAAAGCGGCTTCGCTCCGACCGAAAAGACGGTAACGACAAAGAAAGCGGGACACGATCTTACAGACGTTTCCGGCAAAGCCGCAACCTGTACCGAAACCGGTTACAAGGCGTATAAAAAATGTAAAAATTGCGACTATACCGAAGGTTATGAAGAGATACCCGTTCTCGGACACGATTATGATTACAGCGACGTGGTCTGGAACGCCGATTACACCGCTTGTTCGGTAAACGTCGTCTGCAAAAACGACGCGTCGCATAACTTTACCGTAAACGGAACGGTTAGCAAAAAAGTAATTAAAGAAGCGACCTGCACCGAAGACGGAGAAATAAAAATCACCGCAACGTTCGAAAACGGCGTTCCTGCACCCGAAATTACCGTTGCCGTTTCCAAAAAAGGTCATAAGCTTACTCATTACGAAGCTATTCCCGCAACTTGCGAAAAGGAAGGCAGAGAAGCTTACGACAAGTGCGATAACTGCGACTACACCGTCGGCGGAAACGCTATCCCCAAGCTCGGTCATAACTACGGCGAAGCAACTTACGTCTGGAGTACGGACTATACCGCATGTACGGCTACGAGAGTTTGTTCGAACGACGAAAGCCACGTTCTTACCGTAAATGCTACCGTAACCAAAATTGTTGTACAGGAAAAGACCTGCACGCAGGACGAAATTACTAAATATGCAGTAGCAATAGCATTTGAGGACGGCATAGTTTCTGACGAAAAGACGGTAGTTACCCAAAAAGCCGGACACGAACTCACCGTTATGGAAGGCAAAGCCGCCACATGCGAAGAAGACGGTTACAAATCTTATAAAAAGTGCGTAAATTGCGATTACGCGGAAGAAAAAGAAGTTATTCACGCTCTCGGTCACAATTTCGGCAAGTATGAAAAATCTTCCGAAGTCGCTACCGGAAACGCTTGCGAATACACCGTAATTCTCACCGCGAAATGCTCGCGCTGCGACAAGATCGACAGCAAGACTTCGACCATATATAAGCACGAATACCGCGAAGAAATCGTAAAAGCGGCCACCTGTGCGGAAGAAGGCTTAAAACATAAAATCTGTAAAAACTGCGACGCAGTTTACGGCGAAAATTATTCTTACTCCGATCCCGAAGCCCACAGCTGGGACGAAGGAACGGTTAACGAAAAGGGATACGTCGTATACTCCTGCACGACTTGCGGCGCAACGAAAACGCAGACTTCGGTAACGACGAAGGACGAAGACGGAGCATATACCGCTACCGTAAAAGCGGAGTCCAAAAACGAAGTAAGCGAAATCAGAATTATAGAAACCGAGAACGAAAAGTCGACCACTACCATAATTTCGCTCGATCAGAATACGAGAAACGGCTTGAACGGAGACATCACGCTTTCCGCAAAGAGCTATAATAAAGAAGAACTCCCGAAGCTCACGGAAGAACTTAAAGAAAAGATAGGCGAATCCAAAATTTATAACTTCACCATGACCGCGGGAGGCGAAAGCGTTACCAAATTCGAAGGAAGCGTTACGATAACTATCGATCATACGCTCGCTCCCGGCGAAGATCCGGATAACATAGTCGTATGGTGGATAGCCGACGACGGCACCGTCGAATCTATAAAAGCTACTTATTCGGAAGGCAAGGTTACGTTTACGACGACTCACTTTTCCTATTACGTTGTGGCTAAGACCACGGCGGCAGAAAAGTGTAAATCCTTCGGACACGATTATCTTGTAACCGAAACCGAACCCGCAACTTGCGAAACCGCGGGTTACACCGTAAAGGTATGCTCGGTATGCGGCGATTCTGTTGTAGAAACCATTCCCGCAAAGGGACATAAGGTCGGCGGCGACGGAAACTGCAAAGTATGCGGCAAACATATCACAGACAAAATTCAGACCGGATTTACCGAAACGTTAAAGAGTCTTTTAGGCGGCGAACTCACCGTAAAATTCAATAACGTCGAAATGGAAATGTGGGATTTTTCGGATCTTTCGCTTGACAGCAAATTCTTCATGAACTTTGCGGAACTTTACATAGGCGTATCTGCGGACGGCGAAGTCAGCGTGTACGGCTACGGCGTAGGTTACTATACCACGAAAGATTTACCCAAAGATACGTTCAGGTTTGAAGCGACTCTCGCTATCGACAGCGAAAACTTCTATCTTAAAGCCGATATCCCGATGATATCGTCGTCTTCGACGAGCGATTATCTCGGCAAGACCGAATGGTTCAAAGTAAACGGCATGAATCAGGTAATTCCGCTCTCTTCGATGGTGGGATCGGGCGTTTATCAGATGATGAACGGCGTTCTCCCGGAAACCGTAAAGTGGATGAAGGCGGAACTTATCCCCGCGATAGAAAACGTTATAGACCTTAACGATTCCGCAATAAATTCCGTTATAGAAACGTTTGTAAACAACTTGTTTACTTCGTCGGAAGCCGAAGGCAACGCCGTTTACACTCTCGACGCGGATAAACTTAAAGCGGTTGCCGAAGTATTGATAAACGGCTCCGTAAAAGACGTGTTCGAATATTTTGCAGGCGAAGGCTCGTTTGAAACCTTTACAGAGAAACTTAAAAAACTCCTTGATATGCCTTTCGGCGAAATGCTCGAAAACGCAAAGGAAAAGGGCATTAACATAAAAGCGGCTCTTACGAGCGTAAACGGATTGCTCGCAAAATTCGTACCCGAAGGTCAGGAAGCGCAGGCGGACATCGTAGCGATTATTTCCAATATGGCTACAAAAGGTCAGATGACGATGACTACCGCAGAGCTTCTGGAACAGCTCGAATCGGAAGACTTCAGGTCGATGACTTTAGTAGACGTTATCAATATGATGGCAAGCAGCGGAAACGGCGGCTCCGGCGGCGGTTCTGACAGCGAAGGAGACGTAACGGGCGGAAACGAAGGCAAAGATAACGAAGAAAAGACGGAAAAATATCCTGCGGACGAATGCGCAGACGAAACTACCGAACAGCCGGCCGAGACGAAAATGACTTCGGACGATATAATAAACGGCTTAAGAAGCGGCGCGGAAATGGGTATTGTCGAAATAATACTCAACTTTAAAGGACAGCGCCCCGAAGCGGATCAGCTCGCCGAAATGAAGAAAAATTATCTTTCTACGGCGAATCAGATGATCGACGTGCTTACTTCTATGGTAAACGTTTCGTTTACTCTTAACGGTACGGGCGAATTTGTAAAAGCGGACGTAGACACTTCGATAAATCTTGCGAACTTCATTCCGGAACAATCTTTAAGAAACGCAGGAATCACGAGCATAACGGGCAAAATAAGCGTTGTAAAAGGTAAAGAAATTACTCAGGATTACGCCGCATTCCTTAAAGAAGTCGTATCCGAATCCGAAAAGGTAAGCTCGCTTATAACGGACGTCATAAAAGATTATTTTAAGGGCAGCGAATACGAAATCGTTTATAATCAGCAGGGCTACGTCGATTACGTCGAAAAAACGTATTATAAAGAAGAAAACTTAGACGCGGGTTACTTCAAAGACGAAACGAGCCTTCTTGTTCTTCTCGAAGCGATGAGCCGCTGCGGCGCGGAATACGGGGCTGAAAAGTACGCCGAACTTTACAAACAGTACGGCGAAAAGCTCAATATTTCGTTCAGAAGGGTTTCTGAAAACGAACTTACCGACAAACTTTATTTCGGCAGCGGCGTCGGCGGATATATGTATTCGTTCAAAAAGACCTGCGGCAACAAATATTCGGTATCGCTCAATACTTCGTCTTCCGGTCCGATCTTTGCTTTCGGCAGCAACTCTGGAAACAACAATAATAATGAATATTACTACAATCTTGTTGTAACTTTGAGCGTGGACGATACAGCCAATAACAGACCTTCGGATATTGTTTATACCGCTTCGATGAGAGAGCTTATGAGTGTTCTCGAATACGAAGATACCGCTGATAACATAGCTCAGAGCATCATTGCAATGATGACTTCGGGCAGCGGTACCGAAATAACCGACGAAAACAGAAAGAAAGTCGAATCCGAAATTCGCATGAGAATAAGCGATGTATCGGATACCGTAAGAAACAACAGCAAGTTCTATAATTACAATAACTTCTATTATAACGGCTATAGTTACTTCCCTTCGTTTACGGTAAACGCGGATAACGGTTCTTACGTAACGGAACAATCTTCAAACGATTACAGAATCTGCCACAACGACGTACTCGTAAAAGACGATTCGCACACTCCCGCAAACTGTGCGGAATGGGGCTGGAAGTCTTATAAATGCGCCGACTGCGGCGAAGTGTTCGTTAAGTATTACAGAACGGGACACAAACATGTAACGAGCGAAGTAGTATTCGACGATCCGGAAAACCCGAACTGTACGACGGGCGTAACGGTAACTTATACATGTACGGACTGCAATCAGGTAATTTATATCGAAAGAGCAAAAGACAGCTGGCACGTATATCTTTATCAGAACGACGCGTTTGACACTACCGGACTTCCCGAAGCGGATCATAAGCACACCATGGGAACACGTACCTGCGTATGCGGCAAGAGCTACGGCGGATATACCAGCTCGTTTGAGAGTATCAACGGATATTATAAAAAGGGCGAAGACGGAACAAAGACTTTTGTCTCCGGAGACGTATACATTTGCCGCGAGTGCGATTTAGGCTTTGTTCTTACCGCGGACGTAAAACCGGGCGCCGAAAAATGTACTTATATCGTAACACCGACTTATAAACTCATGCAGCTCGTTTACGAGACCGAAATCGGCATGGAAGATTATAAAGAAGTTTACGAAACCCTTATCAGATTGCTCGAAGCTAAGGTCAGCGAGATCAATAAGGAAATCGAAAACGGCACATACGACGGTAATGACGATTTCTCGTGGCGTCTTGAAGAAGCGAGATATCGCTACGCCGAAGCTCAAAATAGGGCAGACAGCTATTCCGCAGCGCTTAACGAATACAGAGAAGCTTTGCATATGTGGGAAAGCGTTAAAGATACTCTCGGAACCGAGCAGTACGAAAAGTTTGCCGAAAAGGCTTATCCCGTTCTTAAAACTAATTACGGCGTAAAGGTCGGCGAACCTTATACCTACGAAAGACATGGCTCGGTAAGCGAAAGCTACGAGCTCATCGGCAAGACCTGCGAAGAAGGCTATTACGTTATCAGAACTTGCAGCGATTGCGGCAAAGTTATAGACAAGAGAGAAAGCCATGGTCACAGATATGACAAAGAAAACAGAGAAATCGTCGGATCGAACGACGTTTGTTACAGAATAGTAACGAAGTGCGAAATATGCGGCGAAATTCTAGACAGCTATGAAAGAGGACATAAAATGTATGTCGAAGTCGGCAAAGCTCTTAACGCCGGATCCGACTCTTGCGAAGACGGCTGGCATTATATCTATCGTTGCGACGAATGCGGCGCTACCTTTAACGGCGAAACGAGATACGAACATTATATCGAAAAATCTTTAATGGATCTTACTTCGATCGGCGTACCTGAAACTAAACACGAACATTATTGGTATACTTGCTTATGCGGCGGTGAAATCAATAATATAGAAGGTTTTGATAATTGGTGCGGCGAATATATTCTTAACGGAGAACTCGTAAATAAAGAATTGAAGTACTGCTCCGAATGTAAAATCGGCTACATACTTACTTACGAATCTTCGGACGAAAATTGCTTATACACCGAAAGAAGAGCGTATACTTTTGTCGCAATAAGCATCGACGAAGAAACAAACGCCGTTACCGTACTAAAAACTTACGGCGAAAAATCAAGCGTTTATAGTTACGAATCTCATAACGAAGAGGTTGTTAATCGCGAAACGTTTAACGACGACAACGGAAAGGGTGAAGGTTACATATTAACCTACAGATGCAATAAATGCGGCAGAGAAAGAACCGAAACTTATTATGGGCATTATTTCGGAGATTCCGCTCCAGAATATAAACTTCTCGGCAAGACTTGCGAAGACGGGGTAGAAGTAACGAGAAGGTGTCTGATTTGCGGCGAAGCCGAAACTCATACGGAATACAAACATTTCGGCGATGTTAAAGACAAAGTAACTTTAGAAGGCAAATATTGCACCGACGGCGTAAAAGTTTCTCATCTCTGCTCGATATGCGAGTGTGAGTTAAGTTCTGAAACTTATAACTACCACATGAATTATCAGTGCGGAGTAGAACTTACCGCAGGCGACGATACCGATTGCAAACACGTTATTTTCGGTAATTACTGTTCGGATTGCGGTTATATCGAAATCACGACTTTCGAAAACGAAGTAGAATACGGCGATTTTGAAGTTTACAATGAGGACGGCGAATTGGCCGGATACGCATCTGTTTACTGCAAAAACTGTGCTTACGTTCTGTACAGATCCGTTAATTCGGATGGTAAGAAAGGCGATTTAAAGTTAGCCGTATGTTTATTCACTCTCGACGAAAATAACGAAGGAATCGTAAAAGCGGTTATTTTAAGAGAACTCGAAGTTAAAGTCGTAAACAGAAATTACGAGTACGAAGGAAAATAAATAAGCTTAAAACGGACTTGTTCAAAAAAAGTCCGTAAAACTTGCAAAGTACCTGAAAAGGTATGCGGAAGGCAGGAGAAGGGTAAGAGAAGAGCGGAACAAAAGTTCCGCTCTTTTCATATTAAAATTTATTGTATAATATTTGGCTATATTCTAATTATACCTGTGTCGCCGAAATATTACCGCATAAATAAAAGCCTTTAAGGACTGTATCTTTGAAATAATTCCGCGGCGATTTATCGTAAAACAAAAAGGAACGCGAAAAGGGTGTCTTTAATAGGGATTTTTATGGAAGCGTAGTCGAAAGGCTACGCTTCCATAATTTTTGTCCTTAACTGTTCGGGAGGTCTATTGCCCCCATGCAGTTATAAATGATTTCTACGGCTTGCGTGCGGTGTCCGTCAACCTTTTGCTTTTCGTGGACGATTACCTTATAGATAAACTCTCGCACGATTTCGGACGTAAGTTCGGGAACGTCGGTGTACTTATCCACAAGCAACATAAATCTGTCAATGTTTTTTAACTTATCTTTCGCTTCGGATAGTTCTACCCGAAGCGTTTTTACTTTCTCGGTCAATTCGCTTTGTTCCTGTTCGTAAGTTGCCGTAAGTTTTTTGAACCGCTCGTCCGTAAGGTTGCCGCAAACCTTTTCTTCAAACAAACCTTGTATCAATTTGTCGAGCGTAAGAATACGCCGTTCGCTTTCCTCCAATTCCCGCCGTTGGGAAGATAGCAGTTGCTTGTTCTTAATTTCGGCATTGTGTCTCAGTTGTTCCAAAAGTTCTTGCTTGTGATCTTTGGTATAGGATAAAACTTTGCGAATATCCGTAATCACGATTTGTTCTACCGCTTCAACCGTGATTTGATGAGAAGTACATAAATTCTTGGACTTCTTGCGGTAAGTGGAACAGTTAAAGTATTCTTTCTGTTGCATTGTAGTACAACGGCAGAGATACATTTTCTTTCCGCAATCGGCGCAATATACAAGCCCCGAAAATACGCTCATTTCTCCCATTTTGCTCGGTCTCCGTTTGTTCTGCCTTATTCGTTGAACAGTATCGTAAGTATCTTGGTCTATTATGGCTTCCTGTGTGTTCTTGAACACAACCCAATCTTCAGGCGGAAGGTCTATCTTCTTTTTCGATTTATAAGATTTCTTCTTTGTCCGGAAGTTTACCGTGTGTCCAAGATAGGACGGATTGGCAAGAATTGTTTTAACCGTTTCCGTTACCCAAATGTTGGAGTATTCGTTCTCTCTTACGGGCAAGTTAATTCCGACTTTCTTTGCGTGGAGAACGGGAGTATCTATTTTGCGTTCCGTAAGTATCCTTGCAATCTGTGTCGGTCCGTAACCTTGTATGCAAAGCCCGAAAATTTCTCTCACCGTTTCGGCGGCTTCTTTGTCCACAAGCCATTTTTGATTATCTTCCTTATCTTTGACATACCCGAATGGCGGTACGGTGCATAGATGTTTGCCCGAATTTCCTTTCGCTTTGAATACGGCACGGATTTTCTTGCTTGTATCCTTTGCATACCATTCGTTGATGATATTCCGAAAGGGAGTAAAATCGTTGTCTTGTTGACTTTCACTGTCCACACCGTCGTTAATAGCGATAAAGCGAACGCCGGCATCGGGAAAAGTTATTTCGGTATAGACGCCGACTTTCAGGTAATCTCGCCCCAATCGGCTCATATCTTTTACGATAATCGTGCCGACTTTACCGTCGTTCACGTCACCAATAAGTCTTTGGAAATCGGGACGATTAAAGTTGGTTCCCGAATATCCGTCGTCCACATAGAAAGAAGCGTTATTAAAGCCTTTGTCTTGCGCGTACTTGGATAGGATAGTCTTTTGATTTTTGATACTGTTGCTGTCGCCCTCTAAATCGTCGTCGCGGGAAAGACGGCAATAGAGGGCAGTGATGAGCCTATTGTCCGTTGATTGTAATCTCATAGTGTTTCTCCTTTTGAGTTACAACCCGCAGACGAGTCTGTTATTTGAGAATTGCGGTTAAGCAATAATCTCCGTGTGATGTCGAGTGGCGTTTTCGTTGCGCCGGTTCTTTCTTTGGCAATGACCGTATAGACGGTATTGCCGACTATAATGGTTTCAGTTCTTTGTTGTTCCAATTTCAAACACAATATGCGCTACGGCATATAATGTTCTATTTGCCGAACGGATACTATGTACTCTTTCCATATAACTACAATGTTCTCTCATTATTTATAGCGTGATTCCTCCTTATAGATTTCTAAGTTTATCTCTTTTTGAATTGTTCCAACTCACTCTCGAAGAAGTCGTCATAACCGTCTTTAAGTTTGGCAAAGTCCGTGTCATGCCGAGCAAGCAGTTCTTCATAGCCTGCCTGTATCAGCTCCACTTTGGTATAACCGTATTCTTTCAAAAATGCGTTGATCTTCTCGAAAAGGTCTCGCGGTATCATCGTCTGGAAATTACCGCTTGTTGCTTTCCGTTTTTCCTTGTTCTTTTCCTCATACTTGCGGCTTGCAAGTCTTTTCGGTGTATCCTCTTTGCGTGTAACCATAAATCACCTCGTAAAATAAATATCGTATATATACGATAGCATACTTTTTATGTTTTGTCAATAGGTTACACCCAAATTCCTTTGGGATTCTTGAAAATATCGTATTCATCGTCTTTATATCTCTTAAAACGCTCTGCCTGTTCGGGAGTAGTGTATTTAAGCAAAGACGTACTTTCTCCGCGCTTTGCGCCGTAACGCTTGGATATAGATTGATAAAAGCACTCTTGCAAAACAGAGTAGGACATTTCTTTGCCACGTTGCTTCCAAAACTCGGAATGGCATAATAACGGTTTGCTTATAAATCGTTTTGTTCGGTATATCGGGTTGCCTTCCGAATCGCGCAGTTGCAACTTGTTTCCGTTTTCGCTTTTGTCGTTGCCTATTGCTTTTACTTTCCACTTATCCGTTATAGGTAAATAGTACACGAAAAGATTTCGCCTGTTCGGCTCTGTCACGGTTAGTGCGCAAATAATGTTCTTATCTGATTTCAGAAAGCCTATGTAGTCAACGGCAAAGTCATAACAATGGTAGAAGTATGCCTCAATCTCCTGTTCGTCGGGAAAGTCTTGCCAAAACTCATGATTGCCGCCGAATTGCAGACATTCCATTACTTTATTCTTTCCGCGCGGATGAAACTGTGCGTTGAGCATTTCTATCTTGCGGGCAATTTCGGTTTGAAATATATCAGATTTTTGTTTTAACCATTTAACAGAATATTCCGCTTGCGCTTCGATAAGGTATTCGTCCTGTGCGGGCAAATCCTGTTGTCTGAACGTAAGGACGGAAATTATTGCGTGCTTATCTCTCGGATATAACCAAGAATAATCTTGATTACTGTAATAGCCTATGTTTTTCACCTCCTTTTTTAGATTTAGAGCAAAACAAAATCGGCTCTCTGTACGAAAGCCGACCTTAAACGGAATTGTTCATTCCATATTAAGTTTTCGTTTTAGCGGTAATCTTCCTTGTGCAAGAAAATTTCCTTCCCTACTTATAAGCCACGAGAACGCCTAAAATATTACATCAAAAATAAAATTTCTTAAAAAATTTTTATTCGTGTAGTTTCTTGCCCGTATAATACCTATAAAATTCTTTCAAGCGTCTTTTGCGCTTCTCTGCAAGATATGGGTATAACCTTTGTTTCAAACATTCTTCTACGGAAAGATTCAAGCGTTTAGCTATCTTTTCGACGGCTGTATAAACGCCGTCTATCGCTTTATGGCTGTCTTGTAATCTATTTGCTTCTCGGCGTTTTACTTCCATGCATAACCGAACGTAAACGCCTTGAATAATAGGTACTTGTTCGCCGTAGTAGTCTTTGAAATATTCTTGTTCTTCCTGCGTGGCAGTTGAAAGATACTTTTCTATGTCTTGTCTGATTCTATCTTCATCGAAAAGATAATACCACAATATGTAACGACACAGTTCGCCTATACTGTAAAACCAATTTATGAACGGAATCAAGTCGTTGAAAATACCCCTTATGACAAACTCTATTTCCACGTCAAGGAAGTCCGGCAGTTCGTAGTCGCGCATAAAGATTTTCCATAACGCCCATACAATATCGTCGGGAGCGTTGTCCTTACTTGTATTGTAAGCATCTAACTTTTTTCTTGCCCTATTAAAAGTAGTAGATACAGCGCCTTGCGTAATGCCGAGATATTCGGCTATGTCCTTTTGCGTTAGTCCGTCGTCCACGCAAAGACAATATACTTTGCGTTCTTGCACTGTCAATGTTCCCAATGCCCGAACTCTATCCAACCGCTCGATTGAAAGAGTAGTAAACGGAATTTCTTTATTGATCCATTTCTGCTGCTCACGTGGAGAAAGCATTTCTTCGTCTATGGGGAACGGCTCGTTATGACGGTAGACTTTATGCCAATTATTGTACTCGAATCTGTCCAACTCGCGCAGAGCTTCCCATTCGTTTTCCGTGACTTCGATAACGATATACTTTTTATCCCCGACACGATAGTTTGCCTTATCTGCGCTGTTACAGGGATAGTAATACAGAAACTTGCCTTCTGTTTTAGAAGGCTTTTTCTTTTTATTAAGATGATACGCTAATTTATCCATACGGATATAATATCACATTATTGTTGACAGATATAGTCATAATTACGAAAATCCTTCGATAATTTTTACGTTTGAAAAATACTTAATATTGTTCGCCAAAATTGCGGCAATTTCCGATGCCTAAGCAGGTTAAGGAAATAGCCAAAATTCGGGATTTTGACTATTTCGATTCCGCTCGCTTTGCTCGCTCTCAACAAGCGGGAAACCCGCTTTTGAGTATATAAAATTTTTATCCATTCTCTAAATATTGGATTTTTTCTTGATATATTTCTTGAAGTATGATATAATATTCGTAAGAATCGAAAAGGGAGTTTTATTATGGCTGCAAGTTATAAAAAGCTATGGAAGCTACTTATTGATAAGGATATGAAAAAAGAAGATTTACGTAAAGCGACTGGAATCACAACTACTGCTATGGCAAAGCTCGGTCGAAATGAAACAGTCCATATGGACATACTTCTTAAAATATGTAGTGTATTAGATTGTAATATTGAAGATATTGTTGATATTACAAGAGAGTAGGTTAAAAATTGCTTATTTAACCGCACAGGACAACAGTAACTAATAATTGACGCAAGGAGAAAAGTATGGGCAAACTTACCATATCGCAATTAGAAAACCATTTATTAAAAGCTGCTGACATTTTAAGGAATAAGATGGACGCAAGCCAGTATAAAGAATATATTTTTGGAATGCTATTTTTAAAGCGTTTATCGGACATATTTGAACAGGAACAAGCAAAACTTAAAAAGAGTCTGCAAACTAAAGGATATACAGACGATGAGATTGCTATTGAACTGGAAGATCCGCAGAGTTACGGCAATACGTTCTTTGTTCCTAAAAAAGCACGGTGGACGCTTGCAGAACAGGATTATATTCAGCCCGAAAAAGAAGGAGAAGACGTTTTTAAAGGCATTCTGCATTTAAAGAACAATATTGCTCCGAAACTTAACGCCGCATTAAAATCAATCGCAGATTCAAACGCTTCTTTGAAAAATGTTTTTGAATCGATTGACTTTACCAAAAAAGTTAACAACAAGCAAATAGTATCGAATGACAATTTGCAAGATTTTATCGTTCACTTTAACAAGTATAAACTAACGAACGAAAACTTTGTATTCCCGGATATCTTAGGCGCAGCTTATGAATATATGATTAAAAACTTTGCCGATAGTGCAGGTAAAAAAGGCGGCGAATTCTACACTCCTGCTCCTGTCGTTCAATTAATGGTTCGCATTATAAAACCGCAAGCAGGCATGACTGTTTATGACCCTACCTGCGGAAGCGGTGGCATGCTTATACAAAGTAAGCACTATGTAGAGGAGTTGGGACAGGACGCACGTCGTCTTGTAATTTACGGTCAGGACAACGAGCCGAGCGTTTGGTCTATTTGCAAGATGAATATGATTATGCACGGAATACCCAATGCGAAAATAGCTTTTGAAGATACGCTCGTAAATCCTGCGTTTGAAAACAGCTGTGGCGTTGAAAGGTTTGATAGAGTTATAGCAAATCCACCGTTTTCGCAAAACTATAAGCGCAACGACAAAATGCGGCATCAGGAAAGGTTCCTTTACGGTTGGGCGCCCGAAACCGGAAAGAAAGCGGACCTTATGTTTGTACAACATATGATAGCAAGTCTTAAAGACAACGGAATGATGATAACCGTTATGCCTCACGGCGTACTGTTTAGAGGTGGTAAAGAAGGCGACATTCGGAAAGCGATTTTAAACGATCCCAACGACATAGTACAAGCTATAATCAGCCTACCGCCTGACCTATTTTACGGCACGGGTATTCCTGCGTGCCTTATTGTAATCAATAAAAACAAGCGTGAAACCAATCCCGAGCTTGCAGGAAAGATATTGATAATAAATGCGGATGCGGAATATGGCGAAGGCAAAAATCAAAATTACTTACGACCCGAGGATATTGAAAAAATCATTTATGTGTTCGAACACAGCAAAGAAGAACCTAAATATTCACGAATAGTTCCTATATCTGAAATATTAGATAAAGAAAAGAATGATGGAAATTTAAATATTCGTCGTTATGTGGACAACTCACCCGATCAAGAACCTCAAAATGTTAGGGCTCATATTTCGGGTGGTGTTCCTAAAGATGAAGTTGAAAAACTCAACGGGGCTATAAAAAAGTATAATATTGACCCTAAAAATCTGTTTGATGAATATACCGAGGAGTTTTTTAAATTTAAGTCCAAGTGTGATACAAAGGCAAAAATTAAACAATGCATTCTTTCTAACGATGGTGTTACCGCTGCAAACAATGCCATGCGTCAGGCGACAGTATCGTTTTGGGCAGAAGCCGGTGCAGCTGTTTCATCTGTTCAAAATAGTTTACAGATACAGGAATTCAAACGTAATTACACCAAACTGATTGAAGAAAAAATTGTTCCCGTCGGGATCCTTGATAAATATCAAGCCGTAGGCGTTTTTGCTAATTGGTGGGATCATAACTATACCGTGCGTGAAACGACAGAAATAGAAACCAGTGGCGACAGCGAAACAAAAGTAACAGTAAAAGAAGTTATCGCTATTAAAAACGTATTTAAAACTATAAACGCAGAAGGCTTTGTCCCCGCACTTGTAAGCGACGAGAAAATCGCCAAGGAGCATTTTTCAAAAGAACTTGCTGAGTTGGAGGAATTAAACACACAGATTTCTTCTGCACAGGCAGACTTGCAGGAGTATATTTCTTCACTAGATATAGAAATAGAATTTGATGGTGACGAAGAAGGAAAAGAAATAACTACCAAAGAAGCAAAGAAATATTATAAAGCACTAAAATCCTCGGCAACGACCGACGCAGACAGAAAGGCATACGACTCTGTTTTAAAACAAATAGCACAATACGAAAAAGATATAAGAAATCTTAATAAAAAATATAAAGAACAGGACAACGCCTTAAAAGAAAAACTTAATGCTATACGCGATAGCTTGACTTCTACGCAGTGCGAAAGCATGATAATGGACTTGTTGAAAGAAGCGCTGTTTATTGAACTTGAAAAATACCTAAAAGCCGAGGTCGATAAAACGATTAAATCGATACAACATCTTTACGATAAATACTTTGTTTCAGCTAATCAACTTCTTTCCGATCGTTTGGATGCGGAAAGCAAACTTAACGATTTCTTAAAAAGGCTGGGCTATATCAATGAGTGAGTGGGTAAAAAAACAATTATCACAACTTGCACTATTGAGCAAAGGGCAGCAGATGGCAAAAATCCATTTAGAGAAAGAAGGCGATTACTACGTCTTAAATGGAGGACAAAATCCGTCTGGCTATCTAAACAAATGGAACACAGAGGCGGATACAATTTCAATTAGTGAGGGTGGCAATTCTTGTGGATATGTTGCATATAATTCCACTCGATTTTGGAGTGGTGGACACAATTACGCTTTAAAAAATTTATCGAAAGAAATATGCCTTTTGTATTTATACGAATACTTAAAATTTAAAGAGCCGGATATTATGCGTTTACGCGTAGGATCGGGGTTGCCTAACATTCAAAAAAAAGAGCTTTCAAAAGTACAAATACAATTCTCTACCAATAAGCAAGAGCAAGAAAAAATTGCGGAAATTTTAACGACTATTGATATTGCCATAGATAAAACGACAGCGATAATTGAGAAATATAAAGCAATAAAAGAAGGACTCTTACAAGACTTACTTATAAATGGAATTGATGAAAACGGCAATATCCGTTCTCCGAAAACACATAAATATAAGCCTTCTCCGTTGGGCATGATTCCGGTTGAGTGGGATGTTGATCAAATAGAGCACTTGTTTAAGTTAAGGGCACGCATAGGTTGGCAGGGTTTGAGATCAGACGAATTTATAGATGAAGGACCATATTTGGTAACAGGTACAGATTTTGATAACGGGCGTATTGATTGGGATAATTGTTATCATGTATCCTTGGAAAGATATTTTCAAGATGTAGGCATTCAATTAAAAAATGATGACTTATTAATTACGAAAGATGGCACTATAGGGAAAACAGCCATGGTTAAAGATTGCCCGCACCAAGTCACGCTGAACAGTGGAGTTTTTGTTATCAGACCGATTAATCAGAAAACAACAACGGATTACTTGTATTATTTATTATCGGACAGAAGTTTTGCGCTCTTTATCCAAAATAATTTAACCGGATCAACGATTAAACATCTTAATCAAGCCGTGCTTTATAAAATGCAAATAAAGCGACCAGATCGAAATGAGCAGATTAGAATTACGCAAATACTTTTTGCTGTTGATGAAAAAATTGATTTGGAATACACGCATCAAAGAAAGTTGCTTCAGATCAAACAAGGGCTGATGCAAGATTTATTGACACATAAAGTGGCGGTCGATGCGCTTTTATAAGGAGTTGTTATGCCGGAAAGATACGATAATATAAGCGAACGTTTATATACGGAAAAACCGTTATTGGAGCAATTAAGTAGTTTGGGTTGGAGTATTATTGACCTTGATGTTACAACAAGAAACTCTCCCGAACTTAGCAACAGAGAAAGCCTTGCGGACGTTATCATGCGCGAGGAGTTTCATAATGCGATATCGAGGCTTAACCCGTGGCTTAAGGAAGAACAAGTAGAGCCGCTCATAGACGAGTTCTTAAACTATGGCATTCAAGCCGATGCACTTGAGATAAACCGTAAAATCCAAAAGCATTTAGTTGACGGACTTACTGCAGACAATCTTTATACCGGTGCCGTCAATGAGTCTGTACGTTTATTTGATTATACAAACCTTGAAAAAGAAAGGTTTGATATAACTAAGAGCAAAAACTCATATATAGCCGTATGTCAATTAAAAGTAAAGATTCCGGGCGTAGAACAGCATATTATTCCGGATGTGGTTTTGTTTGTTAATGGTATTCCGCTTGTTGTAATCGAGTGTAAAGCACCTGACATAGTTGACCCTATGGGACAAGCAATTGAGCAGTTGATGCGTTATCAGGATCGTCGCGACGCACAGTTTGCCGAAGGTGTGCCCGAATTGTTTTATTTTAATCAGTTTGTCATAGCTACTTCTTTTCAGCAAGCAAAATATACAACTATTACAGGCGCTTACAATCATTTTATTGAATGGAAAGACTGTTATCCTTATGCGATATCGGAAATAAAAGAAGACGGAACAACACCTTCCGGTCAAGAAGTGTTGGTAAAGGGAATGCTCTCGCCTAATCATCTACTTGACATAATGCAAAACTTTACCGTGTTTAAAGATGATGAAAAAGGAAGAACTGCAAAAATAGTTTGTCGCTATCAACAATTCCGTGGCGTCCACAAAATAATCAACCGTATGCGTTCAGGTGAAACACAAGCCGATAAGGGTGGCACGGTTTGGCATACGCAAGGAAGTGGAAAATCGCTTACGATGATGTTTGTTATTAAAAAAATGAACCATCTTGACGATTTCATCGATTATAAAATCGTGCTTATCCTTGATAGAAAAGATTTGCAAAAACAGCTATTAGACACAAGCAACTGCATTTCGCAAACCGTTACTGTCGGCAAAAGTATTGCTACTCTAAAACCGCTTATAAAAGACCCTGCAAGCAATATAGTTGTTGCGATGGTACATAAGTTTGGTGTCAAAAAAGCGAGCATGGAGATATTCCCTGTACTAAACACATCCAAGAAAATCTTAATAATGATCGACGAAGCACATAGAACACAATACTCGCATCTGGCGGCAAATATGTGGCAATGTATGCCTAATTCTATTAAAGTTGCTTTTACGGGAACGCCAATAGATAGAACGACGGAAACTTTCGGTGGATACATAGACGCCTACACAATGAGACAGGCAATAGCCGATGAAGTGATAGTAGAGATCAAATACGAAGGCAGAGCAACCGAGAGCAATATAAAAGATATATCTGCGATGGACGATAAGTTTCTTGATGTTTTTGCCTTTGCGGATGAGTCTCAAAAGAAGCAGATTCTCGGTAAATATACATTAAGAGGTTATCTTGAAGCATGGGAAGTAATTGAAAAGAAAGCCAAAGATATGCTTGAGCATTATATATCAACAGTTTTTACCAACGGATTTAAGGCTCAGGTGGTTACTTGCTCTCAAGAAGCAGCGTATAGATACAAGGTTGTGCTTGATAGATTGTTGCAAGCAAAAATCGCTGAACTTGAGACATTAAATCCTAACAACTATGACCTTGAGGTTTTAAAAAGGATGCAAATAGCTTGCATTATTTCGGCACAAGGGAACGACAAACCTTATTTAAAAGAATTTGGTAACGAACATACGCATGACAAGCAAATAGCAAGTTTTAAACTGGGTTATTATGCCGAGGATACAGATAAGAAAGGTAATAAAATCACGGGAGAAGTCGGAATAATAGTTGTTGCCGATATGCTTCTGACTGGTTTTGATGCACCAATCGAACAGGTTATGTATTTAGACGATATTATTCGTGATCATAATCTTTTGCAAGCAATTGCAAGAGTTAATCGTACGTCAAAAGGTAAAGAATGCGGTTATGTTGTTGATTATGTCGGAGTATTTAATCATTTAAAGAAAGCCCTTGCAAAATATAAAGACGAGGATATCAAGGAAACTACAGGGGCATTGCTGAGCGTTGGACAAGATTATGATAAACTGCGTATTGCACATGATAACCTCACGCGGTTTGTTGTTGAAGAAATAGGTGTCTCCGGTCTAGCGGAAAAGACTTTTATATGTGACGAGCTCGCAGAGGATGATAAGTTATGGCAAAACTTCAACAAATTTTTCAATACTTTTGCCAAATATCTTGACCGAGTTTACCCTAAACCTTCAGCATTACCCTATGTTCCAGATTTTAAGGTGGCTAGTTTTATTAAACAGTGTGTAGCAAACAGGCGTAGAGACGGTAATTTCTCAGTAGCTGAATGTGGACGTAAAATACGCAGTATTATTGAGGAGTATTTAATTGTTAACGGCGTTAATCCTAAGATTAGACCCGTTTCAATAACTAATCCTATTTTTGATACAACACTAAAAGAAAAATCGCCTCGCGCACAAGCGGAAGAATTGAAATACGCTATTCAAGAATACATAAATATCAATACTCCGCTTGATCCGGAATACTTTGAGCGCTTAGGTGTGAAGTTGCAAAAGATACTCGAATTATATAAAGAGAATTGGGAAGCGCAAGTTCAGGCACTAAAAGAGTATAAGGACGAAATTATTCATGGTAGAAGCACGGAAAATACTTATGGATTAGATCCTGTGAAAGAAATGCCGTTCTTTGCGTTAGTCCGTGCTAAATTATATGAAGGCAAGTCTTTTGAAGATTTAACTGCTGAAGAATTTGATACTTTAAGGAGCATGATTGACGAAATATTATCTACTATCCAGACGGAAACGCAAATTGTAAATTTTTGGGATGATCCGTATTTAATTCAAAATTTAAGATACGCCATTCGTAGAAAGTTACTTGATTCATATAAGTATTTACGTTCTGATAGAGCTAAAGCATCAGCAATAGCACAGGAACTTATCGAGCTTGCAAGCCGTCATTATGGAGAAAAACAATGACACAGCCTAAAGAGATTATAAGAAGTAAAAGAAAAACTATTGCGTTAGTAGTTAATAATCAAGCCGAATTGATTGTAAAAGCACCTTTTGAGGCAAGTGATGCCGTAATATATGAAACCATTTCTCGGAAACAAAGGTGGATAGACGAAAAGCAGCATATAGTAAAAACATTTTTCGAGAAATATCCGGACAGTGTTTTTGAGGTTGGAGAAAGCCACATGTATTTAGGCAACCTATACATGCTCGATTATGCTGATGTGGAATCCGTTGTAATAGATGGTAATAGATTGATTCTCCCTCTGAAGGAAAAAAACGAAGCGAAACATATCCTTATTGGATGGTATCACGCTCAAGCAACGGACGTCGTTTTTAAACGAGTACAATATTATGCGGATTTAATTGGTGCTACCTATTATTCCATCAATCTGTCTGATGCAAAAGCTCGTTGGGGTAGCTGTGGTGCAAAACAAACTATCAATATAAATTGGCGTGCCGTTATGTGCCCGTTGTTTGTTATAGATTATATTGCAATCCACGAGCTTAGTCATATTCAGTATAAAAATCATAGCCGTGAATTCTGGAAAAGAGTTGAAACAGTTATGCCTGATTATAGAGAGGCTCAAGAGTGGCTAAATCAAAATAGTCGGTTGGTAAATATTTATTGAGAAATAGGAATATAAAATGAACGCTGTCGAAATCT
This sequence comes from Clostridiales bacterium, assembly GCA_003538975.1. Classification (GTDB taxonomy): domain Bacteria; phylum Bacillota; class Clostridia; order Christensenellales; family Borkfalkiaceae; genus UBA11475. The sequence goes on along the minus strand of DPQQ01000005.1, from coordinate 48,567 downwards.
TCAAACAACTTATCGGCGAGAGATTGACGCCGCTGATTGTGAAATATGAACCATACAAGGATGTGTTTACTACACACCCTTATAGGCATATATTTGATGAAAATTTCGAAAGAAATTTTACGGATGTCATTTTCGATAGTGTTATGTTTTACGCCTATGAAAAAGACGAAATAGAAAAAGAATATAATAGAGGCAAATTGGAGGATTTGCGAAAAGCCGCCCGCGTTGCATACGAAAATCGTGTTCCCAAAACGGAAAAAGTAGCCGACGGATTGTTGGGCGAATTAACGTTAGATAGCTTTATCAAACTATTCTTTCCTAATATTGAAATGCTGTATTCTCGCGCAAAATATATGGAGAGAATACCATACAAAGAAGAAACGGCCGAGAGAAAAGGACACGAAATCAAAGGCTACGACGGTATGGTCTTTTCCATTGAAGACGGGCAAAAGTATTTTTGGGTCGGACAAGCTAAAACGGGCTATTGGGAATATTGTTTATCTGCGATAAAGGACGACATAAATAAAAGCGTGATAAAATATTATTTCGGCGATTCAATGGCGATATTGTGCGACATTATGCGCGCAGTCAGCAGCGCATCTTCGGAATTGAGCAAAATTATAGATGATATTAACGACCGTATTTATGATAATATCAATGATAGGCTATCAAAAATCGATAGCATTATAGATTATTTCAAACAAGGACAGATCAAAATTCGAATACCGTGTTTATTGATGCCGGATGAATCGAATTATAATGATGATGCAGAACTATTGAGTATCGTAAAAAACAAAATACATGATGCATTCAAAGATTTCAAGATTGGGAATAAAGATAATCTTGATGTTGAAATATTGCTTCTTGTTTACCCGTTGCGCGATCTGAAAAAAGTGCGCGAACTCTTTTTGGAGGTGCGCAAAATATGAACATAAAACAGTTATTAAAAGAAGCAACTCGACTAATAAATCAATCCGAATTTACAGATGCCAACAAAAATAGATTAAAAGACATATTATGCTATTTGTCCGAGTGGCGAAGCAATCATCCGAATGAATGCACACAATATCCACAGTTGGATTTTGTGTTATATAATGCGAGTCGAAAATTGAGGACTTTCGGATACAACCGTTTGAACAAATTTGATAATAGCAGTATAAATGCCGATAATGATTTGATTACCGTTAAGGATACGGTTATAGATGAATTTTATAAAACCGAATCGGGATTTATTTTGGATAGTGCACAAAAAGACGTTCTCGATACTTTCGAGAACGCAAACGGTAAATTATTTTTAAGTGCGCCCACCTCCTTCGGTAAAACTTTTTTGCTCAAAGAAATAATTTTTAGGCACTGCGAAGATTATAACAATATTGTAATCGTGCTACCAACGGTCGCTTTATTGATTGAAGTTACGGAAGAAATAGACGATTTTAATACAAAACTTAATTTAGGTTATAGTATATATAATTCTATTTATAAAGATTTGGAATTAACCGAACGTAATATTTTTGTTTTAACTCCCGAAAGAGTGTTGCGCTTGTTAGCAATTGTACCGAATATAGAGTTGGATTTTTTCTTCTTTGATGAAATATATAAAATCGATGAAGATGTTGCCTTGTCAAGTGAAGATGACGTAAGCGATAAAATTGAACTCGGAAATGATGAATATAAGCAAGATGAACAAGATCATCGAGCTGTGGCATTTAGATTGGCATTATATTTCCTTTTGAAAAAATGCAATTCTTGCTATTTGGCGGGACCGTTTATTGAATTAAACAGTTTGAAAGACGGTTTTATTAAAATGCTTGAAAAACATAATATTGCGACAAAGGAAATAACTTTTATCCCTACATTAAAAAACGAGATTGATTTTCACGCCAAAACATTCAAATATTCCTCTCCGTTTGAAAACTACAAAGAAAGTACATCTGCAAATAAAGCTATTGAACGCTTGCTTTATACTGCAAATAAGCTTGGCTTCTCTAAATCAAATCAAGCCATTGTTTATTGTTTATATCCTGCTTATACCGAACAACACGCAAGAGAATTTTCTGATAGCTTTATTGATCAAGAGCCGATTAATGAAAGATTGCAAATGTTTATAGAACATTTGAAAAATAATTATAATTTCCATTTCGGAGGCAAAAAAAGCTCATTAGAAAATTGGGATTTAGTTTATGCGCTTTATAATCAAATCGGTATACATAACGGCAAATTTCCAAAATATTTTCAAAGAGAAATTATGAAACTTTTTAATGACGGCGCAATGAGTACTTTGTTTTGTACCTCAACTATTGTTGAGGGCGTAAATACGAATGCGAAAACCGTTGTTGTCTATAATAATCCTTCAGGGAAAACTGACGAAAGTAAAAAATTTTTATTACTTAACATAAACGGGAGGGCGGGAAGATATCAACACCATTTTATTGGAAATATTGTTTATATAGGTGATAAAAGCCTTAAAATAGTACAAAGCGATGGAATATCGCTTGATTTTAAACCATATAGTTCTAAAATTTATTTGGGCGATATTGATTTAGAAAATATCGACGATGACGATTTAACTATAATCAATAAAAACCGCAAGCAAACATTAGGATTCAATAAGCAATTATTACCCGATGAAGTATTTGAGCAAAATCGTCTAATCGAACGTAAAAAACAAGAGCGTATTCTTTCGAGATTACTTAATAGTATTGAGCATTTTGCCGGTATTGAATCAGCATCGATATATCACTTCTTAAATGACGGTTACTTTGAAAATATTTTGCAAATATGGGCAGACATAGGCGAAATAAAGCCAACGCAAATAAATGCCATTAAATGGTTTTCTATAAATTATGCTCAAAAAAGCTATCAGGGAGTATTGGATTATGGATTTAAAAAATATTTAACGCAAGAGGACGACGAGCATAAATTTGTCAATGATACGTATAGAAAAGTTTTTCGTGAGGTAAAAGATACGGTTGAGTATCAACTACCGAGAATAATCAGCTTGTTTGAATCTTTAATAATACGAGCATTTGATATTAAAAAAATTCAATTAGATAAACCAATAGATTTGAGTAACATTATCAGATTTTTTGAAATAGGTGCTACTACACCACTTGGTATAGATATGGTTGAAAAAGCTATTCCCGTAGTTACCGTAAAAAAAGTTGACAGTTTAAGGTTTGATACAGCTGAATTGGATTCCCAACGAAAGGAATTTGTAAAAATATTTGAGAGACGTGTGTTTCTTTTTGATAATTATGAAAAACAATATCTAATCGAATACATTAAAAAGTATTGTATATAGAGGTAATCTTATGACAAAGAAAAACAATCAAATTTCCATACGCAGTTCGGCTGCGGAATATCTTACTTACGTTGCGTCGGTCGGCGAAAGCTCGAAAGATATAGAAGTTCGCTACGAGGACGAAAATATTTGGCTCACGCAGAAAGCAATGGGTCTATTGTACAATGTGGAAACAAACACAATAAACTACCACGTGAAAAAGATTTTTGCAGACAGCGAATTAGACGAGAGTTCAACTATTCGAAAATTTCGAATAGTTCAAAACGAGGGCGAACGGCAAATCGAGCGTGAAGTAGCGCATTACAATCTGCAAATGATTATCGCCGTCGGCTTCAAAGTCAATTCCGAACGCGCCGTACAATTCCGCAAGTGGGTAAATCAAATCGCAACCGAGTATACAATCAAAGGTTGGGTAATGGACGACGAGCGGTTAAAGCGCGGCACCTATCTTACCGATAAATATTTCGACGAACAGCTCGAGCGCGTTCGGGAAATTCGCGCAAGCGAGCGCAAGTTTTATCAAAAAATCACCGATTTATATGCAACCGCGATAGACTACGACGTAACGAGCGCACAAACGAAACGCTTTTATGCCACTGTGCAAAACAAGATGCATTACGCTGTTCACGGGCATACGGCGGCGGAGCTTATAGTAGAACGCGCCGACGCCAACCGCGAACACATGGGTCTTACCACTTGGGCGGATGCACCCGACGGTAAGATTAAAAAATCCGATGTTACGGTTGCTAAAAACTATTTGACTGTGCACGAACTCGGGCAGCTTAACCGTATGGTAACGGCGTATATCGATTTCGCCGAGAGTATGGCGGCACGCCATATTCCGCTCACTATGGAAGATTGGGAAACAAGACTCAATTCATTTATTCAAATGTTTGAGTACGGATTACTCGCCGACGCCGGAAAAGTATCTGCCGAAATAGCCAAGCTTCATGCCGAAACCGAATTCGAAAAATACCGCGTTATCCAAGACAAACTGTTTATGTCCGATTACGATAAATATATGCTCGAACTCGAAGAACATATCAAAAAAGATAAAAAGGATTAGCTGTACTATTTATGGATGTTAACGCAAAAGATTTTATACAACAACTTGATTTGTTTTGGGGACAGTTATTTACATACAATCATACCCTAATGAAACGTTCCGAAGATGATAAGCAATTCGGTTTAGAATCTTTTACAGATATTATGGACTTTTATTTAACATCGCAAGCGCAATGTTTTATAAAAGATTTCCTTTTGCAACATATTGGTAGTACAGGGATGCTCCTTACGGCACGTTGTTTTCTCGAAGGTTTAGCGTTAAAACGCATGTATGAAAAAGGCAAGATAAGCGATTTGCAAATTGAATTACTACGCCACCAAGTACATATTATCGAATACAATTATTATAAAGAGTTTGATGACATAGCCGATAAGATTTTATTTCCCGAAAAGTTAGAAAAAGACAAAGATGATGCTGTAAAATTCTTCCAAGAGAAACTCTCTGATAGATACAGCAAAAAACTCATAAATGACATTATCAGAACCAACAAACCATTCTTATGCGATCCGTATACGAATTTTAGAAAATTAGTCGGAGAAAATTTAGGAGAAGAATATGCCAAGATTTATGGGCTATACAGTCAGGCAATTCATCCTTCGGTTAATGATTTCTATATGAATGAAGGTGTATGGCAAACTATCCCCGAAATATTGTCTCTCATAATGGAAGAATACAAGTCATTGCCGCTTTCGCAATTTACTTTTAATCTTTATAGCGCATCTATATATGCATCGGATATTACAAGAAGATATGAGAATTTAGTTCAGCAAGAATGTAAAATTCTAATAGACATAAGTAATGTATTCAATAGTTTCTTTGATAAGAACTATACATCGGATACATTAATGAGCATAAATCTTCTAATGAGTGAGATGTGTACAGATAAGTTACTTGGATTATGCGAACAAGTGAAGTCTAAATGGAAGATTGCATTAGATATGTTCTCGTCGTTTTATAAATGCTATATAAAATACTTTCCTCACGAAGAACATTTTAGATTGCTTGAAGAACACGAACGAGTACAAATTAAACGGAATTTAGGACGCGAATTTTCAGTTGATAAAGCATATAGCTTTTATAAGGTTCTTTATCCCAATGGCGTTAACCAAGAAACATTTGAAAAAAGTTTTCTCACAATTAGTGGCTATACTGTAGATGAAAAAGGGAAAACTAAAAATCTCACAAACATAGTTAAAGATTTTATATCAAAGTTCGTTGATCCAAAAGCAGAAGTATCTTTTGATAGAAGTATGCTGTTAGATTATGTAGAAAGTCAAATGCTCTCTCACGCCAATGGATATATGTGGTACGCCAATCGTGGCGCTTGGGGTGACGTAAACAATGTGATTATCGGTATGGATATGTGTTTGGTATTCATTTTGGAATCGATTCTTACAATGTTTAATGCTCATAAAGCCATTGAAGAAACTAATTACTATAAACCAATAATAAATCTTGTTAGGAATAGCGTTAAACGAGTAAAAGTATTATGTGATGAGAAAATAAAGATATTAGGTGTTCCGGGAATAGCTATTTAGGCATTGTCGGTTCGATTCCTTATATATTTTCATTACAAAAAGAATGGCAGGACTTCGATAAAAGTCCTGCCATTCTTTGACTCGCCTTTGGGTGTACCCATTAAAATTTAATTGTTTTGTAAATTCCCTATGGAATACACCGTAAAACGTTCCTTTTTAGTTGATTATTTTTAAGTTAACGACTTATTCGGCGTTTGAGTCGTCAGTGTTTTCTTCGGTAAACACGGCGTCAGAAGCCGCGTTTAATTCGGGTTGGCTATCTGTTTTAACCGTTTTGTCGGCGTTATCGCTCATACGCTTTTTAAAGAACACTATCATATAAGGGAGAGACACCGCGAAGGTTAAAAAGTCTGAAATCGGCTGGGCGAGCTGTATGCCCAAAATTCCGACGAGTCCCGGCATGATAAGTATTACAGGGATAAAGAAGATGCCCTGTCTGCAACTTGCGAGAAGGGTTGCCGAAAACTTGAAACCGAGCGACTGCAAGGTCTGGTTTGCGTATGTAGAGAATGCGAGAAACGGCATTACCGCGCAACCCGCTATCAGAGCGACTTTGCCTATTCCGATAACGTCCCGTTCGGTCGAAAACAGCTTCATAACGCCTTCTGCGAAAAATCCGAGCAAAGCTGCGCAGACGACGCACGCAGCCGTTCCCAAAAGGCACGTAAAATAAAAGCCTTTTTTAACGCGATCGTTTCGTCCCGCGCCGTAGTTGTAGCCGGCGACCGGCTGGTACCCGTGACCTATACCCAGAACGAGATTGCGGACGAACATATAAATTTTGTTTGAAATCGTTATCGCGGCTACCGCTGCGTCGCCGTAAGTTACCGCCTGTATATTAAGTAGAGCCGAAGAAACCGCCCCTAAACCTTGTCTGAATACGGTGGGAATACCCGTCGAAAATATTTTACCGTAAGTTTTTATGTTTTTTGAAATATTTTTGAACGAAACGTTCACAACGGATTTTTTAATAAGATAGGGTACGAGCAGAACGATAAAACTCACCGCCTGCCCGACGCCCGTCGCGAGCGAAGCGCCCATTGTTCCCATATCGAGCGTGAATATAAAAATCGGATCGAGAATAACGTTTATAACGCCGCCGATACCTATGCCTATCATCGCAAGCGTTGTGTTGCCTTCCGCGCGTAAAGCGTTGTTAAGGACGAAAGCCGCGCAGTTTATGGGAGCGGCGATAAATATAAAGAGCGCATAGCCTTCGGCATAAGGGAGCATTGTTTCGGAGCAGCCTAAAACTTTCAGAATCGGTTCCGAAAATATGAGTCCGACGGTTCCCACGACGGTTCCGAAAAAGAAGGCTTCTATTACCGCCGAAGAGGCGTATTTGTCGGCTTCGGACTTCTTTTTTTCACCTAAAACCACACTGATGAGAGAACCCGCGCCCATGCCTATTCCGTAGCCGAAAGCCTGGATAACCGACATTATCGTAAAGACCACGCCTACGCCCGCCGCGGCGGATTTGTTTATCTTCGCGACGAAAAACGTATCGACGGTGTTATAAATTACTGAAATCATCGCGCTTATAATCGTCGGTACGGCGAGCGTTAAAATAAGTTTGCCGACCGGCGTTTCGGTCATTTTATAAAATTGTTCTTCCGAAGTTATTTTTTTATTCATACCGTTATTTATTATATTCTTAAATTGTTTTCGTGTCAACAGCGGCAAAAAAAGAATATAACGTTAAGCGTGCAGAAACGGGGCGTACGGCTATAATTCGGCGATACAGGCGTCAAAAGATAAGACCGTAAACGAATGAAAGACGTTAAAATAAAAATCGCAACAAAAAAGTTCCGGGCTTTGCCGGAACTTTTTTTAATTGTTTGATATGATTTTATCGTAAATTATCCGCTATGCCGATTATATCAGTACAAAACCGCAAAGTTGGGAATAAAAGCGGTATCCGTCTTCCATAAAACCGAGAGTTTTGCGGAACTTAATGTGTTGCCTATAATCTTAAAGGAAGCGTTCTCCGCCATATTTACGCAAGTTTCGGAAGCAAATGCGATAAGAGCGAGAACGTCGCCCGATACCGTATTGTTTTTAACCGAAACGCCGGCAAGAGAACCGGTCGCCAAAGAAAAGATTATTGCGTCGTTCTTTTTCGTGTCGTCGGTATCGGTTGACAGGCGGCTCATTTCAAACGTATTGTATTCGATGTTTATAATAACGTTTTCGGCAGACTGTTCTGCGACTTTAATAGGTCTCGTCGCTTTGAACGTGTTGTTTTTAACAGTGAGTTTGCAGGCCGAACCTTTGTACCAGCCTAAGTCCTGACTTCCGCTGTTTATAAACCATATGGGATTCGAGTTGTTGCCGTTGTCGAAACCGTTGAAGTAACATTCGTCTATCGTAAGGCTTTTCGCAAATCCGCCGTTCTGAAAGATCCCGCCGTCTGAAAAGATGCATTTTCTGAGCGTAAGGCTTTTTACCGTATGCGGGAAAACGGATTCCGGATTATAGCCTGCCGCATGTATCTGTTGCCATTGACACGAAAATGCCACGGAACCCGTAAACGTCACGTTATCTATGATTATATCCGTCGCGTCGGGAACGTAAAAACAGAGGGCGGTCTTATTGTTATTTACCTGATTGGGATCGGAATACTTCGGCGCGGTATAGGAGCCGTCTTTTATCACGAGGGTAAAGCCCGCCTTATTTGTATTCATATAGCTTATATCGCCGTTTGTCCCGATAACGTAAGGTTGTTCTTCTTCCGTTACGTCGGCGGTCTTTTTCGAAGTATGAAAGTCCGCCATGTTTTTGTTTCCGATAACGAAGTAAGAGCCTTCGGTCGCGGTAATGTCGTCTATATCCACAACAAGGGTTTTAGTCCCTTCCGGGATAGCTTCGAGAGCGTTGAATTCTTCGAGAGTGTAGACCGGAGCTCCCTTATAAGGATCCTCGTTTCCGTTTATTTTGGTTATGTTGCAGCCGGAAGACAGAAAAGCCGCTGATACGGCGGTTATCGAAAACACTCCGGTTAACAAGAGCTTAATAAAATTCTTCATACAAATACTCCTTCTTATTATTTCTTTATGATAGCCGTTACAATATTACGACTATTGCAATATATATTATAAACCGCATTACTTTAATTGTCAATATCAAAAAAAATAAAAAATGATTATTTATGATTAAAAATCGCCGAAAGACGATTATTTATAAAAAAGGTTGCAAAAAAGAAGTATAATAAAAACAAATGCGCCCGTAAAAGCGGGCGCAAAGAGAATAATATTTTATTTTAGTATAACCATACAACTGATATATTGCGGCTTATTTATACAGCTTGCGATTATTCCGCAGATTCGGCAGGATCCGAATCATCGCCTTTCGGTATCTTTATCCTGAACTTTTTTTTGGAACTTTTCTTTTTTTCGACCGGTTTGTGTTTGGTAAAAAGCGTATAGATAACTATCATCGCCTGAAGCGGCGCGCCAAGAAAGAATAAGGGCCACAGATTATATTCGATCATTTGTAAGTATATTGCCGTAAGCAAAGTCCACAAAAAAATCGTGAGAGTGAGTGTGTCCAGCCATTTTATGGCGGTGTTGTACCGGTTGAATCTGTACACTATAATGGCGGAAGGGCAGATTGCCCATATGAATATCTGCCAGAAATTGATATTGCGCAGAATTCTTAAAGCAACGTAGACGAAAACGGCTATCATATAAACGGTAAGAACCGAAAGACAAACCATCGCTATTTCATTGGACCTGTTTTCCTTCGCTTCTTTGCTTGTAAGGGAAATAAACTTGTCCGAAGCGTTTTCTTTGGTAAGGTCGTCCACCGTAACGTGGAAGACTTCCGCAAGAGCGCACAAAGCTGTTATATCGGGAACCGACGAACCGTTTTCCCATTTCGAGACCGTCTTGTCCGAGTACGCCACAAGCTCGCCGAGTTCGGACTGCTTAAGACCGCTTTGAAGTCGTAACGCCTTTATGTTGTCGGCAATGTTTTTTTCGATGTTTGTTTCTTTTGTTTCCATAGTAATTAAATTATAATGCTAAAACTGGTTGCTGTCAAGCTTAAAAATAAGGTTCTCTACAGCTCTCTTGTTAGTAGAAAGCCGTTTTTTTACATAAAAAGGAGCGGTTTAAAAGAACCTGTGTCGTTCAAACCGCTCCGTAATTATTTAAGCTGCCGTATTTTCGGGAATTTCTTCTGTTAAGTCGTTTTCCTGCGCTTTTTGTTGTTTTGCTCTCGCCGTCCAGCTGAAAAAACCGTGCATATCGTTTACTAAAAAGACGGTAAAGCATATTACGACCGAAAGATAGGATATATCTTTGACGGAAGCCATTATCCATAAAATTATCAGAATAATATCGTTTAACGCATAACCTATGGCGTAAAGGGGACTTCTTCTGAAAGTGAAGCTTACCGCGAGAAAACTTGTTGCAACCGAAATCGTACTCGGGATAAGGTTTGCCGTCCCGAAAAATTTAAGAATAAAGTAGAATACAACCGTAATAACGAGCGTCGAAACCGCTATTATGATATAGTCTTTTGCTTTCAGGTTGGCGTTTATTTTTGCTTCCGAGCGATTGCCCTTGAAGGGGTGTCTTATCCAGCTTATAAGTGAGATGAAAGCCATCGGCACCGACATTCCGATATAGGTCATCATTTCACCGTAGTATCTGAACGAATATGATATAATCGCATAAAGGATCCCGAACGATATCATAAATATTTGCCCTAAAGGGTTGCCTCTTGCGCAAAATATAAGAGCGGTCGCACCGATGATCGAAGCCGCAAGCGAAAGGTAGTTGCGTTCTTTGAAGATAAAAAACGATATTATTATGGTTGCTACCGAGCAGCTCCACAATATTATTTCGCCTTTCGAAAAGTAGCTTAAAATCTTTTTCACGTTGAATTCTCCTTTGTTAGTTATTTGTTTGTTTTTGTATAAGCGTAAAAGGGTAATGCAGGTACTGTCATTTGCCGCCTAAATAAAAAAGCACTTATAAACGCTTCTTCAAAGACCTATCGAAGCGATCATAAATGCTTTTGCATTATTTACCCGGTGGTAAAATGTATCCCATACATTTGGTATTATTAAGTTTTATATTGCTTTTTGTAATTAAAGCAATCGTTTGTTTGATTATATAAAACGCCCTTTAAGTTTGTCAAGCGATTTTATGCCGTAAAGAGCATTGTTTTGCTTTGTTTTATAAAAACACTTATTTCAGTTCTTCCGCAAGGGCGTTGAGCGCGGTAACCGTTTCGTCGTTCATCGCGGAGAGAATTTTAACGTTGTTTTCGGCAAAAGTTATGTTTTTGCTGTTTTCGAACATAGACTTCATAACCTTCGTTGCGACGGGAGCCCACGAACCGTTTTCGATAAAAGCAATCGTTCTCGATTGATAATTTCTTTCGGTAAGGTGTTCGATAAACGTTCTCATAAAGGGGAATATGTCTCCGTTATAAGTGGTGGTCGCAAGAACGAGTTTGGAGTATCTGAAAGCGTCTTCGACCGCTTCCGCCATATCGCATCTCGCTAAGTCGAAAAGACTTACTTTTTGTCCTTTCGCTATAAGGAGAGCCGCAAGTTTTTCCGCCGCGGTTTTCGTGTGACCGTAAACGGAAGTATAAGCTACGGTAACGCCTTCGTTTTCGGGCTTATATGAAGACCAAATGTCGTAAAGGTTAATGTAGTAGCCTAAATTTTCGGTAAGAACGGGACCGTGAAGGGGGAGTATCTTTTTAATATCGAGATTAGCCGCTTTTTTGAGAAGAGCCTGCACCTGCGCGCCGAACTTGCCGACGATGCCGATATAATATCTTCTCGCTTCGCACGCCCAGTCGCCTTCTGCGTCGCTTGCTCCGAACTTGCCGAAGCCGTCCGCGGAGAATAAAATTTTATCGTGAGAATCGTAAGTAACCATAACTTCGGGCCAGTGAACCATCGGCGCGGCGACAAAGGTGAGTTCGTGCTTGCCTAAGTTCAGAGTATCGCTTTCTTTTACGATAATCCTTCTGTCCTCGTATTCATTTCCGAAGTAATTCTTCATCATCGTAAACGCCTGCTTTGACGAAACGATCGTAGCTTCGGGATATTCGGTCATAAAAGCAGCGATATTGGCGGAGTGATCGGGTTCCATATGCTGAACGACGAGATAGTCGGGCTTTCTTTCTTTTAACGCTGCCGATAAGTTATTGAGCCATTCGGTTCTGAAGTTTGCGTCAACGGTGTCGAATACCGCCGTCTTTTCGTCGGTGATAACGTAAGAATTGTAGCTCATTCCTTCGGGAACAACGTATTGACCTTCGAAAAGGTCTATTTTTTTGTCGTCTACGCCTATATAGGTAACGTCTCCGGTGATTTGTTTGTTCATAACGATCCTTTTATCGGGAAAGGCATATATGAGCCTTTCGCTCGTTTAATTTTATTTCCGATATAATTTTAGTATATAAAAATAAAAAAATCAACCGCTTAAGGGGAGTTAAACCGAAAATTCTGTCCGGTAAACGCAAAGCCGACAAGTCGCCGACCATAAGATTATATAAAATTTTTATAAATAGTTTATCTTATAATTAAAAGGTGGTATAATGGCATAGGGGTATCCCATATAAAAAACGAGGTATTTGCAACAAGAAAAAAGTTCTTATAGTATCATCGAGTTTAAGGGCAGGAAGCAATTCGGAGATTTTAGCGGAAGAATGTCTTAAAGGCGCGCTTGACGCCGGCAACAAAGCGGAACTTATTTCACTCAAAGGTAAAAACATAAAATTCTGCATAGGCTGTCTTTCGTGTCAGAAAACGGGCAAGTGCGTTATACAAGACGACGTCCCCGAGATTATGGAAAAGGTTAAAAATGCGGACGTACTCGTATTCGCTACGCCGATATATTATTACGAGATGAGCGGTCAACTGAAAACGCTTCTCGACAGGCTCAACCCTTTATATTCGTCCGACTATAAGTTCAGAGACGTCTATATGATCGCGACTGCGGCCGAGGACGGCGACGCTACTTTCGATTACGCTTACGGCGGGCTTACCGGCTGGGCGGATTGCTTTATGAAGGCCAAGCTCAAAGGCATAGTTACCGGCGGCGGTCTCGAAGACGCCAAAGAAGCGATTGCCGATAAAGCTGCGCTTAAGCAGGCTTACGAACTTGGCAAAAACTTATAATTCCGAAAAAATTTTTTCATAAAATTTTATAAAAGAAGGCTTTTTTATGTGGATAGTTTTTGCATGCCTGTCGGCGGTATTTGCGGGGTTTACGGCGATATTGTGTAAATGCGGGATAAAAAAGACCGATTCGGACGTGGCGACTGCTTTACGAACGATAGTCGTTCTTATTTTTGCCTGGATAATGACCTTTGTGGTCGGATCGTATAAAGATATAGCAAACGTTTCTGCCAAGTCGCTTTTGTTTTTGATTTTGTCGGGACTTGCGACCGGCGCGTCCTGGATATGTTACTTCAAAGCGCTCTCTATGGCGGATATAAATAAAGTCGTTCCCATAGACAAGTCGAGTACGGTAATAACCGTTCTCTTCGCGATAATAATTTTCCATGAAACGAACAATCTCTGGATTAAGCTTGCTGGTACCGCACTGATCGGCGTGGGGGTAATGCTCACCGTCGAAAAGAAAGATATAAAATCCGCTCCCGCTACGGTAACTGCGGCGGCAAATGCGGGCGGTGGAGAAAATAACGGTAGCGTTTCGGCAGATACGGTATTGCCTGACGTAGCCGAAAAAGGCGATTTGCAGCCTGCTCCCGCAAAGGTAAAAGTAAAACATAATGTAGGATGGATAGTATTCGCGGTGCTTTCGGCGGTGTTTGCGGCGGCGACTTCGATTTTAGCTAAAAACGGGATCGAAAACGTAGAATCCAACCTTGCGACGGCTATACGTACGACGGTCGTACTCGTCGCGGCGTGGCTTCTCGTAATAGCGAAAAAGAAAAAGCATCTGATAAAAGGAATAGATAAAAAAGAGCTTTTGTTCATCGCTCTTTCGGGACTTGCGACGGGGGCTTCGTGGCTTTGCTATTATTACGCTATCGCGAAGGGCGTCGTAAGCGTTGTCGTTCCGATAGATAAGCTTAGCGTACTTCTGACTGTGGCGTTTTCGTACATTTTCTTAAAAGAAAAACTTAAATTAAAGTCTGCCGTTGGCCTTATAATAATGACCGCAGGCACACTTCTGATGGCGATATTCGCTTAAAATCGGTATATAAAATAATGCTAAAATAAACAGCGGCGGTAAAATCCCGCCGCTATTTTTTTGCATTTTTTTTGTATATCGTGGGCGCAACTCCGTAAAACTTTTTAAAACTGTTGCTGAAATGGTATTCATCCGAAAATCCGCATATATCCGAGATTTCTTTGATGCTTTTTTCTCCGGATAAAAGGAGCTTATTCGATAACTGGAGCCTTATTCTTAACAGAGTAAAAAGTGGAGTTTCGCCGGTAGTTTTACGGAATTTATATATAAGTCCGTTGTGCGAAACGCCACTCTTTTCCGCCAGCGATTTTATTGAAATTTTTTCGGAAATATGTTCCGAAAAGTATTTTATACATTCGTCGACTGTTGCGTCGGATGTCTTTTCACGAACGTTAAGATTGTTGATGTATGAATCCGTGATAATGGCTTCGGTAAAATTTTTTATAAGAGCGTCGGTTTCATCCGGCAACGCGGTCAGAAGTTTATAAAATCTTTTATAATGATAAGCTATCGTTTCTTTCGGAAGATCAAGTAAACCGAATTTCAGCGAAGACGAGATTTTATCGTTTCCGGTTATAAAAAAGCCCACCTGTATCATTGAAATCGGTGCGTTAATTTTGCGTTCGAATTCCGTGCCGGGCGTAAAACAAAAAGCGGTTGATTTTTCGGAAACGTAATTATTTCCGCAGCTCGTCACCGAAAATTCGCCTTCTTCCAGCAAGATTATGACATACCAGGGCATCTTGCCTTTTTTCAGCTCGAATTCAGACTTTTTATCAAACATATTATAAAAGACTATTTCAACGTTCATCGCCTTAAGCTCCGTTTTCGGTTACTGTGATTTTTTATATTTTAATTGTAAATTAAAACATTGTAAAAGTCAATATCAGGTCGTAAAATTAAGTAGAAACCAGAATTCAAGCGGAGAAATACTGAAAATGAGTAATAAAGGCAAACTTTTGACCAAAGAATTAAACTGTGATTTTTGCGTTGTCGGCGGCGGACTTGCCGGGACGTTCGCGGCGATAGCCGCGGCAAGAAGAAACTTAAAAGTCGTATTGATAAGCGACAGACCCGTTCTCGGCGGAAACGCGTCGAGCGAAATAAGGATGTGGGTGAGAGGAGCCGAAAATTTTTACGACAAAGAATCGGGGCTTATTAAAGAATTCGAAGAAAGAATAATAAAATACAACGACGAACTTTGCCCGTCCGTAACCGACGCCGTATTATACGACATGGTTTTTGCGGAAAAAAATATCGAGTTGTTTTTAAATGCAAGCGTAATGGATGCGGATACCGATTTAATGGAAGATTTGACGGACGGTAAGGACAGAATAATAAAAAGCGTTACCGCATGGCAACTCACCACATATACTTTTATTAAAGTAAACGCCGCCGTATTTGCCGACTGTTCGGGCGATTCCATACTGGCTGATCTTACCGGCGCGGAGTATATGAAAGGAAGAGAACCGCGGAAAGAATACGGGGAATCGCTCGCCGCCGCGGAAAAAGACGATAAAACCATGGGACTTTCAATAATTCTCGCCGCAAGAGAAAAGAATAAAAAATCGGATTTTATTCCCATGAAATTTATGAATAAATATGAATCCGACGAAGCGTTTTGCGGAACGAAAGCCGCAAAAAATACGAATTTCGACGGCAAATATGCGCTGAAACGCTGGCATAATATAAAAAACAACGATAACTTATGGTGGATAGAACTCGGGGGAGATTCCGATTCCGTCCGCGACGCCGACAAAACGGGAAAAGAGTTGTATTCTGCCGTATACGGAGTATGGGATCATATAAAAAATCACGGCGATCACGGTATGGAAAATTTTTGCCTCGACTGGGTAGGCGCGCTTGCCGGCAAGAGAGAATCGTTAAGGTATAATGGCGATTATGTTCTTACCGAAAACGATATTTTATCGGGCGGTAATTTTTATGACGAAATTGCTTACGGCGGATGGCCGATAGACGACCACAATCCAGCGGGAATGAAAAACGGCGGCGAAGCGCCTTCTCACTCTATAAAGCTCGATTCGGTTTACGGAATTCCTTACAGGTGCGTTTATTCGGTAAATATAAAAAATCTTATGTTTGCCGGACGGAATATTTCGGTAACGCACGCGGCGTTGTCTTCGACTCGCGTTATGGCTACCTGTTCGATTCTCGGGCAGGCGGTGGGCGAAGCTGCCGCCATGTCCGTCGAGAAAAAAGTTTTTCCGCGTGAAGCGGGACTTTTTATAAAAGAGCTGCAAGCCCGCATTCAGGACGGCGGAGCGTTTTTGCCTCACGTCAAAAGAAGACAAGGGATAATTTCGCTTTTTGCGAATACCAATCTTACTTACGAAGAGAAAAAGACGCTGTTTAACGGTATAGAACGCCCGCGCACCCGCTATGGCGAAAACGATATAGAACTGCCGCTGTCAAATCCCGTAAAATTCACTTTCGAAACGCCTCGTAGAATAAAAAACATGCGTATCGTTTTGGATTGCGGCTGGGACAGAGAGTGGTTACCGGAAGGTAAATTACGAATTTTTTGCATGAAGCTTCACAGTTTTTTATCGGACGAACCGGTTAAAGTATCGCCGCATATATTAAAAGGTTTTTCTGTATTCGCCGACGGGGAACTTATTTATAAGACGTCGGACAACTTTTTGTCTCTTGTAAAAATTCCGATAGAAAAAACGGTGACGGAGATAGAATTTTTTCCCGAAAAAATCGAAAACAGAAGAAGCTTCAGGCTATTCTCGATAGACTTTGAATAATAAAATCGAAAAATTCGGATAAAACCGCTTATCATGGTATAAAAGCCTTAAAAATTGTCAATCAACTATACGAAGGTAAACTTAAAGCGTTGCCGTTTATTAAAGCAAAGCGGATTAACGTTTTACGGGCTTTTTACATAAAATAACATAGGTCGATAAAAGCCTTAAATACTTTCAAAGGAAAAAGCGATGATAAGACGCGGCGAACTATACTATGCGGATTTAAGTCCTGTCGTCGGCAGCGAACAAGGCGGAATAAGACCTGTTCTCGTTGTGCAGAACGATATAGGCAATAAATACAGTCCCACCGTGATTGCGGCGGCGATTACAAGCAAAATGACCAAGGCAAAGCTCCCTACGCATATCGAATTATCCGATAAAAGTTACGGGCTTTTAAAAGATTCGGTAGTGCTTCTGGAACAGATACGAACTCTCGACAAACGAAGATTAAAAGAGCGTATAGGCGAACTTTCACCTTATACGATGAAGCGCGTCGATACCGCTCTCGCGATAAGTTTAGGTGTGAACAAGGCGGAAAATCTGTAATACTTTTATTTGTATTTTGAACCAAAACAGACAGATAAACTTAAACAACCAAATAAATATGAGCAATAAAGAATAAAAAAATAAAAGCCCGGGGTTACCGGGCTTTTATTATGCTGTTTAATCAAGCGTTAAGTTTTCAATATTGAAAGACGGATCGTTCAGAAATTCCGAAGGAGATACTTTAAGTCCGTCGCTTAACATTATTATTGTTTTTAACGTTATGTCTTTTGTCCGCCGTTGCATAATGCTTTTAATCGTAGGAAACGGAATACCCGATAGTTGGGCAAGCTTATACTGAGTAAGATTGCGTTCTCCCATATATTTATAAAGTCTTTCGACTACAGCGTCGTTTATTGTTTTCATATTTTCTCGATTGAATTTTTACTTTCAAGAATAGTTTACTATACAATAAGTAAAAAAATAGGATGATATATCATCCAAATGGTTGACATATCATCCTAAATTTATTACAATTATAAAAAAGGAAGGTAAAACAAATGAATGAGAAAAATAATTTATCGTTGAATGAAGAAAAAACAAATGAAAAAGGTAAAAAGTTAAGAGACACTATAGTACAATGTATTGTTATAGGAGTAGTGGGTGTGGCGGCTATAATATTTTCATTATTTAGACTTAATGTTTTTGGTAATAAAGCAAAAAAGTATGAAAATTATGCGATTGGCGAAACATTTACTTTTGACGAGTTGGAAATAACGGTAACTGACTTTGAAATAGAAAGCTATTATTTATTGGATACTTATAGACCTGATGCTGGATGTAAGTGGGCGGTAGTTCATGTAAGTATGTATAATCCTACCGATTCTACTAAAAATCTCGGTGACTTTTTTGATAAAAAATATATGGAAGAGCTTATCGCAAATGAAAAAACGAAATATAATGGATCTGCAGGTTATTCCGATAAATTTATTCTTTCACAAGAAGATATCAGGGCAAAGGATAAAATAACCGGCATATATGCTTATCAGGTTCCTGACGAAGTTGTTGATACGGCGAAGTTAGAGTTCAGATTTACATTTAATAAAATTTCAGATCAAAATGTAATTATAAACGTTTTACTGCGTGATGCTGTCGATACAAGTACGTCAGAATAAAATTAAAAACTAAAAAATAAGAATAAAAAAATAAAAGCCAGGCGAAGCCGGGCTTTTATTATGCTGTTTAGTTTGTTTAATAATAAGCAGTTATTACAAAACCGAGTTTGGGTAAATGGTCGGGTTTATCAGTCGTCGGCACCTGCGAGCATTTCAAGCTTATCTTTCGGAGCTTCGGGTTTAGAATCGCCGTGCTTTACAAAGAGCATCGTGATAAACGAGCCTATAACGAAAATCGTAGCGTAGGGGAACAGGGGATACATGTTTCCCGCAAGGTCCATAACCGCACCCGATAAAATCGGAGTGGCTATCTGCGCCGCCATGCTTGCCGTGTAATAAAAGCCCGTGTATTTGCCGATATCCGAGTTTTTGGAAAGTTCTACAACCATCGGGAAGGAGTTTACGTTAATCGTTGCCCAGCCGATGCCCGCTACCGCAAAGAGTATGTACATAACGAATGTCGGGGAGCCGCTTCTTATAAACGACGCCGATAAAAACGCTGTCGCAAGGAGAGCTACGCCCGCTAAAATAGTCTTTCTTCTGCCTATTTTTGAAGCTATCATTCCGACGGGAATGTAAGTGATTATAGCCGCGCCCTGAGCGATCATGAGAGTAAGATCGTAGCTCTGATGAAGGACGTTTTTAGCATATACGGAATATTTCGAAGTAACCGCGTTGTAACCCATATACCATAACGCTACCGAAGCGAGTATGAGTATAAGAGACGAAAGCTGACTTTTCGTGAGTTTGCCGCCGACTTCTTCACGCTCTTCGGTTTCTTTGTCGGGGAAGTACTTTTCGGTGTCGATACGCATGTCTTCGGCCCATTTCTTTTCCTTTACGGTTAAAACAAAGATTATAAGAGCTGCGAGCATAAGAGCGCACGTTGCGAGAATGTACGGGAAGAAGTTGAGTTCTTCGGTCTGTTTTTTGAAGATCATACCGAAGACGAGTACTATAATACCGCCCGCGGTACCCATAAGGTTGATAACGGCGTTGCCTTTGCTGCGGTGCGGTTTACACGTTACGTCCGGCATAAGAGCGACCGCCGGCGAGCGGAAAGTCGCCATCGCTATAAGCGTTATCAGAAGGACTATCATAAAAAGCCATATGCTGTTTATGAGCGGGATAAATATAAACGAAATTATCGCAACTATCGTTCCGCATACGATAAACGGCGTACGTCTGCCGAATTTTGTATTCGTTTTATCGGAAAGCGATCCGAAAAGGGGAAGCATGAACAAAGCGAGTATGTTGTCGAGAGCCATTATAAAGCCCGAAAGCGTATGGCTCATGCCGAATTTGTCTACGAGAATAAGCGGAATCGCTTTGTCATACGCTTGCCAGAACGCCATTATCAGAAAGAAAGCGAATCCGACGAGTATGGTCCTTTTGTAATTAAGTTTCATAAAGTCTCCTTACAGCGTTTTTGTTTTTGTCCCTAAAGACTTATTTTTATATACGCCGCCTAAACTATTTTAGCACAGAAAACATTTATTGTCCATAGGACTTTGAAAAATTATTTCAGAAAAATGTAAAAAATTTGTAAAAATTACTTTTGCATTGTTTTTATATAATAATATTGTTATTAAATCGTCGTTATTTTGTTTTTTATGACCGTCCGAAGATGCCTGTCGAGATCGCCAGCGCCGAGTACAAGAACGTTGTCGTAACCCTTAAAGGATTTTATCAGGTCTTCCACGTTGTCGTAGTAGGCGGAATCGGTTTTTTCGAGCGAGATAAAAAGATCTTTCGCCGAGCCTATGTATTTTACGTCTTCGCGCGCGGCGTAAGTTCTGAACAGGACGAGCTTTTTAATCGGCTTCAGAACACGTATAAAATCAGACTTTAAGGCAGCCGTACGGGAATACGTGTGCGGCTGAAACACTACCAAAGTTTTTCCTTTTTTGAGAGATAAAAAGGCTTTGGCGGTTTTTTCGATCTCGTCCGGATGGTGGGCGTAATCGGAGTATACCGCGGCTCCGTTTATAGTTCCTATTTTTTCGGCGCGGCGCATCACTCCGCGGAATTTTTCGAGTGCGGAGACCGAACATTCGACGGGTACGCCCGTTATGTATGCGGCGGCTATCGCGGCGAGCGCATTGTAGACGTGATGTTTACCGAGAACCGGAACGAAGGCTTTATATTTTTTATTTTTATGTAAAACGGTAAATTTCAAGCCGTTTTCGGTTGATTTTATGTTTTTTGCGATAAAATCCGCATTGTTTTTTATTCCGAAGGTGAGATAAGCCGGTATGCTTTTCGATCCCGGATCGTCCGCGTTTTTAACCGTTATCGAGTTCTTCGAAAACGTTCTGAAAGCTTTTATTACTTCGGTCAGATTTTTGTAAGTGTCCACATGGTCGTAGCAAACGTTAAGTATAACCGCTACGGTAGGCTTTACGTCATAAAAATTGCGGTTGTATTCGCACGTTTCGGCGATACAGGTGTTGTAAAGTCTGTCCGAATAGTAGTCTGAATACTCTATAGTATCGCCGCCGACGAAAGCGGTTGCGGAAGAAAATCTTTTCATAATAGTTCCGAGCATCGCCGTGGCTGTAGTCTTGCCGTGAGTGCCCGATATCGAAATGCTCTTATTAAAAAGGGTAAACACGTAACCTAAAAGTTCGCTTCGCCTGATAATCGGCACTCCGTTTTTTACGGCGTACTTCATTTCGGGATTGTCGCCTTTGATCGACGACGAAACGACGAGCGCGTCGAAGTTTTTAAGGCGTTTTCCGTCGTGCGTATCGTAAACTTTTATACCGTACTCTTTTAGCTCCGGAAAAAATTCCGTATTGAGATCGGCTCCCGCAACGGTATATCCGGAAGCGCTAAAAAATTTTGCGAGCGGTTTCATACCCGTTCCCGCAATTCCCGAAAAGTAAAACGACCTGAATTTTTTTATTTCTTCGAAATTTATCATGCTATATTATATGATTATCGTTTATAAATGGTAACGGCGACGGACTGTATTAAAAACGGCAGAATTGCCCGATAAAAGCTTATAAAAAGCCGGCAAAAACGAAATAAAACAAAAAACGTAAAAAAATTTTTAAAAACCTATTGAAATTGTCTTAAAAGTATGATAAAATAGCCGTAGTATATGAAAGGCAGGTATATTAATACATGAAAATTACAGACGTAAGAGTACGTATCGTTAAAAAAGACGACAGCAAACTTAAAGCGGTAGCGTCGATAACCATCGACGATTGCTTTGTAGTTCACGATATCAAGGTTATAGAAGGAAGCGAAGGCTATTTTGTAGCCATGCCGTCCAGAAAGTCCAGCGAAGGCGAACATAAGGACATCGCTCATCCTATAAATACCGAAACGAGAGAAATGATCATTAAAATGATTATGGACGCGTTTAACGAAGAACTTAAAAAAGGGGAGTAAACTAAAAAGAGGGTGTAAGCTCTCTTTTTTTATGGGACTTTGCGTTTTCGGGTTTACCGCCGCGGCGATCGTTTGTTTTCCGGCTTTATTAGTTTTACAGGACATAAAAAGCGGAAAGTTTATTTACAAAAGGCAATAATTAAAAGAGGTATATATATGAACAAAAAAGTAGTAGTTTTCGACCACCCCCTTATTACGCACAAGATTTCTTTGATGAGAGATAAAAACACTTCGTCGAAGCAGTTCAGAGAACTCGTAGAAGAAGTAGCGATGCTCATGACTTATGAAGTTTTCAGAGATTTCCCGATGAAGGAGATCGAAGTCGAAACTCCCATTACGACTACAAAGTGCAAAGTTCTCGCATCCGACGTAGCGGTAGTTCCCATTTTAAGAGCGGGACTCGGACTTGTCGAAGGCGTACTCGACCTTTTCCCGACGGCAAAGGTAGGACATATCGGCATGTACCGCGATGAAGAAACTCTCGAACCGCACGAATACTTCTGCAAACTTCCTTCCGACATTGCCGAAAGAAACGTTTTAGTCGTAGATCCTATGATGGCGACCGGCGGATCTGCTATAGACGCGGTCAAAGCACTTAAAAAGAGAAACTGCAAGAACATATCATTTATGTGCATGATAGCCGCTCCCGAAGGAATAAAGACGTTCACCGAAATGTATCCTGACGTTCCCGTATACTGCGGCGCGCTCGACGAAAAACTTAACGAAAACGGCTATATCGTTCCCGGTCTCGGCGACGCTGGCGACAGAATTTTCGGAACGAAATAAAATCATAATAAATATAAAAAAGAGCGGTAAGCCGCTCTTTTTTACGCCTTAGAAACGATTGAGGTCAGACTTTGTAAAAAATTCCCGTATAGCGTAATTTGCGTTTCGGTTTTATGAATTTTTATAAAAAAGCGACCGATGTTTTATATAAAAATAAAAAAATATTAAAAATCATAAAATAAATAAAACGGAAGGCATTCGGCGGCAACGGTATCATCCGAATAATACCGTAAAATTAAAAATCAACGCGATTTTATCGCCGGGAAACGGTCTGAAAAGTTAAAATTTTAAAAAAATAACAAAAAATCTTGAAAACCGTTAAATTTTATGATAATATTATAAATAATAAATATAAAAGGGCGAAGAGGTGAATTTTTAATGGGCAATCTTGTAATAACCGTAGGAAGAGAATTCGGCTCGGGCGGACGTACCGTCGCAAAACTTGTCGCCGAACATTTCGGAATAAAATGTTACGATAAAAACATTCTCGCGCTGGCTGCGGAAAAGAGCGGTCTTAACGAAAAATTTATCGAGAGTTATGATGAAAAAGCGGTGTCGGGTTTAGGGTTTTTAACCGGACAGGGATTTTATTTTTCTCCGAGAGGAGCGAATAACGACATTCATGTCGAAGCGTATTTTTCGCAGTTCAACGTAATAAGAGAACTTGCGAAAAAAGAATCGTGCGTTATCGTCGGAAGAGCCGGAAACTACATTCTGCGCGACGAACCGGGTATGATTTCGGTATTTATCTCTGCGGACAGAGCCGACAGAGTAGACCGTATAATGAAGTACGAAAAGATTTCGGACAGACAGGCGGAGAAGGCCGTCGACAAGTACGACAAAAACAGAGCCAAGTATTATAACTTTTTTTCGAACATGAAGTGGGGCGAAGCCAAAACTTACGACCTTTGCATCAACAGCTCGAAGTTAGGTATCGAAGGCGCCGCTAAAATCGTCATTGACTACGTCGAAGCGAAACTTAAAGCCGAAGCGGATAAAAATTCGGGCAAAACCGTTTGATTATCCTATCGACTAACCGTCTGATCGGGTTAAATTTTATTTTATAAATACGGCGAAGAATTTTCGCATAATATTTAGAAGGGTAATAACGCGGAACGCTTTACCATAGAAGGGTAAACGAAGTAAAGCTTTCCGGATTTTACGAATATATTGCGGCAGTGGCCGCTTATGGAGGAATTATGAGCGCAAAATTTGTAGCGAGCACTTATCCGAGGACCAATCCTTACGGAAAAGAAGTCGTTAAAAAAAGTAAAGGCTTACGCGCCTTCGGAATAATCTTCGGAATAATTTCGCTCGCGCTGCTTACCGTATCGATGGTTTTACTTTTTGTTCTCAAAGCGAACTTTAAGACAGCCGGAGGCGAAACCGTTACGGCGGGACTTTTAGACTATATAATAAACTACGCCACCGGCAAAACCATAGTAATGTCAGACGAACTTAACGGAAACGGAAAAGTTTTCCAGATAGTTCACGCGGCTATAACGGGCGTATTTATTCTTTGTTCTCTTTTGTATCTTATCGTTTCGATTATTTCGATGTTCAAAAAGAGAACGCAGAAGAAGACTAACCTAAGCTTTACCGCAGGTATAGTTTTTGCGGCGTTATGGTATATGTCGGTAAAAGAACTTTTCAATATGGGTACGTTCTATTATTCAGGAAACATCGAAAGTATCGAACCCGTAAAGGCCGGACTTATTCCTTTTGCTCTCGCAGGGTATCTTACTTCGGCGGCGCTTATTTTATGTTCGGTATACGACGTTATAAAAATGTATTCGAACGCCGGAAGATTCAAGGAAGAAAGCAAAGTCGCTCTTTCGACGGGAAGAATCGTATTCCTTAAAATTTTCGCTCTTATATCCACGGCGGCGTTACTTGTCGGACTTGTAATGTTCGCGAAGATAATCGGCGCCGGTACTTTTAAAGACGATATGACCGGTACTTTTAAAGACGATATGAATTGCAAAGGATATTTCGATTATGCAACAGGTTCTCCTTTAGGGATGCTTGCCGCCGCCGTATTCTTTTTCACTATGAAGGTTGACGGCATGACCACGGGGGTATGCCTGCAGGCTCTTGCAGAAGTATTGTTCATGTTCGCGACGACGCTTTCGATAGTATATCTTGCGGCAAATCTTATTATGTGCGTTTTAAGACTTTTCGTTCCGAACGACTACATGAGACTGTCCGATTATTTCGATAAATACTCGGTAGGCAACGCAGTTCTGAGAACTGCTACCTTTGTGGTTCTCGCCGACTTTGTCATGATCGTAGGCAAGTTCATGGAAATGAAAGATTTTTCCGAAATGACTTCGCTGTTCACTCTCGATAATCTGTGGGATATAATTCTGTTCGTCGCATCGATCGTTCTTGCGATTATCTACACTGTCGTAAGAAACAAAGATAAAAACTCCTATTACGAAAACGTAGTTTACGGTCACTTCTTCGAAACCGACGGCGTTTTGGTAAAAGGCAATGCGGTTTCCGAGAAACCCGTAAGCGTAGCTAAAACGGAAAAACTTAAAAAAGGAACGAAACCTCCGCTCACGACCGATTCCGACAAAGGAAGCCTTATCGAAGCGAACGGCTCGCCTTTCTCGTCGCTGTAATAAAAAGGACTTGTTAAACGCGACACGGTGCGGCGAAACCGTACCGCAGAACTAAAATAAGACCAAAATAAATAAAAACAAAAAGGACTCTTCGGGGTCCTTTTTTAACGTAAAGAAACGGTAAGATTGCGTTCGGACCATGTTGCCGCCGATGTTTAAGGAGCGGTTATATGGCTAAAAATAACCAAACGATTTGTGCAAAAAGTAACAAAATTAAAGTTAGAGAGTAAAAATTTTAAATTAACTATTGACTAAGTCGTTTTTTTATTATATTATTATTTTAGTGCGATTTAATATACAACTATTTAAATATTTATATATTAAATGCAAATTTCGTACTGAGACGCGGTACCACGCAAAAAGGAAAGATTATGAACGAAACTATTTCATCTATACTCGCAGCCGAAAAACAGGCGGAAGAAATGATAGAGCAAGCTGCCGAAGCTGCGAAAGAAACCGTTTATAATGCGGAACAGACGGCGGACAAACTTAAAAAAGCCGCTGCGGAAGAAATCAAAACCCGTCGCGCGGAGAACGTGAAAGCAATCGCCGCAAAGTCCGACGAAGTTTACGCCGCTGAAATAATGAGCGGCGAAGCGAAAGCGGAAGAGCTTAAAAAAGCGGTAAGCGGAAAAATCGACGCGTGCGCGGACGAAGTGGTAAAGGAAATTATCGGATAAAATGGCAATCGTCGAAATGACAAAGCTTAAACTTTGCGCTTTGTCCTCACAGAAAAACGAAATACTCGACGCGCTTTCGAAAACGCGTTCGGTCGAGGTTATCGACACCGAAGAGGTAGCCGATACTTTTTTGCCGTCCGAAACGGTTCCGGACGAACTCATAAAAAAGTCCGGCGAAGTAAAAGATTGTATAGAATTCGTTTTCAAAACCTTGTCGGCAGTTAAAGGAGAAGCGTTTTACGACAAGTCCCGCGATATAAAAGGGCTTTCGGACACGCCGGTCATAGGGTTCGACGAATTTTTTTCGATAAAAGAAAAGGAAGCCGAGCTTAACGCGTATGTCGAAAGGACTTTGGGTTACGAAAAAAAGATAGCCGAAGAAGTTTCGTCGAGACAGAAGATAAAGGCTTTATACGAGCAGTATGTTCCGTATAAAGAAGCCGAAGGCGTATTTTCGGACTATAAAGATACGGCTAAAACCAGAGTAAGGCTCGGTCAGATAAAAAAGGACGGAATAAAGCTCCTTTCGGCTCTGTCCGAAACGGATATTCCGGTTGCGGTAACAGAGTATTCCGGATCCGATCCCGTTACCGTAGTTGTGATAAGTCTTAAAGAAAACGACGACGTTGTAGCTCCCGTTCTTTCTTCTAACGGCTTCACGAAGTGTCCGTTTACCGAAAGCGTTTCGGCGGCGGAAGAACTTAAACGCCTCGATAAAGAATACGCCGACTCGATAGCGGAAGAAAAGCGGCTGTTAAAAGCCGTTTACGACGAAGCGGATAAAATAAAAGATCTGTACGTTCTCGCCGATTATTATAAGTTCGGACTCGAAAAGTTCAAAGATTCCGAAAAGTTCAGATATACCTCGAAGACTTTCGTTCTCGAAGGATACCTTCCGAAAGAAAAGGAAGAAGAAGTAAAATCTGCGCTTAATAAAGTAACGGAAGCGGTTGTTGTCGAATATTCCGTTCCGACGGACGACGACACCCCGCCGACCTTATGCAAAAACAACAAACTCGTAAGCCAGGCGGAATTCGTAACCGATATGTATTCCACGCCCGATTACAGAGAATACGATCCCAACGGTTTTGTGTTCTTCTTTTATATGATGTTCATGGGCGTAATCATGGCGGACGTAGGTTACGGCGCGCTTATGATAATATTGGGACTTGTTCTAGCAAAGAGAACAAAACCGGGCAAATCGCCGAAGCTCTGGAACGTCATCGCGATAAGCGGCGCGTTCACCATTTTGTGGGGAGCTCTGTTCAACTCGTACTTCGGGTTTGCTCTTCCGTATAAAGCGATCCTTCCGAGTCCGATACCGGACGGCGGAGATACGAGCGGAATGAAGCTTATATTACTGCTCTGTTTGCTCATGGGAGTTATACACATCGCGGCGGGGTATCTCGTAAAAGCGATAAATTTCTTCCGCAAAGGCGATATATTCGGCGGCATATGCGAAGGAATCTCGTGGGTGGTATTCTTTATAGGATTCGTTTTCGCGGCTTTCGTATTCATACTCAACTATCTCGTTCCGGGATTTGTCGATTCCATGAAGCCGGGCGTAAGGAACTTTTTCGAATCGATGACGGTGCCGGGGCTTATCACGGCTGCGGTCGGACTTGTATTCGCCGCCGTGTTTGCCGGAAGACACGAAAAAGGTTTCGGTAAATTCACCAAAGCGTTCGGCTCGGTATACGGACTTATCAATCTTATGAGCGACATACTCTCTTATGCCAGACTTTTCGGTCTTATGCTTTCGGGTATGATGATAGCGCAGACCTTTAACGTGAACTTAGCCGCTCCCATCATGGCGAACGGAGGCTTCGGCATAGTCGCCGGTATACTCATAATGATTGCGGGGCACGCTTTCAACTTAGCGATGGGCGTACTCGGTGCATATATACACGACAGCAGACTTCAGTATATCGAATTCTTCGGAAAATTCTACACGGGCGAAGGCAGACCTTTCGTACCGCTCGGATCGAAGTACGATTATATTTACGTTTCGCCCGAAAAGTAATCGGGATATATCAAAAAATAAAACAAAAGGCAGGCTTTGCCGCCTTATAAAAAAGTAACATAATAACGGAGGAATATATTATGTCAGGACAAGTTATCGCAATTTTGAGTTTGGCTCTTACCGCCGCGCTTTGCGGCGTAGGTTCTGCGCTCGGACTTTTCAAAACCGGCAGCGCGGCTGCGGGCGTTTTGTCTGAAGATCCCAAAAAATTCAGCAAAGTACTCGTACTCGTAGTTTTACCCGCTACTCAGGGTATTTACGGTTTCGTATTCGGAATCATCGGCTTAGGCAGCGTAACCGCGACTATGACGGTAGCGGCAGGCTTAAAAGTATTGATGGCTTCGCTTCCGATGATGGTAACGGGTTTAATCACCGCTATCTTCCAGGGACTTACTTCGGTTGCGTGTATCAACACCATCGCAAAGCAAGATTCTCTTTCCGGTAAGCTCATTCTTTTCCCGGCAATGGTCGAAACTTACGCGATTTTAGGTCTTGTCGTTTCGATTCTTTTAATCGCTTAATTTTGCCGAAAATAAATAAAAAGGTAAATTAAATGGACAGCAAAGAAGCTATAATCGGCACGATAATGTCCGAAGCGGAAGAAAAAGCGGCTAAAATCGCCCAGAAGGGTAACGAAGACGCCGATAAACTTATTTCAGACGCGAAGGCTTTTGCCGAAGAACTTAACAATAAACTTAAAAGCGAATACGCTTCGGACGAAGCCGAAACTCTCCGCCGAAGAAAAACGGTGGCGGCTCTCGACGCAAAGAAGCTCGTTCTTAAAGCGAAGCAGGAAGTTTTGTCCGAAGTCTTTTTAAGAGCGTACGACAAACTTTGCGCTCTTCAAAAGTCCGACTATCTGGCTCTCGTCGACAAACTTCTTGTTTTAAGCGCGGAAGACAGGGACGAAGTCGTTTTATCGGACGACGGAGTGATTACGGACGGCGATATAAAAACGCTTGGCATTTATAAAGAGAGAAACTTAACCGTTTCGCCCGAAAAGGGAGACTTTAAGGGCGGCGTAAAGCTCATCGGCAAAATATGCGACAAAGATTTGTCGTTCAGACAGGTTCTTGACGAAAAGAAGGATTCGCTTTCCGCAAAAATTGCGGAAGAACTCTTTTCGTGAAATAAAAGATAATTAAAACATGAAAAACTCCACGTACTCAAATGCGCTTGCCGTTGCTTCCGAAAAGTATTTTTTAGGCAACGAACGCATCAACAGAATGACCGGGGCAACGCCCGAAGAGGCTCTCGGAATATTGGCGGAAGTCGATTTCGGAGGCGGCGTAAGCGTTAAATCGCCGCTCGAATTCGAGCTTCTTATCCGCGCGGAAGAAAATAAGCTGTTCGATTTTATAAAAGAATACTGCACGTCGGAAGCTTTTACCGAATTTTTTATTACCGGCAACGATTTTTATAACGCGCAGGCGTATTTAAGGGCTAAATATCTCAAAGTCGATCCGGAACCTATGCTTATGGCTGAAGGCCTTATAAAATGCGCGGAGCTTAAAGAAAAAATTCTCGTAGACGAATACGACGGCTTCGGAAAAGAACTTAAAGAAGCGCTTCTGGCGGCGGACAGAATGTTCGTCGAACATATTGCGACAGGCTCTAAAACAGACGAACTTTTTAAATCCGCTCTTTATAAAAGGCTTTACGTCGTTTCGAAGAAAGACTTAGATCTTAAAAATCTTTACGGCTTAAAAGCGGACGAGATAAACGTTTCGCTCGCTCTTCGTAAACCTTACGAAGAAGCCGAAAAATCGTTCGTACCGGGCGGCAGTTTCGATAAAAACGAACTTAAAGCAATATCTATGGGAACGATAGATATAAGTTCCGTAAAAAAGAATAAAGAAAAGGCGGAAACGTTATCGCTCGCATTCAGAGCGAAAGAAGAAAACCGCGCGCTTTCGGAATTTGAAAAACATTCGGACGATCTTATTATGGAATATCTTCTTAAAAAGAAGTATTCTTCCGAAAAAATTTATCCCTTCATGCTGTACTGCTACTATAAAAAACGCGAACTCGAAAACGTGCGCATAGTGATGGTAGGATTACTGAACGGCATGTCCGAAGCGGATATAAAGGGGAGGCTGAGGAAGAGCTATGAATGGTAAAATGGCTATAATCGGCGACGGGGACGGCGTAACCGTCTTTTCGTCGGTAGGTATAGTTCCGTTCCCCGTAAAAGGTGCGGAAGAAGCAGCCTCGACATTAAAAAAACTCGCAAAAGAATATAAAATAATTTTCGTAACCGACGATATAGCAGAGCAGATAGACGAAACGATAAAAAAATACGTTTCGGCTTCGTACCCGATAGTTCTCTCCGTTCCGTCGGGCAAGGGAAGCAACGGTTACGGCACGGCGGTACTCAAAGACGCTATGGAAAAGGCTCTCGGCGTTGATATTTTATTTAACGTCAAAGACAAGGAAGGAAACAAATAATGCAAGGTAAAGTTATAAAAGTTGCCGGACCGCTCATCGTTGCGGAAAACATGGCAGACAGCAAAATTTACGACGTAGTCCGCGTTGGCGAATTAGGTCTTGTCGGCGAAATAATCGAACTCCGCGGCGACAAGGCTTCCATTCAGGTTTACGAAGAAACCAGCGGCTTAGGTCCCGGCGACATCGTCGAATCGACCTTTGCTCCGCTCTCGGTAGAACTCGCTCCCGGACTTATCGAAGGCATTTTCGACGGTATACAGAGACCTCTCGACAAGGTTTACGCAAAATACGGCGACAGAATCTCGAGAGGTATTAAAGTAAACAATTTAGACAGAGACAAAAAGTGGACCTTTAAACCGGTTAAGAACGTCGGAGACAAGGTTTCGGCAGGAGATATAATCGGCGTTGTCGACGAAACGGCTATCGTCTCGCATAAAATCATGGTTCCTTACGGCGTGGAAGGCGAACTTACCGCAATATATCCGGGAGACTTCACCATAACGGATACCGTCGCAAAGGTAAAGACGAAAGACGGCGAAAAAGAACTTTGCATGCTCCAGAAGTGGCCCGTCCGTCGCGGCAGACCTTATAAATCGAAAATTACTCCCAACGAACCGCTAATCACCGGTCAGAGGGTTATAGATACTTTGTTTCCCGTCGCCAAAGGCGGCGTGGCGTGCGTTCCGGGACCTTTCGGAAGCGGCAAAACGGTAGTTCAGCATCAGCTCGCAAAATGGGCGGACGCAGACATAATCGTATATATAGGCTGCGGCGAACGCGGTAACGAAATGACCGACGTTCTTAACGAATTCCCCGCGCTTAAAGATCCCAAATCCGGCGAACCGCTCATGAAGAGAACGGTTCTTATAGCAAACACCTCGGATATGCCCGTCGCCGCGCGTGAAGCGTCTATTTACACGGGTATAACCATTTCGGAATATTTCAGAGACATGGGCTACAACGTAGCCATCATGGCGGACTCCACTTCCCGCTGGGCGGAAGCTTTGCGTGAAATGAGCGGACGTCTCGAAGAAATGCCCGGCGAAGAAGGTTACCCCGCATATCTTTCGTCGAGACTTGCCGAATTCTATGAAAGAGCAGGTTACGTTTACACGTTAGGTTCAGGCGAAAGGAAAGGCTCCATAACAGCGATCGGCGCGGTTTCGCCTCAGGGCGGCGACCTTTCGGAACCCGTCTCGCAGGCAACACTCCGAATAGTAAAAGTATTCTGGGGGCTTTCCGCCTCGCTCGCTTACAGAAGACACTTCCCGGCGATCGACTGGCTTACGAGTTATTCGCTCTATGCGGACAGACTTACCCCGTGGTACGAAGACAACGTATCGGCGGAATTTGCAAAATACCGCTTGTTCATAGCTACCGTTTTGCAGGAAGAAGCCGAACTCGACGAAATCGTAAGACTCGTCGGCGCGGACGCGCTTTCGTATAAAGACAGACTTACGATGGAAACCGCCCGTACCATAAGAGAAGACTATCTTCATCAGAACGCTTTCAACGAAGTAGACACATATACTTCGCTTTCGAAGCAGCATAAAATGCTGAAACTTATTTACGACTTTAACGAACTCGGACAGGCTGCGCTTTCAAGAGGCGCGGAGTATTCAGATATTATAAATCTTCCCGAAAAGGAAAAAATCGGCAGAGCGAAATACGTTCCCGAAGAAAACATAAGCGAACTCGACGATCTCGACATAACGCTCTGCTCGGAACTTAAAGCGCTCGGAGGAGAAAGCGATGCTTAAGGAATATAAAACCATAAAGGAAGTCGTAGGACCTATAATGCTCGTCGAAGGCGTCGAAGGCGCAAAGTATAACGAACTCGTCGAAATAAGACAAAAAAACGGCGAAGTCCGTTACGGCAAGGTTCTCGAAGTAAATAAAGATAAAGCTCTCGTTCAGCTTTTCGAAAGCGCGCAGGGCTTGCAGATTTCTACGTCCAAAGCCGTTTTTATCGGAAAAGGACAGGAACTTGCCGTTTCCGAAGACATGCTCGGAAGAGTTTTCGACGGTATGGGCAATCCTAAGGACGGCGGCGCGCCGATTATCGCCGAAAAGTATATGGACATAAACGGCGAACCGATCAATCCCGCCGCAAGAGAATGTCCGGACGAATTTATTCAGACGGGCGTTTCCGCGATAGACGGCCTTAACACGCTCGTAAGAGGTCAGAAGCTCCCCGTGTTCTCGATGAGCGGTCTTCCTCATGCGGAACTTGCCGCGCAGATAGCTCGTCAGGCTAAGGTTTTAGGTACGGACGAAAAGTTCGCGGTCGTATTCGCGGCGGTCGGCATCACTTACGAAGAAGCCGATTATTTCGTACAGGACTTCAAGAAGACCGGAGCTATCGAAAGAACGGTTATGTTCACAAACTTAGCCAACGATCCCGCGATCGAACGTATAGCGACGCCGCATCTCGCGCTTACCGCTGCGGAATATCTCGCTTACGATCTCGGCATGCACGTTCTCGTAATAATCACCGACATCACCAACTATTGCGAAGCTCTGAAAGAAGTTTCGGCAGCCCGTAAAGAAGTTCCCGGAAGAAGAGGATATCCCGGTTATCTTTATACCGACCTTGCTTCCATGTATGAAAGAGCGGGCAGAATAAAGGGCAAAAAAGGTTCCATTACCCAGATACCCATTCTCACCATGCCCGAAGACGATAAAACGCATCCCATTCCCGACCTTACCGGATACATTACCGAAGGTCAGATCATCTTATCGCGTGAACTTTATAAAAAGGGCGTAAATCCGCCTATCGACGTTCTTCCGTCGCTTTCCCGTCTTAAAGACAAGGGTATAGGCAAAGGAAAAACGAGAGAAGACCACGCCGACACCATGAACCAGCTCTTCGCGGCGTATGCGAGAGGTAAAGAAGCGAAAGAACTCGCCGCTATCTTAGGCGAAGCCGCTCTTACCGACATCGACAAGCTTTACGCAAAATTTGCCGAAGAGTTTGAAAAGAAGTACGTTTCGCAAGGATTTACCGTAAACAGAAGCATTGACGAAACTCTCGATCTCGGCTGGGAACTTCTTAAAATATTACCGAGATCTGAACTTAAACGTATTAAAGAAGTTTATATCGAACAGCATCTCGGCAAAGAAGAATAATTTACCAAAAATATCTTAACCCGAAAATATAAAAAACGGAGTAAAAAGTGGCAAGAATAAACGTTAACCCGACGCGAATGGAGCTTAAAAAGCTTAAAGCAAGACTCAAAACGGCGGAAAGGGGTTATAAATTATTAAAGGACAAAACGGACGAAATGGTTCGCCGGTTTTCCGTAATAGTAAGAGAAAACAAAGCTTTAAGGGACGAAGCGGAAGCCGACGTCGCAAGCGTTCTCGCGCAGTTTTCGGTCGCGAGAAGCTTAATGTCCGAACCGGCAATAAACCTTGCTTTTTCTATGCCGGCGGTTTCGGTGGAACTCGAATGTTCGACTTCGAACATAATGAGCGTCGAAGTCCCGAAACTCGAACTGAAAGAAACCCGTTCTGGCGATAAACTGCCCTATTCCGTAATAGACGTTACGAGTGAAGCCGATAAATCCGTCGAACTTGCGGGTAAGGTTCTTAATAAACTTATCCGTCTTGCCGAAGTCGAAAAGAGCGTCTGCATGCTCGCAGACGAAATCGAAAAGGGCAAAAGAAGAGTAAACGCTCTCGAAAACGTTATGATCCCCAACTTAAAGGAAACCATAAAGTATATTTCGATGAAGCTCGAAGAAGATGACCGCAGTTCGAGAACGAGACTTATGAAGGTAAAAGAAATGCTTGCCGAAAGACAGTAATTTATCTGTCGGCTATTAAAAGCGGTGCGGTTTCACGCTATCTGTTTTACCGAAACGCCGCCACGGTATGTTTTGTAAATCATAAATGTATCGCCGAAACATTGCTAAGACGCAAACTGCGGTAAAAACAACCGCTTAAAAGCAGATAAAATATAACCTACTATAAAGCGGAAAATAAACAATAAAAAAATAAACAAGCCGGATTTTCATCCGGTTTTTTATTTAAAAATATTTTTTCCGGTTTATAACTCAGACAGACTTTTGTTTACGCTTGAAAAATTTTGCATTATATGTTAATCTAAAATAAAGGAAAAAGGACTGAAATATGGAAAACGAAAACATAAAAGAAGAATATTTTCTCGGAAGAAGCGTCGAAGCGTTTACTTATAAAGAAGCGGAAGAAATTATAAAAGGCAAAGTCGTTTTAGTAACGGGCGGAGGCGGATTTATCGGCGGAGAACTTTGCCGTCAGGTAGCATCGTATTCTCCGAAGTCTCTCGTAATTTTAGATATTTACGAAAACAACGCTTATTTAACGGAGCTTGAACTGAAAGAAAAGTACCCCGATATAAACATAAAAACCGTCGTCGCGAGTGTGAGAGACAAAGATAAAATAAACGAAGTTTTCAAAACTTACCGTCCGCAGATAGTATTTCATGCGGCGGCGCACAAGCACGTTCCGCTTATGGAAGAAGAACCTGCCGAAGCCGTAAAAAACAACGTCTCCGGTACTTTGAACGTCGCTCTTGCCGCGGATAATTACAAAGCGGAAAAATTCGTACTTATTTCAACCGATAAGGCGGTCGGCTCGTCGAGCGTTATGGGCGCGACGAAGAGAATCGCCGAGATGATCGCGGGATATATGAACGAAAGGTCAAAAACTAATTTTTCGGCAGTCAGATTCGGCAACGTGTTCGGTTCGAGCGGTTCGGTCGTTCCTATTTTTAAAATGCAGATAGAAAGGGGCGGTCCGGTTACCGTTACCGACAAGACCGTTACGAGATATTTTATGACGGTGAAGGAAGCCGTTTCGCTCATTCTTCACGCAGCGGCGTTTTCGGCCGGCGGCGAAATATTCGTACTCGACATGGGCAGTCCGGTAAATATTTACGAACTTGCCGAAAAAATTATAAAAAGCTATGGTTTAATTCCGAATAAGGATATAAAAATACGCGTTACCGGTTTACGGGCGGGCGAAAAGTTAACCGAAGATCTTTTCGGCAAAAAAGAGACCGTAACGCCGACAAAAAACAAAAAAATAAGTTCCGTAAAAACCGAAAAGGTCGCGGACGACTTTTTACCAAAGCTTTTGCGCCTTACAGCCGCTGCCGAAACCAATCCGGAAAAAGAAGAAATGAAGAAGATTTTATCCGGCTTTCTGCCCGATTATAAAGCTCGATCATAAAATAAAAACAAGAATAAGGAGAGGAAAACTATGGGACTTCTGCACAAGCTGTTTACGGGTATCGCCCGTAAGTCCGGCAAAAAAATAGGAATCAATTCCAAAGAAAAAGTTTACGGCTCGATCGGAGAGTCTTATGTTTACGCAGCTCTTAAAAAAGGACTTCCGAATGCTGAAATAAAACGCAACGTTTTAATAAATTACGCAGGCAGCCGCGCCGAAACAGATTGTCTCGTCGTATATAAAAACAAGCTTTTTACGGTAGAAATAAAAAGCTGGAAGGGCGACGTTTCGGAAACAGAAGACGGTTTTATATCCGTAAAACAGGGCAAGTACGGCGAGGCTTATTATACGGAACAGCACAAATCGCCTTTTAAGCAGATGAGAAGAGCCTCGTATCTTTTAAAAGAATCGACGGGATCGAAACCGTGGATAAACGAAACTGTCATTTTCCCTGCGGCGAGTTCGGTAGCAGCTTTCAGCGAAGAGTTTTTCGTAAATACCGACGATCTTATAAATCATATAATTACGGGCGGAAGGACTTCGGACTACAAAGAGATAAAAAAGTGTTTTGACATGTGTACCGAAGCAGACCGTATTTATGCGGAATATCTGACCGAAGGTTTCCGCACGTGCATTGTGGACGCCGACAGTTTGCCGTTTTCGTGGGGAAATATGCGGATAAAAAAGTCCGACATAGATTACATAAAAGTAAAGCACAACTTTTCGTACGACGAACTGAATATCGTTTTAAGAGACGGCCGGCGTTTTTCGTGCAAACCGGAGAATATGAAGATAAGAGTTCTTGATAACGAAAATATCGAAGAATATTCGATTTCTAAAATCGACAGGATAGAAATCGGCAGGTGATAAATATAAAACAAATCGCCGCCTGTTTTTATAAAAACAAATGACTTCGGAACAGTATCGATGGATCCTGAAAATCTCTCTAATTAAAATAAATAAAATTTTTTGCAACAAAACAATATGTTAAAGCGTTTAAGTTAACGAAGGGAACAAAAGAGTATAAAGGGATAAAAATGAATAAAAGGGAAATCGACGCCGCGCTTTACAGGGTATCTTTAGGCGATAACGAAGCGTTCGGCAGACTTTACGAGGAAACTCGTCGCGGCGTATATGCGTTTTTGTTTTCGTATTTCAACAATTCGTGCGATTGCGAAGACGCCGTTCAGACGACATATCTCAAAATAAAAACGAATATTTCTCACTACCAAAAGGGTACCAACGGTCTTGCCTGGATTTTGCAGATAGCGAAGAATGTTGCTCTTTCGGAACTTAGGAAGAAAAAGTCGGACGAAAAGCGACTCGATAATTACATAGAGAGCGAAGAAACCGTTTCCGAGCCGCAGTACAAAGGCGAGATAATCGATCTTATGAAGCGGACTTTAGACGAAGACGAACAAAGAATAGTAATTCTGCATGCGGTGTGGGATTATAAACATAAAGAAATCGCAGAGATGCTAAACTGTCCCACCGGAACCGTAACTTCAAAATACAAACGGGCGGTGGATAAAATGAAAAAAGCATGGAAGGAGGGAAACAGGTAACGTATGAAAAATTTTAAGAAACTTTTAAACGACGAATTCGAAGCCGCGTCTCCCGAGCTTTCGGAAGAAGTGAAAAACGCTCCGATAATAACAGGTAAAGAAGCCGTTGAAATCGAAGTCGCGGCGCGTTACGGCAATACCGTTGCCGTCGAAAGTAAACGTAAGCTCTATATAGGGGCGGCGTTTATCGCGGTGCTTATCGCTCTTGTTTTCGCTGTTCTCGCGGCGACGGGAACGTTCAATAATGGCGGCGTTACGATAAAAACGGACTACGTTTTCGCTTACGAAATAAATCCCGCAGTGGCTTTCGTTACGGACGAGAACGGGGTTGTAAAAAACGTTTCGTCGTTAAATAAGGACGCTGACGTAGTTTTATCGGATGAAGAAACGGCAGATAAAATCAAAAACGTTTCGCTCGAAACCGCAGTGGTAACTTATACCGAAGCGGTAGCGAAACTCGGCTATCTCGACATTAAAAAGTCCGAAACGAAGGAATCGCTCTCGGCGGTAAGAATTTCGTTTGCGGAAAGCGCGGATAAAATTGTTTCGGCGGTGAAATCTTCGCTCGAAGGTTTTTTTAAGTCTCACGGCATTTTTTCGGCAGTGGTAGACGATAAAGTGGACGTAAAAGAATTATGTTCGAGAGTTAACGTCGAATACGATGAAAAGGGCGGGCTGAAATCTCTTTCCGATACTCTCGAAACCGAGAATAATACTTATTACGGCAAAGTAAACAAAAACGCTACCGAAGCCGAAATAAAAGATTTGTACGAAAACGAAATTGTCGGAAGCGACATTCTCGATATCGTACGCGGCGGACTTATCGAAAATCTTAACAAGATAAAAAAGAACGCCGAAATGATTAAAAACATTTACGATCTCAATAACGAAATAATGGCTCACGCCGATAACCCTATGAGGTTCGGCAAATTAGCGGCGGACTTCTGGACTCTTAAAAAATGGTACGGACTCGACTACGATTACTCAGAAGAATTCTCGGCTCTTATGATTAAAACCGATCTTGCCGTCGAAGAGTATAAGGAATATTTTAATAAAGAACTTAAATCTTCCGACGATCTCGAAGAAGCCGGAAACGTATATAAGAATTTAGGCGACGTTTTCGGAACCGGTATAGAAGCAATATTAAAAAATTTCACTTCGGAAGATTTTATTGTTTCGCCGGAAAAATTTATTTCGATACTTAAACTCATCGGAATAGATGTAACGGATATCGAAAACATTATAAAGTCCGTTCCGACGACCGTTGAAAAGTATATTGCCGAAATGAAGTCTGCCGTCTCGATGTTAAAGACCGCAAGATACGAAAAGTTTTCGGCTGTTTACGAAGAAGCAAGAAACGAAATTACAACCGCCGATTACGACGAATATATTAATAGAATAATAAGTTCTTACGGATCGCTGACAAACTTCTGGACTGATACGCATAAGGCGTAAGGACGGCGGTTATCAGACCTGTTCCGCCGAAAGTTTACCAAATAAATTTATCGCGCAATAGTTATAATAGTTATAAAAAGCTCATAATCCTTTAATCTGGTAATCAAAATAAAAAAGTTCCGGTATTAGCGCAGTTTCCATAGGGATTTATTAAAATTAAATTTTTTGAATTGCACTTTCAAACGAAGACAAAAAACTCACAAATATTTTTTGTGAGTTTTTTGTTGTATATAGAAAACCCAGCGATAATTGCGGGGTTCAAAGAAGGCAACGCCTATGATTCTTGGAAAATAAAACTCCTTTTGATAAAATAAAATTGAGGTCTGCAACTCAATAAAAAATCAAAAGGAGGACATTCAAGAATGAATGACATACAAGATTTAACATATTTAAATTAGAATTGCAAATACAGTGAGAAACACGCAGAAGATACAAGAATATATAAAAGGGTAATTGGACGAAGATAAATTGGGAGAACAATTAAAGATAAATTATCCCGAAGATCCGTTTAATTAAAATGCAAATGGCAGACCTCAAAACCCTTGCTCAATGGTTGCTGGTAGCATAGGGCTTTGCCCGTAAATGAAAAACCTCACGTTTTACGTGGGTAGGTTTATTTAAATAATTCAATGATAAAAAGGTATAAAGATATAATTTTTTGTTTTACCTCCGGAAAACATCAATTACACTGAAAAAAACTATTGATATAAAGTGGAAAAAAATTTGAAGTTTTTTTTACAAAAAAAGATGATATAATAAAGACGCAATAAAGAATAACTTACAAAGGCACGACTTTTTGAGAAGAAAAGTCGTGCCTTTGTTTTTACAAAGGCACGACTTTTTGAGAAGGGGAAACAAAATGAAGAAGGAAGAATTAAAACATTATTTAAATTTATACAATTTGTTGAAAGATGCAATTAAAAAAGGGGAAAAAGAAACAAACATAAAATTATACGGACGTAAGAAAAATGTTAAAATTCCGGAATGGTTGTATAAATTGGAAGATATATTTGAAAAAATTATATATTTCGAAGACGATAAACTTGTCGCTAAAGTAATAAACAGAGTTTATCGTCACGGAGATAAAGATAAAAGAGTTATGACGAGTTTGCCGATAACAGAAAGCGGATATTATAGGTTAAAAAGGAAAATAGAAGAAAAAATCTACGAATTATATATTTTATCCGGTGACGTAACGGCAGACGAGATATATAATAATAAAATTTTCTACTAAAGGAGGAAATATGGAAAAAGAAATAGAGCAAAAGGTTAATGACGAAAGCAACGGAAGAGAAATCAGGCTTAACGGAAAGATAAAAATTGACGTTAATAGTAGCGGAGCTTTTACAGTGGGACATTTATGTGTGAAAGGAATTATCAATATCAAACGTTCTGATATTGTTATAGACGGAAGCGCCGCCGAAATCGAAATAGATTTAAAAGATTGTACGACAAGCGATTGGAGTTTATTTTTTATTTCTCCATCTGCCAGAAATGTTGTATTAAAGGGACTGAAAGTAAGAGTGCATATATCGAATCCGTGTAATTGTAACCGTATGTTTTCTCTTGTTTATAATACGGCGTTCGGATTAAAAATAGACGATTGTCATTTCGAAATATATTCCGATAAACAATTAAATATATCCGGAATTTATAACAACGGAAATCTCGATACGCATATGGAAACGCGAGCCGATAATTTATCTGTGGAAAATAGTTTTTTGAGAATAGAATGTTTTGCCGAAATTTTTGAAAAGGAATGTTCGGTATACGGATTATACAATTATTTGGCAAACAGTATTTCAATGCATAATACATTTGTTTATGCGGTAAATAAAGGTAACGGTAGCAAACAAAAAGCCGTAGGCGTTTATACAAACGGACGTTTCGGCAGATTTGTCGGAAATAATATAAAAGCAAACGCAACGCATAATATAGGACTTGAAAAAGAACATGCTTATGCATTCGGATTTATAAATGAAGGCTTGTACACCATCATAACGTCAAATAATATCGTAGGCGAATGGTCGGGAATGAGCATAGGTCTTGAAAACAAAGGCGACTATACGATTGTATCCGGAAATAAAATTCTCGCAACGCATACGATTTGTGGAAGAAGCGTCAGAAATTATGCCAATAACGTAAATATAGAGGGAAATGTGTTTACTTCCACGAGTCGTAATGCTCGCTTAATAGAACATGATGGCAGTAACTGTATAATAAGCCGGAATATTATGGAAGTACTTATGGATCGTTCCGAATGTCGGAGCGGTTGCGGTATTTATGTGGTCGGACATGATTCCATAAATAATATAATCAGTGAAAATATCATCAAAAACATAGTTGATTGCGGAATTTTTGCAAATGAAACAGTAGGAGAAATTTCGCGTAACCGAGTTGTATCTTATGAAGAAACAGTAACACAAGCCGGTGAGAAAAATACTTATCTTACCGACAAGCTCGATGAAAAAAACATCCGATCAATATATAGAAACTAAGGAGAAATATGATGGAACAAATTGTTGAATCAATAACAGAATACGGCTTAAATACCGTTATCATAGCTTTTTTAATAAATGCCGTTACGGCGATTTTCAAAATACCCATAAAAATATTAGCAAAAAAACTTGACGATTATACTAAAGTCACAAGATTTATCGTTTTTTTGCCTATAATGTTCGGGTTTATTTTAACTTTTTGTTATGAAAAATATATTATCGGCAATTTTATTTTTAATCGTGAGTTTGTAACGTTGTGGTTGACTTCAAGTAGTTTAAGTCTCACTTTTTACGCTATATATGAAAAGCTTTTTCCCGCAAAAAAGGCATTGGACGAAGAGAGCGTTTCGGAAGAACAGGCATTAAAAAATATTAAAAAAACGCTTGATATGATTATTGAAAAAAACGAAAAAAACAAATCGATTGAGAATCTTCAACCGGAAAAAAAAGAAATAAATAAGATAATTCTTAAGGGGAAAAACATTGGAGAAGTTAAAACTGAAAAGTAATACATATCCCGGGAAATTAATTGTTTTCGAGGGAACCGACGGCGCCGGAAAGACGACTATGATAAATTTGACAAAGAACTTTTTGAGAGAAAAGATCGGTGAAGAAAAAGTCGTGTCCGTAAAACAGCCGACCGATATGTCAAGAAAAACAAAGTTGTTTCAAAAAATGATGTACTGTAAAAATCACGAAGATGTAGATTACCGAGCCGTGCAGCTTTTAACGATGTCTGACAGAATTCAACATGGTTCCGAAATTATTATTCCCGCGCTTAAGGAAGGGAAGATCGTTGTATGCGACAGATATATTTTTACGTCTTTATCTAACATGCTGGCAAGGGGATATTTTAAAGAAAAATGGTTTTTCGACGCGGCAAAAAATATAGTGCGTCCGGATATTACTTTTTTGGCGTATACGGAACCTGATATTGCTATAAAACGTATTAAAAGCAGACCAGAAGAATGCGACAGATTTCTGGATGAAAAATTATTGCGTAATGTATCGAAGATATTTTATAAAATGGCAAAAAAAGAAAAATTTACGATAGTCGACACAAGTGGCGATCCCGAAACCGCTTTTTCGGTAATAAAAGAAAATCTTGAAAAGAAGGTGTTTTAATGCTTGATAAAGAGGATTTAAATTACGTAATATCCGTATTAAAAGGTGAAAATGTTTATGAATGTCACGACTGGTATGCGGTTTCGGGATTTTTGTCGTGTCATAAAATATCCGGACTTTTTTATAACCGCGCGTTAGAGGGCGAGGTATTTTTGCCGGATAAAATAAGAAAAAAATTAAGAGAAGATTTTTTCAGACAAAAAAGGAAAGTAGAACTTTTACGGAAAGAGCTTGTTTCCGTAACAGATAAATTAGCTGATGTTAAATATTCCGTGTTAAAAGGGAGCGTTTTATCAAATATTTATTATCCGGCAGAAAACGACAGTATATACGAAGACGGCGAAAGAGTTTCTAACGATATAGATTTACTTGTAAGGCAGGAAGATATTGCCGTTGTTTCCGAATTGCTTAAGGAAATGGAATTCGAACAGGGAATATATGATTACGAAAGTAAAAGTATAAGAAAATTTTCGAGAACGGAAATCGTAAAAAGAAGAATGAATCGCGGAGAAATTGCTCCGTTTGTAAAGCTTACGGGAAACGCAGAGTTTCCGTTTGTGGAAATAGATATAAATTTTTCATTGGGAAATGTTCCTGGAGTCGGAAACGAATTATTAACGGCGATAGTAGAGTCGTCGGAAATTCGAAAAGGTAAAATTCCATTAAAAGCAGCTACGGACGAATTATTTTTTCTGCATTTAATCATGCATCAATATAAGGAAAGCGAATTATTATTTATGACGCAGAGAAATAAGGATTTCGATCTTTATAAACTTGCGGATATATACTATCTCATACAAAAAAATTTTATTAATTATAATACTTTGGAAGGTTATGTAAGAAGATATGGCGTCGAACATGAAACGGGAACTGTTCTCGAGCAAGTCGGGGAAGTGTTCGAAGACGAAAAAATAACCGAACTTTCAAAAAAATATTCACATTCTCCCGTTAAAATAAAAGATTATGAAAATAAAAAAATTTATGTAAGAACAGCGTCCGTTTCGGACTGTATACGTGAATTTTCATCGGCGCGGTTTTTAAAAGAGGTTAAAAATGATAGGTAAAAAAGAAATATCGGAGACATTGGCTTTATCTTGTAT
This sequence comes from Clostridiales bacterium, assembly GCA_003538975.1. Lineage (GTDB taxonomy): Bacteria > Bacillota > Clostridia > Christensenellales > Borkfalkiaceae > UBA11475. The sequence continues at coordinate 5,124 of DPQQ01000005.1, read as the reverse complement.
AGAAAGCTATTTTCTTGCGTGGCTTAACAGAAATTACGATGTAATCAAATTATATAGCGACTCATTTATATCGTTAAGACAGGCTTTTGACGATTTTTCCAGAGGTGCTACATATCAGAATTACTGCTTTTTACCGAGAATTCAGGATGTAGCGGAGGAATACGGTATAGTTACCCATAATTATATTAAATGCAATGCGAAAGACGCAAAAAAAATTATAAAAGAACAATCGGAAAAAGATTTGTATCTGATAAGAGTAAACACTTCTTTTTTTACCGACTACAAAAGAGCCTCATGGAGAGAAGATCATTATGTGTGTGTAGATAAAAATCTTGCTTGGATAAACCAATATCCGTTGTCCGAAGGGGTATTTACTGAAGAGCGTTTTAACGAAGTATACGACGGAGCAGTATGTATTTACAAATTACGGGATCTATCGATAGTTCCACCGGATAATATAACGGAGCAATATACTGCACAAAAATTCACGGAAGAAGAACTGCCTGGTACGCTTTCGGCATTGGAATCCGTTATAGGAGTTCTGAGAGTATCGAGAAAGCGTATAGCGAAATATTATTCTTCGAAAAAGACCGTTAAAGAGCTTTTGGATAAAGAAACCGCCTGTATGGACAGAATGTATTTCGATATACATCTGCGTAAGTTAAAAGAATTAAAAAAAGAAGAGATAGATTTAGCAGAAGCATATAAAGAATTTTATGCAGGAAGCAAATATATCGTAGAAACGGAAAAGAAAATAGCAGAGGTTCTTAAAAATGGATAAAAAAGATATTGAAGAAAAGATTATAGAAATAGCAAAACAAAATACCGGCTCAGATATAAAAAGCGAAGAATCGCTAAAAGAAAGCGGAATAGACAGTCTTGCGCTCGTGACGCTTATAGTTTCGATAGAAGATGAATTCAAAATAACGTTCTCGGACGACGATTTAAATCCGGAGCGTTTACGTCATTTATCAGATCTTGTAAATTTAACTGAAAAATATTTATGACTCTTTGGCAATATCTGAAAGAAAAAATTAAATATTACGACAATAAAATCGCTTTTGCGAATTCCGGTATAACATATAAAGATATTTATTCTTTTTATGAAAAAAATACCGAAAAAAACAGCCTGGAATTGTGCGAAGGAGCAACGAAAGAAGAACTTGCGGTTAACATATTAAAATGTATTGCTTCCGGAAAAACGGCGGTTCCCGTAACAAGAGAATACGGAGAGAAAAATTACGATTATGTCAGAAAAATCGTAAGTGATACAAATAATAAAGAAATAGATCCTGATTTGGCTTTTGTAATGTTTACCAGCGGAACGGGAGGAAAACCGAAAGGGGTGATGCTTACTCATAAAAACATAATATCGAATCTCGAATATATAAATTCATATTTTGACACAAACGGCGCAGAAACAATTTGCATAGGACGTCCTCTTGTCCATATAGCGGTTTTGACGGGGGAATTGTTGTTTGCGTTGTGTCACGGAAAAAAGATATATTTTTATGAAGAATCTTTTATGCCTCGCAGAATGCTCTCATATTTTGAAAAAAACAAAATCGAGATTTTTTGTGCGACGCCTACTTTATATGCGATTTTATCTTCAGAAAACAAAGGCAAAAAAACGACGCTTAAAACAGGTGTAATCAGTGGAGAAATTTTACAGGCAACCACGGCAATCCGTATAGCGAACAGTTTCCCCGACGTTAAGTTTTATAGCGTATACGGGTTAACGGAACACAGTCCGAGGGTAAGCGCTTTGTTGCCGTGCGATTTTATCCGCAAAGCCGGTAGCGTCGGAAAACCTATAGGCGATGTAAATATAAAAATCGTAGGAGGAGAACTCGCAGTAAAATCAGACAGCGTTATGCTTGGCTATTATAACGATATTGAAAGAACAACTGCAAAAATAAACGGTGGATGGCTATATACCGGAGACCGGGCTAGATTTGATTCCGAAGGATATCTTTACATTGAAGGAAGAAACGACGGGATGCTTATAAGATCCGGAATAAATATATATCCTGAAGAAATTGAAAATGCCGTCAGAAAGTGCGGCGAAGTAACCGATTGCGTTGTTTACGGCGAAAAGAACGAAAAAGGCACAATAATTCGGCTTAAATATACCGGGAATATAGATGAAAGCGAGTTAAGAAAAAGACTGGTTCATTTACTGAATAGAAACGTTATACCGGATAAAATAGAAAAAGTTACGATTATAGCAAGGACTGCAAGCGGAAAAAAGAAAAGAATATGAAAGATAAAATAATAAAAGTAATACAAAAAGCCTGCGCTATAAAAGAAGACGTTACCCCTGAAAGCGAACTTAAATTATTAAGTTTAGACAGCTTGTCCTTCGTAGGCGCAATCGTGGAAATAGAAAAAATATTTTCGGTTGAGTTCGAAATCGACGAATTGAGCGTTTCCGATTGGAAAACAGTCGAAGATATTATAAAAGGAGTAGAGAAAAAGATAAATGAAAAAAAATAAAATAGAAGGAATAATACCGTTTAACGACTTTTTTTTTCGAAGTTGCTATTATCATCAGCTTATTTCCGGCTTGTCGTGTTTCGGAATAAAAAAAGAACAAGTTTTACTTAACGCAATAACGTTGATAAACGATAACTATGTCGTTGGCGGCGGAGGAGAACTTGACGAAAGCAAACTTGAAAAAACGTTTGGATACAAAAGGAAATATTGCAATATCGATAAATCGAAGTTGATAAAAAGTATTGATGCCGGTAATCCGCTGATAGTCGGCGTGGATTGTTTTTATCTGGAAAGCCGTCCCGATTCTTACAAAATCCAGCATATGGCTCATTACATACTCGTTTACGGATACGACTTAGAAAAAGAAACGCTAAATATAGTAGATCATCAATACCGCAACAGTATGGATTACACCGAAAAAATCGTTTCTTTGGAGAATATACTTTATGCAAATAAAATGTACAGAAAGGGTGTTCTTAAAAGAAGACTTTCGTGTTATATTCTCGAAAAAGTCAAAAAAAGCGAAAAATACGATTTTTGGAATTCGTTCGACAACGAAAAATTAAATCACAACAGAGAATATGCTTTAAAAAATCTTGATAATCTAAGAATGATGCTTAAAAGTGATTTCTATAAAATAGATGAAAAAATCGACGAAATCATCTTATATCTTATAAATATCAGGGAATTTTACCTTATTCTTTCCGAAATGGAAATATTCAGGGATGAACATGAAGGAAAGGATGATATTACGGCGCTGATGAGCGGATATTATAATTTATTATCCGTATTTTGGAAAGTCAGAGCTCAAATCAATTATGAATACTTAAAAAAGAGAAGAGATATTGTTTTGAAAAAGCTTGACGAAATAGAAGCAAATGAGAATAAGGTATACGCTTTTTTAAAGGAAGAGAGAGCAAAATATGAGTTACTTCAAACCGATAGATATTAAAACCTATTTCAATCATAGAATTGTTTATTCCGGATTACCAGAAGTTAAAGGTGGCGAAGAATTCGGTTTAGATAATATTTGTATATTGAAACCCGATTTAAAATTAAAGAAAAATGAAAAAGCGGACGGCGTTGATTTTTTGTTTTTGTTCGGAGAAAATGACAATATAATATGCAACGGACAAAAAATAGAGATAAACGAAACGGCAACGAAACTGCATTTTATCGGTTTTGCTTATTGGGGTGATTTCCTCGAATTTATAAAAATCGTATATGGCGATTCAAGTGAAGAGAGAGTAAAGCTTTCTTTCATTGATTGGGGACATAGATATACGGCGGATTTTAAGAGAAGAGATATGTTTGGCGAAAACATATCGACAATAGTAAAAACAATAACTTCAGGAGCGGTTAATCATATAGCTTATCTTCACCATATGTGTTGCGAGATTGATAAAAGCAAAAAAATAAAAGAAATTATTTTGCCCTGTAATATGTTGACGCATATAATGGCGATAACTTTAGAAAATGACGAAAAACAATATAAAAAGGAGGAAAATGAACAAATGAACGAATTAAAAAAAGAAAACGAAAAACAAACAAAAAAAATAAAGGAAGAGAAAAAATCAGTTGATTATTATTCATTAATAAACAAAAGATGGCAGTCGGAAGAAGAAAGACAAAAAGAAAGAGAATCATGGGCAAGAAAAGACGGAAAAAGCTGAATTAAATATCATTTTACCATCAGAGAAAAATAAGGAGAAAAGAGATGTCAATAATAAAATTAAAGAAAGAAGAAGGAACAAAGGCAGAAGAATTAAAGGTAGAGACAGATGTCGTAGAAGCGAGCGTTGCGGAAGAGAATGTAATTACGGAAAAGTATAGCGATTCTGCGATTTTGTATGAAGATAAGTCGAATACGGACGAACATTCTCGTCATTACATATTAAACAACGGCACCGCTAAATCGGTATTCAGTTCTCAACCGATAAATTATTACGACGAAGAAAAGAAAGAATGGGAAGCCATAGACAATACGCTGGAAGAAAAAGCGGATACGTACGAAAGTAAAGGCGGGAGATATAGTACGAGCGTATCTAAGGTAGGCAGCGGAAAGAAGGTGTCCGTTACGGATAACAGCAATCCTTATAAAAGCGTAACGTGGGAATATCTCGGGAAAGAAGGGATAGTAAGTTATGCTATGGAAGGAACGGATAAAACGGAACTTACGATAAAGAACAAAGAAGAAAGATCGGGCAGCGAAGCGATATATAAGAACGTAGAAAAGGATACCGATCTCGAATACAGTATAAGAGGGAACGGAATAAAAGAGAACATAATAGTAAGGGAAAAGTCCGGGAGTTACAGATATGTATTCGAGTTAAAGGCGAAAGGATTAAAAGTAAGATTGTCAGAAGATAACGAGAGTCTGGAATTATATAGCGAACAAGGCAATAAATACGGCGGGACGGATACAAAAACGGAGCTGAGGATACCGAGTCCGTATATGTATGACGCGAAGGGAGAAACGAGCGAAGAAGTATATTACGAAGTAGAGACGAAAGGAGAGGAATATAAGTTTACGGTAGTGGCGAGCGAAGAGTGGATAAATGAAGAAGGAAGAGAATTTCCAGTGACCATAGATCCGCAAATCGTGACAAATCAGAGTAATTTTATTAC
>DPQQ01000001.1:212928-233403 GCA_003538975.1 Clostridiales bacterium | reverse complement strand
TTTCCGTTAAGGAATTAAGGGAAATGATTTTATTTTTACATATAAATTAAATTGTTTTTATGCTAAAACCAAATTTATACAAATATTTATATAACTTAAAATTGTATAAAACCAATAACAAAGACTAAAAACAAGCAAAAATCAAGGCGGTCATGACGATCGCCTTGATTTTATGTTATAAAACTTTAAATTATATATTTTTCCGCATTTATCGGCGGCTTTTCAGATAATTTTACAGTAAAAACGAGATATTTTTTATAAAATTTTCGCAAAAAAGCAAAGAAAAATATTAAAGATAAAATATAGATTTATAATTATTCTAAAAAAATTTAGAAATATTCTAAAAAATAGTTGACAAGGGCAAAAAGCTCTGTTATAATATCGGTGTAAAACGAAGTCCGGAGCCGCCGAAGAAAAAACAAACGGCGGACGAACCGATAACCGGAAACAAAAAGGAGAGCGGAGATGACGAAGCAGCGGGCGACGATATTAAAAATAATAAACGCTTCGAGCGACCATCTCACCGCCGAAGAGGTTTATTCTAAAACCAAAGAATATTTACCGGACGTCGCGCTGGCAACCGTCTACAACAATCTCGCCGCGCTGTCGGATAGCGGGGCGATCCGCAAAATTCCGATGCCGAACGGTATCTGCCGTTACGACAAAAATATTCCGCACGACCATCTTGTGTGCGATAAGTGCGGCAAGGTATTCGACGTAAAAATAGATCTTTTAGACGGGGAAGACGTTCTTTATAAATTAAAAAAGCTCACGGGTAAGGATATAAAAAGTTACGAACTGATTATGCGCTTTACCTGCGACGAGTGTATGAAGAAGATTAAAGAAAACGAAACTCTTATATAACTCTCATATAAAATTATAAAATCCATTAAATAAAATTCACAAAAATAAAAACAAAAGTAAAAACCGCCGTCGATCGGCGTAAAATAAAAAATCAGATAACGAGGTATTAAAAATGAAAAAGTTTGTATGTCAGGTATGCGGATATGTACACGAAGGGGATTCCGCCCCCGAAAGATGCCCCCAGTGCGGCGCGCCGGCTTCCAAGTTTACGGAACAGAAAGGCGATATGTCGTGGGCGGCAGAACACGTTGTAGGCGTTGCTCAGGGCGTTGATCCCGAAATCGTCGAAGGTCTCAGAATGAACTTTACCGGCGAATGTTCCGAAGTCGGCATGTATCTTGCCATGGCGAGAGTCGCTTACAGAGAAGGCTATCCCGAAATCGGCGCTTATTGGGAGAAGGCTGCTTACGAAGAAGCCGAACACGCCGCTAAATTTGCCGAACTTTTGGGCGAAGTCGTTACCGATTCCACCAAAAAGAATCTCGAAATGAGAGTTGAAGCCGAAAACGGAGCAACCGCCGGCAAGACCGCGCTCGCTAAAAAAGCAAAAGAATTAGGTCTTGACGCTATTCACGACACCGTACACGAAATGGCTCGCGACGAAGCGCGCCACGGCAGAGCGTTCAAAGGCTTGCTCGAAAGATATTTCGGAAAATAAGGAGAACGCGATATGAAATACGTTTGTCCTTGCGGATACGTTTACGACGAAACTCTCGGCGATCCGGATAGCGGCGTCGCTCCCGGCACTAAGTGGGAAGACGTCCCCGAAGACTGGGTTTGCCCCGTATGCGGTCTCGGAAAAGACGCTTTTACGGAAGAGTAATCTTTTCAAAGCAAAAGTGCCGACCTACGGTAAAATGCGACCTATGGTAAAAATGCCGGCTCGCGGTCGGACAATATTATAAAAACATAAAAGCAGAGGTTTTTTAAGCCCCTGCTTTTTTTTGCGCAGGCAGAATTTGGCGCGCCGAATAGTTATTTGTGGCAAAATTTGGCGTTATCTTAGAAGATTGAAAAACCATTTTGTCGTACTCGCCGCTTTTAGAAATATTATATAAAAAATTTAATCTTTTGTAAGCGGTTTTATCGCAGGTCGGTTTTGCAGTAAAAATTTGTTAGTCAACATATTGTTTTCGGAGCGATTTATAAGTCGCTCCGTTTGTAATCGGCGTATTGTCGCTATTATCTTTGGTACGGTTTCGGTAAAACAGGTATGGGAAAGGTGTACAAAAAGCATATTGTCCGGCAAAACCATGCAAGTTAGCCGTATTCTCGGCAATCAGGTAGTATTTCGGCAAGCCGTTCCCGGGTAAAGTCGTACATTACCGCTACTTGCTTAACGGTTATTTGTGCTTTACGGTAAGCTTTTCGACCAGCGTGATTAAAAAGTACATCGAAGCCGAAAGTATCAGAAGTATTACCGTCGCGCTCATTACAAGGTCGAGTTTGAACACCTGCCCGCCATACACGATAAGGTATCCGAGACCTGCTTTTGATACGAGATATTCGCCCATTATCGAGCCTATCCAAGCCATTCCGAGAGCGATTTTAAGCATAGAGACGAAGCACGCGCCGCTCGACGGGATGACAAGTTTATACATTATCCGGAACTTGCTCGCTCCGAGAGATTTCATAAGTAAAATCTTGTCTTTATCGGTTTCGGCAAAGCCGTTTAACATAGTCAGCTGACAGACGATTATGCTTATTAAAACAGCCATGGCGATTATCGCTTTTTTATCGCTGCCGAACCATATTATGATGAGCGGACCGAGCGCGATTTTAGGAAGGCTGTTAAGCACCACGACGTAAGGTTCAAGCACTTTTTTAAGCCGTTCCGACCACCACATGGCAAGGGCGAGCGCGTATCCGAATACTACCGAAATCAAAAATCCGACGAAGGTTTCGTAAAGGGTAACGCCTATGTGAGTCAAAAGATTGTTTTCCTTAAAAAGCGTTATCGTGGTAGCGATTATCTCGGACGGGTAGCTCGAAATGAAGCCGTCGACGAGTCCGATTTTTACCGAAAGTTCCCAGAATATAAGAAACGCTGCGAGAACCGCAAACCTTAGAACGTTTACGATAATCTTTTCCTTTTTCAGCTTTTTTACGTATAAAAGGTGTTCTTCGGATACCGGCTTCAAGTCTGTCTTAAGCGTTTTGCCGCTTCTGCCGCGGGAGAGTTTTTCTTTTTCGGGTGATTTAAATTTCTTTTTTTCTTCAGTCATCGGTCTTGAGTTCCTTGAAAAGTATTTCGAACCATTTTGAAAATTCAGGCGATTCTCTGCGTTTAAGCGGCGGTGTATTGCCGAAATTTATCTTATGAACGGTTTTTACGCGGCAGGGGCGTTTCGTTAAGACGATAATTCTGTCAGAGAGCGAAATCGCTTCGCTTATGTCGTGAGTGACGAGAACCGCCGTTTGATTTTCGGAACGGATGATTTTATATACGTCTTCCGAAACGGACAGTCTCGTCTGATAGTCGAGAGCGGAAAACGGTTCGTCCAGAAGAAGAAGCGCGGGACGGAAAACGAGAGTTCTTATAAGCGCGGCGCGCTGCCTCATTCCTCCAGAAAGCTCATCGGGGTAGGAGTTCATAAAGTCTTTAAGCCCGTATTTTATCAGAAGCTCTTTGCCGTAGTCGAAGTTTTCTTTAGTAGTAATTTTTTTGACTTCGAGAGGAAGATAAACGTTTTTGAGAACAGTCCGCCAAGGGAAAAGCTGATCCTTTTGCAGCATGTAGCCGATGCTTTTTCCGCTTGCGGAATTCCCGCCGATCGTGATTTTTCCGCCGGAAGGTTTTATAAGTCCGGCTATCATGGTCAAAACGGTGGTTTTACCGCAGCCTGACGGTCCGATTATCGAAATAAATTCGCCTTTTTTTGCCGAAAACGACAGGTCGTCGACGGCGAGAGTTTCGCCCGATTCGGTATGATAGGCGCATGAAACGTTTTCTAATTTCAGAATTTCTTCCGCGGTATTTGCGGAGATTGTTTTTTCTGTCGGTGTGGTCATAGTCTTTTACCTTGGTTGTTTTTATCGGAGACCTTTTTCGGTATCGAAGTATCGGTTGAATAAGGCGGCTTACGGGAGATATTTTGTCGTTACGAGTTCGGAAAACGCTATACGCTTAGGGAGTTCGCCCGCGTATTCCATAATATTCTGAAGTCTCGAAAATCCCGTTTCGGTCGGAACGAGATTTTTCGCCCAGGCGTTAATGCCGCGGTAGCTTTTTACGGAAGCGGCAAGCGACTCGACGCTCGTTCCGACGAACTGTCCTTTTATTACTTCGGCGACTTCTTCGTCGGTGTGAGTCTTTATATATTCGAGACCTTTTTTAATCGCTTTAAGGAAGTTTTTAACCTGCTTTTCGTTCTTTTCGCAATAGCTGTTAAGGGCTACGAACGAAGTATAGGGGATTTCGCCGGAGAGTTCGCCCATCGCCGCGACTATATAGCCTTTGCCGCTCTTCTGATATTCCGAGGCCGTCGGTTCGAACATCGTGCAGTAATCGCCGGTGCCGCCTTCGAAGGCTGCCGTCATAAGGTTGAACTGCACGCCGAAGTTAAGCTCGTAATCGACGTTGTTTTTAAGTCCGAGTTCGCCTAAAATATATTCGAAGGACATCGCGGGTACGCCGCCGGCTCTCCCTGCCAGAATGTTTTTGCCTTTAAGGTCTTCTATCTTAAAGTCGGTTTCGGGCTTACGGGACAACAGAAACGCTCCGTCGCATCTCGTCAGCTGTCCTATAACCGCGGGACAGTCGGTTTTGCCTTGCGATTTTACATAAATAACGGTTTCGGGTCCCATAAGACCTATGTCGGCGTTTTTCGAGAGAACCGCAGTCATTACTTTATCCGCGCCGCCGCCGTTGGTGAGCGTAACCGTCATGTTTTCTTCTTTGAAATATCCGTTTTCGATCGCAACGTACAAGGGCGCGTAAAATACGGAATGGGTTACTTCGTTTAAGCTGATTTTGTCGCCGTCCGTCTTTTTACATGCCGAAAGCGGAAGTATAAAGAGTAGAATCGCGATCAGAATCCGCGACGATTTTTTTATAAAATTTTTCATCAAAGCTCCTTTTTACGCCGCAAAGACTTTTATTTTATACGGTCTGAAGCGGCGTCCGATTTGTATTATTCTATGCGGAATAAAAAAACCGAGTTACATAAGCGAGCCGTAAAAGGAACTGAATTACGGCTAAAATAAGTTTTTTGTCTCGTAAAACCGCTTTTTACCCGCCGTCCGTTGACAACAAAACGTAAAAAGGATATAATAATTAAACGACTGTAAAATTTTGTTTAAGTTTTTACGTACGACGAAATATTTTTAATAAACTATTTGCCTTAACCGGCGAAGGGGACTTAATATGGACATGGCAAAAACCTACAATCCTTCCGAATTCGAGGACAGGATTTACAAAACGTGGGAAAAAGAAGGGTACTTTACACCGACTATCGATCCGAACAAACTTCCGTTCACGATCGTAATACCGCCCCCGAACATCACGGGACAGCTCCACATGGGACACGCTCTCGACGAAACTTTGCAGGATACGCTTATACGTTTCAAGCGTATGCAGGGTTACGCGGCGTTGTGGCTCCCAGGGACCGATCACGCTTCTATCGCGACCGAAGTAAAAATAGTCGAACAGATGGCTAAAGAAGGTCTCACCAAAAACGACGTCGGCAGAGAAGGCTTCTTAAAGCGCGCCTGGGCGTGGAAGGAACAGTACGGCGGAAGAATAGTCGAACAGCTTAAAAAGTTAGGCTCGTCATGCGATTGGTCGAGACTTTCGTTTACCATGGACGAAAAGTGTTCGAGAGCCGTTAAAGAAGTATTTGTAAACCTTTATAACAAAGGTCTTATTTATCAGGGAAACAGAATAATCAACTGGTGTCCGCACTGCAAGACCGCGCTTTCCGACGCCGAAGTAGAGTACGAAGAAGAAGATTCGCATCTTTGGTATATCAATTATAAAGTTAAAGATTCCGACGAATTTCTGACTGTAGCGACTTCCCGTCCCGAAACCATGCTCGGCGATACCGCGGTAGCCGTAAACCCCAAAGACAAGAGATACAAGCACCTTGTCGGCAAAACGCTTATTCTGCCCGTACTTAATAAAGAGATACCGGTTATAGCCGACGATTACGTAGAACTCGATTTCGGCACGGGCGCGGTTAAAATAACGCCCGCTCACGATCCGAACGACTTCGAAGTAGGCGTAAGACACAATCTCGAAGTGATTAAGGTTATAAAAGACGACGGAACAATGGGCGACGCCGCCGGCGAATACGAAGGCATGCCTTCATCAGAATACAGAGAAGTCATCGTAAATAAGCTCAAAGAACTCGGCGCGCTCGTTAAAATAGAACCGCTTCATCATAACGTAGGACACTGCTACAGATGCGGAACCACGGTAGAATCGACCGTTTCGAAACAGTGGTTCGTAAAGATGGAGCCGCTCGCGAAGCCTGCAGTGGAAGTGGTCAAAAACAAAAAGATAAAATTCATCCCGCAAAGATTTTCGAAAATCTATTATAACTGGATGGAAAACATTAAAGATTGGTGTATATCGCGGCAGCTCTGGTGGGGACACAGAATCCCCGCGTATTACTGCGACGACTGCGGCGAAATGACCGTTTCGAAAGAAAACGTAACCGTCTGTCCGAAGTGCGGCGGAACGCATATCAGACAGGACGAAGACGTTTTAGATACCTGGTTCTCGTCCGCATTGTGGCCGTTCTCGACTCTCGGCTATCCCGACAAAACTCCCGATCTCGATTATTTTTACCCGACGGACGTTCTCGTTACCGGTTACGATATAATCTTCTTCTGGGTAGCGAGGATGATTTTCTCCGGACTCGAACACATGAACAGAATACCTTTTAAGGACGTTCTCATCCACGGACTCGTAAGAGACGCGCAGGGCAGAAAGATGAGTAAGTCTCTGGGCAACGGCATAGATCCTTTGAAGATTATCGATCAATACGGCGCGGACACGCTCAGATTTTCGCTCATAAACGGCATAGCTCCCGGCAGTGACATGCGTTTTTCGGACGAAAAGCTCGAAGGTTCGAGAAACTTCATGAACAAAATCTGGAACGCTTCGAGATTCGTTCTCATGAACGCCGAAGGTAAAGAAATCAAAAATCTTTCTGACTGCAAGCTGAGCGTTGCGGACAAGTGGATAATAACCAAGCTCAACAAGGCGATAAGAGACGTTACCGTAAACATGGAAAGATACGAAATGGGTATAGCTCTCGCCAAGCTTTACGACTTCGTATGGAACGACTTCTGCGACTGGTATATCGAACTCACTAAGCCCGTGCTTTACGGCGACGACGAAACCGCGAGAGACGATACCGTAAGCGTACTCGTTTACGTTCTTAAAGAGACGCTTAAACTTCTTCATCCGTTCGTTCCGTTCGTCACGCAGGAAATTTATTCGAATATCCCCGGCGTTACCGGCGACATAATGGTTGCGGAGTTTCCGAGATACAATCCGAAGTTCAATTATGCGAAAGCGGTAAAAGATCTCGAACCCGTTACTTCGATAATAAAGGCTGTAAGAAACGTAAAGGCGAAACTTAACGTAGCTCCTTCCAAAAAGGTTGAACTTTACGTTAAATCGGACGTGAAAGCGGCTATCAGGAAGGGATCCGTTTATATTCAGAAGTTAGCCGGAGTTTCGGACATAATATTCATCGAAGACAAGACGGAACTTACCTGCAAGACAGTTTCGCAGGTGCTTGCTTCGTGCGAGCTTTATATTCCGTTAGGGGAACTCGTCGACGAAGAAGCTGAAAAGGCGAGACTTAACAAAGAGCTTGAAAAGTGCGAAGACGAAATAAAGCGTTCGGAAGGCAAATTAAACAATAAAGGCTTTATCGGCAAGGCTCCCAAAGCTCTGGTCGACGGCGAAAAGGAAAAGCTTGAAAAATATCTCGAAATGAGAGAAAAGCTTAAAAAAGAATTAGCCGGATATTAAGATTGAAACCGAATATTCAGTCCCGCAAAGGGTATAAAAACAAGGCGCGGTTTTACGCCTTGTTTTTTGCTTTAAAATAAAAAATATCCGCCTTATAGGACAGCCTTGAAAGCATGCCGGAAGTCGTTTTGTAAAAACGGCGACGGACGGCGAAAATGTTAAAAATGTTTATTATTAACAAAAGTTCCGCAAAAACGACACGAATTTTTGGAAATAGCAGCCAAAATAAGTGAAAAGCGTATTGACACACCGCTTAAAGTGTGATATTATAATTAAAGTAAAATAAGCTGTTATGGCGACTTTTTGAATATGTCCGGGCGGTAAAAATCGTCCGGCGGCTGAAAAGTCCGGAGGAATAAATGTTAAAAGAGAAAAAATTCGAAAAGTACAGCACGATCTGTTATATAACGGCGATAGCCCTTATAGTAATAACTCTCGGACTGTTCTTTTTTCAGTATCTCCACGTATCGTACACGGTAAGACCGATCGCGACGTACGACTACGCGAACGAAACAAAAAGCTTCAACATAGAACTCGTCAGCTCCGACGGTACTCCCGCGACGTTCGAGTTCGACAAGGATACGGGGGCTAGCAACATAGCCGATCTCAGAGTAAAAAACGTCGTTTACAAGAACGGCAGCTACGTTATAAACGAACAGTACGAAGAATCTTACTGCTCCGCTTACGGCGAAGAAAAGGCGAATACTTTTACCGTAAACACATATTACGCTCCCACGCAGAAGTATGTTAAATTCGACCTCGAATTCGATACGGAGAGCTGTAAAAAATATCTCGGCGAACAGTCGACCGCGAGAGCGTTTTTCCTTATAACCGAATATCCCAACGACTTCAAACAGGAGTTCACGGGGTACTCGATGATACTTAACGAAAGCAGAGACTTCAGAGTAGCGGGATTTTTAACCCTTCTGATTCTTATAATGTTCGGTATAATTTTACTGTCGATAGCTCTCGGATTTTTCTCTTCGAGGAAGGAAGCGACGGGGAAATCTCTTATATCGGTAAACGTATTCATGATCATCGTTATTATCCTGTCGTTTATCCTTATGGGCTTTATTTACACCAAGCTCGAATATAAATATTCGGGAAGAGATCTCGGGACGGCCGGCGGCAAGTTCCACTTTGAATCCATCTCTACTTATAACGACGACCTGACTTATGGTATGACTGCCGTTCCGGTAATAGGCTTCTTTGTTTCGATAGCCGCTTACGTCGTGTTCAGAATTTACGCCGCGAAAGGCAAATATAAAGTATAATCAAAACAAAAAAATAAAAACCGAAAGACGGGCGACGCCCGTCTTTTTTGTGCCGGAAATTTTTATTTATAACGTTTGTTGCGACAAAAATACTTCTTTTATAATGCAGTTATATAATAAATATTATATAAAGCCTACATATCTTTTTGAAAATACTTGAAAAACGCGCTTAAAAATGTTAAAATAGTCTAAGTAAATAATTAAAATCGGCGTATAGCCGTCAAAGTAAGGTATTTTTTATGAAAAGAACTTTATTAAAAGATATATTTTCAAATCCCGAAGCATTTTCGGGCAAGACAGTCAGAATAAGCGGCTGGGCAAAAACCATAAGAGATTCCAAATCTTTCGGATTTATCGAACTTTCCGACGGAACAAACTTTAAGAACTGTCAGGTAGTCGTTTCGACCGAAAAACTCGATAACTACGACGAAGTCGTAAAGCAGAACGTAGGCGCGGCTTTCGAAGTTACGGGTACTCTTTTACTCACGCCCGAAAACCGTCAGCCGTTTGAAATATCCGCGGACAAAGTAGTCGTTCTGGGAACTTCGACGCCCGATTATCCGCTTCAGAAAAAGCGTCACAGCATGGAATTTTTGCGCGAGATAGCGCATCTTCGTCCGAGAACCAATACTTTCAACGCGGTATTCAGAATAAGAAGCGAGGCGGCTTTCGCCATTCACTCCTTTTTTAACGAAAGGGGTTTCGTTTACGTTCACACGCCCATTATTACGGGCAGCGACTGCGAAGGCGCGGGGGCGATGTTCCAGGTAACGACGCTCGACCTTAAAAACGTACCCAAGGATAAAGACGGCAACGTCGATTATAAAAAGGACTTTTTCGGCAAACCCGCTTCTCTTACGGTATCCGGACAGCTTTCCGCCGAAACTTACGCTATGGCATTCGGCAACGTTTATACCTTCGGACCGACTTTCAGAGCGGAAAGATCGAATACCGTTCGTCACGCGGCGGAATTCTGGATGATAGAACCCGAAATGGCTTTTGCCGATCTTTCGGAAGACATGGACGTCGAAGAAGCGATGGTAAAATACATAATCGCTCACGTTATGAAGACCTGCCCGCAGGAACTCGACTTTCTGAACAGATTCGTGGATACCGGACTTATGGCGAGACTAAGAAACGTCCTCGATAACGAATTCAAACGCTTAACTTATACCGAAGCCGTTTCCATTCTCGAAAACGTAAAGGACAAGTTCGAATTTCCCGTATACTGGGGCGCGGACCTTCAGAGTGAACACGAGAGATATTTAACCGAGGAAGTTTATAAAAAACCCGTATTTTTAACGGACTATCCGAAAGAAATAAAGGCGTTTTACATGAGACTGAACGACGACGGCAAGACCGTTGCGGCAGCCGACCTTCTCGTTCCCGGCATCGGCGAACTTTGCGGCGGCTCGCAGAGAGAAGAAAGATACGATCTTTTGCTCAAACGCATGAACGAACTCGGTCTTAAAGAAGAAGATTATAAATTTTATCTCGACTTAAGAAAGTACGGCGGGGTAGTACATTCAGGCTTCGGCATGGGGTTCGAAAGAATGGTTATGTACTTAACCGGCATAGGCAACATAAGGGACGTTATTCCTTATCCCAGAACGGTAAACAATCTGGAATATTAAAAATAGGACAAAGGGATTGAATATGAAAATTTTAGTGGACGCTTTCGGCGGGGACAACTCGCCCGAAGCGATAGTAAAAGGCGCGGTAGCCGCCGTAAATAAAAGAACGGGCTTCGACGTCGTTCTGGTCGGAAACGAAAATCCGGTAAACGACATTTTATCTACGCTCGAATACGATAAAGAAAGAATTTCGGTGCTTAATTCCGAAACCGTTATTTCGTGTAACGAAGAACCCACCGTCGCGATAAAATCGAAACCCGATTCTTCGCTCTGCGTGGCGTTCAAGGAACTTAAAGAAAACGACGACGCAAAGGCTCTCGTTTCTGCCGGTTCCACCGGTGCGGTTTTAGTAGGCGCGACCTTAAAAATAGGAAGAATAAGGGGCGTAAGCCGTCCCGCGCTCTGCCCGACGCTTCCGACCGTTTCGGGCGGGAACGTTCTCATGCTCGACGTAGGAGCGAACGCTGACTGCAAACCCGAAAATCTGGTGGATTTTGCGGTTCTCGGCAACGAATACGCGAAGTTCGCCCTTAAAATCGAAAATCCGAGAGTAGCCCTTTTATGCAACGGTACCGAAGACAAAAAGGGCAACGCCCTGACGCATGAAGTATTCCCGAGACTTAAGGAAATGAAGAACATCAACTTTGTAGGCAATATGGAAGCGAGAGATATTTTGTCCGGTAAGTACGACGTGGTCGTATGCGACGGGTTTTCGGGCAACGTCGCCTTAAAGTCTATCGAAGGCGCTGCGGGTATGGTCATGAAGCTTTTAAAAACAGGCATATATTCGGGCGGATTAAAGGCAAAAATCGGCGGGGCATTATTGAAGCCGACGTTTAACACATTAAGAAAAAAGCTCGACTACAATAACGAAGGCGGCGCGCTGTTTCTCGGCGTAAACAAGCTTATAATCAAATCCCACGGATCTTCTAACGAAAACACCATTATGAATTCGGTGCTTCAGGCGTACGACGTAATATGCTCGGGCGCGGTCGAAGCGATGAGAGACAGATTCAACGAACTTGCCGGAGAAAACGCATAATGATTTTCGAACTATCGGAATGCGAAGCGATAATAGGCTATAAGTTCAGAGATATAGAACTTTTCCGCCAATGTTTTACGCACGCTTCTTACGCTAACGAACACCCGGGCGAGAAGAACAACGAACGGCTCGAATTTTTCGGGGATAAAATTCTCGATTTCGTCGTTACGGAATATCTTTTTAACTCTTATCCGGACGAAGACGAAGGTAAGCTTACCGAAAGAAGAAAGAATCTTGTTTCCAAGGAACCGCTTACCGAAGTGATATTCGGACTCGGACTCGACGGGCATATAAATCTCGGCAAAAGTCTTGCCGGCAATAAGGATAAAAACGAAAAGTTCTTTTCGAGCTTATATGAGGCTTTGGTCGCCGGCATTTATATCGACGGCGGTCTTAATGAAGCTGAAAAGTTTATTTACCGCACGGTACTCAAAAACAGCAAACAGCAGGGCTTTGTTTCAAGACAGAATAAAAAAGCCGCTAAAAAGGATGAAAATTCTTTAGTTAAATCCGATAAAGTCGCGTCAAAGGAAAACAAAAAAACGGAAAAGAAAAGCGAAGTTTTAACGTTAAACGCCGTTTCGAAAGATCCTAAGACCGAACTTCAGGAATACGTTCAGAAGTTTAAGCTCGGCGAGATAAAGTACGAACAGTCGGGTAAAACCGGACCGGACAATTCGCCGGAATTTACCGAAGCCGTAACGATAAACGGCAAAACCGTTGCGAGCGGCAAGGGCAAAAGCAAAAAAGCCGCCCAGAAGGAAGCCGCTGCCTCCGCGCTGAAAATTCTTCTGAAAAACGGTAAAAAGGAAGCAAAACAGGCGAAAAAGCCTTTAAAAAAGCATAAAAAGGTCGCGGCAAAGGCAAACTAATCAAAGGGTAAAAGGGAAAAACATTGAATTTCGAAAAAGTAGAATTATACGGTTTCAAATCGTTTGCGGATAAATCGGAAATAAATTTCGGCGACGGCATTACAGCCATCGTCGGTCCCAACGGCTGCGGCAAATCGAACGTAGCCGATTCTATCCGCTGGGTTCTCGGCGAACAGTCCGCAAAAACTCTCCGCGGAAGCAGCATGCAGGACTTTATTTTCAGCGGAACGCAGACGAGAAAGCCGCTTTCTTATTGCGAAGCGTCGCTTTACTTCGATAACAGCAATCACGTTTTCAGTATCGACTATAACGAAGTCATCATAACGCGTAAGCTTTATCGCAGCGGCGAAAGCGAATATTACATAAACAAGCAGCCCGCAAGACTCAGGGATATAATCAATCTTTTAAGAGAAGTCGGCGTCGGCAAAGAAGGCTATACGATCATAGGACAGGGCAAGGTTTCGGAAATAATGACCTCCAAGCCCGAAGATCGAAGAGCCATTTTCGAAGAAGCCACGGGTATTGCCAAATTCAAACAGTCTAAAGCCGAAAACGAGCGTAAACTCGATCGTACCAAGGAGAACATAACTAACTTTACTCTCCTTATGTCCGAAGTCGAAAACCGTATGGGACCGCTCGAAAGACAGGCAAATAAGGCAAGAGAGTATAACGAACTCGTCGCGCAGCTTAAACATCACGAGCTCAACACTTATATTTCAAAGGTCGAAAACGTAGGCGCGGACAAGGCGAAGATAAACGAAAAAATCAAGAGCATAGAAGACGAATCCGCTTTAAGATTTTCGGAACTTGCGGCCAGCGCGAAAAAGTACGACAAAGTTATGGAAGATCTCGGTTCGCTCGGCAAAGAACTCTCCGAACTCAACCGTAAATATACCGACCTTAACGTCGCCGCCGAAAAGAAAAGAGGCGAAGACGCCGTTTACGACGAAAGATACAACTTTATCTCTACGCAGACAGAGGACAGGAAGAGAGAACTGGAAGAGAACGAAAAACTTCTGATAAGATCTCGCGAAGAAATCAGAACTTCGGAAGAAGAGATAGAAAACAAGAATCTTGTTCTCGCCGAAAAGGCAGCCGAAGAGAAAAAGTTGAATTCCGAAATCGCCGATTTAACCGACAGAATCACCGTCGGAGAAACGCTCGAGAGAGAAAGCAATCAGAAAATGATCGACTCTATCGAGTCGCTTTCTGACGTAAAACTTCAGAAAGGCACCGCCGGCACCGAAATAAACAGTCTTAACGAACGTGTAAAAGAACTTTACAAACAAGCCGAAGATCTCGATAAAAAGAGAGAATCTTTGTGGACGGATTCCGAAAATCTCGAAAAAGAAACGACCTCGCTTAACGCCGGACTTGCGGAAGCGAAGAACGCCGTTCTTAAAAAAGAAGCGGAAATAAAAGAAGTAAATTCCAGATCCGCCGCCATCGACAACGAGATATACGGACTTAACTCCCAGTATTATTCGCTCTCCACAAAAGAAGAATTTTACAGAAGCTTCAAAGAAAACTATCAGGGATTTTTACCGGTAATACAGGAACTCCATAAGCGCGGAAAGACAGATCCGCAGGTAGCGGAGAAAATTCAGGGCGTGGTAGCCGAACTTGTTTCGTGCGATAAACGGTTTGAGACCGCTGTCGAAACTGCTCTCGGAGCGAGCGCGCAGAATGTCGTTACAGCTAATCCCGACGACGCGAAATTCTTAATCGAATACCTTAAGCGCAACGCTTTGGGAAGACTTACGTTCCTTCCTATAACGTCGGTAAAACCCCGTCAGACTTCGCCCGATCTTACAGCCGCTCTTAAAGAACGCGGCGCGCTCGGGGACGCAACGGTATTAACCAGATACGACCAGAAGTTCAAAAACGTATTTTCGAGCCTTTTAGGCAACACGCTTATTGCGGACAATATCGACAATGCCACGAACATTGCCAAAAAGTACCGCTTCGCATTCAAAATAGTTACGCTCGAAGGCGACGTTTTATCAACGCAGGGTTCGATGACCGGCGGTTCTAAACGTCAGCAGTCGGCCGGCGTACTCGCGAACGACCGCAAGCTCGAAGAGACGATAGCTCTCAAAAAAGAAACCGAAGAAAAGCTTAATGCGTTAAAGGCGAACAAGTTAAAGTGCGAGCAAAACTTCAACAAACTTTCGGACGAGTACGACGAACTTAACAAAAAGGTTCAGACGGTAACGCAGAGCCTTGCGATAAACGCCGAAAAGAAAGTTGTCTTAAAAGCCACTCTCGAAGAAACGGACAGAGAAATTTTTCAGAATTCGAAAATAACCGACGCATTTAACTCGAGAATAAACGAACTCACCAAAAAACTCGCGCAGGTTTCGGGCAGTACCGAAGAGCTTGAAAAGAGCAGAACGGAACTTAAAGAAACCGCAGCCAAAAACTCGCAGAACGCCGATTCGCTCCGTAAACGCAAAGAAATTTTAACCGAAAGACTTACCGCGGTAAGAGTCGAAACGGGCGAAATAAATCTCGACGTTTCGTCGTTAAAAGACAGAATAGAAGCCTTAAAGAAGCAGATAGAAGCGATTAAAAACAAAAATCTCGAACTCGAAAGCGATATTAAGGCTAAAGAAGAAATATTGAGCGATATACGCCGTCAGCAAGCCTTATCGGCGATAACCGACGACGAACGCGCCGAAATCGAAAACGTCGAAAACCGCATAAACAGCATGGAAACGAAGTCCGACGAGCTTAAAAAGCAGCTCGGGATTTTAACCGACAAGCGAGCGGAAATTCAGACCGAAATAGATAATTTAAGCGACAGAAAGCACACGCAGGAACTCGCCCTTACCAAGATAGACTCCGACCTCGAATATCTTCAGCAAAGCGTATGGGAAGACTATCAGGAAACTTACGAAACCGCTATAAAAGTTCGTGAAGAAAATTACGACGTCACCGCAGGCGAAGCGGAAATAGCGAGACTCAGAAAGCGTAAACAATTCTTAGGAGACATCAACGCAAACGCGATAGAAGACTTCAAAGAGCTTAAAGCGCGTTACGAAGACATGCAGGTTCAGAAAAAGGATCTCGAAGACGCCGCAAAGGATATAGGCGAAGCTCTCGACACCATAAAGAACGAAATGGCCACGCAGTTCGACGACGGGTTTAAGAAAATAAACGAAAACTTCGGTAAAATTTTCAAAGAACTTTTCGGCGGCGGCAGAGCGATGCTCGAACTCGATTATTCGCAGACGGACGACAAACTCGAAGCCGGCGTTGAAATAAAAGTCGAACCCCCCGGAAAGAAACTTCAGAAGTTATCCCTCTATTCGGGCGGCGAACAGGCTCTTACGGCGATAGCGATACTTTTCGCTATACTAAGACTTAAGCCGATGGCTTTCTGCGTGCTCGACGAAATCGAAGCGGCTCTCGACGAAGCCAACGTCGAAAGATTCGCAAGGTATCTTAAAAACTTCTCGAAAGAAACGCAGTTCATCGTCATCACCCACAGAAAACCGACCATGGAACTCGCCGACAGACTTTTCGGCGTTACCATGGAAGAAAAGGGAGTAAGCAAACTCGTTTCGATTAAACTTGCCGACGCGCTTAACACCGAAGACGTCGTATAACGAAACGTAAAAACGTTATTAAAGGAGAATTATGGGATTTTTCAGCAAAATCAAAGAAGCTTTATCCAAAACGAGAAAGACCTTATCCGCAAAGATAAACGAACTATTTTCGCACGGGCTTAACGACGACTTTTACGAAGAACTCGAAGACGTTCTTATTTCTTCGGACGTAAGCGTAAAAACGTCCATGGAGATAGTCGAAAATATCCGCGACAAGGCCAACGAACAGAAACTTAAAGAAAAATCTTACGTTATAGATCTTCTTAAAACCGAACTCGTCGACCTTCTTACGGAAGCGGAACCTGTCGAAATTACTCCGCCGACCGTAATTATGATGGTAGGCGTAAACGGCGTGGGCAAGACCACCACTATCGGTAAACTCGCTAAAAAATTACAAAAAGAAGGCAAATCGGTCATGGTTGCCGCCGGCGATACTTTCAGAGCGGCTGCAAGCGACCAGCTTACGACCTGGGCGGAGAGAGCCAACGTAAAGATAGTAAAGCATACCGAAGGCGCGGATCCTTCCGCAGTCGTGTACGACGCGATAGCTTCGGCGAAAGCGAGAAAGACCGACGTGCTTATAGTAGACACCGCCGGCAGACTGCACGTAAAAGCCAACCTTATGGAAGAACTTAAAAAGATGGACAGGGTTATCGAAAGGGAATACCCCGAAGCGCAGGTTCTTAAGTTCATCGTATTGGACAGCACGACGGGACAGAACAGTTACAGCCAGGTCGAAGCTTTTACCGACGCGATAGGGATAGACGGAATAGTTCTTACGAAGTTCGACGGAACGGCGAAGGGCGGCTTCGTCGTATCGCTCTCTAAAGAGCTTGAAGTTCCCGTCGTTTACGTCGGCGTGGGCGAAAAGATAGATGACCTCGAAGACTTTAAGCCGCAGGAATTCGTGGACGCGCTGTTCGAATAATTTATAAGAACAAACGATAAAAGGCGATGAACGTATATGTTTGCGTTTTCGCCTTTTTATATGCCGTTTTTTTATAGTTACGAGGTGTTTACAGATACATTTATAAGTATTAAATAAACAATAATATATAGGTTAAAGATTATCGGGGTGTATAAAGCCGGCAGAAAGTATTAAAAGAGCAAAAAACGCTAAAAATAATTGACAAGAGAACAAGTTGAAGGTACAATATAATTACCTGAACGGAAAGGTTAGCCTGACGGCAAAGGAACGAATAAATATTTTACCGCTTAAAGCGCATTTATGCTTTTATCGGCGGCAAATATTGTTTTTATTCTCCTTTAGCTTCGGGCGAAAGGAGATTTTTTATGAAAAAGTTCAGAATTTTATCCGTAATTTTAGCGGTTTTAACCGCTTTTGCGGCAGGCTTCGGCTGCAAAGTAACCGATAATAAGGGCGATAATGGCAAAACCGGACGCACTGCTCTTCAGTTTTACTGCCCGGATGGAGCGCCTGCTCTCGCCGCGGCGGGATTATTCGGCAACGAAACGTTAGACACCGACGATATAACGATGAATTATCACGTTATTTCCGCCGATAAGATCGCTTCGACCGTGCTTAAAACGACTAAAAAAGCCGACGTGGCGATATTGCCCGTGAACGCAGCCGCAAAAATCTGCGGAACCGGCGAAGATTACGTTCTGACGAGCGTTCTGACTCACGGCAATCTTTTCATCGTATCGGATACCGAAATCACCATAAACGACCTTGTCGGAAAGGTAGTCGGCGTTATAGGCAGGGGACTTGTTCCCGATATGACGCTCAAAGCAGTTCTTACCAAAAACAATATCGAATACGTCGAAGCGAATACTGCCGAAAGCGGCAAAGTCGCGCTTACCTATTACGAAAGCGGCGAAGAACTCATGCCCGCGATGAAGCAGAACAAAATCAAAATAGGTCTTCTTCCGGAACCCGCCGCAACCAAAATAGTTACAAAACTCAAAACGGCTTACACTTACAGACTCGATCTCGGCGAACTTTACGAGGGCGGATATCCGCAGGCGGTCATGCTCGTCAAAAGGTCCGTAATGGAAGCTCATCCCGACTTTTACGGTAAACTTACCGCGGCTTTACAAGCTTCGGTAACATGGGTGAACACAGTCGAAAACGCTTCCGCCGCGGTAGACGCGGTTAACGCTAAGTTAGACGAAGGCGTAGTCGGAACTCTCGATACGTTCGTTACCGCCGAAGTTATCGGAAGATGCTCGGTAAAATATGCTTCCGCAAGTTCGATGAAAACTAAAATAAAAGACTATTTGTCGGCTATCGGACAGAACATTCCGTCCGACTCGTTCTTCTACGGCGAATAATAAAAAGGTAGCGTTTAAGCCGCACAGGTATCTCGAAACGCTACCCAAAATTAACCGTAAGTGTGTAAAAAAGCGACAAAACGGAGAATATAATTGAAAAGAACGGCTAAAATAATCGGCTACGTTCTGCCATTTGTAACCGTAGGAATAATCTTTGCGGTATGGGCGATAGTCGCAAATTCTTTGAAAGACGAAATAGTGCTTCCGACGGTAAAAGATACCGTGCGGGAGACTTTCGCTATGTTTAAGGAAAAGGAATTTTACGTCGCTTATTTTAGTACGCTGTTAAGAACGGCGATCTCGTTTTTAATATCGTTTGCGGCGGCTTTCATACTGGCGTATTTTTGCTATAAGTCGGAATACTTCAAAAAAGCGGTAAATCCGATCATACTTATAATAAGATCCTTTCCGACGATAGCTATGGTTTTGTGGCTCGCTCTTTTTGTCGATTCGTCTGTCGCGCCCGTCATAGTAACGGGCTTCGTAGTGCTTCCGACGCTGTTTTCTTCGTTATACGAGTATCTTAAAGAAGTCGATAAAAATCTTATCGAAATGTGCTCGGTTTTCGGGGTATCAAAGGGCGATACTCTCAAAAAAGTAATACTTCCGCCGCTTATCGGTAAAACTACCGAACTTTGCGGCGCGGGAATTTCGCTTAATCTTAAACTCATGGTCGCGGCGGAAACTCTTGCGGGAGCGGCGAGAGCGATAGGCTTTTTGATGAAGAGAGAAAAGGCTGATTTCGAAACGGCAAAATTATTGGCGCTCGTGCTTATTGTTGTTCTTACGGCGATAATAATCGAAACGGCGTTTACTTTTATCGCGGGGAGACTTAAAAAATGGGAACAGTAGCCGCCGGAAAAAATATTCTTACGATAAAAAACATTACGGTCTCTTATAAAGACAAGGTCGTTTTAAGCGGAATTAATTTCGGACTTAAAAAGGGAAGCGTCGTCGCGATTCTGGGCGCGAGCGGGGTAGGAAAGACCACGCTTTTAAACGTCATCGCCAAAAGAATACCCGTCTTATCCGGCGAAGTTACCGGCGATTACGGAAAAGTTTCGTACATGTTTCAGGAAGACAGGTTGGTTCCTAACCTTACCGTGGAGCAGAACATAAGGCTTGTTAACAAGTTTGCGGATACGGAAGGATCATTAAAAGAATTAGGACTTACGGAAGCAAAAAATCTTTATCCAAAGCAGCTTTCAAAGGGTATGGCGAAAAGAGTTTCGCTCGCCCGCGCGCTCTCTTATAAAGGGGATATAATGCTTCTCGACGAGCCGTTTTCGAATCTCGACATCGCGGTTAAGCTTAAGTCGGAAGAACTTTTTAAGACTGTTGCCGAAAAGGAGAACCTTACCGCCGTTTTAGTCACTCACGACGTTGAAGAAGCGATATTCGTCGCGGACGAAATTTATATTTTAACGGGTTCAGATCTTATAAAAATGCCTTCCGATCCGGAGTCTGCCCGAACCGAAATAAAGAATTATTTTCTTTCCGCAGAACAAAGAGATACCGCCGGACGGAAGTGATCAAAAATAACAAAAAAATATACAGATAAAAAATAAAAATCGAAAACTTAAAACGCACGTTAAAAAGCGCGCGTTTTTTATTTTTAAAACAAAAAACGAAAGTTTGTTCGACTTTTTACCTTAAAATTAAAAAAGTTGCGAAAATAATATTGTAAAAATCGTTCGTATTTGTTATAATATTAAATATCTGTAAAAATTATAAAAAATATTCTATAAAAATCTGAGAATCCGAAACGATAGGTTTATAAATTTTTTTGCGGTTTAACGCCGTGAAGGATTTTATTTAACCGTAAAACGCATGAAGCCGCCGATTTTTTATTAATATCGGGGCGGCAAGGAGAAAATTTTGAGTAAAAAAGAAGA
>DPQQ01000001.1:142291-212730 GCA_003538975.1 Clostridiales bacterium | reverse complement strand
AAGAACAAAAAATCTTCGGATACATCATCGGTAGATAACGTAAAAACGGAAGGAAGAGCCGCAAAAAGCGGTTCAGGCGGAGTAAATATATTCACCAAGGAAACGCTCGGTATGCTTACCGTGCTTTTTACCGCGCTTATTCTCGTATGCCTTATAACGAGAGAACTTGTTTTTCCGTTCGGCAAGGCGGTAAGCGATTTCTTTTACGGCTTGTTCGGCTGGTTCTCTTACGTAGAATGCGCCGCGCTTATTTATGCCGGCGTTACTCTCGTTGCGGGTAAGGGGCTTAATATTCCAAAAAAGACGAGAATTTTTGCAGAACTCACGGTAGTCGTTCTCGCTCTTTTATTGCAGACGATAACGACGTGGGATCTTTTCGATTATGACAAAACCACGTACGGGCAGTATCTTGTAAACTCTTACAAGGCGGTTTCGGGCGGACTTAAAGACGTTACCGCCGGCGGTCTCGCAGTGTCGCTTGTAAGCTATTGGGGAATAAGACTTTTCCATCAGATAGGCTTTTTGGTCGTAGCCGCCGCTGGAACGATCGCTCTTTTAGCGTGCACTATCAAGTCGATAGCGGATAGCGCGGGCGCTTCGTCTTCAAGGGGCAGAATAGACATTCCCGTAAAAAAGGTCGAAGAAACGGAAGATCAGGAAAAGAAGCCCGATCCTTACGACGTGTTGTCCGATTTTGCGGATATTCCCGTCGGAAAGCCCGCGGCTAAAAATCCGCTCAACGTTTATAATCCCGGGGACTTCGAATTAAGGGGCAAAAAGGACGCCGCTCCCAACGTAAACGTAAATAACGTAGGCGGCGGGCTGTACGTCGCTTCGATAGGAACGCCGGAAAGAAAGGTTACTTCGTCCGACGATATGAAGACCAAGATAGATTACATCAAAAACCCCAAGCCGATAAACGTAGACGAAACTCTTTCGAGATTAAAGACCGAAAGTAAAAAAACGTCCGGCTACAACGTTTCGGACGTTATAAAAAGGGAAGATCTCGGTTCGCCCACTGCTTCTTCTTATACCGAAGATCCCGCCGATTACGAAGGCGTATTTACGGTAAAACCCGAAAAGACGGTTGATAATAATACTGACAAGACCGATAAAAGGGAAGTAACCGATATACCCGTTGCGGACGGTTATAATAAAGCCGTCAAGCGCGAAACCGCGCCGAATAATACCGATTATAATAAAAATAACGACGATTTATCCGATATAGGAAGCAAAGAAACAGACTTTACCGCCGATACCTATCATAGCGACTATCCTGCGGAAAAGTCCGAAATAAGCGACTATAACGCCGGATATAAGGAAGAAAAGACTTACGAATCGGATTCTGATATAGATAAAATCTTCAAAAACGTGGACGAAAATCCGTCCGAAGATTATATAGACGTTGCTTCGGACGAAGAAACGTTTAACGCTCCCGAAAAGGAAGAAAAAGAACCGGAACTCAAGCCTACGAGAATTATGGGCTTCGGCAATAACGAAGCGTCTTTCGGCAAGACGGATAAGAGCGATGAAAAGGACGAAGTTACAAATTCCGATGTTTCCGATGCCGAAGAAAAGATAGTAAAAACTTTCGTTGCGGACGACGAACCCGTATCCGAAAAGAAAACTTATTCCGAAAGAACGGCTAAAAAGCAGGACGTTTCCGAAGAAACGGAAGAACCCGTTCCCGAAAAGAAGCCCGAACCGATAAACAGACCGTATTTCGTACCGTCTCTGAATACCTTCGTCGCGCACGAGCAGAGCGTCCGCGCCGAGCCCGAAGATCACGAAGGTCGTATGAGAAAGATAGAAGAAATTTTACAGACTTTCCATTATCCAAGTAAGTGCGTCAATTATATTTACGGACCGTCGTTCACCAGATACGAGCTGACTATTCCGTCCGGACAGAGCGTAAGAACCGCTACAAAATTCGATTATGATCTGACAGCGCAACTCGAAGTAAAAGACGGCGTAAGAATACAGGCTCCCATTCCGGGTAAAAACCTTATCGGCGTGGAAGTCGCAAACAAAACAAAAATTCCCGTATCGCTTAAATCGGTACTCGAAGTAACTCTCGGCAAACCCGTAAAACCCGGCACGCTTATGTTCGCCATAGGTAAGGACTTAGAGGGTAACGTTATCGAAGACGACCTTGCGAGAGCGCCGCACTTCCTTGTAGCCGGTTCCACCGGTTCCGGTAAGAGCGTTTGCCTTAACTGTCTTATAATAAGTCTTATCATGCGCTATTCGCCGGAAGATTTGAAGCTCGTACTCGTCGATCCAAAACTCAACGAATTCAAAGCGTACCAGCATCTTCCGCATCTTGCTACCGACGAAATAATAACCGAACCGCAGAAGGTCCTGACCGTTCTCGACTGGGCGTACGAAGAAATGGAACGCCGCAACAAGATTTTCAGCGAATCGGGTTCGGCTGTCAAAGAAATAAAAGACTACAACAAACTTATAGCGAGCGACACCGTTCCGAGAATGCCGCGTATCGTAATAATAATCGACGAGCTTGCCGACCTTATGCAACAGGTTCAGCGAGATCTTGAAAAGAAGATAATGGCTCTCGCGCAGAAGTCGAGATCGGCGGGTATTCACCTTGTTCTCGCAACGCAGAGACCGTCCGTCGACGTAATCACCGGCGTTATCAAAGCCAACCTGCCCGCGCGTATCGCGTTTAAGGTAATGACCTTCGGCGATTCGCAGACAATTTTGGGCGAAGCCGGAGCCGAAAAGCTTTTGGGCCGCGGCGATATGCTTTATAAGGGAGCCGAAATGGGCGCAGGCGTGAGATATCAGGGCGCGTTTGTTTCCGGCGACGAAATAGATAAAGTAGTTCAGTTCATTATCGGTAACAACGAAGCGTACTTCAACGAAGAACTTGCCGAAAAGCTCGAAAAGACTGGCAAAGAAGAGGAAGAAGAAATGTCGTCGGACGGCGAACACGTTTCCAATACCGAATCGCTCGATCCGCTCTTTATCACGGCTTTGCAGGCGGTAATCGACGCAAATTCGGCTTCCATATCCATGCTTCAGAGACGTTTCCAGATAGGCTATTCCAAAGCTGGTGGACTTATCGACAAGATGGAACAGATGGGGTATATATCGTCCTTCGAAGGCAGCAAAGCGAGAAAGGTCCTTATTACGAGGGAACGTTTCGACGAGCTTTACGGCGGCTGACGGAAAAAAGTTATAAAAAAGAACAGAAGCGTAATTTGCGCTGAAAATATTTTACGGAATCAAAATTATGGAACTTAAAAAAGTCGGCGTAATATCGCTCGGTTGCGATAAAAACAGAGTCGATACCGAAAAAATGCTTTCGTTTCTTAAAGGGAAGTATGAACTTACCGCAGATATAAACGAAGCGGAAATAGTTATTATAAATACGTGCGCCTTTTTAGAATCTTCAAGAAAAGAAGCGATAGAAGAGATTTTGTCGGTAGCCGAACTCAAGAAAACGGGCAAGCTCGAAAAGATTATAGTTTCCGGCTGTCTGCCTCAAAAATTCATAGGCGAAATTTACGACGCTCTTCCGGAAGCGGACGCGTTTATGGGAGTTTCGGACTATAAAAAACTTACCGAAGTAATCGAAAGAATATACTCCGGCGAACGCGTGAACGCCGTCGGCATCGCGAGAGAAGAACCGACTACCGAAAGAGTTCTTACGACAAACAACTACGCTTACATTAAAATCGCGGACGGCTGCAACAACTTCTGCACGTACTGCCTTATCCCGTTCATCCGCGGAAGATACCGCTCTGTACCCGAAGCCGATATTATTAAAGAAGCGAAGTCTTTGGGTAACGTAAAAGAGCTTATCTTGGTCGCGCAGGATACGACTAAATACGGCTGCGACCTTGGCGGCGGCGAAAATATAGTAAGACTTATACGAAAATTATCCGCTCTCGAAAACATCGGTTCGATAAGAATTTTATACTCTTATCCCGAAAACGTGACGGACGAACTTATCGAAGAATTCGTCGTCAACGACAAGCTTATAAAATACATAGACATGCCGCTTCAGCATGCGTCGGACAGCGTTCTCAAACGAATGAACAGACGAGGTAGAAAAGCGGAATATTTAAGCCTTATTGAAAAAATGAAGGAAAGAATCCCCGGAATAGCTATCCGATCGACGTTTATAGCGGGTTTCCCGGGGGAAACGGAAGAAGAATTCGACGAGCTTAAAGAATTTCTTAATGAAGCGAAATTTTTCAATGCGGGGTTCTTCGCCTATTCGAGAGAAGAAGGCACCGCCGCGTATAACTTCGATAATCAGACAGACGAAAAGGAAAAGAAGAAGCGCGTTAAAGAACTCTATAAAACGCAGAAGAAGATTTCGAAAGAAAATCTTAAAAATTTCAAGGGCAAAACCATAGCCGTAACAGTCGACGGCTTCGACGACAATTCGCTTTTATGGTACGGCAGAGCGTATTTTAACGCTCCCGACATCGACGGCAAAGTGTACTTTACCATAGACAGAGAAACAAAAAGCGGAGATAAAGTAAACGTAAAGATATTAAAAACGGGCGATTACGATTTGTTCGGAACAGCCGAACAGGATCGCCGTAAATAAGACATAAAGCAGATTTTTCAAGGAGACTTTTATATGAAAATGAACTTACCCAACAAGCTTACGATACTCAGAATGATTCTGATACCCGTATTCATGGCGTTTTATTTTCTCGATATGATACCGTACAATCACGTTATCGCGGCGGGTGTTTTCGCTCTGGCTGCGTTCACCGACTTTCTGGACGGAAAAATTGCGAGAAAATATAACCTGGTAACCAACTTCGGTAAATTTTTGGATCCCATCGCGGACAAGGCTCTCGTTTCGACCGCTCTTATAATTTACCTTACTTCGGCGATAGCCGGCAAAGAAGCGTTAGGTTTCGATCCCACGATAGCTTACGCGTGCTGCGCTTCCGTCATCGTTATGAGAGAACTCATCATAAGCGGTTTCAGAATGATCGCAGCTAAAAATCAGGTCGTTCTGGCTGCGGATATATGGGGAAAAGCTAAAACTTTCGTAACCGATTTTGCGCTGGCGTTCTTGCTTGTCGGAACCGATCTCGACGGAAGACTCGGCGAAGTTGTTCTGGTTATAGGATACGTATTATTCGCAATAGCTACGCTTTTAACCGTAATATCGGGCGTTAACTATATATTAAAGAACCCCGACGTACTTAAAGACAAAGCGTAAAAAGGTACGGTTTCGGCGAACCTGTTATGCGGAATATGCACTAAAATAGCGTCGAAACGATACCGTAAAACAAAAGTAAAGCCGTAAAAAGGCAAATAAAGAAGAGAATTTTGACCGCAAGGTCTTAAGGGGCGAAAGCTTCTAAAATAAACATAAGGAATTAAGAAAATGGACGAACAGAAATCTAAGGCGCTCGAAAGCGTACTCGGGCAGATTGAAAAGCAGTACGGCAAAGGTTCGATAATGCGTCTCGGCGATGAATCCGCCGACACCAATATCGAAGTTATCCCTACGGGATGTCTTACTCTCGATATGGCTTTGGGCGTAGGCGGCTTCCCGCGCGGAAGAATAATCGAAATCTACGGACCGGAATCTTCCGGTAAAACGACGGTCGCTCTCCATGCGATTGCGGAAGCGCAGAAGCTCGGCGGAATTACGGCTTTTATCGACGCGGAACACGCTCTCGATCCCGTTTACGCTAAAAATCTCGGGGTAAATCTCGACGATCTTTACGTTTCGCAGCCGGATACAGGAGAACAGGCTCTCGAAATAACCGATCAGCTCGTAAGATCGGGCGCGATAGACTTAATAGTAATCGACTCGGTAGCGGCGCTCACTCCCAAGGCGGAAATCGACGGCGAAATGGGCGATCAGCACGTAGGCTTACAGGCGAGACTCATGTCGCAGGCTCTCCGTAAACTCACGGGCATAACCAATAAATCCAAGACCTGCGTTATCTTTATCAATCAGTTGCGCGAAAAGGTAGGCATCATGTTCGGCAACCCCGAAACTACGCCGGGCGGCAAAGCTCTTAAATTCTATTCGAGCGTAAGACTCGACGTAAGAAAGGGCGACGTAATAAAGGACGCGTCCGGTCAGATCGGAAACAGAACGAAGGTCAAGGTTGTAAAGAACAAACTTTCGCCCCCGTTCAAGACGGCGGAATTCGATATGATTTACGGCAAAGGAATCTCTAACGAAGGCTGTATTCTCGATATGGGCGTAGAAACCGGCGTTCTCGAAAAGAGCGGTGCCTGGTTTGCGTACAACGGCGAAAAGATTGCCAACGGCAGAGACAGAGCGAAAGACTATCTCGCACAGAACAAGGACGTTGCGGAAGAAATAAAAGCTAAGATCATGGAAAAGATAAAACCGCATAAAGAAGAATCGGCAGAATAATCCGGAAAATAAATATCCCCACGTAAAACGTGGGGTTTTTCTTTAACGGGTGAAACCCTATGATACCAGCCACCCTTGAGCAAGGGTATTATAACGTCTGTCACCTGCATTTTTCTTAAACCGTTCTTCCTGTTTATCTTCATCTGATTGCCTTTTTATATATTCTTGTTTCTTCTATGTTTTTTCTCTGTATTTACAATGTATTTGCAATTCTAATTTAAATATGTTAAACTTTGTGTGTCATTCACACTTGAATGTCCTCCTTTTGATTTTTTATTGAGTTGCAGACCTCAATTTTATTTTATCAAAAGGAGTTTTATTTTTCAAGAATCATAGGCGTTGCCTTCTTTGAACCCCGCGAATATCGCGGGGTTTTCTATATACAATAAAAACGACGGGGGACCGTCGTTTTTTGTGGTTCGTAATCTCTTCGTCACATAAAGCTTTATGGCGTCGCCTTTTTATAGACTTCTTTACTATACATATATTATAATATATAAATAAAAAGTTTTAATAGATATTGACTTTTACATTTAGTTGATGTATAATATTTTACGGAATGTTTAAAAAAGCGGAATTTGTGCTTTTTTCGTTAATAATAACGACGGAAGGGTAAAATTAAAATATAAAAGCCGTTCCAGGCAGAATTTTAATCGGGCGCAAACAAGCTTTTAATCATATCCGTAAAACGGGGCGCTTACGCGCCGAAACAGGAGGCAACAAAATGCAAAACATCAGTTACGGCTCCCTGTTCTTATCCGATACAATTTCAGGTTTAACAATCGCATTTATAGTTTTAACTGTGATTGCGGCAGGCGCGGCCGTATTTTTCGGCTTAAGACTGCTTTCTTTTAAAAAGAAACGCGATGAAGAGATTAAAAGTCTCGGCACTGCAAAAGAGCAGGCGCAAAAAATAATCGACGAAGCGAATGCGCAGAGCAAGGTTATCAAAAAAGAAGCCATATTGGAATCAAAAGAACAGGAACTTAAACTTCGCAACGAATTCGAACGCGAATGTAAAGAAAAACGCGCGGACATAGCTCGCGCGGAGAACAGAGTTCAGCAAAAGGAAGACGCTCTCGACAGAAAGAACGAAGAACTTTCTTCCGTGCAGGAAAGTCTTAAGGAAAAAGAAAAGCAGATAGCTTTGAAGCTCGACGACGTTTCGAAGCAGCATGAAAATATGCTTTTACAGTTCGAAAAGATTTCCAGAATGACGAGAGAAGAAGCAAAAGCCGAACTCGTCGAAGCCATTAAGGAAGACGCAAGAAAGGACGCAGCCGTTCTTGTCAGAAACATCGAAGCGGAAGCTAAAGAAGAAGCCGATAAAAAGGCTAAAGAAATAATAGGTCTCGCTATTCAGAAGTGTTCCACCGAACAGGCTTCCGAAACCACGGTTTCGGTTGTACCTCTTCCGAACGACGATATGAAGGCTCGTATCATCGGCAGAGAAGGCAGAAACATCAGAACTCTCGAACAGGCTACGGGCATCGAACTCATCATCGACGATACTCCCGAAGTGGTTATCGTTTCGGGCTTCGATCCGGTAAGAAGAGAAGTTGCAAGAGTCGCTCTCGAAAAGCTTATTCAGGACGGAAGAATTCATCCCGCGAGAATAGAAGAAACGGTCGAAAAAGTTAAAAAAGAAATCGATCAACAGATAAAAGAAGCCGGCGAAGCCGCTATGTTCGAATGCGGTATCTTCGGACTTCATCCCGAAATAGTAAAGACTCTCGGCAGACTTAAATTCAGAACGAGCTATGGTCAGAACGTCCTGAAACACTCTATCGAAGTATCCCATTTAGCAGGCGTTATGGCCGCAGAACTCGGCGTTGACGTAAATATGGCTAAGCGCGCGGGACTTTTACACGACTTAGGCAAGGCAGTAGACTTCGAAGTCGAAGGCACGCACATGCAGATCGGCGCGGATATAGCTAAAAAGTATAAAGAAAATCCGCTTATAGTAAACGCGATAGCCGCTCACCACGGCGACGTGGAACCCAAATCTATCGAAGCTATTCTTATTCAGGCGGCGGACTCGATTTCCGGCGCTCGTCCCGGAGCAAGACGCGAAACGACTACGAATTACGTAAAACGTCTGCAGAAGCTCGAAGAACTCGTAGGAGAATTCAAGGGAGTAGACAACTGCTACGCTATTCAGGCGGGCAGAGAAATCCGCGTTATCGTAAAACCCGATCAGATTTCGGACAGCGAAACGTTATTCTTAGCTAAGGATATCGCTAAAAAGATCGAAGAAGAACTCGAATATCCCGGACAGATCAAGGTCAACGTAATAAGGGAAACGAGAGCTACCGAATTTGCGAAATAACGGCTTAAAATCGGAATAACAGGATTAAGATCCGAAAACGGCAAAATCGGAACCCCTAAATAACAAAATCAAAAACAAAAGGCTTACGGAAATAACGTCCCGCAAGCCTTTTTTATTGCCGTATTTATGCGTTTTTCAACCTACCGGAAGAAAAATCTCGGTTTTTACGGCGGCGGATTTTAACCTTAAAAATAATTTCGGTAAAATTATAATGATTTTAATATTTATCTTGAATTTGTAAAAAAGCGGTGATATAATAATGATAGTTTTGCAAAAGCGAATAATTTTCGCTTAAAAGCTATTAAAAAACAATAAATAATAAAGGAATTCATTATGAAAAAGGTATTTACCGAAGATCTGGACAAAGTAGGAATGCGTTGGTTTACTCCGGATAACGGAGAATGGAAAGAAGGCGTACCTTGTAAAGGTATAGGAGAAGAAAAATATCGTGAAGGTTCCGTTTATATAGGAGAGATGGAATACAACGGCGAGATTTTTTATAAGCAGGGACACGGCATACAGTATTTTGGCGAGTCCACTTATCACGACGGAACTGCTTTCGGCGGTCCCGAAGATTCTCTTACGCTTATGTACGAAGGCGACTTCGATCATTCCAAAGCCGACTGGTTCTACGGCAACGGAATTTTCTATTTCACCCGTAAGGACGGCACGCCCGTCGCGCTCACGCACGGGTTTTTTACCGGTGTGGCGACTTACGGCCCGTGGGAAGGAAAGTTCGACGAAACGAAGCTTCTCCCGGGATTTTCGATGGATATGGAAGTCAAACTCATACCTTTCGAATTCAGATTCAAAAAGTATATAAAAGAATATACCGCGCTTAACTTTCCGAAATACGAATACGTATTCTTCGGCGACAGCTGGATGGATTTGTGGCTCAGCCACAACGACGTCGATCCCACTCTTTACGGTTCGGAATTCAACGAAGACAAGGGCGATATGTCCGCGGTAAACGTCGGAGTCGGAGGAACGAGATTTTCGGACTGGTACGACGAAAGAATGGATAAGCTCGTCCTTAAATTCAATGCGGATAAATTCGTAATAAATCTCGGCTTCAACGATCTTCACAGCGGTCAGTCGGTAGATTTTGCCGAAGCGGAATGTAAGAGAGTAATAAACAAAATTTTAGCTTACAACAAGAACGCAAAAATTTATCTTTGCTCGCTCACTCACTGCACGGCGTTTACTTCGTATTGGGAAAAGGAAGACGAGCTTAACGGCAGATTCAAAAAAATCGCTGCCGAAAACCCGAACGTTATTTACCTTAAAACGGGCGAACTGTTCCTTGATAAAAACGGCAAGCCGTTCGAAAACATGGACGACTACTGCATAGCGGATCATCTCCACCTGAACCGCAAAGGTTACGATATATGGGGACCGTATATTCTTAACGCAGTCAAGGACTGAACAGTACCGAAACGGTAAGATAAAAATTAAAAGGACGCTTTTTATGCGTCCTTTTTTGCGTTTGGTTTTATTAAATTCTGATTATTCTTCGGCTGATTTAATGTCGGATAAAGCTTTAAAAATATCTTCGTTTATAATAACGGAGCGGTCTTTTATTTCTTCGGGCGAAAACGCTTCGCCGGAGTTCACACATGCATAAACGGCTTTTCGATTCATATACGTCATTCTCATAAACGGGAATTTTATGATGGCGGGAGTGTTGAAGCCTACGCCGAGTTCCAGAAAAAGAATTCTTTTATTTTTGTTTTTCCGTATAAAGTCTTCGTATCGCTTGCATGCGGCGCGCCAGCCGTCGTCTTCGACGAATTTGTTGTCGGAACGCAAGTTCATTGTCATAGGCTTTCCGCAAACGGGACATTTCGGCAAGAGTTCGGACGGGATTTTCATATCGCGTTGATTTTTTACCATTTTACGAACGATTTCCTCG
The DNA here is from genome assembly GCA_003538975.1 of Clostridiales bacterium. Taxonomy (GTDB): domain Bacteria; phylum Bacillota; class Clostridia; order Christensenellales; family Borkfalkiaceae; genus UBA11475. Next base: position 202,098 of record DPQQ01000001.1, on the reverse strand, counting down.
TTGTCATAAGTTTTGTTGTGACAAGGAACACTGCATTGAAAAAGCCCGTAATCGCCTTGTGTGTAAAACAGCCTTTGTTTATCGAATCCCGCTTTCTGAAAACAATGATCCACGTTCGTCGTGATAACGAAGTAATTTTTGTCTTTTACGAGTTCAAAAAGTTCGTTATAAACGGGTTTCGGCGGATCTGAATATCGATTTATAAAAATATATCTCGACCAGTACGCCCAAAATTCTTCGGGAGTATCGTAATGATAAAACCCGCCCGAATACATATCGTGAAAGTTGTATTTTGCCTCGAAATCGTGAAAATTTTCGTGGAAGCGTTCGCCGGAGTAAGTAAAACCCGCCGCGGTCGAAAGTCCTGCGCCTGCGCCTATAACAACGGCATCGCTTGCTTCTATCGCCGATTTGAGAGCGGAAATTTTATCCGAGTAATCTTTTGTAAATTTCATAATCCTCTTCCGTAAATACGTTAAATATTACCTTTAAGCCGCTTTTATTTTCGCTTAAATACTCTTTTACCGTCCGTACGGCAAGGGTTGCGGCTTCCTTTTTCGGGTAGCCGAAAACGCCTGTCGAAATGCAGCAAAACGCAATGCTTTTCAGCTTCATCTCGTCGGCTTTTGCAAGGCAGTTTAGATAGCATTTTGCCAAATCTGCTTCGTTTTCTTTCGTTACGCGCCCATATACTATCGGACCGACGGTATGAAATATAAATCTGCTCGGCAAATTGTAGGCTTTTGTAACGATAACTTCGCCGTTTTCGGCTTCGGTTCCTTTCATAATATCGTTACAATCGAGCCTAACCTGTACGCCCGCAAAAGTGTGAATTGCGTTGTCGATACAGTTATGGTTTGGACAAAAACAACCGAGCATAGCAGAGTTTGCGGCGTTGACTATAACGTCCGCGTTCAGCGTCGTAATATCTCCTTTAAGCAGCGAAATACCGTCGGAATATACCAAATTTTTAACGTCCGCTATTCCGCGTTCGTATTTTCTTTCTGTCAGATATTCGTCTTGCAATGATAGAAATTCCGCAGAAACCGGCATAGGCGGGCGCACGTTTAATAAAGCGCGCAACAGTCTTTTTTGCGAGCCTTCATCGCTCGGAATACTTATCGTTTCGTTTCTTTCTTCAAGCAAATATTTAATCAGACGTTTTCTTCTTTCCGTTTGTTCCATACTTAATTCCTTTTTATCGCTTTGATAGGGCATATCGTAAGACAGTTTCCGCAATGCAAGCAGTTTTCCTGTTTTATATGTGCTTTTTCTGCAATAACAATACATTTTTGAGGACAAACCGATATGCATTTTCCGCAACCGTTGCATATATCCGATACGTAATATTCTTGTTCTTTTGTTTTCGCTCCGAAAGAAAAGGAAAATCGTTTTATCGGTTTTTTGGATAAGTCAAATGATTCTCCGTGAAACTCGTATATGCAAAAAACAGAAAGCGCAATACGCGATTCTTCCGTCCGGTATATTTCATATATATAAGGGTTTTTCTCGAGTAATTCCGACAGTTTGCTCGTTCCGATTTCCTTAACTTTGCCCGCAAGCGATACTGCTACGCGCGACATTGTGTCTTTACCTTTCATCCCCGTGAGCGAAAGATATTTGCTTGTTTTCAAACGATTATAAAAATTTTTGCCTTTTGCCGTGAGGATATAAATGCCTTTATCGTCATAATCCATGATATCGACGGCACACGTTACGGGCAAATGATTTTCATCGACGGTGGCAACGATTACGCTGTGTATTTGCTCTTGTAAAAATCGCAAGATTTCGTTTATATCCATAGTAATTAAAAAACGTGCGGACGCAACCGGACCCCCGATTGCGCCCTACTTAAAAACTATCAGAATTTGCCGTTGTCGTTTTGCCAATCGGATTTATCGGCAATCGTTTCCATAACGTCCCAATGCTCCGCTATTTTGTCGTTTTCGATACGCCACAAATCATAATATGAAGTGGGTTTACCGCCGAACGTGCCTTCCGAAACAGCCAATACCATATCGCCCTCGGCAAGAACCTGATAAACTTTATCGTAAATCATAGCGATTCCGGCTTTTGCGAGTTGTTCAAGGGCAGCGCCAAGTCCCGAAAGACCGTCCGCTATTCCCGTATTGTGTTGCAAATATTTATCGCCGTCGAAATAATCGGGAGTTTTCTGCGGATTATTGCCTTGCATTACGTCATAAAGGAAGTTTTTTACGAGAGCGCGATTTGCTTCGGTTTTATCTAAGTCTTTCGCTTCGGTCTGACCGTCAATCTGCGTTCTGCCGGAAGGATTCGGCTGTGCTTTTGCCGCGAGATTATCCCAATGCTCCGCAATAAGTCCGTTCTCAAAACGGAAAATATCAAAAGCCACCTGTTCGCCTGCACCGGCAAAGTTGTATACGGTTTGCATAAAAACTTTATCGCCGTCCTCAAATGCGCGAATCGTGTTTACGGTGGTCTTTACGGGCGCGCTTCCGAGATATGCAACAGAACCGCAGAACGCTTCCGCGCCGGTAGCATATGCAAGATTATGCTGAATGTAATTGTCTTTCAATAGTGATTTTGCTTTTACCGTGTCTCCCGTTGCAAAACATCCGATAAGTTCCTTCGCTTTTTGAATGTTGTTGGTTGTCATTTTTTTTGTTCCTCCGAAAATTTTTTTTGCAATCTCATCGATTACGCCCGAAGTATAACACGTTAAAAAATTTTTTTCATAAACGTTACTTTTCTATTACCGGATAATAGATTTGTTACTTGGTTTCGTTTTTGAACCATTGAGATTTTTATTGACATATATCCTGCTTAAGGGTATAATAAATATCGGAAAAAGGGATATAAACCTTAAATATAAAAAAACAGGTCCGATATTTTCGGAGTCTTTGGAGAAATTATGCTGACAAAAGAAGAATTGCCCGAATGTCCCGTTGCAACTACCGTTCAACTTATAGGAAACAAATGGAAATTACTTATATTGCGCAACTTAATTTATAGCGGCACACAGCGGTTTTCGGGCTTTATTAAAACCGTACCCGGAATCAGCAAAAAGGTGCTGACCGATAATTTACGCTCGCTCGAAGACGACGGACTTATCGAACGCGAAGTTTTTGCCGAAGTTCCGCCGAGAGTGGAGTATTATTTATCCGAAGTAGGCAAAACGCTTAAACCGATTCTCGACGCAATGTACAACTGGGGAACGGACTATAAAGAGAGATTCTGATATGAGAATGAGAAGAAAAAAGTACCTTGACGAAAGACTTTTATCATGCAAGGACTATATTATATATTTCGAAGAACGCGAGCGTTACGGAAGACCGGATAAAAACGATTATCCGACCACCGACTATAAAAAAGAGTTTTGTAACGACAATCCCGTGCGGCTCGAAATCGGTTGCGGCAAGGGCAAATTTATTCTCGAAACCGCTGTGAATAACCCAGACATAAACTTTATTGCGGTCGAAAAGGACGATAACGTAATCGTCTCGGCAATCGAAAAGGTTAAAAACGCGGGACTGAAAAACGTAAAATTCATGATAGTCCGCGCCGAAAACCTTGATATGCTTATTCCGGAAAATTCGGTCGAAAAAATTTATCTCAACTTTTCGTGTCCTTATCCTAAAAAGACTTATAAGAACCGAAGACTCACAAACCCGAGATTTTTACGGCTCTATTCTTCGCTTCTGTCGCGCGGCGGCAGCGTAATACAAAAGACGGACAACGCGGACTTTTTCGAATATTCCGTAAACAGCTTCAAAGAAGAAAATTATACTCTTACCGGCGTAACGTACGATTTGTATTCTTCGGAATTTTATAACGGCAACGTAGCCACCGAATACGAAGAAAAATTCGTGTACGAAAATAAGCCTATAATGCGGCTCGAAGCGTTTCCGCCCGAAAAATGATTAAAGACTTATCAAACTGTTGCGGAAAGCGATAAAAAGCGATATAATACGATTGATTAAAAGAGGTGATATTATGCAGAAACCTAATATGATAATAATTATGGACGGTTACGGACTCGCTCCGGCGTCCAAGGGCAACGCCATCGAACTCGAGGGCAGCCCCGTTATAAAAAAATTGCAGAAAGAATATCCGTCCACCACTCTCGGCGCGTCGGGCATGAGCGTAGGACTCCCCGAAGGACAGATGGGCAATTCCGAAGTCGGACACCTTAACATGGGCGCCGGCAGAATAGTCTATCAGGATCTTACCAAGATAACCAAAGCCATACAGGACGGCGACTTTTTTAAGAACGAAGCCATAGTAAAAGCTATGGGCAACGCCGTGAACAATAACAAAAAGCTTCATTTATACGGTCTTTTGTCGGACGGCGGCGTTCATTCGCACATAACCCATCTTTTCGCCCTCTTAAAAATGGCGAAGGATATGGGTGTAAAAGAAACCTACGTTCACTGTTTTATGGACGGAAGAGACACCGCGCCTACTTCGGGCGTAGAATACGTCAAAGAACTCGAAGCCGAAATTAAAAAGCTTGATTACGGCAAAATAGCGTCGCTTTCGGGCAGATATTACGCAATGGACAGAGACAACAACTGGGACAGAATCGAAAAGGCTTACGATATGCTCGTTGCGGGCGACGGCGTACATGCCGAAGATCCCGTTACCGCTCTCGAAGAAAGCTATAAAGCGGGCGTTACGGACGAATTCGTTCTTCCTACCAAAATTTACGAAAACGGAAAGCCCGTCGGACTTATCGAAAAGGGCGATTCGATAATCTTTTTCAACTTCAGACCGGACAGAGCGAGACAGATAACGAGAGCTATGTCGCAGGAAGAATTCACTCCGTATATGGACGAAGAAAAGGGCAAAAAGATGTACTTTGAAAGAAAAACGGGCTTTTTGGCTCCCGTGTACACCTGCTTCGCCGTTTACGACTCGTCCTTCAAAAACGTATACGTGGCGTTTCCGCCGGACGAAATAAAGAATACTCTTCCGCAGTATCTCGCGTCTAAAGGCTTAAAACAGCTCCATATAGCGGAAACCGAAAAATACGCTCACGTTACGTTCTTCTTCAACGCCAAGCTCGAAGCTCCCGTCGAAGGCGAAACGAGAGTAGTTATTCCGTCGCCCAAGGTCGCGACTTACGACTTAAAACCCGAAATGAGCGCGAATGAAGTTACCGCCAAAGTGCTTGAAGAAATCGAAGCGGATACTTTTGACGTAATCATTCTTAACTTCGCAAACTGCGATATGGTAGGTCATACGGGCGTTATCCCGGCTGCCGAAAAGGCGGTCGAAACCGTAGATACGAACGTCGGAAAGATTGTGGAAGAAGTCCTTAAAAAAGGCGGCGTGGCTCTTATTACCGCCGACCACGGCAACGCGGACAAAATGTTAGACGAAAACGGCGAACCCTTCACCGCGCACACGACGAACAGAGTTCCGTTTATACTCGTAGGGGATAAGTTCAAAAACGTAACCCTTCACGAAGGCGTTCTCGCGGACATCGCTCCCACGCTTTTGGACTGCATGGGACTTGAAAAACCCGTCGAAATGACCGGTAAAACTTTAATAAATCACTGATTGTGAGAAAAATCGTTAAAAACAGTTGTAATTATCGAAAAACTATGGTATAATTTTTCTGCTTTTAGCGGCAAATGCTTCAATAAGCGAGGTTCAATTATGAATAATTTACTTTTACTTTTAGCAGATACGTCAAATACGAATCACATCGGCGGTTTTTGGGAAGCTGTTCCCATTATCAATGCCGTTATCAGCGCAATAATACTTTTATGCTCGATTTTCGTCGTTGCGATAGTTCTCGTTCAGCCGAGCAACTCTTCCGGCATCGGCGCGATTTCCGGTCAGTCGGAAACCTTCTATTCGAAGAACAAGGGCAAAACAACCGAAAGCAAACTTAAAAAACTCACGGTTATCGCTTCGATAATCCTTGCCGTTTGCTGCATTTTGCTTGTTGTTCTCAACTACATCAGATAATAAAATCTTAAATCGAAGGCGGGCGTTTTTATACGTCCGCTTTTTATTTAAATAGAATTTTATAAAGGCGTGTTGCGGGGATCTTCCGATAAGGATAGGAAAACACGGATAAATCGGATTATCGCCGCAAAAACGGTAAAGAGTAAAAAACAAATTATAACTATAGATTTTAATTAAAAGGGAAAAGATTAAAACGAAGGAACTTTAATGAAAGATAAAAAATACAATCGTTTGGGGAATAAAAGAAACAGCCAAACGGACAAAACGAAAAAATTGAAAAGGGGTACTCATATAGGATACGGGGACAGAAAGACTCTCGGAATAAAAACCGATTGGCACGCTTTCGAGAATACAGGTAGTAAAAAACGCTTCCAAAAGGAAGAAATTACGGGAACAATCGAAGGCACGAAAAACGGCTACGCATTTCTTATCCCGGATGATGGCGGCGAAGACTTTTTTATAAATCAGTCTGATCTAAACGGCGCGATAAGCGGCGATAAGGTAATCGCCGTAGTAAAAGAAAAAACCTCTCGCCGTACGGTGGCAAAGGTTGAAAAGGTCGTCGAAAGGGGAATAAAAAGAATAGTCGGCACATATTTTGCAGACAGATTCGGCGGTTACGTTGTTTCGGACGATCCGAAGTACAATACCGAAGTAAACGTGAAAAGAGAATCTTCGGGCGACGCGACGACGGGCGACAAAGTAGTGCTTGAAATAACGGACTTTCCTAAAATCGGCTGTCCCGAAGGCGTTATAACCTCTGTTCTCGGCAAAAGATTTTCAAGAAAAGCAGAAATCGCTTCGATCGCCGCGGCGTATAATTTTACCGAAGGTTTTGACGAAGCCGTTATAAAGGAAGCCGAAGAAGTTTCGGAATCGGTAAAAATCGCAGTAAAGGGCAGAAAAGACTTCAGAAAAGATATTGTAGTCACCATCGATGGCGAAACCGCAAAAGACTATGACGACGCGGTGTCGGTGAGAAAAACTTCTTCCGGATACGAACTCGACGTGCATATCGCCGACGTTACCGAATACGTAAGGGCCAAAAGCGAGCTCGATAAATCGGCGTTGGAACGCGGAACGAGCGTTTATTTTCCGGAAACGGTTATTCCTATGCTGCCTCAATCTCTCTGCAATGACAAATGCTCGCTGCTTCCGGAGAAAGACAGACTTACGCTTTCATGCGCGATGAAGTTCGATAAAAACGGCAACATGACAGGCAGTAAAATTTATAAATCGGTCATCCGCTCCAAGGCGCGCCTTACTTATACGGCGGTATTCGAAGAGCTTTTCGAATATGCAAATAAAAACGGCCTCGAAACAGAAAAGGGTGATTCTCCATCCGAAAAACCGGAAGTCGAGAACGGCGGATTTTCGGAAATAACGCCCGATATTAAAGAAATGCTGATAAACGCTTTTGACCTTTATATGCTTATAAAGAAAAAGCGTTCCGACAGGGGAAGCATCGATCTCGACGTCGGCGATTCGGATATTTACGTTAAAAACGGTAAGGTCGTCGTCGAAAGAGCGAAAACAGACTTCGCTCACGGAATGATCGAAGAATTTATGATCTCGGCAAACGAAGCGGTTGCGGAATATGCGGAGAAAAATAAACTTCCGTTTATATACAGAATACACGAAAAACCTTCCGAAGAAAAGCTCTCCGCTCTCGAAGCGTTTTTAAACGATTTGTCATTGCGGTGCGATTTAAGCGGTACCGTGTCGCCCAAAACCTACCGCGATATATTAAAGAGCGTCGAAAATGAACCGATACACGATCTTGTAAACAAAGTTATGCTCCGCAGTATGCAAAAAGCCAAGTATTCGCCCGAAAATTCCGGGCATTTCGGCTTGTCGAGCAGATGTTACTGTCATTTTACTTCGCCGATACGCCGTTATCCCGACCTTTATATTCACAGAATATTAAAAAAGTTCATTGATAATAAAGAGAAAAGCGGTACGTTTTCGGACGAACAGGTAATGTTTGCCGCTGCTGCCGCCGAAAAATCTTCGAAAAACGAGCGTAACGCCGAACTTGCCGAACGCGCTGCGGACGATTATTATAAAACCGTTTATATGTCAGGCTTTATAGGCGAAAGTTTTAAAGGAATCATAAGCGGAGTTACAGCAAGGGGATTCTTCGTCGAGCTTGAAAATACTTGCGAGGGCTTGGTAAAAACAGAATCGCTTAAAGGTAAAGGCAGATTCGAATTCGATGAAAAGTCTCTTACGCTTTTTTCGGGCAAAACCCGTTATCGGATAGGCGACGAAGTCGAAATTACCGTTAAAGACGCGGATCTTATGGCGAAAAAGACAGAATTCGTATTAAAAGACGAAAGTATTCGTTGCAAAAATAAAAAACGTATAGTAAAATAAAAGTATGGACGAAAAAAACTATAAGACGATAGCCGTTAACAGACAGGCTCAGCACGAATATTTCGTACTCGAAAAGTATGAAGCGGGCATCGTTCTCACCGGAGACGAAGTAAAATCGGTAAAAAACGGCAACGTCAACTTAAAAGACAGCTTTATTTTTGCCGAATATAACACGCTCGTCATCAAAAATATGCATATTTCCGTGTATGAAAAGTCCGACGGCTTTGCTATAAAAGACGCAAAAAGGGACAGAAAGCTTCTGATGAAAAAGTCCGAGGTCCTGAAGCTTAAACAGAAGGTGGAAAAGTCCGGGCTTACGCTTATTCCGCTTAAAATTTATCTGAAAGGCGCTCTTATCAAGTTCGAAATCGCTCTCTGCAAAGGTAAACATACCTACGACAAAAAAGCGGATTTAATCGAAAAGGATAATAAACGCGCTGTCGAAAGACAACTTAAAAATTACAAATAAAAATAATTTTGGTATTATTTCGCATGGACAGGTATCGTAAAACGGGTGCTTGAATCGGCGGATCAACAATAAAAAGCGGCTGAAAAGTCGTTACATGGGGCAGTTTCAGATTCGATTGCAAAGATTTAGGAGGGTCAGCGCGTCGAAGCCGTCCGAGCTTCGTTAAAATCGGGCAAAACAATAAATGCTAATAACAATACTGAATTAGCTTTCGCTGCTTAATTTAAGCGAACGCCGTTACCGGGTTTACCGCCGGTTCGGATAACGGTGTCATTACAGGCGGAGTAGTTTTTGCCGTGCGGTGTTTGCGACAGGAGCGAAACCTTAAAATACCCGCTTCGGAATTTGCCTGTTTACCGGCGCGTTCCGACTAAGATAAAGATAAACTACACGCGTAGAAGCCCTTTGGGGTTTTTGTAAGACTCGGGTGCAAGTCCCGACTGCTCCACCAAGAAAGAAAAATACGCACCCGGAATACTGTTCCGAGTGCGTGTTTTTTGTTTGCAAAGATTATTTCGGCTTGAAAGTAAGACTGAAATAGCCTTTATCTTTTGTAAAATCGAATATGAAATCAAAAATCGGTTTCGGCTTAAATCAGGTCGGAACCTTTTTATCGCCGAATGAAGATAAATCGAAATTTAGTAGTTTTTTTGCCGGCTGTCGGCTAATATTTTTATTTTTTGATTTATTGTAAGTAATAAAAGTATACTCATTTGTTTTAATCGGGTGTAGATCAAAAGAAAAAGCGGAAGTCAGTTTTTTAATATTTTTTCAAATGCTTTTGCCGCGACCGACAGCGAAAAATCAGATCTTTTTATAAGGCAGACTTCACGCGGGGCGATAACTTCCTCTGTTTCGAGTCTGAATACTTCGCCGCTTGCGAGTTCTTTTTCCGCAAACGACGCCGGCACGAAGCCGATCCCGAGATTGTTCTGCGCTATGGGGAGAATCTGGTTTGAAGTGGATACTTCGATATCGGGTGAGAAAGAGAGACCGTATTTGTGGAAAATTTTGGAGTAGTATTCGTAAGTTTTAGTTGTTTTATTAAGACTTATTATGCAGTGTTTTGTAAGTTCTTTGAAGCTCACTTTTTCGTTTGTAAGGTACTTGTATCTTTCACCGCAGACGACTATGTCCTGAAATTTTTTTATCGGAACCGAAGTTATCGTCTTATCCGTGTCGAACGGCGTTGCTATCAGCGCAAAGTCGACGGCTTGGTTTTTGGTCGCGCTTATCGCCTGAATGTTCGTAAGGTTTATAAGGTTGAATTTTATTTTGGGGTATAACGTGTGATACTTTACGAGAGCGGAAAGCAAAACTTCGTGCAGGGCGGTTTCGGACACGCCGATTCGTATAATTCCTTCGTCGAGACCGTTATAGCGTGCGAGTTCTTCTTCCGCGGCGGAAATTTGTTCGTATGCGATAGAAACTCTCCTGTAAAGTTTTTCGCCCTCGGGTGTGAGAGATACGCCCTTGTTGGAACGGGTGAAAAGCACGCATCCGAGATCTTTTTCGAGATTTTTTATGGCGCGGGTAATGTTTGGTTGCTCGGAAAAAAGAGCTTCCGCCGCCGCCGTTATGTTGCCGTATTTCGCAACGAAGTAGAATGTTTTGTAATTTTCGAAATTAGTAGTCATACTTTATTCTTTACCATATCAAAAAGTTATTGCAAGTATCATAAATATACATTTTACAGATAATTGTAAAGAAATTATAATTTATTTCGTTGAGTAAGTCAAGAACTTACACGGTAATGTTTTGCATATGTTTTTGATTTTTACCCGAAAAGACGGCATAATCTTCGGTTATTTCCGTTAAAACGCCGTCCGTTTGTAAGATGTAAATTATAAAAGAGGTGAATTTTTTATGAAAAGGAAAAAAATCGTAGTTCTCGCCGTCGGGCTTATTCTCATAGCCCTGCTGCTTGCCGGAACGTTTCTTATTCCGGGAAAGCAGAGCGGCGAGAGCATAAACGAAGAGATGCGTGACGAAGTTCTGCACGAAATGAACAGAATAAACCTTTTCGGACTCGAAGTAAACCCGGGACTTATATCGACGTTTACGGTTACGGGCATTATTTTTGTTTTTTCGGTTGTAGTCAGAATTTTCGTCATACCAAGATTCACTTATATTCCCGGTAAATTCCAGCTTCTTCTCGAAATGGCAGTGGGAACTTTCGACAATATGGCGAAAACGAGCAGCCCCAAAAGAAATAAATTTTTAGGTGCGTACATTTTTACCGCCGGGGCTTATATTTTTGTAGGCACTTTGTTCGAACTTCTCGGGCTTCAGGTAGTAACGACTCTTAACCGTTCCGTTTCGATGCCCGCGCCTCTTGCCGATATAAACGGCGCGATAACGCTCGGATGCGTGTCGTATCTCGTGATACTCGGCGGCGGTATAGCTTCGAACGGCATTAAGGGAGTAGGAAAAACACTCAAAGATTTCTCTCTTCCTATATCCATGAGCTTCCGTTTGTTCGGTGCGCTTTTATCTGGCGCTCTCGTCACGGAACTCGTGTATTACTTTACGGCGCTGTCGTACGTGTTGCCCGTTATCGTAGGCGTAATGTTCACGCTTTTGCACGCTCTTATTCAGGCTTACGTTCTGACGATGCTCACTTCGCTTTTCTATGGCGAAGTATCCGAAAAAAAGCCTGCCGCGCTTAAGTTGAAAAAGAAAAGTTAAATTAAAATAAAAATCTAAAATAATAAAAGAGGTAATAAAAATGCTTAAGACTTTCAAACGTATTTCAGTTATCGCGCTTATTTTCTGCGCAGTCGCAACCTTCGCTTTATTCGTTGCTCCATCGGCAAAAACAGTAGCGTATGCCGAAGAAAACAATACCGAAATAACCGCTCAGGCGGAAACCGAAACTCCCGCCCGGACGGAAACCAAGGATAATTCGAAGAGCAGCAAAGCTATAGCGGCAGCTATCTGCGTAGGTCTCGCGGCGGCTCTCGGCGCTCTCTCGATGGGGATCGCGATTGCGAAATCGAACGAAGCTATAGCCCGTCAGCCCGAAGCGACTTCACAGATAAAATCCGGACTTATGCTCGGACTTGTATTCATCGAAACCGCGATCATTTACGCGTTAATCGTCGCGATATTGGTAATTTTCGTACTGTAAAACATAAGGTGAAATCAGATGTACAATATTCTTTTAAGCGGAATACCGCTGAATATAGACTGGCGACAGATACTTCTGCATTTGCTAAATCTCGTCATACTGTTTCTTATTTTATATTTTTTGCTTTACAATCCGGTGAAAAAATTCATGGAAAAACGCAAAAAATTTTATGAAGACCGGGACGAAAAAAGTAAAGCCGATTTAGCTGCCGCAAAAGAAGAAAAAGATACTTACGACGGACTTATAGCGAAAGCGGACGAAGAAATTTCCGAAAAGAAGCGTTCCGCCATCGCCGACGCGAGAGACGAGAGCGAAAAGATAATCAAATCCGCAGAGGAAACGTCCGCCGACATTATCAGAAAAGCCGAAGCTCGCGCCGAAGAGATCAAAAAACGCGCCGAAGAGGAAGCGAAAGAAGAACTTTCGGACGTTATAGCGAAAGCGGCGAAGGAAAAAATCGAAAAAGCCTGTTCCGTGGACGGCTTTTTGTCGGAGAATATGAAAAATGACGGATAATCGTATCATCGGCGAATTTATTTCGGCAAACGAACCTTCCGAAACCGAAAAAAACAAGCTCGCCGCATATTTTGAAAAAAAATTAAACGCTGCCGTTCTCATAAAATGGGTAAAGGACGAAACCGTCAAAAAAGGTTTTATTCTTAAAATCCGCAACGAGTTTTACGACAACACTCCGGACGGCATTTTAAAAGATCTCAAATCCGCAGTCGACGGCATCGACAAGAGTAAGAGCGATTATATCTCTCTCGTTAAAGAGAGCGTCGAAAACTGGACGCCGCGCGCCTTTTCGGGCGAAGTCGGAACGGTTATCTCGGTAGCCGACGGCGTCGCCAAAGTCGCCGATCTTCACGAAGTAAAGTACGGCGAAATTCTTACTTTCGAAAGCGGCGAAAAGGGACTCGCTCTCGATATTACGGAAACAGAAACCGGCTGCATACTTTTCGACGACGAAAACATAGTCGCGGGCGAAAACGTTTACAGAACGGGCAAAACCGCGGGGATTCTCGTATCGGAAGAAATTATCGGAAGAGTCGTAAACGCGCTCGGCGAACCGATAGACGGAAAAGGAAATATCGCTTCGGACAAATATATGCCCGTAGAGAGCCCCGCTCCCGCGATTATCGACAGGAGCCCCGTAAACGAACCTTTAAAAACGGGAATTTTAACGATAGACGCCATGTTCCCGATAGGAAAGGGACAGAGAGAGCTTATAATCGGCGACAGACAGACCGGTAAAACGAGTATCGCGCTCGATACGATACTTAATCAGAAAGGCAAAAACGTAATATGCGTTTACTGTGCGATCGGTCAGAAAGCGAGCACCGTAAAAAGATTTGTAAAAACTCTCGAGGACAGCGGCGCTCTCGATTATACAACCGTGGTGTATTCGTCGGCTTCCGACTCCGCGCCGCTTCAGTATATAGCTCCGTTTTCGGCTTGCGCCGTAGCGGAATATTTCATGAACGCGGGTAAGGACGTACTTATCGTTTACGACGATTTAAGCAAACACGCCGTCGCGTACAGAACGCTTTCGCTTCTTCTCGGAAGAAGCCCCGGAAGAGAAGCTTACCCCGGAGATATATTCTATCTTCATTCGAGACTTCTTGAACGTTCGGCTCATTTAAGCGAAGAAAAGGGCGGCGGCAGCATGACCGCGCTTCCTATAGTCGAAACACTCGGCGGAGATATTTCGGCTTATATCCCGACGAACGTAATCTCGATAACAGACGGGCAGTTGTTTCTGGAAAGCGAATTGTTTTTATCGGGACAGCGACCTGCCGTAAACGTAGGTTTGTCCGTTTCGAGAGTAGGAGGCAGCGCGCAGACGAAGGCGATGAAAACTGCGGTAGGTTCTCTCCGTCTCGAACTCGCGCAATACCGCGAAATGAAAACTTTCGCGCAGTTTTCGGGCGATCTCGACGAATCGGTCAAAGAGCAGTTTGCTTTCGGCAAGGCTCTTACCGAAATTCTCGTTCAGCCGCTCGGCAGACCTTATCGCGAATGGGAAGAAATAGTAATTCTGACCGTTTCTCTTGCAAAGGTTACGATAAATATGCCCGCTAAAGAAATAAGACCGTTTTTCGATGAGTTCCTTTCGTTTTTCGAAGAAACGCATGCGGACGTAATAGCCGATATCGAAAAAGTAAAAAAATTGTCCGACGAAGACAGAGAAATAATAGTATCGTCGGCTAAGAAATTTCTGGCGGAAAAAAATGTCTGAGATAAGCGAAGTAAAAAACAGAATAAAAGGCGTTGCTGCAACGCAGAAAATAACGAACGCGTTATATCTCATATCTTCGGCAAAATTAAGAAAAGCCAAAGAAGAACTCGAAAAAACCGCGCCGTATTTCTGGGGAATACGTAAAGAGATAAAATCCATCTTCAAAACGGTGGATCATATCGAAAGCAAGTATTTTTATCCGGAAAACGACCATATGCAGAACGCTGCCTGCGGATATCTCGTGATAACCGCAGATAAGGGCATGGCGGGAGCGTATAACCACAACGTTATAAAACGCGCCGAAAAAGAACTGGATCTTCATAAAAAGTCCAAGCTTTTCGTCGTGGGGGATCTCGGAAGAGAATACCTTATGTCGAAAGGCTATAACGTAGCCGAAAATTTTACGTTCGGCGCTCTTCGTCCGACGCTTGCCGTCGCGAGAAAGATAGCCGGGATTTTGCTCGAAGGGTTCGTAAACGGCGATTATTCGAAGCTTTTTATTCTGTATACCGATATGGCGGACGGCGAAGTCGTTATAAAATCGACGAGAATACTGCCATTCCATACGGCTGAATTCATTGCGGAAAAGGATAAAATAAAAGAAGAATTCGAGTTCGTTCCTTCGAGAGAAGTCGTTCTCGATAATCTTGTTCCGAGCTATATATGCGGCTATGTGTACAGCTCGCTCGTGGACAGTTATTGCGTGGAACAGAACGCGAGACTCATCGCGATGAAGTCTGCAAGCGATAACGCCGGCGGAATTCTGGCGGATCTTAAACGCGACTTCAATCACGCGAGACAAAACGAAATTACGACCGAGATAACTGAAGTGTCGTCCGGCGCGAAATTTCAACGGAGTAATAAAAAATGACGGGTAAAATAACAAAGATAAACGGATCCGTAATAGAGGCGGTTTTCGAAAGCGGAACTCTGCCGAAGATAAACGCCGCCCTCGCGATCGAAAGCGAAGGTAAAATAAAATACGCCGAAATAGCGGCGCACGTGGATAAGCATACCGTAAAAGCGGTAATGCTTTCGGAAAGCGAAGGATTATTCGTCGGACAAAAGGCGGAAGCTCTTAAAGACGGCATAACCGTCCCCGTAGGGAAAGCCGTTCTCGGAAGAATGTTCAACGTATTCGGCGAAGCGATAGACGGCGGCAAACCTCTTTCGGGCGACGTCGAAAGAGCCGGAATTCACAGAAAACCGCCTGAATTCGTGTCGCAGTCGCCTTCCGCCGAAATTCTCGAAACAGGCATAAAAGTCATAGATCTTCTGGCGCCTTACGCAAAAGGCGGCAAGATAGGCTTGTTCGGCGGCGCCGGCGTAGGCAAAACCGTGCTTATTCAGGAGCTTATACATAACGTCGCGATGGTTCACGGCGGATATTCGGTTTTCGCAGGCGTAGGCGAACGTTCGAGAGAAGGAAACGAACTTTTCGGAGAGATGAAGGAAAGCGGCGTTTTCGATAAGACCGCGCTTGTATTCGGACAGATGAACGAAGCCCCCGGCGTAAGAATGAGAGTCGCGTTTTCGGGACTTACGATGGCAGAACATTTCAGAGACAAAGACCATAAAGACGTGCTGTTCTTTATAGATAATATATTCCGTTACGTTCAGGCGGGCAGCGAAGTATCCGCCCTTCTCGGAAGAATGCCGTCGGCGGTAGGTTATCAGCCTACTCTTGCCGAAGAAATGGGTAAGCTCGAAGAGCGTATCACGTCGACCGAAAACGGCTCGATAACGTCCGTTCAGGCGGTCTACGTTCCCGCGGACGACCTTACGGACCCCGCGCCCGCCACGACGTTCTCGCACCTCGACGCAACTACTGTTCTTTCGAGAAAGATCGCCGAACAGGGTATATATCCAGCGGTGGATCCGCTTGAATCGACTTCGAGAAATCTCGAAGCGGATATAGTAGGAGAAAGGCATTACCGCGTGGCGGCAAAGGTAAAAGAAACGCTCGAAAAGTATAAAGAATTACAGGATATAATCGCCATACTCGGTATGGAAGAACTTTCGGAAGAAGATAAAAAAAGCGTTTACCGCGCGAGAAAAATTCAGAAGTTTTTATCGCAGCCGACTCACGTCGCGGAAAGATTTTCGGGACTTAAGGGCGTTTACGTAAAAATCGAAGATACGATAGAAGGATTCGAAAAAATCGTAAACGGCGAAGTCGACGACCTGCCCGAAAACGCATTTTTCAACGTCGGTACGATAGCTGACGTTTACGAAAAAGCCGAAAAAATAAAGAAAGGTGAAATCTGATGTCGTTTCCTTTGAAATTACTTGCGGCAGACAAGGTTTTTTTCGACGGAGAATGTTCTTCGCTCGTAGTGCCTTCCGCCGACGGACAGTACGGAATACTCGCAAATCATTGTAACGCCGTCGTCGCGGTTGTCCCGGGCGTTGCCGAGGTTACTCCTGCGGAAGGAGAAAAAACGATAGCCTTCGTGGCTTCGGGCATAGTAAAAATCGAAAACGGAAAAGTCCTTATGCTCGTCGAATCGTGCGAAAACGCGAAAGACGTAAACGAAGCATGGGCGAAAAACGCCATAAAGGAAGCGAAAGAAGAAATTGCCCGAAAGGAAAGCAGGTTCAACGTTTTGTCTGCGGAAATAAAAATAGCCCGCGCTCTTAACAGATTGAAAGCAAAAGAGCATATCAACTGATTTATGAATAAGTCGAAAGACATGAAATAAGAATACTCGTAAAAACTCCATAAAAAATAAAAAAATCCCGTTCGTGTCATAACGGGATTTTTTTATTTAAGCCGGCATTGGATGTAACTTCAAAATTTATAAATAAGCTTTGAAAACAGCTTTTTATTATGGCTTTCTACGGCGGTTTTTAGTTGCAAACGATAAGGCTTTGTGTTAAAATGTATAAACCTTACGAGTTATAATATATTGACGTCGTAATATTCCAAGGAGAAAACATGGCTGTAAAGGCTGTTAAAAATAGAAAACACGAAATAGACATGACGGAAGGAAAGCTGTTCCCTAAAATATTCGCTTTCGCGGTGCCGCTTATTCTTACGGCGGTTTTACAGCTTCTGTTCAATTCCGCCGACATGATAGTCGTAGGTAAATTCGTCGGGAACAACTCCGTCGGAGCCGTAGGTTCGACGGGATCTCTGAACGCTCTTTTAACTAACTTTGCGATAGGTTTGTCTGTCGGCGCAGGCGTAGTGCTTGCAAGCGCGTTCGGCGCAAAAGACTCCGAATACGGCGATAAAATTCTGCATACTTCCATGGTGGTAAGCGTAATCGCCGGCGTTATTTTCGGGGCGCTCGGATATTTTGTATCGAGACCGCTTTTGTCAGTTATGGGTACGCCCGTCGTTCAGCTTGACGACGCGGCGACTTATCTTGAAATAATCTGTTTAGGCTGTCCGTTTTCGATGATATATAACTTCGGTGCGTCGATGCTTAGAGCGACCGGCGACACGAAAAGACCGCTTATATATCTTACCGTTGCGGGCGTTATAAATATAATAGTAAACATCGTTACAGTCGTGTGCTTTAACATGGGCGTTTCGGGCGTAGCGATAGCCACTATATTCAGTCAGGCAGTTTCTGCCGTTCTCGTCGTAATCACTTTGCTCAGAAACAAAGGTTTTGTAAAGCTTTCGTTAAAAAAACTCAGAATTCACGGTAAAGCTTTTGGCGAAATAATGCGACTCGGGGTGCCGACCGGTATTCAGAGTATGCTCTTTAATATTTCGAACGTTTTGTTGCAGTCGGCGATTAACGGTTTCGGCAGCGACGTGGTAAACGGCTGCTCGCTTTCGTCTCAGATAGAAGGCTACGTATACTCAATTATGTCGAGCATAAGCGCGACCGCACTTACCGCCGTCGGGCAGAATTACGGCGCGCACGACTACAAAAGGATAAAAAAGTGTATTTACATAAGCGTGGCTTTCGTTACCGCCGCCGGGATAATTGCCGGCGGAATAGCGATAGCTTTTCACGAACCGCTTTGCAGAATATTCACCAATTCCGGGGAATCCGCCGAAACGACCGAAAAAATTATTTCGTACGCATTCGAAAGGATGCTGATAATCGCAGGGACGTACTTTCTGGACGGAATAATGGAAGTAATAACTTATTCGCTCAGAGGCGTAGGATATTCGATTACCTCTATGCTTATAGTGCTTGTCGGAACTTGCGCTTTCAGGGTTTTATGGATATTCGGAATATTTCCGCTTTATAGACACCTCTGGTTCCTTTTTATGCTTTATCCGATTTCCTGGGCGATAACTCTCTCGGTTGCCTGGATATGGCTCGAGGTAGTCCTGAAACGCGACGAAAAGAAGGTGGAAAAACAGTCCGATAACTCTGCTGCCGAAGAAGCCGCTGCCGTTTAGTCTGTCTGTTTAAAATTTATTGCAGCTTAATAAAACAACCGAAAAAAGCCGTTCCGCAGGTATGCGGAACGGCTTTTTTACAAGTGTTTTTATTACTATTTTTAAAATCAGAGCTGTTTTACTTTTTTATTTATCGCATCTATTAAAAATATTACGGAGAATATCGCCGTTAAAATTTCGGCAATCGGAAAAGTCCACCATACGGTATCCACGACTTTTTTTGAAAGTGTAAAAAGAACCGCCGTCGGGAAAACGAATATTGCAAGCCTGAGTGCCGACAGTATAAGCGGCTTTACCGAATATCCGAAGGCTTGCAGAATTCCTTGAACCGCAACAGTAAATCCCATAAATATAAAGCCTGTTGAACCTGTTCTTACTGCTTTTTCGCATATCGGAACCAGTTCCTTTGTCGAACCGCCCGAAAGAGCAAAAACGTTTGATAAAGGCTTTGCGGCGAGTTCGAATATAGTTGTTAAAACCGCCGTGAGAACGAGAGAACAGACGACGCCTGTTTTTATGCAAGATATAATTCTTTGTTTGTCTTTAAGGCCGTAGTTAAACGAGAGTACGGTTATAATAGTATTCGACAGTCCGAATGCCGAAAACAACGCTATCTGCTGGATTTTGTAATATATTCCGAATGTTCCTATGAGAATATCCGAATTTTCTCCCGCAAGATCGAAAATAGCGTTCATTCCCGCGGTCATAACCGATAAAAGAGCCTGCATTATCGCAGCGGATATTCCTATTTTGTAAATTTCGCGGATTATTTTTCCTTCGGGCTTTATGTGTTTTACGTTTCCGTTTATTTCTTTATTAGTTAAATAATGGAAAGCTATTGCGACGAAAAGCGAAACGAACTGACCGGCTACGGTTGCCCGGGCGGCACCTTCGACTCCGCCGTTTAACGGAAAAATAAAGACATAGTCGAGTATGATATTCGTCACGGCTCCCAAGATCTGAGCTATCGTTGAAAAGAGCGTTTTTCCGGTCGCCTGTAAAAATCTTTCGTAGACGGTATATCCTATAGATCCGAGCGATAACGTGCAGCAGATCGTAAGATAGTCCGTTCCCATTTTTATAACCCGTTCGTTTTTTGTAAAGAGTTTTACGAAAGGTCTTGCGAAAAACAGTCCGAATATAAGGAAGACGGCGTAAATTACGAAACTTAAAAAGATTCCGTTGCCGGCAATTTTGTTGACTTTGATTTTTTCGCTCTCGCCGAGACTTTTCGAAAGACATGCGTTTATGCCTACGCCTGTTCCGACGCCTATCGCTATCATAAGAATCTGGACGGGAAAAGCGATGGAGAGAGCCTGATTTGCAAGCGCGCCGTCGGCTTTCATATTGGCGACGAATATGCTGTCGACTACGTTGTATAAGGCTTGCAGTACCATCGATATTATCATCGGCAGTCCCATTTTTATGAACATTCCGGTTACCGGCGCGGTCGCCATTTTATTCGCTTGTTGTCCGTTTTTATCCGCTTCGTTTATTTTGTCGGGCGGGGTAGTGTTGCTTGATAGTTCTTTCATTTTTTTGTACTCCTTTTTTTGAGTAAATAAAAAGAGCGTAAACCCTAAACCGGATTTACGCTCTTAAAGCTACTCGTTTAATTTAATATTCAATTATCGACTGTTATATTATAACACAAAAAACGAATAACGTATCGTTAAAAATCCGATTTTTCGATAAAATAACATGTGTAATTATAATCATATGTTAAATTGTTATATATAATCTTGTTTTGTAACGCATGTTTTTGATTATTGGATCGTTTTTTGCAGAAATAGAGATACGGCTGTAATCGCTCAAAAAGACTTAAAACGCCCGTTTCTGAAAAACAACGGGCGTAATTTATTAAATAACGTATGTAATTTTATTTTTTAACCGATAATTTCGGCTTTTTTGAGTATGGTTTTTGCAAGTTCGATACTGTGTTCCGAGCTTTCCGGGCTGACAAAATCAGGAGCTTTATTATCAAGAACGCAGTTTATAAAGTACTGAATTTCGTTTGCATAGGCGTTGTCGCCGGAAATGTTCAGTCCGCCGAAATTTACTTTGCTTTCTTCAAGTTCGACTTCGGATTTATTCAGAATAAGTTTTCCGCTTTTATATTCGAGATAGCCGTTTTCGAACACCGCCAAAAATTCCGCAGAGAAGGGAATGTAGGCATTGAACCAGGTGCCTTCTCCGGTAACCGATACGCCGTCGATTATCATATTGTATTTGATAAACGAGCTGTTATTTGTTATAGGGCGGTAAATCGACGATATTTTATCGGGCTTGCCTAAAAGATTCTGAATGAAGTCTATGTCATGCACGGCTAAATCGATGCAGACGCCGCCGCTTAATTTTTCGTCCCGCATCCAGTCGTTGTAGCTCCAGATCGGGATGGAGGAAACGCGGCGCATATCGAGCGATATAAGTTTCCCGTATTTTCCTTCTTTAATGGTGTCCGCAAGGAACATATAGGGTTTCATAAATCTTACTACGTGCGCCACCATAAGTTTTTTGCCGCTTTTGTTTGCGTGTTTTATCATCTCGTCGCAATCTTTTTTTGAAAGAGCCATAGGCTTTTCGACAAGAACGTTGAGACCTTTATCAAGACAATATTCCGCAATTTCGGCGTGAAGATAACTGGGGGTAACTATATCGACCATATCCAAAGTTTCGGATTCGATCATTTTTTTATAGTCGGTATAAATTTTAATATCGGCGCCGCTCTTTATATCTTCATACGTTTTTTCTTCGGCGACTTCCTTTCTTATATCGCAGACCGCGACGAGCTTTGCGCCCGTTATGTTTTTGTAAGCGTTATAGTGTCCGCCTCCCATACCGCCGATACCGATGAGAGCGACTTTAAGTACCTTTTTGTCGTTTGAAATTTCAGCCATTTAAAATATCCTCCAAAAATTTTTTAGCGTAAATTATATCTTCTTTTTGCTGCTCGCCGCTTATTTCACGTTCGATGGTAAGCGGTCCGTCGTAACCTTTTTCTTTAAGCTTTTTAATCAGCAGGGGGAAGTTTACTCTTCCGTCGCCGATACGTTTTTCTTCGCCGAGCTTAAAAGGATCGGTGGGGTATTCGCCGTCTTTTGCGTGGACGTTTTTAACGTATTCGCCGAATATATCGACGGCGTCGCAAGGGTTCGCTTTGCCGTATAAAAGCAAGTTTGCCGGATCGAGATTTATCCCGAGATTGTCCGTTCCGACCGTTTGTATCGTTCGTTTAAGCGTAATAGGCGTTTCCTGTCCGGTTTCGAACAGCAGATTCTGCCCGTTTTGCTTCATATAAAGGGCGACTTCTTTTATAGCCTCGATAACGGCGGAATATTCGTCGGTTTTACAGTTTTCCGGCAAAAAACCCATGTGGGTGGCTACGTCGGTAACCCCGATCTTTTTAGCAAAGTCGGAACCTTGTTTTAAGTTCTGTATTCTCGATTTTCTGTAATATAAAGGGACGAGTCCCAGCGTGTGATATCCGTCGACAAAATCCCAGGCGGCGGCGCCTTCCCATCCGCACCAGAATGCGGAAACTTTAACGCCGTATTTTTTTGTTGCCGTTATGATTTTTTCCGCGTTTTCATCCGTCATTTTATTCATGTCCCAGCACGAAATCTGACAGGTCTTAAATCCGAATTCGCTTACGTCTTTTATTCTTTCGCCGATGTCGCCTTCGTGCATTCCGACGATTACGCCTAATTCCATAAATTTTCTCCTTGATTATTTATTTAATATTTGGTAGTATTTCGCTTGTACAGGTAGTATATAGCGACGCCGTATTCAAAAAACGGTCTTGTCCCGGCGATACGTGTCCGACAAAAATACGATAAAAGAGTATTTTACTGTATTTTATTGTTATTCGGTATGCTTTTGCCGACACAGGTATATTAATTTCAGTCCGAGAGATATTTTTTACCTTTGTTATAAATCTCGCAAATGAGTTTTTGAGTTTTCAAAGCTTCGGTTCCGCTGACTTTGAGCTGTTCACGATTTAACACAGCGTTATAAAACTGCTGCACCTCGGCATAGTGCCTTAATCCCCAATAGTCTTTTCCGCCGGCTACTTTTTCGTCTTTACCGTCGTTTATAACGTGTTCGACCGATCCGTTGTTATAAGTTATCGTGGCTTCGTCGTAATTGAAAACGGCTTTACCGTTTTCGCATAAAATTTCGAGACGGATAGGTTCGTCCGCGGCAAAATTATTCATGCAATAAAACGAATACAAAACGCCGTTTTCATATTCGATAAGACCTTCTGCCGTGTCCTCGACCACGACCTTTTTGTGATGGCGGTTGAACATGGAACTCTGCACCGATTTAACGGGGAAATCGACGAGCCAGTTTATAAGGTCGATCGAGTGTATCGCCTGATCTATCACAACGCCGCCGCCTTCTTTATCCCAGGTACCTTTCCAGTCGGAATGAGAGTAATAGTCGTCCGATCTCGACCAGGTAAGAAAGGAACTCGCCGACAAAATCTTGCCGAGCTTGCCGGAAGTAACGGCATTTTTCACTAAAACCGAAGAGTCGTTGAAGCGGCACTGGAAAATTATCCCGTATCTGAGATTCGCTTTTTCGGCGGCTTCGACGGCAGTTACCGCGTCGGCGTAGCTTATGGACATAGGCTTTTCGCACAGAACGTTTACCTTGTGTGAAAACGCCGCGAGCGATACGGGAACGTGCAGATAGTGAGGAAGACATATATGAACTACGTCGAGTTTTTCGTTATTCAGCATTTCTTCATAGTCTAAATAGCCGTTTACGCCGTATTTTTGCACGGCGGTATTCAATTTTTCTTCGTCGATATCGCATACCGCGACAAGTTCGGCGTCGGGCGAACGCGTTATTGCGTTAAGGTGCATTACCGAAATTCTTCCGAGCCCTATTACCGCGCATTTTAATTTTTCCATAATAATTTATTCCTTTATCGTTTGCAAAAATAAAATTTATCATTTTGCGGAAGTCCGTCCGAACCTACCGCAAAGAGTGAGAACAATATAAACTTTACGTTAAAATTATAACATTTGCAAAAAGTCGCGGTCAATAGTAAAATTTACTTTTTTACTGTCAAAAATTACGATAATATTTGGGGTAACTATTGCAATAAGAAGAATAAAGTGGTAAAATTCAGGTATGGGAAAATTTAAAGAGGAAAATTATCTTAAAAACAACGTGAATACTTACGAACGCGCCGCAGATGAAAACAATTATCTCAACGTACACAGATATTTCGCCGGCGAAGCAAGAATTCCGACGCCGATTTGTCACTTTCACGACAGTTACGAAGTCGTTTTCGTAAAACGGGGCAAGTGTTGCGTGCATGTAAAAACCGAAAGTCGTACTGTCGGCGAAGGAGAGATCGTTTTTATCGATTCTTTTCTGCCGCATTTCTATTACGATTCGGAAGGAGCGGACGTATATATAGCGGTTATCGGAAAAAGTCTGATAACGGGACTGAACGCCGACGAAGTGTTTGAAACGTTTTTACCGAAAACCGAATGCTGTGAAAAAATATGCGACTTTATAGACGTAATATGGAACGATTTCAAAGCGAACGGTTCGCTCAAAGCGGGCATAGCAAACGTTATGGCAGGTTATCTTAAAAGTTACTATAAGACTATTGCAAGAACTTACGAAAGAGCTTCGGAAACGTTTGTCGAGGTGCTGAAATTCATCGATAAAGAGTTTTATAAGGACATCACGCTCGAAGGACTTTCCGAAAAGTTCGGGTACGCGCCCAATTACTTTTCGGAGCTTTTCAACAAGTTTACGGACATGCATTTAAGGGAATATCTGAACAGAAGGCGTATAAGCGAAGTCGTTAGATTAAAACTCGAACGTCCGGAAGAATCTCTTTCTAAGATCGCGGGCGAGTGCGGCTTTAAAAGCGAAAAGACTTTTTACCGCGCGTATAAGGATTATAAAAGGTAAAAAATAAAGCCGGTTCTAAAAAAAATCTTAGTTGAAATCATAACTAAAAAGCGTATAATAACCGCCGTAAAAAGCGGTTACCGATATAAATCATAATAAAAACAAAAAGGCAAAAATTATGAAAAGTCTTAAATATTTATACAAAATAGGATACGGTCCGTCGAGTTCTCACACGATGGGACCGGGCATAATAGCTTCTTACGCGCTTGAAAAGTACGGCAGTCAAAAATATTTCGTTGAGCTGTTCGGCTCGCTCTCTCACACGGGGCGCGGACACGGAACGGACAGGGTAATAAAAGAAATTTTGGGCGAAGATACCGAAATATTTTTCAATTATTCCAAACTTCGTCTCGAACATCCCAATACGATGGACATTTATATCAAAAAAGACGGTTGCGACGAACTCGTCGTTCACGCGCTGTCGGTAGGCGGCGGAAGCGTAATTATAAACGGTAAAAATCCCGAAGGCGAGTTCGAAGTCTATCCGCAAAAAACCTTCGACGAGATAAAAGAATTCTGTAATCTGAAAAATATCGGTCTTTACGAATATGCTCTTTATTACGACAAAGGAATCGAAAATTACCTGAGAACCGTCTGGTCGGTCATGAAGGAAAGCGTCGAAAGGGGACTTGCCGCCTCCGGTACTTTGCCCGGCGGTCTTAATCTCGAAAGAAAGGCGAAGGAACTTATAAATTCTTCCGGTACGGACGAAATCCCGGCGATGAGAGAAAGCCGCAAACTTTCGGCATACGCTCTCGCCGTGGCGGAAGAAAACGCGGACAACGGAAAGATCGCGACTGCGCCGACTTGCGGCTCGGCGGGCGTTCTGCCGTCGGTGCTTTATTACGCCTATAAAGATTTAGGAATAAAAGAAGACGAAATAATAAAAGCTCTCGCCGTAGCGGGAATAATGGGAAACGTGGTAAAACAGAACGCTTCGATAAGCGGGGCGGAATGCGGCTGTCAGGCGGAGATCGGCGTTGCGTGTTCGATGGCTGCGGCGGCTCTCGAACAGATAAACGGCAGCGATATATCCGTTATAGAATGTGCGGCGGAAATAGGTCTCGAACATAACCTCGGTTTGACGTGCGATCCGGTTTTAAGTCTTGTTCAGATACCCTGCATAGAGCGTAACGCCATGGCTGCGGTAAAGGCTTTATCTGCGGCGACTCTCGCAAAATCGCTGGAGCGTAAGCATAAAATATCGTTTGACGAGATAGTAAAGGTAATGTACGAAACGGGTAAAGACATGAACGCGGGCTACCGCGAGACCTCTATGATGGGACTTGCCAAACTGTACGAAGAAAAAACGAAATAAGTTTTCGATTGTTTGCAAGCCGTACGCCGGCGTATAAGTCTGGTATTCTTTGAACGGTACAGGTGTGCCTGTACGTATACAAAATGCCGAATATAGCCGAAAAGCAAATCGCGGGATGAATTTTATTATACCTGTATTGTCTAAACCATACCGTAATTTGTCGTAAAACCGAATTCTTTTCATAAACGTTGACTTTACGACAAGTAAGTGGTAAAATCTAATATCGTAGAGTTATATGGCATAGATATCATAAAGATATGTAAGGAGAAGGAAACATGAATACCGAAAAAATTAAAAAGTTAAACGTAAAAATGATTGCTCACAGGGGCGTAAGCGGACTGGAACGCGAAAATACGGCGGCGGCATTCGTTGCGGCGGGCAACAGAAGTTATTATGGAATAGAAACCGACGTTCACGTTACCGCCGATAAAAAGTATATAATCATTCACGACGACGACACCGAACGAGTCGCGGGAATAAAACTCAACGTAGAAGAGTCGAGGTACGAAGAATTAAGGAAAATAAAACTCAAAGACATTGACGGAAGCGACCGTGCGGATCTTTGTTTTCCTTCTCTCGAAGAGTATCTTGATATCTGCAAAAAATACGAAAAAATCTGCGTGCTCGAACTTAAAAACCCCATGGCGGCTGAAGACGTAAAAGGCATTTACGAAACCGTAGTAAAAACTTATGACGTAAAAAGCGTTATATTTATATCGTTCTCGTATGAAAATCTCGTCGAACTCAGAAAGCTCGACAAAACCGCAACTTTGCAGTTTTTAACCGGGGAAGAAGTAACGGGAGATCTTATAAAAAGGCTAAAAGAATACGATATGGATCTCGATATATATTACGAAAAATTGAATGAAGAGAATATCGGGCTTTTGCATAGTAGCGGCGTAAAAGTTAATTGCTGGACGGTAAACGATTCGTCTTACGGCGAAAAGCTTGCAGCCTGGGGCGTAGATTTTATAACGTCGAACATTCTGGAGTAATTCCGGAATAACAAAACAAAGAAACAAATAAAATAAAAAGCCCGCATAAAAACGGACTTGGAAGGCTTTTGATATGAAAACTTGGAGAATAATAAGAACGGTCCTGTATCTTGCGATGGCGGTAGTCGTCGGGATATTTTTCAGAACTTTTCTCGATAACGTAAAGTACGTTGTAGGACCGCTTATGATAGTATACGGGCTGGAGTCGGTAATTCTTCACCTTGTTCAGAAAAAGAAATTTTCGGAAGAAAACGAATTTTTCTGGGGAGTGTTCGAAATCATGCTCGGCACTCTTTTGCTTACGGCTAAAGACATTTCTTACGAGAGCGATTGCATAATATGGGCGATCTGGTCGATTTTCAGAGAAACCGGCGAACTTGAAGAAATATCCCGCTATATGAAGCAGAAAGGCGCAGGATATAAAGTATTGGTAGGCATCGACCTTGCGGAATCGGTTTTCGCGATTATCATTTCGATTACCCTGATACTTAATCCCGGCGAACTTCACGTGGCCGTTCATACGGTATTTCTTATCGTCGAACTTATAACCACGGTTACTATTCCGTTTTTCAGAGATATTTATGAAAAGAAGCTCGGGAAGAAAGAATCTTTTATTAAAAAGAAGCTTTCGGAACATCTTTCCGGCAGTCTCGAAGACGATACGATAGACGACGAAGATCTTATCGGCGGAATGAAATAAAGACATACGGGTAATATTTATAAATGTAGTTATCAAGTTTATATAATACTATCCGTTTAAACAGCGGGAAAATATAAAATCAAATCAAATTAAAATATGGATAAAAAAAGCATAAAGTATCTTATATCAACGATAGCGGCGTTTTCGATCTTTCTGGCGTTCACTCTTATAGTCGCTTTTGCCGACGTTTCCGAAATAAACGGAGTTAAAGTAGGTCTTTCGGCAATGAACGAAGCTTATTATAAAGCCGTTCCGTTTAATAACGTTTTATACAAAATAACTTCGGTAACGCAATTTATATGCGTTCTGGGAGCGATGTTTTTTTTCGTACTCGGAATAGTTCAGTGGGGGAAGCGTAAATCGCTTCTCAAAGTGGACCGCAACATCGCCGCGCTCGGTATAACCTATGCGGTTACGATCGTCTTTTACGTTCTGTTTGAAATTGTTGCGATAAACTTCAGACCGGTTATCCTTCGTAATAAGGCGGAAGCCTCTTATCCGTCCTCGACGACTCTTTTATCGATAGTATTTTTTTCGACCGCGTTTTTCCAGATATGTAAATATATAGAAAAGACATGGCTTAAAATCACGCTTATTTCGGTAAACTTCGTTCTTATGCTGTTTCTCGTAATCGGCAGGATGCTCTCGGGCGTACACTGGCTCAGCGATATTTTCGGGGCGATACTGCTCGGCGGGGCGATTCTTTCGACCTATCTTTTAAGCTTTTCGCTTTTAACGGCAAAGGAAAGAGTTACCGCCAAAATGTAACCGATATAACGGCGAACGTTTCATAAGCGTTTTGCCGTTTTTTATAGGAATAAAAGCATAAAAACGGCTTAAGCCGATGCCGGACCGAATATGAAAAACAATCGGGTAATAAAAAGTTAAGAGAAAAACAAATTAAAATAAAAATAAGTTGTGTTGAAATACAATAAAATACGATATAAAACAGTGGAATATGAGTTATAAAAAGAATCTTAAAAAGTTTTTAATAATACTTATCGCGGTTTGCGCGGCTTTTTCGGCGTTATCGCTTTCGGGCTGCTTTAACGGCGGAAACGACGAACATACCCATAAGTACGAAGCCGTGTCCGAAAGAGCGGCTACATGTACTGACGACGGATTTATAAAATACAGATGCTCCGTCTGTTACGATACTTATATAAAAACGCTGCCCGCGCTTAAACACGATTATAAGGAGAAGAATATTTCCGCCGCGACCTGCCTTGCGGAAGGAAAAATAACTTACGAGTGTTCGCGTTGCGGAAAAGTAAAGACCGAAACCGCCTATGCGGATCATGCGGCTGCCGAAGACGCTACGTGGATTTACGAAGAAGCCGAAGACGGCGTTCATTATAAACTCTGTAAGTGGTGCGGAACGAAGGTTGACGAAGAAAAGCATAAATTTACCGTTACTACGCTTGTCGAAGGCAATTGTCTTACGGACGGCGAGTACGAATATGCCTGCGTATGCGGATATTCTTTTACTAAAATAACTCTCGGCGAACACGATTACGAAGTCGATAAAACGGTAGAACCAACGTGCGAAACGGGAAGACTCGAATATAAACATTGTTTGCGTTGCGGCGATACCTGTGTCGTCGAAACCGCTCCTAAACTCGACCATCACGTCTACGAAGCGCATATCTGCGTGTATTGCGAGAGGGATATGCTGAGCGACTATTTTGAAGAGTTTACCGAGCGCGGCAATTCCGATAAAAGCCTTATTAACGTTGAATCTGAAGACGAACTTATCTGTCTTATGGATTACGTTCTTGCGTACGAAGTAATTAGCGACCAGAGCAAAAACAAGGGCAAACAGTTCAGGCTGACTTACGACTATGACGGCACTTCGAGCGTATATTTTAACGAAGTTCTGACTAAAAAAACGGCGTACAGCTATGCGCTCGTCATAAACACCTATTCGCCGGTGATAGGTTCCGACTGGTTCGGAATAGGAATTCCGTCGAACGACGTTTTAAATGAAAAAACAGCAAATTCGATAACCTGTAACGACGGAGTATACGAACAGGAGTTTTTAGCCGAAGTTGATTCCGCTTTATATACGGACGGCGCGGATAAACGGAGTTCGGATTTTACGGACTTCAAGTATAAAAACCGCAAATATGAAATGAACGTTTCGTCAAGCAATTCTCTCTATTACGCTCTGTCGCACGGGTATAAACCCATAGCAAAAGAAGGCTCTGACGCAGAAAAGGTGCTGATCGCCGCCGAGAACGTTCTTAAAAAGATTGTAAACGACGATATGAGCGACGTGAATAAGCTTTGGGAAATTTACAAATGGACGGGGAAAAACGTCCGCTACGATTACGGCGCGGTTACTTATACGAACGGCAAACCCGCGGGAACAAACTACACTTTGCAGGCGTGGTTTGCGGAATCGGTTTTCTTTAACGGTTCGGGTATATGCGATTCCATATCCAAGGCTTTCGGAATACTTGCCGGTATCGAAGATATTGTTTGCGTTCAGACCGTCGGCAACAGTCACGCCTGGAATAAAGTTCTGGTAGACGCCGATAAAGACGGGGTAAAGGAATGGTACGTCGTCGATCCGACTTACGCCAACTTAAAGACCGGCAGCGGAGATAAAGCCAACGAACTTTTCACCGCGGCGTACTTTATGATTACCGACGAAGAAAAGTCGAAAACAGATCCTTCGACCAACAGCAAAGACGCCGTTGCGGGTACCGACTTTAATATTTACAAAAACATAAATTACAAGAGCGGCGGAGACAGTTCGACCGACCTGTACGCTTCAGACCTTACCGAAGCAAGCAAGATTTTAGATTATTACAAAGATTATTACAAATTAAAATATCGCACGGTAAAAACTCCCGTGATTCTGGAATTCGCTTGCGATAAATCGGTAAATTCGACAGAACTCGGAATTAGAATTTCATCACGTTTCGGTTCGGTGTCGTACGTTAAATTAGAATATAAATCGGCTTACGTCATTCTGATAATTCTGAATGTGTAAAACTCAAAAAAAGTAAAGTAAAAAAGAAAAAGGAAGCCCGTAGAAAGGCTTCCTTTTTATATTTGTTAATTGCCGCTTTCTAAAATTTGCCGTTTCTTTTCTTCATATTCGTCTTCGGTTAAAATGCCGTCGTCCTTCAACTTTTTTATTTTCTGAAGCATTTCGTATTGACGATCGAGTTTTTCGCTTTCGGATTCTTTATTTCCGGAATTACCGACGGATATAGTCTTCTGAACTGCAGAAGCTTTTCCTTTTTTCGTAAAAAGACCGAAAACGCTTCCCGTAATGCCGTTTTCGAGAATTTCTTTAACGGTGCTGACGGTATCTATGCCGAGAGCTCTGTTGACGGTATCAATTGCTCCGTTAACTTTATCGGCGCTTCGAGTCGCAAGACTTTTACTGGTTTTTAATCTATAAATTTGCTCTACGAGTTGCCTTGCTTCTTTCTTTTCGAACATCGAGAATTCAACGACGGCGTTTAACGTATAGATTTCTATATCCGGGAAATTTATTTTTACCTGAGGTATCCCTTCGTACATTTTGATGTCCGCAATCGGATATTGTTCCACATAAATTTCTTCTTCTTTGAATAATTCTTTTATTCTTGTCGTAAGGACAAGGCTTTTATTGGTCAGAAGAAGGTATATATCGCCTTTTTTTCGCTTTCTGTACGCTTCGCATTTGCAGAGCATAACTTCATCTTTCTGGTATTCGTAATTTTGCATAAACAATGCCTCCTTTCGGAATATATCATTCCTCATAACGCGGCATGTTTTTTTCGCGAAAGAAAAAACGCCGCAAACGATAAACGCAAGCGGCGTATAGAAAGTACCGCTTTTGTTCAGTCGCCAAACCGGTTTAATTCTCACGGAAATAAACAAAGTAAAAGTCGATACAGTTCTATAAGAGCTATATCCGTGAGAAAAAATATTAAACTGGCTTGGCAATTTTATTTTATCACGCAAAACGGATATTTTCAAGCTTTTTTTAAACGGAATATTTTTTAAAAAGAAAAACCGGAACGAATCCGGAAAAATTATTTGATTATTTAAATGTTATGGGTAGATTGATTTTATATACGTAATATCGAATTATATATAATAAATAATAAAATACGGGTTGACAAGTAGAAATTTCGGTATTATAATTATAATGCGAATTTTCGGGAATATTTTAATTTCGGGCTTTCCGGCAAGTAAAAATCATTTTAAAAAGACGGTTTTAAGAAGCTGCTGAAAGCTTACGATATAAAAATCTTTTAATAAAAATTCCGCTTGAAAACAAAAAAAATTTATTATAAAATCGGAGGACAACAATGGGTGTAAAAATTGTTGAAACGGCACTTCGTGACGGACACCAGTCGTTGTTCGCTACCCGTATGACCACGGAAGAAGTAGTTTCGATGGCAAGTATACTTGACAACGCAGGCTACCACGCTCTGGAAGTATGGGGAGGCGCAACGTTCGACGCGTGTATGCGATTCCTTAACGAAGACCCGTGGGAACGTTTGAGAAAAGTACGCGCAGTTTGCAAAAAGACCAAACTTCAGATGCTTTTCCGCGGACAGAACATTTTAGGCTATCGTCACTATTCTGACGACGTGGTAGATATGTTCTGCAAAAAGTCTATAGAAAACGGTATCGACATCATAAGAGTATTCGACGCTCTTAACGATATCCGCAATCTTCAGCAGGCTGTTAAATCGACCAAAAAGTACGGCGGCGAATGCCAGATAGCGTTAAGCTATACGACTTCACCCATACACACCATCGATTATTACGTAGACCTTGCCAAAAAGGTCGAAGCGTTAGGCGCCGATTCGCTTTGCGTTAAGGATATGGCGGGCGTTCTTACTCCCGAAGACGCCAAAAAGCTCTTCACGGCGCTCAAAAAGAACACCAAGCTCCCGCTCGAACTTCACTCGCACTGCACCGGCGGTATATGCGAAATGACGTATATGGCTGCTATTCAGGCGGGTTGCGACATCATCGACACAGGTCTTTCGCCTTTATCTAACGGCACCGCTCAGCCTTCCACTCAGGCTTTCTGCGTAGCTCTTAAAGGTACCGAATACGATCCGAAGCTCAACATGGACGTAATTCACGAATGCGAACCTATTATGACAAAGGTTAAAGACAAGTATCTCGCAAACGGACTTCTTAATCCCAAAGCGTTGTCGGTTAACCCCAACATTCTTACTTATCAGGTTCCGGGCGGAATGCTTTCAAACCTTATGAACCAGCTTAAAGCGCAGAACGCGATGGATAAGTACGACGAAGTTTTGAAGGAAGTTCCCAGAGTCCGTAAAGATATGGGATATCCGCCGCTCGTAACTCCGCTTTCGCAGATGGTAGGAACGCAAGCCGTTCTCAACGTGCTTATGGGCAAGCGTTACAAGATGGTCGCTAAAGAAATAAAAGATTACGTTCACGGCAAATACGGCGCGACGCCCGCTCCCGTCGATCCCGAAATCAGAAAAGAAATTATCGGCGACGACGAAGTAATCACCTGCCGTCCCGCAGATCTTTTGAAACCCGAATTCGAAGCGATGAAAGAAAAGTATAAAGACATCGCAAGATCGGACGAAGACGTTTTGTCTCTCGCTCTGTTCGAAAACGTGGCTACCGAGTTCCTTAACAAAAAGTACAACCCGGCTCCCGCGGTAGAAACGGACGAATTCGACGTTATAATATAGGAGTAAAAACATGAATACATTATTACTTGCTTTATTAGACGGCAGCGTTAAAGGAAAGGACTCGTTCGGCAACGGCGCGATAGTAGCGCTTTTGTGTATCGTAATGGTCTTTCTGATTCTCGCTCTTATAATCTTTATTACCTGGGTAGTAAACATCGTTATTCAGAAATGCGTAAAAACCCCGGCTAAAAAAGAAGAAACGACCGCCGCTATACCTGCCGCGCAGACGGCGGTTAAACCCGACCTTAACGACGAAGACGCGATGATAGCCACTCTGGTAGCGTCCGTCGATTTAAGAAACGAAACCCATAAAAACGTAAAAGTTATCAGCGTAAAGGAGATTAAATAATTATGAAGATTTATAAAGTTAAAGTAAACGGCAAAGTTTACGAAGTAGAACTCGAAGCTGTTTCCGAATCTGCGGAAACCATCAAAACCGAAGCTGCTCCCGCTCAGGCTGCCGCTCCCAAAGCTGCCGTTTCCGGCGGAAACGCAGTAGTAAAAGCTCCTATCGCGGGCAAAGTTCTTTCGATAAAAGTCAAGGTCGGCGACGTAGTTAAAAAAGGTCAGGTCGTAGCTGTTATCGAAGCTATGAAACTCGAAAACGAAGTTCCTTCGACCGAAGAAGGCACCGTTACCGAAATCAAGGCAAACGTAGGCGCGGCCGTAAACAACGGCGACGCTCTTATCGTTCTCGGCTAATAAACGGGGTACAGGTAAAAAACAATGGATTTCGGTAAATTTTTAAAGTCTATAGTCGACAGTATGGCTTTGACGGACTTTTTCGTAGGGAACGGCTGGCAGCGTCTCGTGATGATAGTCATCGGCTGTGTGTTCTTGTTCCTTGCGATCAAAAAGGACTTCGAACCGTATCTTCTGATCCCTATAGCGTTCGGTATTATTTTAGTAAACCTTTTCCCGGGTATTTACATATCGGCTGACGGTGAAAGAGGACTTTTAGGTTATCTTCATCTCGGCGTAGAGTGCGAACTTTATCCCTGTCTTATCTTTTTGGGCATCGGCGCGACGACAGACTTCGGTCCGCTTATCGCAAACAAAAAGACGATGCTTTTAGGCGCGGCTGCTCAGATAGGTATATTTGCGGCGTTCTTCGGATCTCTGCTTTTGGGCTTCAACTTCTTCGAAGCTTCCGCTATCGGTATCATCGGCGGCGCGGACGGCCCCACGGCTATACTTGTTTCCAACAAAATGGCAGCTGCGGCGACTCTTATGGACGGCGTCGACAGAAGCGGACTTTTAGCGGGTATCGCTCTTGCGGCGTATTCGTACATGGCGCTCGTTCCCGTTATCTTCCCGCCGATCATAAGACTCTTCACCACCAAGAAGGAACGTCTTATAAAGATGGAACAGCTTCGCGAAGTATCCAAGACCGAAAAGATTATGTTCCCGATCGTAGTTACGCTTGCGGTATGTCTCATCGTTCCGTCGGCTACTCCGCTTATCGGATGCCTTATGCTCGGTAACCTTATCAAAGAATGCGGCGTCGTTCCCAACCTTCTGAACACCGTCGCGAACGCTCTTTTATACATCTGCACGATACTTTTAGGTCTCTCGGTAGGCGCGACCGCAAACGGCGAAACTTTCCTTAAATTACAGACCATCTACGTATTCGTATTAGGTATCGCGGCATTTGTCATCGCGGCTATTTCGGGTATACTCTTCGGCAAGATTATGTGCAAACTTTCGAAGGGCAAGATCAACCCGATGATCGGCGCGGCAGGCGTTTCGGCAGTTCCTATGGCGGCGAGAGTCGTCCAGAAAGAAGGTCAGAGAGAAGATCCTTCGAACTTCCTCTTAATGCACGCTATGGGTCCCAACGTTGCGGGCGTTATCGGTTCCGCAATCGCCGCAGGACTTTTGATGGCGATATTCCTTTGATATGTGTCTTATAAAAAGATTTCACTTCAAAAAAATAGACTCGACGTCTGCGTTTATCAAACGCAGACGTTCTCTTATGGGCGATTTTACTTTCGTTTCCGCCGACTATCAGAGCGCGGGGCGCGGCAGAACGGGTAGAAGCTGGGAATCCGTCCCCGGCGAAAACCTTATGTTTTCGATACTGATAAAGGATAAAGAGCTTGTAAGTAAGTTCGGACTTTTATCCGTAGCTTCTGCTGTTGCGGTTATGAATGCGGTAAAAAAACTCGGAGTAAAGGGCGTCAGCGTGAAATGGCCCAACGACGTATATATAAACGGCAAAAAAACATGCGGCATACTTTTAGAGGGCGTAACGATAAAGGGCGAACTTAAAGAAGTAGTCATAGGCATCGGCTTAAACGTAAATCAGACGGAGTTCTGCAGCGTGCTTCACAAAGCGACTTCGTTAAAGCTCGAAAGCGGTAAAGATTTTAAGGTAAAGGACGTAAAAAAACTCGTTTATAAAGAGATAAAGGCCACGTTTTATTCGCTTAAATCTTCCGACTATGCGATAGAAGAAGCGATAAAAAACGACTATCTTAAAGGAAAAACCGTCTTTTCGGAACTTTGCGGAGAGAAAAAGGAAGTAACCGTTCTCGGGATAAACCGTGACGGAACCCTTAAAGTAAGCTTTGAAGAGAAAGAACTCGACGTCATGTCCGGGGAGATAACCTTCCACGTGGAATAAAGGTAAAATATTGTTATAAAAAAGCGGTTTTTGCTATTGAAAACCGCTTTTTTATATGCTAAAATAATTGTGTCCGCGGGCGATATACGTTTGTAACGCTCATGGACGGATTTTTTAATACCGGAGGAAAAAATGATTATAACAAAAGTAACGGGGATAGGAGATCCTTTCGTTTTAGCGGATGACGGAACGTACTATCTGTATGCGACTTCCGCCGCGGACGGCTTTAAGGTATGGACTTCGAAAGACCTTATAAACTGGGAAGAAAAAGGCAAGTGCTATAAAAACAGCCCTTGGGGCGAAGGGTGCTTCTGGGCGCCCGAAGCATATAAATATAAAGGCAAATACTACCTTTTATTCACCTCGACCTGGAAGAAAAACCATTCGAGAAGAATAGGTCTCGCGGTTTCGGACAGTCCTTTGGGACCTTTTAAGGATATAAAGGACGGACCGCTTTTCGACGAAGGATATTCAGCTATAGACGCAACCTTTTTGTTTGACGATGATGGAAAAAATTACATCTATTACGTCAGAGAGTGCGTCGAAAACATAATAGACGGTCGCAACACGAGCGAGATTTACGGAGCGGAAATTTCGGCTGATTTAACTATGCTTTTGACTAAGCCGGTACTTATATCAACTCCGTCGGGATTCGAAAAGAAAATGAACTGGGATTGGCCCATTAACGAAGGACCTGTAGTCGTTAAACATAACCAAAAATACTACCTTAACTATTCTGCGGACGGCTACACGAGCAGAAATTATTGCGTTTGCTGCGCCGAGTCCGATAATCCGCTCGGCGGCTTTAAAAAATACGACGATAATCCTATCTTAAAGTATAAAGAAAACGAATTTTCCGGTCCCGGGCACAACTCGATTTTCAAGGGCTTCGACGGGAATCTGTATACGTCGTTCCATATCCATACCGACTACGAACATCCTTCGGGCGACAGAACGGTTTGCTTCGCGCGGGTAGAGTTCGACGATACAGGTAAGATGAAAATAGTCCTTTAAGGCTGAAAAACTAAAAATAATCTGACGGTAAGGCGGACGGTTGTCCGCCTTTATCTTTTTTTATTCGTCTGCTTTTTGTTTATTCCGGCATTATCAGACCGCAAAATGTGTTAAAAATCATGTTTTCCGAACATATGACACGAAAATAATAAAAAATGCCATTTACTTTTCAATATTTATATTATATGATATAATAAATAGTATTATAAAGGGGAGTGTTATAATAAACGCTTTCCGAAGGAAATTATATGAAAAAATTACTTGCTCTTGTATTTGCGACGATTCTTACGTTTTCGTGCGCGTCGCTTATCGGTTGCAAACCGAAATCTGATAAGACTTCGTATACATTCGCCATGATCTCGGACATACACTTGCAGAGAGAGGACAAAACTTCGGAAGAATTTTTCAAAAACTCGATAGCGGTGTCAAAAGCTCTTGCCAAAGGAAAAAGCGGAAATCTGGACGGCGTTTTTATCGCGGGGGATCTTCTCGATACGATATGGTATCAGAGACTTACTTACGAAAATTCGATAACGCAGAACGACGGCGAAAAGCGTGACGCCGAACTTGAATACCTTAAAACCGTCTTTGACGAAACAATACCCGACGGCACCGATTTAGGATATTGTCTCGGCAATCACGACATGACGGGCGGCTTCGATAATTACGATTGTTCTAGCGGCGGCGGTACCGAAAGCACCCGCGGCGTAAGCAGCCGCAAGTACTATGCTGCTCTTAAAACGTCTAACAAAAACTACTTTAAAAACGACGATACGAAAGACCACAGCACGCTTGATTTAAGTTATGAACAGCTTTGCAATTTAGGGCTAAGGTATCAGAGAATAGCGTTAAAAGACTTTTCGATCAACTTTATCATCGTCGATAACGAAACGTACTGGAAAGAAACGGGAACTTATACCGTTTTCCAGCTTCAGTGGATCGAAGAAACTCTTGCGTACATAAACGGCAAATATCCGAAAGAACCGGTATTTCTGATAACGCATAATCCCGTTCAGGATACCGTTTTCGGATCTATGGGAACGGAAGGCGACAGAGATCTCGACTCGATACTCGCAAAATACCCGAACACGATTTTATTTGCCGGTCATATTCACAAATCGCCCTATTCGGAGCTTGCGTTAAGTCAGGATAAAGGCTTCACAGCGGTTGATTGCGGAACGACCAAATGCACCAACGCGACCGTTTATTCCGACGGCAGAATCGATAAAAGCGGCAAATGGTACAACGTGAATTACGCGGGCGATACTTCCGCCGCGAGCGAAGGGCTTCTGGTCACCGTAAACAACGATTCTTCGGTAACGATCGAAAGGGTTGACTACCTTGCAAAAAAGACAATCGGTTCCGCATGGGAAATCCCCGCTATCGGCACGGCAAACAGAAACACAAAATACGCCCCCGCAAACAGAGATACGGTTAACTCCGTTCCGTATTTTGAAGAAAACGCGGTTACCGCGCAGGTAAATACCGAAAACGTAACCAACGTATTTTTTAAGGAAGCAAAATCCGGCGACAACGACGTCTGGGCGTATGAAGTAAACGCATATTCCGGTTCGGATTTATCCGAAACGAAGCTCGTTTCTACTGCGAGAAATATCAAAAACTTCAAAGGCGAATACTGCGTTTCGTTTACCGGAAACGTAACGAGAGTTTCGGTAACGGCGATAGACAGCCTGTATAAGAGGAGTGTGGCTAAAAGCTTTACAGTAGACAGAGCCGGTAAGACCGACGGCGGCTACGATATAAACGGATTCGGAACAACCGGCGAACAGACAACCGGTTCGGTTGCTTACGGCGATTATGACTTAAGCGAAGGTAAAATTTTCCGCCATGAGAACGGCTTTTTAACCAATCTTAAATCGGCTTACGCCGTCGGCAACAGCTACTTCAATGCGGCGGGAACGACTTACGACTTTTCGTTCGTAATCAAAAACGCGCGTTGCAACAGAGCGCAGACTTCTAACGGAAATTCCGAGGCTTCGTACAGACTCGGCGCGGTTCTTGCTTCGTACGTGTATAACGGAAGACAGTTTTCGATATGTGCGTCGGTCAACTTTTCGGACTGGAATTCGGAAGATAAGGAAAGAATCGTTAAAAACGAACTTTCGTACTATCTTCTGATCACCACTCCGTCTGGGTACGCAAGATGCGAAAAGATAGAACTCGATAATTACGGCTTTAAAACAAAGACCTTGGAAAACGCCGCAGAATATAAAGCGGCTATGGAATCCGAAACCGGACTTAAATTAAAAGTGGTAAGAACCGCAGATAATTTTGAAATTTATCTCGGAGATACTCTCGTCGATACCGTAGGGGCGCGCCTTTCGGGCATATTCGACGGAACTTACACAGACTTCGCTTCGGCTACGAAATCCGCTTTCGGCATAGCGTGCTACGGCGGCGAAGCGGATTATACCAACCTTTTTATAAACGCCATAAATTATTGATTGTCTAAAAATCGGCTTAAATAAAAACCAACTTAAAACGATGGTTAATTTTAAGCCGCATGCGATAAAACGGTTAAAAATAATATTAAAAACGTGACGGTGGATTTTCTGCCGTCACATTAAAATTACGGCGGTAAAACATCCGCTTTAAGGAGAAAAATGCCCGGAATTTCGGTTAAAGACGTTACGATAAAGTACGCCGATAAATCAAAAAAGGACAAAAAAAGTAAAAAAGAGCCGCCTGAGATAATCGCTCTCGATAACTTTTCGGCCGACTTCGACGATGAAAAATTCAACGTAATAATCGGCGCGTCGGGTTGCGGCAAAACCACCCTTATAAGAGCGGTGGCAGGGCTATTAGATTACGAAGGCGAAATATTTTTCGACGAGACCGACGCCATGGAACTCACCGTAAAGGACAGGAACGTCGCTTACGTTCCGCAAGGATATTCGCTTTATCCGTCCATGACCGTGTTCGATAATATCGCTTCGCCATTAAAGGCTGCCGGAGCCGGAAGAGAAGAAGTCACCGAAAGGGTAAAGTCGATTGCAAGAAAGCTCGGTCTCGAACTGTTATTGAATCGCAAACCCAAAGAACTCTCGGGCGGACAGCAACAGCTCGTCGCGATAGGCAGAGCGCTTGTCCGCAGACCTTCGGTTTGTCTTATGGACGAACCGTTTTCGAACGTGGACGTAAAAAAGAGAGCTATTCTCCGCTCGTACGTCAAAAACGTGGTGGCGGATACAGGTTGTACGGTAATTTACGTCACTCACGACGTGAAAGAAGCCGTTGCTCTCGCGGACAAGCTTTTCATTATGAACGAAGGCAAACTTGTCGCGAGCGGAACTCCGATAGAGGTATTCAAACGTCGCGGCGCCGTTATAGACGATTTCAGGAACGCTCTTGCGGAAAGGAGCCTTGTATGAGATATTATAACCTTGACGACGGCAAAGAGCTCGAAAGCCGCCGCGTAAAACTAAAAAGAACCGCTCTTATAATTTCTTCCGTTACGCTTGCCGCGGCGATCGTTTTATTGTTTTTCGCCAATCCGAAAAACGCGCTGTGGATAATAATCGTTTCGGCGGTTATAGCGGTGTTTTCGGGCTGGTTTTTCATTTTTACCTACTATTCGGAGTGTCTGCCGCTTAAAAAACGCGTCGACGTGTACGAAAAGTGCCTGTCATCGAACGAAAGGCGTTATACCGGCAAAGTGATTTCGGCTGATAAAATGGTCACTCTCACGGGCGGCATAGCCGCTTACGAAGTGGTTTTCGCCGTTTACGGAGAGCAAAAAGCCCCCGATAACGACCTGAGTAAAAATACCGCCG
This sequence comes from Clostridiales bacterium, assembly GCA_003538975.1. GTDB lineage: Bacteria > Bacillota > Clostridia > Christensenellales > Borkfalkiaceae > UBA11475. The sequence continues at coordinate 161,480 of DPQQ01000001.1, read as the reverse complement.
CGGATAATATCGGCGGTATAAAAGAAAAAATATTTTCGTTTGAAGCTGAACTCGGAAACTTTCCGTACAAGACGGGAGACGAACTTGTTTTGTACGTTTCGGGCGGGTTCATAACGGCGATAACGGAGATAAAGATCGCAGGCGAAAATAAAAGCGTCGATACCGAAAACGCGGACGGAAATAAAAACGATGCAAAGGAGACCTGATGAGTAACGGCAAAGCGCTTATCCACATTAAAAAGAAATGGTGGCTTTATTTAATATGGCTTCTTGTCGTTGTCGTAGTATCTGCGAGCGTGTACACGGTAGCCGCCGAACCCGAAGGGGCGGATAAACTCGTAATATTTTCGGCAACCTACGGGGACGAAGAATCGCAGATAAATTACTTCAAAAATCGGAAGCCCGACTATGTAAAAAAGGTCGAAGTAACGGCTATGGCTAAGACCGATAATTATTTCGATTCGGTGTTTTCGGCTTCTTACGTTTACTTTTTCGGCGGATGTACTATAAATAAGTACGCTTTAGTCGACGTCGTTATTATACCCGAAAGCGTTGCGGACGGCTTATTTTCAAACGGAGATCCGGGTGACTGGCTCGAACTCGACGATACCGCGGTAAGGTCGGTTTTTGGCGACACAGGTAAGGAGATAACTTACTACGAAAAGAGCGGTAAGTTGTTCGGAATAAAAATCTTCGACAAAGAAGACGAAGACGATAAATCGCCCTTTAAGTTTACCGACGGCGAAGGAAACAAAGAAAATTTTTACGCACTTTTCAGAAAAGGTTCTGTGCATCTCGGATCGCTTTCGGGACTTTCGGAGAACAAAAAACATGACGGCGCGATAATTATAGTAAAGGAGCTGCTTAGCTTATGAGCGGACAAAAAAATAGCGGAAGAGAAGACAGCCGAGGCGGAATTTTCGGTAAAAGAAAGCCCAAGGTAGCTAAAATCGACTTTACAGAAGCGAGCCTTCCTCATTCGAGAAGAGACGTTTTCAGAGACGTGCTTAAAAACAGGTGGAAAGATTTATTGAAGCTCGGCGCGCTTTTACTGTTGTTTTCATTGCCGCTTCTTGTATTCGGAGCCGTGGGCGAAATAAACGCCGCAAATATTTACGCCGAATATAAAAACGGCGCGATTTCGGCGGAGACGTGTGCGTCGGAAGTCGCTGCTTCAAACGGAGCTTTCGCCCTTATAAAAATAATAGGATACATTATTTTTTCGGTAGGGATAGCGGGATCCGCAAGAGTTTTAAGACAAATCATATGGGACGAGCCGCTGTTCTTTTTCGAAGACTTTAAGGACGGAATAAAAATTTACGGCGGTCAGTTCGCGCTCGCCATGTTTTTATACGGTCTTTGCGCGTATACGGCGGTGTTCTTTTCGTCGGCGACAAACGGAATACTGTATGCGATAGCGTTGGGACTCGGCGTGTTTATTCTTCTCCCGGCGATGTTTTTCTGGCTATCGGAGAGAACGGTTTACGCAAGCAGAATAGGCGAAAACATAAGGAACGGCTTTATGTTTTACGTAAGAACGCTTTTTAAGAGCATAGGAATGCTTCTTCTCGCGTTTTTGCCGTTTACACTTGAATATGTTCTCGAATTTTTCGGACTATATAACTTTATTTTTAAGTATTCTTATCTTTTGATTTGCACGTTTTTATTCCTTCCTTTGGGAATAATGCTGTGGCTTTTATATACTTATTCGGTTTTTGACAAGTACATAAACGCCGAGCTCTTTCCGGAAATTTTGCATAAAGGTTTTTATCCTTCGGGAACAGAAGAAACAGCTGCCGAACAGTCTGTTTCGGATAAAGCGGCGGTTGAACGATCTGAAAAAACTTCAAAAGAAACGCTGAAAGAACAGACGGACGAATCCGATAAAAAAGAGTGACAGGGGCGTGTTTATCGCTACCTGTACTTACGAATTTATACCGTAATTATTGTAAGCCAAACGTAAAAATTCCGTTTTTATAAAAAATAATAAGAATTATTCATACAACGCATAATAAAATATGAGTATGAAATTCGTATATAAAAACGGGCGGAAAAGTGACAGAACAGACAAAGTAGAAGAAAGTCAAGGTACGCTCCCGAATAAGAACAACCAACCGCAAAAAGGCGATAAAAAGCCTGTTAAACCGGTCATTCTTATAATCGTTTTAATAGCCGGTTTATTATTTGCCGCCGTTTTTACCGGATCTTGTATCGAAAGAACTTTTTTCTACCCGACGGAATACAAAAAAGAAGTAATCGCAGCTTCCGATCGCTTCGGAACGGATAGAATTCTCATATTTTCGGTTATAAATGCCGAAAGCGGCTTCGATAAAAACACCGTAAGCAAAAAAGGGGCGGCGGGACTTATGCAGATAATGCCCGAAACCGCAGTGTTCATTGCCGGAAAGCTCGGTATAAAATCTTACGATCTTTTCGATCCCGGAACGAATATTCTGTTCGGCGCGTATTACCTTAAATACCTTTTATCAAGGTTCGGCGATACTATTACCGCCGTCGCGGCGTATAATGCGGGAGAGGGAAACGTAGCAAAATGGCTCAAAGTCAAAGAATATTCGGCAGACGGAACGACACTAAAAAGCGTGCCTTATCCCGAAACTTCGGCTTATATCGAAAAAATAAAAAAAAGTTTGAAAAAATATAAAAAATTATACCCTTCTCTTGTTGACAAACGCAAAAAAATATAATAGAATAGTAAAGCTGTAAAGGAATGCGGATGTGGCGGAACTGGCAGACGCATAAGACTAAGGATCTTATGAAGCTACTTCGTGCAGGTTCAAGTCCTGTCATCCGCACCAAGCATAACGGTCTGTAAGTCTTTCTTACGGACCGTTATTTTTTATATCTGCGCGAATGATTGAAAAACAACGACAAATATGCTAAAATTAAAACAACCACAAATCGGGATTTGCGGAGGAAGTTTGAATGAATGACGTGAAGTGTCCGGATCCTGCTACAGTGCATCCGATTGCAGGGTACGATAAAGAAATTTATGTGAAGCCAACGGTTACAAATCCGAATATTATTGTCGGAGACTTTACTTATATTGCCGATTCGGATTTTGAAAGCCATGTTTCATATTTGTACGAGTGGAATGATGACAAACTTATTATCGGGAAGTTCTGTCAAATCGCCGCCGGAGTTGAGTTTGTGATGAACGGCGCAAATCACCAGATGAATGCCGTTTCCACATTTCCGTTCTATACCTTGGAGGGGTGGAAAATGTCGCCGCCTGCCAAAACGGATTTGCCATTAAAAGGAGATACCGTTATCGGAAACGATGTTTGGATCGGGCAAAATTCAGTAATTCTTCCCGGCGTTCACATTGGCGACGGCGCAATCATTGGAGCAAACAGCGTTGTGGGAAGGGATGTCGAGCCATATACAAAGGTTGTTGGGAATCCGGCAAGAGCAATTCAAGAACGCTTTGACAACGAACTAGTCGAATTGCTGCTCAGATTCAAGTGGTGGGATAGGAGCGTTGACGAAATTAATCGTCTGATTCCGATTTTGACTTGCAGTGATTTGGAAAAGGTAAAGACCGAAATTAAAAAGCATATAGGCTGACAACTTTATGTTGCCGGGTATGAGCGATAAAGAGAAAACTTATCGTCCGACACACTCTCGAAAACAGCCCGAAAAACGAGATTTTGTCGTACACACACAAGTTGGACTCAGTTGAACCCATAAGGTTTGGCTGGGTTTTTCTTTTTGCCTTTTGTGGGCTATTACAATTACTTTAAGGTCAGACGATTTTACGCTTAACCTTTTTCTATTGTTAATTTATCGTATTTTGTTGCCTTTCTCGGGTAGCGGTTGTAGCACTTTGGCAGCGAGAATATCAACTTCATCGCGAAAATAAGTACTTAAAAATCGAATATTTATCGAAAAGTCAGACTTGTTAACGAGTTTGGTTTATTTTATTTATACGATACTTTTTTTCGCTACGGTTTTAACCTTTTCGTTGATATTCTCTACCGTAATTCGATTTGACCGAAAGCAATATTTCGTCTTGTGCTATCTCGCTACTGCCGAAAGGCAAATAAAAATACGAGGTAAACTCAGATGAAAAGAAAAATTTTAGATTTCAGCGTTATGAAAGAAGAAATCTCGCAAAACAACGTGCTTGAAATGGCAGAACTTATCGCATTTATGGAACTACGTTTCCAGATAGGTTATTTGGGAAGTCGCGCACAAAAAATGTATGCCGACCTGTATGGCGATATTAAGCACAAAAACGAATTAGGTTATATGCTCAGCGACTCTTACGATTTAGTTCAAGAGGGCGCGTTGTATCTTTGCGATCATTACGGAAAGCATTTGAACGACGTTATATCTTACAGCAAAAAAGGCAAGCCGATTACTATCGAGATTGCCTGTATCCGTAAAATGATGAGATTGATAAATCTAAAGACGAGAGATTATGAAAGCGGCGGAAAACTTGTTGAAATATTAATATAATCGTAATAAAACCGAAACCGTAAAAACAGCCCGCTCGGGCTGCTTTTTTGTAAATTTTGACAATTAATTTTGTAAATTTATCGAGGTGTAGAACTGTTTGGGCGTTATGCCGAACTCGTTTTTGAACGCGCGGAAAAAGTGGGTATAATCCGAGAAACCGCACTTTGCAAACACTTCGGTTATAGGGAAGCCTTCTTCGATAAACTGTTTTGACAAGACCAGCCGCTTTTTTAGGATATATCGGTGAGGGGAAGTGTTAGTGTATTCCTTGAAAATGTGCGCGAAGTAGTATTTGTCCACAAACAACGCAGATGCGATTGCGTCAAGAGAAAGATCTTGCGATATATGTTCGGAAATATAATCAATGGCTTTCGTCACGCAGGGATTTGCTTTTCCCAATATGGTGAAATCGCCGCGGTTTTGCAAAAAATATTGTCCCAGCAACACAAGCAAAGTTTTTATCCGCTCCTCGTTTTCGATGTCCGCGCCGAAGTCGTCGGTTTGCGAAACGGAAAAGCCGTCCAGAATATGGCGGATTTTGTCAGAAACCGCGCTGTTGCGAATAAGAAAAGCGTTGTGTTCGTGCGCCTGTAAAAAACAGGTGTTCAGGTCGGTTTTTGCGGTTGAAATGCGTTTCAGGTATCGTTGATTAAGCCACACAACAAACCTTTCGTACGTCATTGCGGAGTCTTTGATGTCAAGCTGATGAAGTTTGTTGGACGGAATCAACAGCACGTCGCCGGGGCGCAGGGAATACTTGCAATCTTCCACGATGTACGACGCAGAACCCTGCAAAAAGAAATAGATCTCCGAAAAATCGTGAGAATGCATTTCCACCGTTTTGAAATCTTTGTCTTTTTTGTGATGCACCTCGTAAGTCGAGGTACTCATTTGTTGATTTTCGTATTTTGTTCCGCTCATATCATAACAATACTCCAAAATCGCAAGATATGCAAGTAAAAAAGCAAAAAATAAAATTTACTATGCACAAATTGTGTGATAAAATAGTTTCAAAAAGGAGAAAGGAAAATGGGATTTTTTGATGAGAATCTTTTGTTGAGCGGCGACACCGCGCGCGGAATTTACAAAAGCATTGCGGGTTTGCCGATTATCGACTATCACTGTCATCTCAACGAAGAAGATATTAAAAACGACAAGAAGTTTTCCGACATAGGGGAACTGTGGCTTTCGGGCGACCATTACAAGTGGCGAGCGATGCGTCTTTGCGGCGTTGACGAAAGTTATATCACGGGCGACCGCTCTTACGAAGAAAAGTTTTTGAAATATGCAAAGATTATGCCAAAACTTTTCGGTAATCCGCTTTATTATTGGACGCATATGGGGCTTAAACAAATTTTCGGCATTACAGAGCCTTTGAACGAAGACAGCGCAAGTCGTATTTATGAAAAAGCAAACGAAATTTTGCAAGGGCTCAGCGTGCAAAAACTGCTTGAAAAATTCAGGGTGGAGTATATCGCAACCACCGACGATCCGTTTTCCGATTTATCTTGCCACGGCGATATAAACGGGGTGAAGGTGCGCCCGACGTTCCGTCCCGACAGATGTTTTTCGGAAGGCGTCGACAAGGCGCAACTTGAAAAGAGATTGGATTATTTTGTTTCCAAAGGCTGCAAAATCGCAGACCACGGATTTGACGATTTTTCCGACACGCAAAACATCGAATGGCTGATTGAAAAATGCTTTGAAAAGGGAGTCGTTTTGCAGCTGCATTTCGGCACTTTCCGAAACGTCAATACCGCGGCGTTTAACGAAATCGGGAAAGACAGCGGGTTTGACGTTTTCAGGGCAAACGTTGATACGGACGCGCTTGCACGACTTCTTGACAAAATGTACATAAAACTTGGGGATTTGCCAAAAATTATACTTTATCCGTTAAACGACATATGTTTAAGGGCTGTTTGTGCGATTTCGGGCGCGTTTCCCAATGTTATTGTCGGTGCGGCGTGGTGGTTTAACGACACCGTGTCGGGCATAAAAAGACAACTTGAAACCGTGTCGGAATATGCGGTTCTCGGTACGAATCTCGGCATGCTTACCGACAGCAGATCGTTCAGTTCGTACGTGCGGTTTGACTTTTATAGAAGGATACTTTCATCGTTTATCGCAGACAAGGTCGACCATGGCGAGTATGACGAAAAATCCGCGCTCGCGCTTGCAAAAGATATTGCATACAACAACGTAAAGGAGGTTTTGGGGCTGTGAAAATGACCTTCCGCTGGTATGGCGAAAAAGATTGCATACCGCTGAATTACATAAAACAAATACAGGGAATGAGCGGTGTTGTGACCGCCGTTTACGACACGCCTGTAGGAGAAGTCTGGAAAGAAGAAAAACTTGAAAGGCTCAAAACCCTTGCAAACGACGCGGGGCTTAATATGGAAGTTATCGAGTCCGTCCCCGTGCACGAAGACATAAAACTCGGAAAACCCACGAGAGATAAGTACATCGAGGCGTACAAGCAAAATATCATCAACTGCGGAAAAGTCGGCGTCAGGTGTATTTGTTATAATTTTATGCCCGTGTTCGACTGGCTGCGGACAGACCTTTATTTCAAGCATAAAGACGGCTCGACGTCGCTTGCTTACGATCACGAGAAACTGCTTGCGCTCGATCCCAAAAACCTGCATTTGCCGGGCTGGGACGAAAGTTATTCCACGGAAGAACTTAATAAACTTTTGGACGAATACAAGGGAATTACGCACGAAAAGTTGTTTGAAAACCTTGTGTATTTTCTGAATGCAATTATGCCTGCCTGCGACGAAGCGGGCGTCGATATGGCGATACATCCCGACGATCCGCCGTGGGATATGTTCGGCTTGCCCAGAATTATTAGCAAAGAAGACGACTACGATAAGTTGTTTAAGGCGGTGCCGAATAAGCACAACGGCATAACGTTTTGCACGGGAAGTCTGGGTGCGGGCAGGTTCAACGACTTGCCGAAAATGGCGGCAAAATATGCAAACAGGATTTATTTCGCGCATCTTCGTCAGCTGAGATACGACGGAGAAATAAATTTTTACGAAAACGGACATCAGACCGACTGCGGAAACGTCGACATGTACGCGATAGTCAAAGCGCTTGTCGAAAACGGGTTTGACGGATACGTTCGTCCCGACCACGGCAGAAACGTGTGGGGCGAAGACGCAAAGCCCGGATACGGACTGTTTGACAGAGCGATGGGCGCGTGTTATCTTACGGGACTGTTCGAGGCGGTTGAAAAGGATATAAAAGGAGAGAAAAAATGAGCGTTCCTTTCAAAGTTGATTTAAGTGACAAAATTGTTGCAATTACGGGTGCGGGCGGCGTGATTTGCTCGGAATTTGCCCGTGCGCTTGCGGAGTGCGGCGCAAGAGTCGCGCTTCTCGACGTAAACTTCGACGCGGCAAAGAAATTTGCGGACGAGATTGGCAAAAATGCGCTTGCCGTGCAGTGCAACTGCCTTGACAAAGCGGACATTCAAAGAGCAAAAGACGAAATAAACGCCAAGTTTGGAAAAGTGAATTTTCTTATCAACGGCGCAGGCGGAAACAATCCCAAGGCGACCACCGACAACGAGGTTATGACGGCGGATCTTGAAGGAGTGAAAGACTTTTTTGCCCTTGAAGAAAGCGGACTGAAATTCGTGTTCGATCTCAATATAACATCGGCGTTTTTGGTGACGCAGGTTTTTGCAAAAGACATGGTTAAAACAGGCGGAAACATCATCAATATTTCGTCGATGAACGCGTTTAGGCCTCTCACCAAAATCCCTGCATACAGCGCGGCGAAAGCGGGCATATCCAATTTTACCGAGTGGCTTGCGGTGCATTTTGCGCCGTGTAATATTCGTTGCAACGCAATCGCGCCGGGATTTTTCGTGACAAGTCAGAACAGGACGCTTTTGTTCAATGCGGACGGCACGCCGACGGCAAGAACAGGCAAGATTCTGAACGCAACGCCGATGAAAAAATTTGGAGAGATAAGCGATCTTATCGGATGTCTGTTGTGGCTAGCCGACGACAAAGCAAGCGGATTTGTAACGGGAACGGTTATACCAGTTGACGGCGGATTTTCGGCATACAGCGGAGTGTAATATGAAACAAGTAATTCCCGTAGTTGTCATAAACGACGAAAAAGAAACGATAGAAATTCTCTCGAAACTGAGAGAAGGCGGCATAAACTGCGCGGAAATCACATTCCGTACGGCGTGCGCGAAAGAGGCAATTGCAATCGGTACGAAAGCCTTTGAAGATATGAATATCGGCGCGGGCACGGTTATCAATGCCGAGCAGGCAAAAAGCGCAGTACAGGCGGGTGCAAAGTTTATCGTGTCCCCGGGGTTTTCCGACGAGGTGGCTTGCTATTGTATAGACGAGAATATTCCGTATTATCCGGGGTGTGTGACACCTACCGAGATTATGCGCTCTCTCTCGTATGGATTGAACATCGTCAAGTTTTTCCCTGCGGGCGTGTACGGCGGACTGAAAGCGATGAATGCGTTGTCGGCACCGTTTCCGCAAATCAGATTTATCCCGACGGGCGGTGTGGATTTGATCAACCTAAAAGAATACCTTGATTTCGACAAGGTGTATGCCGTGGGCGGTTCTTTTATGATGAAAGGCGATATCGTAAAAAACTGCAAGGAGATTGTAAAGATATGCGAATTGTGACTTTTGGAGAAATAATGCTTCGTCTTGCACCCGAAAACTATTTGCGGTTCGTACAGGCGGACAGGCTTGAAGCGACTTTTGGCGGTGCGGAAGCAAACGTTGCCGTGTCGCTTGCAAATTTCGGCGAAGACGTGGCTTTTGTGAGCAAACTCCCGACTCACGAGATAGGACAAAGCGCGATAAATTCCCTTCGCAAATTCGGCGTCGATACGTCGTTTGTCGCAAGGGGCGGCGAGCGAGTCGGCATTTATTATTGCGAAAAGGGTGCGAGTCAACGCCCGAGTAAAGTCATATACGACAGGGCTGGCAGTGCAATCGCAACCGCAACCGGCGACGACTTCGATTGGGATAAAATCTTTGACGGAGCAAAATGGTTTCACTTTACGGGCATAACGCCTGCCCTTAGCGATACGTTGGCAGGCATAGTTTTGCAAGCTGTCAAGAGTGCAAAGGAAAAAGAAATAACCGTGTCGTGTGACTTGAATTTCCGTAAAAAACTTTGGAGCAAGGAAAAGGCGAAAGAAGTTATGAGCGAAATATGCAAGTACGTCGACGTCTGCATAGCAAACGAAGAAGACGCAAAAGACGTGTTCGGAATCGAGGCGGAAAACACCGATATTGAAAGCGGAAAACTTAACGAACAAGGTTACGTTTCGGTTGCCAAACAACTTGTCGATAAGTTCGGCTTTAAGGCGGTTGCAATCACGTTAAGAGAAAGCATAAGCGCAAACGACAATTATTGGTCGGGAATGTTGTACACAGACGGCAAGGCGGTTTTCAGCAGAAAATACGCAATGCATATAGTGGACAGAGTCGGCGGCGGAGACAGCTTCGGCGCAGGACTTATTCATTCGTTGCTGGCGGGTAAAAATGCAACTGACGCGATTGAATTTGCAGTTGCGGCAAGTTGTTTGAAACACTCGATCGAGGGCGATTACAACATGGAGAGCAAAGAAGAAGTAGAAGCGCTCGCAAACGGAAATGCAAGCGGAAGAGTGCAAAGATAATAAGGATACTACTATGAAAGAAATTACAATATCAGGTTTTATGATGAAATAAGCAGCAAAATGCGGAGCCGCGTCGGGCCTTTTCTTTTTATAAATTTTCGCGAAGTAACGATAGATATACATCGGCTTTACTGTCCGCCGATTAAGAAAACAATAGAATTCGAGTTGTTTATATAACGGTTTGTCCTTAGGTTAAAAATACTTTAATAATGTCAGTAAAAGTAGTATGATTTTGAATTACAAAATAAGGTGTTCAACTGTAATTTCTTTATGCGCACCACACAAGAATAAAACGAACCCGAGAGAAAATCTTGAGTTCGTTTTATTTTATACAAGATTTTATACAAGAGATTATTTCGGGCTTAAAGTCAGACGATGATAATATTACAAACCTTAACCGGGTGTTGCGTGCGCTCGGTTTTTATATTGCAGGACATACCCCCGATAAAAGAACAAAAAACCGTAAGAAATAATCAAAATAGCGGTGTCGTTTAGCTTGTACGATTTACTCTTTACATTCGTATAGAGTTATGTTATAGTATATATAGATGCAATTTAATAAATACGTAAGCCGGCGTTTTAATAAAAGCGGCTTTGCGATATGTAACGACAAGCATCGATCGGCTTAATTAAAAAATACGACAGGATAATCAACAGGAGAGCTGAAATGGTAAAGAAATATGGTTTCGGGAAAGAGACAGAGACGGACGCAGTGTTGGAAAAAATAGAAGAAAGCAGTAAAAGCGAGCTTGAAATCGAAGCGACCACCGATGCGGAAGGAACTCATTTTACACTGGAACTAACCGATGAAACGGCGGTATACGGTCTCGGCGAACAAATGAGAGGAATCAATAAGCGCGGGTGGATATATACAAGCCGTAATATGGATGATCCGTCGTTAACGGAAAGCAGAGAATCGTTGTACGGAGCGCATAATTTTATTCTGATAACGACGAAAGAAAGAAATTCAGGAATATTTATAGACGCGACCGGACGGGTAACGTATGATATCGGTTATACGAAATACGATGAATTAAGAATAACCGTAAGAGGCGGCTTCGATTTATATACGATTGAAGAAAGAACGGCATTGGAAGTCGTGCGTGAATTCCGGAGAATTATAGGGAAGAGTTATGTTCCGCCGAAGTGGGCGTTGGGATACGGACAGTCGCGCTGGGGATATAAGACCGAAGCCGACGTACGGGAAATAGTATCAGGATTCGAGAAGAATAAATTACCGTTGAGTATGATATACCTTGACATCGACTATATGGACAGGTATAAAGATTTTACGATAGACAAGAATCGTTTTCCGGATTTTGAAGGATTGGTACGCGAATTAAAGGCGAAAGGAATAAGACTTATACCGATCATAGACGCAGCGATCAAAGTAGAAGAGGGATACGAAGTATACGACGAAGGAGTAAAGAATAATCGTTTCTGCAAAGACAAAGAAGGAAAAGAGTTTATTGTAGGCGTATGGCCCGGCGATTCGGTTTTGCCGGACGTATTAAATAAAGAAACGCGGGAATGGTTCGGAGAAAAGTATAAAATACTGTTGGATAAAGGAATAGAAGGCTTCTGGAACGATATGAACGAGCCTTCGTTGTTCTACAGTAAGCAAAATTTTGTAAAATGTATAAACGAAATAGCCGAAAAGAAAGGAAAAGATTTGCAGGCGGAAGACTTTAACCATATAAATTATTTGTTATCGCAGCTTGCGAATAACGAAGAAGACTTTAAGAGTTTTTATCATAATGCGGACGGAAAAACGATAAGCCACGACAAGGTTCACAACGTCTACGGCTATTTGTTGACGAGAGCCGCCGCGGAGTATTTCGAAAAATATAATCCGAACAAAAAATATCTGCTGTTCTCAAGATCCTCGTCGATCGGAATGCATAGATACGGCGGAATATGGATGGGCGATAACGCATCCTGGTGGGTGCATATGTTATCCGAGTTTAAAATGTTGCCGTCGTTGAATATGTGCGGATTTTTATATGTCGGGGCGGACGTCGGCGGATTTGACGGGAATACAACGGAAGACTTATTGCTCAGGTGGTTTGCGTTGAATATTTTTATTCCTTTAATGAGAAATCATTCCGTACCGCAAAGCAGAAGACAAGAGCCGTATATGTTCGGAAAAACCGAAGTGTTCCGGAATTTTCTGAATATCAGATATAAGTTGATTCCGTATATATACGAAGAACTTGAAAGATGCGCCGAATCAAACGAAATGCTGTTCAAGCCGCTTGCGTTTGAGTATCCGGACGATGAGCGGGCAAAAGAAACAGAAGATCAGTTGATTTTCGGGAAAGAGGTAATGTTATCGCCGGTGTTTGAGCAGAACGCAAGCGGGCGATATGTATATTTGCCTGAAAAAATGAAATTGATAAAGATGAAATCCTGCGAGGAATTTACGGTAACGGAGTTGGAACAGGGGGATCATTATATTAAAATTCCTTTGGATACCTTCGCCTTTTTCGTAAAAGAAAACGGATATTCAAAAATAATGGACTATATACAAAAATAAAGGTAAAAAAGGTTACCTGCGTCCGATGCGCTTCTGAAAGTTGTACGGAAATCGGAATTTTGTCGTCATAATCAAAGCCAACGCCGCGTGAACCTTATCGGTTTACACGGCATTTTTTGTACTTTTTGTTTTTGAAAGTACCGTCGTATCGATTTTTCGTGCAAACGGCTTTTAAGTTGCTTATAATTTTGTCCGGCTGCCGAAAAAGCTATAAAACACGACGTAATATAAAAATCACAATATAAAAATATTCGCTTAAAATTATATCGGGGAGGTTATTATATGGACAGAACAATTACTGTAAAAGGTACCGGGCATGTTTCGGTAAAACCCGATCTTATCGTTGTTTTGATGACGCTTGAAACCGAAAACAAAGATTACGGCAAAACGATGGAACTTGCCGCCGGAAAGATCGAACTGCTGAATAATTCGCTCGAAAAAATCGGATTTGAAAAAAAGTCCGTCAAAACGACGAATTTTAACGTGCGTACCGATTACGAAAGTGTGAGAGATAATAAAGGCAACTATAAAAGCGTGTTCAAAGGGTACGTTTGCAGACATAACTTAAAAGTCGAATTCGGCTTCGATACAGGGCTTCTCGCAAAAGTTTTGTCGGCTGTGTCCGAGTGCATGGCTGCGCCCGAACTTTCGATAGCGTTTACGGTAAAAGATCCTTCCTTTATAAGCGAAGAACTTTTGAAATCCGCGGCGAAAAATGCGAAAGAAAAAGCGGAGATACTCACTCTTGCGTCGGGAGTAAAGCTCGGCGAGCTTATGTCGATTGATTATAACTTCGTCGAAATAAACGTTTATTCCGATACCGATTATAAGGTAGGAAGCCGCATGATGAAAGCCGAAGCGTGCTTAAACAGCGTCGACGTCGAGCCCGACGACATAAGCGTGAGCGACAGCGCGACTTTTGTATGGGAAATTTTATAATCGATGGATAACTGACAAACTAAATTCTGCAAAAAAGCTTGAATGAGAAAAAATAAAAATTGAATTTTAGTCTGGTATGTTTATTAAAAAATACTATTTTTTAAATAATTCCGGTGCTTCTTTTTTTATTCTTTCATAAACAAGAGATAATTCATTTTTGTATCCGACTTTCCCGCCTTGCATTACATATGCTTTTTTAGCGCAATATAGGGCCATACGATAGTCTTTTACATCACAATATGCTGCCGCTAATGATGTCAATAACGGATTAGATAAAATAGATTTATATTTATTTTTTTTACTTATCCAAAAATCGATAGCTTTTTGGGGATTCCCTGATAGTCTATAGCAACTTGTAACAATAGGAAATACAATGTTAAGATAATTTAACGAGTCGGAAAACTTATTGGCACCAAAAGAGATTACATCTATGCATAATGTATAAAGTTCTGAATTTTTTATTGCTTTTATATAATTTATTAATTCTTGTTCCGAAAATTCTGAATAATCGACTTTGGCGTAATAGTTTGATAAAATTGGCAAGGAATCAGCTTTTGGAACTTCGAGAAAAGATCTGTCGTATAATTTGCCGTCTTGGTAATAATATGTAGTTCCGTCATAAATTAGTTTTTTCATTTTTATTTATCCGCTGTATGAAATATTAACAACAATAATATAACATTTTTAAAAAGGTATTTCAAGTTGTTTAAAATATTAATTACGATAAAAATATTCTCTTAATAATTTTATATTAAGTTGGCGTTATACGCTTTTAGTTTTTTGTAAAAAGTGATAGAATGGTTTTAGTCGGGCAAAAAGCCCGTTGCGGTATGTAAAACAGGTTTTATATCCGCAAAATAGTGTTATTCTTAAGAGAAAGAAAAGAGGTTACTGATGAATTTAAGAAGAGAGTCCGATTCGATCGGCGAACTCGAAGTCAACGAAAACGCTTATTACGGCGTGCAGTCGCTCCGAGCGGAGCATAACTTCAATATAACGCACAGCCATATGCATCCGGCTCTTATCGAAGCGCTTGCCAAGCTCAAAAAAGCAGCCGCGATAACAAATTACGAAGCCGGTAAATTGTCCGAAGACCGCAAAAACGCGATAGTTCAGGCAGCGGACGAAGTTATTTCGGGTAAATTAAGAAAAGAATTTATCGTCGACGCTATTCAGGGCGGCGCGGGAACGTCCGCAAACATGAACGCCAACGAAGTAATCGCAAACCGCGCTATCGAAATTCTGGGCGGCAAAAAGGGCGATTATACGATCGTTCATCCCAACGACCACGTTAATATGAGTCAGTCCACGAACGACGTTTATCCGTCGGCGGGCAAAATAGCGATGGTAACGCTTCTCAACGGACTTCTGCCCGAAATCGAAAGACTCGACAAAGCTCTTATGGCTAAGGCAGAGGAATTCAACGGCGTTTTAAAGGTCGGCAGAACGCAGCTTCAGGACGCCGTTCCTATGAGACTCGGACAGGAATTCCACGCGTACGGTACGGCGATAAAGCGCGACTACACGAGAGTTAAAAACGCAAAATCCGTTTTGCATACGCTCAACATGGGAGCGACGGCGATAGGCACCGCTATAAACAGCAACCCGTATTATCTCGATAATATAGTCAAAAACGTTTCGAAGGTCTGTGGGGACGAGTATGTTCAGGCGACCGATCTTTTCGACGGAACGAGCAATCTCGACGGTTATACCGAAGTTTCCGGCACACTTAAAACGCTTGCCGTAGACCTGTCTAAAATGTGTAACGATTTAAGGCTTTTGTCGAGCGGTCCCAAGACCGGTTTTGCAGAAATTATGCTTCCCGCAAAGCAGAACGGCTCTTCGATTATGCCGGGTAAAGTTAACCCCGTTATACCCGAAGTCGTTACGCAGGTAGCCTTCAAGGTTATCGGCAACGATATGACCGTAACGATGGCTGCGGAGGCGGGACAACTTGAACTCAACGCATTCGAACCGGTTATATTTTACTCGATGCTCGAAAGTATTTCGATGCTCACCGGTGCAATAAAAACGCTCATCGACAATTGCATAAACGGTATCGTCGCCAACAAAAAACGCTGCGCCGAACTTCTGAGCGGAAGCATTGCAGTGGTTACTGCGCTTTCGCCGTATATCGGTTATAAAAAGGCGGCGGCGATCGCTCACGAATCTTTGGACACCGGCGTTACCGTAAAAGAAATTGTTTTAAGAGAGAACCTTATGGACGAAGAAACTCTTAAAACCGTTCTAGACATAAACGCCATGACCGAACCCAAACATCTGAAATAAAGACTTATACATAAAATAAAAAACTATAAAAATTAAAACGCCGCTAAATAGCGGCGTTTTTTATATGAGTGAAGATTTTATGTGAGTTGTTTCGGTACGCTTTTGCTAACACAGGTTGAATCAAACGGAACCGGAATAATACGCAAATTATAAATTCTGATTATTATAATAATCTTTTATTGCCTTTATAAAAATTTGCCCGTACGAATTGTATGATGATTCTCCTAATCCGTTGAGCTTCATAAATTCTTCTTTACAAGAAGGTTTATAAGTCGCTAAACTGACTAAACCTTTATTTGAAATTATCGTGTAAGCGGGACGATTTTCTTGTTTCATGATTTTTAACCTTACATTTCTTAAATGTTGTAATAACTCCATATCTGTTATAAGGTTGCCGTCGTTATCGGCAATTACGGAAAATCCGTCCTTTTCAATAAAACGTTCGTAGCGTTCGACTGTATGAACTTCTGCTTTTTTGCGCTCTGTTTTTATAACTTTTGAAGGGGAGAGTACTGTCGGAATATTCTCTTTTACATGGATGCAGTACGATGGTTTATCTACGGATGAATCTTCTTCAAAACCTTCGGTCAACCAGCGTTTATAATAATCTCGCGACATCAATCTGTCGCAACCTGTTCCGTCGGGTTTGTAATTCGTACAACCGAGAACGGGACCGCTGGTTCCTTTTTTTACTATCAGATAACCGTCTTTGCATTTATCGCATTTTTCGATAGACATATCGCCGCCGGATAAATCGTTAGTGATAAAATTACATATTTCAGGTTCGTTCGTACACATCCATAAACGAAGCCCGTAATTCTTTTTCCAGCGAAGTTGAAGTGGGTATCCGCATACTGGACACCGTTTAATCATTCCGATGTTTGATTCGTTGTTTTTGTTAATGTTTCCGAATAAAGTAATATTTGGATAATCTTTTATCAATTCTAAGATAAATTCCGAAGGATGTTGTTCAGGAGTTACTATGTATACGCGGTTTTTAGTCCTTGTCATTGCAACGTAAAACAAGCGGCGTTCTTCTGCGTATTCGATGGATTTATCATCTTTAACGACATATTGCATTACCGGATCATTATCGACTTTTGAAGGAAATCCGTACATTTCATTTCGCGCGTTAATGATAACGACGTCATCATAACCTAATCCTTTTGAACTGTGAGCCGTTAAAAATTCCAACTTCGCATAGCGGTATTTTTTGCTTATTATTTTATTGTTCTGCTCGTCATAAATAAAATCGTTTGAAAAGCAGAGATTCCGCGCGTCAAAATTATATCTGCCTATAAGCAAAATAGGTGAATTTATTTTCTTGCCTTCTTTTTTATTGCTTTCAAGTATTTGACCTATTACGGACTCGACTTGCTTTCCCAAATGGAAATATTTTCCGCCTTTACCTTCGAATTGTTTTCTGTCAAACTCTTCGCTGTATGTTTCGATAATAACAGGCTTTTGTATGTGCTTTGGAGAGAGAAGAGTTTTTTGAATCTGGCTTTTGTTTTTTTGAATAAAATTACCGGCAATATCGATGACTTCTTGAGCGTTACGATATGTCTTTGTAATTTTAAGCTCTTTGCCATAACCCATAATAGAGCAAAAGTGAGTAAAAAGGGTAATATCCGATCCGCTGAAAGCGTAAATTGATTGCCAATCGTCGCCGACGGCTATAATTTTGGCAGAACAAAGATTGGATAATTCTTTGGTTAAATCGAATCTTTGGTGAGATATATCCTGATATTCGTCGACGATGATATATTTAAAATCCAGTTTTTCTTTTGCTATTTGTTTTTCGCGAAGTATTCTGGCGGAATCGTTTATCATATCCTGAAAATCTATAGAATTGCTTTCCGCTAATTTTTTCTGATATTCAAGATAACATTCCTTGCAGATATCTAAAAACAATTTAGTTCTTACGTTCGTATTTCCGCGTTCGAAACGGTAAAAATCGTCGATATTACATCCGTTTGTTTTAAAATTATTGATAAAAACGCATATCAGCTTGACTAATCTTGCAATATATTTATTTTCTTCGGTATTAACTAATTTTTCAAAAACTTCTTCAGACGGGCGTTTTTCTAAAACGAATCCTGCTTTTATCAGTTCTTCCCGAAGGTGATCCAATAATTCTCTGCCGTCGTTATATTTAGAAAAAGTATAGATAAGAGTTGTCCCGTGTTTTTTGTGGAGAGCTATTTTATCCGCAATCTCTTTTTTGTATTTTTCAAGTTGTTCGGTTGTATAATAACTGTGTTTTCCATCTTCGGTAATACCAAAATGTTCGATATAAGCTGTTTTAGCGCCTTGTTTTATGCAAAAATCCGGAGTGTAAGGCTTTTTTGCTTTAAGTATATGGTAAGGATAAGTTTCTTCGTATGTATAATCTATATTATTAAGGTACAGAAAATTAGCTATCTGAACTTCCTGAACAGAGCGAAGAGTTTCGTTTGTTATAGTTGTTATTTTACTTGTTCGCCTGTCTATGATTTTTTCGCTGTATTCGTTGATATTGCTTCTTAATGTGGAGAAATCGGCTTTGGAAATATAATTAAAGAAAAGGTTGATATCGTCGCCTTCATAAGGAGCGTCGAAATAGGAACCGAAGAACATAATCAATTTATCTACAAGCTCCGGTTGTTCTAAAATGTTTCCTTTAAGATAATTATTTATCGTATTATAAAGAAAACCTTCGCCGACGATTTGTTTTTTAACGTCGTCTTGTTTTTGTAATATGGCATAACCCGCGCTATGGAAGGTTGTGATAGGGCAAGGAATAAGCAAACCGTCGTTAATACGTTCTTTTAATTCGCCGACGGCTTTATTTGTAAACGAAATTACAAGAATTTGTTTAGGATCGACGCCTTTCTTTTCTACTAAATATCTTACTTTGGCGGCTACGGTAGTTGTTTTTCCTGCGCCCGCTCCCGCAATAATAAGAGAGTAATCTTCGTCGGACAAAACCGCTTGTCTTTGTTCTTCGTCGAGTACGATTTTTGGATCGATTTCTTTGAGAATATTGTCCAAATATGTTTTTTCGGATAATAAATGTTTTTGAATAAAATGTTCATTATGAGAATCTATTATACAAGAGCCTTTTTTTAAATCGAAAATATCGTTATAAGAAGTAAGAAATTTATTTATTTCTTGCTCGCTTATTTTGTTTTGTTTGCAATAATAAGATAGAGTTTTGGCTCGGCTGTTGTTCTCAAAGAAAGTTGCGGCAGGTTGATATTTTGCGATAAGATTTTTATAATCGCTTCG
>DPQQ01000001.1:135805-142151 GCA_003538975.1 Clostridiales bacterium | reverse complement strand
ATAAGATTTTTATAATCGCTTCGAGCTATAAAAATATCTTTTTTCAGAATATCATCGAATTCTTTATTAAAATTTGTTGCTTGAATATACTCTTCGGGCGGGTTTACAGCCTGTTTGTCTTTTGCTTTGAATAATTTAGAAAAAAATCCCATTTTTACCCCTTTTTGTGCTTAAATTTTAATAAATTTATTTTAATTTTTCTTTAACTTTTGAGAGAGCGGAGATAAGAGAAGCTTTTAAGGAAGAAGAATCGCCGTCGTTATAAATAATAGTGTAAACCGGGGAGAAAAAACCTGATTTCAAACGGGCTTCGGACTCTTTTATAAGAGCGGGTAAACCGGTCTCGTAATCGAATTGGCTATTTATTCTGGCGGTAACCGCTTCTTCTGTCATAGCCGATCTTTTTACCACGGAATCTATCCGCGATTTCAGATCGCGCTTTATGATAAAAACTTCGTCAAAGTCGTTTTGCAGATCGCTTTCAAAGAGAACGGGTACTTCCGATACGACCACGCCGCCCGCGTTTTTAATGTTATCGAAAAGAGTTTTTACGATATAAGGATGGGTGAGATCGTTAAGTTTTTTAAGTGCGGTTTTGTCCGAAAACACTATGTCGGCAAGTTTTTTTTTGGATATATTTCCGTTGCTGTCCAAAATCTTTTCGCCGAAAAGATTGATGACGGCGGACTTCAGATTTTCGTCGTCATACATATTTTTAGCTATTTCGTCGCACGAAAATGTCTGATATCCGAGCGATTTTATTATATCCGAAGCAAACGATTTTCCGCTGCCTATTCCGCCAGTTACGGCGATTGAATATTTTGCCATAATGCGCCTTGATTTAAAATAATTTAATATTTTTGAATTGGTTTTTAATTCAAATTTCTGATTACGTATTTACACTTTTACTTCGCGTCGAACCAGGTTTTGCCGACTTCCGCATTTGCGACAAGGGGAGCTTCGAGCCGGATTGCTCCTTCCATTTCTTCGGTAAGGAGTTTTTTGACTGCCGGAACTTCTTCGTCCGGAGCGTCGATTATAAGTTCGTCGTGGATCTGAAGAATAAGTTTTGCCTTAAAGCCTTCGCTTTTAAGACGATTTGCAACTCTTATCATCGCTATCTTTATTATGTCCGCGCTCGTACCCTGAAGGGGCATGTTCATCGCGGCGCGTTCCGAAAACGAGCGGAGATTAAAGTTTTTCGAAGAAATATCGGGGAGATAACGTCTGCGCTTAAAATATGTTTCGACGTAGCCGTGTTCGTGCGCAAAGGCGACGTTTTTGTCCATATATTCTTTTACTTCGGGATATTTTTCGAAATATTTTTTGATGTAATCTTTTGCAACGGCGGGCGAAGTTTTAAGGTTTTTCGCCAAACCGTATTCGCTTATGCCGTAAATCACTCCGAAGTTTACCGCTTTCGCTTTTTTGCGCATTTCGGGCGTAACGTCTTTTAACGGGACGTCGAACACCTGCGAGGCGGTTTCCGCATGGATATCTTCGCCTTTTTTATAGGCGGAAATAAGAGACTCGGACTTACTGAAATTTGCAAGGAGTCTTAATTCTATCTGCGAGTAATCCGCGCCGACGAGAGTATGAAGCTCATCTCTCGCGACAAATGCCTTACGGATAATTTTTCCTTCGTCTCTTATAGGAATGTTCTGAAGATTCGGCTCTTTTGACGAAAGTCTGCCCGTGGTCGTGACCGTCTGATTGAACGACGTGTGTATGAGTCCCGTGTTCTTTTCGATAAGTGGTTTGAAGCCGTCTATATAGGTAGATAAAAGCTTCTGAATTTTGCGATATTCGAGAATTTTTTCGACGATAGGGTAGTCGTCCGACAAGCCTTCGAGAATTTCGATAGCGGTCGAATAGGATCCCGTTTTTTTGCGTTTCGGGTAGGGTATAACCAGCTTTTCGAATAAAATATTGCCGAGTTGCTTGGGCGAGTTGATATTGAAGCCGTCGTCGCCCGAAAGATCGTGAATTTCTTTGTCGAGCTTTTTAAGCTCTTCGCCGTATTCTTTCGAAAGTTCCGAAAGAGCTTTTTCGTCTATTTTGAATCCCGTTATTTCCATGTCGAACAAAACGTCCGCAAGGGGGAGTTCTATATCGCTGTACAGCGATAAAATATTGTCCTTTTTAAGCTTGTCGGTTAATGTTTCAAAAAGTCGGTAAAGCGAGTAGGAAGGTATGGATTCGGTAAGACAGGCTTCGACAATCGCGTCCGAAAGGCTTTCGTCTTTTCCCGGAGAATCCACGTATTTGAGAAGAGAAACGTCGTCCGCCGCCGCTTCGAATTTTATGCCGAGAGAACAGAGCTTGTGCATCAGATCTTTTTTGCCGTACACGATAAGACGGTTATTCTTTGAAAAAAGATCTTTTACGCTTTCTAATATTTCGGACAGATTAAAGCCGTCGGATAAAAGATTTTCTTTTACGGGAGCAAAATATTCGGTACCGCAAGAGTCGTTTTCGGTTATAGGATATAAAATAAGATCGGTTTCGAACACGACGGAAAACGTATTGTAAGAATTTATTATTTTGTTAAGTTCGTTTATCGATAAAATTCTTACTCTTTTTACGGTTTTTTCGTTGTTTTCAACTGCTGTATTTGCCGTTGTTCCGGGTGTATTTTCGCGTAAATCTGTCGTTGTTTCGGTATTTGCCGCGCCGAACGCAGGTAATGCCGAAGAATTTGAGGTAATTGAAGAAGAATCTTCGAAAAGATTTTTACGCGACAGCAACTTGTTAAAGTCGAGTTCGATGAACTTTCTTCTCGCTTCGGTCGAAAACGGAAGGGGATATGTCATTTTTTCAAGCTCGTAAGGTACGTCGACACTCGTGTCGATGGTAGCGAGTTTACGCGACAGTATCGCCGAATCGTGACCGAGAATAACCTTTTCTTTAAGTTTGCCTGTAAGTTCGTCTGTATGGTTATAAAGATTTTCGACCGATTCGTATTTTTGTAAGAGGGTTATCGCCGTTTTTTCGCCTACGCCGGGAATACCCGGAATATTATCCGAAGAGTCGCCCATAAGAGCTTTAAGTTCTACTATCTGCCAGGGTGAAATTCCGAGCTTTTCCTTAAAATCCGCATTGTTATAAACTTCTACGTCGGAGATTCCTCGCTTTGTAAAATGAACTTCGGTCTCGTCGTCCACGAGCTGAAACGAGTCGCGGTCGCCGGTAAAAATTTCGGTAGGGATATGTGTGTTTTTTGCGATGGTGCCGATAAGATCGTCGGCTTCGAACCCCGGCTTTTCGATACAGCAGATGCCCATTACGGTCAGAACTTCTTTAAGAAGCGGAATCTGCGGGCGGAGTTCTTCGGGCATAGGCTTACGCGTGCCTTTGTACTCCGAATACATTTCGTGGCGGAAGGTCGGGTGATGAACGTCGAAACAAACCGCAATATATTCCGGTTTATCGTCGGAAATGAGCTTTAAAAGCATGTTTATAAAGCCGTAGACCGCGTTTGTCGGAACGCCGTTTTTAGAGGTCAATAAAGGCGTCGCGTAAAAGGCGCGGTTTATAAGGCTGTTGCCGTCGATCAAAATCAGTTTTTTCATAAAACCCTCGAAATATTAGTTGCTTTTTTTACTGAACTATGTTATTATTTTTTAGCATTTATCGGAAATTAAACGTTTGCGAAGGGTAAATGCCTGCGATTTGCTATTATATTTATTTTACCAAATCGTTATAAAAAAAGCAAGCGAAACAAAATTCAGATACGCCGGTGTGGTGGAATTGGCAGACGCGCGGGACTCAAAATCCCGTGGTAGCGATACCGTGTGGGTTCGACCCCCACCACCGGCACCAGATAAGCGGTTTATAAGACTTTCTTATAGACCGTTTTTTGTTTGGAGCGGCGGTATTTTATTGAAAACTCCGCAAAATATGCTATAATTGTTTCGATAAAAAGCAGTTTGCCGAATATTACCGCGACGAAGTAAAATAAAATTATAAAGAAAAAAGAAGATACAAAAAAGGACCTTACCGATCGGCAAAGTCCTTTTATATTTTGCTTGATTTTTTATGGTTTTACGGATATTCTCATTTATTAAAAACGATTAGTGTAAAACAATTAAGTATATCAAAAAGACCGAGATCAGTCGTTTTTAACGTGAACGTCGAGCTGATTGAAGGGAATTTCGATTCCGTTTTCGTCGAAAGCTTTTTTAACGGCTTCGTTCATGTTGAAGAATACCGTCCAGTAATCGTCCGTTTTGCACCAGCATTTAGCCGACAAAACAATCGCGCTGTCGCCTTGTTCGGACATTCTTACGGTCGTTTCGGGCGTTTTTAATATAAGTTCGTCCTTAGCCGCAACGCCCAGAATAACTTTCCGAGCCTTTTCGAAATCAGCCGAGTATGCGATGGAGAAGGAAAGATCGACTCTTCTCATATCCTTTTCGGTATAATTTACTATTTCGGTAGTCGAAAGTTTTCCGTTAGGGAGATAAACAACTTTATTGTCGGGGGTTCTTATTTTTGTATTGCAGATAAAAATATCCTCGACGGTTCCCGAATATCCGCACGCTTCGATATAGTCGTCGTCCTTAAACGGGTGGGTTACGAGCAAAAGTACGCCGCCCGCAAAGTTTGAAAGCGTTCCGTTTACGGCGAGACCTACGCCTACGCCGAGAGAAGCTATAAGTGCGCTTATCCCGCTCGTGTCGAGTCCGAGATAGCCGACGATTGCTATTACGACAAGAATTTTAAGGATTACTTTAAGTACGTACGAGAGCGTTCTGTAAAGAGTTTTATTTACTTTGCCGTTAGTTTTTTCTTCGAGTTTTTTGCCCTTTTTGGCGATTGACCTGCTTATGCCGTTGATTATCGCGAAGGATATTATAAGAACTAATATCGCGATAAGAATTTTAATTCCCGTCGAAGTAAGCCAGGACTTAATCGTATACCAAAATCGATTCCAATCCATAATGTTCTCCTTTGTTTTTTGTATTTGCCGAACGGTATTTTACATAGCGTTTTTGCCGAAAAATCGTTCAACGGGGAGGGGAATAGTATATTATAAAAGAAAGCTTTTGTCAAACGACGGCGGGTAAAAATCGCCGGTTTTATCAATATTCGTAAGGCGTTTTTATTTGTTACGCGACTTAGTAAACGCATGTGTAAAAACTTTTAGTGATAAACGGGTATAAAGTTTTTTGCCATGCTAAAATCGCGTTTTGTTTTACTTTTTCAAATTTTAAAACACTTTGAAAGCGAAGAATATTCTCCGAGAACGAGCAGTGTGATTTTATCGGATAAAACGGTATCGGGAGAGACCGAAGCGTTGACTTTTCCGTTTTCTTTTATAGCGATTATGTTTATTCCGAACTTTCTTCTGACGTCGAGTTCTATAATCGTTTTGCCGATCCAGTTATCGGGGACGGCGACTTCTAATATAGAATATTCGCCGAGATCTATATAATCGAGTACGTGATCGGCGGTGTAGCGGATAGCAATCCAGTCGGCGAGTTCTTTTTCGGGGTAGACGATTTCGTCCGCGCCGTTACGTAAAAGAAGCTGAGCCTGCCCGTCTCTTTCCGCGCGTGAAATTACGAGTTTTGCGCCGAGCTGCTTTAAGAGCCAGGTCGTTTCGAGAGAACTCTGAAAGTCTCCGCTTATCGCTATTATGCATACGTCGTAATTACCGATTCCCAGCGACTTCAAAAATGCTTCGTCGGTGCTGTTTCCGATTATCGCATTGGTTACGTATGGTGCGGTTTCGTTAACCCTGTCCTCGTTATGGTCTACCGCCATTACGTCGTGTCCGAGTTTGTTGAGCTTTACGGCGATGTTCTTTCCGAATCTTCCGAGTCCTATTAAAAGAACCGATTTCTTTTTCATTTTTATACCTCTTTTTTTGTTACGGTGAATTTTTTATCTGAGTTTTTGTCGTTGAAAATTGTTTTTATTTTTTATATTGTTATCGGTTGCGGTTTTATAATAAAATTATCCGACGTTTATTTTTGTTTCGGGATAGCGCGCCTTGTATGTGTTGCCGTCTCCGCTTACGGCGAATATTATCGTTAGTCCGCCCGTTCTTCCGATGAACATCAGAAGAATAAGTATAAGTTTTGAGATCGCGCTGAGAGACGGGGTTATGCCGAGCGTGAGACCTACCGTTCCGATTGCCGAAGCCGATTCGAACAGACAGTCCGAAAGCGGAAGATTTTCGATAAGACTTATCGCAAAGCCGGCGAGCAGAAACAGCGCGATGTAAACGGTGAATATCGCCGCTGCGTTTTTGATGGTGGAGTCTGTTATCCTGCGTTTAAATAAAACGGCGTCGTTCTTTTTGCGGAATACCGAAACCGCCGATGAAAACAAAACCGCG
>DPQQ01000001.1:106420-135638 GCA_003538975.1 Clostridiales bacterium | reverse complement strand
CCGCCGATGAAAACAAAACCGCGACGGTGGTCATTTTCATTCCGCCGGCGGTCGAGCCGGGCGCCCCGCCGGTCAGCATCAACAGGATCGTAACCGCAAGACCTACGCCCGAAAACGATCTTAAATCCACCGTATTGAATCCTGCGGTACGCGGAGTTATCGCGGCGAAAAGCGAAGCTAAAATTCTGCTTTTTATTTCCAGATCCGAAAATTCGGCAAAGAAGAAATAAACCGCGGGTAAAAATATCAAAAATAAAGACGAAGCGAGTATTATTTTAGACTGGACGGAATATTTTTTTAAGCTGAATTTGTTTACTATAACGTCCTGCCAGGTCAAAAATCCCAGTCCGCCGATTAAAATGAGAAGGCAGACGGTAAGATTTACGGTAACGTTTCCGGTAAAAGCGGTAAGAGACGAAAACTGCCCCGAATATCCGCCCATAAGGTCGAATCCGGCGTTGCAGAAAGCCGAAACCGATGTGAAAAGCGCGTACCATAAGCCTTTTATTCCGAAATCTTTTGTAAAAACGAACGATAAAATAATAAATCCGATAAATTCGATTAAAAATATACCTTTTAATATAAAGCCGGTAAGCTTCACTATGCCGCCTACGCTCTTTGCAGAAACGGACTCCTGCATGGTTTTTCTTTCGAATAGGCTTATTTTACGACCGGTGAGCAGCGCGAAAGCTACGGATATCGTGATTACGCCCATACCGCCGATCTGAATAAGCAGAAGTATAACGATCTGCCCGAAAGCCGACCAGTGCGTAGCCGTATCGAATGATACAAGTCCCGTTACGCACGCCGCCGAAGCCGAAGTAAAAAGCGAGTCGATGAACGGTGTAAACGTTCGTGACTTCGAAGAAATCGGCATAGACAACATAATCGCGCCCGTAAGGATCAGTCCGAAAAATCCGAGAAGAATAACCATAAATGCCGAAGGCTTCTTTCTTTGTTTGTTTTCCATGGTTAAATCGAATGAGTTCCTTTTCAAAATTTAATGAAGTGTTTTCAGTAGTTTTAATATTGATACAAGTATACCCAAATTATATAACTTTTTTGTAAAAAGTAAAGCGAATACGATCAAAAATAGAAACCGTCCGTGCAAAAACGCGCGTTGTCGAACGGAAAACGCTATAAAAATAACGAAAGTGCGTTAATAGAGGTATGCTTTCCGATACTTGACAAAACAGTCGCTACGATAATATAATTAAATATATCCAGAAGGAGAATATATGAAATTAAAAATTATAATCTGTAATTTTATTTATCTTTTAATAAGCGCGGCGGTGATCGTTTCTTATGCGGTTTTTCCGCTCGTGAGCGTTAAGGTCGATATGAATATAACAGCTTCCGCACTTGAAAAAATGCTCGGCGATCAGGAAGAATTCAAAGACGTCGATATGAACGAAGTCGCAGGCGACGGTATCCCGCTTAAAATAGAGATAAAAACCACTTCTTTGGACGTTCTTGAGGCTATCGTCACAAAAGACAGCGAAACGTATGTTAAAGAAACGGTTATCGGCAAAAACGTGGATAAAACGGTAACGGCGATAGAACCGGCGCTAAATCGGGTTGTGAGCGGCGTTGCAAAGTCCGTAGCCAAAACAGAAACGAAAAATCAGGTAAAAAGTTCGCTTAACGATTATCTTCTCCCGGGCGAAGACGCACAGGAATATATGGATAAAGCGGGACTTGACGACGAATATTTTTCCGCCGCTGCCGACGAGTTTTACGATGCGTTTACGGAAGACGGCGCGACGGTGGACAGTTTGTCCGAAGTCGTCGCAAATAAAGTAAACGACGCAATAGATAAACTTTACGAATCAGATCCGCTTAAATTCGCCGCTCTTAAACTCGCGGGAGTCGATAAGGAAACGATTAAGTCCGAACTTAACGAAAATCTTGATAAATACGGTCTTGTGGACGAAAATGGAAATATTTTAGACGTTTCGAAGGTTCTTGCAAAACTCTTAAAATCCGCTCTTTCGGACGGTAATAAAGACGGAAATCAGGATGATCCGGCAAAAACGAGCAAAAATGTGTTCGGTACGGCTTCGGCTGCACAGGTCAGACAAAAAGATACCGCTTTATATGATTACAGCTGGGAATGTATCGGCGAAGTAACGCCGTACGACGGCGAAACAACCGGCAGTGGCTCTGTAGAAACGGGAGAAACGGACGGTTCGGGCAATACCGAAGAAGATTTAGCCGAAACGTTAAAAGGAATCATATACGAAAAAATTCCCGAATCGGTTATTCCCGCAGTCGCCCTTGCGTTTAAGATTTCCGCTTACGCGTGCGCGGTGATACTCTGTATATGGGTGCTTTTCGCGGTTCTTCTCGCGTTCAAGAGTTTTTCGGACTACCCGGGACTTCCCGTTCACCTTATATTCGCGATAACGGGAGCGGTACAGTTTATAATGGGTTTAGGATTTACTATACTTGCGTTCGCACCGAAAATTCTCAATAAAATCCCGCAGGTTGCGGAAGCGATGAATATATTCGGAACGCTTAAAATAGCGGCGTTTTCGTCTACGATAATCGCGATGATCGCGTTTATATTCATGTTCTTTTTCGGTTTTTACTATAAACATCTTAAAAACGAATATAAAAGAAGAATGAAAGAACCAGTCCGCTCGTAAATAATATGATTTTATAAAAAATAAAAATCAGAAGTTAAAAAGCTCCCGCAAAAAAATTTGCGGGAGCTTTTTCTTTATTTATTGCTTGTATCCTGTTTTGCCCGATTATGCCGTGGTCCGGAAGTCAGGTTTAATCCGTAATCCGAACTTGAAAATCGTTATTTTATACCTATACCGTGGCTTTTGCAGGGATTATTTTAGCGACGGGCTTATCGCTTTTTTCAAGGTTTATAAACTTCTTTTTGTCTGCTTTGCAAACTCTGCATGCGGCGTGTTTCCCGGAAAACAGAGCTATCGGCAGACCGCCCGGCGGCATAATCCACTGACCGCACATAACGAAATTTTTAAGACCTTTTATAACGCCTTTACGCATAAGTCCTTTAGATTTTGCCGTCGTTATAAACGACATGTAAGAACCTCTGTAAGCGTTCACGTAGCGTTCGTAAGTGACGGGCGTAGCAACGTCTATAAGAGTAAGATCGTCGGGATTTAAGTCGTAATATTTTACTATTTCGTTCCCGATAAACTTGCCTATATCTTTTTTGAAGGCGACGTAATCGTCCTTATTTAACATTTTAAGATTGTCGAATACCTTGTCGCTCGTCGGGACCATAACGGTTATTGCGGAATGTCCGTCGTTAAGCGTTTCGTCGCGGAAGTGGTTTCTTATCGAAATATGATTTACCGTTAGTCCGAGATTTTTATATTCGTTTATTTCGAAATTTATTTTTTCGTCCACGGGGCGTGTTCCGGAATATCTGTACGATAAAAATACGCAGGAGTTAAGCGGATTTGTTTTTCTGTCGTTAAAACGACTTTCATAATATTTATCGTTAAAGTTTCCTTCTAAAAGATCGTAAAGCGTGTGATGCGCGTCCGCGCTCGAAATAACGTAATCGGCAAACACTCTTTCGCCGCCAAAGAGAGCTACGCCCTTTGCGGTTTTGTTTTCGACTATAACGTTTTTCACGGGCGAATTAAGAACAAGTTTGCCGCCGCCTGATATAAAGCGGTCGCATATTCTTAAAGCCATATTTTTAGAACCGCCTTCCACAATGCCGGCGTCGTTTTTAGATAGCGTCTGAAAAATATAAAACAGGGTGTGAACGTTGTAGTTTCCGTCAAGCAGCCTTTTTACGAGTTCTTTTATCACGGGAGATTTAAACGTTCCGGCAAATTCTTCCGAAGACTTCTTTTTATATTTAAGCATGGTAAAAACCATCGGGAGCATTTTCGAGCCGTATGCTATAAGTTCGAAAATATTCATGTAATCGACGGGCTTGTCTACCGGAATTTTTACGTGGCGGTATTTTAGAATACATTTAATAAATTTTTCGATTTGTTTTTTATCTTCCGGAGCTACCCGCAAAAGTTCTGCTTTAAGTTTTTCGGGATCTGCGTACAAAGTAACGACTTCGCCGCCGATATCGTATTTGCAAAAATACTCGGGATCGATGATCTTCGTGTTCTCGTCGAACGCTCCGACGTGTTTCCATAGCGGGAACAGTTCGCTTTCTTTGTTTGTGCCGACAATCCAGTGCGCGCAACCGTCGATAAAAGTGCCGTTTCTCGTCCAGCCCGTACATTCGCCGCCGGGGATAAAGTGCTTTTCGTATACGGTTACGTCGTATCCGTTATCCAGCAGATAAATACCCGCTGCAAGTCCCGATATACCGGCGCCGATTATGACGACCTTCTTTTTCGCTGTTTCGCCCGGCGTTGATTTTCGGGTATTGCTTTTATTCGGTAAACTTTCCGCCTTGTGTGAATTTTTCATATGTAACTTATTTCCTTTCCGTGAAAATATAAACAAATACAATTATACCACAATGATAAATTAAAAGATAGCTAAAAGACGGTTAAGATTAAAGATCGTTAAGTCGGTGCAATAAAAATGTTCCCGCGTTCGGGATAAATCAGGGGGGTATTTTTTTATCGTAAATTTTTGGATAATCGAAATTTTTGCTTAAAAATAGCCGGTTTTAGCGAAAAAGAACGAAAATACAACGTCCGTTATGCTAAAAAACGTTCGTTTTCGGCCGATTTCAAAAAAGCGTGATTTTTATAAGATAAGTTTATAAAAATTTTTTATATTAAAAATCGTTTGTAAATACTTTATGATTTTTTATTTATAGCTTATAATATCTTAAAAAAATCGCTTGACGGCGAATATTTGGTTTGTTATAATAGAGTTACAAATGTAACGCTACGTTTGTTACTTTTACAAAAGAGAGGTATTTTTATGCCCAGAAGTTTTATGTTCACTAAGGAAGAAATAGTCGCCGCCGCCGTTCAGCTCACGAGAGAAAAGGGCATAGACGCGGTATCCGCCAGATCTTTGGGCGAAAAGTTAGGCGCGTCTTCGAGACCGATATTCAGCTATTTTAAAAGTATGGACGAAGTGAAAGAAGCCATAGCGGAGTCTGCTACCGAAATTTATAACGGCTATATCGAAACCGAAATAAAGAGCGGCAGATATTCTTCGTACAAGGCTAACTGCATGGCGTACATACGCTTTGCGAAAGAGGAAAAAGAACTTTTCAAGATGTTGTTTTTAACGGACACTTCGTCAGAAGATGTTTCGGACGATAGCGACGAAAACGAGATTGAAGAAGTAAAACCGCTTGTGAAAATTTTACAGAAACAGCTTAATTTTTCGAGAGAGAACGCAGAACTTTTCTTTTCGGAAACATGGGTTACCGTTCACGGCATTGCGGCGATGCTTGCAACCAACGATCTCGACTGGACGGACTCATATATATTAAACGTTTTAAACGACGTCTTTACCGGAATAAAATACGGAATCGAAAATCGTTCGTGACGGTCTTTTGCTTTCGACAGAAAAACAGTTACGGTTCCGGAACGATTTTTGATAGCCGAAACATTGAAAATACAATTTGTTTTTTAAGCGGAATTATTCAAAAATATTTCGCTTTTTTATTTTTAAAAACCCCTTGACTTTATTTAATTTTATGTTAAGATATATTTGACGCCGCGCGGGTAGATTGCCCGAACAAAAACAGAGATAACGGCGGCAAAGATAACAGACAGAGAGTTATCTTGAATTCGGAGGTTTTATGATAAAAAATCAACCCGCAATGGGCTGGAACACCTGGAACACTTTTACAGAAAATATTAATGAAGAACTTGTTCTTCAGTCTGCCGAAGTAATGGTTAAATCGGGGCTTAAAGACGCCGGTTACGAATACGTCGTTATCGACGATTGCTGGTCGCTCAGAGAACGCGATAAAAACGGCAGACTTGTACCCGATCCCGTCAAGTTTCCGCACGGAATGAAATACGTCGCCGATAAAATTCACGCTATGGGACTTAAATTCGGCATGTATTCCTGTGCGGGAACGCTTACTTGCGCAGGCTATCCCGGAAGCTTCGATCATGAATTTATCGACGCGGCTACGTTTGCGGAATGGGGAGTGGATTATCTTAAATACGACTACTGTTTCCATACGGTTGTTCCGGGATATGTTTCTTACAAAAACATGGCGATAGCCCTCGCTACCTGCGGAAGAGACATTCTCTTTTCGGCGTGCAGCTGGGGCGCGGACGACACTAAAGTGTGGATAAAAGAAACGGGAGCGAACAGCTGGAGATCTACGGGG
Source organism: Clostridiales bacterium (assembly GCA_003538975.1). Lineage (GTDB taxonomy): Bacteria > Bacillota > Clostridia > Christensenellales > Borkfalkiaceae > UBA11475. The sequence goes on along the minus strand of DPQQ01000001.1, from coordinate 129,370 downwards.
GATATAACCGATTGCTGGACTTCGATAAAGTTTATCGCCACGTCGCAGCTTAAGGCTCTCGAATACAACGGGCTGGGATGCTTCAACGATATGGATATGCTTATTTGCGGAATGAACGGCGGCGGTACTATCGGAATCAACGACGGTTGTACTTACGACGAATATTTTACTCATTTCGCATTATGGTGTCTGCTGGGTTCGCCGCTTATGATCGGCTGCGACATTCGCAATATGGACGAAGCGACTAAAAAATACCTTACAAATAAAGACCTTATCAGAATAAATCAGGATAAAAAGTATTGCCAGCCTTTCTGCGTAAATCCTAGCGGCGATAAGTACGAAAAGAATTATAAACTTTCGGTAGATAATGCCGAATTTTACTCGAATTACAATACGTCTACGCCGGTTATAGCCAAGTATCTTGACGACGGAAAAATTGCTATAGGCGCATTCAACTTCACCGACGGTAAAACGGAGAGGTGGTGTTCTTCGTTTAATCTTCAGATGGTGGGACTTCCCGAAACGACCGGAAAGACGCTTTTATTAAGAGACGTTATTACGGGCGAAACGTTCAAGGCGGTAAACGGACATTTCGAAACATTTCTCGAACCGCACGCTTCCAAAGTATTCATAGCGGAAGTTGTGGATAAATAAAATGAACTGCCGTAAATGCGGAAAGGAACTTATTCCGCTCGAAGTATCTCTCACGAAAAAACTCATAAACAGGGGAGCAACGTCGTTTTTGTGCAAGTCTTGTCTTGCAAAGGAATTTTCGACAACCGAAAAACATCTTGACGAAATGGCTTCGGAATTCAAAAAACACGGCTGTCTTCTTTTTATGGACGAATAATAAGGATAAGCTCGGCGTTTGCCGGACTGAAAAACAAGCGGAACGAGTTAGTCGCTCCGCTTGTTTTTTATGATTAAAGCCGAAATATAAATTTATTTTTATTTTCGGTTTATGTTTTCAGCCTGAGCTTTTCAATCGAAATTACCGTAAGTTCGTCTTCCTTTACCTTAAAACCGATAGTAAAGTCTGCGAACGACATTTTATAAATTCTTTCGGGATCGCTCTGATAAGACGGTCTCGGATCGTCCGCAAGACATTCCGTAAGAGCTTCCGCTTTTTCTTCGGGAAGTAAAGATTTAAGGTTATCCGGTATGGTTACGTTAAGACTGTATCGTTGAAACTCATCCGCAAAGCCGCTTATTGCGTCGTCGTGACAGTCTGAATATTTTATATAAGGCTTAATATCGTAAACGGGTGTGCCTTCCACAAGATCCAGTCCCGAAACTTTTAATTTTACTCCGTCAGAAAAGTCGACGGAGATAAGCTTGCATGAAGAAAGGCCTATTTTATTCGGTCTGTTAGGCGATCTTGTCGCGAATACGCCCATCCGTTTGTTTCCGCCGAGTCTCGGCGGTCTCACCGTGGGTGAAAACCCTTCTTCTTTCGTTAATGAAAACCCGAAAATAACCCATAAGTGCGAAAAGTTTTCTATTCCGCAAAACGCTTCTTTTACGGCGTATTCCTTTTCGAAAACTATTTCGGATATAACCGAAGGCGCTCTTCCGCTCTGTCTCGGAACGCCGAATTTTTCCTTAAAATCGGATTTCACGGTTGCGATTTTCGTTATTACGGTTTTATTTTCGTCAAAATTTATATTCATATCGTAAGTATAATAAATTTTCTGTTAAAATTCAATTATTTTTTCTTAAAATATGATATAATAAAAATAAAGCAAACAAAAGTTCGTATTAAGGGTATAACGGAGCGGAAAATGGACAGAAAAATTTATCTTTGCATAGATCTCAAAAGTTTTTTCGCTTCGTGCGAGTGCGTCGAACGCGGGCTTGATCCGATGACTACAAATCTTGTCGTCGCCGATAAGGACAGGGGCAGAGGCGGCATCTGCCTTGCGATTACCCCCGCGATGAAAAGGCTCGGAATAAAAAACCGCTGCAGGCTTTTTGAAATCCCGGATAACGTCGATTATATCATCGCAAAGCCGAGAATGAAGCTTTACATGGATTATTCGACTAAAATATATTCGATATATCTGCGATACGTCGACAGCGCGGATATCCACGTGTATTCGATAGACGAGTGTTTTTTAGATATCACGCCCTATCTTAAAACTTACCGGATGACCGCGAGAATGTTCGCAAAAACGCTTATGCGGTCGGTTTTAGACGACACAGGTATCTCAGCAACGTGCGGAATCGGTACGAATTTATTCCTGGCGAAGGTCGCTCTCGACGTAACGGCGAAGCACGCGCCGGACATGATAGGTTTTTTGGACGACGAAGAATTCAAGGCGAAAATCTGGCATCACAGACCTATAACGGACATATGGAACGTCGGCAGGGGAATAGCAAACAGACTTGAAAAGATGGACGTTTACGACCTGTACGGCGTAACGCAGCTTTCGGAAGAACGGCTGTATGAAGAATTCGGGGTTAATGCGGAGCTTCTTATCGACCATGCGCACGGCGTCGAACCTTGTACGATAAAAGATATAAAGAATTACAAATCGAAGACGACGGGATTATCGAACAGTCAGATTTTATTTAAAGATTACGATTATGAAAGCGCGTTTATCGTCATTAAAGAAATGATAGATCTTTTAAGTCTCGAAATAACGGATAAAGGCTATCTTGCGGGTTCGGTTTCGCTCTATGTCGGGTACGGGAACAAAGGCTTTCCGTCCTATTCCGCAACGATGAAACTCAAAAGTCATACGAACTCTTTCAATATGCTTAAGGCTTCTTTCAGAGAGCTTTACGAAAGGGGAGTTTCACGCAAAGAGCCGATAAGAAAGGTCGGCGTCGGACTTAATAATCTCGTGCGGGCGGACTTTTCTGACAGAGACCTTTTTACGGACGACGCGGCTACGGTTAAGGAAACGCGCGCCCGTCGGAGCATAGCCGGAATAAAGGATAAATTCGGTAAAAATTCCATTCTTCGTGCGATGGATTATCAGGAGATGGCGACCGCGAAAGAGCGGAATAAACTAATAGGCGGACACAATGGCGGAGAAGATGAAGATTTCGGAAAGGGCTAAACAATTTATGCCGTTTTCAGCATTAAAGGGCTTTGACGATATGATCAAAGTAGAAAACAAAGAACCATCCGACAGAAAAATTTTGTCGGAAGAAGATTCGGATAACATAGGACATGTTCTCGGTGAAATTAAAAATAACGACGTGGTAAAAATAACTTTTTACGAAACCGACGGCTATGTTACGCTTACCGGGATCGTCGCAAAGATAGATTACGATATGAAAAGACTAACCGTAGTAAAACGCGTGATCGATTTTGAAGATATTTATTTTATCGAAAAGGTTTCGTCTTTTACTGAATAAGAGTAATAAAGGTTTGTAAAATCCTTGCGGTTTTCGGACTTTTACGAATTTTCGTCATATATTTCAACAAGTTTGCGATTATACATTGACAAACGATTTTTTTTATGCTAATATAGGTAAGCAATAGGCGAATTTTCGCTTTTTATATTCAAAAGATCGGTGTAAAACGGTATCGGATTGCAGTTTTTCCGATTATATAGTCCGGTTGGAGAAATACCCAAGTGGCTCAAGGGGCTCCCCTGCTAAGGGAGTAGTATGTGTTAAACGTAGCGCGGGTTCAAATCCCGCTTTCTCCGCCAAGAACTTTCTGATTTGAACTCCCGTCAAAGGGTTTGAATCAGAAAGTTTTTTTGTTTTAAATTATTGTAGTATTTCTGCCGAAGAATGAACTTGGCAAGATAAAACCACCGTAAGGGGCATCGTTAAAAAGCGGATATGTTTTATCGTTTTTTGACTACGATTGAGATCCTGCACTTTTCTGTGCCGGATCTTTTTGCATTATTAAAATATAAAAGCAAACCGTAATGAGAGCGATATAAAAACGGAAAAAGACGGAAAGGTTAATATAAGATAGTCTGAAACAGAAATTTATGGTTAAGTTTCGGCGATACATTGCCAGAGAAAAATAAAAGCGCGTCTGATAAAAGCAACGGTAGAATTATAAATTTTATTTATACAATGTTACAAATATCAATGATGGATGATTTGATTAAAAAAATCATAATTAAAGTTTTACGGTTGATAATCGGTCATAAGTTCGGGGGATAACAATTAAAAACCGAATTTTAGTACAAAATCGAGCATTATAAATAAAAAATTCCCGTTCAAATGGAATATTCGCTTAAACAGAGAATGCACTTCTCTCGTATTGAGAGAACGGTAGAATAAACGGATAGTCGATTTTTTAACGTTCTCTTGACAGTATAGCCTTTTATTTATAAAATAAAAAGCGAAAATAACGATAAAAAAGTTCAATATCGTCGTCGTAGCCTTAATGAAGCGAGCCAAGGCGGCGGGAAACCGAAAAAAGAAAAAGTAAAAGAGTAAAAATGATTAAAAGAAAAACAAAAAAATTAATAACGGCGACATTGTTTGCGTTTATTTTTTTGCTTAGCGTGGCAACTCTTCTAAGCGGATGTTTTTTAAGCAACAAATACGAAATCGCGGGACGCGTTCTCGTGGACGGAACTCCCGTAAAAGGCGTAACCGTTTCGTGCGAGAAGACCGAAACCACAACCAACAAAAACGGCAAGTACAGACTTACGGGACTTCAGGGCGAAGTAAACGTAAAATTTTCGTCCGAAGAATACTGGTTCCCGGACGAAACGTATAACTTCGGCAAAAAAGCGGTTTGCGACAGTACAAACGGAAAAAAATACCGTACCGTTTCGGGCGTGTGCGTGAACGGAACCGAAAAAATAGCTGGCGTGAGAGTAGAACTCACAGACGATCTTAAAAAACTTGTTACGTTTACCGATTCCAAAGGTGAATTCAGCGTAAGCAAGCTTGTCGGCGACGTTAAAATAGAAGCGACCGACGGCGAAAAGAAGCTTTACTCAAAAACTTCGCTTTATAATAAAGGCGAAAACGACAGGGTAGAAATCGTTTCGTACTCGACCTTTACGCTCGGATTTACCCTTGCGGACGGACTTACTTCGGCAGACTTTAGTGCAATTTACTACGGCGAAGAATATCAGGTTTCGGCAAACGGAACGCTCGAACTTACTTCTGCAGAATACGGTGCGGAAATAGAGCTTATATCCGACGAATTCGGATTTTCCGAAAATCCCGTGATTATTTCCGAAGAAAACGAAATTAAGACCGTTACAGTTTGTAAAAAGTATAAGGTAAACGGCGTTGTGAACTGCGGAAACGAAGCTATAGAAGACGCCGGAGTTTATTCCGACGGAAATTTAGTCGCGACGACGGACGCGGACGGAAAATTCACCGTCGAAGGTTTGTTCGGAGAGAACAAACTCTTAATCAAAAAAGACGGCAATGCGGAAGAAGAAATTTCGGCAAACAAAGATAATACGGATTTTACCGTAAATCTTAAAAAGTACGTTACCGGCGTGGTTACTGCGGACGGGCTTAAAGCAGAAGGCTTGGCGATAAAACTTATACCCTGTAACGGCGAAACCGAACCGCAGATTGTAAAAACCGATAAAAACGGCAGCTATAAAATACTTGCCGAAAACGGCGATACGATCGAAGTGTATGACGAAGATATTTATTTCGAAAAGACCGGGGCTTTAATAAAAGGCGATTTGTTTACAGTTGATTTTTCCGGCGAAAGATATTACGACCTTAAAATCAAACTCGTAAAAGACGACGAAGCGGAATTTGCGGCGTATATAACCGACGATAAGAACATCTCGGTAGATCTGGTCGGAGCGACGGGCGAGAATGCGGTTAAGTTTGAAACGATAAACGGCGAATATACGGCAAAATCGGAAAAACTCCACGGCGAAAAAACGGTAACTTTTGTTAAAGACGGGTACGCCGTAGAGATAACGGCAGGCTATCCGGCGGAAAAGACCGAAGAAAAGTCGATAAAAATAAGCTACCTATTAAATAACATAGTTATCAATATCAAAAAAATCTATAAAATAAGCCCGGTAATAAAATCGGGCGAAACGGTTATAGAAAACGCAAGACTTTTTGTTAACGGAACCGAAATAGTTCCGAACGAAAACAAAGCGTTTGACTTCACGTTAAAAAAGGGCGACGAGCTCACCGTAACGGCTGGCGGCTACGACGATTATAAAAAGACTTTCGACGGCAATGCGGAAGATTTGTCAGAAATAAATCTCATTTACGGCGTTAAAGTAAAAGTTTTGTGCGGAACGAAAGTCCTTAAAAATTACGAACTTAAAGTAAACGGCGAAAGTTACCCGTATAAGACAGACGGCGAATACGCGGTTGTAAGCGGTCTTAACGGAGAAAACGAAATCGAGATTATAAAGGACGGTTACGTCCTCGATATATCGGATAGCGGCAGCGATTGCGTTACTGTAAATAAGTCGGCTACGATAAACGCGACTTCGGAATATTTCGTCGTGATAAAAGTTTCGGTAGGCAAAGCCGCCGCTGTAAACGCTAAAGTAATTTTATTCGACAACGCGACGGGAGAAAAGACCGAAGCATTTACCGGCGACGACGGAACGGTTAAGTTTGAAAACTTAACTTCCGAATACACGGTAATAACCGAAGACGTGGACGGCGTAAGATTCAAACCCGATTACTTCACTATAGAAGAAGGCGGAAGGTTCACCTTTGCAGACAGCGGATACCTTGTCACGATCAGAGCCGCGGTGGGCGATACCGTTTTGCCGGGCGTAAAAATCTCTTACGGCGGTAAGACCGTCACGACGGGAGAGAGCGGCGAATATAAAATAAGCCTTTCGGAAGAAACTCAAGTCGTTATCGAAAAGGAAGGATACGAGTTCGATAAAAAAACTCTTGACGTGACTTCGGACGACGACGGCAAGACGATTTTACTATCGGCGACCTATACGGTAAAAGGTAAAATAACGAGCGGCGAGACGAATCTCGGCGGAGTAACCGTTACCGCAGGCGAAAAAACAACCGTTACCGGCGAAAACGGCGAATACATTTTATCGGGAATAGATAAAATGAACGAAACGATAAGTTTCAAAAAAGTCGGTTTTGTTACCGAAGAAAAGATTGTAGCTGGTTATACCGCTTTAAGCGCGTCGCTCTATGCGGACGTTAAGTTCGACGTAAGATGCGGCGAAGATACGGTTGAAGACACTATATTAAAAACAAACGGCACAGAAGCGGATAAATTTTATCTCGGCGACGAAATCGAAATAGTTAAAAAAGGTTACGAGTTCGATTCGGTAAAGATTACCGAAGAGCTTCTCGGAACAACCGTAAAAGTAAACGGTTCGTACTTTATCGAAGGTACCGTTTTAAGCGGAACGATAGCCGTCGGCAAAGCGAAAATAACAGTAAACGGCGAAGAAAAGACGGCAACCGGCGAAACCGGCGCGTTTACGGTAAAAGGTCTTACGGGCAAATCGGTAATAGCTGTCGTAAAAGACGGATACGAAACGGAAGATATAACGGTAAACGTACCTATTACCTTAAAAATTCAGACGACGTACGGAATAAAAGTCGTTATTGCGTCGGGCGGAATTCCCGTAGAAAATGCGGAAATAAAGGTCGGCGGCGTGCGTAAAGCGATAACGGACGAAACCGGAGCGGCTTATATAAAAGGTCTTAAAGGCGAAGCGATTATAGAACCGGAACTTAACGGCTATGAATTTACAGGCAAAACCAATATTACCGCTCCCGAAGATTTAACATTTACCGCAACGTATTCGGCAAGCGGTTCGGTTCTTATCGGAACCGACGGGCAGGCGGTTAAAAAAGCGAAGATAAAAATAAACGGCTCGGACGGCGGATATACCGACGACAAAGGCAAGTTCGAACTGAAAGGACTTTCGGGAACGACCGAAATCGTATTCGAAAAGGACGGCTACGAAATCGAAGCGCTTAAGCTTACGAAGCCTTACGCCGAAACCGTAAAAGCGAAGTTCTTTGTGAACATAACCTTTGACGGAGACATAACGAACGCTTACGCGATTATAAACGATACGGAATATCTCGTCACCGATACAGACCTGAGCTACGGTCCGTTCGATACTGCGGTAAAGATAAGCTTTAATAAAGACGGTTACGCTTTTGAACCCGAAAAGATCGAAGCGAGAGATTATACGGTAAAAACAATATCCATACTTAAAGCTTTCACCGTAAAAGGTAAAATAACTACTTCTTCCGGTATACCCGTTATAGGCATCACGGTTTCCGGCGGAAACAGAACAACCGAAACGGCTTCCGACGGATCGTACGTTCTGACGGGACTTACCGGCGGCGCTCAGATCGGAGCGAAGTATTCTTTCGTAGTAAACGGCGCAAACGTTTACGAACACGATTCTGCGGTTTCGGGTACCGAAGTATACGTAACCGATACCGATAACGTTAACTTTACGATAAGCGACGAAGCTTACGCCTGGTCGCTTTACGAATATAACTATCTCGTTAAACTCGGAAGTTACGGAGACGTGGCTTACAAAATAAAGGGTACCGGCGACGTAACGGCAACCGCCGGCGTAAAAACATACGGCGGATTTATAAAAATAAAGGATAATTCCGGCAATATTCTGACCGAAAATTCGAATTACGGAAACGTAGTGTTCGGTATAGATCCGAGAGTTTCGCTTTTGTCTTATAAAAAGGCTTCCGGCACAAACGTAACGTATACGCAGATAAACGGAGATAAGGTAAAGGGCGCGAATAACGCCGACTACTCGTCGGCAAGCTTCAACGACGTTTCCGAAAGCTCGTATACGGACAAGTACGGTGCGGGCGCCGACGGAATACTGATTTACAATATCGACGACACGACGGTAGATTCGATTTCGTTAAGCGGCTCTTCGTCGGGAACTACGATTTCGATGAACCTTAAAACGACCGACAAAATGTTCGCGGCGTATAAAAAGCAGATAAAAGAGATGAGCAACGTTTCGATGGAATCGTTCTCTTACGTAAGACTTTACTTTACGATCAACTTAAGTGGCATGGTAACTCACGTTAAGGTCGAAGAAAAGTACACCGTAAAAACAATGAATGCTACTTCTTCTGCGGTACTCAATTACGACTATACTTACACGGGCATACAGGATCTTTCGGGCTTCAAAAAGGACAATTCGACCGTTCAGAAGCTTTTGGGAAGATAAAATCAGATAAAAATAAATTATAAAAAAAAAGAACAAAAGGCAAAATGTTTCAGGAGAAAGAAAATGAAGATTTTCAATAAAAAAGCGTCTAAAATAGCCGCTGTTTCGGCAATGCTGATAGCCGGCGCGTTTATGACGACCGGCGGCGTGCCCAAAACGGCTTACGCTTCGACGCTTTCCGAAAAACAAAATATCATAAAGACGGTTTCTTCCGTCGGAAGCTATTCGTTATTAGAAAAGTCGGCGGACGACAACGACTATAACGTCTCGAACTACGTCGCAAAGTACGTAGACACTATACAGACTCCGTCGTTTTCGGTAATAAACGGAAACGAACTTAAAATTACCACAAAGGACGCGGCGAAGGGAAGCTGTTGGTATAATGCGAATTTCTTCGTCTATACCGACCTTTCGGACAATCTTTCGTATGCGATAAAGAACGGCGCAATATCGGTTAACGCTTCGGTTTATCTTAAATCGGGAACGGAAAAAAAGACCGATACGGAAGATAAAACGTATGCCGATCTTTATGCTGGAGTAAGAAACGGCGATTCGTCGTTTACGAATAAATCTTCGAGCAATTCGGGTGCCGAAGATAAAAACTTTTCGTCGGCTCTGTCTGTCGCTTCTTCGCAGAATCAGGGCGCTGAATCGAGTAATTATCTTAAATACGAAATGAATCTTTCCTCGTCGGATCTTGCCGGATTAGAAGTTAAGTCGCTTATGCTTCGCGCGCACAGCGAATTCGTATTCGACTGGTGGGTTCAGTACAACACGCTTTATATGAAGGATCCCGTGCTCAGAATTACGACTGATGATGAGGAAAAACCTTACGTTTCGGGCGTTACCGTTTCGGACGGCGAAAACGGAGTCAAAACGGCGGAAATAGAAGTAGCGGACAGCGGAAGCGGCGTTTATGCCGTAAGCGTATACGACGGCGAAACGTTGATTTCCGAAAAGACTTCGGAATATTCGGATGACAGAAGAACGGCAACGTTCGGATACGAACTCGAAGCGGATAAAAACTACAAAATCATAATAACCGACAACGTAGGCAATACGTCAGAATATCCTTTGGCGGTCGGCGGAATTTCTGCCGAAAAACTTTTCACCGACAAGGCGATAAGCTTTACCGCAAATCTTCCCGCAATATACGATTATCGTTTTACGCTCGACAAAGCGGAACCGACGAAAAACTCGGCGGCATTAACCGAGCTTAACGGCGTTACGGAAGCGGAAGTTGCCGGCAAAGGCGATTACGTAATTAAAGTTTACGGTTTTTCGGATAGCGGTTATGCGGTTAAGTACGAAGTATCTTTCAGAGTGGACGATACCGATTATATTATTTATAAGACGGTTAAAAACTGTACGGTAGATTTGCCGTCTGCGGTAAGATACGGAACTACCGTTACGCCCGAAATCGTACCCGAAAGCGGTTACGAACTTTATAAAATAATCGTTGACGGCGAAGAAGCGACCTGCTTTGACGGCTTTACCTTAACGATAACCGAAGATACTTATATAGAAGTAATTTGCAGAAGAAGGTTAACCGATCTTAATCCCGGAACAACCGAATTTTTATATAATAAATCCGCAATTGAACTTAATTATTTAACCGACGCAGATTTATCAGCCGTAACGTTTACTTATAACGACTCGACGGAACTTCCGTCAGCCGCCGGTAAATATTCGGTAAAATGGTATGTGGATAACGACGAACTTGTAGGAAACGGCGAGTTTACCGTAATAATAGATCCGCTCGTAATAAACGTTTTATCGGTAAAAACCGAATACGTCTACGGCGACAGCGAATTTGTATACGAACTTTCTGCCGGCGACGAAGCGATAACCGTTAAATTTACCAACGCTTTAGGTCTGGCTCCGGTCGGCGGCAAGCCGAAACTCCCCGGAAAGTACGGATTCGAATTCGTTTCGGCTGATAAAAGCATCGAACTCGACGGCGAAATATCGGGTAACATGACCATCGAAAAGGCTAAAATAAGCTTTGACGTGTCGGTTCCTTTCGAAAAATTCGAAGGTATAAGAGAAGAACTCGAAATAAGACTTAAAGAAAAGATCGAAGAAGTCAAAGATAAATTCAAAGTTTGTCTTTATTACGAAGATTCCGAAGTCGAAAGCATTTACGACGCGGGCAATTACAGCTATACGATAGAGATCGACGACGAACTTAAAGACCTTTACGAAGTCGAAGAATCCGACGGCAGTTTCGTTATCGAACCCAAAACGGTTACCGTTCTTCCCGGGAGAGGACAGTACAAATACGTAGGTCAGCCCGACGGAATTTTAACCTATACCGCAAGCGAAGCTTTGCCCCGGGGTTTATCCATGAGCGGCGCGCTTTTAAGAGAAGCGGGCGACACCGCAGGAGAATATCCCATTTATATAGGGACTCTCCGGGCGACGGACGATACAACGGGTGAAAAGACAGTTAATTACGAAGTAGAACTCGACTCTTCCGAACAGGTTTACTATACAGTTTTATCGAGAAAGGCGGTCGTAAAAACCTTCGGCGCGAAGGCTGCTTTCGGCGAAAACTTACCCGAAGTGAATTACGCGTTTTTGTACGGCGAACTTGCCGAAGGCGATACGCTTACCGTTATGGCGGAAGAAAAAGCCTATAACGAAGACGGAACGCTGAAAGCGGGAACTTATAATCTTGACAGAATAATCGTAACTGACAAAAACGGCAACGACGTGACCGTCAACTATTCGGCGGTAGTCATCGCGGGTTCCTTAACCGTTACCCCGAAAGTAATTACCGTAATACCCGAAGGATTTACGAAAATTCACGGTCAGCCTGACGGGAACATAGGTTATACCGCCGTAGGACTTGACGAAAAAGAATCGCTCGACATAAGAGTATACAGAGAAGCCGGCGAAAGCGCGGGAACCTATAAAATAAGAGCGAAAATCGAAAACAACCCCGGTTATGAAGTAGTCGTAAAGGACGCTTACTGCACGATTCTTCCCGAAACGATAAGAGTGGAAATGCAGAATTACTTCAAAGTTTACGGCGAAGCGGATCCCGAATTTATCCCATCAGAATCGGATCTTATTAAAAAAGCCGACCTCGTGTTCGCAAGAGAAGAAGGCGAAACGGTCGGAGAATACAAGATAGTTCTCGCATCCGTCGGCAACCCCGATTACAATGTGGAATACGTTCCCGGGGTATTGACGATTGAAAGAAAGATCGTAAACGTAAAGGCCGACAGCCTTAGCAAGGTTTACGGCGAAATCGATCCCGAACTCACATTCACCGTTTACGGCGCGGATAACGCAGATGCCAAGGTAAAACTTTTAAGAGAAGAAGGCGAAACCGCCGGCGAATACGAGATAACGGCTACGTCGGACGTGAATTACGAAGTAATGCTTAATAACGCCGTATTCGCCATATTGAAGGCGGAAAAAGAACTCGACGTAAAAGACGTTACCGTAACGTACGACGGAACCGCAAAGGGAATAGAAACAGGGGAAACGGTAACCGTAGTTTACCGCAATGCGAACGGCGAAGTCGTCGAAGCTCCGGTAAACGCGGGCGTATACGAAGCGGAAATAATTTTTGCGGGAGATGAAAATTATAATCAGGCTATATTCTATTCAAAGCTTACCATTCTTAAAAAGGAAGTAACTTTTGTAATAGATCAGTCGCCCGTATATTACCGCGGCGAATCCGTCCGTCCCGAGTTCACTATGTCCGACGACGTAAACGCCGTCGTAGAATGGGTTTCGGGAGCTCCCGATAAAGCCGGAATTTACTACTACACGATAACCGTCTCGTCCGAAAATTATTACGGCAGGATAACCAACTACATTGCCGTTATTTAATTAAGTCCGGATAAGTTTAACAGTATATGTATCGGCGAAACATAACCATAATTATAGGTTGACTCCGGAAATTTTTATAAAAGAACGTAAAAATTTTTAATTAAAATTTCATAAAAGCCCGCACGCTGCAGGTTACTGCGAGTCGATGTGCGGACTTTTTGCTTTTAAAACAAAAAAAGACGTAAAAACGGCATTTTTTTCTGTCAAAAAGCTAAATAATTTTAAAAATATCGTTGACTTTTATTACTTAATGTATTATTATATTCTATGCTTAAAATCAAAGCGAAACATATAAAAAAGGAGAGTTTTATTATGGCAAAAAAAGTAAAGATCAGTAATAATACGGTTGCTGCCGTATTGTACGTTCTGGTCGGCGTTTTATTCTGTATTTTCAAAGCAAGTATGCTTAATTGGCTTCTGACGGCCGCGGGCATCGTATTCATCGTTATGGGCGTTCTCGACATCCTTAAAAAGAACCTTGTAAACGGCATCGTAGAAGCTGTCATCGGCGTAGTTATTCTGGTCGGCGGATGGGCTTTCGTTGAAGTCGCTCTTATTATCTTCGGCGCGCTTCTCGTAATCAAAGGCGTTATCGATCTTATGGCTGCAATCAAAGCCAAAGCAGGCATCTTCACTATGATTGCCGCGGTAATTACCGCTGTAGTCGGCGTGCTTTTAATCGCTTCCAAATGGGTTATGCTCGATTGGTTCTTCATTGTTATGGGCGTTATCCTTATCGTTGACGGCGCATTGATGTTGATTAAAAAATAATAGCTGTTTGCTATAAATAAAAAAGCAACGGTATAACCGTTGCTTTTTTATTTGTCTGAAATTTATATAAAAGATTGTTTTCCTGCTTTTTTCCGGGTGTTTTTTATTGTCTTATAATAAAACTTATATTATAATATATAATATGTTACAGATTTAATAATAGCTTTAATAAAAGCGTATGTAATCTGCCTGAAAAAGTAAAATAAGGTTAAAAAAAATTCGTTTTGTTTTACAAATAGACGTTTTTGCTTCTTCGTGTCGTTCTGTTTTTTGTAAAAAGAGGTTATACTTTGGGTACAAAAAACAAAAACGAAGCCGCTTACGCGGCAGCCCGAAAGGGAAAGGAGACAAAAATGAACACAGATAAAATTTATGCGGAAGCGATAGCAAACGAATATTCCGTAAAAGACGCTTCAAAAGTAGTAGCTCTCAAAAAGCTCGACAGAAAGGCAAAACGCCCTGCGAATATCTTTGCGTATACGTTCGGAACGATAATGACTCTCGTATTCGGAACGGGCATGTGCCTTGCGATGAAGGTAATCGGCGGCGGTTCCGCTCTCATGACGGGCGTAGGTATCGGCGTAGGCGTTCTCGGAATGGCGGGAGTTGCGGTAAATTACCCGATTTATAAAAAGTTTTTGAATAACGGCAAGAAAAAATACGGTTCAGACATAGTAAGACTCGCCAAAGAAATCGCGGACGAAAACAAATAATATCCGAAAAAAACGATAAGCCGTAAGGAGGGCGTAATGAATAAGAACGAAAGCAAATATTTTAATACCGCCCGCCTTATGGACGAAGCGTTTTTGCAGCTTCTTACAAAAAAAGACTACAAGTATATAACGGTAAAAGAAATTTGCTTAAAAGCCGGCGTAAACCGTTCGACGTTTTATCTTCATTACGAGATCATGGACGATCTTTTAAAAGAGAGCGTTTTTTATATAGATCGACGCTTTTACGAAAAATTCGAAACAGTCGGATTAAACAGAGTAGATATAAAAGCAGGCGGCAAAGCGGACGCTCTTTTAATCGAGCCTAAGTACCTTAAACCCTATCTCGAATTCATAAAAGAAAATAAAGACGTTTATAAGCTCACCATCTCGAAGAGAGATTTATTCGGTTCTGTAACCTCTTTCAACAAAATGTACGGCGATATTTTTGAACCCGCGCTCGAAAAGTTCGGAGTATCCGAAGAAGATAAACCTTACGTCTTTGCGTACTATATGAGAGGCGTTCTCGCGATAGTATCTACCTGGATCGAGTTTAATTGCGTAAGACCTATAGACGAGATCATAAACCTTATCGTAAAGCATACTCCGAGACCGAAAGACTTTGAAAAGGAAAAGCCCGAAATTACCGGAAAGGCGGACGAAAATGAACGAAAATAAAAAAGAAAAACTTATGTCCGCCGTGAAAAAGGTGCGGGAAGAAGAGCTTGTTTCGGTAATAACGGTAGCGTGCTTCGCCGTGTACAATCTTGTTCTGGGGCTTATAAAAAACTACCACTTCGCGACGAGCATCGGCATATATTATCTTCTCGTGGCGCTTACGAGAGTTTCGATTTTATCGTCGTTCAAGATAGAAATCGAGCGGCATGGCGAAAACTTAACCGTAAAAGAGAATAAAAAATTAAAAAGGAACGGAATTATATTTTCGTCCCTTTTGCTTGTTCTTAATATTGCGGTAGTCGTTCCTATAATCCTGATGATCCGACAGGAGCGAAATTACACTTTCGGTATGATTCCGGCGATAACGGTAGCGGCGTATTCGACCGTAAAAATAACGATCGCCATAGTTAAGCTCATAGAGGGTAATAAAAAGAAGTCCGTTATAAGGTCAACCCGTAATTCCGTAAGACTTATCGACGCGTTAGTCAGTATACTCACTCTTCAAAACACCTTGATTGCCGTAAACAATTCTTCCGGAAGAGAAGATATGAGTATTTTAACCGTAATTTCGAGCTTCGTAATATACGCGGTTATAGTTTTTATTTCGGTAAGGGCATTCATAATGAATTATAAAGAGTCGAGAGAAAAAGCGAAAATCGCTCCGCAGGAAACAGCGGGCAAGGCTTAAAATAAAGGACGGTAAAATATGGAAATATTCATAAAAATTCTCGTATGTTTTTTTGCTGGCGCGGGAGCGGGTATAGGAACCGGGTTCGCCGGTATGAGCGCGGCTGCGGTGATAGGCCCGATACTTATAACTTTTTTGGGCGTTCCCGCGTATCAGGCGGTAGGCATAGGGCTTCTTTCCGACGTTATAGCGAGCGCGGTCAGCGCATATACCTATAAAAAGAGCGGTAATCTCGATATAAAAAACAGCCTTATTCTTCTTGTCACGGTAGTTCTTATGACCGTTATAGGGAGCTTTGTCGGAAAACTCGTTCCCGAAAACGCCATGAGTTGGACAATGCAGATCGCAATGATTATTTTAGGTTTAAGGTTTATAATAAAACCCGTCGTGACCACTAAAGAAGACATGGCTGCGGTTTCAAAAAAGGCCCGTATAATAAAGTCGGTTATCGGCGGGATTATTATAGGGTTTATCTGCGGATTCGTGGGGGCCGGCGGCGGAATGATGATGCTTTTCGTGCTGACGTCGTTTTTAGGGTACGAAATGCACGTTGCGGTCGGTACCAGCGTGTTCATAATGAGCTTTACCGCGCTTACCGGCGGAATAAGTCATCTCGTAATAGGCGGAATCCCGGACGTTCTGATTTTAATTCTTTGCGTACTGTTCACTCTTATCTGGGCAAGAATTGCGAGCAAGATAGCGAACAAGGCAAGTTCCGTAGTGCTTAACAGAGTCGTAGGGGCGGTTCTTATCGTTACGAGCGTTATAATTCTGGCGGTAAATTATTTGTTGTGATTTATCGGTAATTATCTTTCAGACTAAAGATAATTCCGCATTTTTTACCTTTTACCGATATTTTTACATAATTATTATATTTTACGTTTGAAGGCGGCTTTAGTTTGACAATTCCGCCTTCTTTTTATATAATAATAAAGATAATTTTGAGATGATTGGGATAAAGGAATGAAAATGGAATACGTTCTTGCAATAGATATCGGCGCGTCGAGCGGGCGGCATATGCTTGCGCATATAGAAAACGATAAAATTATCTTAGAAGAAATATACCGCTTCGATAACTATATCGACGTTTCGGACGGCGTTAAAACCTGGAACGTAAAAAGACTTTATAATGAAGTTATAAACGGTCTTAAAAAGGCTAAAGATATAGGCAAAATTCCTTTATCGGTAGGAATAGACACCTGGGGCGTCGATTACGTTTTGCTTGACGGGAATGACGAAGTTTTATCGCCCGTCTACGCTTACAGAGACGAAAAAAATTATAAGTTGTCGGAAGACGTGTCAAAGATTATTCCGTTTGAAAAGCTTTTTGAAAGAACGGGTATAGAATTCGCCGTTTTCAATACCGTATATCAGTTATACGGCGATAAAAAATCGGGTAAAATGAGTATAGCGGAAAGCTTTCTTATGATTCCCGATTACCTCAATTTTTTATTGACGGGCGTAAAAAAACAGGAATACACCAACGCCACTACCACGGCGATGGTCAACGTAAAAACGCACTGCTTCGACGAAGAAGTAATAGATAAACTCGGCTATAAAAAGTCGCTGTTCAACGAGCTTTCACAGCCCGGTACTATCGTCGGAGAATTTACTGAAGAAGTACAAGCCGAAGTCGGTTACAACGCTACGGTGATTTTGCCGGCGACGCACGACACCGCGAGCGCGGTTTTAGCCGTTCCCGACGGCGGAAGAAGAGAAGCCTACATTTCGAGCGGAACGTGGAGTTTGTTAGGAAAAGAAGTCAGTCGCGCAGTTACCGATAATCTTAAAGGTATGAGCTTTTCCAACGAAGGTTCGGTGAACTTCAATTTCCGTTTCCAGACGAATATTATGGGAATGTGGATATTCCAGAACGTTAAAAAACAGCTCGGCGGCAGTTTTCGGGAACTTACCGAAGCGGCTGAAAAATCGGAATATACGGGAACGTTTGACGTAAACAAGAAAGAGTTTTTCGCTCCGGACGATATGGTAAAAGCCATACAAAACGACTTTACCGAAAGGGGAATAACCCCGCCTTATACCGCGGGCGATATATGCAATTCGATATTTTTAAGTCTTGCCGGAAGTTATAATAAAACGATACGCGGAATTGAAGAAATTTTAGGCGAAAAAACGGAAGTTCTTCATATAATCGGCGGCGGCAGTCAGAATAAACTTTTAAATAGTTACACGGCAAAACTCGCAAAAGTAAAAGTTATGGCAGGTCCCGTAGAGGCGACGGCTATCGGTAACGTTTCGGCGCAACTGGTTGCGTTGAACCTTGTCGAAAATTTTTCCGAAACTAAAAAAATGATACTCAATTCGTTTGAAATACAAGAGGTATAAAAATGTATAAATCTGCTAAAAAACAGTACGAAAAGTACGGCGTTGACGTAGAAAAGGCTCTTTCGAAACTCTCGGGAATTCCCATAGCCATTCATTGCTGGCAGGGCGACGACGTAAAAGGCTTCGATAACGAAGGTTCGCTTTCCGGCGGAATTCAGGCTACCGGCAATTATCCCGGAAGAGCGAGAACTCCCGAAGAACTCATGCAGGATATGGAAAAGGTATTTTCGCTCGTTCCCGGAAAGAAAAAACTTAACGTACACGCAAGCTACGCTATTTTTAAGGACGGCGAAAAGGTGGACAGAGACAAGCTCCAGCCCAAACATTTCAAGCCTTGGGTGGATTTTGCTAAAAAACACGGCTGCGGTATAGACTTCAACCCGACGTTTTTCTCTCATCCGCTCGCTAACGGACTTACGCTTTCGTCTCCCGACGAAGAAGTAAGATCGTTCTGGGTACGCCACGGTCAGGCTTGTATCAAGATTGCGGAATACTTCGCTCTCGAAACGGGTTACCCCTGCGTTATGAATATCTGGACGGGGGACGGCTTCAAAGATAACCCCGCCGACAGAATGGGACCGAGAGAAAGATATAAAAAATCTTTGGAAGAAATACTTTCGATAGGGTTCGATCACGATCTCGTAAAACCTTGCGTAGAATCCAAAGTTTTCGGCATAGGCGTCGAAAGTTACACCGCCGGATCGGCTGAGTTCACTCTCTCGTTTGCGGCTAAAAACGATATTCTTCCGCTTATGGACAACGGTCATTATCATCCGACCGAGCTCGTTTCGGATAAAATTTCGTCGTTGCTTCTTTACTATCCCGAAATCGCTCTTCACATTACCCGTCCGGTAAGATGGGACAGCGACCACGTAGTTTTATTCGACGACGAAACGAAAGAAATCTGTAAAGAAATCGTCCGCAACGACGCGACGAACAGAGTTTATATCGCGCTCGACTATTTCGACGCTTCGATAAACCGTATCGCCGCCTGGACTATCGGCGCAAGGAACGTAAGAAAGGCTCTTTTATACGCTCTTCTCGAACCGTCGGCATATCTTAAAAACTTACAGGACGAAGGCAGATTTACCGAACTTTTAGCCGTAACCGAAGAACTTAAAACGCTTCCCTTCGGCGAAATATGGAACGAATATCTCGAAAGAGAGAATATGCCCGGCGCCGAATGGATAGAAGACGTATTCGAATACGAGAAAAACGTTCTTGCTTTAAGAAAGTAATTTTTATTATATTTCGGTTATATTATGGTTTGTATTTATACAACCTGTATCGCCGGAATCATGCCGTAATTATACCGTTCTCATTTACGATAAAAACATAAAAAAGCTAAAAAGCGACCGACGGTCGCTTTTTTTGTCCGTAAATCCGTAAAAAATACGGTAAGCGGCGGCAGAAAAGCAACGCTTTTAACGAATTTATCAAAAAACTTGCTTTTTATAATATTTTATAATATAATATAATTTGTTACGTCAAAGCAAAGGCGTTTAATCAAGGAATATAAAACGATTATAACCGTATAAAGCGGTAAAAACGGTGAAATATGACGACGGTTCTGAATTATATAGCGGTTTTTTTGGCCCTTTTGGTGGCTCTTCCGGTGCATGAGTTCGCTCATGCTTTCGTCGCGTATAAATCGGGCGACCTTACGGCAAAAATGGAAGGCAGACTTACGTTAAACCCGATGGCTCATTTCGATATGCTGGGGCTTTTGTCATTACTGTTTTTCCATTTCGGTTGGGGCAAACCCGTTCCGATAAACCCGTACAACTTTAAGCACAGACGGCTCGACAGTGTTCTCGTATCGCTTGCCGGGATAGTTTCTAACTATCTTCTCGCATTTATAGTTTATCCGATAGCCGTTTTATACTGGAATTACGTTTATCCGCTGATAAGCGCGATAGGTTTTTTAGGATACGTCGGGTACGTCATAGGTATCGCGCTGTTTTATATCGTAGACATGTCGTTGTTCCTTGCGGTGTTCAATATTCTGCCGCTTTATCCGCTGGACGGTTTCAACCTTTTCGACGCGCTCAACACGACGAGAGGAAGATTTTATCAGTTCATGAGAAATTACAGCGAATATATTCTTTTAGCTCTTCTTTTGCTCGGAGTAGTGGCGGATATTACGAACGTTCCTTCCATGGACATACTCGGCATAGCTTTAAGCTATCTTAAAGGGATAATCCAAATTCCCATAACTGCATTCTGGGGGTTGATTTTCTGATGGCGGAATTTGAATCTACAGTCGATTACGATACTTTTTTAGGCAATTTCGAAGGACCTCTCGACCTTTTACTGCACCTCGTGAAAGAAGCGAAGATCGAAATACGCGATATATTCGTATCGGACGTAACGGAACAATACTTAAAATACATAAGAGCCATGCAAAAGCTCGACGTGGACAAAGCGGCCGAATATCTGACGATGGCTTCTACGCTTCTCGAGATAAAGTCTAAAGCGCTTCTCCCGAAGATAGAAGAGGGTGAAGAAGAGGACGAAGGCGAACTTTTGGTCAGAAAACTCGAAGAGTACAAACTCTTTAAGGAAGCAAGCGAAAAGCTTAAAGAAACCGAGAACGTAGACAGGTTTTATAAAGAGCCGGATAAATCGGTCGGGGAAACAAAGGTCGTTTATACGGACTTCAACGTACAGGGACTCGTGGACGCGTTTTTCAAGCTGATGATGCGCGTGGACGAAAAGCGTATAAGAGCGGTCGAAAACCGTGAAATCCCGCGTGAAGTTTTTACCGTCCGCGACAGAATAGATTTTATAAGGGCGACGCTTTTAGATCGTCAATATGTAAGCTTTTTCGAGCTGTTTGACGAAAACGTTACGAGAAGTCAGCTTATAACGACCTTTCAGGCGACGCTCGAATTATTGAAATTACAATACATAAAAGTCGAACAGAACGAAACTTTCGGCGATATTACATTGATATTAAGGGAAGACAGAAATGAAGAAATCGGAGAGATTGACGAGTATAATTGAGGCGGTAATATTTTTATCGGGTACGCCCGTTGCGGTTAAAGACATTGCAGAGAAACTTGAAGTATCCGAAAGCGAAGTAACCGCCGCCGTAAACGAACTCAAAAAAAAATACGGCGAAGATTCGGGCGTGCAGCTTATGACGTTCAATAAGAAGCTGCAGTTCTGCTCCAACCCCGACCTGCACGAAGAAGTAACGGGCGTTCTCAATCCGATAAAGGAAAAAGAACTGTCGAGAAGCTTACTCGAAGTAGCGGCTATCATCGCGTACAAGCAACCTGTTACGAGAATAGATCTCGAAGAAATAAGGGGCAACAGCGAATACGCCGTTCAGAAACTTTTAGAGCTTAAGATGATAGAGCCGGTCGGACGTAAAGACGCCGTCGGAAGACCGGTCATGTTCGGCACGACGGACGAATTTTTGAAGCGTTTCCAGATAGAATCGCTGGACGAACTTCCGGATTACGAAGAGCTTTTAGCAAAAATAAAAACAATTCACGGCGAATCCGAGTCCGGCGAATATCTTTATAAGAAAGACGTTTACGTCGAAGAAAACGATCCGGAAGCAAACAGCGGTACTGCTTCAACGGCAAAAGATACCGAAGGCGAAGTCGCCGCAACCGAAGTAAAAGGCGGCGAAGCGGAAGACAAGAAGGAAGAAGACTTCGAACTCCCGCCGATCGACGATGAAGAAATCCCTGACTTTTTAAAGGGCGAAAATCTTAAAAAGGTGGACGGCAACGAATAGAATCTGCCGTAAAAGTCTTTAAAAAAAAGAATTATCGGCAAAAATAAAAACGCCTGCGTCCTTAGGAATAATTAAAAGATAAATGCAGAGAATAACGGTATGACCGCAATTTACGCGGCGACCGTTATTCTTTTTATTTTGAATTTTCCGATAAAATTAACGGTAGCCGCATGCTTTGAAACGGCGAATAAAATAGTTTCCGGAAAGCTTAAAATTTTCGGAATAAAAATAATCGACTTTGGAGCGGAAGCATATTTAAGCGGAATAATCGTTTATTTTGCAAAAAAGCGTAAAATTTTGGGCGTAAGCGACGTTAAAAAGGCGGTTTCGGTGCCGATGATAAAGGGGATACTTATAACCGGAGCGATTTTTTACGCGAGAACGAAAAGTCCTTCTTCGGCGGTTATGCTTAAAGGAATTTTGTCGCTTGTTTCTATGGTTATTAAAATATTCGACAACGCTCTCGTTCCCGAATCGGTTATAGAAATCCTGGACTTTAACGAAAGCGTAAGAGGGAACGGAACCGAACTTTACGGACTTTGCGATCTCGTTTTAACGCCGATTATAGTTATGCTTCCGTTTATGATTGCGGCGGCGAAAAAGATAAAAAATAAAATCATCGCAAAAAACAAATAAAAATAATCAAAGGAGTTTTGATGAGTAAAAACGGCAACGACGTGACCGAAGCGATTGCTTTGACCGTAGAAAAACTTAAAGAACTTGCCGGCGCCGACATTCTTACGGGGCGCGGCGTAAAGACGGAAGACGGCGGATTTTTCGTACCGTTTTCGGCGGTTACCGTTATGTATCTTGTGGGAACGGGCGAGTACGGCAAAGTAAGCATATTTTCTAAAAATCCCGATCTTCCGAATATGGGAGCGAGCGGCGCGGTCGTTACGATGAAGCCTTCCGCATTTTTAACTTATAAGGACGGGAATTTTACTCTTTTAAAGGTGGCGGAGTCCGCGCCCGAAAAGGCTTTGAACATTGCCGAAAAGCTTTTTGCAGGTAAAGAAACGGTGAGCGTAA
>DPQQ01000001.1:71560-106245 GCA_003538975.1 Clostridiales bacterium | reverse complement strand
AGGTAAAGAAACGGTGAGCGTAAAGAAGGTCGAAGTAAACGGAAAACCCGCCGTAAAAGAAACTAAAAAGGTGAAAGCATGAAACTTTTATTAAAATTATTTATAGCGTTTATAATGATGTTCGCGAATATCGGAGCAGTCGGTATCGGACGAAATGAAAGAACGGCGGACGATATACCCGCGGCTGCGGGGGTAAGCAGCTTTGTGTCGATGGACGTTTATTCAAAGCGGACGCTTTTTGAAGAGAACGGTTCGGCGAAACGCTACCCCGCGAGCCTTACGAAAACGCTTACCGCGATCTGCGCGATAGAAAATAAGGATATAGATTCCGAAGTCGTAACAGATAAATCCGTCTGCGGCATAGAAGGTTCGAGCATATACTTAAAAGAAGGCGAAACTTATACCTTAAAAGCTCTTTTGTACGGACTTATGTTAAGGTCCGGCAACGACGCAGCAACCGCCGTTGCAAAATACGTTTCGGGCTCGGTAGAAAATTTCGCCGATTTAATGAATAAAACCGCCTTAAAAGCGGGAGCAAAAAACAGCAACTTTACAAATCCGCACGGACTGCACGACGAAAATCATTACAGCACTGCTTACGATATGGCTCTTATTTCCGCTTACGCTTTGAAGAATGAAACTTTTGCCGAAATCGTAAAAACAAAGAGCGTAAGAGTAACTTATAAAGATCCTTCCGGCGAAGAAAAAGTAAAAGTATTTATAAACAAAAACAAGATGTTGTCTATGTACGACGGGGCGGACGGGGTGAAGACGGGTTTTACGAAAAATTCGGGAAGATGCCTTATATCTTCGGCGACGCGCGGCGGCTTTTCGGTGGTAACGGTGGTTCTGAACACGTACGACATGTGGAAAAAATCAAAAGAGCTTTTAGATTCGTCGTTTAATAATTACGAACGCGTTACCGTGGCAAAAGCCGACGAAATGGTTGCTTTTACGGATATAGAAGGCGAAACCGAAAAATGCGGACTTTATATAAAAAACGACGTTATTCTGCCGCTTACGAAAGAAGAAAAGAAGAGTCTTAAAGTAGAAAAAGAATACCCTTCAAGCTTAAAACGACCGATAAAAAAGGACGAGCCGGTCGGCAAAATTAAAATTTATGCTTCAAATAAGTTGATTTTTGAAGAAAAAATTTATACTATTATAGAGAAGAAATAAAATAGTTAAAGTTAAAAGTAAAGATTTTCAGGCGAGGTTTAAGACCCGAACGCCCATACCGGAAGACGATTTTTACCGATTTCACTTATCACTTAAAAGAGGATGCTATGAGAATAAACAAATATTTATCGGAGAGCGGCGTGTGTTCGCGAAGAGCCGCAGATAAGCTTATAGAAGACGGCGAAGTAAAAATCAACGGTAAATCCGCAAAACTCGGCGACGACGTTACGGACGACGATCTCGTAACCGTCGGGGGCGAAGTCGTTTCCGCGGTAAAAAAATACGACTATTACGCCATGAATAAGCCAAAAGGTTACGTTTGCACCGTAAAGGACGATAAGGGAAGAAAGACTGTAATGGATCTTCTTCCGCCCGGTATACAAAGAGTCGTTCCCGTCGGAAGACTCGACTACGATACGGAAGGACTTTTGCTTTTTACTAACGACGGCGAACTCACGAATAAACTTACTCACCCCAAAAACGGCGTTTACAAAACCTACCTTGTAAAGGTCGAAAGCTACATACCCGACGAAGCGCTGAAAACTCTTTCGAGAGGCGTCGAACTCGACGGTAAATACACTAATCCCTGCAAGGTAAAACTCATCGAAAGGAACAAACTCGGCACTAAACTTCACGTTTCGATAAACGAAGGCAGAAACAGACAGGTAAGAAGAATGTTCGAAGCGATAGGTTTCGACATAGACTTTTTGAAGCGTATCTCGATAGGTGAACTTACCGTTTCGGGACTCGACCGCGGCGACGTGAGAAAGCTTAATAAAAGAGAAATCGAATACCTTAAGAGTTTATAAGACAGAAATGTTATAAAAAAAAGGCAAAACAAAAGGACGGATGACCGTCCTTTTTTGTATGAATTTTTATGATAATCTGCGTTTCGGCGTAATTTTATCAGAATTTGCGGATAAGACCTTTAACTACGCCGATGACCGAAACGTTATCGAAGATCATGTCTTCCATTTCGTCGTTTTCGGGATGCAGAACGACCTGACCGTTGCGTCTATAAAGCCTTTTTACAGTAGCGGAATCGTCGACGAGCGCGACTATAATCTGCCCGTCGTCGGCGGAATCCTGCTTTTTTACTATAATCGTATCGCCGTTGAAAATACCGGCGTTTATCATACTGTTTCCCGAAACTTTAAGGGCGAATTTATCGTCCGAAGTTCCGAATTCTTCGGGGAGAGGACAGTATCCGTCCAGATTTTCGACCGCGAGAATAGGGACGCCCGCCGCTACTCTGCCGACGACGGGAATCATTTCGGCATGGGATTCGGAACGTTTGCCGAGCGAAATAGCTCTGTTTTTAGCGGGCGACTTTTCGATTAGACCGCGCGCTTTGAGCCTTTCGAGATAATCGTAAACGGTAGCCGTTGATTTTATGTTGAGCCTTGACTGAATTTCTCTCACGGAAGGCGGAAAGCCGTTGTCTTCGATATAAGATTCGACGTATTCGTAAACCGCAAGGAGTTTTTCTTCGAGTTTTTTCATTTTAATCTCCGCTTTTATAGTAAAAAGCCGAAAACGACCTTTAAGCAGAATTATTGTAACATCAACCGGAAACAAAAGTCAAACGTTTGTTCATAAAATGCGGAAATTTGTCGAGAAAGCGAAAAATTTAGCGTTTCGGCGGTTAAAAAACGTTCGGGGGTGTTTACTTTTAAAAATATTCTTGCTATAATATCAATGTAGTAGCTTAAAAAGGCATTAGGCGGGATAAGCGGATTTTTGCCGGATAACCGGCAGCTGCGGTTCCGCAACTACAGTAAAGGAGAAAAAGATGGAAAACAATCTCGAAAAGAAAACAGAAAACACCGCTCCCGAAACAAAGAATAAAAACAAAAACGGATTTTTTTCAACCGTTTCGGGCAAAACCCTTATAGGAGTCATATTCTTCACCGCTATGGCGCTTTTGTTCGCCATTTTAGACGGAGCGCTTAAATGGAAGATGACTTCGCACCCGATACTTACGTTCTTATTCCTGTTCGTTGCGGGAACGGGCGTAACGTTCATCGTAACGGGCTTTATGGCTAAATTCACCTGGTATGCGTTTATAGGCGGAGTATTGTTTGCGGTCGCTCTTTTATACGCTATGATAGACGTGTTCCATGCGATCTGGTGGATAGTTCTTATAGTAGTATTCGCCGCCGTAGCGATACTCGCCATGGTTTCGGTATTATACTTCGGCAACAAAGCGGCGGATTCGGACGACAGAAAGCCCGGATACAAAAGTTATAAAGAAAGACAGGCGGAAAAGGACGCCGCGGTAAAAGAAAAAGACGCAAAGGAAGAAATTCCCGAAATAAAGTCGTTTAAAGACTGACAACAATAACGTGCATTTATGAAAATTACGAAAAAATATTTTGCGGCGATTTTTGCGATGATGACCGTATTCGCCTGTTTTTGTTTTTCGGCGTGCGGCGACGGTAACGGGAGTTCCTCTGACGTTACGAAAGGACATGATTCTTCCGCATGGTTTACCGAAGAAGAACTTGAAAAAGTCGGTCTCGGCGGGCTTGGCGCGCCGGAAGGACTTGCTGGCGTAATGACGACGGATACTCATTGGTACGGCGACGGGTACTCGTTTTCGCAGCTGTGTCCGGAAAGAGAAAAACTCGAACAGACGGCTGACGTTTATCTCGGATATTTTAAAAACAGATACGGTAAAAATTTCGGCGTCGCGGCTTTTTACGCTCACGGAACGACTGATAATACTTTCTACTATAATATTGTTCCGAAAAGCGATTTAAACGATTATTACGACGATAACCCGTCTTCGTTATATAAATTTTATTATATTACCGATACTTCCGTTGCCGAAGACGGATATCTTACCGAAGACGCCGTATGGTCTTTGGACATAAGGTACGAATTCGATACTTCGTCGGAGGCGTATAAGCTTAAAATTTTTATCGAAAAAGAAAACAAAAGCAGCAACGGAATTTATACGTATAAATACAGACAAAAAAATTAGTACGCCCCGAAAGGACAATAATCAGAATACAAGAATAAAAACGCCGGTATCTCGGCGTTTTTAAAAGTCGGAACGGTTGCCGCAGACGACAGGCAAAAATTCGCCGTCCCGAACGGAAAAACCAACGGAGAACTTTTATTATGGACGTTAAAAGAAATCTTACCTTGCTTACGGATCTTTATCAGCTTACTATGATGAACGGTTATCTCAAAGAAAACTGTAAAGACGAAGTGGCTATATTCGATATATTCTTCCGCCAGAACGGAAACATAACGTATTCGCTCGCTTGCGGACTCGAACAGGCGGTCGACTACGTTACCGGAATAAACTTCGGTACGGAAGAAATAGATTATTTAAGAAGTCTCGGAATATTTTCCGAGGAGTTTCTTGAATATCTCGAAAACTTCAGATTCACGGGGGACATTTACGCCGTACCCGAAGGAACGCTAGTATTCCCGGGGGAACCCATTCTTACGGTAAAAGCTCCCGTCATGCAGGCGCAGCTGATAGAAACTGCGCTTCTCAATATAATCAACCATCAGACTCTTATCGCGTCGAAGGCGGCTAAAATAAGACATGCGGCGAAAGACGACGTGGTAATGGAATTCGGTCTCAGAAGAGCGCAGGGACCGGACGCGGGTATTTACGGCGCGAGAGCGGCGGTAATCGGCGGATGCGATTCGACCTCGAACGTTCTCGCCGGAAAAATGTTCGGTATTCCCGTCGCCGGTACGCACGCTCACAGCTGGGTAATGAACTTTAAGGACGAATACACGGCTTTCAAAAAATATGCCGAAATTTACCCCGACAACGCGCTTTTGCTCGTGGACACTTACGACACGATAAAGAGCGGCGTTCCGAACGCCATAAAAGTATTCAAAGAACTCGAAGCCGCGGGGCATAAACCCGTAGGCATAAGACTCGACTCGGGCGACCTTGCGTACCTTTCCAAAAAGGCTAAAAAAATGATGGCTGACGCCGGTTTCCCTGACGCGAAGGTCTGCGCTTCGGGCGATCTCGACGAAAATCTCGTGAATTCCTTGAAACAGCAGGGAGCAGAAATTTCCATCTGGGGCATAGGAACAAAGCTTATAACGAGCGAAGACATGCCTGCATTAGGCGGAGTATACAAGCTTTCGGGCGTGGTGGACGAAAACGGCAACGTTATCCCCAAAATCAAAATTTCGGATAACTCCGCGAAAATCACCAACCCCGGCTTCAAAAATATTTACAGAGTTTACGATAATTCGACCGGAAAAGCCGAAGCCGATTTTATCTTTCTGAGAGAAGAAGGCGATTACGACGAATCGAAACCCCTTACTTTAACTCATCAGTACGACAGATGGAAGAGTATAACGTTTAACAACTACACTCTCCGCAAATTGCAGGAAGACATAATAATAAACGGCAAGGTTGTTTATAACTTCCCGACGCTTAAAGAAATAAAAGATTACGCCAAGCGCGAACTCGATACCTTCTGGGAAGAATACAAACGTCTCGTAAGCCCGCATATCTACAAAGTAGACCTTTCGGATAAGCTTTACGAGCTTAAAACGAAGATGATCGACGACGCGAGAAAGCCCGAAAAACAAAGATGAAATTAAAGCTTAAAACCGATAAAAAAACTATCGCGAAAAGAATAATATACGATGCGGTTATCCCGATATTCGTTCTCGCCGCGCTGATACTCGCGGATTATTTTTCGAAAATGTATTTCGAAACGCATTACGAACTCGGCGAAACTAAGGGAGAAGTTATAAAAGGATTTTTCCGCTTCCGTCTCGTGCATAACACGGGCGCGGCGTTTTCGTTTGCGGCGGATAAGCCGTGGGGGCAGACTCTTTTTAAGATAATCACTCCGATAGCGATATGTCTTTTTATCGCGTTCTATTGTTTCAGCGGCAGAAAGAACGTTTTTTCGAGATACGCTCTCGTACTCGTGATAGCGGGAACTCTCGGCAATTACATAGACAGACTCGCAAAAGGTTACGTCGTCGACTTTTTATCGTTTACTCTTTTATTCGGTTACGATTTTCCGATATTCAATTTAGCCGATACTTTTTTGTGCGTCGGAATAATAATCATATTTATATATTATATTTTCTTCGATAAAACTCTTTTTAAAGACGACAAGGTCGCGGTTTCCGCTCCGAGCGAAGATTTAGGCGGCGGAGAGGCGATGGAAAAAATCGACTTCGGAAGCATTGCCGAAGAAGAGACGGACGAAAAAGAGAATACGACGGTTAAAGAAAGCGGTTCGTCGGGCAAAACCGGAGATATGAACGCTTCCGTAAATACGGAAAAACGGAAAACGGACGGCGAAACCGCAGGAAGGTAAATAAAATGGAAGAATTTTTGTTTACCGCAGAGCCTTCGGACGAAGGCAAAAGAATAGACGTAATTTTGTCCGAAAAGACGAAGCTTACCCGTTCGCACATAAAAACGGCGGAGAGCGGAATATCCTTAAACGGTAAAAACGTAAGCGTCGGTAAAACGGTAAAAGCAGGCGACGAAATAAAACTCGTTCTTCCGGAAGCGAAACCCGTCGAAGTAAAACCCAACGACTCCGTTCCGCTCGATATAATATATCAGGACGACGACATCGCCGTAATAAACAAACAGCAGGGACTTACCGTTCATGCCGGGGCGGGTACAGGAGACGACACTCTCGTTAACGCGCTTTTATCAAAGCTCGACAAACTTTCGGGCATAAACGGCGAAATAAGACCGGGCATCGTTCACCGGATAGACAAAAACACTTCCGGGCTGCTTGTCGTGGCAAAAAACGACAACGCCCACGTAAATCTCTCAAAACAGATCGAAAACAAAACCTGCAAAAGAATTTATTACGCTCTTTTAGAGGGCGTATTAAAAGAAGATTCGGGTGAAATAACGACTTTTATCGGACGCGATCCGAAAGACCGCAAAAAAATGGCGGTAACGAAAGCCGGCAGAACGGCGACGACCGATTTTAAGGTAATAAAACGCTATAAAGAGTACACTTTGTGCGAATTTTCGCTGAAAACGGGCAGAACGCATCAGATAAGAGTTCATGCAAAATATATAAAGCACCCCGTGGTCGGCGATCCCGAATACGGGTATAAAAAACAGAAGTTTAATTTAAACGGGCAGCTTCTGCACGCAGGGAAACTCGTTCTTAAGCATCCCGTTACCGGGGAAGAGATGACCTTTACGGCGCCGCTTCCGGACTATTTTGAAAAAATTTTAAAAAGTTTGCGATAATCGTTGACTTTAAATTATTATTGCGCTATAATGCCCATAGTTGAATTTTTAAGAGCGGTACAGAGATGCCGACAAGGTTCTTTATAAACGTCATTGCGCTTTAGGAATAAAGCGGCAAAACGGTAATTTTAGTTTACAAAGTCTTGTTCGGCAGAACAAGACTTTTTTTCTGCCGGAACAAGGTACCGAAGGGTAATGATATGAAATTCAAGACGATTATAATGGACAACGTGGCAGTCGAAAGAGCCGTGAAACGAATCTCGCACGAGATAATCGAAAAGAACAAAGGCGTTGCGGAAGTGGTTTTACTCGGAATAGTAACCCGCGGTGTGCCGCTTGCGGAGAAAATCCGCGAAAACGTTCTTGCGATAGAAGGGAAAGAAGTTCCCGTCGGCAAAGTGGACATAACGCTTTACCGCGACGACTTAAGCGAGATATCGGATCTTCCCAAGATAAACGGAACCGAAGTAAATTTCCCAGTAACGGGTAAAGACGTGATTCTTTGCGACGACGTAATTTACACCGGGAGAACGGTTCGCGCGGCAATCGACGCGGTCATGAAACTCGGAAGACCTAAAACGATTCAGCTTGCGGTGCTTATCGACAGGGGACACAGAGAACTGCCGATACGTCCCGATTACGTAGGCAAAAACGTGCCGACGGCTATTAACGAAGTGATTTCGGTAAAGTTCGCTTCAACCGACAATCAGACGAGAGTAGACCTTTCGGAACGCTGATAAAAAGAAAAAATTTTTTTTAAGGAGATTTTTATGAAACTCACTTACGGCGTAAAAGACAGACCGCCCTTCAAAAAGAACCTCGTGTTCGCATTCCAGCAGATGATAGCGATCATGGCTGCAACCCTTCTCGTTCCGATACTCGTATCCATGACGGGACTTTACTGCGACCCCGCGGCAGCGTTCTTCGGAGCAGGCGCAGGCTCGATCGTTTATCTTTTGTTCACTAAATTCAAAAGCCCCGTATTCCTCGGATCGTCATTCACTTTCTTAGGAGCGTTACAGGCAGCCGCCACTCAGAACTACGGTTACTGGGGACTTATAATCGGCGTAGGCTTCGCGGGACTCGTATACGTCGTAATCGCAATCGTAATCAAATTCGTAGGATCGGCATGGATCAAAAAGCTTCTTCCTCACGTAATAATCGGACCCGTCCTCGCAATCATAGGTCTTTCGCTCTCTGGCACGGCCGGCAGCTGGATGATGACAAACGGCGGTTCCACTTATAATCTCTGGTACATCTTCGTAGGTTTGTTCACCTTCGTAGCAATCGTCCTTGCATCCGTAAAGGGCAAAGGAATGGCTAAACTCATTCCGTTCATAATCGGTATAGGTTCCGGCCTCGTTCTCGCAATGATAATCACCGGATTCGGCTACATAAACGACAGCGCCTTCTGCAAAGGCATGAGAATAGTTGACTTCACTCCGATAATCAACTGCTTCAAACCCTTAAAATTCACGAGCTTCTTCGATCTTCCGAAGTTCACGTTCTTACAGGCTATAAAGACTAACGGTCAGTACACCCTCGACGGAGCCGCAATCGGCAACCTCGCGCTTCTCTTTGTACCCATCGCGGTAGTAGAACTCGCTCAGCACATTTCCGACCACGAAAACCTTTCCAGCATCGTTGAAAAAGACCTTCTCGAAGATCCCGGTCTTGACAAAACGCTTCTCGGCGACGGCGTAGGTTCCATGGTAGGCGCGTTCTTCGGCGGCTGCGCAAACACCACTTACGGCGAATCCATAAGCTGCGTAGCGCTTTCCAAAAACGCTTCCACTTCGACCATATTCTTAACCGGCATCATGTGTATGGTAATATCGTTCATCTCTCCCTTTGTAGCAATCATCAACATGCTTCCGAAGTGCGTAATGGGCGGCGCTTGTATAGCGATGTACGGTTTCATCTCGGTATCCGGTCTCCAGATGCTCAAAGACGTCGACCTTTCGGACAACAGAAACCTTTACCCGGTAGCGGCGATTCTCGTAATCGGTATCGGCGGCGTAACGCTTAACTTCGGTACGAACAATTTAACCGGCGGCCCGCTCTTCCAGCTTACCTCGCTCGCTCTCGCTATGATAGTAGGTATCGTTGTAAACGCTATCACTCACAGCGGCAAAGACAAAGACGAAAAGGTTGAAAACGGAGCTATTCAGGAAGAAGTTCCCGATATGCCGTTCGCAAACGAAAACCCCGCAAAAAAATAAAGTTTTAATAAAGATCATAAAGTAACCCCTTATACAAAAACACCGCCGCCGGCGAAAGCCGGTTCCGGCGGTGTTTTCGTAAAAAGGATTTTCCGACCGAAAAATATATTTTTAGGTTGAAATATCCGGGCAGAAGTGATACAATAAAAATAATAAAGAAAAATCCCGCATAAAGGGATAAATTATAAAATAAAAAGAGGTACATCATGGAAGATTACATGAAGAACGTAACAATACTCAATCATCCGCTTATTTCGCATAAAATAACCCACCTTTGCGACGTTACCACCACAACTAAGGAATTCAGAGAAATAGTTTCCGAAATCGCTATGCTTATGGGCTACGAAGCTTTCAGAGATCTTCCTACCGAAGACGTTGAAATTCAGGCTCCGCTTTCCAAATTCAAATCTCCCGTAGTTACCGAACCTATCGCGATAGTCCCCATTTTAAGAGCGGGACTCGGAATGGTCGACGGTCTTACCGCGCTTTTCCCGACGGCTAAAATAGGTCATATCGGTCTTTACAGAGACGAAGAAACTTTAGAGCCGCACGAATATTACTGCAAACTTCCCAAAGACTGCATAAACGGCACCTGCATCGTCGTCGATCCCGCGCTCGCTACCGGCGGTTCGGCGGAAGCCGCTATCAACTTTATAAAAGAAAGGGGATACAAAAAGATTAAACTTTTATCCCTTATCGCCGCCCCCGAAGGAGTAAAAAGAGTCGCTACCGCTCATCCCGACGTTAAGATTTTCGTAGCGCATTACGCGGACGCTCCTTTGAACGAACACGGCTACATCGTAACCGCATTCGGCGACGCGGGCGACAGAATTTTCGGCACTAAGTAAGCTAAGTTACCGTTTTAACCATAAAAATCGACGACTATAAAGAGCTTGATAAAGTATTCGGTACTGCTCGGCTGACAAAATTACGGAGAAAACATGAAAAAGATACTCGTAAGCGCGTGCCTTTACGGCAACGTATGCAGATATAAAGGCGACAGCTGTTATAACCAAAAAGTGGCGGAATTAGGGAAGGACAACGTACTTATTCCCGTTTGTCCCGAACAGCTCGGCGGACTGCCGACGCCCCGTCATCCCGCCGAAAGGGTAGGCGATAAGCTTATTTCCGACGCAGGAACGGACGTTACCGAAGAATATACGCGCGGCGCCGATTTCGTAGTCGAAATAGCCGAAAAAAACCACGTCGATTACTGCATAATGAAGGCTAACAGTCCGGCTTGCGGCAAAGGTATAATTTATGACGGAACTTTTACCGGCAAAAAATGTCCCGGTAACGGTCTGGCGACCGAAAAACTTCTGAAGGCGGGCTTTACCGTTTATACCGAAGACGAAATATAAGATAAAACGGCTTCGGACTGTTTATAACCGTTTACAAAAGAATAATTGCGGGGACGATATTACGGTCGTTCCCGATTTTTTCTTTACAAAAAGGGAATATTACGATAAAATAGTAGCGTAATAAACAATAAAGGACAAAACAATGACTAAACCGTTAGTGGCTATAGTCGGCAAGCCTAACGTAGGCAAATCGACTTTTTTTAACAGAATATCCGGTCAGCGTATCTCGATAGTGAAAGATACCCCCGGCGTTACGAGAGATCGTCTTTACGCCGACGCAGAATGGTGCGGCAAAAAGTTCACTCTCGTCGATACGGGCGGTCTCGAACTCAAAAGTACGGACGAAATGTGGCGGCATATCAAAAAACAAGCCGAAATCGCCATTGACACCGCAGACGTAATAATATTTTTTACCGACGTGAAATCGGGAATAGGTTCCGATGACGAAGAAGTCGCGCTTAAACTGAAAAAATCTGGCAAGCCGGTGGTTCTCGCCGTTAACAAGCTCGATACCTATAAGCCCGAACTTTTATACGAATATTATAATCTCGCTCTCGGCGAGCCTTTCGGCATTTCCGCCGAACACGGCACCGGCATAGGCGATCTTCTGGACGAAGTGGTATCGCACTTTCCCGAAAATGACATAGACGACGAAGAAGCGGGACTTAAAATAGCGGTCGTAGGGAAACCGAACGCCGGTAAATCGAGCCTTTGCAATAAACTTTTGGGAATAGAAAGAACCATAGTTTCGGACGTCGCGGGTACAACGAGAGACGCTATCGACACGCCGTTCACTTATAACGGCAAAAAGTATACGCTTATCGACACCGCCGGAATAAGAAAGAAAAAGGCTGTAGACGAAGATATAGAGTATTACAGCGTTTTAAGAGCGCTTGCTTCGATAAGAAGAGCGGACGTCTGCGTTATGATGATAGACGCGACAGACGGACTTACCGAACAGGATACCAAAATCTTAGGATATATACACGAGCAGGGCAAACCTTCGGTAGTATGTATGAATAAGTGGGATCTTATCGAAAAGGACACCTATACCGTAAATAAGTTCGAAGACAGCTTAAAAGAAGGTCTTAAATTCATGGATTACTTCAAATCCGTGTACATCTCGGCAAAAACCGGTTTAAGAACGGAAAAAATACTGTCTTTGTGCGAAACCGTGTACGAAAACGCTCATAAGAGAGTTTCGACCGGCAGACTCAACGATATGATAATAGACGCGGTAAGAATGAACGAACCGCCGTCCTACAAGGGCAAACGCCTTAAAATATTCTACGCTTCGCAGGTGGACGTCGCTCCGCCGGTGTTCGTGTTCTTCGTAAACGACGTTACGCTTCTGCATTTCTCGTATAAGCGTTATCTCGAAAACGAAGTAAGAAGAGCTTTCGGTTTCGAAGGCACTCCTATAAGAATAGTCGTAAGAGAACAGGATAAGGACGAATAATGAAATACTGGATACTTTTCGGCGTACTGACCGTGTTGTCGTATTTTATGGGCAACTTCAACTTCGCCGTGATTATTTCTAAACTGAAAAACAAAGATATAAGAAAGCAGGGGAGCGGCAACCCCGGCACGCTCAACATGAGCAGAACTTTCGGACTTAAAACGGGGCTTATAACTTTCTTTTTGGACGTTATGAAGGGCGCCGTACCCGCATTTTTAGGCTGGATAATTTTCAAAGACGTATACGTCGGCGGAACGAATTTCGAACTTGCGGATCTTGCCAAATACACCTTCGGGTTCGCCGCCGTAATCGGACACATATATCCCGTTTTCATGAAGTTCAAAGGCGGCAAGGGAATAGCCACCACGATAGGCGTTTTCACGCTGTCTTTGATAACCTGTTCGATAGAAAGGAAGTCTTTCGCATGGGCGGCTATATCCATAATGGCGATAGTCGCTGCGATAGCATTTATATACTTTACCGAATTCGGCGCGATGGGTTCGTTTATAGCGATAACTCCGATGGCGGTAGGCTCCAGCGTCTATCTTTATATTACCTACGTCGGAACAAACCCTTATAACGAAGCCTTCGTTTTGTATTTCGTTTCGCAGCTTATAATTCTTGCGATATGTTTTTTTACCTGGTTCGCCCACAGAAAGAATATCGAAAGGATGCTTGAAGGCGAAGAACACGCGACTTCTATAAAAAAGATGATTATGGACAGCCGCAAGAAAAAGGAAGAAAAACTCAAAGCGGCGAAAGAGAAAAACGAGACAAAAGCCGAAGATAAAAACGGTTAAAAAATAAAAACGACAAAAAATTTCATAATTAAAATAAACCTCTCATATATTTAAGCGAAAGTAAGAATGCGGCGTGAAAATCAAGCCGAAAGGAAAAGACGTTCGCATACGGGAGGTTTTTTTAATGGAAAAATACGCTATTTACGAAGATATCGCGAAAAGGACGGGCGGCGATATTTACGTCGGCGTGGTAGGTCCCGTCAGAACGGGCAAGTCCACGCTTATAACCAAGGTTATGGAAAACCTTATTCTGCCTTATTCGCCCGAAGGTCTCGATAAAAAAATCGCGCGCGACGAAATGCCGCAGGCTGCCGGCGGCACCGCCGTCATGACAACGAAGCCGCAATTCGTGCCGGCAAACGCCGTTAAAATAAAACTTAAAGAAAATTCTTACGCAAACGTAAGACTTATCGACTGCGTGGGATTTATGGTGGACGGCGCGGACGGCGGAGAAAAGGACGGTAAACCCCGCCTTGTAAAAACGCCCTGGTCGGATACGGAAATGCCTTTCGAAGCGGCGGCGGAAATCGGAACCGAAAAGGTTATAGCCGAATATTCGACGGTAGGTATTTTAGTCACCACCGACGGCACGATAGGGGAGATAAAGCGCGAAAGTTACGTTCCCGCGGAAGAAAAGACCGCGGCGGAACTGCTGCTTTTAAAAAAGCCTTTCGTAATAGTCTTAAACTCCAAAGAGCCGGGATCGGAAACTGCGGTTAAACTTAAAAATTCGCTCGAAGAAAAGTACGGCGTTCCCGTCGTTTTGATGAACGCCGAAGCCGCAACCGCAGACGATATAGAAGAAGTATTCAAAAAAATACTCTACGAATTCCCGATGAGCGAAATTTCGGTTACTCTGCCCAAATTTTTGCAGGCTCTTCCGGAAAGTTCGCCGATTATAAAAAATATCGTCGAAACTGTTAAAACGGCTTCCGCGGACGTTGTAAAAGCCAAAGATTTTTATAAAATAAACGAAGCCTTTCCGGACGGCGGCAACGTGTTTATAGACGGACTTAAAGAAATGGATCTTTCGACAGGTTCCGCAGTGTACGAAACGGGCGTGAAAGAAGGGTATTTTTACGAAGTTTTGTCCGAAACCTGCGGCGAAACTCTTACGGACGAATACGACGTAATGAGCTACGTTGAGACGCTTTCGGAAGCGAAACGGCAGTATCAGAAGATTAAAAACGCCCTTATGTCCGCCGAAGAAACGGGTTACGGCATAGTCGAACCCGACGAGAGCGAAATCACCCTTTACGAACCGGAGCTTTACGGAAAGGGCGGACAGTACGGCGTTAAATTCAAAGCGACGGCAGACAGCCTGCATATCATGAAGATAGGCGTTTCTGCAACGGTAAGCCCCGTCGTCGGCGGTAAAGAGCAGAGCGAAGAACTTGAAAAAGAGCTTAAATCCGATTATTCGGAGAATCCGAAAAAGATACTTTCGACCAATATATTCGGCAAGGAACTCGGCGATCTTATAATGGACGGATTAAAGCGAAAAGCTTCGAATATGGACGTAAATTCGCAGGGAAAAATGCGTAAAACGGTTACCCGAATGGTAAATGAAGGAAAGGGCGGAGTCATCTGCATAATTTTATAAAGTCCGAAATAAATAAGGCTTAAAAAGAAATAACGGCGGTCTTACGTTGCGGCTTTCGCGGCGTAAGACCGCCTGATTATGTTAAAAAATATACCTTATTTGAAAATTTGTAAAAAAAATCCAAAAGAATTGTTTAAAAAGGGTTAAATCTATTAAAAATAAAGTGATTTTACAAATAGATATTGACTTTTAAAAGTATATAATTTATAATATACTATATAAAATAAATTTAACAAAACCGGTTTTACGCCGCCGAAAACGGATTTTAAGGCGTCTGCCGGAGACAAAGGAGATATCATGACTAAAAAAGAATGGCGTAATTCGATGCGTCTTCGCGTCGATTACAATAATATGATGAAAGAATATCTTGGCGAAGAAGGTTTTACCAAAAAAGATCTCGAAGCTATAAAGCCCGAAATGGCTAAAGCGTACGAAACCGTTCAGACGAACAGAGGTCTCGGAATGCAGGGTTGGACGGAACTTCCGTACAATCAGAAGGAAATCGTAGCCGACATCATCGCCACCGCCAAAGAAGTAAGAAAGAATTGCGATTCTTTCGTAGTGCTCGGCATCGGCGGATCGGCTCTCGGTCCGACGGCCGTATTCCAGGCTCTTTGCCATTTAAGACATAACGAACTCAAACGTTCGGTAAGAAAGGCTCCCAAGCTTTATGTCGAAGATAACGTAGATCCCGAAAGAATGCAGGCTCTTTTCGACGTAATCGATCCCGAAAAGACGATTTTCAACGTAATAACGAAGTCCGGTTCCACTTCAGAAACGATGACTCAGTATCTTATCATCATGAACATGCTTAAAGCGAAGTTCGGCGATAAGGCTAAAGATCATATAATCGCTACGACTTCTTCGAACAAAGGCAACCTTATAAAGATCGCCAAGGCCGAAGGATTCAAAACTTTCTATATCCCCGACGGCGTAGGCGGAAGATTTTCCGAAATGTGCCCCGTAGGACTTCTCGCGGCGGCAGTAGTCGGCATCGACATCAAAGCTATGCTCGACGGCGCGGCTTACATGGACAATATCTGCAAGGCTAAAGACTACAAAAAGAACCCCGCTATGGTAATGGCGGCTCTTCAGTATCTCGCTATGAAAAAGGGCAAGAACATTTCGGTTATGATGCCCTATGCGGACAGCCTTAAATATATGGCGGACTGGTACTGCCAGCTCTGGGGCGAATCGCTCGGCAAAGCGCTTGACAACGACGGCAACGTTGTAAACGTAGGTCAGACTCCCGTAAAGGCTCTCGGCGTAACCGATCAGCACTCGCAAGTCCAGCTTTACAGAGAAGGTCCCTGCGATAAAGTTATCACATTCCTTGCGGTAGACAACTACAGAACCACGGTTGAAATTCCGAACGGCTGCGAAGACATTCCGGACGTAAACTTCCTTTGCGGACATACGATGAACGAACTCATCACCGCGGAAAGAAAGGCTACCGAATACGCTCTTACGCAGGCGAAAAAACTCAACCACACCATTTATCTTCCCGAAGTAAACGCATTCACCGTAGGCGAACTTTTATTCCTTTTCGAAATGGAAACCGCTTACTGCGGAGAACTTCTTAACATCAACACCTTCAACCAGCCGGGCGTAGAAGGCGGCAAAAACGCTACTTACGCTCTTCTCGGAAGAAAGGGTTACGAAGCTCAGAAAAAAGAAATGGACGAAGCTCCCGCCAAAAAAGCGGATTATATAATCTGAAATCAAAATAAAACCGCCGTCGGACGAATTGATCGTCCGACGCGGAATATTTATTGAACGCAAGCAAAAACAAATACGACAAGGACTTTCAGGATATTCATGAGTAAAGAAAAAACCGAAAATCTCGATCTGCCGATTTATCTCTTCCATCAGGGGACCAACTATAAAGCTTACGAGCTTTTAGGGAGTCACTCCGGCGTGAAAAACGGCAAAAAAGGAATTTATTTCAGAGTATGGGCGCCTCATGCGGAAAAAGTTTCCGTAGTGGGGGACTTTAACGGCTGGAACAAAGATCTTACGCCGATGAAGCGCGTTTCGGAAGGCGGCGTGTACGAAGCTTTCGTCACGGGACTTAAACGTTACGATATGTATAAGTACGCCGTAACCAATAACGGTAAAACGGTATTCAAAAGCGATCCGTACGCTTTCCATGCGGAAACGCCGCCTTCTACGTCGTCCAAGATTTACGATCTTTCGGGATACAAGTGGAAGGACGAGGAGTTTTTGAAAAACAAAACGGCGTCTTACGACAAGCCCATGAATATTTACGAAGTCCATCTGGGTTCCTGGAAGAAGCACGAAGACGGAAGTTACTATTCGTATAAAGAGCTTAAAAAGGAACTCGTTCCTTACGTTAAAAAAATGGGTTACACTCACGTCGAGTTCATGCCCGTTTCGGAATATCCTTTCGACGGAAGCTGGGGTTATCAGGTTACCGGATACTATGCGGTTACTTCGAGATACGGCACTCCCAGAGAATTTATGGAACTCGTGGACGAATTTCATAAAAACGGCATCGCAGTCATAGCCGACTGGGTTCCGGCTCACTTTCCGAAGGACGCTTTCGGCCTTTACGAATTCGACGGCACCTGCTGTTACGAGAGCGACCGCTGGGACAGAAAGGAAAATAAAGGCTGGGGTACGAGAGTTTTCGACTGGGGCAAAAACGAAGTAAGATCGTTCCTTATTTCAAATGCGATTTTCTGGTTCGAACAGTACCATATAGACGGATTGAGAGTAGACGCGGTCGCGTCGATGCTCTATCTCGATTACGACAAAAAACCGGGCGAGTGGATTCCCAACGAAAAGGGCGGGAATTATAATCTCGAAGCGATAGACTTTTTTCAGAAACTGAACGCGGCGGTGTTCGAAAGATTCCCGAACGCTCTTATGATCGCCGAAGAATCGACGGCTTTCCCGATGATTACGAAACCTGCGGACGTAGGCGGATTGGGATTCAACTTCAAGTGGAATATGGGCTGGATGAACGACGTTTTGTCGTATATGCAGTGCGATCCGTATTTCAGAGGGGA
Source organism: Clostridiales bacterium (assembly GCA_003538975.1). Lineage (GTDB taxonomy): Bacteria > Bacillota > Clostridia > Christensenellales > Borkfalkiaceae > UBA11475. The sequence continues at coordinate 88,360 of DPQQ01000001.1, read as the reverse complement.
CAATCACAACAAATTAACGTTTTCGATGTACTACGCTTTCAGCGAGAATTTCGTACTCCCGATTTCTCACGACGAGGTCGTGCACGGAAAACGTTCGCTTCTCGATAAAATGCCGGGCGAATACGACGATAAATTTGCCAACGACAGAGCGTTTTTGGGTTATATGATCGCTCATCCCGGCAAAAAACTCAACTTTATGGGGTACGAATTCGGTCAGTTCAGAGAATGGGCGTACGAAGAAGGACTTGAATTTTTTATGACCAAGTATCCTAAACACGCCGCTTTACAGCAGTACGTAAAGTATCTTAACTCCGTTTATAAATCGTATTCTCCGCTTTACGAGATCGAAGACTCGTGGAACGGATTCGAATGGATTTCCGCCGACGAAAGAAACAACAGCATAATATCTTTTATGCGTCGCGACAAGTCGGGCAGAACAATCGCCGTCATACTGAACTTTTCGGGACTCGATTTTCCGAAGTACAGACTGGGACTTCCGGAAGGCGAATATAAGATGATACTGAACTCCGACGCTTTACGGTTCGGAGGTAAAGGCGCGGTAAGAAAATCGACTTACAAGACGGCAAAAAAACGCAGTCACGGAAGAGAACACTCCATTCTTCTCAAGCTCCCGCGTTTAACCTGCATGTATCTCGAAAAAATAAAATAAAAACCACAGAGATTTTTAAGATAAGGGGACAGAGGTAATATATATGATAAGAAAAAAGAAATGCGTCGCCATGCTTCTGGCGGGCGGTCAGGGCAGCAGACTTTACGCTTTGACAAACAACATAGCAAAGCCGGCGGTTTCGTTCGGCGGTAAGTACAGAATAATAGACTTTCCGCTGTCGAACTGCGTTAATTCGGGCATAGACACGGTAGGCATACTCGCGCAGTATCAGCCGCTTTTAATGAACGAATACATCGGCAACGGACAGCCGTGGGATCTTGACAGAACTTTCGGCGGCGTACATATTTTATCGCCCTATCAGGGCAAACATTCGTCGGACTGGTACAAAGGCACGGCGAACGCAATTTATCAGAATATACATTTTATTAAGCAATATAATCCCGATTACGTTCTTATATTGTCGGGCGACCATATTTATAAAATGGATTATTCAAGAATGCTAGAAGCTCATATAAAAGCCGGCGCGGCATGCACCGTTGCGGCGATAGAAGTACCTATGAAAGAAGCTTCGCGCTTCGGCATAATAAACGCGGATAAGGACGGTACGATAACAGGATTCGAAGAAAAGCCCGCTCATCCCAAGAGCAATCTCGCGTCGATGGGTATTTACGTATTCACCGCCGAAAAACTGTATTCTTATCTCGAAAAGGACGCAAAAAAGCCGGACAGCGAAAACGACTTCGGCAAGAACGTTCTTCCCGATATGCTGACTTCGGGCGAAAAGATGACCGCTTACGTGTTCGACGGATACTGGAAGGACGTAGGGACGATCGACTCTTTATACGAAGCGAATATGGACCTTTTAGGCGACGTGCCGAAGATAGACGTAACCGATAAGAAGTGGAAAATCCAGTCCCGTAACCCTCTCATGCAGCCGCAGTATTTGGGCAAAGGCAGCAAAGTTATAAACAGTATCGTAATGTCCGGTTCGGAAATCTGGGGCGAAGTCGATAATTCCGTTCTCTCTTCGGGCGTAATAGTAAAAAAAGGCGCGAAGGTAAAAGATTCGATAATAATGGCCAACACGGTTATCGAAGAAGGCGCAATCGTAAACTATTCGATAATAGACGAAAATACCGAAATAGGACCGAAGGCGAAAATAGGCGAAAAAAAGAGCGATTCGGTAAAGATAGCTCTTCTCGGAAGAAATATAAAAGTCGAAGCCGGAGCGGTTGTTCCGCAGGGCGCGATAGTAGACAAAGACGTCGTTAAGGAGGTAAAGTGAAATGAGAGCCGTAGGCATTATTTTTTCTAATATCCACGACGACAACATACCCGAACTCGTAAGCTTGAGGACGACGGGATCGATACCTTTCGGCGGAAGATACAGACTTATAGATTTTCCGCTTTCCAATATGGTCAACTCCAACATCGATACGGTAGGGGTAATAACGAAGCGCAACTATCAGTCGCTTATGGATCACGTAGGTTCGGGTAAGGACTGGGATCTTGCGAGAAAGGACGGCGGCGTCATCTTTTTGCCTCCGTTTTCGGACAAGGACAGCGACACTCTTTACAACAGCCGTCTCGAAGCGTTGAAAGGCGTAATGAATTTTCTTAACCGAGCGGACGAGGAATACGTCGTAATGACGGACTGCGACTGCATAACCCGTATAGATTACGACAAAGTTTTGGATTATCATATAGACAACAAAGCCGATATTACCATGGTTTACACCAAGCACACGGCGAGACTCGGCGTTCTTCATTCGGTAAACACTCTTACCGTAGACGAGACGGGCAGAATACGCCAGATAAAGTATGCGCCCGAACTCAGCAAAAACGACAATGCGTTCATCAATATGTATGTATTGAAACGCAGTCTTTTAATCAACATATTAAAAGAAAGCATTGCGACGAATAAAAAACACTTTGTGGCGGACGTAATAGCAAAGCGTCTCCGCTCGTACAACGTCATGGGGTATCTGCACGAAGGATACGTAGCGACCATATCGTCGCTTCAGACGTATTACGACAGAACGATGGATTTGCTCGATTACGACGTAAGACACGAACTTTTCGGCGACAGGGGAGTATTCACTAAAATACGCGACTCGGCGCCCACCAAGTACGGCTATAACGCGGTAGTTTCAAACTCTATGATCGCCGACGGCTGCACTATAGAAGGCGAGGTCGAAAATTCGGTGCTTTTCAGAGGCGTAAAAATAGCAAGGGGTACAAAAGTCAAAAATTGCATACTCATGCAGAATACCCGCGTAGGCGAAAACGTTACGCTTAATTACATAATAACGGATAAAAACGTAGTCATAAGCGACAGGGAAAATCTTTCGGGAGCGGAAAATCATTGTTTCTATATTCCCAAAGGTTCGATGATTTAACGATAAAAACCGATTTTGTTTATCAAAACCGGTTTTTCGCTTAAATAAAAGGACGTATAAAAATCCGGCAAAAAAGTCGATTGATTACGAATACATTTATACAGGAGATTTTTTTATGGAGAAAAAGACAGGCAAAAAAAACGTTGAAAAAGTTGCGCAAAAGCAAGAAAATTCTTTAAAAGAACAAACCGTAACCGCAACGAAAACGGAAAAAATTCTTGCCGTTAAGCCTGCGGCAAGAGCCGAGGAAGCAAAAAAGGATGAAAAAACGGTAAAAACCGCCGCGAAAAAAACAGTAAAAAAGACCGGAACAAAAGCGGCAACTAAACCCGGACAGGAAGTAAAGTCGGAAGCTTTACCCGTAAAAGAAGCATCCGGAAAGACTACCGAAAAGGCGACGAAAACCAAAAAAACAACCGTAAAAACAGGAACGAAAAAGGAAACGCCGTCAAAGGCGGAAACAAAAACAGAAACAAAGGTTGAAAATACCGAAAAACCGGTAGAAAAAATAACCGTTACCAAAAAAAGGAGCGTAGTCTTCATCGGATCGGAAGCCGCGCCGTTTATAGCGACGGGCGGACTTGCCGACGTACTCGGTTCGCTCCCCGAAGCGATAAGCGAAAACGGCAATTACGACGTGTCGGTTATTCTTCCGATGTATTCGGCTATAAATTACGAATGGCGAAAGAATTTCGAATACGTTACGAATTTCAGCGTAAACCTTTCGTGGAGAACGCAGTACTGCGGCGTATTCAGATACGTTTACAGGGGAGTAACGTTCTATTTTCTGGATAACGAATATTACTTCAAGAGAGACGGTAAGATTTACGGTCACTACGACGACGCCGAGAGATTTGCGTTTTTCTCGAAAGCGGCTCTCGACACGATAGCGCGTCTCGATATTTATCCCGACGTCGTTCATTGCAACGACTGGCAGACGGCTCCCGCGATAATTTACCTTAAAGGCATGTATTATCCGGACGAAAGATTCAGAAGAATAAAGACCGTTTTCACCATTCACAATATCGAATATCAGGGCAAGTACGGTATGGAACTGTACGGCGATCTGTTCGGATTCGATCCGTCGCTTTATAACTACGTCGAATACGAAAGCTGCATAAATCTTATGAAGGGCGCAATCGAAATGTCCGATAAGGTTACTACCGTAAGTCCGACTTACGCGAACGAAATCAAAGATCCGTATTTTGCTCACGGACTCGAAAACGTTATTAAAAGAAACGCTTTCAAGCTTTCCGGTATACTTAACGGAATAGATTACGAATATTACAATCCCGCTACCGACACTCATATCGAAAAGAATTATTCGGTAAACGACATGTCCGGCAAAAAGGTATGCAAAACCGCTCTTCAGAAGCTCCTTAACCTTCCCGAAAGAGAAGACGTTCCTCTTACCGCAATGGTTTCGAGACTTGTTTCTCATAAAGGATTGGATCTTGTAAAAGGAGTTATAGAACAATATCTTTCGGAAGACGTCCAGTTCGTGCTTTTAGGCACCGGCGAAGCGGAGTACGAAAACTACTTCAGGTATCTGCAGAACGCTTACCCGGACAAAGTAAGGGCGATCATCGCGTTCAATCTCGACTTGTCGAGAAAGGTTTACGCCGGCAGCGATATATTCCTTATGCCGTCCAGAAACGAACCGTGCGGACTTTCGCAGATGATAGCGAGTCGTTACGGAACGGTTTCCGTAGTAAGAGAGACCGGCGGGCTTAACGACAGCATAAAGGCGTTTTACGAAGGAAACGGCAACGGATTTACTTTCAAAGACTACAACGCTTACGATATGTTATACGTATTGAGAGAAGCAAAAAATTGTTATTACGATAAGGCTTTATGGGGGAAAGCGGTCGCAAACGCGATGAATTCGGATTTTTCATGGAAAAATTCTGCGACCGAGTATGAGAAACTTTACGACTGACAGGAGAAAAAATGGAAACTAAATTTACCGCAAACGAAGCCGAATCGCTTATCTCGGGCAAGCTTTCGCGCTATTACGGCGTAAGCTTTAAAGAAGCCGACAAAGAACAGATTTACAAAGCGACCGTAATGGCGGTCAAAGACATACTTTTGGAAAAAAGGGACAAGTTCAGCAAAGAATACCGCGCCCAGCACGGCAAAAGAGTGTACTATCTCTGCATGGAATTTCTGCTCGGACAGTCTCTTAAAAACAACACCTACAATTTAGGAATACAGAACGCGATCAACGCAGCTCTCAAAAAACACGGCGCTTCGCTCGAAGAACTTTACGACATGGAACCGGACGCAGGGCTCGGTAACGGCGGTCTCGGCAGACTTGCGGCGTGCTTTATGGACGCCCTCGCCGCGCAGAATTACCCCGCGATGGGATATTCGCTCCGCTACGAATACGGACTTTTCAAGCAGAAAATAGTGGACGGCTGGCAGATGGAGCTCCCCGACAACTGGCTTCCGGGCGGCGAAGTATGGCTTACTCCGAGAACGGATAAGATCTTCAAGGTAAAATTCGACGGCTGGCTCAGAGAAAACTGGACGGACGAAGGACTTAAAGTAGAACAGGTAGACGCGACCGAAATCGACGCCGTTCCGTACGATATGATGATATCCGGGAAAGACGGCAAGGCGGTCTCTGTTTTAAGACTCTGGAAAGCTCAGAGCAGCAGAAGTTTCGACATGCACACATTTTCGCAGGGCGATTATTTAAGATGTATGCAGGAAGACAACGAAGCCGAACTCATAACCAAAGTCCTGTATCCGTCGGACAACCATTACGAAGGCAAGTCGTTAAGACTTAAACAGCAGTACTTTTTGGTATCGGCGTCGCTTCAGAATATCCTTGCCGACCACATAAAGCGTTACGGCTCATTGGATACAATTCCCGAATATGCGGCTATTCATATAAACGATACTCACCCCGCTCTCTGCATACCCGAACTTATGCGTCTTCTGATCGACGAACACGGTTACGGATGGGACAAGGCATGGGATATAGTTACGAGAACGGTAGCTTATACTAATCATACCGTTATGAGCGAAGCTCTCGAAAAATGGAACGAAGATCTCGTTCAGAGAAGACTTCCGAGAATTTATCAGATTTTACAGGAAATCAACAAGAGATTTTGCGCAGATATATGGAATAAATATCCCGGCGACTGGGCGAGAAGCGACAGAATGTCCATATTCTCGCACGGACAGGTAAAAATGGCTAACCTTGCGGTTATAGCTTCTCACACCGTAAACGGCGTTTCGCATCTCCACAGCGAAATAATCAAGAAGAGTATATTCAAGGATTTTGCCGAACTCTGGCCGAATAAATTCACCAACGTAACGAACGGCATCGCTCACAGACGCTGGCTCTGTCAGTCCAATCCCGAGCTTTCGGCTCTTCTTACCGACTGCATAGGGGACGGATTCGTTATGGACGCGTCCAAGCTCATCGAATTCAAAAAGTACGAAAACGACGCCGAAGTTCTTAATAAACTGAACAGAATAAAAGATAAAAAGAAGAAGCAGTTTGCCGACTATGCGTTCAGACATCAGGGCATAATAATAGATCCGAACACCGTTTTCGACGTTCAGGCAAAGCGTATGCACGAATACAAACGTCAGCTTCTCAATACGCTTTACATCATTTCGCTTTACAACGACCTTAAAGAAAATCCGGATATGGACGTTCTTCCCAAGACGTTTATTTTCGGCGCGAAGGCGGCTCCCGGATATTATTTTGCCAAACAGGTCATAAGACTTATATGCGAACTCAGCGAAGATATCAGAAAAAATCCGAAAGTAAACAAAAAGTTAAACGTCGTTTATATGGAAGACTATAACGTCTCCATGGCGGAAAAACTCATGCCTTCGACCGAAATTTCGGAACAGATCTCGCAGGCGGGCAAAGAGGCGAGCGGCACGGGCAACATGAAGTTCATGATAAACGGCGCTCTTACTATAGGCACGCTCGACGGCGCGAACGTCGAAATGAAAGAGGCGTGCGGCGACGAGAACATCTTTATATTCGGTCTCACCGCGAGCGAAGTGGACGATCTTTGGAGAAAGGGCTACTCTTCGAGCGACTATTACAGAAACAACGAAAAGCTTCAGAAGGTCGTAAAAGCTCTTAACGAAGGTTTCAACGGAGTAAAATTCGACGAAATAGCGAATTATCTCCTTTACGGAACGCCGGTTGCCGATCCTTATATGTGTCTTGCGGACTTCAATTCGTACTACGCTACTCACGTAAAGGCGGACGAAGCTTATCGCAACAGAAAGCTCTGGGCGAAGATGAGCCTTAACAACATAGCGACGGCCGGAGTGTTCTCGGCGGACAGAAGCATTAAAGAATATGCCGAAAACATCTGGCACTTAAAGCGTATAAAATAATTACGGATGTATAAATTCGAACCGCTCGAAAAATTTCATAAGTCCGTCCGCGGCGCGCTTAAAGAGAATGAACTTTGCGTTTTAAGAGTGAACGCGGACTCGGACGAATGTTATATAGAGATAGTTAAAGACGGAGGCAAGCCTTCGGCTTTTTCTATGCTGAAAAAGGACGGGTATTTCGAGACCGAAGTGAAATTTCAGGAAGCGGGGTTGTATTTTTACAGGTTTTCCGCCGGCGGAATTTATATAGGAGAAACCGATAAAAAACCTTGCGTTTCGTATGACGCGGGCTACTTTCAGCTTCTCGTGTACGACAAAGATTTCGTAACGCCCGATTTTATAAAAGGCAATATAATTTATCAGATTTTTCCGGACAGATTCGCTATTAAAGGCGAAGTAAAACGTATAGAAGGCAGGGTTTATCATAAAGACCTTTACGAGGATCCTTATTTTATGCCCGACGAAAACGGAAAGGTCAGGAACGTGGACTTTTACGGAGGCAACCTTAAAGGAATAACCGGAAAGCTTGATTACTTAAAGTCGCTTTCGGTAGGAATAATCTATCTTAATCCTATTTTTAAGGCAAGGTCCAATCACCGCTACGATACGGGCGATTATTTTGAAATCGATCCGAATCTCGGTAACGTGGACGACCTTATAACTCTTATAAAAGAAGCGGCAAAAAGGGATATAAAGATAATTTTAGACGGCGTTTTCAGTCATACGGGGGACGACAGCAGATACTTCAATAAGTACGGGAATTACGATTCCGTCGGAGCGTATCAGAGTAAAGATTCTCCTTATTACAAGTGGTATTCGTTCGCCGAGTATCCCGATAAATACGCTTCCTGGTGGGGAATAGACGTTCTTCCCGAGACAAACGAACTCGAACCGTCTTACCGCGAATTTATAACGGGAGAGAACGGCGTTATAGAAAAGTATCTGAAGCTCGGTATAGGCGGATGGCGGCTCGACGTCGCGGACGAACTACCGGACGAATTTCTGGAAGCGTTGAGAGCGCGCGCCAAAACCGTTAATAAAGAAGCGGTTATAATAGGCGAAGTGTGGGAAGACGCGAGCAACAAAATAGCTTACGATAAGCGGAGAAAGTATTTTTACGGTAAAGAACTCGATTCCGTCATGAATTACGTCGCAAAGAACGCCGTCATCGACTACGTTAAAACCCGTAACGCGCAGAAGTTCGTTACCGAAATGAATCTTTTGTCCGACCATTACCCGAAAGAAGCTCTGGACGCCTGCATGAACTTTTTAGGCACGCACGATACCTGGCGGATAATATCGTCGCTTTCGGACTGCGATTTTTCGGAACTTACGAAAGAAGAACAGTCCAGGGTAAAACTTTACGGAACGGAATACGATAAGAGCGTAAAACGGCTTAAAACCGCCGCGCTCATTCTGTACACGATATGCGGTTCGCCTTCCGTTTACTACGGGGACGAAATCGGTCAGCAGGGACTCACCGATCCGCTTAATCGCAGATTTTTCGGTGCGGACGGAGTGAACGGCGAAATACTTTCGCATTATATTTTATTAGGTAAAATCAGAAAATTTATCCCGGCTTTAAAAGACGGCGAACTTAACTTTGTCTATTCGGACGAAGATTCCTTCGTTTACGAACGACGATCGGACGAGGACGTTTGCTTTATTGCGGTAAACGGCGGTAAAAGCACCTTAAAAATTACCTTTGAAGGAACGCTTTACGACCTTGTTTCCGGCGAAAAGTATGAAAATTCATGCGAAATAAAGGCGGAAAGGAACGCTCTTTTATATAAAAAGCCGCTGTAAGGGCTTAAAAATAATAAAAGGCTTGACTTTACGGCGAAATTTTAATATAATATAAAAGAATATAAAAACGCCCCGAAACGGTAAACGGCGTAATTCACAGGAGGAAGCTATGACTACTTTCGAAAAAGTAAGAGATATGCTCGCAAAACAACTTAACGTTCCCGCAGAATCGATTAAAGAAGATTCTAAAATAGTAGAAGATCTTAAAGCCGATTCGTTAGACGTTGTCGAAATGCTTATGAATCTCGAAGACGCGTATTCGGTATCCATTCCCGACGACGAAGCGGTTAAAATCAAAACCGTAGGCGACGTTGTCGAAGCTATCGACAAATTGAACGCGTAAGCAAAATAAAAACATTAAAGCCGCGGTATACGCGGTTTTTTTGCGTTAAAAATTTCTGCGGTTATAACCTGTAAAACTATTTATCGTGGCATAATTTCTCCGTACGGCATATAATTATGATAGGAACGCCTTATGAGTAAGAATAGACGCAAGCGTTCCGCTATAAGGAGGAAAAAATGTCGTTCTTTTGTAACTTTAATTCGGATAAATGCCCCGGTCCCATAAAGGGCAATCCGCTTAACGGTCTTTGCGAAAAGGCGTGCGTCGAAGTAAATAAGGTTTTCGACGCGTGTATGCAGCAGACGCAGCTTACCGGCGTCGTGCTTAATCTCGGAAACTTTTCGACCGTTCCTACATATCCGCTTACTTTCATCAGCGCGAGAAACACCGTCTCCAAGGGAACGGTTTCGAATCTCACGGTAACGCCCGTTCAGGGAGACAGACCTAACACTTCGAGAGTGAAGGCGGATATTATAATACCCGTTTCGGTAGCGTATACCGACGCCAACAACGTCGAAGGCACAGCAACCGCGACGATAACGGTATCCAAGGACGTTATTTTATGCGTACCCACGCCGTCCATCATGCCGTACGATATAGAGGCGGTGGTTTCGCTCGTTTCGACGATAGGAACGTACACCGGCGAAGCTCAGTTCACGATAGAGTGCTGCCTTACGGCGATCATGAAGGTCGTAATGAGCGTGGAACTTCTGATTCCCACGTACGGTTACGCCGTTCTGCCGCCTTGCCAGAACTATACCGAAGAAGTCTGCGCGGGATTCTTCGAACTGCCCGTTTATCCCGAATAAACGGGGAATATCGGACGGATGCCCGGCGGGTTTATAGCAAGTATCGGAATACCGCAAAACAACGTGGCAAAAACATAACGACAATACGGTATAAGCTGAATAATAACCCGAAAAGGAACGCAAAGAGCGTTCCTTTTTTAATGTGATTTATAAAATTCGGGTAAAATTCATAAAAAACGGTAAAAACGCTTAATAGCCGTTGAAAAATTTCCCCGGCTATGGTAAAATACAGATATGAAAATTTACGCGATAAGCGATCTGCATATTTCGACAAACACGAATAAGCCGATGGACGTATTCGGAGGCAACTGGGTGGGGTATCTCGAGAAGATATTCGCCGACTGGGAAAATAAGGTTACCGAAGACGATCTCGTTCTGATCGGCGGCGACATAAGCTGGGCGATGAATATTGCGGACGCGGAAAAGGACCTTAAACTTTTAGAAAATCTGAAAGGCAAAAAGGTCTTTATAAAGGGCAACCACGATTACTGGTGGAGCGGAATAGGCAAAGTGCGTTCGATAATGAAGGAAAACATGTACGCCCTTCAGAACGACTGCATAAAATTCGGCGACGTCATAATATGCGGTTCGCGTTGCTGGTCGGTTCCGGGATGCCCGGACTTTTCGGACGCGGACGAAAAGATTTATAAAAGGGAAGCCGAAAGACTCAGACTTTCTTTTAACGAAGTCGCTAAAATAAGGGAAGACGGCGACAAAGTGATAGCTTTGATTCATTATCCGCCGTTCGACGTTTTGCGCCGCCCGTCGCTTTTTACGGACATTTTCGAAGAAAATAAAGTGGACGCAGTCGTTTACGGGCATCTGCACGGCAAAAACGTAAAGGCGGACAAGCTTGTTTATAAAAACGGCATAAAATATTATCTTACGTCCTGCGATCAGGTGGACAACAAACTTACCGAAATCGTATTCTGATTTTTACGGTTAACCGTATGCGACTTACAAGTACAGCCGTCTCCGGATCGGTATAAAAGTTTTATTTTCATATAACAAAAATTCCCCGCATAACATTTATAAGGGAGGCGTTATATGGAAAACATGAATTTAACGGGGAATACCTGTACGGAAGTTCTTACTTTAACCGCAGGGAAAAGACTGACGATGACCTGCGTTACGGCGGTGGACGGATTTACCGATACGAGCCTGAAACTTACCGTCGGCAAAAGGCGGGTTGTAATTTCGGGATCGGGTATAAAAATAGTGGCTTACGACAACGTAAAGGGTACGTTTACGGCAGACGGAAACTTTAACAGAATCTCGTACGAAGGCGAAAAAACAAGCCTTGTAAAAAAGCTTTTCAGATGAGTTTCGAGTCGGACGGACAGTTTTTTACGTCGGCGGTTATATTTATATATGCGTTTCTTTGGGGAACGATTTTCTTTATAGTAAATTTTTTTTGCGATAAAACGTTAAAAAACAAAGCTTATATAATAAAGATACCGGCGTTTATTATAATATTTTCGGCGTTCGCGGTTTTTTACTTCGCGCTGTCGGTAGGTCTTGATTTTCCGGATTTCAGATTTTACATGCCTCTTTTATGCGCGGCGGGACTTTTCGTATCGTATAAAACGCAATCCGTAATAGTTGCAAAGTCGGTCGGAATATTGTATAATATAAAAATAAAGATAAAAAATCGGCGTAAAAACGGCAAAATGCGCAAAAAAGCGGGTTGACGTTTCAGCCGTAATAAGGATAACGTATGACTGAAGAAAAACAGAAAAGGGTTACGGTTGCGGCTACGGTTGCCGCAGTCGTGCTTTTGTTCGTCGTACTTGTCGTTTTACTGTTTCAGATCGTATATATTTCGGTAAAAAAGAACGAAATTAGAAAAATCGACGAAGAAATCGCGATTTACGAGAGAATGGTTGCGGACGGCGAAGACGAGCTTGAACTCAACAAACAACGCTGGGTTATCGAGCAGAAGGCGAGAGCCTTAGGCTACAAATATAAGTACGAAGTTACGCTTCCGTGGGAGTAATATGAAGGCTTTTATAGATATAGGCTCCAATTCGGTGCGTCTTATGCTTTACGAAAACGGCGTTACGATAGATAAGTTTGTCAAAGTCACAAAACTCGCGGACGGACTTTTTTCGAGCGGAACGCTTAATCCGGAAGCGATAAAAAGGACAGCCGAGGCTGTCGATTTTTATGTTAAAAAAGCCGTTTCGGAAGGTGCGGACAAGGTATACGCATTTGCCACCGCCGCCGTAAGACAGACGAAAAACGGCAAAGAATTCTGTGACGTCGTGCTTAAAGATTCCGGAATAAAAATCGACGTCGTTTCGGGCGAAGCCGAAGCAAAATTAGGTCTTACCGGAGTTCTGAAAGGAAAAGACGGGGGAATAATAGACATCGGCGGGGCAAGCTCCGAAATAGCCGTGGTAAAGAACGGCGAACTTGTCTACTCGTATTCTCTTCCGTACGGCGTGGTGAAGATAAAAGACGCCTGCGGCAACAATTATTTCAAGACCGACGACTTTACCAAAGAAAAGATAAAGGAATACGGTTTTATCCCCAAAAGTAAATTTTACGGCATCGGGGGGACTGCTACGCAAATCGCCGCAATCGCCCTTAAACTCGCCGTGTATGACAGAAATAAGGTAAACGGCTACGTTCTTACCGAAAATATCGTTAAAGCCGTCATAGACGAAGTAAACGGCAAAACGATGGAAGAACTCAAAGCGGTCACGGGACTCGATCCCGCCCGCGCGGACGTTATTTTGGGCGGCGCGGTTATGCTTAAAAATATAATGGAGCGTATAGGCGTTTCGCAGATTACCGTGTCCGAAGACGATAACTTAGAGGGTTACGCAATTATCAAAGAGGAAGAAAATGAATAATAAAACCAACGTTTTAAGCGACGTGCTTTTAATGGTAATTACCTGTATCGCCGTCGCCGCAACATATCTTTTCGCGGTGAAGGTCGAAAATATCCCCGGCTTTTCGTGGGCGACGCTTATTTCGATGCCGATAGCCGTCGTGCTGAACACCGTTTTTCACGAGGCGGCTCATATGATCGTCGGCGCGGCGAACGGATTCAGAACGATCTCGGTAAGATTTTTATGGTTCAGATTTTATAAGGAAGGCGGCAGGACGAAATTCGCTCTTACCGGCGCTTTCGATCAGATAGGGGAAGCCGAAATTATCCCCGTAAAGAAAGAAAATATCGAAAAACGCTATAAAAAGGTCGCGTTGTCCGGCATAATCGCGAACGCAATTCTCGCATGCGTTTATCTGGGATTAGCCTTTTTATGGGGTAAAACGTGGTTCGAGGGAAGCCTGCTTTTCGCGCTTACGGCGTTCGGATTTCCGATCTCGGTTTATTACGTTCTTTCAAACGCTCTTCCGATGAGTCTTGATCTTGTAAGAAACGACGGGGCGATACTTAAAGGCATAAAAGACAACGACGACGTAACCAAGGTTATGTTCTCGCTCATGAACGTTCACGCGGAACTTTACCTCGGCAAATCTCCTGCGGAAATAGATAAAAAATATTACTTCGACGTGCCTCAGCTTCCGGAAGACGAACCGTTTTTTACGGTGCTTCTGAATAATCGCTACTACTATTATCTCGACGCGGGCGATACCGTAAACGCGATAAAAACCGCCGAAAGAATCGAAAGCCTTACGGGGTATATGAGCAAGAGTTATCTTAAAGAAACCCGTACAGACGAACTGTATAACTGCTGCGTTTTAAAAAAAGACTTCAAAAAAGCCGACGATATAACCGAAGATTACGAAAAGTATCTGAATAAAGTAAGTTCGGTAAAAAATCTGCGCGCGAAGGCTGCTTACGCCGCATATGTGTTAAAAGACAAAACGCTTGCGGAGCATATTTATTACGGTGCGGAAGAAGCGTTGTCTTCTTATCCCGTGGAAGGTCTTAAAAAACTCGAAGAAAAGCTTCTAAATGGCATAAAGGAAGAAATAGATTCGCTCCCGGAACCCGAAGAAACGGAAAAAGAAGCGGACGAAAATTTTACCGGAACCGATAAGTAAATAAGAAAAAAGAATAAAAACAACCGTAAAAGCCGCCCTTAAAAGGCGGCTTTTTCACGCCAGAAACTATACATATTATATTATAATAAATATATATTATAAAAGCCGCAAAAAGGGCTTGTAATTCGCAAAAAAGTATGGTATAATTTTATCAATATAAATATTGATAAAAAATTTTCGGATTTTTTATACGGAGATTTATTATGGAAGAAAACAAAGTCAACACAAATTACGGCGAATCCCAGATTCAGGTTCTCGAAGGTCTCGACCCCGTAAGAAAGCGTCCCGGCATGTATATCGGCTCGACGGACGAAAGGGGACTTCATCATCTTGTTCAGGAAATAGTGGACAACTCCATCGACGAAGCTTTGTCGGGCTATTGCAACACCATCGAGGTTATAATAAATAAGGACGGTTCCTGTACGGTAAAGGACAACGGCAGAGGCATTCCCACAGCGATTCACCATACCGAAAAGATTTCCGCGGTAGAAGTCGTTCTGACCAAGCTCCATGCGGGCGGCAAATTCGGCGGCGGCGGATATAAAATTTCGGGCGGACTTCACGGCGTAGGTCTTTCGGTAGTAAACGCGCTTTCCGAATGGCTGGAAGTCGAAGTTTTCCAGAACGGCAATCATTATAAGCAGGTTTATAACAGGGGGATTCCGCAGGCTCCGTTAAAAGTCATCGGAACGGCGGATTTCACCGGCACCTGGGTAACCTTTATGCCCGACGCCGAAATTTTCGAGACGACGATTTTCGATTACGACAATATTAAAACGAGGCTTCGCGAACTTGCTTATCTTAACAAAGGTCTTACCATAAAGATTTCGGACGAAAGAGAAGGCAAACAAAGAAGCGATACCTTTATTTACGAAGGCGGTATCGCTCACTTTGTCGAAGACCTTAACAAAAACGCAGAAACGCTTTTGCCTAAGCCGATTTATTTCGACGAATTTTTCGGCGACAACGAGGTTGAAGTCGCTCTTCAGTATAACGACGGTTACAGCGAAACGATTTTTGCGTTCGCAAACAACATCAACACCGAAGAGGGCGGCACCCATCTCGAAGGTTTCCGCTCGTCGCTGACCAAAATAATAAACGACGCAGGCAAAAAGCTCAACATATTGAAGGGTGAAGAAAAGGTATCGGGCGACGACGTAAGAGAAGGTCTTACGGCGGTTGTATCGGTTAAACTTACCGATCCTCAGTTCGAAGGTCAGACAAAAACAAAACTCGGCAATTCGTGCATGAAGGGCTACGTAAGCAAGGCTATGACCGAACATCTCGGCTCGTATCTCGAAGAAAACCCGAACGTCGCAAAAGAACTTTTAATGAAGTGTCTCACCGCACAGCGCGCGCGTGAAGCCGCGAGACAGGCAAGAGAAAACACGAGAAGAAAGGGCGTTCTGGAATCGACCACTCTTCCCGGCAAACTTGCCGACTGCTCCGAAAAAAATCCCGAACTTTGCGAAATTTTCATTGTCGAAGGCGACTCCGCAGGCGGATCCGCAAAGAGCGGAAGAGACAGACGCTTCCAGGCGATATTACCTTTGAGAGGTAAGATTTTAAACGTCGAAAAGGCAAGGATAAACAGAGTACTCGAAAACGAAGAAATAAAAGCTATGATAACCGCTTTCGGCGGAGGCATGAAAGAAGACTTCGATATCACCAAGATAAGATACGACAGAGTCATCTGTATGTCCGATGCCGATGTAGACGGATCGCATATCAGAATATTATTGCTCACGTTCTTCTACAGATTCATGAGACCGCTCGTAGAGCAGGGACACGTTTATATCGCTCAGCCGCCCCTTTACAAGGCGACCAAGGGCAAGACCGAAAAGTATCTTTACTCGGACGACGAACTTAAAGCGTATCTTGCCGAAGCCGGCAAGTGCGACGTACAGCGTTATAAAGGTCTCGGCGAAATGGATCCCGAACAGCTTTGGGAAACGACGATGAATCCCGAAACGAGAACTCTTCTCAAAGTTTCGATAAAAGACGCGGTTGCGGCTAACGACATGTTCACTCTCCTGATGGGTGAAAAGCCCGAACTCAGAAGACAGTTCATCGAAGACAACGCCGATATCGTAAAAGAACTAGATCTCGATATTTAAGGAGGTAAATCATGGCTAAAAAAGAAGCAAGCCCCGAGCTGACCGCCGAATTTAAAAACACACTGGCAAAAACCAATATCATAAACGTAGAAGTAGAAGACGAACTCCGCAAATCGTTCATGGCGTACGCCATGGCGGTTAACGTATCGAGAGCTATCCCCGACGTAAGAGACGGATTAAAACCCGTTCACAGAAGAATTTTATACTCCATGCACGAGTTAGGTCTTACCTACGACAAAGCTTTCAGAAAATGCGCCAAAATCGTCGGCGACGTTTTAGGTAAATATCACCCGCACGGCGACAG
>DPQQ01000001.1:59165-71326 GCA_003538975.1 Clostridiales bacterium | reverse complement strand
GGACGGACACGGTAACTTTGGTTCGGTAGACGGCGATCCCGCGGCGGCTTACCGTTATACGGAAGCGAGACTCAGCAAACTTTCGGAAGAAATGCTTCGCGAAATTGAAAAGAATACCGTAGACTTTTATCCGAACTTCGACGACACGGCTATGCAGCCCGTCGTTTTGCCTTCGAGATTTCCGAACGTCTTGGTTAACGGCGCAGACGGCATCGCGGTAGGCATGGCGACTAATATTCCGCCGCACAACTTAGCGGAATGTATCGACGCGTGCGTGGCTTTACTCGATAATCCCGAACTCACCGTAGAAGACCTTATGAATTACGTTCCCGCGCCGGACTTCCCGACGGGAGCCGTTATCATGGGCAGAGCGGGCATAAGAGAAGCGTACAGAACGGGAAGAGGCGGTCTTGTGCTCAGAGCCAAGACTGAAATCGAAGAATTCGCTAACGGCACGAGAGAAAGAATAGTAGTGCACGAAATCCCGTATCAGGTCAACAAAGCTCTTCTTATAAAGGCGATAGCGGACCTTGTAAGAGATAAGAGAATAGAAGGCATTTCGGACATCAAGGACGAGTCCGACAGACACGGTATGCGTATCGTCATCGACGTTAAAAAGGACGCGAATCCGCAGGTCGTACTCAACACCTTGTTCAAACACACCAACCTTCAGGTCAAGATCGGCATCATAATGCTCGTTCTCGTGGATGGCGAACCCAAAGTATGCGGTCTTAAAGAAATACTCGAAAGCTATTTAAAGCACCAGATCGAAGTAATCGAACGTCGTACCAGATACGATCTCGACAAAACTCTCGAAAGAGAACATATAGTAAAAGGTCTCGTAATAGCTCTCGCGAATATCGACGAAGTAATCGCCGTTATCAGAAATTCCAAAGATAAATTCGAAGCGGCGGCAAAACTTATCGAAAAGTTCGAACTCTCCGACAAACAGGCTAACGCCATACTCGAAATGAGACTTCAGAGACTTACTTCGCTCGAAGTCGAAAAACTTAAAGAAGAACTCGTTCAGCTCGATCTTACCATAAAAGATTTGCAGGATATTCTCGCAAAACCCGAAAGAGTAAGAGAAATAGTAAAGACCGAAATGCTCGAAATAAAGTCGAAGTATCCTTCTCCCAGAAAGTCAGAACTCTCGTACGACTACGGCGAAATAGATATAGCCGACCTTATCGAAAGAGAAGATATCGTTATCTCGATGACTCACTTAGGCTACGTTAAACGTATGCCCGTTTCGGAATACAAATCGCAGCGCCGCGGCGGCAAGGGCATAATAGCTCACAAGACCAAGGAAGAAGACTTTGTCGAAAATATGTACGTTTCGTCCACTCACGACGACGTGCTTATGTTCACGAACTTCGGCAAGGTTTACTCGATGAAGGGTTACGAAATCCCCGAAGCTCAGCGTACCGCAAGGGGCAGAGCGGTAGTTAACCTTATCGACATCGCTCAGGGCGAAAAGGTAGAATATTTAATCCCGATCTCCGATGAGCTGAAAGAAGAATTCAAAGAAAAAGAAGGCACGGACGAAATTCCGTCCATCGTTCTCGCAACGAAGAAAGGTCTTATCAAAAAGACGGCCGTTTCGGAATTCGCGAATATCAGAAAGAGCGGTAAGATAGCTATATCCATAACGGAAGGCGACGAGCTTATGTCGGTAGGACTTCTTCACGGCAACGACGAAATTATTATGGCTTCGCATGAAGGCAAGTGCATAAGATTCAGCGAAAAAGACGTGAGAAGAATGGGCAGAGACACGCAGGGCGTAAAGAGTATGGACCTTTCCGCAAGCGATTATATCGTAGATATGCTTGTCGTTAACCCCGATAAAGAAGTTCTCACCGTGTCCGAAAACGGCTACGGCAAACGTTCTTCGCTCGATGATTACAGATTGCAGCAACGTTCCGGAAAGGGTATAAAAGCCGGCGTATTCAACGAACAGACGGGCAAACTCGCTTCCTTAAAGCAGATTTCGGAAGACGAAGACGTTATGGCCATTGCCGACAACGGAACTATTATAAGAATTCACGGCGACGAAATAAGCAAAATCGGCAGAGACACCAAGGGCGTAAGAGTTATGAAGCTTGAAGAGGGCAAGATCGTTTCGATAGCGATCACCCCGAGAGAAGAAGACGAACCCGAAACTCCCGAAGGAGCCGAAAATGCATTGACCGAAGAAACCGTAAACGGCGAAACGGTTGTTAATACCGAAACGCCTGCCGAAGCTACCGAAGGATCTGAAGAAACGACAGAAAATACCGAAACTTTTACGGAAGAAAACGAATAATAAAGTTATGACGGAATTTTTATCCACGGCGGTCAAAGAACTTCTTGAACGCGGCGAAGTCGAAAAAGCGAATATTCTTCTCGGATTTCCGTATTATATGGAAGGAGTCGTTCTCCACGGCAACGCGATAGGCGGCAAGTTCGGGTATCCGACGGCAAACATAATCCCGCCCGGATTTTTACCGAAGCCCGGCGTGTACAAGACAGTTACCCGCGTCGGCGATAAAGCTTATAAGGGACTGACAAACGTCGGTTCGAAGCCTACCTTCGGAATAGATACCCCGTCGGTAGAAACTACTCTTTTAGACTTTGACGGCAATCTTTACGGCAAATTCATAAAGGTAGAATTCTTGCGGTATATAAGACCGCTTAAAAAGTTCAAAGGCGGCAAAGAACTCGGCGAGCAGATAAAAAAAGACTTTATCGAAGCCGCAAAGGATTGAGTCTAGTAGCGGATGAACGCGTCAGAGAGTAAGTTAAAGACAAATCAAATAAAAACAAGCAAAAATCCACCATATGATCGGTGGATTTTTCATGCGATAATTATTAAAATAACGGTAATCCGATAAATCCGGCTTAAAAGGGGGATTATACAGGGGGGAGAGTTATCGATTTTAAAAGCGGCGGTAAACTTTTGAAAAAAATAAAAAAAGACAAAATAAAAAGGTCGCGGAAAGCGACCTTAATATTCAATAGTCAAAAATTACGCTCTTTCGACTTTGCCGCTCTTTAAACAACGAGCGCAAACGTATTCGGAAGAAACGGTACCGTCTGCCTGTTTAACTTTAACTTTCTGTAAGTTAGAATTAAAAGAAACGGGAGTTTTTCTGTTAGAGTGGCTGACAAGGTTACCGGACAACTTGCCCTTACCGCAAATACTGCAAACTCTGCTCATATTAACACCTCCAAAATAGGTTATAATTTTTCGTACTCAATAACTTTACCATAAAAACAATAAAAAAGCAACGAATTTTTTGCGTGTTTTAAAAAAAATAAGTCATTTTTTAATCAAAACAGGGGTAAATAATTATATAAGGACTAAAATGTATTAAAATTTCTTGCAAAATGCTTTTAATTATTGTATAATTAACATACAGGAGCGGTTTATGGCAGTTAAAACCAACAACATTTACGGCGTTATATCGATATCCAATTCGACGATCGAAAGCTATATAGCGAGAGTAGGACTCGATTCCTACGGGATCGTCGGTTTCGCGCGCCGCGGTTTTCGCGATAAACTCAAAGATCTTATCGTTAAAAATTCTGTTCCGGGCGGCGTTAAGGTAAAAACCAACGGCGACAAAATAGGAATAGACGTCTATATTATAGTAAAATACGGGGTTTCGATTCGCGCGGTTGCGGAAGCATTCAAGGAATCGATAGAGTATAAGGTAAGTAAATTTTCGGGCATGATAGTAGATTATGTCAACGTAAACGTTGTAGACGTGAGAAGATAAGTAATTCCTGTTAATTTTGATTACAAGGATTATTCTTTTATGATAAAAACGATTAACGGTTCGATGTTTCGCAGCATCGTTAATACCGCGTGTAAACTTTTTGAAATAAATCGAGCGCAGATAGACTCACTTAACGTATTCCCGGTTCCCGACGGCGACACCGGCACGAATATGTGCTTTACGATTCAGTCGGCGACCAAAGCTCTCGCTCAGGTTCAGACCAATAAAATGTCAGACGTTGCCGACGCAGTTTCCAAAGGCTCTTTAAGGGGCGCGAGGGGGAACTCCGGCGTTATTTTATCGCAGATAATGCGCGGTATGTGCGGCTCTTTAAAGGAATACGACGAAGTCGATACCTGCAAATTCGCAAAAGCTTTGCAGTCTGCGGCAGAAGTTGCTTACGGTGCGGTTTCGGTACCCAAAGAAGGAACTATCTTAACCGTTATCAAAATGATTGCGGAACATGCTCATTCGGTATGGGTAAAGCATAAAGATTTTGAAACTTTTACCGAAGAGCTTATCAAAAAAGGCAATGAAGCGGTAGAAATTACACCCACGCTTTTACCCGTTCTCGCAAAAGCCGGTGTTGTCGACGCCGGCGGAAAGGGACTTATGAACTTTTTCGAAGGCATGCTTAAAGCTCTCCGCGGCGAAACCGTGGAAGGCGAAGCGGTTTCCGCCGAAGCGATGAAGCCCGTTTCTTTATCCGCGGCAAACGATATGGGAATAAGCGCGGAACATGCCGATCTTTTCGCTTTAGGCGATATAGAATTTGCTTACTGCACCGAATTTTTTATCATAAACATCAAAAAGAAGACCACTCTCGCCGATATTGAAAAGTTAAGGGCTTCCCTTATGAATATAGGCGACTGCGTAATAGTTATAGGTGACCTTGAATTCATTAAGGTACACGTTCATACCAACAAACCCGGCAGAGCTTTGAGTATGGCTCTCGAACTCGGCGAACTCGATAAAATCAAGATCGAAAACATGCTCGAAGAGAACAGAGAATTCAAAAAGAAGTACGAAGCCGAAAAGAAGGAAATCGGCATGCTTGCCATTTCTTCGGGCGACGGCATCTCGAATATCTTTAAAGATCTTTTAGTCGACGGTATTTTAGAAGGCGGTCAGTCAATGAATCCTTCCGCGGACGACATAGCGACCGCAGCAAAGCGTATAAATGCCGATAATATCATTATTTTCCCGAACAACAAGAACATAATTCTTGCGGCAGAACAGGCAAAGAGCCTTGTGGAAAATAAAAAACTGCACGTTATTCCGACAAAGAGCATACCGCAGGGGTTCTCGGCGGCGATGTGTTTCAATCCCGAACTCTCGGTTGAAGAAAATTACGCCAACATGACTCACGCTATCGACACTGTAACAGACGCAAGCATTACTTACGCGGCGAAGAATTCCAAAATGAACGGCTTCAGCATCAAGGCTAACGACATAATCGGTCTCGATAACAAGCGTATCCTTGCCAAGGGCAACAATATAGACGACGTTGCGGTAAAACTTATCGATAAACTCCGCACGTCGGAAGAAATAATAACCCTTTACTACGGGGCGGAAGTCAGACAAGAAGACGCCGAAGCGTTGCAAGCCCGCGTTCAGGAACTCTATCCCGATTGCGACGTTCAGCTTAATTACGGCGGTCAGCCTATCTATTTCTACTTTATCTCTTTGGAATAATTTTTACGTTTTACGGCAAAAATTTTCTTGAAATTTCAAAGGAAACGAGAACAAAAAATAATAACGAATATATTTAATAAAAGCGGGAACAAAATCCCGCTTTTATGTTTAATAAATAATTTTATATAGCAAAATCATCAGTAAAAATCTGATAAAATATAATATAGAGAGCGTATATGGATCTTAAAGTATTAAAAGGCGTCGCAACCGAAAGAGAAGAAGAACTTAATAAAATGGGTTACTTTTCGACGGGGGATCTGATAAAAAATTTCCCTAAAAGGTATCTCGATCTGACTCTCCGTCAGCCGCTTAAACTCGCCTTCGACAACGATATGGTTCTGACGGTCGGCAAGCTTATAACGCCGCCGCAGAACGTGTTTAACGCAAGGCGTAAATTCGTCAAAGTTTATTGCGAGCAGGAAGGTTTGTATTTTACCGCGATATGGTTCAATCAACCTTACGTCGCTAAAAAACTGACCGCCGGCGAAGAATATCTTTTTTACGGCAGAGTCAAAAAGAATTTCGACGAATACACCCTTTACAATCCGTCGTTCGAGCCGCTCGATAAAAACTATCGCTTAAAAGGCATCGTGCCGCAGTATGCGGTAAAGGGGAACTTCCCGCAAAAGCTCATGCGCGACGTAACGAGACTTTCGGTAAATCTCGAAAAGCCGCAGTCCTATATTCCGTTTCCGCTTCAGAAAAAATACGACTTAAAAGACCTTTTTTGGGCGTATAAGTCGGTGCATAATCCCGAAAAGGCTGAAGAAATCGAACCGGCTTCCGAGAGAATAGCCGTTGAAGAATATTTTGCTCTTATTTCCGCCTTCAAAATAGTAAAAGGCGACAGAGAGCAGGTCAGAATAAACCGCTATTCGTGCGAAAGGTCTCATATCGACGAGTTTATAAAGAGTTTTCCATTCGAATTCACGGACGGGCAAAAAAAGGCCGTGGACGAAATTTTTGCCGACTTAAAGGGCAAAACGGTCATGAACAGGCTTTTGCAGGGCGACGTCGGCAGCGGTAAAACTGCTGTCGCGGCGGTAACCGTTTTCGCCGCGGTAAAGAGCGGCTATCAGGTCGCCGTGCTGTCTCCGACCGAAGTGCTGGCGAGGCAAAACCACAAGGTTTTATCGGGCTTTTTGAAGAACGCAAACGTAGGACTTTTAACGGGTTCGATGACCGCCAGAGAAAAGTCGCAGATAAAAAAAGACGTAAAGGACGGCAAAATAGACGTGCTTGTCGGCACGCACGCCGTGATAGAGTCGAGCGTAGAATTTAATAGTCTCGCTCTCTGCGTGTGCGACGAACAGCAGCGTTTCGGCGTGGCGCAGCGTTCCGCCCTTTTAAGTAAGGGCGAATGTCCGGATCTTCTCGTAATGAGCGCGACTCCCATTCCGAGAACGCTGTCGCTCATATTCTTCGGCGATCTCGATATTTCGACCATTGCCGACAAACCCAAAAACCGCAAACCGGTGCAGACGAATTTCGTTTCCGAAGCAAAGCGCGCGGACATGATTCGCTATATCGGCGAAGAGATAAAAAAGGGCAGACAGGCTTACTTTGTATGCCCCAAGATAGAAGGCGACGAAGAAGGCGAACTTTTAAGCGTTACCGCCGTTTACGACGAACTTAAAGAGCGGCTCCATAACGTAAAATTCGCTCTTTTGCACGGCAAAATGAAAGAAGCTATTAAAAACGAAACTATGCAGGACTTCAAAGACGGCAAGATTGACGCTCTCGTTTCGACCACGGTTATAGAAGTCGGCGTGGACGTTCCCAACGCTTCGATAATGGTCATTTTCAACGCGGACAGATTCGGTCTTTCGCAGCTCCACCAGTTAAGGGGCAGAGTAGGGCGTTCGGATATAAAAAGCTATTGTTTTTTGCTCTCCGACACCGATTCTCCCGAAGCCGCCGAAAGGCTTAAAGTGCTTTGCGATAATACGGACGGCTTCAAAATTTCGGAATACGACTACAAAACCCGCGGCGGCGGCGACTTTATGGGCGTAAGGCAGAGCGGCAAATTCACTAATGATTTAGGCAATCTTAAGTATGACGTTTCGGCAATATTTCTCGCTAAAAAAATCTCGGACGATTTCTTTTCGGGCGGGTACGACGTCGCTTCCTTAAAGCCGTACTTTATGAGCCGTTACGAAAGACTCAAAGACGTTTCGCTTAACTGAACCGAAAATTCTTAAATCCGTCGGTTGCCGGCGAAATCATATTTTATATCACGGGGGGGGGGATGTATGAAAAGATATAAAATTACAGCGTTTTTTACTGTTTTGCTTATAGTTTTAAGCATTTTTCCGGCGTGCGGTAAAGTTAAATATAACGCAAAAATTTATAATATGTCCGAAGAGTCTTTTTTAAGTTCCTTTTTAGAAGAAAATAAAGTTAAAGGCGCGTATTATAAAAACCCGGACTATGCCGAAGGTTCGGACGAAAAATATTATTATGATGAAACCTCGCCTGTATGCAGAACATTTATAGTTAATAATTCCGGCGATTATTCTTTGATTTTTTCCGGAAACGAGTTAACCGTTAACTTCGATAAAGAAATGATTCTGATATATGTTTTTGCGGACGTCAACCCTTGCAGAAACTATCTTTTAAATAAGGTTGTTATTGACGGCGAAACGGCAAAAGTATACTTCGGTTTAGAAAAGAGCGATAAAAAAGACGCAACCGCCCCTTATCAAAGAGTTTTGATTGTAAAAACGGATAAACTCGATATAAGCGAAGCGGAATTCATAAAACAAAGATAAATATATGTTTTAAAATATTTTTTTGAGTATTGACACCTAAATATTCATATGATAGAATGAAGGTGGAAAAGGAAATAAATTGTTAGGAGTTTTGATATAAATATAATAAAACAAAAAGATTAAATTTACAAATATTCAATCGGGAGGTATACGCCGATGGTTTATATTATATGAGCGTGCAATTAACAGAAAGTTTTTTGTGCGCTCATTTTTATGAAAAAAAATGAAGCATTTATTTAGTTAGTATTTAATTTTTGATATTGAAATAAGAGGTGCTATACCAATGCAGTTATTTTATATTTATTATTTAATAAGGAGAGCAAAGAATGAAAAAATATAAGTTTTTAATATTTATATTGGCTATGTTTATTGTTTTATGTAATATGGCGGCGTGCGGTAAAATCAGATATAACGCCGAGTTATATGACGGCGCGAGCGATTGGATAAATGAAGATTTCGTGTCTGAAAACCTTGTACGCATCAGTCCCTACGACGATTACCCGACAAGTCTTACCTTTATCGTCACCGGAGAAGAAGAGTATAACCGTATATTTAAGGAAAACATAGACGAGCTGAAAGTAGACTTCGACAAGCAAATGATAATCGTATATACCTTCAGAACGGTATCTCACAGGAAAGCCGAGCTTTACTCTTTGAATATTAAGGACGACGCGCTGAAAATAACTTATAAGGAAGAAGAAAAGTACGGCGTCGGCGACGCTTCGAGACCGTATCAGCGTTGGTTTGCGGTAAAACTCGATAAAACTACAATAACTTCCGTTCTATTCGAAAAGAAAGTTAATTAAATACAAGGGAGAATATAAATGAAAGAATATAATAAAAAACATTTAATCATACAATTATTGGTAATAATCGCATTAGCTTTTTGCATGGCGTCTTTTTCGATAATCACTGATAATAAATCTTTTTCTGTACAAGCAAGCGAGTTAGATAAGACAGAACAATTAGCTCAAAAAACAACTAGTGATGATATTAATTATACGGTTGAACAAATAATAAATGAATTGTTTGGTGATATAAGTATAGAAGATTGTGAATATTTATATAATTTAGATAATTCGGCTGATTATATTTATGTTGAGTTTAAAAAAGAAGGATATGCCGTATTTCTTAAAGACACAATGGAATTATTAGAATATTCTATGCAAGGGAAAATAAATTATCCGGCAACAAGTAAGGTTCTTAAATATTATGGTGGACCAAGATTTTATATGTATAAAGAAAATGATAAATATATTGACGTTTTATCTGAAGAATATCTTTATATTAATGAGGAATCTGCAAAAACTTATGCAAGCGAGATACGTCAAACATTATTGAGTAATTATATGGAACGTGATAATTTGGGAACTGTAAAATATGATTATTCGATTTTCGAAAAAGATTTATCGAAAGAAAAACAAATCTATATTGACGAAAAATCTATTGGTGAAAGTCCTAAATTAGATGAAGATAATTTGATTAGATTAACAAAAGGATTATATATACCTAATTATCGTTATTTTTTATTAGATCCATATCACGGGTATAATTCGACGACAACTTGTGGTGCAGTTGCGACACAATTACTTTTAAGTTATCATAATTATTATTCAGATAGAAGAATAATAGCAGATAAGTATCTGTACGGTGGTTCTGATTTTACTGCTGCGAGTCCGAATCTTTGTAATGATCCGTTAGATATGGATTCTTTTACATTAGGAACGAGAGGATATTATGAAGACGGAAGTGATGAAGTTGATAGTTATTTTAAGTATGTCATAGATAATGTTCCTGGTGGAGCAACTACGTCTCAGTTAAAAAATGGTTTAAAAAAAATATTAACGAATAGAAATAATGAATTAGGAGGAAATATTGATTACACAATAAATTCTAAGACAGGCGGATGGTTTTTCGGATCGTTAAAAGTTGATTCAAGTGGTATTGTTTCTGAATTGGATTCTGGACGTCCTGTAATTTTATTGATGCAAGAAAGTTTAGGAGGATTGAATCATTATGTAGTGGCATATGGGTATAATAGTTATACATATCCAGATTCTACTGATAAATATTTAGGATATATAACTCATTTTGGTTGGGGATCTGATTATTTAAATATATGGGTTAACTCAGCGTGGTGTTATAGTTATGTATCGTTGAAAATAAATCACACACATGCTTATCGTACTGTGGGAGCAATTCCTGGGACAAACAGAACAGAATATAAATGTAAAACTTGTGGGCACAGAACGGATGCAGGTATTAATATGCTTGCAGGAGATCGTTATGTTGAATGTGTTGCGTCAATTCCGCAAAATGGTTATAGATATAAAGATTTTTATATGACATTTGAAACAGCAGGTAATAAATTATTTCAAACTTTCGGTTCTATGGATGTTGTAATGCTTTTATATGATGCAGAAAATAAATTATTAAAAAAGGATGATAATAGCGGATATGAGGAAAATGCGATGTTTAATTACACGGTAGAAGCGAATAAACCATATATTTTAAGAGTAAGGTTTTATAATGACTATAGAACAGGAGAAGTAAAAGTTGGAATAACGCCTGCTTCAGTTGTATATTCGAATTATGAAGAAATAAACACTTCAAATGCATATAATGCTGTATTTTCATTTACGACATCTTTGAATACTACATGCGTTTTAACATATACACCACCTAAAAGCGGACTATATGAGTTTAAAACAGGTTATTATGGAGATACGCTAATTGATACATGCTTATATGTGATAGATCCTTATGTGACAAGTAAATGTTATTATAGCGATGACGGAGCAGGGGATTTACAGGCTAAACTTTCAATAGATTTAATAGAAGGTAGGACTTATTTTATAGTTGTATCTACATATGATATTGTGTCGACAAAGGGAAATTTAGGTTTAAGTATTTTTTCTTCTTAAAATACGGAAAACTGTCAGATGCTCTGCAAAGAACACAACAGAATAAAATCGGACAGATAAGAAGAATAAAATATGGCATAAAAAACGCCGCGACTGATCGCGGCGTTTTCGTTGTTTATTTTTAATTTGAATTTTTATTTTTGACTTAAACGTGGGATCAGACGTCGTTCATTTTGACTATCGCGTCCGAAATATCGAGTCCTTCCATATCCTTTTTCATCGTTTCGTCAAAGTAAGTTCCGCAATCGTTGAATTTGACTTCGGTATAGAAGAGCTTCGAAAAGTCTACCGCTTTATTGACTATAAGATTGATGCTCGCCATAACGTTGCCGTAACCGGTGTTGACGAACTGAATTTTAAGTTCCTTTTTGATAGCAGGTGCAAATGATACCGCGCTCGAAACGTTGGTGGAGCCGGTTATCGCTACGTTTGCGTTGAAGCCCGCTATCAAGAACGCCGTTTTAAGGGGAATGCGAGATTCCTGAATATATACAACCTGACTTGCCATTCTGCCGCCCGTTATGTTCGAAACTTCCTTCTGGGCGTCCTTTTCGCTCGCGACGGTGTAATAAATGCCGCATGCGGTGGCTGCCGCAAGGCGTTCGGGATTATTGTCTATGACTATGGGGATATTCTGATAATATCTTAAAAGCTGGGCGAGTATGAGTCCTAAATTGTTCGCGCCGATTATGGCTACGTGTTCGCCCTTTTGTATGTTCATTCTGTCGATTATCGTAAGAGCGAGCGACACTGTTTCGATAAAAAGCGCGTCGTTATCCGAAATCCCGTCGGGGATGGGGTAGACTTCTCTCGCGTTTACCGCGCAGAATTCGGTAAGATAACCGTCGTAATCTTCGCCGGCGATTTTAAGATCGGCGCACATGTTTTTGGATCCTTTTTTGCAGAAAACACATTCGTCGCAGGGGCGGTAAGGGGTTATATAAACTCTCATCGCCTTCGCGAATTTGTACGAAAGATTTTCCTGTACGTCTTCGGATATTACTCCGACG
>DPQQ01000001.1:25623-58964 GCA_003538975.1 Clostridiales bacterium | reverse complement strand
TATTACTCCGACGGCGCCGGAACCTGTTGTGAGTCCGACGTATTTGTTATCTTCGAGATTAACTATGTCGGTGGGGGTGATAAGACACTTTTTGATTTTGACCGCAAGATCGTCCGCATTGCGTTCCGTCGCGGCGGGTTTGTCTTCCGGGGCGATTGCGTCGGTGTCGATAAGATTAAGTTTAGAGCCTATTCCGTAAATCCAACTTTTCATAATGTCTCCGTGGAAACGAGTTCCGTATATAATTTTAGTATAATGCGGGAAAAAAAGCAAGTCATTTTGATTTAAAATGGCGTTATAGCGGCATATAGCTTATTTTTTTGCTCGTCCTGTAAAAAATAAGCGTAAAAAAATCATTTATTTTTTATAAGGGCGTATTTAACCCTTGACTTGCCGCAAAAAATATTATATAATAACTCGGTAAAATATAAAAAGCGAGGTGAATAGAATGAAAGAGGGTATTCATCCTGATTATCACGAAGTAACTGTAACTTGTGCTTGTGGTGAAACTTTCAAAACCGGCTCGACCAAGAAAACCGACAATATAAGAGTTGAAATTTGCAGCAAATGTCATCCTTTCTTTACGGGTAAGCAGAAGTTGGTAGATACCGGCGGCCGTGTCGATAAGTTCAACAAGAGATACGGAAAAACAAAATAACAATTTTGTTTATTTGGCTTTTAAAAGAGGATATTCTTTTAAAAGCCTTTTTTATATCTGCGGCGTAAAAAGTTTACTTTTTGTCGCGGCGGTATAAAACGCCGTTTTACGGCAGAGTATAGCGTATATATTTATATATGTTTATTATACTCAAAAATTTTAATAATAACGGGGAACTGCTTTGGAAGAAGAAAAATTAACTCCCGTTACGGAAGAACCCGTATCTTCGTCCGATCGGTCGGATGATAAATCCGCAGGCGAAAAAAAGGAAGCTTCCGTCAAGGGAAAAAAACATAAAAAAGCGAAATCCGAAAAGAAAAGAATGACTTCGATAGGCGGTCAGGCGCTTATCGAAGGCGTTATGATGCGCGGCAGAACGTCCATGGCGATGGCTGTAAGAGACGAAGACGGCATTATAAGAGTAGAATCGAAAAGAATAAAACCGCCCGAAAAACGCAATATATTTTTGCGGTTACCGATAGTGAGAGGCTGCGTTTCGTTTATAGATTCGATGATAGGCGGCTCGAAGTGCCTTATGCGCTCGGCGGAAGTATTCGGCGAAGGCGAACCGACCAGGTTCGAAAAGTGGGTGTCCGAAAAGCTTAAAGTAAACGTTATGAGCGTTATTTCGGTACTGTCGCTTATTCTGGGACTTGCGCTCGCGGTATTTTTGTTCATATGGGCGCCGCAGTTTATAAGGGAACTTATCTCGAAGGCGGCTTTCGGCGTTAAAAACGGTTTCACTCCGCTTGCGAAGAACTTTATCGAAGGCGGTTTCAAGATACTTATATTCGTCTCGTATATACTGCTTACCTCTTTAATGCCCGACGTTAAAAGAACGTTCATGTATCACGGGGCGGAACACAAGACGATAGCATGCTATGAAAACGGACTCGAAATGACTCCGCAAAACGCAAAAAAATGTTCGAGAATACACGACAGATGCGGCACGACCTTTATGGTGTTCGTAATGGTTATAAGTATTCTCGTGTTCGCTCTGGTAGAGAGCATTTTGCCCGTAAAACTCACGGGGATACTCCGTATTTTACTCAAAATAGCGTGTCTGCCGATAGTTGCGGGACTTTCGTACGAACTTCTGAAAGGTCTTGCGAAAACGAAGAGCAAGTGGGTTCTTCCGTTAAAACTCCCCGGCATGCTTTTGCAGTGCGTAACAACGCGCGAGCCTGACGAAAAAATGCTCGAAGTCGCTATAACTGCATTTAACGAGGTTCTTAAAATGGACGAAGACGAAACGATAGAAGAAAAGAAGTTCGTAACTTCCAAAAAGGCTAAAGAGGTAACCGAAGCGGTTATCGAAGCATTAAAAGAGGGCGGAATAGACGAAACTTCGGACGCGGAATGGATAGTCGCTTTATCCGCAGACATCGCAAGGAGCGAAGTGTATTCGGATAAATATATTTCGCCTAAAAAAATAGACGAAATCGGCAATCTTGTCGAAAAACGCCTTACAGGCATGCCTCTCTGGTACTGCATAGGCAATACGGATTTTCTGGAATTTAATTTAAAAACGGACGAAAGGGCGTTGATCCCTCGTCCGGAGACCGAAATTTTAGCCGAAGAAGCGGCAAAACTCGCGAACAAAGATTCAAAAGTTCTCGATCTTTGCACGGGCAGCGGAGCCATTGCGATTGCGATAAAAAAGAGAACGGACGCAAACGTTTTCGCTTCCGACGTGTCGGAAGACGCGCTCGCTCTCGCCAAAGAAAACGCCGAAGTAAACGGCGCGGACGTAACGTTCGTAAGAAGCGATATGTTCAGGTCGCTTACCGAAAGCGACTTCGACATTCTTGTGTCGAACCCGCCGTATATAAAAACCGAAGATATCGGAACGCTTCAGAAAGAAGTAAAAGACTTTGAACCGATTCTCGCGCTTGACGGCGGAAGAGACGGACTCGACTTTTACAGACAGATTTCCATTTACGCCAGAAATTTCGTAAAACCCGGCGGATATATTCTTATGGAATGCGGAATGGGACAGGCGGAAGACATTATAAAGCTCTTTGCTGCGTATTCCGAAAAGTCGATTATAAAAGATCTCGAAAACACAGACAGAATAGTTAAAATAAAAGTATAAGGAAAAATATGTTCAAAAAACTCGAAGCCATAGTCGAAAGATACAATAAACTTCAGGAACTCGTCGCGGATCCCGCAGTACTGCAAAAAATGGACGAATGGAAGTCGTATACGAAAGAAATCGCGGACATGCAGGAAACAGTCGAAAAGTATCTCGATTACAAAAAAGCGGAATCGGAACAGAACGCCGCCAAGGAAGCGATGGAAACAGAAACCGATCCCGAAATGAAGGAAATGCTTTCGGAAGAATTCTATTCGCTTAAAGACAAACTCGAAGCGATGAAGTCCGAACTCAGAATTCTGCTTTTACCTAAAGATCCCGACGACGACAAAAACGTAATTATGGAAATCCGCGCCGGCGCAGGCGGCGAAGAAGCGAGCCTTTTCGCATACGAACTGTACAGAATGTACGTCAAATTCGCCGAAAAGAACCGCTGGAAGACCGAAGAAGTGGAAAACAACTCCACCGAACTCGGCGGCATCAAGGAAGTGGTGTTTTCGATAAGCGGCAAGGGCGTTTACAGTAAACTTAAATACGAGAGCGGCGTTCACAGAGTGCAGAGAGTTCCCGAAACCGAATCGCAGGGGAGAGTTCACACTTCTACCGCAACCGTAGCCGTTTTACCTGAAGTAGAAGACGTCGAAGTAAACATAGACGAAAAGGACCTTAAAATAGATACTTTAAGATCTTCGGGCGCAGGCGGTCAGCACATAAACAAAACCGAGTCGTGTATACGAATAACTCACCTTCCGACGGGCATAGTCGTTCTGTGTCAGGATGAAAGAAGCCAGACCAAAAACCGCGAAAAGGCGATGAAGGTTTTGAAAAGCAGACTTTACGACCTTTACCGCTCCGAATACGACAAGCAGTATTCCGAAAACCGTAAAAGTCAGGTAGGAACGGGCGACAGATCGGAAAGAATAAGAACTTACAACTTCCCGCAGAGCAGAGTTACCGACCACAGAATAGGCTTGACGCTCTATTCGCTCGATTCGTTCATTATGGGCGATATCGAAGAAATGGTCGAAGCTTTGGCTATCGCCGACAGAGAAGCCAAGCTTTCTTCCGGTTCCGACGACGAATAATTTTAATAATAATTTGAAAACGCTCTTTATATCGGGGCGTTTTTTATTTGATTTTTTATTTTATCGTAAAATACGGATATTATTTTATTTTAAAATCAAACGGTAAAATAAAAATCCGCCGTAAAAAGCGACTTAAAAATATAAAAGAATTTTAAAATAGGTATTGATTTTTGGTTTTTTATACTATATAATAAAAGTAGGTAAGAAAACGCTTAATATTTTAACCTGCGGCGATAAACCCGGAGGCAAAAAAGAAGCGTTTATATCGAATAAATTTTCGGAGGAACTTATTATGAAAATCATTTACGGACCTAAAGGCACGGGCAAAACCCAGAAGGCGATCGATTCGGCAAACGCTGCCGCACAAACCGCGAAAGGACACGTTTTATTCGTTGCCGATACCGATAAAAATATGTACGATCTCGATCGTGCGGTAAGATTTATCGACGCGGGCAGATTCGATATCCGGGGACAGGAAGGTTTCAGAGGATTTTTGAAAGGTCTGGTTGCCGCTAACGCCGATAACGATCTCGTTTATATCGACAGCGTCAAGAGAATCACGAAAACCGAGCTTAGCGAACTGAAAGAACTTTTCGCCGCGATGGAATGGCTCGAAAAGGAATACGGGGTAGAATTCGTATTAACCTGCAGCGGTGAACTTAAAGATCTTCCCGAATTTATCGCAAAGTACGCCGAATAATTTAATAACCGGGCTATGAGCGGAAGCCGTAGCTTAATGCACAGACAGAGAATATGCGGGAATAATTCCGCAAAAAAAGTAAGTATATCATAAAAAGCACCGTCCAGACGGTGCTTTTTGATATTATAGAATTAAATTTCAGCGTATTATTTCGTTTGCAACGGTTAATTTAAATGATTGTCTGTTAGAAAGGAGAGTGAGCATTCCGTTTTTAAGTTGATTGAATCCCGTCTGACTCGAACCCGAACCGACCGAATCGAGAAGCTTATAACAAGTAAGCGAGTTGTCGTCGTTCACAACCCAGAACGCAACGTAATATCTGCGGCCGGATACATATTCTATTTCGATCGAAACGTTTCCGTCGGAATCCGCTTCGTAACCGATAAAGCTTTGATTTTCTTGATTGTCGCTGCCTGCGACATAATCGTTATCGGTAACGTATATGTTGAATTTGCCTTGTTTTATCTTATCAGGGAGTGCCGAAACGTCAAAAATCAAGGTCTCTTGCCATTTTGTCGTGACGATTTCTTCCGCTACGGTAATTTTTACGACCAGATTTGCTTTTTGTGAAGAAGAATTACCGTTTTGAAGATCTATAAGCAGAAAAGTCGATCCGCTTTCGATCTTATCGGTATCGACGCTTATTACGAGCGCGGTTATTACGTTGCTGTAATTTGCGGTTTGCGTTCTTGCGGAAACAGCGCCGGTTTCGGTGAGTTCGGTATAAGAGTTTTTGACGCTTGAACCGGGTATTGCCGCTTGATTCGTCGAATTGATTTTCCAATTCAGAATAGTCATATAACTGCCGTTTAACGATACGGTTAAATCGACCGTTCCGTTATTCTTTGCGAGCGTAGCGGGATTTATCGTGAGATAAGTTGCAAAACCGTTTGAATCCGAAAGACGTTGTTGATAGGGCTTAAGTTCTGCGGAAACGGTTACGTCCTCGTTTCCCATAAGAAACTCGTAAGTATTTTCGGAGCGTTTTGTCGCTGTATTTCCGTTATACGTTACTTTGTCGACGTATTTGTCGGTAACGTTAAGCGTGAGGGTAACGGTAACGGTTTCGGCAAATTCCGCTTGCTCTTTATCAATCGAAACGGTACATTCTTCTGTCGATTGAACGGTAATTTTATGTTTCTGAAAGCCTGTTTCGGAATCGTCTTTACCCGAACATGCCGGAAAAGCAAAAAGAGCGGATGCAAAAATCAAAGTAAGGCATAATGCAATCAATGTTCTTTTGGTTTTCATTGTATACTCCTTGCGCAGAACGCGCATTCTTATTATATTCGTATTGTAACATAACTTAAAATATCAGTCAAATATTTAAATAAAAAGAAAAAGAATATAAATTCAAAATAAAGAGAACGCATTTTTATAAAAATCAAATAAAAAGTCCGTAAAAATAAAGTTCCACAATTCTTATTATTTTTATTTTGACCGGGTTGAAACAGTTGACAATAAAAAAGTATTCTGTTAAAATATGTAACAAGTTACAGAATTTGATTTTAACTCAAACAAAAAAATTTATTATAAAAATTTCGGATTTAACCGAAACTTAAAAGGGGGACAGTATGAAAGACGGGTCTATAAGAGATAAAGAAATAGTAATAATGATGAAGACAATATCCGAAGAAATGCAACGCCGCAACGACAGTTTCTTAAAAGATTTCGATCTGACGTTTTCGCAGGGACGAGTTCTTAAAATCGTGTACGGCGAAAGCGGAAAAGTAACGCAGAAAGATATCGAAGATATTTTATTCGTATCGCATCCGGCGACGCGCGGCATAATAAAGCGTCTCGAAGAAAAGGGCTATATTTTTACCGCGACCGACAAAGAAGACAAAAGGCACAAAGTTCTTTTTATAACCGACGACGGAAAAGCTAAGGTGGAAGCTATCGAAAGTTCTGTTTCCAAAGAAAAAACTCCATTCGACGACATCGACGACGGCGACAGAGAAGATTTTAAAAGAATTTTACGGAAAATAATCGCAAACATCAAGCAATAAATCGCTTTTATGTTTTATTTATATTAGGTAATCGATATATGTATTAAAAACCGACGATAAATCGGTTTTAAAAATAGATATAACTGTAACGCGTTACAGTTATTAAAAATGACATAAAAATAAACAAACAGGAAATAAATTAAGGAAAAGACTATGAAAAAGATATTTAAAATGTTTTCGGTAAAAGACGCGTTTTACGCGCTTTTCGCCGTAGTTTTCATCGTTTTGCAAGTATGGCTCGACCTTACCATGCCCGACTACACGGCGGGACTCACCGAAGCGGTTTCGGGCGGCAATCTTACGATGAGCGTAATACTGAAAAACGGCGGAATGATGCTTTTATGTGCGGCGGGGAGCTTATTATGCTCGATTATCTGCGGATATTTCGTAGCGACGATAGCCGCTTCGTTTTCAAAGAACGCGAGACAGAGTCTGTTCGATAAAATAACGTCGTTTTCGGCTAAAGAAATGAACGAGTTTTCGACTTCTTCGCTTATAACGAGAACTACGAACGACGTCGAACAGCTCCACAGGTTTATCGCGATGGGGCTTCAGATGCTGATAAAAGCACCCGTCCTTGCGATATGGGCGATAAGCAAAATTTCGGCTTCGTCGATCGAATGGACCACCGCTACGATAATCTGCGTTGCGGTAATCGTCGTAACGGTAGGAACGATAGTCGCGCTGTGTCTTCCGCGCTTTAAGAAGGTGCAGAAGCTGACCGACAACCTTAACACCGCCACGAGAGAAAATTTAAGCGGCGTAAGAGTGGTAAGAGCATTCAACGCAGAAGAATACCAGGAACAAAAGTTTGAAAAGGCTAACGACGAACTGACCGAAAACCAGCTTTTCACCTCAAAGGCGACGGGACTTCTGATGCCCGTGCTGACGCTCTGCATGAACGGTCTTACGCTTGCGATTTACTGGATCGGGGCGACGCTTGTCAATAATGCGGCGCTTTCCGAAAAAGCCGTTATTATAGGCAATATGGCGGCGTTCACACAGTACGCTTTGCAGGTGGTTATGGCATTTATGATGCTTATAATGATGTTCATAATGCTCCCGAGAGTTATCGTTTCGGGTAAGCGTATTTCCGAAGTTTTAAATACCGAACCTTCGATAAAAGACGGCGAAGCTCAATTAACGGACGGCGAAAATAAAAACGTTCCGAGCGTAGAATTCAGAAACGTTTCGTTTTCTTACTCGGGCTTGGTGAGCGAAAACGTCCTCGAAAATATAAACCTGACGGTTAATAAAGGAGAAACTCTCGCCATAGTCGGCGCGACGGGCAGCGGAAAAACGACGATGATCGATCTCCTTACGCGAGTTTACGACGTTACTTCTGGCGAAATTTTAGTCGACGGCGTAAACGTAAAGGACTATAAAGAGTCCGATTTACAGGAAAAAATAGCGGTAACGAGCCAGAAAGCGGCGTTATTCAAAGGCGATATAGCTTTCAACGTTTCTTACGGCAGCAAAGTAAAGGACGACGAAAATGTGAAAGCCGCTCTCAAAGTAGCCGAAGCGGAATTTATATTCGGCGAAGGCGTCGGTATACACGCCCCCGTAGCGCAAGGCGGAACCAACTTTTCCGGCGGACAGAAACAGCGGATTTCGATTGCGAGAACTATTTATAAAAATTCTCCGATAATGGTATTCGACGACAGTTTTTCGGCTCTCGATTATAAGACCGATTCGCTTGTCCGCAAGAATATAAAAGAAAACTTTTCGGACAGAACGGTAATTATCGTCGCGCAGAGAATAGGCACCGTCATGAACGCCGACAAAATAGCTGTAATCGACGACGGCAGAATAGCGGGCTTCGGAAAACACGAAGAACTTTTAAAGTCGTGTCCCGTTTACAAGAGCATCGCTTTATCGCAACTTAACAAGGAGGAACTCGGTTTATGAATCCCGTAAGACCAGGCGCCCCTCATAAAACGAGCGGCGGCAAGAAAGAAAAACTCGACTTCAAATCGCTCAATAAAATACTGGTTTATTCCAAAAAATACGTCCCGGCGATAATAATAAGCGTTATTTTCGCCGTGGCGGGTTCGGTCGCGACTATTATCGGTCCCGATAAAATTTCTGACCTTATGAACATGATAACCGGCGGAATTTTCACAGGAATAGACATAAAAGAATTTACGAAGGTCTGCGTTACGCTCGTATGTATATATGCGGCGGGAAGCATATTTTCCTATCTGCAACAGCTTATAACAGCCGTAATCACGCAAAAAACGTCTAAGCAGCTCCGCGGCGATATAGACAAAAAGATAAACAAACTCCCGCTCAGGTTTTTCGATACGACTACGAGAGGGGACGTTATATCGAGAGTTACCAACGACGTCGATACGGTCGCGCAGACGCTTTCTTCTTCGGTGGCGAATCTCGTAAGCTCCGCAGCGCTTTTTATCGGCGTAATAATAATGATGTTCGTATCGAACTACGTTTTAGCTCTCGTAACGATAGCTTCGTCGATAATCGGTTTTGCGGCTATGTCGATTATTTTATCGAAATCGCAGAAGTATTTCGATAAAAAGCAGGCTCTCGTCGGCGCGGTCAACGGGCAGATAGAAGAAGTATATTCCAATTACAAAGTAGTAAGATCGTATAACGCGGCAAACGACGAAAAGACAAAATTCCGTCTGACCAACGACGAAATCGGCAAAGTCGATAAAAAGTCGCAGTTCATGTCCGGCGCGATGATGCCGCTCATGACCTTTACGGGTAATTTAAGCTACGTTCTAATATTCGTAGTAGGCGTTGCGATAATCTTAAACGGCGGAACTTCGGTAACGGTAGGCACGCTCATGTCGTTCATAATATACGCGAGATTATTCTCTCAGCCACTTTCTACCTTCGCCCAGAGCATGACTTCGTTCCAGCAGGCTTCGGCGGCTTCGAACAGGATTTTCGAAATATTAGAAGCCGAAGAAATGCAGAACGAGAGCGAAAAGACGGCCGTTCTTGACAAGGTGGAAGGCAACGTTGAATTCAGAAACGTCAGATTCGGCTACGATAAAAATAAAACTATTATCAAAAACTTTTCCGTAAAAGTAAAGAGCGGGCAGAAGGTAGCGATAGTCGGCCCGACGGGCGCGGGGAAAACAACGATAGTAAATCTTCTCATGCGCTTTTACGAAACGGACGGCGGCGATATTTTAATAGACGGCGTTTCTATAAAAGACATGAAGAGAGAGTCCGTTCACGATCTTTTCGATATGATTTTGCAGGATACCTGGCTTTTTAACGGCACCGTGAGAGAAAATCTCGTTTACAACAAGACGGGCGTTACCGACGAAGAACTCGATAAAGTATGTAGCGCGGTAGGACTTTCGCACTTCATAAAAACGCTCCCGGACGGTTACGACACCGTTCTCGGCGAAG
Organism: Clostridiales bacterium; assembly: GCA_003538975.1. Classification (GTDB taxonomy): domain Bacteria; phylum Bacillota; class Clostridia; order Christensenellales; family Borkfalkiaceae; genus UBA11475. The sequence goes on along the minus strand of DPQQ01000001.1, from coordinate 49,027 downwards.
ATTCGGCGGTTTCGGAAGGGCAGAAGCAGCAGCTCACGATCGCAAGGGCAATGATAAAAGATTCTCCGCTTCTCATACTCGACGAAGCAACTTCTAACGTGGATACCCGCACGGAACTTATTATTCAGGAAGCGATGGATAAACTTACCGAAGGCAGAACGAGCTTCGTCATCGCTCACAGGTTGTCCACGATAAAGAACGCCGATATTATTCTCGTGTTAAAGGACGGCGACGTTATAGAGAGCGGCACGCACGAAGAGTTGCTTGATAAAAAAGGTTTCTATGCCGAACTTTACAACAGCCAGTTCGCGTCCGTCTCATGAAATAAAATCCGTCTCAGAAGCGATAAAACGATAAAAACCCGGCTTATTGTAAGTGAACGGGGTAAAACAAAGAGTTAAGTTTACGGTTTTAAGCAATATTTAGCATAAAAGTTTGCTTTTTTACCCGCCTTATGCTAATATTATAGATATTTATACGGGTTATTTCAGTTTTTATCTGCCCGTCGGGATTTTTAAAATCTTCCCGGAAGGAACCAATATGTTCGGATACGTCGCTCCAGACAATCCCAATATGTACGTCAAGGACGTAGTTTTATACAAAGCTTTGTATTGCGGACTCTGCAAAAGCATAGGAAAGGCTTCCGGGCAGAAGGCTCGTTTCGCTTTAAGCTACGACTTAGCGTTTTTATCGGGCTTTCTGCATAACGTTATGAACAAGGACGTAATAGTCGAAAAGAAGCATTGCGCCGTTCACCCGATAACGAAACGTCCCGTCGCAAGACCGGACGAACTATCGGAAAGAATAGGAGCCCTGAATACCGTACTCGCATACGAAAAGCTTAAAGACGACGTTTACGACGAGAATAAAAACAAGCTTAAAAAGGCGTTTTTTACTTCCGCTTACAAAAAAACGAACGAGCCGGAACTTAAAAAGATAGTTTCGGACGGGTATAAAGCTCTTACCGCTTACGAAAAGTCGGGAGAGGGATATCTGAGCGTTTCGGCGGAATTTTTCGGGAAAATGCTCTCGGACTCGGTAAAAGTCATCGCCGGGGAAGAGTATTTTTCGGAAGACGTCGGAAGCGTTGTGTTCAATCTCGGCAAATGGATATACTTTATCGACGCTCTGGACGATTTCGAAAAGGATAAAAAGAAGGGACTTTATAACCCTTTCGTAAAAGCAAATCCCGATATAAACACCAAAAAAGAACTGCTCGAAAAGAAGGGCGACGAGATAAAATTCGTATTCTCGGACGTGTTATCGGAAATCGCTTTCGCAAACAAAAACATAAAATATTACTTTAACCACGATCTTATCGACAACGTTTTCGAAAAGGGGCTTGTTAAAGAGACCGAAAAAATAATGGAGAAATAAATGGACGAATATTATAAAATTTTAGGGGTTCGCCCCGACGCCGACGACGCCGCCATCGAAGAAGCGTATCAGAAGCTCAAAGCAAAATATTCCAAGGACAGATTTTTAGAAGGCGAAGCCGGCAACGAAGCCGCTAAAAACCTTTCTAAATTAGAAGAAGCTTACGACGAAATCACTTCCGCGAGAAAATCTTCTTACGAAAACAAGTCCGGTATGGGCGTGTACGAAGATATAGCCGCCGCCATAAAAAACGGCGACATCAACCACGCGCAGGAGCTTCTGGACGGAATAAGCTACAAAGACGCAGAATGGCATTATTACGAGTCCGTGGTCTTTTATAAAAAGAACTGGATGAACGAAAGCAAAAACCAGCTCGAACTCGCTCTTAAAATGGATCCCGAAAACGAAAAGTATAAAAAGTCTTACGAAAAACTTAAGGCTAAAATGAACTTTTCGGAAAAACAGTTCCATTCCGGCAATTATAACGCAAATAATAACGGAGCGGACGGCTATTCGCAGAAACAGATGGGCGGCGATACCTGCATGGATATGTGCGCCACTTACTGCTGTATGGAACTCATGTGCCGTTCGTGCTGCAGATAAATGAAGACCAAGGTTATAACGCTTTCGGGCATATCGGCGGCGCTTGTCGCCATCGTGCTTATTTTAGGCGTTTATCTTTCTGAAATTTTCGATATCTTCGCGCTGATGTTCGCGCCGGCGTTTTTATGTATGCCGCTTTACGTCGATTCGAAAAAAGGCGCGTTTTTAAGCTATCTTGCGGGCGGCCTCATCGCCGTGCTTTTTACTGGCGGGCAGATAACAAATTACGTTTTTTTCGCATATTTTCTGTTTGCCGGGATATTCCCGATAGTAAAGTATATCGCCGTAACGAAGCGTTTCAATAAGGTTTTATTCAACGTTTTGTGCATGATATGGTTCGTTGCCTTCGCAGTAGGTTTTTACTACTATTATACGGCTTTTTTGGGCTTTCCGATAGAAACGGTGTTCAATATAGATCCCAAAATCTATCCGTTCATAGTCGGGATATGCTCCGCAGCCGTATATTTTCTGATAAACGGCTACGTTTTCAGCCTGCAACTTATAGTATTCAGACTGCTTAAACGCATAATAAAAGACGAACAGAAGTAAAAAGCGAAAACGTTTCCGGCGTTTACGCAAAAAGGCTTTAAGCCGAAATAAATAAGAATAAAAGATTAAAAAGCAAATAATCCTTACCGCAGTTTTTTAATTTTCCGGCGATAAGGATTTTTTTGCGGAAACAAACAGGAACAAAAAAGGTTACAAAGGGGCAAAAATGATTGAAAAAAATCAGGAATACACAGGAATTGTCGAAAGATTCGGCGGAAACGGGGAAGGAATAATCAAAAACGGAGATTTCGTCGTGATGGTTCCGTTTTGTATCCCGACCGAAAAGGTGAGATATAAAATATTAAAGGTTCAGAAGAATTACGCCTTCGGTAAAGTAGTCGAAGTCGCCGTTCCCGCGGACGACAGAGTAAGACCGGTTTGTCCGACGTTTTTCAGATGCGGCGGCTGTCAGTTGCAGCATGTAAAATATTCCGCGCAGTTAAAACTTAAATCTTCGCTCGTGGCGGGGTGTTTCAAAAAGATCGCGGGACTCGACGTAAAAGTTCTCCCCACGGTAAAAAGTCCTTCCGAATACGGCTACCGCAATAAGCTTCAGCTCCCTGTGGCGGAAGTAAACGGCGAAACGGTTGTGGGATTTTTTGCCGAAAATTCACACAGAATAGTCAAAATAGACAGCTGCGCCATTCATCCCGTATGGGCGGAAAAGCTGATAAAAGACCTTAACGAATACATAAGAGAAAACAATATAAAAGGCTATAACGAAGAGCTGAAGACGGGCGTTTTGAGACACGTCGTCTGCAGAGAAGCCGAAAACGGCTTTATAGTCACGCTCGTCGTTTATAAAAACAAACTTAAAAATTTGGAAAGCCTTATCGCAAAGCTCGGTGATTCGCTTAAAAATTTCTCACTGTTCATAAACGTAAACGACAATGATACAAACGTTATTTTCGGCGACGAATTTATTCTCGTCCACGGTAAGGAAACGCTTGAAGGCGAACTTTCCGGCATAAAATACGATGTCGGCGTGCAGAGCTTTTTACAGGTTAATTCCGCTGTCGCGGCAAAACTTTATCAGACGACTGTAAAAATGATAGCTCCGGACGAAGAAACGGTAGTCATCGACGCATACAGCGGCGCGGGACTCATGACGGCGTTGTTTTCCAAAAAGTGCAAGAAAGCGTACGGTATAGAAATCGTAAAAGAAGCCGTCGAGACCGCAGATAAACTCAAAATCAAAAATAATCTCGCGGATAAAATGGTCAACATTCACGGAGACTGTGCCGTCGAACTGCCTCCGCTCGTTAAAAAACTTACGGCAGCGGGAGACAAAGTAAGGGTTGTGCTGGATCCGCCGAGAAAGGGTTGCGACCAGAAGGTTTTAAAAGCCATAAAGGATTCGGATATTGAAAAAATAGTATATATTTCATGCAATCCCGCAACGCTCGCAAGAGACGTCGGACTATTGACCGGCAGCCTTAAATTGAACGGAAACGAGCTGGTAAAAGATAAAAATTACGTTCCCGATTACACAGTCGATTACGTCCAGCCGTTCGACATGTTCGCCCAGACCAAGCACGTCGAGACATTAGTCGTGCTTTCCAAAAAAAGTGCAAGTCATATCGTAGTGGACGTAGAGTTCGGCGAAGGTGAAGGGCAGATTTCGTTAAAGGAGGCGAAAAAGAACGCCGAAGAACAGAAACCGAAAAAGAAAACAACTTACAAAGATATACAGCGGTATGTTGAAGAAAATTACGGGTTCAAAGTTCATACGGCATATATTGCGGAAGTAAAGCGTGAACTCGGCTTGCCGATGTACGATGCACCAAACGCCGTGGAAGAGTTAAAGCGTCCGCGTTCGCATCCAACAGAAGAAATGACTGTAGCCATAAAAGCCGCGCTGAAACATTTTGGAATCATATAAAAACAACATAAAATAAGTAAAGAACTCGGAAAGCGAAATCCGGGTTTTTTATTTTACGATTTATAAGACAAAATGATGAACCGCATACAATCGTGTGCGATTTTTTGATGTAATTTTTAATGTTACACTCAATTTGTAACAATGGATTGTATAATAACATTGTCATTCAAAAAGAGGCGAAAGAGAATGCCCGCCGATAGCGGATGATTACAACGATGTAACGAAAAAAGAGGCAGAAATATGTATTTTAAGAAAAACGAAAAATTTACAATCGGAGAGAACGAAACGTTTGTTGTGGAAGATTTGCTCGGCGAAGGTGGGCAGGGCGAAGTGTATCTCGTATCAAACAGAGGACAGAAATACGCGCTTAAAATCTATAAAGGCGAAGTCAGTCGGGATTTTCGGTTTAATCTGAAAAATAATATTGAAAAAGGCAGCCCGTCGGAGGATTTTCTATGGCCGAAGAGGCTTTTTGAAAGGGTGGACGGAAAAGTAGGTTATCTTATGGATTTGCGTCCGAAAAATTACGTTTCCTTCGTTTCGTATCTTACGGGTAAACATCCGTTCAAAAACAGGGCAACGCTCATTAAGTGGTGTATTTCGCTGTGTTCGGCATTTAAGAAACTGCACGAGCAAGGGTATTCCTATCAGGATCTGAACGACGGAAGTTTCTTTATGGATCCCGATACGGGCGCGCTTCTTATCTGCGACAACGATAACGTAACCGCAGACAAAAAGAATCTCGGCATTTTAGGTAAAATGCGGTACATGGCGCCTGAAATCGTAACGGGTAAATGTATGCCGGATATGCATTCCGACCGGTTTTCTCTTGCCGTAATTTTGTTTATGGCGTTGTGCCTCGGCAATCCTTTCGAGGGCGAGAGATTGAAGAATTACGACATCGTTGACGAGAAGGCGGAATATGAAATGTTCGGGTCCGATCCCGTGTTCGTTTATCATAAAGAAAGGCGAGATAATCGACCTATACGCGGCTATCATTCGAGTGTTCTAAAACGTTGGGCATATATCCCGCTATATATAAAAGAGGCGTTTCATCGAACTTTCGTAGACGGACTGGAAGACAGGGAAAACGAACGGACGACCGAGATAGAGTGGCTGAAACTTTTGACAAAATATCGGGACGAACTTATCACATGTCCGCATTGCGGCTACGAATATATTTACGGCTTTGAAGAAAAGAAGAAATACGATGTATGTCCTTCTTGCGGCAAGCCGACGAAAGACGTTTGCGTTTTTACGATAAATAAAAATAAAATCGTTTTAGAGCCGGAAAAATATCTGTATCTTTGCCATCTCGATAAGTATACGGCGGATTATCTTACGGCAGTCGGAAAAGTTGTCGTAAACAAAAACAATCCGTCGCTTTGGGGAATAAAACTCGCGCTTGATAACGCCGTGGAGATTAAAGATACAAGCGGAAACGTTAAAATAATCGCGGGCGACGGCGTTGTGCCGATTATCCGGAATTTAAAAATAAAATTCAATGAAAATAGTGTAGGAGAAATAAAATGAATGTTTTAGAAATAGAGCTTAAAAATAAGCAGATCAATGAAATTTTGCAGGACGATTTATTTATACAGGCATTTGAATATGTAAACAAAATAGGTTTTGTTACTTGCACCATGTTGCAAAGGGAATATTCCATATCGTATCCGAAAGCGAGAGCGTTTTATGAAGTGATGTCGCTTTTCAAAGGCGCGGACTACAAACCAAAAGATTATAAAATGAAAGTTAATTTTTCAGAAGAGACAATCGGGCGGGTTAAGAATAAAGAAATAAAAGCAGGCAAAAGATTCAAACGAATAAATTATTTAGACGATTAAGGAGGCAGAAAAATGAAAGACAGAACGTTAGGCGACGGCATTGCCCGTCAGGAACTCAATTTGTTGTTTGTGATCGATAATTCGGGATCGATGGAAGGGGAGAAAATCGGCGCGGTTAATAACGCCATCCGCGACGTGATGACGATTATGCCCGAAATTCAGGAGGACACTTCGGACGCGATTATCAAGATTTCCGCGCTTAAATTCAGCGATAAAGCGGAATGGATATACACCGAGCCGAAAGATATAGGCGATTTCAAATGGAAAGATTTATCGACGGAAGGCGGAACGAATCTTTCCGAGGCTTACGACGCGCTTTCCGGGTGGCTTTGCAAAAAAGAAAAGGGTGGGCAGATGCCCGATCTCGGAGGAATCGCGCCGATTATCATTTTGATGACGGACGGAATGCCGACGAGTTTCGACTGGGAGAAACATCTTGACGAACTGAAAAAGAAGGGGTGGTATCGCGTTGCGCTTAGATACGCCCTGGCAATCGGTATCGATACCGACGAAGCGATGGACGTGCTTCGCAAATTTACGGGTAACCCCGAAACGGTGCTGAAAGTTTATACGGCGGAAGCCCTTAGGAAAGTTATCAAGGTGATTGCGGTAACGGCATCCAAAGTGAAATCGAACAGCGCGTCTACAAACGGCGACGGAGTGGCGGGGGCGGTTGCCGATAACAACCACATGGCGCAGGAACAGATTGCCGAAAAACTGGAAGAGGTAAAAGACATTGAGTGGTAGTATGGGCGCGGCGATTGCCGATAAAATCGCAAAGCAACGGCTGAACGTGATTATGCTTGTAGATTGTTCTTCGAGTATGCGAGGCGAAAGAATCGCGCAGGTAAACGAGGCGATCCGGGACATAAAAAAGTATCTCACGGAAATGCAAAGCGAAAATGCCAACGTTGATTTTTATATCACCGTAATCACTTATTCCACCGATGCGTTTTTTCTGAATCGAGATAAATGCAAGCCGATAGAAGAATTTGATTTTAAGGATATAAAGGGCGGAGGATGGAGCAATCTGCATATTGCTTACGAGCGACTTGCGGATATTCTGAAAAAAGAATCGCAGGGCGGAATTATGCCCGATTACGGCGGCGTTGCTCCGATTATACTTCTGATGACAGACGGACATCCAACGAAAGATAACGTGAAAGAAGAACTTTCCGCGCTTAAAAAATTACCGTGGTTTAAGGTGGCACTCAAATACGGAATCGCTATCGAACTGAACGATAAACGCACTATAAACTGCCTTACCGACTTTGTTTCGGGAAACGGCGACGTTATCGAGTGCTACGATTCGAGACTTCTGGAACGTATTATCAAGATTATCGTTTTAACGGCTTCCAAAGTGAAATCTACTTCTACAAGCGTTCATGCCGAAAAGAACGTTTCCGTTACGGAAGAGGTAAAACAGCAGGTGCAGCAGGCGATAGCGGAGGTTGACGATTGGGAATGGTAAAATTTTTTACGAAAACCGCTATCGGTTATACGCACGTTCAGACGGGAAAAATCTGTCAGGATTTTTCCGCCTGTTATCACGATGACGAACGCACTATCATTACCGCTTGCGACGGACACGGCGGCGAAATTTATATCCGCAGCGACAAAGGTAGCAAATTCGCTTCCGAAGCGATAATAAACGTTTTTAAACGGGTGGAAAAATCTGTTTTCTATCGGGCGAATCGCGAGGAAATCGAAAAGAAATTACGCCTTGAAATTCTTTGCGAGTGGAATGCGCTGGTTGAACGCAATCTGGCTGAAAAACCGCTTACGAAACGCGAAACCGCGGGGCTGAACGAAGATAAGATTTTCAGGTTAAAAACAGATCCGCAGGTGGCTTACGGAACGACGCTCAACGGCGCGATGATATTCGGAAACAAGATGATTTGCGCGTCTTTGGGAGACGGCGGGTGTTTTGTTTTCAAACGGGACAAAGTTTATCCGGTATTTGACGACGATTCCGACGAAAACGTTGCGAATTTAACTTATTCCATGTGTCAGACGGATGCTTTTAATCATTTGGCGGTGAAGATAGTCGATTTGCCTGCTGTGGACGGAGCAATCGTGTTTACGGACGGGCTTATCAATCCGTATCGTTCGCTCGATAATTTTGCAACCGCGCTCGTTAAACCCGTCGTTTCAAAATTGCTTGCGGGTAAATCGGAAGAAATAGACGGCTTTATAACGGAAATGGGTGCAAAAATCGGGATCGGAGACGACGTTTCCGTCGGAATGTTGCTAAGTCCCGAAATAAAGCCGAAATATTACAAAGGAAAATGAAATGGAGTTTTTAGCGGCGTTAAAAAAGGTATATGAAACGCGGAATTCCGATGACGAATTAAACGAGCCGTTTCTTATATATTCCCGCGCGGCGGATTTAATCGGCAACTCGTATGAGGACAAGAAAAAACTATCGCTTTTTTTTGCTGTCAGCAAACGGTTGAATCTGCTTATGCTTTTATCAAGTGTTCCGTTTGATAGCACAAATGTGATAAGAGGACAGTATTCCTCCGTAGCCGACTTATTGTCGGGAAGTGCGTTTAATCGGCTTATAGACGTACTTATCGATGTTATCGGTATTGTACCACCCGACATGGACGAAGAAATTTACGAACCTTATGATAACGGTTTTGATGATTATTCAAACAGCGGCGCAATTGTTTATAACGGGACAGCAGAAAAAACGACGACGTCGGCAGAAACGAACTGCAATGCTTCGTCGGAAAATCCAAAAACAACTGAGGCGAATCGTTCGGAATTTTCCGATTTTCACGGCACTACAAACGGCTTAACGGTAATCCATGGGCTTGTTCTGCTGTTTAACGTTGCGATTTTGGTAATCTGCGGTGTATCCGACGTTCGGTGGAACGTGTATCAATGGATCGTCGGGGTTACCGGTTCGGTAATCTTATTAGCGGGAGGCTTTTGGCTGTCAGCTATCATGGAGAATGTACTTATCGATGACGAAATTTTCGATACCGTTGCGCTTTGTGCTGCGGTCGTTGCGGATTTCATACTGTTTTTTATATTGAAAGATTCGTATAACGTTGTTTGTTACTGGGTTTCGGCGGCGTTGCTAATTTTAGGTTGCTGCGCAGTGGTAAAGACATTCGGATATGATTCGTTTGCTTGCGGGTGGTTTGATATCGGTGCGTGTGTCGTAACGGCGGCAATAATTATTTTAAATATTTTTCTGTAAATTTTTTTATGTTACAGGCATAGCGTAACAATAAGTTGTAAAATTATATTTGCAATACAAAGGAGGCGAAATGAAATGAAGTGGTGGGGCTATCTGATACTGCTTCTTGTAATTGCGGGATTTCTTGCTTATTATCTGATGCGATTTCGCAACAAAGTAGTAAATCAAAAGGAAGATATAGAAAAAGCGAAAAGTCGCGTAAGAATTTTAAAGGCGAAGTATTTGCAAGTTCTCAGAAAAGTTGGCACAACGCAGAAAGATTCCAACGACGCGCAGGGCGGCGCGTATTACACGGCAAATAAAAACGGCGGCGGAAGATTTATCGGCGGCGCGATCGGCACGGTGGATTCAAACTTTGAAGAAGTCGGCAAACTTGTCGTGTCGCTTGCGAACGAATACCAGTCCGCGCAACAGAGTTTAAACGAACTTGTAAACAGATATAACGTTTACATAACGGCGTTTCCGAGAATTATTCTGACGAAAATATTCGGATATAAAAAGGAAAACTACGTTGATTCCGGAAATCTCGCGGCAAGTACGAAACTTTCCGGTTTTGACGATAAAGATATTTAAAATAAAAGGAGAATAACGGATGATGAAAGTTATCGGTTGGATTGCAACGATTGTAGGACTAATCGCGCTTGGATACTGCGCTTGTAAATTCGGTTGGCTCGATATGCTGATTGCGTATGTAAAAGGGATTTAAAGAGAGGTGTTCTTATGGAAAATTTAGGCGCATTGATTTTAGGGATAATCGATATACTGGTTGCTTTGGGACTTCTTATCTGGGGAGTTGTGGCAGGGATATGGTATCTGATTGTGATAGCGGTGGTATTGTTTGTTGCTCCGTTTATCGTTATGGCTATATCAGCGAGCGGGTGGTGAACGTTTGCGCCACAGATTATTTCGCTTTTTTAATAAAAATATTTCAAGTATCGATAAATTTTGATGCTTTTATCCATTGCTTAATATAAAAGCACTTGAGATATTTTGTTAAAAATGCTATAATAAACATATCGGAGTATATGTTGAGAGGAAAAAGTTTTGGAAAAGGCCGCAAAATGCATTAAAATGCTTCGGATTCTGAATACGGGGCGGATATATAAAGTAAAAGAACTTGCCGATCTGCTTGAAACGAAAGAGCGGAATGTAATCGATTATAAAGAAGAGCTTAATTTCTTAGGCGATGAAGAAGGATTTCATATAGTCGGAATTCCCGGTAAATTCGGCGGGTATCAACTGAATCATACATACCCGATACCGGGATTGAAATTTACATCGAACGAAAAGAAAGCTTTGACCGAAGGGTTGGGCTATCTTTTAAAGCGTAATGATTTTTTATATAGCAAAGATTATCAGTCGGCAATGTCAAAGGTGTTGTCGGCTTTTGAGCATGAATCGCGTGAGGTTGATCCGCTGATTTATAATCGTTTTCCGCTTGCCATGCCGAGTGAGGAACTTGAAACACGATATAAGGCGATTGAATTATGTATCGTGAAGCATACAAAAATACAGATAGACTATTTATCGTTGAAAAACGAGGTGACTACCAGGGTTTTTCATCCGTATAAGCTGTTTATGTATAACAATTCGTGGTATGCTATCGGATTTGACGAAAAATCGAGCGATATTCGTTATTTTAAGCTTAACAGAATTGAAAAGTATACGGTCTTAACCCAACAGAAATTCAGAAAATTGCTTTATTATAAAGACAGCGATTATTTCGACGAAAACGGAATGAAGCAAAACGGCGAATGGTATCGAATAAAATTACAGTTATTTGATCAATATGCAATGCTTGTTAAAGAACGTGTTTACGGGAAAAATCAAACCGTGGGAGCATTGGAAGACGGTTCGTCGATTTTAACGTGTGAAATGCAAAACAAAGAAAACATAAAAGTTTTCGTTCTCGGTTTCGGCGAGCATTGTAAAGTGTTGGAGCCAGAGTGGCTGAGGGAAGAGTTGGTGGGAACATTAATAAAAATGACTCAAGGAATACATGAGGTGTGAATAAAAATGTGCAAATATGTCGGATGCTCTAATAAGTGTCCATATAATAAGTGCTCAAATAAACCTTCTAAAAATCATAAATATATTTTAAAGAAAAAAAATAATGGACCGTTAGACTTGTTTTCGAAATGTAAGAATAATCTTACGCTGTTGGTGTTTGAGGCTCCAGGTATTGACGAATGGAAAAATGGAGAACCTGTGAGTTCCCACAGGAAAGGGAGTGCCGCTTATAAATTTAATGAAGAATTGCAAAAACAAGGGAAAAATAGGCAGAATTACGATATAGTTGAGGCTGTGCGATGCTTTCCAGGGACAAGTACAAAAACTGATAATCAAAAAGATCCGAAAGAGCTGAAAAATGCCGCTAAGTGTTGTCAAAAATATTTAGAGAGGGCTTTAAAGGCAAAGAGCTATACAAAAATAGTATGTTTTGGTGAAGTTGCGAAAGATAGTGTTTCTTCTGTCGTTAAAACATTTATAAAACAAAATAATCAACATTATACAATAGAATATTTAAAAGAAAGTGTTATATGTTTAACTCATCCCATGCATAGCAAAACTTTGTCAAAAGATATTGGTTCAAATTTATAACATATATTATTATTTAACGATATAATTGAGGAAAAAAATGATACATAAGAAAAAAATTTTACCGGGATTCTTCTTAATAGCGTTATGCTGTTTGATTTTTGCGGAGATTGGAGCTAATACGAGCGTTTGTGACGCAGAAGCAACTACCATTGCGCCTGCGGCTCAATTATTTGAACTGTCAGACAATAACGACTACAACATCGAAGGGCAACAAGAAGTAACATCGTTTGCATATGGGAAAAGTTCTTTAGGCTCGTTTTTTATCAATGGCGATATTGATGATGTCGCTACATATAGAGGAAAACCAGCATATGGGGTGTCAGGGAATTTATCGTTTTCTTATACCTATAATGGTTATTTGCAAGATAATAGTGCTGAGAGTTGGAATATAAGTTCCGATACGGCTACTTCTGTTGTGGGATATAGTTTAACCGGTTCCGTTGGGCAAGGTGTTGTATTGATTCAGACATCTAGCAATGGGAGTGTGTATGAAAATGTCGTAAATCCTGTTACTGATTTCTTCAGTGGTAAAAATGGGCGTGAAAATTTTTACACAACGGATGGGAGCACGGTTGCGCAAGGCAGTTTTTACAGAATAATCATTGCTTATGAAACTCGCCGTAAAACAGGAACTACCGGAATTTGGCCTTTCAAAAAGGATGTTTTTGAATATAAAAACAACGTTGAAATATATGAGTTTTATGTATGCAGGAATGATGCTGTTATTTCGATTCATAATTTAGCGGTTGATGAATCTTCTCTTCCAGAAATTGAAGGATACACTCAGGAAACTATTAAAAGAGGTGAAACATTACTTGATGGTTCAACAACAACAAAAGGATTCTCTATTGATAAGCTGGGTTCATCTTATTTAGTCAGTGTTGCGAAAGATGGGGGAACCGCTTCTTACGTCGATGATGGTGCAACGTTTACAGAGAATGGTAAATATGTAATTACCACAATTACGAAGCTTGGAAAGCAAATAACCAGAACGGTTTATATTTTCAATGGTGGAGAGAATAAAGGATTTTCCACATATTTCGGCGATTCAATTGTAGACGGTAACCGAGTATTTAGATACGGGGATTATCCTACCTACGCTAAAGGTTCGTCCGTGCGAATTAATGCTATCGCTGATAACGTTCCGATATTAACCGGAAAGATTATTAATATGACAAGCGGCGAAGAATTTGTGCTTACGTCTGATCGAAATGGTCAGATAGTCGATTTGGTAGCTGGTTCTTATTGTCTTGATTGCTATAGCGGAGAAACCGCATCGGGTACGGTATATCACTATAAAGCATATTTTAATATCATTGATGAATTGTCTGCTCCTTATGTGAATTACGACAATTTGATGAAAACACAAAGATTGTCCGACTTAACTTCAAAACATTATGAAGTGGCATATCAGACAACTGCCGGTGGATATATTTTTGTTTGTTTTGATTTGGATTCTTATGATGAAGCGTTTAATTACGCTTACGAGATAGAAAAAAGGTTTATTGAAAAAACCGACGACGGATTGTATTATAAGTCCAAAGATAATCCTAATGTAAAAGTTAAATATTACGACTATGTTGCAATGACAAGCGTATTGAATTATTATGCTCGTCAAAACGTTGAATATAATTATTTTAACCCCATTGACGCTTTTACATATCAAACTTACGCAGATAACTTATTAGAACAATTAGAGTCGTTGTCTATAAGGGAGAGCATTAAAGTATTTCCGTCGCAAGCGGAAAAAGATAAGTTGATTAATCGACAACCATTCATAAACGATTTTACTTTTATTAAGGTAGCAGATTATGATGTTGTTTCTGTTAATGCTTATTGCCATAAGAATGGGAAAAATTATACTATAGAGTTTGATAAGGACGTTTCGCAACAGTTAACTGTTTCATCGAAATATACTATTACGGAAACCAATGTGTATGGAGACACAAAGATATACGATGTGTATTACGCGAATGAAAATCAAACGACATCCACTTGGGATGTTTCTTATAATGGGGTTGAGTCAATATTAACGGTTTCCAGTTCGACACTTGTCAATAACAAGATTGAAATAACGGCGGATACAATTTCCATATCGTCCATCGAAAACAATTTTGATATTAATTCTATCGTTACTGTTAAAGCCCCGGAGGTTTATAGCTTTGAAATTAAGTGTTTGATTTCCGAATTTAAAAATATTGGGTTGTATAAAAAGGGAAAGTATGAATTAACTTTCGTTGATCGTGTTGGCAATTCTTATCAGTTGATTATTAACATAACGGGAAAATCCCGTTATTCTGATGTTGTAACATCTTCGATTCGTTCATATACAAATTTCTATAATGCAGTTTATATAAACGATAGAACTGAACGCGAAGAAATAATATATGACATAACGGCATTAAAGACTGCTATCGATCGAGTTGTTGATAAAAATTTGTATACGCCAAGTAGCTACGCCAATTATGTACACTATTTGCAGGAAGCCCGTGATGTATATGAAAATCAAAATGCAAATCAAGAAGAAATTAATGCCGCAGCTTTGAATTTGGACGATGCGTATGCTGCTCTTGTTAGAACGGTTGACAAAACAGCATTGTCGAATGAGTTAAACAAGTTCGAGACAATAAATAAAGGCGCTTACACTACGGCATCATATAACGCTTATAAAGAGGCTTATGATTCCGGATGTGTGATTTTTGAAAAAGATGAACCTACATCTGAAGAAATCGTTTTTGCCGTTCAATCATTGAAAAATGCTTATGAATCCTTGGTTTTGAGAGGCGATAAAACTGAACTATATGCCAAGATGCAAGATGTTAAGGGCGTTGACTGCTCTTTATATACTCCCGATAGCATAGAATCTTTGAATGAAGCTTATGAACAAGCAGCTACTGTTTTTGCTGATATTGATGCAACTCAAACGGAAATTGATGCTATGTTGAATTTGCTTGCCAGTAGAAAATCGGCGTTAGTTTTCGTAGCGGATTTTAGTGCTTTACTAACTGCAATAGAACAAGTCCAAGAAATTGACGAAACTCTTTATACTACCGCAACCATTGAGAAGTTGAAGACGAAATACAACGAAGCGGTTGCCATCTATAAAGACAGAAATAATACGCAAAGCGTTGTAACTGCGGCAAAGAATGCGTTGGTTCAAGCAAAGAATGCGTTGGTTTTATGCGGTAATTCTACGGAACTTAAAACTTTGGTTGATGAAATAGCCAAGATTCCTTATATGATTTACTCTAAGGAAACAATTCAACCGTTGCTTACAAAATATAATGAGTCTTTATTAATGTTAGACGCACGTTATACTCAAAGTGAAATTAGTACGATTAAAGATGAGTTGTTATTATTAAAGAGTTCGTTGGAGATTAGAGAAGACAAGCAAGAATTGTACAACATACTAACTGAAATGGCTCAAATAGATATTTCGGGATACTCTAAGAAAAAACAAGAAGCTTTTGTTTCCGCTTATAATTCGGCTATGGAAACATTAAATTCTTTGGATTCTACCGAAGAACAGGTTTTTTCTGCAAAACAAAGCATTGAAACAGCAAGAAACAATTTAGGAACAAAGAACGTCGGCTTGAAGTGGTGGGTGATAGTTCTTATCTGTGTTGGTGCGCTTATACTCATGGGAATAGCACAGGCAATTCTTTCTGAAGTAGTAATGACGGATTATTGGCCGTGGATGTGGATAGTATCAATCGTTGCATTAGTCATTTTGTTGATATTTATTCCGCTGCCATGGTGGGCAATATCTCTAATAGAACTTGGTGTTATTGCAATAATGACAATAATACTTGACATAGTGGAGGAAGTGTAAAATGAAAAGACAATTTTATCGGATAATTTCATTTATATTATGTTGTGTAATGATGTTTTCGCTTTGCGCTTGTAACAGCGGTAGTGCTGACGGTGAGAACGTAAGTCTTGTTCCTCCAACTAATACTGGGTTTTGGGGTGAACCGAACGATTCAACATCTGACGGTAGTAGCTGGGATACCGATTTAACACCTAATGTAAACATAACCGTTATCGGCGGTGGTAAAAAAGAAGAGGATATTGGTTCTGAAATCGATGCAGGAATTATAGATAATATATATTCTCTTGTATGTAGCGCAGTTACAAAAGATTTAGAAGAAGATGGATTTTCGTGTGGTGTAGGGGTTGCTACAACAGTAGAAGACGATCATTATAGCGGTTTAGGGATTTACTATTCGAGTCCTGAATTTCAAATCTTTGATTCTGCTTCAGGTATAGAATGTGTTGGCTTTGTAGAAGTGGTTTCTGCAGATGTTGAGACTTATTCTTCCGACATGGAAGAATCAATAATTGTGGTAAATGATATAAATGAAATAGAGGATGCCACGGATATCGTTGATGAAACCCAAAAAATATGTACATATAACTATGAGAATATAGGATCGTACCATTTTGTCTATCAAGATAAATATGTTGTTTATTATCAAGAAACAGCGATGAGAGTCGTTTATCGTATTCTCGATAATCAAAGAAAAAATTATGATTTGACGCTTGGTAGCCTATACGATTATGATAACAAGCAATATATTTATGATGAAAGCATATTCGGAGAATACAAGAATCATTCTGCAGTTGAACTGTTTGGCGAAGAAGATTATACCAAATTAGAAAGTGAGTTGCAGGTTTTATCAGAACAACAGCTTGCAAATGGTTATGAAGTATTAGAATTTAATATCGTTTACATATCGCCTGAAAGCATTCAAGCATATTTGTCAAGCGAAGAAGAAGATACTTTCTTTGGATACAATGTTGATGAGCTTACAGCGGCATTTGGGCTTGGAACAGCGTTAACTTATAATGGGACCACTTTTGAAAAATCGACTATTATTCCTAAAGAGGAAGGATATAATTGGAAATCTTTCTTGATTAAAATGGGTATTGGCTGCGGTATTATTTTAGTCGGAGCAATTTTATCTCCTGTTACGGGAGGTGCGTCTTTTGGTTGTGCTTTACTTACAATAAGTAAGGTTGCTGTTTCCTACGCATTGACTTCTGCGATAGGAACGCTTGCGATTGAAACTGTTTCCGGACTAATTCAGGGTAAGACAATTGAAGATTCTTTGAAAGGTGCAACGCATAAGGGACTAGATGCATTTGCTAACGGATTTATGATAGGGGCAGCAATAGGAAGTGTTGGATTACTAACAGGTGTAATAAAACCATCTGCATGCTTTATTGCCGGGACATTAATTGCTACGTGTTATAACACGTTTAAGTGCATAGAAGATGTTCATGTTGGTGATTATGTTTTGTCTTATAGCGAAAATGACAGAACAGTTTCTCGTCAAAAAGTAATTGATACATTTAGCAAGGAAGTTTATCAAACGATAGGATTAACTATTGATGGTGGATATATTGAAACAACATATAATCATCCGTTTTATTCTCCGGTTTATAATTGTTGGGTAGAAGCGGGAAGTTTACGAGTTGGCGATTACGTTGTGGATTCTGATGGTAATTCTCAGGTTGTTCAAGAGACTAAAATAAATAGTTTTACTCATCCTGTAACTGTTTATAATTTCACAGTAGAAAATAACCACACATACTTTGTTGGTGAACGTGAAGTTCTTGTTCATAATGAATGTACAACATTGCAAAGTAAGAGGAATAAAGCCGTTTCCGAAGCTTGGAAAAAAGAAAAACAAGCGGTGATGGATGGAACATCAAAATACAATTGGACAAGCGCGCAGAAGAAAGAATTGTTAACTACTGGCAAAATAAAGGGGCAAGCAGGTCATCATATAAAACCTGTTAATGAATTGATTGGAACTGCTCACGAGCATTTAATCTCAGATCCTAATAATATTGTATTCTTGAGTGATGATGTTCACAAGTGGGTGCATCTTGTTGGTGACTCTTTTGAAAAAACCGCCCCAAGAGTGGTTCAAGTTATGCCGTGGACAGCAAAAGTAATAGCTAAATTAGGGATGATTGCCTAATAGTTTGAGGGGTATTATGAAAGATATTTTAGACTTATTAGAGAAAAAATGGGGAGGATTTGTTAAATGTGGGCATGCTTTATGTAATAAACAAATGTCTTTTATCTCTGCTAAAGCATATTTGAACGTTTTATATGAACCGCAAACTAATGAGATACAGAAGAGTTTTAATTCTCTTGCTTGTAGGGCTCTTCCAGAATTGTTGGTCTTTTATAAAAAATATAATGGTTGTCGTTTGTTTTTTTCTAGCTTAAATATATTTGGAATCCAGTGTTTTGATGAAGAAATATATGAGCCATTTGATTTGCTATTGGAAAATCATATTATTCAAGAAACTTTTAAAGATAGTAATTACATATTTTTTGGTTCGTTGGGTGGAGATTATGCTTTTGCATACAAAAAAGATGAATGCTCTAAAATATATGCTATAAAAAAAGGGAAAAAGAAAGTTCTTAAAGTATATAATAATTTTGATTCTTGGTTCTCATATTATTTTGATTCTTTGTTTGTAGAATATGATGAAGAAGGACAAAAAAAACATCCTAATAAACGATATAAAGAAATTCCTTCTTTATATCACGAAACTCTAAAATTTTTTTAAGGAGAACTAAAAAATGAAAAAAATATTATCAATAATTTTAATCTCGTCTATGCTGATCTGTATGACTTTCGCATTATATGGCTGCGGAAAAGATAAAGCTTGCGAACATTCGTATGGGAATTGGGCTGTCGTAACTGCAGCAACTTGTACGCAAGACGGTATCAAAGAACGCGTATGTTCCAAGTGTAATAATAAAGAAACCGCGAGTATCCCTGCAGTAGGACATAATTTTGTAAATGGCATTTGTACTGATTGCGGCGCAACAGAGTAAACGTAAAAGAGAACATTTGTGAATATTGATATAGTGTATGGAATTAGTTCGTAAAGATTCAGTAGCGTTAAGTCAAACGAATCGTTACAGAATCATTTCAATCGAAGCAGCGGATATATATAGGCAAGAACAGGAAAACGGCGTGGCTGTCGGGATAAAAATGCCCGAAAGGAACAGCGACGCCCGTTTTCGTATGTTCAGAAATTTTCTGGATAATTCGTTGGAACTTATCGAACTGGAAAAAGCATATAAGCGCATTTGTCGCAAAAAGTTTTCGTTTCGGGATAAATTCGGTAACGATTATATCCTTGCCGTCGTTAATGTGAAATTCAATTTTATATACAAGACCGAAAACGGTAAAAATATAAAAATCAGACAATTGCGCGAATATTTCTATGAAAACGGCTTTTATATAGACGGTATTCATTATGTCCGATATAAGCGCAGTGCGGGAAGTTCGCGCGAGGGGAAATGTCTGTTTATAGATGAAAGGCTGTATAAAGCAATGGCAAAATGGAGCGAATGCGGCTTGAATCCGAAAACGGATCTTGCCTCGTGGGAATCATATAAAGCACTGTCGCTCAGCAGCATCAAAGGTGCTGTAAATATTCCGTTGGAAGGTATTTTGTTTGTTCCGGATTACAAAAGTACGTTTACTGACGAGGTTGTTTCCGTTGAAATACAGTACGGAACGCTGACCGCCGCGCATAAACAAACGGAAATAACCAATGACATCTGGGACGGAGAAAGTCTTTTGGATGAAAGGGTGTTTCAGGAAAATTATGCGGATAAGCATATGCTTTTACTGCGTAATAAATTTTTCAAATCGTGCGCTTTCCGTACGAAAATGCAAAAGTGGTTTCAGGACAAAAATGTAACACTGAAAGAATTGAAATCGCGCGGATTCGTAACGTTTGCGACGGATATTAACCAAATTGTAATGGTAACCACGCCGAACAGCCTGAAATACCTGAAATTCGCAGGCGGCTTTACGAAAAGAAACATCCGCAAATGGATGGAGAATATAAACGATACTTTCGGCGTGGTAAAATGGGATAAAAGCACGAGATTTTTTCACGGAAAAATGGTGCAAAGCAGTTATCAATTGCTGAATACGTTGGGTTTAACGGAAACGCAAGCCGCAGAATTGTTACAACCGAGTATAGATTATATTTCGTTGCTTCGGAAAGACGTAGATTTTATGCGGTATCATTTTACAGACGCATTTGCGCGTGAAAAAGATGACGAAGAAACTTTTCGCCCGGACGGGATTGCCGACCGTGCCGACGTGATTTTTACTTTGATGCATAAATGCCCGCATTTTGACGAAACGGAGTTATACGCCAATTTTCGTAACGATGTGGTAAAAAGTCTGAAAGAACGATTGAAACGCGGGCATATATTGTTAAACGGCACGAATGCAACATTATTCGGAAACGGACCGGAACTTTTGAAATATATCGCGGGGGATGAAATAATAAGCGAATTGCACTCCGGACAGATTTATTGCAAGCGATTTGCGGATAAAACGAAACTTTTATGCGCTCGTTCGCCGCATATCACGATGGGTAATCTGTATTCGGCGGAGAACAACATGCAGGGTGAAATATGGAACTATTTCGATCTTGGTGAAAATATCGTTTGCGTGAATGCAATCGGAGAAAATATTCAGCAACGACTGAACGGGTGCGATTACGATTCGGATACAATGCTTTTAACCGATGATAAATTACTTGTTGAAGCCGCCGAAAAGTATAAAGATTTGTTCGAGGTTCCCGTGTGTAAAATCGAAACGGCAAAAAAAGAGAATCAAACGCTTCCCGAACTCGATCATGATACGAGCAATAACAAAATCGGCGAAATCGTCAATCTTTCGCAAAAATTAAACAGTCTTATCTGGGACAAAATTCATAAAGGCGAGAGCGAAGAGAAAATACAGGAAATTTACGGGGACGTATGTAAACTTGCCGTGCTTTCCGGGCTGGAAATAGATAAGGCGAAACGTGCCTATGATATCGTAAACGTTGGCAAAGAATTGATTGCCTTACGTAAAAAATACGATAAACCAAGTCCTGTATTTTTTCAAGAGATAGACGAATCAAGCAAAGAAAAACAGTATATTTTTTACGATACGGCAATGGACTATGTTTACGCTATAGCGAGTAAGATTCATTTCCGTAAAGGCAGAGAACAAGTCTGTTTGTATCGCCCGATATCAGAGCAATTGGCATATAATCTTGCTTCCGGAAACGCTACGGAGTATCGTCATAAAGATAAAATCGTGGAGATCATAGACGACGCAAAAGCGAAAACAAACCGTTTGTATATGGAACTTCGCACGGCGGATGAGCAGGAGCGGGAAGTGATATACGCACAGATTTCGGATATAAAAACCGAGCGGGATAAACTTGTGAATAAGTGGTTGACGAACGAAAACGTACTGTTCCTTGTACTCAGATATTATGAGAAAAACAGTCCGTCCGACTGGCGAATTTACGCCGCTTTGATCAATCATCCCGTATTTTCGGATTTGCTGTTTGAACTGTATGACAGATTTCCGAAAATCGAGGAAAGCGAGAGCGGTAAGTATCTTTTATACGGACGAAAATTTGCAAAAGTATATTAAAAAGGTTTCGCTATGTTTTATAAAAAAGAAAGACGTTGTATCCGAAAGTAAAAATCGATTGAAAAATATCATGATTTATGGTATAATGATAATAAAGTGAGGTGACTTATGCCTGATATTGAAAGGGTTGATGAGAAAAAGATCGATACCGTTTTTTTTGAAAAGATTTCGGATTTGCTGCAGAGAGCACAAAAACAGGTTAAAACAGCGGTAAATTTATCTATGACTTATGCTTACTTTGAGATCGGAAGAATGATTGTCGAAGAAGAGCAGAATGGAGCAAACCGAGCGGCGTATGGGCAGCGTGTTTTAAAAGAACTGTCCGCATTTTTAACGAGACGATTCGGTAAAGGGTTTTCGGCAGATAATTTGAAATTGATGCGCCGATTCTATATGGTGTATGCTAAAGATGAAATTGGGGAAACAGCGTTTACCCAATTTGCCGATTTGCCTGCCGTCAGTACCGGGAGAAAATTTTATTTAAGTTGGTCGCATTATTTAAAACTGATGAGAATTACGAATCCTGAAGAACGGCATTTTTATGAGATTGAGGCGGTCAAGAATGATTGGAGTTTATCGGAGTTAAACAGGCAGTTCGATTCGTCGTTATATGAAAGGTTAGCGCTGAGTAAAGATAAGAAACAAGTAGCTCTTCTTGCGAAAAAGGGGCAGATTATAGAAAAACCGACCGACGTTGTAAAAGATCCGTATGTGTTGGAATTTTTGAATTTGCCGGAATTACCGGAATATTCCGAATCGGAACTTGAAAAGAGGATTATAGATCATCTTCAACAATTTTTATTGGAATTGGGAACCGGGTTTACATTTGTCGGCAGACAAGAACGCTTGACGTTTGAAGAAGAACATTTTCGCGTAGATTTGGTTTTCTACAATCGGTTATTACGTTGTTTTGTTCTGTTTGATTTAAAAATAGGTACATTAAAACATCAGGACATCGGACAGATGCAAATGTATGTGAACTATTACGATCGCAAAGTAAAGTTGGCGGACGAAAATCCGACAATAGGAATTGTTTTGTGTAAAGATAAAAAAGATGCAATCGTTGAAATGACTTTACCCGAAAATAATACGCAGATTTTTGCAAGTAAGTACGAAACGGTTTTACCGAGCAAAGAGGAATTAAAAAAATTGTTGAACGAGCAAAACGAGAATGAATAAGTAATATACGATGTATAATAGCGATATAATATTTAAAGGGGAAAATTTGCAAAAAATCGCTGAAAAATGAGAATGATGATTTTAGAAAATACAACATTTTTCCGTTGCTTTGTCTCGAAAGTCTTAAAAAATAACTAAAAAAGGCATGATTTCAACAGCAAATTGCCGCTTTAACGACAAAATTTATTGCAAAAATGCAACAAGATAAAAAGCACTAATCATCGTAATAGGATGCGCAGAAACAGGGCGCGGAGGAAAGCCTGACCGAGGGATCGGTCGGGCTTTTTCTATGCCCGAAAACAGCGAAAATAAAATTTACGGAGGTACGAAAATGAATGGAAAACAAAGATTTTTTCCGCCTTAAAGGGGATGGGAAACGACTACGGAATACTTTGAGGAAAAAATAATTTTAACGCTATAGCGAGGAACGTATTTGGCTTGCCAAATACCGACTTTACAAAGTCGCCTCGTTAGGGGATACCCCCTAATACCCCAAGAGAACGAAAAAGGAGGAAACAATATAGGAAACAGAACGAGACCGTTTGCCTACACGTTTCGGGCGAACGAAAACGAGAAGAATCTAATAGACAAGGCAATATCCGCAAGCGGACTTACAATGCGCGAATTCATTATTCGGGCAATCATAAATAAGCCCGTTATCGTAATAGAG
>DPQQ01000001.1:433-25313 GCA_003538975.1 Clostridiales bacterium | reverse complement strand
GAATTATACCGTAAAATTTCCGTTGCCGCAGGCGGTGCGTGATGCCTCTTTTCAAATGCAGTGCAAGCAAGGCGAAACCGAAAAACGGGATAAGGTATATCACCGATCCGAAGAAAGCGGCGTTTGTGTCGGCGAAAAATTTATTCGAGGACGAAGATTACGCAAAACAGTTTGAGGAAACGGCGAAAAGGTTCAGTAAGGGCGAGAAGTTCGACGAAAGGAAATACTATCATTTCAAATTGTCTTGCGCACGGAAAGATAACGTAACGCCGCGCCGGGCGCACGATTTTGCCGAAGAAGTTGCGGAAGCATTTTTTAAGAATTACGAATGCGTGATCGCAACGCACACGGATACCGAAACGGTTCACAGTCATATTATAGTAAACGCGGTCGAGCCGATTACGGGGAAAAAGTTGCAATTCGGTAAAGCGGAATACGTCGCGATGAAAGACGAGGTTAATCGAATCGGAAAAGAACACGGTTATACCGAAACGGATTTCCGCAAGCGAAGCAAGAACAGCCGCACGTCCATTGAAAAGAAAATTATATTAAAATGCGGAACGAGCTGGAAAGAAGAATTGCGCGAAGTAATCGCCGAGGGAATTAAAAATTCAAAAACGTCGGAAGAATTCAAAGGATACTTGGATAAGTGCTACGGCGTAAAAATTATGCGTGACTGCAAGGATTATTCCTACCTGCATCCCGAAAAACAAAAGCCTGTCCGAGGGGCAAAACTCGGAGAAAATTATACAAAAACGGAGGTAATCAAAAGAATTGGAAAACAGAATTACAGGCAGAAGTCCGGATCGTATATCGGACGAAGAAGTGGATTTGAGGGAAAATCCGTCGGCAATCGAACTGTGCGAAGAGGTAAAACGGTTGACGGCGGAAACGCGGGAAGCATTATTAGAGCAAGCCTTAGCGGTATCGAACGAGAAATGCAACGCCTTAATTTCGCGGCTGAATGCGCGGGTGGAGGACTTGACGCAGCAAGTGAGGAGCGTAGAATGGACGAACGACGCGCTCGTGACGAGGCTGAAAGAAAACGTAGAGCAGCTGACGAAAGATATGAAAGAGGACAATCGGAACTTATTGTCGAGTCTGCGGATAACGCTTCAAAGGATAACGGAAACGGTAACGGAAATACAACGGCAAATAAGTACAACTATGGCAAAGGCGACTGACGAGGCGACGGCGTTATTAAAAGAGAGAATCGCGCTTGCCGCGGACGACGCTTCCGAAGTAATCGACGCGCACACGAAAGAACTTATGAAAAAGGTGCAAAGTCTCGAAAAAGAGGTGGATAAAGCGAAAGAAGAAATCTATTACGAGCGAGGCTTTCGGAAATTCTTTTTCTGGTTGATGCCGGTATTATTGCTGGCGCAAGGAATCATGACGGCAATTTTGCTGTTGAGATAGCGACGAAGAGTTTTCAGGAGGATAAAAACGATTGACAAATCTCTAAAAATGATATATAGTATATATACGATTTTTATTTTCGGGAGATTGTTATGGTAAAAAGAAAAGAGGACACTCCGCAAAGAGTTGCCAATAGAAAATATGAAGAAAAAAACAAAAATAAACGTAAACAAACGAGCGGTAATTTTCAGACGATGATACCGCGTGATTTGTTTGACGAAATCAATGCGTTTCTGAAAGAACGTAATATGACAAAAGTGGACTTTATCAGAACGGCATACGAAATAATGAAGTCCGGAAACAGCGGAACACATAATTGATTGTGGCTTATTCAACCCGTGATATCGGGAATTAATAAGGAGACACTGTGTGATAGGAGAGACCGTACTTTTCTTTCCGTTAAAAGTACGGCAGGGAAAATAATTATGACGCCGCTACGGAGAGTAGTCGGAAAAAATAATAAATAAAAATATAAATGCAGACAGAAATCCCGGGCGGCGCAACCTATACGAAAACACAAAAATTTTAAGGAGACTTGAACGAGCAGAAATTAGAACAAGAACAGAGTTTTGCCGAAGAAAGACGAATTAGAAGTTCGTTTTTAGATTTTATGGCAAAAACAATCAATAAATATGGTAAAACTTTATTAAACGAACAGCACGAAAAAGGAAAGGCGAAAAATGAACAGAGAAGGTAAAAAATGCGTCTTATATTCAAGAGTAAGTACCGAAATGCAGGTGGACGGATTTAGCCTTGAAGGGCAAATTACGCGTATGAAAACGTTTGCAGAACGTGAAGAAATGGATATTGTAAAAAGATATGAAGATGCGGGAAAGTCCGGCAAATCTATTGCCGGACGCCCTGCGTTTCAGTTGATGCTGGCAGATATTCAGGAAGGAAAGCAAATCGATTACATTCTTGTATATAAATTATCTCGTTTTGGCAGAAATGCCGCTGATATTTTGAATTCGCTTCAAAAAGTACAAGATTATGGCGTAAACTTAATCAGTGTCGAGGAAGGTATAGATTCATCGCAAGCAAGCGGAAAATTGCTTATATCGGTACTGTCTGCCGTAGCGGAAATCGAACGCGAAAATATTCTTGAACAGACGATGAACGGGAGAAAAGAAAAAGCAAGGCAGGGTTTATGGAACGGAGGACCTGCACCATACGGTTATTCGTTAAAAGACGATACGTTGATTATAAACGAGCAAGAAGCGGAAGTAGTGAGGCTTATTTACGATAAATTTGCCAATACGGATATGGGCTATAACGGTGTAGCTAAATATCTCAATTTACAAGGAATTGCAAAAAATAAACATAAAGAAAGCGACATAACGGCGTGGAGCGCGAGAAGCGTTCAGTGTGTTCTGGACAATCCGGTGTACGCAGGAAAAATTGCTTACGGCAGACGAATAAAAGAAAAGGTAAAAGGAAGTCGTGACGATTATCGGACGGTTCGGACAAGCGATTATCTTGTGTATGACGGAAAACATGACGCCTTGGTGGATCAAAAAACTTGGGAAAGAGTAAGAGAAAAAAGAAATATTACAGGCTTTAAATCCCCTTCGCGCGTCGGGCGAGAACGCATTCACTTGTTGACAGGGTTGCTAAAATGTCCAAAATGCGGAAGCCCGATGTATTGCAATCGTCATTCCTGGCAAAAAAAGGACGGTACATATAAAGACGTGTATTACTATTATTGCGGGCATAACGGTAATCCGCGGGGATATGTCTGCAATTATAAAGCAAAATTAAGGACGACGGATATAGAACCTTATGTGGTCGAAGCGATAAAAGAGTTGATTCGAGGCGAATCTTTTGCAAAAGAAATCGAAAGCAGAATCGGTCAGAAAGCGAATACGGAAGCAATCGATACCGAGCTGAGGAATTATAAAAAGAAACTTATTGAAACGGAGACAAATAAGGCAAATCTGGAAGAAACAATAGACAACTTACCTCTCGATACAAAATATCGCGAACGCAAATTAAAAGATATGTCTGCGAGGCTGGATTCTTTATACGATACAATAAACGAATTGGAGGAATGTATAAAGGATGCCTCGTTAAGGCGAGCGGCTATGGAAGAAGAGGTTCTTACGCTTGACAATGTGTATAAATTATTGTTGTCTTTTGACAAAATTTATGATATAATGTCTGACAAAGAAAAGAAAGATTTAATTTCCTATCTGATAAAGGACATACAGATTTATTCTAATGAAGAACAGGTTGAAATGCCGTTAAAATCGATAACCCTGAACTTTCCGATCTATTCCGATAGCGGCGAAGTGAATAAACTGTTGTTGGAGAATCAAGACGGCGTCGAAACGCTCGTCGTGCTTTCCAAAAAAAGTGCAAGTCATATCGTAACTGACTAATCCGCGAAGATAATAAGGCTATTGACAAAAGTGAAATAATAAGTTATGATAATAAAGGAAACATAATAAAGAGAAGAGAATACGGGTTCACGTTAAAGGACGACACGCAGATAGAAGAAGAAAAAGAAAGAAGCGTGAAAGAATACGCATACGCCGGAGACGAAATGAAGACTTGCGGCGGAGAGATATGCGAGTACGACGTAATAGGCAATCCTAATATAGTAAAATAAAAAAATATGAAAACAATAGAATTTTTATTAAAATGCTTTATTTTTACAGAAGATTTTCTAGTGAGCTTAAAGTGGTATGAATATATTATAGGCATTGTTGAATGGGGACTTTTAGTTTTCTTTTATTTGTTAGGTGAACACTTTTTGGGAGATTGGTTTGGAATAATACTTGATATTATATTTGTTTTAGCGGTGGCTATTATTTGTATTACTATAGAGTATATAGTAAAATTATTGATAAAAATTTCTAAAAAATCCAAAGAAAAAAAACAAAATCAACAATAAAAAAGAGTAGTTTTTCTACTCTTTTTTAATTTATAGAAAATGCAAATTCTTACAACTGTAAGAATTTGCATTGGTGCTGATAGTATATTTTTAGAATTATAAAGGATTTTTATAATTTATGCCGGTACTTGTCATGATGAAACGGTATTCTTCGATTATCATTTGCGGATAGTTTTGATTCGGCGGATCATAACGTTTTTATTTCCTATCAAAATTGTATGAAATAAATATAAATAAAAGTTCAAAAAGTTTGACAAGGGCTAAATTAAGTGTATAATAATAATGTCTACCAAATTGGTATGGATTGCGGACGGCTTCGGAAAAGCAATAAAATAAAAAAGTCGCTTTGCGGCGACTTCTGGTACTCCCGGCGAGAATCGAACTCGCAATTGCCCCTTAGGAGGGGGCGGTTATATCCATTTAACTACGGAAGCGTATTGATTTAAATAACGAGATTGTAAAACGTAACGCAAACAAGCGGTAAACGCTGTGCCGAACAAACCGTGAATATAAAATCGCAACCAAAACGTTACGATAATAAATTTATCACTAAATTATAAAAAAGTCAACATTAAGGCAATAATAAAGGAAAATATAAACAAAAAGAAAGGAAATTTTATATGAAGAAGATTGTACTCGGCGTTTCGGGCATGAGCTGCAGCGCGTGTTCGAACGGACTTGAAAAGTATCTTTCAAAGCAGGACGGGATAAGCCTTGCAAGCGTAAACCTTGTAATGGCTAACGCTTCGATAGAATACGACGAAGAAAAACTTACCGTAAAAGACCTTGAAAGATTTATAAAAGAAGCAGGCTTCAAAAGCACCGGACTTTTCGACATAACGAAATCGAACGAAAAGGTAACGTACACCGACACGATAATTTTCGGCGTTCTGGTACTTGTTATGATGTACTTTTCGATGGGGCATATGATCGGTTTGCCGAATTTTAAGATATTCGACCACCACATGTCGCCGATAGGTTACGCGGCGGCGCAGCTTGTACTCGTGATTCCTTTTCTCGTCTACGGCTTCGACATATTAAAGGGCGGGATAAAGGCTCTTTTCCATCTCGTTCCGGATATGAATACGCTTATAACGTTAGGCGTTATCTCGGGATTTACGTACAGTTCAGTAAAATTTATTCTGTTTGTATGCGGAGTGATACCTTCTTACGGCAGCCTTTATTTCGAATCCTGCACGATGGTTATTTTCTTTGTAAAACTCGGCAGAAAGATAGATAAAAGCGGTAAGGAAAGCACAAAAAGCGCGCTTAAAAGTCTTGTCACGATAACTCCCGATTTTGCCGTGCTTAAAGTAAACGGCGAAGAAAAAAAGGTTACGATAGATGAAGTAAAACCCGGCGATACCGTCGTTTGCAAAGCAGGCGAAAAGTTTGCCGTGGACGGTAAAATTATTTCGGGTTCCGCTCACGTCGACGAATCGTTCATAACGGGCGAAAGTAAACCGCAGATGAGAAAAGAGGGCGAAAACGTCCTTGCCGGCAGTATAAATTACGACGGCTACATCGAGTACGAAGCGAAGAATATCGGTAAAAATTCCACCGTTTCGGAAATAGTAAGGCTCGTTTCGGAAGCTTCGAACACGAAGATGCCGATTGCCGCCACCGCCGATAAAATTTGCGGGATTTTCGTTCCGACGGTTATGGGTATAGCGCTTCTGGGCTTTATAATTTACCTTATCTGCGGAGCGGGATTTTCAGAAAGCTTGAACGTGTTTATCACCGTGCTCGTAACCGCATGCCCTTGTGCATTGGGACTTGCAACGCCGCTCGCGGTAGTCGTCGGCGAAGGACTCTGCGCCGAACGCGGCATACTTTGCAAAGACGGTAAAACGCTTGAAATCGCCGATAAAATCGACACGTTGTTCTTTGATAAAACGGGTACGCTTACGACGGGCAAACCCGTTATAGTAGAAGTCGAAAACGCATCCGGTATGACTGACGACGAACTTGTAAAAATCTGCGCTTCGGTCGAAAAGTTTTCGTCGCACCCCATAGCGAACGCTTTTAAGTTAAGCAAAAAGGACGACTATTTTTTACCGGCGGAAAACTTTAAAAACTATTCCGGTTTCGGTATTTCAGCCGACATAAACGGGAAGACTTACTATCTTGGCAAGGGTGCGTTTATAGCGGAATACGCCGGGATAAAGGACCTTCCGGAAAAGTCCAAAAATGCGGTTTATACCGAAATCTGCGTGGCGGAAAACAGTAAATATCTCGGCAGAATTTACGTTGCGGACGCGCTTAAACCCGATGCGAAGGAGCTTATCGCAAGACTCAACAAACTCGGCGTGGAACCGGTTATGCTTACCGGCGATAACGAAGCCGCCGCCAAAGAAATTCTTAAAGATATAGATATAAAAAGATATTATTCGGGCATTCTCCCCAAAGAAAAGTCCGATTATATACTTAAAGAAAAGGCAGCGGGCAAAATCACCGCAATGTGCGGCGACGGCATAAACGACAGCCCCGCGCTTGCGGTTGCCGACGTGGGTATAGCGGTTAAAAACGGCACCGACGTAGCCGTCGATTGCGCGGAAGTAACTCTTATGACCGACGACCTTATGAAAATCACGGAATTCATAAAAATATCCAAAAACACCTTAAAATGCATAAGAATGAACCTTTTCTGGGCGTTCATTTACAACGTTTTAATGATTCCGATAGCTCTCGGCGCACTTAAATGGGCGGGTATAACGCTTAACCCGATGTTCGCAAGTCTCGCGATGGTATTAAGCAGTCTTACGGTTATAGCCAACACGCTTCTTTTAAAACGCAAAAGCTTAAAATAAGCGAAATTTTTGAAGTAAATTCCGTAAAAATCGTTGAAAAATCAAAAAATAATACTATAATTAAAAGGGCGTATGCGATGAAAGCAAAGCCTTAAAGGAGAAGTTATGTCTTTATTTTCAATCTTTAACAAAAACAAAAATCAGGTAAAAATCAATATAAGCGGACTTCATTGCCAGCACTGCGTCATGAAGGCTAAAAACGCTCTCGAAGCGCTTGATAACGTCAAAAAAGCCGACGTTAAGCTTAACGAAACTTCGGTTATCACCTTAAAGGAACCCGTAACAGATTATTCGGATATATTAAGCGCTCTTACCGAGGTCGGCTATTCCGGCGAAATCGTCTCGGAATAATAAAAAAAGAATAAACAAAATCATCTGAAAACGGTCGCTTTTACGCGGCTGTTTTTTTGCGGAAATATTCGGCGACGCAAACAATTAAAACTAAAAAATCTTAAAATCCGGTATTGAAAAGACGCTTATAATAATGTATAATTTAATCGTTGATAAACGTATTTTTATAAAAAACTTAAATAAAAAAGCGGTCGATATTAAAAATCAGCGGTGGAATATGTACGATTTACAAAACAGATGGAATTTAGAAGGAAAGGTTTTAAGATATTACGGACTTAAAAATAAGCCCGAAATGTTTAAAAACACCATAAAATTAAATAAAAAGCAGCTTGAAATCATTAAAACGCTGCCGTGCGAACTAAGCGGTGAAGAAATAAAAATTCTTAAAAATCTTTTCGGCAATCAGGTTGTGGATATAGCGGATAAAAAAGTTACGCCGAAGTCTTTTGAAGAAGCCCGGTTTTGCAAACGCTGCGTAGCGAACGACTTTATGATCCCCGGACTCGAATTCGACGAAGACGGACTTTGCCCGATGTGTCAGACCGAAAAGGAGACGGCAAAATTAAAAAGCGTAGTTCCCGTTATGAACGACTTCCCGAGATCGAAAAAGTCCCGCTTCGACGTGGCTGTGTTTTATACGGGCGGAAAGGATTCGACGTACCTATTGTACTATCTCGCAAAGGTGAAAAATTTACGCGTTCTCGCTCTCACGTGGGAAATCCCTTATATGTCCGAAAATGCTAAATTAAGTATCGAAAACGCCAAAAACAAACTCTCGTCGGTAGAATTTATCGAAAGGAGAGTAATGGCGGACGATCTTAAAAAGATTTATAAAAAGCTTTACGAACTCGCTGGCAACACCTGCGCGTGTCCGTCGCTTGCGTACGTTTTGTTTTATCCCGAACTCGTCGCGAACAAAGTTCCTTACTTTGTCGCAGGCAACGAACCGGCTCAGCTTCTGGGACTGTATTATAACCATATGGCGCCGCAAATAGCTTACACGTTTCCCGATAACAAAGCGCTTAATTTTTTGTTTAATGCGGGCAGAATACTCACTCTTCATCCGCCGCTTAAAAAAGGGCAGTTCCATACGCTTGCCACGATGAAGCAGCTTGCCTACGGCGATAATCCGATCAAAAAAGCCGCCGGATACGAAAACACGCTCGTGCATAACATATGCGAAGCGATAAACGAAGTTCCTTCCATCTTAAAACCATTGAAACGAGCCATAAGATCTTCGTCGTGGTCGGGCAATATTCCCGCTTTCGTGCAGGTCGATTTCGACGAAATAAGCGGCGGCGTTTACGAATGGCGAAAGGTTAAAGAAACCATAATCAAAGAGTGCGGCTGGGTTGCTCCTGAAGAAACGGACAAAGGCTTGCATACGAGCTGCAAGATCGAAAAGTGCAAAGAACATTCGCAGTTCAGACGCTTTTACGATATGAAAAGTACGATGATACCTTTCAGCGCGCTTGAAATCGCCATTGCCGGAAAAGGCAAAAACTTAACGAGAGAAGAAGCGTTGAAGGAACTTAAAGAATCGTTAGGATTTTCGCTCGGAGAAATCCCGGAATGTTCGATTATGAGAGAGTATTTTTCGGATAAAGAAGAGAATAAAAATGATTGAATCCGAAAATTTTATTCCCGGAAATAGTGAAAACCCCGGTAAAAACAAAAGCGAATCGAACGCCGTGTGCTTTTATTCCGAGACGGGCGAAACAAGGCGTATAGCGGAGTTTTTCGCAAAAGAAACGGGTTATCCTCTTACGGATATAACCGAAAAAGGTATAGCGAAAACAAAGGTGAAAGAAAGGGAAACTTTTTATTACGACAATCTTGTTTTGTGCTTTCCCGTACATTGTCAGAATATTCCCGGCTTGGTCAGAGATTTTTTATCTGTAAGTAAAATAAATAACCTTACCGTTATAGCGTCTTACGGAAAGATGAACCACGGAAACGTACTTTATGAAGTACAAAAAAAATACCGCAAAAACATAAAAAATATAGTCGCTGCGGCGTATGTCCCGGCAAAACACTCGTATATAACGGGCGATACGTCGTTTAACGATATATGCGTTCCGGAACAGATTGTAAAAAAGATAAAAAATCCGTCCGGAATCATTCTGCCGAAGCTTAAAAAGAATCCGTTAGCAAACCTTTTCCCGAAACTGAGAAGTCGTACAGGAATAAAAATTTATAAAAACGGCGATTGTAACCGTTGCGGTCTTTGCGAAAGTTCGTGTAATTATGCGGCGATAAAAAACGGCGTTACGAATAACAAGTGTATAAGATGCTTAAAGTGCGTTAAAATTTGTCCCGAATCCGCATTAAGTTTTAAGCCGACTTTTTTCATGAAAAAGTATCTTGAAAAGAAAAAAATAACAGATACGATAATTTATATATGAAACAAAAATTTCATTAAGTACTAAAAATTTCTCAAATATTGCTGTTTTTCAAAAATATATTGCAAAATTATACGTCGGGTGATATATTATAGGTGGAAGGACAAAAGACTTCCGGTCGGTTTATTATCGCCGGAATAATCGGCAATAAAAAAGCGACTTTTAAATAACCCGAAAAAATTAAGGATGGAAAATATGAAAAACGATCTTAAAAATCTGACTTTAGACGAAAAGATAACGCTTCTTACAGGCAAGGACGCCTGGAATATTCACGAAATCGAAAAACTCGATAAGTTCAATATGGCGGACGGTCCCAACGGACTCAGAAAAGTTGCGTATTGGGCGGACGGCAAAGAAATCGAAGTAAGATCTATCGCTTATCCGTGCGGACATGTTCTCGCAAACTCCTGGTCGAAGGAAACCGTAAAGGCGGCTTCGTCTTCTATGGCGGACGACTGTATCGACGAAGAAGTAGATATGCTTCTCGCGCCCGCGGTCAACATCAAAAGAGATCCGAGATGCGGCAGAAACTTCGAATATCTTTCCGAAGATCCGTTTTTAGCCGGTACTCTCGGCAAAGTTTATATCGACGGCTTGCAGGAAAAGGGCATAGGTACTTCGCTCAAACATTATTGCTGCAACAATGCCGAAGACAACAGACAGTCCTGCAACAATATAGTAGACAAGCGTACTCTTATGGAAATTTACACGAGAAATTTCTACTATGCGTTAAAAGCCGATCCTACCACCGTTATGTGCGCTTACAACAAAGTAAACGGCGAATGGTGTTCGGCGAATAAAGAAATAAACGATATTTTATATAACAAGCTCGGCTTCAAAAACGCGATCGTTTCCGACTGGGGCGCCGTTCACGACAAAGTGAAGAGCGTCAAATCAGGTCTCGCGCTTCAGATGCCGCACTCCGATACGGCTTTTGCGGACGCTAAAAAAGGCTATGAATCCGGCGAACTCACCGAAGCGGAAATCGACCTTTGCGCCGGCAGAACCATAGATCTTATCAACCGCATGCAGGAAATGAAAAAGCTCCGTAAAATCGACAAAACGCTCGCCCAGCGCGAACGCGTTGCTCTCGAAGGCGCGATGGAAGGGGCTGTTCTTCTTAAAAACAACGGCGTTCTCCCGATGAAAAAGGGTAAAACCGTTGCGTATACGGGTATTTTCGAACCCGATATGTATCACGGCGGCGGTTCGGGTAACTCTAAGGCGAACAGAGAACCCGTTTCGATGAAAGTCGCTCTCAAAAACGCCGATCCGAACGTCAATGTCTTAACCTTCGGCAGTATCATTCACAGAGCGTGGCACGGCAACGTATCGTTCTGGTGGAGTGCCGCGGACGAAATACTTCCCGTATTCAAAGACGCCGACTACGTTATTCTGCAGGTCGGCAACTGGCACGATATCGAAAGCGAAGGGTTTGACAGACATACTTTGAGACTCAACGACACGCAGGAAGCGTTTATAAGATTTATGGGAGATCACTTCAAGGGTAAGACGATAGTCCAGCTTATTGCGGGTTCCGCAATAGACGTTACATCGTGGATCGACCACGTAGACGCGCTTCTTCTTACAGGCTTTGCGGGACAATATATGAACGACGCGGCGGCTTACCTTATGTACGGCGACGTATGTCCCTCCGGTAAACTTGCCGAAACTTTCCCGAAGAAGCTCGAAGATATTTCGTGTCTTAACGCCTACAACTCGTATATGACCGAAAATTATTATAACGACGGCATTTACGTAGGCTATCGTCATTACGACAAGCACAATATTGAACCTATGTACGAATTCGGCTACGGCTTGTCTTATACCAAGTTCGAATATTCCGATCTTAAGGTAGAAGATAAGGGCGAAACTTTAGAAGTTACTTATAAGATTAAAAACGTCGGCGACTACGACGGTAAAGAAGTATCCGAAATTTATTCTACCGCTCCGGCAAAGGTTATCGACAGACCGGTTAAAGAACTTGTCGGTTACTCCAAAGACCTTATTCTTAAAGGCGAAACGAAGACGATTAATGTTACGGTAGACAATGAAGCTATGACGTACTTTGACGTAGCAAAGGACGATTTTGTTCTGGAAAAGGGCGAATACACGATTTCTGTAGGCGCTTCGTCGAGAGATATTCGTCTCACCGCAAAAATCACCTTATAATTAAATAACGGCTGTAATTTAATTTAGTTAAAATTGCATATCCATAGAGGTTTTTTGTATATAGAACTCCTCCGCTTAAACAAAAGCGGGGGAGTTCTTATATCTAAAATAAAAAGGTAAAATCCGAACGTTTCTGATTTCACCGGACTTTATCTATTGTCATATCGCCGCATATGAACAAAATTGCATATGTTATACAACGTTTGTAGCACAACATATATATTTTCAAAAAGAGAAGAATAAACGAATAAAAGCATAAAAATATTATATTATGTAAAGTGGCGGGGAAAAAATAAAGAAAATACACATTTTAACTTTTTATGAGTAAAAAATATTATTTATGGTTTACAAAAATATAAAACTGTGGTATAATCGAAAAAAAGGTAAAGGAGGTGAAAAATATGGCAAAGAAAAAACTTTCAACTCTTCCGAGAATTATCGCGGCGGTGGTTCTGGTTGTACTTGTTGCTCTTAACATCGTTATGGGAGTCGCTCCTGCCGTAGGAACCTACAAGGGCGAATACAAGAACACGGTTTTAGGTACCGAAGTTTCCAAAAAGATCACTGCGGAATTCAAAGCCGACAAAAAGCTTACGATGACTAATGCCTTATCGGATAAAAAAGACGATATGGTTGAGTACACGTACGAATACGATAAGGAAAACAAAAATATCGTAGAAGCTAACACGAAGACTCCGCTTTTAACGAGAGACTCCGTATTCGTAATGAAAACGACGGCTACCGGAACAAAGCTTACTTCGGGACTTGCGATAACCTTCCAGGTTCTTTTGGGAGTAGGATATCTTGTCTGCCTTGTATTCGTTCTGACCGGCGGCAAGAAGATTAAGTTAAAATAAAACTTAAAAAGAATAAAAATAAGAGATCCGTTTCCGAATCTCTTATTTTTTTACTTAAATTGAATTTCTCTTTTATTCTGCGACTTCCGTATTTTCGACTAATTCGACTTTCTTTTTGCCTTTAAAAAGCTTTTTCATCGTATCGAGATCTACGGCAACGAATAATATTCCGACGGCGTAAGCCACTGCGAATATTACCTGAAAAGTAATCGCAAGACCTGATTTTAAGGTAAACTTGTAATCTTCAAGTTCGAATACCTGCGTGAATACGGATTTTCTGTCGACAACTTTTATGCCTTCCGAATAAAAAGCTTTTTTCTTGGCGTTATATTCGATTTCAGCAGAATCGGTTTCTTCGTATTTTTCTTCGCCGACTTTCAGCGTTGCTTTAAGATTGATTTTATCGTTGCCGTAAGAAAGCATAACCGTCATGGTTGCTTTTTCCGAACCTTCGGTATAGGTCCTTTCGCCTTTGTAAGTGCCGAAAGCCGGTAAGCAGCCCATAATAATGTTAAGAATCAAGACTACCGCTATAACCGCGGTCGCGATAATTCTTTGTTTTGTAAAGAACTTTTTCATAATTTTACCCTCCTTGATTAGTTCCTTGGTTAAAGTTTAGCACCGTTTTTGACGTTTGTAAATAGTAATTAAAAAAAATATCGAAAAAAATCGAAAATTTTTATAAATTTTTTCAGAATTACTATTTAATTATTATTTATTATGTGCGGGTTTCTTGTGACGACAATATATCGTAAAACAGTAGAAAATGAAAATAATTTTCAAAAACATCGGGTTAAAAATCTTATGATAATCGGTAAAATTTACGGAATTTCGAGCGGGAGAAAGGGTGTAAAATCGGCATAAGAACGGCAAAATTTTTTATATTTTCGTAAGACGTAAAATCCTATTTTTTCGGTAGGAATTCAAGTCTCCGAAAATTCGCTTTTTTACGGCGAAAATAATAAAAGTAAGCATATGATTACAATAAATTACCCGGATTAAGTGAAATAAAAAAGCTCGTAAAAATGTCAAAAACAGCGGCTGGTAAAAGCCGGTTCAGTACAATAAAAAGGGGAGCAAAAGCAGAAAAAGCGGCTAAAAAACGCACAAGCTAAGCAGTCGTAAAAGTAGCCGTAAATACAGAAAAACAATAATCGTCCGAATAACAAAAATACCATAAAAACCGTCGCAAAAATTACGTTAGTTTTGGCTAACCGAAATAAAAGAAAAAATCATATTGTTTTGAGTTAGCAAAGGCTTACCGACGTGAGGGTAAATCCGCCGGAAACTTTACCGCCCCTTTATGGTTTATTTCCGTGTAAAAAGCGGGGGATAAAAAAGGCGGCAAAAGGGAAAAATTGCAGAAAAATCTTATAAAAATCAAATATTTAAAAATATCGCGTTAAAAAAATATTGCAACTTCGAAAAAATATGTTATAATAATGTCGGAAAATGCCATATATTAAAACTTACATATCGCTATATATAAAAAGCATTTTACAACATTTTTCCGAATGGGTATAATATATATCGGTAAGGCAGGGTGCTATTTGATTTTCAAGGCAAAAAAGCAGTAAAAAACCGCCGCACGATTCAAGCGGAAACCCCCGCCGGAAAAGCGAAAAAACGAAAACGCATTTTCCCCGAAAATGAATTGTTTTTTCAAAAGTCTCCGCTTTGATGAAAAATGCCGCCGCATGAAGAACAGGCGAAACAGCTTCAAAAAGGACAAAGACTGCCGGAACAAAAAAGTCCGGAACGGAAAAGGCGATAAAACAAACTTAATCGGTACCGGGACTAAAACAATTATATAAAAAACAATAATAATTATTTTTTGCAAATAAATTTCTACAAAAATAAAGGAGATAAAACTATGAGTAAAATTACCGTAATAGGTATGGGCAGCGTAGGTTCTACGATTGCTTACAAACTCGCTTCCGATATGACGGCAAGCGAAATCGTTCTTATCGACATCCGTTCCGAAAAGGCAATGGGCGAAGCGATGGACATCCGTCAGGGACTTGCTTTCACGGGCGGCGTTGACATTTACGCAGGTTCTTACGAAGACGCGGTCGGTTCCGACATCGTTATCATCACTTCGGGCGTTGCGAGAAAAGAAGGTCAGTCCAGACTCGATCTCGTAAAGACCAATTTCGGAATCATCATGGACATCATGCCCAAGATCGTAAGCGCATGCCCGGACGCGAAATATATCATTGTTTCCAACCCCGTAGACATTCTGACTTACGCTTTCCACAAGTATTCGGGATTAAAAGAAAACCAGATCATCGGTTCCGGCACTATTCTCGATACGATCAGACTTCGCGAAAGAATTGCGGAATGTTACGATATCAACAGCCAGAGCGTACACGCATACGTTATGGGCGAACACGGCAACTCGAGTTTTGTTCCCTGGTCGCTCGCTAACGTTTCGGGTATCCCTGTAGACGAATACGAAGAAAACCTTATAGACTTCAAAGGAGTAACCGTTCCGCTCGACCATGCGGACGCGGAAGAATACGTAAGAGTTTCCGGAGCTAAAGTTATCGCGAGAAAGGGCGCTACCTTCTATGCGGTATCGTTATGCGCATGCCAGCTTTGCAAATGTATCTTAAGCGATACGAGAAGCGTTCTTACCGTTTCCACTCTTCTTAAAGGCGAGTACGGTATCGAAGACGTTTGTCTTTCGACCTGCGCTATCGTCGGTAAAGACGGTATCGAAGGTAAGATCAAGGTTACCCTTACCGACGACGAACTTGCTAAGTTAAAGGCTTCCGCCGACACTTTGAAGTCCGTTATCGCTCAGGTTATGCCCGAAGAGAATAAATAACAAAATAATATGATTTTAACGGGCGGTTTAACGATCGCCCCGTTACTATATTATATATATTAGAATATAGTAAACATATTTAATCAACGATTCCGTTATTTCCGCTTTTTCCGCCGTGCGGAAAGCGGATAACGAAAAACGACGGATCGGAATTCCGCCGGGGGACAGCCTTGCGGAGACACAAGACGACACATGACAGCTAAAGGAGAAACAATGGAAAACTACCGTATAGAACACGATTCCATGGGGGAAGTAAAAGTCCCCGCGGATAAATATTGGGGCGCGCAGACCGAAAGAAGCCACGAGAACTTTCTTATCGGCGTAGGTATCGAGACCATGCCTGCCGAAATCATTCACGCTTTCGGCATACTCAAAAAGGCTTCGGCGAGAGCCAACGCGGTTTTAAGACCGGAAAAAATGACGGCTGAAAAACTTTCCGCAATCGAACAGGCTTGCGACGAAGTTATTTCGGGCAAACTTAACGACAATTTCCCGCTCGTAGTATGGCAGACGGGCAGCGGCACTCAGTCGAACATGAACGCCAATGAAGTTATCGCAAACCGCGCCAACGAAATCGCAGGCAAAAAGCTCTGCCACCCGAACGACGATATAAACATGAGTCAGTCTTCGAACGACACGTTCCCGACGGCAATGCACATCGCTGCGGTACTTTCCGTTGAAAACAAACTTTTCCCGGCGATGGACAAACTTATCGCAACGCTTGTCCGTCTCGAAAAGGAAAACGAAGGAATAGTAAAAAGCGGCAGAACGCACCTTCAGGACGCGGTTCCCATAGCTTTCTCTCAGGAAATAAGCGGTTGGAGAACGATGATCGAAAAGACAAAAGAACAGCTTACGCTTTCGCTTAAAGGTCTTAAAGAACTCGCTCTCGGCGGCACGGCGGTAGGCACCGGGCTCAACGCTCCCAAGGGCTATGACGTAAAGGTTGCCGAAGAAGTAAGCAAACTTACCGATAAAGAATTCGTAACCGCTTCCAATAAATATCACGCTCTCACGTCGAAGGACGCTTACGTATTCGCTCACGGCGCATTGAAGGCTCTTGCGGCAAATCTTATGAAGATCGCCAACGACGTAAGATGGCTCGCTTCCGGTCCGAGAGACGGTCTCGGCGAAATATTCATTCCCGAGAACGAACCCGGCTCTTCGATAATGCCCGGCAAGGTAAACCCGACTCAGTGCGAATCCATGACGATGGTAGCCGTTCAGGTAATCGCGAACGACGTCGCGGTAGGAATGGGCGCTTCGCAGGGGAACTTCGAACTCAACGTATTCATGCCCGTTATAGCGTATAACTTCCTTCAGTCGGTAAGACTGCTTGCAGAAGGCATGACTTCGTTCGAAAAGAACTGCGTAACCGGTATAAAAGCCAATAAAGAAAAGATGGCTTACAACCTTCACAACTCACTTATGCTCGTAACCGCGCTGAATCCGTACATTGGATACGAAAACGCGGCAAAAACCGCCAAAAAGGCGTATAAAGAAAACATTTCGTTAAAGGAAGCGTGCGTCGCGTTAGGATTTCTGACCGCCGAAAAGTTCGACGAAGTCTTTAAGCCCGAAGCGATGGCTTATCCTCAGAAATAATTATAGGTAAAAGATGAAAATTTGTTATTATCCGGGTTGTACCCTTAAAACCAAAGCGAAAGATCTCGATAAGTACGCGAGACTTTCGGCGGAAAAGCTCGGCGTCACGATGGAAGAAATCGAAAACTGGCAGTGCTGCGGAGCGGTTTATCCGACGGCAAGGGACGAAATCGCAACCAAGCTTTCCGCGGTGAGAGCTTTGGACTACGCCAAGCATAACGGCGGCAAACTTCTGACTCTTTGTTCCGCCTGTCACAACGTAATCAAAAGAACCAATCTCGATATGAAAAACGACGACAACATAAGGAGCAAGGCTAACGCCTACCTTAAACTCGACGAAGAATATTCGGGCGAGACGGAAGTCATTCATTATCTCGAGATGCTCAAAAACGTCGTAGGTTTCGACAATATCAAAAAAGCCGTAGTTAATCCGATAAACAAAAAGATAGGCGCGTATTACGGATGCCTGCTGCTTCGTCCCGGCAAAGACATGGCTTTCGACAATCCCGAAAACCCCACGATTATCGAAGACTTTATAACGGCTATCGGCGGAACTCCCGTCGTATATCCGATGAGAAACGAGTGCTGCGGCGCGTACGTAGGACTTAAAGACAAAGAACTTCCTAAAAAGAGAAGCGAAATCGTTTTGTCCAGCGCAAAGGAAAAGGGCGCGGAACTCGTTATAACCGCTTGTCCGCTCTGTCTTTACAATTTACAGGTAAACGGCGGCGAAATTCTTCCCGTCAAGTATTTTACGGAACTTTTGGCGGAAGCGCTGGGGGTGAAAGATGAATAAGACCGAAATTATCGAGAACATAAACCTTATCAGCGGCACCAACGTCAAAAAGTGTATGAAGTGCGGCAAATGTTCCGGAAGATGCCCGGCATTCAAAGAAATGGATATCAAACCCCATCAGTTCGTATCCTATCTCGCGCAGGGCAAAGTAGATAAGCTACTTAGCAGCAACGCCATATGGCATTGTCTGTCGTGTATGGCTTGCGTAGAGCGTTGTCCGAGAGGAGTCGCTCCGCAGGGCGTTATAGAAGCAGTAAGAAACACCGTTAAAGGCGCGCAGGGCGGCAACGGTTTAAAAGCCGAGGATATTCCTCCGATAATCGACGGATATATTCCGCAGCAGTTATTGGTATCGGCTTACAGAAAGTATAACAAGTAATAAAGGAAGAAAAAATGAACAGAATCGGAGTATTTATTTGCCATTGCGGAACTAACATCGCCGGTACCGTAGACGTCGCGAGAGTCGCCGAAACGATTAAGAGCGAACCGGGCGTCGTATTTGCCGCCGATTATCAGTACATGTGTTCCGAAAACGGACAACAGCTCATCAAAAACGCAATTAAAGATTACAACCTTACGGGTATCGTTGTAGGTTCGTGTTCTCCGCGTATGCACGAAGCGACTTTCAGAAAGGCAGCCGCTTCGATGGGACTCAACCCCTACATGGTCGAAATCGCGAACATCAGAGAACAGTGTTCCTGGATTCACAAAGACAAGGAAGAAGCGACCGAAAAGGCTCTTATTTTGGTAAGAACCGCGATAGCCAAAGTTAAACTCAACACACCGCTTACCGAAGGCGAAAGTCCCGTTATCAAACGCGCTCTCGTTATCGGCGGCGGCATCGCCGGCATGCAGGCTGCTCTCGACATAGCGGAAGCGGGTTATCCCGTAGATATCGTCGAAAAGAACCCCACCATCGGCGGAAGAATGGCTCAGCTCGACAAAACGTTCCCGACGCTCGACTGCTCGTCGTGTATCGTAACGCCGAAAATGGTTGACTGCGCCCAGAACGAAAATATAGACATCCTTTCGTATTCCGAAGTCGAAGACGTAAAAGGTTTCGTAGGAAACTTCACCGTCACGATAAAAAGAAAGGCGAGATACGTAGACGAAAAGAAATGCACCGGCTGCAAAGTCTGCATGGAAAAGTGTCCGTCGAGAAAGGGACTTAACGAATTCAATATGAAGCTGAACAACAGAACGGCTATCTACATACCGTTCGCTCAGGCTATCCCGAACGTAGCGGTAATCGATCCCGAACAGTGCTTGAAGCTTAAAACCGGCAAGTGCGGCATATGCAGCAAGTTCTGCGGCGCGGGCGCGATAAACTACGAAATGCAGGACGAATTCATCGAAAGACAGTACGGCGCGATAGTAGTAGCCACCGGCTTCAAACCTATCGAAATAGATAAGTTCGAAGAATACGGCTATGCCGAAAACAAAGACGTAATCACTTCTTTGGAACTCGAAAGACTTATGAACGCCGCAGGTCCCACCAACGGCACCCTTTTAAGACCGTCCGACGGAACTCATCCCAAGGTAATAACGTTTATACAGTGCGTAGGTTCGAGAGACGTTTCCGGTTGCGGCAAACCCTACTGCAGCAAGATCTGCTGTATGTACACCGCGAAGCACGCCATGCTCATCCGTGAAAAGTATCCCGATACCGAAGTTCACGTGTTCTATATCGACGTAAGATGCCCCGGCAAGAATTACGACGAATTTTACAGAAGAGCCGTCGAACAGTACGGCGTCGATTACATCAAAGGTATGGTCGGCAAAGTTTATAACGAAAACGGCAAACTCATGGTTCAGGGCAGCAACCTTATCGACAACGAACAGGTAGTAATCCCGAGCGACCTCGTAGTTCTCGCCGTAGCCATCGAACCGGAGCCTTCGGTAAGAAAGATCGCCACGCTTTTAACGGCGAGTATCGATACTAACAACTTCCTGACCGAAGCTCATCCCAAACTCAGACCGGTCGAAAGTCCTACAGCCGGCGTATACCTTGCGGGTATGTGCCAGGGGCCGAAGGACATTCCCGAAACCGTTTCGCAGGCATCCGCTTGCGCGGCTAAGGTATTGGGACTTCTGGCAAAAGACAAATTAAAGACCAATCCGTGCGTAGCTCATTCGAACGAAAACATGTGCAACGGCTGTTCGCAGTGCGCAAACGTATGCGCTTACGGCGCGATAACCTACGTCGATAAAGAATTCAGAATCGGCGGCGGCAAGACCGAAGTAAGAAGAGTAGCGAGCGTAAACCCCGCGGTATGCCACGGCTGCGGCGCTTGTACGGTAACGTGTCCTTCGGGAGCAATGGATCTTTCGGGATTCTCTTATAAACAGGTAATGAACGAGGTAGTCGAAATATGCAAGAGATAACTAACGAAAAGAAAGAATTCGTTCCGAACATAGTCGCGTTTTGCTGCAACTGGTGTTCGTATGCGGGCGCCGATCTTGCGGGATCGAGCAGACTTTCTTACCCCGCGAACGTAAAAATAATCCGCGTACCCTGCTCTTGCAGAGTAAACCCCGCTTTCGTGCTTAAAGCTTTCCAGCAAGGCGCGGACGGCGTAATTCTTTGCGGATGCCATCCAGGAGATTGCCACTACGTAACCGGCAACTACTACACGAGAAGAAGAATGGCCCTTTTATTCAGCTTCCTTAACTATATGGGTATCGAAAAGGAAAGAACGAGAGTAGAATGGGTTTCCGCCGCGGAAGGCGCAAGATTCTCCGCCGTAATGAACGACTTCGTCAAAGACGTAACCGCTCTCGGCGAAAACAAGAGATT
The DNA here is from genome assembly GCA_003538975.1 of Clostridiales bacterium. Lineage (GTDB taxonomy): Bacteria > Bacillota > Clostridia > Christensenellales > Borkfalkiaceae > UBA11475. The sequence goes on along the minus strand of DPQQ01000001.1, from coordinate 4,381 downwards.
GCAGGATTTGCGTGTAAAGGAGGATCGAAACAATGACTGAGCTTGAAAACAAAATGATATCCCGCGCCGCCGAACTCTTGAAGTCGGGCGAAGTCGCGAGAGTCGTCGGCTGGAAGAAAGGCGAATTTTATTACGATCCGTCTCCCGCCACGTTCGAAACGGAAGAAAGCCTTAAAGAATTCGTTTACAATGATTTCTGCGGAGCCAACCTTTCGAAATATCTTGTTGAAATAAACAAAAAAGAAGGTAAGACCGCGGTATTTTTGAAGCCGTGCGACACTTACAGCTTCAACGAACTCTTAAAGGAACACAGAATAACCCGCGAAAAGACGTACGTTATCGGAATCGAATGTCAGGGTAAGCTCGACAACTACAAGCTTGCCGACCTCGGAGCCGACGGCATAACGGGAGAAGAATACGACGGCAATACCGTAAAAGTAACAACCGTTTACGGCGAAAAGACCTTCGACAAGCCCGAAGTCCTTCTCGAAAAGTGCTTGTCCTGCAAGGGTAAAAAGTTCATGGTTTCGGACGAAACGATAGTTCTTCATGAAATGGACGAAACGGCGAACGACAGATTCTCCGAAGTAGCAAAACTCGAAGCGATGACCGAAGACGAAAGATTCGCTTTCTGGAAGAGCCAGCTTTCGAAATGTATCCGTTGCAACGCCTGCAGAAACGTATGCCCGGCATGCACCTGCACCAAGTGCGTTTTCGACAACGTAGATTCCGGCATCGCTGCCAAAGCGAACGACGTAGAGTTCGAAGAACAGCTTTATCATATCATCAGAGCGTTCCACGTAGCGGGCAGATGTACCGACTGCGGCGAATGTTCGAGAGTATGTCCCGAACGTATTCCGCTTCATTTACTTAACAGAAAGTTCATAAAGGATTACGACGCGTTTTACGGAGATTTCACCGCAGGTGAAACGAGCGAAGGCAAAACCCCGCTCACTTCGTACGCGACTTCGGACAGAGAACCTAACGTAGGCGGTGAAAGAAAATGATTAAAATCAAAAGAGCAGACGAAGAAAAAGTTTATAACCTTATCGCCGCAAAGGAAGATTTGTATCTTCCCGTAAAAAAGGCGGGACAGGTCAACTACGGCAAGTACGAAAACGGAGTCGAAGTATCTCTCGATACTCTTAAAACCGTAAAGAGCGCAAAGGATTTCTTCTTTCCGCAGAGCGAAACGATGATGAAGTTCAGACTCTCCGGCAAGAATATCGAAATCGACGATATAAGAACCGAAAAGTCGGAATTCGTTATCTTCGGCGTAAAAGCATGCGACTATAAGTCTTTCGAAATCCTTGACAACGTATTTTTGTCCGAACCCGTAGATACTTATTATAAATCAAGAAGAGAAGCCGCCGTTATCGTGACGCTTGCGTGCAACAAGCCCGAAATAAGCTGCTTCTGCAAAAATTTCGGCATCGATCCCGCAAGCCCGAAAGGCGACGCGACCATGTGGACGGACGAAGAATACATGTACCTTACCGCCAATACCGAAAAGGGCGAAAAGCTTTTGGATACTCTTAAAGAAGTTTCGGAAGCAGGCGGCGAAGAAAAGGTAGAAGAAATAAAGAAAAATATTAACGAAGTCGTTAATAAGCTTCCTTACATGAACATCGATCTTTCGGTATTCAAGGAAGAAAATCTTAACGAACTTTTCAATCTTCCCGACTGGGGCGAACTCTCCGAAGCGTGCTTAGGCTGCGGCACATGTACTTTCGTATGCCCGACCTGCCAGTGCTTCGACATAAGAGATTTCAGGACCGATTCGGGCGCCATCCGTTTCAGATGCTGGGATTCCTGCATGTACAGGGACTTCACGCAGATGGCGGCGGCAAACTCCAGAAACACCCAGATGCAGAGATTCAGACAAAGATTCATGCACAAACTCGTTTATTATCCCTCGCAGTACGGCGGAACGTATTCGTGCGTAGGATGCGGCAGATGCGTAAACAAATGTCCTCAGCACCTCAATATTTTGAAGGTCGTAAAGAAAATAGGGGGTAAGAAAATTGGAAACTGAAAAACTCATTCCGAGAATCGGCGTTATAACCGACATCAGAAAGGATACCGCGGACGTAAAGACTTTCAGAGTAGTAGGTCTCGACGGTAAAAAACTTTTCGAACACATGCCCGGCCAGTGCGCGATGGTATCCGTACCCGCGGTAGGCGAATGTATGTTCTCGATAACTTCTTCGCCCACAAACGAAGAATACATGGAATTCTCCATCAAAAAATGCGGCTGCGTTACTTCGGTCATCCACTCGCTCGAAGTAGGTCAGCAGATAACCGTAAGAGGACCTTACGGCAGACCTTTCCCGGTAGAAGGCGACTTCAAAGGTAAAGACATGCTCTTTATCGCAGGCGGTATCGGTCTCGCACCGCTCCGCAGCGTAATCAACTATATCAGACACTACCGCGGAAGTTACGGCAAAGTAACCGTAGTTTACGGCGCGAGAAGCAAGGAAGATTTAGTAGATATTCAGGAAATACAGAACGAATGGGAAAACGAAAAAGACTTTAACGTTTATCTTACGATCGACAGACCGGAAGACACGTGGGACGGTCACGTAGGTTTCGTTCCCAACTACGTTAAAGAATTAGGTCTCGATCCTACTCAGACGGCAGTTCTCTGCGGCCCCCCGATAATGATCAAATTCACTCTCGCGGGACTTCTCGAACTCGGCTTCAAGAAGGAAAGAGTATACACCACGCTCGAACTCCGTATGAAATGCGGTATCGGCAAATGCGGCAGATGCAACGTAGGAAACAAGTTCGTATGCAAAGACGGTCCCGTATTCAGAATGGACGAACTCGACGAACTTCCGCCCGAATATTAAGGAGATAATATGGAAAATTTCGTAAACGTTTATTTGTTCGGCAAAAGATACAGCGTTCCGGACAGTCTTACGATCATGAAGGCTATGGAATATGCCGGTTATCAGCTTGTCCGCGGTTGCGGCTGCAGAAACGGCTTTTGCGGAGCTTGCGCAACAATTTACAGAATAAAAGGTCAGCAGGAACTCAAAGCCTGTCTTGCCTGTCAGACTAAGGTGGAAGAAGGAATGTACGTAGCTACGCTTCCGTTCTTCCCGCTCGTAAAACAGGTCTACGATATCGAAAAGATTAAACCGACCGAACAGATCATGATGCAGCTTTATCCCGAAATTTATTCGTGCATAGGCTGTAACGCATGCACCAAATCCTGCACGCAGGGACTCAACGTCATGCAGTATATCGCTTACGCTCAGCGCGGCGAATACAAAAAATGCGCGGAAGAAAGCTTCGACTGCGTAATGTGCGGCGTATGTTCGTCGAGATGCCCCGCGGGTATTTCGCATCCGCAGGTAGCCGAACTTGCCAGAAGACTTTACGGCAAGTACATCGCGCCCCCTTGCGAACACCTTGAAAAGAGAGTAGAAGAAATCAACAACGGCGATTTCGAAGCGCTTTTAACGAGCGTAATGAATAAGCCGATCGAAGAACTCAAAGAACTCTACAATCACCGCGACATCGAGAAATAAGGAGAAACAATATGTATAAATATACCGAAGAACAACTTATTTCAATGAAAAAGGTGGAAGAAACGAGAGAAGAGAGAATGAACAATCTCTTCCCGCGTATGACCGCCGAAGAAAAAGACGCCGTTCTTAAAGAAAATCATCCCGACTATATCGAATCCGCATACGAAAATCTTAAAGTCGGCAAAAACAAAGGCGATAAAGTATTGCACGAACTCGCCGATCTTTTGCAGGGCAGATCGAGAATCGAAGGTCTTAAAATCGATCTCGAACATCCCGACTACGACGTAGACGTATTGGTAATCGGCGGCGGCGGCGCAGGTTCTTCCGCGGCGATAACCGCTCACGCAAACGGCGCGAACGTAATGATAGTTACAAAGCTCCGTATAGGCGACGCCAACACCATGATGGCCGA
>DPQQ01000001.1:0-220 GCA_003538975.1 Clostridiales bacterium | reverse complement strand
CGACGCCAACACCATGATGGCCGAAGGCGGAATACAGGCGGCGGATAAGCCGAACGACAGCCCGGCTATTCATTATCTCGACGCTTTCGGCGGCGGACACTTCGCGGCAAAGCACGAACTTTTATACAAGCTCGTAAACGAAGCTCCCGACGCAATAAAATGGCTCTCCGATCTCGGCGTAATGTTCGATAAAGACGAACACGGCAACATGATCACGACT
>DPQQ01000007.1:102985-109597 GCA_003538975.1 Clostridiales bacterium | reverse complement strand
GTATTCGCCGTCAAAAGCTTTGTTCGCGAGAGCGTAAATCTTTTCGGGAGTAAAGCCGAAGCGGAGCGTGTAATATATATAAAAGTCATGGAGTTCGTAAGGTCCGACCAAGTTTTCGGTCTGCTGCGCTATCTTGCCGTTATCGGACGGCGGTAACAATTCGGGACTGACGGGTGTGTCCAGAACGTCCGCGATAACGTCTTTCGCCGCCGGGAAATGCGTTTTCGCGATGACCTTTACCACGTTTTTAACTGCGGTTTTCGGAACGCCGGAGTTAACCCCGTACATGCTCATATGGTCGGCGTTATAAGTACACCAACCGAGAGCGAGTTCCGAAAGATCCCCCGTTCCCACGACTAAGCCGCCTATCTTGCCGGCGTAATCCATAAGCACCTGCGTGCGTTCGCGCGCCTGCGAATTTTCATAAGTGAGATCGAACTTATTTTCGTCCTGACCTATATCTCTGAAGTGCTGTAAAACCGCTTCTTTAATAGGTATTTCGATATATGTAACGCCCAAAGCCTTCATAAGACGTACCGAATTGTCGTGCGTTCTCGAAGTGGTTCCGAAACACGGCATGGTTATTCCTACTACTTCGGAAGCGGGCTTATTAAGTCTTTTTACCGCTTCGGTTGCGACGAGAAGAGCGAGAGTGGAATCGAGCCCGCCCGAAACGCCTATTACGGGTTTTGCGGAAACGACTTCGAGTCTTCTTTCAAGACCTTCTACCTGCATTTCGAAAATCTCGTTACTGCGGCTTTCGAGTTCTTCTTCGTTTTCGGGAACAAACGGGAGCTTTTCGATTTTGGCGTATTTCAGATCGTTTTCTCTTTCTTTGTAAGGAATACAAACTTCATATACGTCGTCCGCGCTGCCGTAAAGGTCCGCGCTCTGACCGTAAGTTTTTATTTTAAGTCTGTCCGTTCTTATCTTGCCGAGATCGACGTCGCCGTATAAAACGTAATCGGTGTCGATGAACTTTTTATTTTCGGCTATAAGTTTACCGTCCGCGCAGATAAGACCGTGTCCCGAGAATATAAGGTCGGTAGTGGATTCTTCGGAACCCGAAGAAGCGTAGGCGTAAGCGCAGATCTGCGCCCCCGACTGCTGGCTGACCATTTCTCTCCTGTACGATCTTTTCAGAAGATATTGGTTGCTCGCCGAAAGGTTGAGCATTACTTCCGCCCCGTTAAGGGTTAAACGGCAGCTCTGCGGAATCGGCGCCCATATGTCTTCGCACACTTCCGCGCCGAATCTGAAATATCCCGTATCGAATACGAGATCGTTGCCGACGGGAACGGATTCTTCCTGAATGTCGGATATATTAAGATATTCCGCCGTAAGTTCGCCGACGTCGAGCTCTGTACCGGAAGAGAACCATCTTCTTTCGTAAAATTCGTTGTAATTTGGAATAAACGTTTTGGGAACGACGCCGTAAATCTTACCGCCGTAAATAATCGCCGCGGCATTGTAAAGCCTGCCCTTTACTTCGATCGGAAGTCCTACTGCTATTACCGATTTAAGGTTTTTGCTCGCTTTTATGATTTCTTTAAGACCGTTTGTGTTTTCTTCCATAAGAGTTTTCTGAAAGAAAAGATCCCCGGCGGTGTAACCGGTTATCGCGAGTTCCGGGAAAAGAACTATATCGGCGTTCTCTTTATCGGCTTCGGTCGCTTTTTTTATTATTTCGTTTACATTGTAAGTAACGTTTGCGACCGAAACGTTCGGAACGGCGACCGCAATTCTTATATATTCAAACATATTTCTCTCTTTTTAATGGTTTTGGTACGGTTTCGGTAAACCGTTGGATATATTTCGGCAATACAGGTGTAGTTAATCAGGTTCTCAGTCGGTAAGCCCGGCGAGCTTTGCGACAGCTTCGGAATCGGTGAATTCTACCGTGCCGTTATCTATCGCTTCACGCGTTTTTGTTTCGATCGGAAGCCTAACGATATTCTCTATACCGAATCTGGCGGCGAATTCTTCTATATCGCTTTCGCCGAAGATTTTATGTTCTTTTCCGCAATCGGGACATTTGAAGTAAGACATGTTCTCGACAAGTCCGACGATTTTTACGTTCATCATCTTCGCCATGTTAACCGCCTTTTCGACGATCATCGAAACGAGCGTCTGCGGAGTGGTTACGACGATTATTCCGTCAACTTTGAGCGACTGGAAAATCGTAAGAGGAACGTCGCCGGTTCCCGGAGGACAGTCGATGAACATGGTGTCGATATTCCCCCACTTTACGTCCTTCCAGAACTGCTGTATCGCGCCGGCTATTATCGGACCTCTCCATACGACGGGATCGGTTGCGTCCGGGAGAAGACAGTTCATGGACATGATTTCTATCCCCGTTTTGGTTTTTACCGGAAGAATAGCCGTGCCGTCTGATTCGGCGCGTTCGTTTATACCGAAAGCGTTCGGAATGGACGGTCCCGTTATATCCGCGTCGAGAATAGCTACTTTTTTGCCCTTTCTTGCTTCCGCTACCGCGAGAAGCGACGTTACGGACGATTTACCTACGCCGCCTTTGCCGCTTATAACGGCGTAAACCTTTTTAACCGAAGAATCCTTGTTGAAGGGAGTTTTCAGATCCTTTTCGGAACAGTTTTCCGAACAGGACGAACAATCGTGATTACATTCGCTCATTGTAATGCCTCCTGACTTATATTCCTTTTATATCCGCGCGGCGGATTTTTATTCTTTTTGCGCCGCGTAAAATCGAAACCCAATTCTCTTAGATTTTATCACCTTGCAAAACTATTGTCAAAGAAAAACCCGCTTTTATCGTCGACATTGTTTATTGTTCGTGATACAATATTAAAAAGAACAAAAATAATAACATAAAGGGACGGCAAAAAAAATGAATTTAACAAAAGGCGAAATCGCTTACCGTAACTTTTTATCGGGAATGAACTGCTCGGAATCGGTAGTTATGGCTTTTAAGGACGAAATACCCGTGGACGAAGACGTGTTAAAATCAATGGTTACGGGGCTCGGAGCGGGACTCGGCAGACAACGACTCGTATGCGGAGCAGTTTCGGGAATGACCATAGTCATATCCGCCTTAAATCCGACGCTTTCAAAGGGGGAAATTTACGCTCTCGTGCAAAAAGCGTGCGCGGACTTCAAAGCCGGAACGGGTTCTCTTATCTGCGGAGAGCTTTTGTCGGGAATAACTGCCGACAGTACTCCCGTGCCTTCGGAAAGATCGGGCGAATATTATAGAAAACGTCCATGTCCCGAACTTTGCAGACTCGCCGCCGATATAGCCGCAAAATACGTAGGTTAAATAAAATCAGACAGCGAAAAAGAACGCCGTAAAAAGCGTTCTTTTATTATCGTTTTTATAAGGCCCGGCGTTTACCGGACATATTCTCTGAAACTATTCCGCTTTTGCCTGCGTGGTTTTTTCGACAAGACGCCTTATTTCGGGATAAAGTTCCTTTTTGGCGTATTCGATGGAAGCCTTGTCCTCTAAAAGACAATAATAATCTATCGAAGATACGATAAGGTGGAAAATCGGCTCTATCTCTTCGATCGATACGCCGAACTTTTCGGATAAAGTCTCTTTGCAGTCGTCGTAAATCTGATGCAGCGGCATTACGAGCTTTTGTATTTTTTCTCTGTAATTCGGGCTGACGACTACCTGATATAAAAATCTGATACCTTCTCTTACCGAATAGCAGTCGTCGATAAGCTTGTCTATATTCTCGATAATATCTCCGTCGTTGTTTTTGATGTCTCTTACTATAATATCCGAAATCATCTCGAAGCTTCTCGAAGTACATGCGAGAACGATTTCTTCCTTGCTCGGAAAGTAGTCGTACATGACCTTCGGATTGACTTTCGCCGCTTTGCAAAGCTTACTAATCGAAGTAGCTTCTATTCCGCCTTCAGAAAACGCCTTGCGGCAGCTGTCGATAATTTTTCTTTTTTTTAAAGATCTTCTCGCTTCGAGTTCTGCTTTATCGTTCATTGTTTAACCCCTTTTAACTTTTTTACGAATTTATTTACCCAAAAAAAATAAGCGCCTTTTATTTTATCCGCTTCCGTCCGTGCTGAGAAACGAAGTTTTATAAACGTTTACTTATTTTACCGTATATTATTGTATATCATAAAAATCTTTTTGTCAATAGTTTTTGTAATCTTTTACTTTATTTTTTTATTTTCGTTTCGAAGCGCTTTATTTCTTTCCTGTTTCCGGGAAAGCTCCGCCGTTTTTTAATTAAACAAACGAAAAAAATCTGCGATAAAAATTAAAATAAAAACTTGACAAGTCCGTTTGCCGGTGCTATACTGTCCTTAATAAATAAAAGCGATGACGGAACAAGTAGTTTTATTCACCCGCATAAGAGATAAGGCGGTCGGTGCGAGCCTGAAACGGAAATAAACACGAAACCACTCCCGAGCCGTAAATTCGAAAATTTACCGTAAGCCTGCGTTAAAGGTTAAATCAAGTTATAAATTAAGGTGGAACCGCGCATTGCGCCCTTGACTATTCGTCAAGGGCGTTTTTGATTGTTTTATACGTCGTTTTGTACAAACAAAAAGCAACCGTCCCCCGATAAAAATAGAAAATACAGATCCGTACAGGAGGTTTATTATGAAGATAATCGAAAACAACGGAACGGTCAGAGAACCCGTTTCAAAAGAAGAAGAATTACACGTTATCCGCCATAGCGCGGCTCACGTTATGGCTCAGGCGATCAAACGCCTTTACCCCGACGCCCATTTCGCATACGGTCCCGCGACCGAAAAGGGATTTTATTACGACGTCGATCTCGGCGGCGTAAAACTCGCCGACGGCGACCTTAACAAAATCGAAGCGGAAATGAAGAAGATCGTAAAAGAAAATCTTCCGATAAAGCCGTTTATTCTCCCCAGGGAAGAAGCAGTTAAACTCATGCAGGAACACGGCGAGATTTACAAAGTAGAACATATCGCGGATTTACCCGAAAGCGAACCTATATCCTTCTATCAGCAGGGCGAATATATAGATATGTGCGTAGGTCCACACGTTATGTACACCAAAGCGGTCAAGGCGTTCAAGCTTACGCAGGTTTCGGGCGCGTACTGGAAAGGCGATAAAAGCAACAAAATGCTCACCCGTATCAACGGTATAGCGTTTGCTTCGCAGGAAGAACTCGAAACGTACGTTAAACTTCAGGAAGAAGCCGAAAAGAGAGACCACAACAAAATCGGCAGAGATCTCGAATATTTTACTACCGTAGACGTAATCGGACAAGGACTTCCCGTTCTTCTTCCTAAGGGCGCGAGGGTTATTCAGCTTTTACAGCGCTGGGTTGAAGACGTAGAACAGGAAAAAGGGTACGAACTCACAAAAACTCCACTCTTTGCCAAAAGAGAATTTTATAAAATCTCGGGACACTGGGATCACTATCTCGACGGCATGTTCGTCCTCGGCGATCCTAACGACTACACCAAAGACTGCTTCGCTCTCCGTCCCATGACCTGCCCCTTCCAGTATCAGGTTTATCTCAACAAAAAACGCAGCTACCGCGATCTTCCCATGAGACTCGTGGAAACGTCCACTCTGTTCAGAAACGAAGATTCCGGCGAAATGCACGGACTTATCAGAGTAAGACAGTTCACTATTTCGGAAGGACACTTCATTCTTCGTCCCGATCAGCTCGAAGAAGAATTTAAAGGCTGTCTCGAAATGGCTAAATATTTCTTAGGTACGGTGGGGCTTTTAGAAGACTGCACTTTCAGATTCTCGCAGTGGGATCCCGCTAACCCGAACAACAAGTACGAAGGCACCAAAGAACAGTGGGAAACAGCGCAGGCTACCATGAAGACCATTCTCGACGATCTCGGCGTAGAATACACCGTAGGTATAGACGAAGCCGCTTTCTACGGGCCTAAACTCGACATTCAGTACAGAAACGTTTACGGAAAGGAAGATACTCTGGTAACCATCCAGATAGATATGCTTCTCGCTCAGCGTTTCGGCATGACTTACGTCGATAAAGACGGACAGGAAAAAACTCCGTACATTATTCACCGTACTTCGCTCGGCTGTTACGAAAGAACTCTTGCGTATCTTCTCGAAAAGTATGCGGGCGCTCTGCCGATGTGGATGATGCCGACTCAGTGCGTGGTTATCCCGCTCGGCGAAGAATACGCGGACTATGCCGCAGAAGTCGTTAAGGAACTTAAATCGAACGGCTTAAGAGTCGAACTCGACGACCGTAACGAAACCATGGGCAAGAGAATCAGAGAAGCGCAACTTGAAAAGATCCCCTATATGCTCGTCGTCGGCGCGAAAGAAAAAGAATACGGAACCGTTTCGGTACGTTCGAGAAAGGGCGAAAACATCGGAGCAATGTCCGTAAAAGACGCCGCCGCCAGATTCGTTGCGGAAACTAAAGCAAAAACAATCGGCTGACACCCCTTTCTTAAGCTTATAAAATTAAAAGAGATTTCCTTAGGGAGATCTCTTTTTTATACAAAAATATATTGAATTACAGGCAATACGGTTCCGTACGGTTTTTCGGTTGACTTTAAGTCTTTTATAAGGTATAATTATAATACAATTTATAAAAGAACCGTCAATGCAAACGCATAGAAGGGCTTTTAAGTATT
>DPQQ01000007.1:102071-102801 GCA_003538975.1 Clostridiales bacterium | reverse complement strand
TTTTACTGTGAGGTAAGCGTATGAGAAAAGCTCCTTCTATTTTTTTACGCAAAGAAATTTTTCCGAAAGACATCGACAGAATGATCGTATGGATGGAAACTCCGTCGGTAACCGAGTACATGAACGAAGACTCCCTTGTTGCGCACTCGTTAAAGCAACTTGTAACGACGGTACCGGCGCCGCTTTTAACTTATCGCTTTAACGAATACGGCAAATTTTTTATAATATGCCGCGATAATGACGAGCCTATCGGCTTCATAAAATTTAAGCAAGCAGATAAAAACGTTTACGAAATAGTTTACGCCATCGGCGACGAATCCCTATGGGGACGCGGCTATGGCAAGACAGCAATAAAACATGCCTTAAACGAAGCCTTTTTATTTTTGCGAGCGGATAAAGTTGTCGCTAAGGTCGATAAAAGAAACACCCGATCGGTAAGGCTTATAAATTCATGCGGGTTCGGTCATATCCGTTCGGACGATAAGTTCCACTTTTATCGTATTTCTTCGGACGATTTTATCTTAAAACAAAAATAACTCATCAATCTTTGAGCTTCGATTAAGAAGACCGCGGACGCTTAATCCACGGTCTTTTAAATTATTTTTATGGTATACTTTCGGCGAAACAGGTAATATTTAACCGCGCCGATTTTATTTTTAGTCGCCGTCCGGACAGTTCTTTTTGCCTCCTTTTTTATAGGGGCAATCGTCTTTGCCGCATCCGCAGCAGC
>DPQQ01000007.1:1240-101920 GCA_003538975.1 Clostridiales bacterium | reverse complement strand
CCGCAGCAGCCGCCTTTTTTTTTGCGTTTTATTGCAAAATACATCGCTGTTATGATTAAAACGGCGATTATTACGATAATTATTATATCTATAGCTTTCATATCAGAACCCGAAAATAAAACCGATAAGAGCCACTAAGCCCGCAAAAACCCATGCGATAACGCACTGGAATACGGCAATAAAAGCTGCCTTTTTACCGCCGAGTTCGCCCTTTATTGCGGCAAGCGCGGCTACGCACGGCGTATATAAGAGACAGAACACAAGAAGAGCGAGTACCGAGAAAACCGGCATTGCCGAGAGCACGGACTCCGCTCCCACTACCTGTAGCGTCGAAACGACGCTTTCTTTGGCGATAACACCTGTGAAGAGCGACGTTACTATGCGCCAGTCTCCGAAGCCTAACGGTTTGAATATAACGCCGACCACGCCCGAGATTTTTGCCATCATGCTCTCTGACGGATCATTTACGAGTATCAGTCTGAAGTCGAACGACTGTAAAAACCACACTATAACCGACGCTATGAAGATTATCGTGAAGGCTCTCTGAATAAAGTCCTTAGCCTTTTCCCAGAGAAGCTTCATAACGTTTTTAAAGCCCGGAAAACGATAATTGGGGAGTTCCATTACAAACGGAACGGCTTCGCCCTTAAACGCCGTCTTTTTGGCTATCAAAGCTACTATTATGCCGACGAATATTCCGGTAAAATACAATCCGATCATCACGAGCCATCTTACCCCTGCAGGGAAAAACGCCGTAAAAAATACATACACGGGTACTTTTGCGGAGCAACTCATGAACGGCGTAAGCATAACCGTCATTTTGCGGTCGCGCTCTGACGGAAGAGTCCTTGTCGACATGACCGCGGGAACGGAACAGCCGAACCCTATAAGCATGGGTACTATGCTTCTTCCCGACAAACCTATTTTTCTTAACAGTTTATCCATAAAGAACGCCACTCTCGCGAGATAGCCGCTGTCTTCGAGCATCGACAGAAAGAAAAAGAGCGTTAAAATTACGGGTAAAAAGCTCAATACGCTCCCCACACCAGCAATAATTCCGTCGGAGATAAAAGATATGAGAAAATCGCTGGCCCCTGCGGAAGCAAGCCCATTTGTTATCGCGCCCGATAATAAATCAATGCCCTTTTCGAGAAGTTTTTGCAGCGTCCCGCCTATTACCGTGAACGTTAAAAAGAATACCGTCGCCATAATAAGCACGAAAAAAGGAATAGCCGTATACTTGCCGGTTAAAACGGCGTCTATTTTACGGCTGCGTTTATGTTCTTTGCTTTCCTTTGGTTTTACTACCGTAAGAGCGCAAAGTTTTTCGATAAAGTTAAAGCGCATATCCGCTATAGCCGCAGCTCTGTCGAGTCCGCGTTCTTCTTCCATCTGCTTTATAATTTTTTCTATTGCTTCTTTCTCGTTGGAAGTAAGTTTAAGCGCGTCCATAACGAGATTGTCGCCTTCTATAAGCTTTGTCGCGGCAAATCTTATCGGTATTCCCGCGGCTTCGGCATGGTCGGAAATAAGCTCCATTATGCCGTGTATACATCTGTGTACCGCCGCGCCTTTGCCAGAATTTTCGCAAAAATCGGTTTTGGAAGCGCATTCTCTGTACTTTGCAACGTGTACGGCGTGCTCGATTACTTCGTCTACGCCTTCGTTTTTAGCTGCCGAAATCGGGATAACGGGGACTCCGAGAAATTTTTCCATCGCGTTTATGTTTATCGTTCCGCCGTTGCCTCTTACTTCGTCCATCATGTTAAGAGCGATTACAGTTGGCAGCCCGAGTTCCAAGAGCTGCAATGTAAGAAACAAATTCCTTTCGATATTCGAAGCGTCTACGATATTTATTATACCCTTCGGTTTTTCGTCCAGAATAAAATTACGCGAAACGATTTCTTCGCCGGTGTAAGGCGAAAGCGAATAAATGCCGGGTAAGTCCGTCACGAGCGTGTCCGGTCTGCCTTTTATCGGTCCGCTCTTTCGGTCTACAGTGACTCCCGGAAAGTTCCCGACATGTTGGTTAGATCCCGTAAGAGCATTAAAAAGGGTTGTTTTGCCGCAATTCTGGTTGCCCGCCAGCGCGAACGTCAGAATTGTTCCCTTAGGAAGAGGATCTTCCGTCTTTTTTTCGTGATATTTGCCGTCTTCGCCGTAGCCGGGGTGTTCGGCTTCTTTAAAAGTCGTAAAATCGCCCGAAAATTTCGGTTCCGCCTGAACCCTATCGGATTTTTCGACTTCTATTTTTTCTGCGTCGGCTACTCTCAACGTGAGTTCGTATCCGTGAATCATAAATTCCATCGGATCGCCCATAGGCGCAAGCTTTACGAAGGTTATCGCAGCTCCCGGAATAACGCCCATATCCAGGAAGTGTCTTCTAAGTTCGCCTTCTCCCCCGACGACGGTTATAACTGCGGTTTCGCCTGCGGATAATTTACTTAATTTCATCGGTTTCTCCCGAATTATTTTTATTTTATTATTTATCGGATAATGACTATACGTGCGCTTTTATAGAGTAAACGCCGGAATTTTTCAATAAAAAATCGTTTTTCGGCATTTTACGGTAAAAATATACCCGATAAATAAAATGTTTTTTATTTTTCGCATATGAAAAGCCTGTATTTGTCAGCCGCAAGCTAACCAAACACGGACCTTTTAATAAAATTTATTCTTTTTTCCTTTACCGCCGATAAAATAATCTTCGGCGATATTTTTGCAAACCGACCAACAACAAGCGTATATAAGTACATAACCTTAAATAAAAGGGATTTTTATACAAAAAAAGCGTAGTTTTGATCCTACGCTTTTTACTTGTATATTGCTTTATGTCAGAATCGCCGTTCCTTCCGCATATATACGAATATATAAAAAGCGAACGATTAAAGCGATTTTGCGGTAAATCCGCTTAAGACGGATACCTATTAAACGAGTTCGATGATAGCTACTTCAGCCGCGTCGCCCTTTCTGGGACCGCATTTAAGAATTCTGGTGTAGCCGCCGCCCTGTCCGAGTTCTTCTTTACGAGCCGCATATTTGGGAGCGATTTCGTTGAAGATCTTTTCGATGAGGGGGTGATTGATATCTTTCGTTCTTGCTTTGAATGCGGAATTCGTTTCCTTGAATCCCTTTACTTCCTGAAGGTCGAAAAGCGAAGCCATGAGTTTTCTTCTTGCAGCAAGTTTCTTCGGACCGTCTTTGATTACGGTTACGGTTACTTCTTTGCCCTTGGAATTGGTTTCGGTCTTTTTTGTTTCGACATTGTCGGAATAAGTATTCATAGCAAGGGTGATTAATTTTTCGGTATAAGAACGAACTTCTTTAGCTCTATCTTCGGTCGTAGTGATCTTACCGTACCAAAGTAAATCAGAGGAAAGATTTCTTAACATAGATTTTCTCTGCGCAGTAGTAACGCCTAATTTTCTCGGCATTGTATTAGTCCTCCTTGTCCTTTAAGCTTAAGCCTAAACTTTCGAGTTTGTTGATAACTTCTACCAAAGATTTTTTGCCGAGGTTTCTTACCTTAAGCATATCGTCTTCGGTCTTTTTGGTGAGGTCCTCAACGGTGTGTATATTTGCTCTCTTCAAGCAGTGATACGATCTTACCGTAAGGTCGAGATCTTCGATGGTCATTTCGAGAATCTTCGTCTTCTTGTCTTCTTCGGGAGCAACGAGTATTCCTACGTTGCCTACTTCGGAAAGGTCTACGAACATTCTGATATATTCTTCGAGTATCTTCGCGGCAAGGCTGACTACGTCCTTACCCGAGAATGCGCCGTTGGTCCATACTTCGAGAATGAGCTTGTCATAATCTACGCTTTCGCCTACACGCGAATTTTCAACGGTGTAGCTGACCTTTTTGACGGGCGTATAGATACTGTCTATAGCGATCGTTCCGATCTCGTCGGTTTTGTTGAATTTTGCGTCCTGATAGCCTCTGCCTCTTCCGATCGAAAGTTCCATATCGAGAGTGTAGCCCTCGCCGACGGTACAGATGTACGTGTCGGGATTAAGAATTTCGATTTCGGCGTCCGCTTCGATATCGCCTGCGGTTACTACCGCGGGGCCCTGTTTGTAAAGGCGAACGGTCTTCTTATAGTTCTGATCCAAAGAAGACGTCTTGATATTAACGGTCTTTAAGTTAAGAACTATTTCGGTAACGTCTTCCTTTACGCCGGGAACGGCGGAGAATTCGTGTTTGATATTCGCTCCGTCGAACTTAATCGTCTGGATAGCGGCTCCGGGAAGCGCGGAGAGCAAAATTCTTCTCAAAGCGTTGCCTATTGTAAGACCGAATCCTTTTTCAAGCGGTTCTACGACAACCTTTGCGTAACTTTTATTTTCGTTTTCTTCCACAGCTATTTTCGGCATTTCGATTTCCATCATAACGGGATAATCCTCCTAAATAAAATAGTTTCGGGGAACCTGGCAAAAAGCATTCTTTTCCGCGCTTGTGGAAAGGCGCGGGTTTCCCCTTTTTGCCGTCCGCCGTATTTAATTTTTTTATTAAGACCGAAAGTCTTAAAAATATTACTTCGAGTACAATTCGACGATAAGATGTTCTTTGATCTGAGCGTCGATGTCTGCTCTTTCGGGGTTAGCGAGAACCTTACCTGTCAAAGTTTCGGGGTTGAATTCAAGCCATTTGGGCATTGCGGCAACCTTCATTTCTTTGATTTCGGCAAAGTACTTGTTGTCCTTTCTCGATTCTCTTACCGCGATAACGTCGCCGGGTTTAACGGAGTAGGAAGCAATGTCTACAACCTTGCCGTTAACGGTGAAGTGAGCGTGCGTAACGAGCTGTCTTGCCTGACTTCTCGAAGCGCCGATACCCATTCTGTAAATAACGTTGTCGAGTCTTCTTTCCAGAAGGGCAAGCATGTTTTCACCGGTGATGCCCTTCATTCTGTCTGCCTGTTCGTAATATTTTCTGAACTGACCTTCGAGAACGCCGTAAATTCTCTTGCATTTCTGTTTTTCACGAAGCTGCAAGCCGTATTCGGAAACCTTCTTTCTGTCTGCGCCGTGCTGACCGGGAGCTACAGGTCTCTTCTCGAAAGCGCACGAAGCTTTGTAGCATCTTTCGCCTTTAAGGAAAAGTTTAGCGCCTTCGCGTCTGCATAAACGACATTTGGAATCTGTATATTTAGCCATTTATCTTACCTCCGTTATACTCTGCGCTTTTTGGGCGGTCTGCAACCGTTGTGCGCGATCGGGGAAACGTCTTCGATAAGGGTAACTTCCATTTCGCAGTTGGCGATCGCTCTTATTGCGGATTCTCTTCCTGCGCCGGGACCTTTTACAAAAACTTCAACGCTTCTCAAACCGTGTTCTTTAGCGGCCTTGCAAGCGGTTTCCGCAGCCATCTGAGCGGCAAACGGAGTGGACTTTCTCGAACCTTTGAAGCCGAGCGCGCCCGAGCTGCACCAGGAAATGGTGTTGCCCTGCATATCGGTTACGGTTACGAGAGTATTATTGAAAGACGACTGGATATGTACCTGTCCTTTGTCTACCTTTCTTACTTCTTTACGTTTTTTAACTAATTTTTTCTTTACAGCCATAACTTACCTCCGTTTTATTTCGAAGCAGTCTTCTTCTTAGCGACTGTACGGCGCGGACCTTTTCTGGTTCTCGCATTTCTCTTGGAACTCTGACCGCGAACGGGCAAGCCCTTTCTGTGTCTTACTCCGCGATAGCAACCGATTTCCATAAGTCTCTTGATGGAAAGGTTAACTTCGCTTCTCAAATCACCTTCAACTCTTAAATGATGTTCTATATATTCTCTGAGCTTGGAGATGTCGGTTTCAGTTAAATCTTTAACTCTGGTATCGGGATTAACGCCGGTTTCCGCAAGAATTTTTTTAGCGGTGGGCAGACCGATACCGTAAATGTAAGTAATACCTATTTCAACTCTTTTATTGTTAGGTAAATCTACACCGGCTATACGTGCCATTAAATAATTCCTCCGTATTTTTTTAGGTTTATAGTGTATAGTGACTTTTATAAATTCCTCGGTCAAAAAATCGGAATGCGACTTCGGTATTTACAAAAGATTGTTTTTATGCTTGCCGTGAGAGAAGGATTAGCCCTGTCTCTGCTTGTGGTTTTTGTTCTTGGAACAGATAACCATGACTTTGCCGTTTCTTTTAATAACTTTGCACTTATCGCACATAGGTTTTACAGAAGGTCTGACTTTCATAATATTTCTCCTTGAATTTTAAGTTTATGCGTTAGTTTTTGCTACGCCAAATTATTCTGCCTTTCGTTAAATCGTACGGACTCATTTCGAGTTTGACGCTATCTCCGGGAATTATTTTGATATAATTCATACGTAGTTTTCCCGATATATAAGCTTTGATGACGTATCCGTTTGAAAGTTTTACCAAAAATTCGGCATTGGGAAGAGCTTCCTGAATAACGCCTTCGGCTTCTATTACGTCGTCCTTTGACATAAACCGTCCTCCATTTTTATTTTACAGCGTTAAAATTTCAACGCCGTTGTCGGTTATGGCTACCGTGTTTTCGTAATGAGCGGAAGGCTTACCGTCCATAGTGGCGACGCCCCATCCGTCATCTAAAAACTTAACACGCTTCGTTCCCATATTTATCATGGGTTCTATGCAGATAACCATTCCCTTTTTCAATCTTACGCCTACGCCCCTCATACCGTAATTCGGGACGTTAGGATCTTCGTGCATTTCTCTGCCGATACCGTGTCCGACCATTTCTCTCACTACCGAGAATCCGTTTTCTTCGGCGTGATGCTGAACGGCGTAACCTATATCGCCGAGCGGAACGCCTTCTCCAACTGCCTTGACGGCTTCGAAAAAGCATTCTTTGGTGACGTCGACGAGTTTTTTCTTTTCGGGGGTAACTTCCCCTACGCAGAACGTTCTCGCTCCGTCGCCGTGGAATCCGCCGTAATAAGCGCACAAATCGACGCTGACGAGCTGTCCCTCTTTTATAATTATTTTATCGGAAGGAATACCGTGAACTATCATATCGTCTATCGATATGCATGTCGCCGCGGGATATCCGTAATAATTAAGACAAGAGGGGTAAGCGCCGCACGATACGATGTATTCGTGTAAAATCGCGTCGAGATCCCCGGTTGTCATGCCGGGCTTTATGCTTCTTCCGGCAAGCTCCAGGGTTTCTTTGACGATTCTGCACGGATCGCGCATCGCGTCGATCTCCGCCATAGTTTTTATTTTAATCATCTGACTGCCTTAACGACGTCTGCGAAAATTTCTTCTATACCTTTATCTCCGTCGATAACCACCAAGTTGCCTTTCTTTTTATAAAAGTCTATAAGAGGTTTCGTCTGACTGTCGTATACCGAAATTCTTTCTTTTGCGGTAACCTCGTTGTCGTCTGCGCGCTGTACGAGAGTACCGTGGCACACGGGACAAATCTTCGAGTCGCCTATTACGTCGATATGATAAGTACCGCCGCAATCGGGACAAGTACGTCTGCCCGCAATTCTTCGTATAAGCTTTTCTTCGGGGACTTCGAGATCTATAACGTAATCCACGTCGGCAAACTTCTCGAGTTCTTCCGCCTGATATACCGTTCTCGGAAATCCGTCCAGAAGAACGCCGTTTTTGCAATCGTCTTTCGAGATGCGGTCGGCTACCATTTTACAGGTGAGTTCGTCCGGGCAAAGGTGTCCCTGATCAATATAGGATTTCGCTATAAGTCCGAGTTCCGTCCGATTTTTTATGTTTTCTCTGAATATGTCGCCCGTCGAAACGTGCTTTACGTCATATTCTTTCGAAATAAGGACCGCCTGGGTTCCTTTTCCGGAACCCGGCGCACCCAATAAAATTATGTTCATTATTTTAAGAAGCCCTTATAATTCTTCATCATAATCTGCGATTCCAAAGCCTGGTTGAATTCGAGAGCTACGGATACTACGATTAACAGTCCCGTTGCGCTGAATACGCCCGAAAGAGAAGGATCGATGAAAGTGAATATTATCGAAGGAATCAACGCTACGATCGCAAGATAAATCGCGCCGAAGAGAGTGATTCTGTTTGATATCTTTTTAAGATAATCTCCGGTGGGCTTACCGGGTCTGATGCCGGGTATAAAGCCGCCGTTCTGCTGAATGCTCTTCGAAATATCTTCGGGGTTGAACTGCATCTGCTGATAGAAGTAAGCGAAGAATAAAATCAATAAGCACAGAAGAACGTTGTAAAGCCAGCTTCCGGAACCTACCCATTTAGTCCAGCCCGCATAGAACTTGCTCGTTTCGGTAGATAAACCGAAAAGATTCATGATAAGTTCGGGGAAGGATAACAAAGCGAACGCAAAGATGAGCGGCATAACGCCGGATGCATTGAGCTTTATGGGGATGTTGGTGGAGCTGCCGCCGAACATCTTTCTGCCCTTGACCTGTTTTGCATACTGAACGGGAATCTTTCTTTCCGCGTCTTCTACGGTTACTACCGCCGCGAATACTACTACCGCCGCGATCGCAAAACCTAAAACTTTCCAGAATTTGGTAAGCGAGAAAGACGTGAAGAGCGAAATTACCGAGTTGCCCGCGGTTGCAAGGATACCTGCGAAGATAAGCATGGATATACCGTTGGAAACGCCGTAGTCGGTGATTCTTTCGCCGATCCACATTGTTACCGCCGCGCCCGCAGTGTATACGATTACGAGGAATATATAGCTTAAAATTTCGAGGAACTTGCTGTTGTCGTAAATGTTGAAGATCTTGGTCGTATCTACGTAACCGCCCTTAACGCCTATACCGATTATGATACCGAGCGCCTGCGCGATAGCGAGAAGCAAGGTCATATATCTCGTGTAGTTGGCGATTTTCTTTCTGCCTTCTTCTCCCTGTTTCGAAAGTCTTTCGAGACTGGGAATAGCGTAAGCTAAAAGCTGAATGATAATCGAAGCGTTGATATACGGTCCGATACCCATTGCGAATAACGTGCCGTACTGAAGCGCGCTACCCGAAACGGCGTTCATGATGGTTAAGTAGTTATAACCTTTAAGTCCGTCGTACATGTTGCCCATGCCCGGTACGGGAATATAGCAACCGAGTCTGTATACGAACAATAATGCTAAGGTAATAAGAATTTTACGTCTTATTTCCTTGATCTTGAATGCTTTAATTAACGTCTGAAACATTACTTCGTCCTCCAAAGGGATTATTCTATTTCAGCTTTGCCGCCAGCCTTTTCGATTGCCTCTTTTGCCGATTCCGAGAATTTAGCCGCTTTTACCGTTACCGCAACGTTTATTTCGCCGCTTGCGAGAACTTTGAGTCCCGCGTCGTTTTTAACTTCTTTGATAAGACCTTTTTCAAGAAGAGCTGCCTTATCTATTACGGAACCCGCTTCGAAATTGTTGAAAGCCGAAAGGTTAACGATAGAATAAACCTTTCTGAAGTTGTTGTTGAAACCGCGTTTGGGTAAACGTCTGGTCAAAGGCATCTGACCGCCTTCGAATCCTACTCTTACGCCGCCGCCGCTTCTTGCCCACTGACCTTTATGGCCTTTGCCGGAAGTTTTGCCGAGACCGGAGCCGATACCTCTTCCGAGTCTTTTCTTGGAAGTGGTCGCGCCGATTGCCGGTTGAACTGTATCGATTCTCATATTATTACTCCTTTATACCTTTGGGTTACGCTTCTTCGACGGTAACCATGTGGCTTACCTTCGCGATCATGCCGAGAATGCAAGCATTGTTCGGATGAACTTTGTAAGATCTGATCTTTTTAAGACCGAGAGCCGCGATAACCTTTTTCTGGTAAGGCGTGCAAGCGATGGTGCTTTTCACTAAAGTAACTTTTATTTTAGATTCTTTTTTCTTTGCTGCCATAATAAAAATTACCTCCTTAACCGTTTACCTGTTCTACGGCGATTCCGCGTACAACCGCTACTTCTTCTGCAGTTCTTAACGTTTTAAGACCTTCTACAGCAGCTTTGACCATATTGATGGGGTTGTTGGAACCGTGCGATTTGGTTCTGATGTTCTTGATGCCTACGGCTTCCATTACGAGACGTACGGGACCGCCGGCGATAACGCCGGTACCTTCCGCAGCCGGAAGCATAAGGATCGAACCTCTGTTGAACTTGCCGATGGTTTCGTGAGGAATAGAAGTTCCGAGAAGCGAAACCTTAACCATGTTTCTCTTTGCTTTCTGCGTTGCTTTTTCGATTGCTTCGGGTACTTCGGTGGATTTACCGATAGCGTATCCGATCGAACCTTTGCCGTCGCCGACGACAACGAGAGCAGCAAATCTCATATTCTTACCACCCTTAACGACTTTGGTAACGCGGTTGACGCAAACTAATTTTTTGATCATTCCGTCGTCTTCGGTACGTCTGGGTGCTCTGTTATTTTCTCTTGCCATAATTATATCTCTCCGTTTTTATTTTGAGTTCGGCTTAGAACTTCAAGCCGCCCTCTCTTGCGCCGTCGGCAAGAGCCGCAACTCTGCCAATGTAAAGGTATCCGCCTCTGTCGAAAACTGCGTTTTCGATGCCCTTTTCGAGAGCTTTTTTAGCGAGAAGGTTGCCTACCGCTTTTGCTTCTTCGGTCTTGGACTTGCCTTCGAGAGTACCTTTTAACGCCTTGTCAAGGGTAGAAGCGGTAACGAGGGTGTTGCCCTTAACGTCGTCGATAAGCTGCGCGTAGATGTTGTTCAAACTTCTGTATACGCATAATCTCGGAGCATTTGCAGTACCTTTAACTTTTCCTCTGACTCTGACGTGTCTCTGTTTTCTGTCTGCATTTTTGTCGATTTTAGAAATCATTTTTTAATCCTCTTTAATACTTTTCGCATTGCTGCACTCAGCAGATAAAGCGGACAAAACGCTTTATCCACCAAAAGTAACTAAACGTTACTTGCCTGCCGTCTTGCCTTCCTTACGTTCGATCACTTCATCGCTGTAGTGAATACCGTATCCGTGGTAAGGTTCGGGGCGTCTGATGTTTCTTACGTTAGCCGCATACTGACCTACTTTGGTCTTGTCGATGCCCGAAACTTCGATTTCGGTTGCGGACGGGCAGTTAAGCTTGATGTCTTCGTTTTCGAAGATTTCTACGGGGTGCGAATAGCCTACGTTAAGTACGACTTTGTTGCCCTGCTTAGCCGCTTTGAAACCTACGCCTGCGATAACGAGAGTCTTTTTGTAACCTTCGGTAACGCCGGTAACCATATTGTGAATGAGCGCTCTGTATAAACCGTGTTTCGCTCTGTTTTCCTGTTCGTCGTTGATTCTGGTAAGAACAACGTGACCGTTTTCTTCCTTAATTGTGATATCAACCGCGTCGAAAGTCTGAGTAAGAGTTCCTTTGGGACCTTTTACGGTAACTACGCCCGGTTTGATGTCAACCGTTACGCCCTGGGGGATCGCAACGGGCATTTTACCTATTCTTGACATGTTTCCGTTACCTCCTTACCAAACGTATGCGAGAACTTCTCCGCCCTGGTTGGCTTTTCTCGCTTCTTTATCGGTCATAATGCCGTTGGACGTCGAAAGAATGGCAATACCCAATCCTCCGAGTACGCTGGGAATATCTTCCGCGCCTACGTATACTCTTAAACCGGGTTTGCTGACTCTTTTAAGTCCGGTTATGACCTTTTTGCCGTCGCCTGCATATTTAAGGGTTATAACGATAGTTCCCTGAACGCCTTCTTCGTATTTAACGTCGGAAACGTAACCTTCCTTCAAAAGAATTTCGGCAATCGCCTTTTTGGTGTTGGAAGCGGGGATTTCAACCGTTTCGTGTTTGGCAGTCAAACCGTTTCTGATTCTTGTAAGCATATCTGCTATTACGTCTGTCATGTTATACCTCCCGTTACCAGCTTGCCTTCTTTACTCCGGGAAGTTCTCCCTTGTAAGCAAGTTCTCTGAAGCAAATACGGCAAATACCGTACTTTTTAAGAACCGCGTGAGGTCTTCCGCAGATGGAGCATCTCGTGTACGCTCTCGTGGAATACTTAGCGGGTCTCTGCTGTTTGTTTATCATTGATTTTTTAGCCATCGTCTTTACTCCTTATTTCGCAGCATACGGGATTCCGAGTGCTTTTAAAAGTTCGTAAGCTTCTTCGTCGGTCTTTGCCGTCGTGGTGAAGCAGACGTCGAAACCTCTTACCTTTTCAACCTGGTCATAAGAAATTTCCGGGAAGATAAGCTGTTCTTTGATGCCTAACGAATAGTTGCCTCTGCCGTCGAAAGACTTAGTGGGTACGCCTCTGAAGTCTCTTACTCTCGGAAGAGCGATGGAAACGAGTTTGTCGAAGAATTCGTACATTCTGTCGTTTCTCAAAGTAACTTTCGCGCCGACAATCATGCCCTGTCTTACTTTGAAGTTAGCGATGGACTTTCTCGCGGTGGTCTGCAAAGGCTTCTGTCCTGTGATGATTTTAAGTTCTTCGATAGCCTGCTGAACCGACTTCGCGTTATCCTTAACGTCGCCTAAACCCGTGTTGACCGTGATCTTTACGAGTTTGGGTACTTCGTTAACGTTTGCGTAATTGAATTTTTCTTTTAAGTAAGGAACGACTTCGTTCAGATAACGAGCTCTTACTCTGTTCATAGCTTCTGCCATAATCCGATATTACCTCCCGTTATTCTGCGTCCGCGGTCTTCGCGGTCTTCTTTGTCGTTTTCTTGGTAGCGGTCTTTTCTTCGGTCGCCGCTTTCTTTGTTGTCTTTTTAGCCGCGGTCTTTTCTTTGGTCGCTGCCTTGGTCGTTGTTTTCTTTGCGGTCGTCTTCTTCGTTGCGGTTTCGTCGGAAGCCTTTGCAGCCTTCTTTACAGCTTTCTTTTCGGTAGCTTTAGCCGCTACTTCCAAAGAAGCTCCGCACTTTTTGCAGACTCTTACCTTTTTGCCTTCTACCGTATTGTAAGCAACTCTCGTCGCCTTGCCGCAAGCGGGGCAAACAACCATTACGTTGGATGCGTCGATCGCGCCGGACTGAGTCTTTATTTCGCTTACTTCCTGTGCGTTTTTAGCTTTGGTGTGTCTTTTCTGAACGTTTACGCCGTCAACGACTACCTTGCCGGTCCTGGGTATTGCTACCAGAACCTTGGCGGTCTTGCCCGCGTCCTTGCCGGAAAGAACCAAAACCGTATCGTTTTTCTTAATTTTCATAACAGTTTCTCCTTATAAAACTTCCGGTGCAAGGGAAATTATTTTCATGTAGTCCTTATCGCGGAGTTCTCTCGCGATGGGTCCAAAGATACGGGTACCGATGGGCTGTTTCTGTCCATCGATGATAACTGCTGCGTTTTCGTCGAATCTGATGTGAGTTCCGTCGTTACGTCTGATGCCGTTTACCGATCTTACGATAACCGCTCTGTATACTTTGCCTTTTTTAGCCGAACCGCCGGGGGTTGCGGACTTTACGCTGCATACGATTACGTCGCCGATGTTTCCGGTTTTTCTGAAAGATCCGCCGAGAACTCTTATGCACATTAACTCTTTAGCGCCGGAATTGTCGGCAGCCTTCAATATAGTCTGTGGTTGTATCATGTTCCGTGGTCCTCCTTATTTAGCCTTTTCGACGATCTGCGCGACTCTCCAATTCTTATCTTTGGAAAGCTTACGGGTTTCGACGATAAGTACTTTATCGCCTACTCCGCATGCGTTAAGCTCGTCGTGAGCTTTGAACTTGTGGGTCTTTTTTACCGTCTTTTTGTATAAGGGATGTTTATATCTTTCTTCGATAGCGACGACTACCGTTTTATCCATCTTATCGGAAACGACGATGCCGATTCTTTCTTTTCTTAAATTTCTTTCCATATTAGCACCTCTTACGCCTTTAATTCCTTACTGCGGATAACCGTCTGTACTCTGGCGATATCCTTTTTGCAATTTCTTAAAGACACAGGGTTTTCAAGCTGACCGGTTGCATGACGGAAACGAAGGTTAAAGAGCTCTTCTTTGAGTTCCGCAAGCTTCGTATTCAATTCCTGTTCGGTCATATTCTGAAGATCTTTCGCTTTCATTATTCTGCGTCTCCTTCTACTGTTTTCTGGTTAAGGTCGCTTTTCGATACGAACTTAGTTTTGATGGGAAGCTTACGTCCCGCAAGTCTCATAGCTTCTTTTGCGGTCGCTTCGTCGATACCCGCCATTTCGAACAATACTCTGCCGGGTTTAACTACCGCTACCCAATATTCGACGGAACCTTTACCGGAGCCCATACGGCTGTCGGCAGGTTTCTTCGTAACGGGCTTGTGGGGGAATATATCTATCCATACCTGTCCGCCACGTTTGATAAATCTGGTCATTGCGACACGGGCCGCTTCGATCTGGTTGGACTTGATCCACGCGGGTTCCATCGCAACGAGACCGTATTCGCCGTAAGCGATTACGTTGCCTTTAGTGCACTTGCCGGTCATTCTGCCGCGGTGAACTCTTCTTCTTTTAACTCTTTTAGGCATCAACATAATTATGCTTGACCTCCTTCCAACTTCTTCGCGGATTTTTTACCGATAACTTCGCCTCTGTAAACCCACGTTTTTACGCCGATTACACCGAAGGTGGTGTGAGCGACCGCTACGCCGTAGTCGATATCGGCGCGGAGCGTCTGAAGAGGAATCGAACCTTCGTGATGGCTTTCGGAACGGGCTATTTCCGCTCCGTCGAGTCTTCCGCTGACGGTAACTTTGATACCCTTTACGCCTGCCTTGGACGCTCTCGAAATAGCCTGCTTCATAGCGCGTCTGAAGGAAATTCTCTTTTCAAGCTGGCTTGCGATCGATTCGGCGATAAGCTGAGCGTCGCAGTCGGGCTTTTTAACTTCAACGATGTTGATCGAAATCTGTTTGCTCGTAGTAAGTTTGGAGACGAGCTTCTTGATGACTTCGATTTCCGCACCCTGCTTTCCGATAAGAACGCCGGGTCTGCCGGTATGAATGGTAACGATAAGTCTCTGAGCGGCGCGTTCGATTACTATCTTGCTGATAGCAGCCTGATAATAAGCCTTTTTAAGCGCAGTACGGATAACGTTATCTTCTTTAATGTATTTAGCGATATCTTTTTTGGGAGCGAACCACTGAGTGTTCCAATCCGCGATAACGCCTACTCTCAATCCATGGGGATTAACTTTCTGTCCCATATCGTCCTCCTTAAGCTCTTGCGTCCAGAATCACGGTGATGTGACTGGTACGCTTTAAGATTCTGAATGCTCTGCCCTGCGCTCTCGGCTGAACTCTCTTGAGCGTGGGACCCTGGTCTGCGTAGCAAGCCGCAACGTAAAGGGTTTCTTTCGATAAACCTTTGTTGTGTTCCGCATTTGCAGCCGCGGACATAAGAACCTTTCTGATCGGTTCGGAAGCCGATTTCGGGGTGTTAGCCAAAATCGCTACTGCTTCGTTATAGCTCTTTCCTCTGATAAGGTTAAGAACGATTCTTACCTTATAGGGGGAAATTCTTACGTGTTTTGCGACGGCGTAAGGTCTTTTATCTTTGTTTTCTTCTATTCTGAGAGTCTTTTCTCTCATATTCGTAGCCATGTTATCGAGACCTCCTTATCTAGCCGACGTTGTTTTTTCTCCGCCGTGTCCCTTGAAGGTTCTGGTGGGGGCGAATTCGCCTAATTTACAACCGACCATATCTTCGGTAACATACACGGGGACGTGTTTTCTGCCATCGTATACCGCGATGGTGTGACCTACCATTTCGGGAGAAATAGTAGTCGCTCTCGACCAGGTCTTGATGACCTTTTTGTCGTTGTTTGCGTTTAACTCTTCTATTCTCTTTAAGAGTTTAGGTTCGATATAAGGACCTTTTTTAACACTTCTGGACATATCCTATTACCTCCTTAATTTATTCTCGTAATGATCATCTTGCTCGAAGCCTTTTTATGCTTTCTGGTCTTGTAACCGAGAGCGGGTTTGCCCCACGGAGTAAGAGGACCGGGATGTCCGACAGGGGATTTGCCTTCGCCGCCGCCGTGCGGGTGATCGCAGGGGTTCATGACGACGCCTCTGACGGTGGGACGGATACCGAGATATCTCGTCTTGCCGGCTTTGCCGAGTCTGATGATTTCGTGTTCGAGGTTGCCTACCTGACCGATTGTTGCTTTGCAGGTCAAGAGAATGTATCTCATTTCGCCGGAAGGCATTTTTACGGTCGCAAGGTTTCCTTCTTTAGCCATAAGCTGTGCAGCCATACCTGCGGAACGCGCGATCTGACCGCCCTTGCCGGGCTGTAATTCGATGTTGTGAATCATGGTACCTACGGGGATATTCGCAAGGGGAAGCGTATTTCCTACCTTGATGTCCGCGTCGGAACCGGAAACAACCTTATCTCCTACATTAAGTCCTACGGGAGCGAGAATGTAACGTTTTGCGCCGTCGGCATAGACGAGTAAAGCGATGTTCGCGCTTCTGTTGGGATCGTATTCGATGGTCTTGACGGTTGCGGGAACGCCGATCTTATCTCTCTTGAAGTCGATGATACGATATTTGCGTCTGTTGCCGCCGCCGATGTGTCTTACTGTAAGGCGACCTGTGTTGTTACGGCCGCCCGATTTTCTCTGATCTTCCAAAAGGGATCTTTCGGGCTTTGTCGACGTAATTTCGTCATACGCGTGCACCGTCATGAAACGGCGAGCGGACGATGTCGGCTTATATCTTTTAATAGCCATTGTCTATTCCTCCGTGATTAGGATAAAGAATCGAAGAATTCGATTGTCTTGCTTTCTTTCTTAAGTTGAACGATGGCTTTTTTATAAGCAGGGGTAAGTCCCTGATGCGCACCCATTCTTCTCATTTTGCCGTCAACGTTTACGGTGTTGACGCTTTCTACTTTAACGCCGAATATTTCTTCTACCGCGAGTTTGATTTCGGTCTTGTTTGCGGTCTTGGGAACTTCGAAGGTGTACTTCTTGTTCGCGATGCCCGCATAACTCTTTTCGGAAAGGATCGGTCTTATGATAACGTCATGTGCTCTCATTATATTTCGTAAGCCTCCTCGATCTTTTTAACAGCGTCTCTGGTGATTACGACTTTCGCATTTCTTACTACGTCGTAAGTGTTGAGCTGTTCAACGGGAATAGTCGTGATTTCCTTAACGTTTGCACTTGCTCTCAAAACCATTTCGTCGGAGTTGTCCATAACGAAAAGTACGGTTTTTTCAAGTTCGAACTTCTTCAATAAGTTAACCATCTCTTTGGTCTTGCCGGTCGAGGTAAGATTGTCGAGGAAGATAACTTCGTTTTCTCTGATTTTCTGCGATAACGCCGAGAACATTGCGACTCTCTTTGCGGTAACGTTCATCTTTTTGGAGAAATCTCTGGGCTTCGGAGCGAATACCACGCCGCCGTGAATCCACTGCGGAGAACGGATAGAACCCTGTCTCGCTCTGCCGGTGCCCTTCTGACGCCACGGTTTGATGCCGCCGCCTCTTACTTCGCTTCTCGTCAAAGTGCTTTTCGTTCCCTGTCTGTTGTTGGCAAGACGGGTTACGATTGCCTGATGAATAACCGGTTCGTTATATTCAACGTCAAAGAGCTGATCGTTCAACGTCAATTCGCCAACTTCTTTGGCGTTCATATCAAATAATTTTACTTGCATGATATTTCTCCTTATTTAACGGTAGCTCTGATGGTTACGATGCCTTTGACGGGACCGGGAACGGCGCCCTTGATCAAAAGTACGTTTCTCGCCGCATCGACTTTTACGACTTCGAGATTCTGAATGGTAACCTGTTCGTTACCGTACTGTCCGGCAAGCTTTTTGCCTTTGAATACTCTAGACGGAGAGCTGTTTGCGCTCATAGAACCTACTTCTCTGTGAACGGGGCCTACGCCGTGGGTTTCTTTAAGTCTGTGATGATTCCATCTCTTGATAACGCCGGTGTATCCGTGACCTTTGGTAAGTCCTGTTACGTCGATCTTGTCGCCTGCCGCGAATACTTCGACGGTTACGGACGAGCCTACCGAATATTCCGATACGTTTTCGACTCTGAATTCTCTCAATTCCTTCTGCGGATTTACGCCGGCCTTTTTGAACTGTCCGAGAGCGGGCTTCGAAAGCTTCTTTTCGGAAACTTCTTCAAAGCCGAGCTTTACGGCGTTGTATCCGTCGTGTTCTTCTGTTTTGAGCTGAACGACGGGACACGGACCTGCTTCGACTACCGTTACGGGAATTACTTTGCCCTCAGCCGTGAAAAGCTGAGTCATTCCTAACTTTTTGCCAATGATTGCTTTATACATAGATAAAGTTCACCTCCATGAAATTTGCGTTTTTTAGGAAACGCCGCCTTATTTCGCGTTTATGAGGAAACGCAACCTTGTTCGCGTTTTACGGGAACGCAGCCCTTATAACCTTCGGCGCGGTGCTGTGTGTTTTGTGCGCCTACGGGAATTATCTTTGTTCTTCTAATCCGGGAATTAGAGTTTGATTTTGATGTCTACGCCCGCGGGAAGATGGATGCTGTCCAGAAGCTTTACGTTCGGGGAATAGATGTCGATAAGTCTCTTGTGAGTTCTGATTTCGAACTGTTCGCGCGAATCTTTATATTTATGGGGCGAACGAAGAATGGTAACTACTTCCTTTTCGGTGGGAAGCGGAACCGGTCCCGAAATTTTAGCGCCCGCCTGAGTCATCGTTTCGATAATTCTCTGAGCGGCCTGGTCAACCATGTCGTGGTCGTAAGAAACAAGTTTGATTCTGATTTTCTGACTTGCCATTGTTTTCTCCTTTTTATACTAACGTTTTGTAAACTTTGCCGTGTGTGTCGCTTTAAGATAAATAAAAAATCATTCGCCGATACTTAAACCGTTTTAAGTCGCTGCGAATGACCGGATATCTTTATACGAAGTTAGTCGTAACGATCGCGTCGTTACAATTGTCATCGGAAATTATCTCCTTGTCCCCTATCGCGATTAAGGGGTAAAAGGTTAAAGTAACTTTCCGAATCAACCCATTTTTACACAGCTTGACTATTATAACCTAACGCATAAGGTAATGTCAAACTT
This sequence comes from Clostridiales bacterium, assembly GCA_003538975.1. Taxonomy (GTDB): domain Bacteria; phylum Bacillota; class Clostridia; order Christensenellales; family Borkfalkiaceae; genus UBA11475. The sequence continues at coordinate 82,962 of DPQQ01000007.1, read as the reverse complement.
TTTTCATATGTTTTTTAAACTTTTTTTCGCGATACACACGGTAAAGTTTGCGTATCCCCTTTTTCCGCGCTTTTTATAGCGTTTTTATCCTAAAAGAACACAAAATATTGTGGTTTTTATAGTTTTTGCCGTTTTATAAATATTTTAAGAAAATTTTTTTATTTTAATCTTTTCTTTCTACCTGCTTTCTATCGTTGTTTTTTTGCAAAACACGATTTTATCTGCCTTTATACAGCAACTCCCTTTATCCCCTATATAAATTATTGTATATATTTTATACTATATATTTTAAATATAATAAATATTGGCGATCGGAAGAAAATATGAAAAGCAATAAAAACAGCCGGCGGAGAGTTTTAATTCCGCCGGCCGATATTATATCAGATCTTAATATGCTAAAACCGTTACAGTCCGGGGACAAACGGAAGAGCGGCAAACGCTTCGTTCATACACGCCTCCAGCACTCCCATTTTCCATAATAAGAAGAACAGCCCCGTCAAAAGTCCGAGTCCCAGCAGGACGGCTATACTTACTCTTACGGGCGAAGCGGGAAGTTTACCCGTAACTTTGCCGTTCAATCCGTTTATGAAAAAGTTATACGGTTTTTTGTTGAATATAAAATTGCCTACCCATATCGGAATGAGTTCGAGCTTATATGTAACGCCGGTGTGCTCCGTCGATACGTTGAGATACCCTACGACATCGTAGCGGTATTGGCTTAAAATATTTCGTTTCAGCGCAGCGTCCATTTTATCCTTTGCGTCCGACCAGCAATCGGTTATGGGACGTTCGGAATTATACGCCATAAAGCCGTATAAAAACTTATCTTCGTAAACTCTGTTCTCCGTTTCGGGAAAGCCGCCAAGCTTTTCGAGATTCTTCTGCGTTAAGTTTTTAACGGAAGAAATCGTTACGTCGTTGAAGAATTCGCTGTAATTACCCTGTATGTATCTCCACTCCGTCCACGTTTCGGTACGGCGATTCTTGCCGGAGCCTACGGTTCTTGTATGATATATGCCGATTTTACCGTTATAGCTCGACTGCGTAAGACTGTCGAAAGTATAGCACGGCATATAAACGCCTTTAAGATTTTCCGTTTTGAGTCTCTTTTTGAACTTTCTCGGAGCGAAGAGATTCTTTTTCGCCCAGGTTTTTACTTTTTTTACAGCCTCTTCTTTCGAAATCGAAAACGGAATTACGACGTTCGGCTTTATACCCGCCTGTTCTTCGATTTTGACTACGTGCGAGGTTCCGCAGAAAGGACATACGTCGGCTGTAGCGTTTTTATCGAGAATTACTTTTGCGCCGCAATTTTCACAGCGAAAAACTCTGACTTCGTTATCCCATTTTTCATGAGTTTCGAAGCCCTTCGCTATATCTATTTCCACATAGTTTTTGTCTTCTTCTATATCGAATTCCGAGCCGCAGTATTCGCAGCAAAGTTTATGCTTTTCCGGATCGAACTTCAAATTGTTTCCGCAATTGGGACACTTCTGACTGCTCGTCGAAACGTCCTTTTCAGGCGCGGAGTCGGGCGCGCCGCCCTGCGACGGGGAATCGTCAAAAAAATCGTCTGTCATACCTCTCCCTTGACTTTTCTGATTTTTCAGTTTTATTTAAGAAGGCAACCCGCGTCCGGAACCCGGGCTTTGGATTGCCTTGCGTTTTTATTTTTCGGATAATATACCGAAATTTGTTATTCTTCTACGTTATTTAATTCTTCGAGAAGAAGTTCGAGATCTTCGCCGTGAACGCCTACGGCCTCGGCTACGGTTTCGCCGTGAGCGAGAGCGCATCCTAAGCAGTGCATTCCGTGAGCCATCAATATTTCGCCCGCATTGGGGTTAATATCGAGTACGTCGATAATTTTGGTATCTCCCGTGATTTCCTTTTTCATAATGTATCTCCTTCGGGGCGATCGCCCCTATAAATATGTTTTGCTTATTTTTATGTTTTAATCGCTTTACTTCTTACTTGGTCGGCTTTTGAGTAACATGTCTCTTTGAATCCGTACCGCAACGCCGCTTTTACTATTATTTTTCGGTATAAATCGCAAGTAAACCGTTTCGGTTAAGTTTCGCCGATACAGGTACTGTAAAACAAAGCGATTAAACGATTATTAAAGCTTCTTTCCGCATTCGGGGCAGAATTTAGCGCCTGCGTCTACCTTTGCGCCGCATTCGGGACAGAATTTAGCCACGGGCATCTTTTCGCCGCATTCGGGACAGAACTTTGAATTTGCGGGAACGCTCGCGCCGCACTTGGGGCAAGCTTTCGTAGCGGTCGCCGCGGGAGCCGCAGCCGTCTGCGGTTTAGCCTGTTCTTCTTTAGAGTTAAGCGCGTCGCTGAAAATTTTGCCAACGCCAACTCCTGCGCCGAGACCTACCCCTGCGCCCATAAACGTACCGCCCATTCCCGGATTCTTTGCGGCTTCCTTCATTGCGTCCGCTGCGGCAACCTTCATCATGGTGTCGGTAGCGCCGCTCAATACGCCGTAGCCGGAACGTTCGTCGATTCTCTTTTCGACTTCCTGCGGGAGCGAAAGATTTTCAACGACGAAGTTTTCAAGTCTCAAGCCGATTTCGTCGAACTTTTCCTGAACGTTGTTCTTGATTATGGTATTGAATTCGAGCGTGTTGCCCGCCATATCGAGAATCGAAATTTTACTTTCGCCGATAGCGTCGGTTATGTACGAAACGACGAGCGTTTTAAGCCAGCCGGTAATATCTTCGGTAACGAAAGACGAGTTGGTTCCGAAAAGCTCTTTAAGGAACGTTTCTACGTTCTGAACTTTAAACGAATACGAGCCGTAACCTTTGACTCTTACCATGCCGAATTCGGGATCTCTTACGATAATCGGGTTAGAAGTTCCCCACTTCTGATTGGTGAACTGCTTCGTGTTAACGTAATAAATGTCGCAGGTGATCGGCGACTGGAATCCGTAACGCCAGCCCGCGAGTTTAGAAAGTATCGGGAATATATCCGTGCCGAGATCGTACGAACCCGCAGGGAAAATGTCGCATATCTGTCCTTTATGAACAAATACCGCTTCCTGCGATTCTCTTACGATAAGTTTACTCTTGTTGTTGAGTTCTCTTCCCGCTTTTTTAAGGGGATATTTATATACGAGAGTATCCTTTGTATCGTCGGACCATTCGATTATTTTTGCAAATAAAGCCATTTTAACCCTCCTTGGAGTTTATCTTTTGTTATATTATACAATATTTTGTTTTTTAATGCAAGAGTTAACGCAAATTTTTATAAACCCTTTATAATTTGTCTTTTTATAAAAAATTTTGATTTTTCACCGCGAATTTTCATCCGTTTTTTTAAAGTCGCAAAAAGTTTTACAATTTGCTTTTTTTTCGCGAAGTTTTGTGATAATATATATTAGCTAAGCCGAATAATTATAAATCGGTCGTCGCAGGTGTAATTTAACGGCAAAACGGTTGCTTCCCAAGCAACACTCGAGGGTTCGACTCCCTTCACCTGCTCCATACGCCGGATTTTCCGGCAAAGTCATGCGGATATGGCGAAATTGGCAGACGCGCAGGTTTCAGGTTCCTGTGGGCAACCGTATGGGTTCAAATCCCTTTATCCGCACCACTAAAAAAGCAAGTCGAATCAATAAGATTCGACTTGCTTTTTTGTTTTTTCCAACCAAGCGTATTACAAAACTTTTTATAAATTTTGCAAGAATTGCCACCATATATACGCTCGCGTATAATATGAGAAAAATCAGTTTCTACAACTTTTGCATGAGTCGTACGTAATTTTTATTTGTGGTCTACACATTCCACAAAGTTATTCATCATCGCTTATGTAATTTAATTCATCACTCCAAGAACATTTCTTATAATTCATAATTATTTCTCGTTATCATCGATGATTTTACGTTCTTTTTCTTGATATTTTTCTTTACTAACAATACCGTTATCATATGGTTCTTTATTTTTTTGAGCGGCAGAATTATTTGGTTGTTGATCTTTATTTTTGTAATAATTCTCCATTCCAAAACATACCGCGACCGCACTCCCAATCCCCATTATAATACCGATTAGAAAGAGATAGCTATTTGGGTTTATACTCCCGAATAAAACAGTAAAAACAATTCCAACAGCAAAACCTATGCCTACGCTCCATCGCGAAATTTTTTGATTTAAATCATAGGCTTGTTGATTTTTCTCTAAAATTTCTTTTTTTATTCCGCCGGTTTCTTTGTCCAATTTTTCTTCTTCGATTAAAATCCCCACATTATATAACGATTGTGTAGCACTCGTAGACGGCTGATTATTTATATATAAATCGAACCGAACATCTTCAAAACTATCTTTATCTATGTTGGTTATCGGATATATTATAAAACCATTTTTTTGCAAAAAAGCTACATACTCTTCATTGTTTGTTCTATCTAACGATTGTTCTATATATTCACAATTTTTTGTTGTTCTTTTTAGCCGTATCCGTTTTTCCACCGGAATAGTCAAATATTCACTACTACCCGTTTTTATCAAACCGCCACAAATCTCACAGCGGATAAATGGTACCCAAACATCGGGGACTTTGTCCCCATAACCATGTCCCTGTGCAATCTCTGCATTACAATATGGACAATTTACTTTCCAATATCTTCCCATTATAAGTCTCCTTATGTTTAAAATTTATTCAGACAATTCCTTTTTATAATGTAATATCATTTTAGGATCAGGATATATATCATTAAATTCATCGTCAACAATCACAAACTGCTTACCATTCGATAATGTAATAACATTATCTTTGACAGACCAAGTAAGATTAGCAATTATCCAATCAGTATCGCTCAAGGTATATCCATTAACTAATAATATTAATTTATTTTTTAACGTTCCGTCTTCTCTAAAATCAAACCAAATATCCAATTTACATATATCACCACCATAATTATAAGGATTATCTTCTCTCCACGTTGCTTGTGCGTGCCAAATGCCTACAACAGGATAATTGTTTTCGGTTTCTTCGACATCATCGCCGCATGCAACAAAAAAACTTGCAATTAGAAGAATCAGTAAGGTTCCTATAAATGAAAAAACCACCTTCTTCAATTTAAACATATTTTTCCCTCCTAAAAATAAAAAGTGCGACAACCGAAGTTGCCGCACAAAAAACGCAAACTCCGATAGTCGCCAAACCAAACGGATTCTATGCAAGAACTAACTTACAACACACCGAATGGAATTTGCATTTTTATCAAATTCTATGATGTGTCATATAAAAGGGTACAATGCACCCCTATAAAAATATAAAGAGTCCTTGCAAAATAAGGATTCGTTTGATTTGGCATTTTCAGTGTATCATATTATTTCAGATAATTCAATCGTTTTGTTAAATTTTTAAGAATATAAATCAAAAACTTCAAAATAAGAGTTTCGTTTTATATCGTTCAAGGCGGATATTCGGCTGGAACGGTTATGGCAAAACCATACCATATAAAAACAAGCCCGACTATTTGGTCGGGCTTGTTTTTATAGAACAATCTTTTTTTGACTGAAATCTGACTGAATTTTTATTTTTCTATCGCGAAAAATTTATCCGCGTGAGCGGGATATTGCGACTTGAAGGCTTCGACAAGATTTTCCTGCACATAAATGGCGGTTACGCTGTCGGGAACGTAATCCATAGCCAGTTCGCCGAAGTCTATTTCGGCTTTCTTAATAGTTACCTTTTGCAAAGTCGTATTCCCTGTAAAAGCGTTGCCGATAAAAACTACCTTTTCGGGAACGATAAGTTCCGTTATCGGGCAGTTTTCGAACATGCCGTATTCGAGCCTTGTAAGATTTTCTGAAAGCGTTACGCTTTTTAAGCTCGTACAACCCGAGAATATACCGTCTTTTATCGAAGTTACCGAATCCGGCATAACAAAACTTTCAAGCGAAGTACAGTTATAAAATGCGTAAGCGTAAATATCCGTCATGGTACCCGGCATATTTATCGTTTTTAACTGCGTACAGCCTCCGAAAGCATATCTGCCTATAATTTCGACGCCCTGCGGAATGGTTACCGAAGTCATTTGATTCTGTCCGTAAAACGCATTTCCGGCAATCGCCGTCGTCCCGCTTTTTATCTCGAAAGATCCGTTTATGATTCCCTTATATCCGTAGAAAACGTTGCCTAAATACACGGGACCGTCGGGGAGGCTTTTCGCCCATGCCGGCGCATTGTAGTTGTTTACGTTACCGAAGGCGTTTGCGCCTATGTACTTCACGTTTTTGCCCATGGTGATGTTCGCAAGAGAATTCACGTCGAACGCATTGTCCCCTATTTCTTCTACGGTGTCGCTGATCGTTACCGAAGTAAGCGCGCTGCAAAGCTGAAATGCGTTATCTTTTATCACCTTAAGATTTTTTGAAGTTTTTATCGAAGTAATCGTTCTGTTGAAAACCTGATAATCCTTAAAATAAAACGGACTCCATATCTCTACGACGGGTACGCCTTTATAAGAAGACGGAATAACAAGTTCGGTTACGTCTTCGCCGAAATACCCTTCGGTATAATAGCCTCCTAAGCCGTCGTAGTAAGAAAGTTTGAATCCGCTTTCGGTAACAACGTTCGCTTCGTCAACCCATGCGGCGTAAAGCGTTACGCTTTCGGTCGGATAGTACGGATCGGTTATTCTGTCGCCTTCGAGTTCGGGATTGTCGTACCATCCCGCGAAAGCGGCGTTGTTGGCCTTTTCTATTACGGTGTTGATACGGAGAGATTTCTGCCCTTCGCGTATTATCTCATCGGGGAGCGGACCTGTCGGAATTTCGCCCGGTTCGTTGTGATTCTGATAATAACCGCCGTTCATTTCGAAATGTATGGTGATTTTCTTCTTCCATTGAGCAAAAACTTTTATATCTTCGCCCATCGGTATGTTTTTATAATATTCCGAAGTAAAATATTTTTCGATATAACCGTTCGAAAACGTGCAACCCCACCCCGCAAAAAAGTAGCCTTCTTTGGACGGATCTTCGGGGAAATCTATTTCTTCGTTTCCTTTTGACTTAACGGTTTTCACCAACACGTCGTCCACGTAGAACGAAACGGCGTATTCCTTGTTTTTACCGGACGGGTTGTCCTTCTTTTTGCACCCAGTAACCGCAAAACACATGGATATAAGCATTATTATGCTTAAAAATATAACCTGAAAATTCTTTTTCATTTAAATAACTCCTCTCTCTCTTTTCTTAATTTTATTCACAAACCTTCCTTACCTTTTCCGATTATCACATGTTTACATCCCCCTTAAACAAAAAGTGCGACAACCGAAGCTGCCGCACAAAAAACGCAAACTCCGTTGTCGCTACACAATCTAATCGGTATTACGGTATTGCCATAACCTTTTTAGTGGAATTTGAGTTTTTATCAAATTCAATAATTTGGTTATGGTCAAAAAAAGGGTATAATATGCCCTTCAATACCGAAAATCCTATGATTAAATTGTGTAGCTACTTTATTGTAGCATATTAAAATTTTTTAATCAATATCTTAAATCTTAAAAAATAAAAATCCGAAAAATCTTCGCCGTCCGTTTTTGCTTTCGCCGATAACGGATTTTACCCGCAAGTCTGCCGAACCGATTCAGCCATAATATAACAAAAACGGGCTTGATTTTTATCTCAAGTCCGTTTTTCGGTATTTAATTATTTTATTTTTCAGTTTTCCCTTTTCTTCGGACGGAGGAAGTGTTCCTTCCCCAAAAAACTCCGTCGGAATACCCTTGTATCGTTTTATCGCCTTCCGCCTGCTCCAATCTGTATTCCGCCCATGCGCAATACAGCGGATTCTGTTCGATGCCTATATAATGCCGCCCTAACTTTTTTGCGACGACGGAAGTCGTACCCGAACCTAAAAACGGATCCAGAACCACGTCCCCTTTGTTACTGCTGGCAAGTATGAGCTTTGCCAAAAGTTTTTCGGGTTTTTGAGTGGGATGAGCCGTATTTTCGGGCATAGACCAGTACGGAATAGAAATATCGTCCCAGAAGTTCGACGGATAAGTATTTCTGAAATTGCCTTCGGCGGTTGCTTCCCAATCTTTGGGTTTACCTTCGACCTTATACGGGGCAAGCACCTTCCGCCGCGACATAACGTCGCTTACATTAAAGGTGTATTCGTCCGAAACCGTTGCGAACCATATGTCTTCAAGCGAATTTTTCCAGTTTTTACGTGCGCCGCGTCCCTTTTCCCTTTGCCAGGTTATTCTGTTGATAACGTTAAAATATTTATTAAGGACCGTTCCTATCTGCAGGCTCGACTGCCAGTCGCAACAGACGTAAACCGAAGCGGTCGGCTTTAACAGCGGTATTATCTTTTTTATCCAGCTTTCGGTATATTCGGCGTATTCGTTACCCTTTAATTTCGAAAATTTATTCCCGTGGAAACTTTTATCGAGATTATAGTAAGGATCGGCTATAAGCAGATCAACGCTCTTTTCGGGGAAAAACCCGAGAGTGCAAAGCGTGTCGCCGAGTATGGTTTTATCGAGAATTTTATCTGTGGTCACCGCAGAATTTACTTTTACGCATCTGCCTAAAAATGGCTTGCCTTCTTCGAGAGTAAAATCTATCGTCTTGTTTTTAGGTGATTTCATAATCAGCTCCGCATTTATAAGATACCCGCATTATACCATTTTTTATCGGCGATGTCCATATTCGTGCCTCAAATTATTGCTTTTACTATGGCTTCGCCGTCCGGGAGTGCGGTCAAAAGATAACCATGCGGACTATAACAAACTAAAACATAAGATTTTCCCACAAGGTATAAGGATTAAAGCCCGATACCTGAACGACTTCTACCATATCGGAATTCGCAAGATCGTACGGGAGAACGAGAGTTGTATTCTTTTTAAGCAGATTATACCCGCACTTTGCGTATGCGAACCACACTATGTGCGCGCACTGCGTCTTTTTTGCGGATTTTTTGTTAAAACTGCCGACAAACGCGCTGTATTTTATACCGCAAAGGTTTTTTTCGGCATATTCCGCAACCGATTTACGGACTTCTTCCGAAAACTTCGGCCTTAAAACCATATAGTTTACTCGGTCGGTAAAGTCTGTCATAAATCCGATTTCGCTCGGTTCGCCGTAAGCCACCGCCTGTAAAACTTCGTTATTTTCGCCGTTAGTGACAAGACCGGCGTGACCTATTCTCATGCACGACAGGTGCGTGGACGCGCTTACTATTATATCGCCATCTTCGAGATAAATATTGGTCGTGTATCTGTCGATGTAATCGGTACACATAAACGGATCGAATTCCGAATTTTTTACCTTATATTCGGTAAAAAACTCTTCCTGAATTTTAAGTATACGTTTTTTACCGGCTTCGCCCCTGTTTAACGCTCTTTGTATGCCGATTTCGGTAAGTCCCGTCTGCTCGTATAAAAACGAATAATCTTCTTTTGTGAGATTATCCTTTTCGAGAACGGCGGAAATATCGGCCATTTCGTAATCGGGGCGCCAGCGAACGATATTTTTGTCGGAAATTATATACAATATCCAGCAGGTAAAAATAAAAATAAGAAGTACCGCAAAAATAACCGCAACTATTTTAAGCGCGATTTTAGTCTTTTTGGTCTTATTCTTTTCGGGTGCTTTTTCGTTTTTCTCACGAAATTGCAGGTTTTCTTCTTTTTCCATTTTTCCTTAAAATAATTTTTGCTTTTTATTCTCTTAAAAATATTTTATAAACTTTTTTCAATTTACGCAAGTTTTTCGGACGTTTTATATAAATTTGCCGACATTTTTTTACTGCCGGTTTTGTCTGCGTGTACGGCGCACTCTGTTTATATGCCTTACGAAGCTGCCGTCCGACAAAATTTTAGCGACGGCGTATTGCTCGAGCGACGGCACGGGACACGAACGGAAGCCGAACTTTTTATAATATTCGTCCGAAAGATCTTCCGGCAGAATCATATACGCAACTCTTACCGACGGGCATATCGTTTTAGTGAAAGTGTTTACATAAATAACCCGTGCTTTTTTATCCGAATTTTCGGACTGTTCCGCAGCTTCGCCGAAAAGCGTTTCGGTGGGTTTTGCGATATTCGAAAATTCGGATTCGTAATCGTCTTCGACTATATAGCCGCCCGTTTTACACACGTGACTTAAATATTCGGCGCGCTTGGATGCCGTTGCCGAAATCATCGTGGGATAGCTTTTATAAGGAGTGACGTGCAGTACGTCCGCCCGGCTTTTTTCAAGCTCGCCGGAATCTATTCCGTCCGCGCGAAGAGCCAGCTCTTCGACTTTTACTCCCATCGACAGATAGGTCTTTTTTATGCCGCCGTAAGAAGGCGTTTCGACGGCGAAAATTTTATTCTTGCCGATAAGCTCGACAATCAAGCCGTAAAGATATTCCGCCCCCGCTCCGATTATAATGTTTTTTTCGGCGGTTTCGATATTTTTATAAACTTTAAGATAGTTTTTTATTGCCGTTTTCAAAACTTCAGAGCCGCTGCCGTCGGTTCTTTTCATCAGACTTTCGCCGTAATCGGAAAGCACCGCTCTCACCGCCGAAGCGTATACCGAGAACGGAAAATATTCTTCCGCTTCGTTACTGACCGCGTTTTTCTCTTCTTCCTTACGGGCGAACTTGTTTATATTAAAATTTTCTTCGGCCTTTCCGCTTTTTATCGTAAACATATCGGGCGAATAGGTAACAAAATACCCGCTTTTTTCTTTCGAATCTATATAACCTTCGCTCGCGAGAGCGGCGTACGCCCTTTCGACGGTGATAACGCTCACGCCGAATATAAATGCGGCGTTACGCTTGGACGGGAGCTTTTCGCCGTATAAAAGATTTTCATTAACTATGTCTTTTTTTACCGAATTGTAAACTTTAACGTACTTTTTCATAAAATATACCGACCGCCGTTTACCGGCGGATAGATCTTTATAATTTTTGCTTTCTATAAAATAATTCCGCTGCGTTTACCGCGGACGGATATTGAATCTGGTTATATAAAAAATATTTTATTTGGTTATTTTATATATCCAAATATATGATATACTTTTGCGGTAAAAAAGTCAACCGCTTCTTTAAGGCGGAAAAAGGAATAAATATGAAAATTTCGATTAAAAAAATATGTCTCGCAGCGGTTTTCACGGCGATGAACGTGGCTCTTTCGTCCTTCGGAGTACCAGTACCCGGCGGTCACGTATATCTTAACGATATAGTAATATGCTTTGCGGCTCTGTTTCTGGATCCTTTCCTTGCATTTGTGGTCGGCGGCGTGGGCGCGTTTCTCGGCGATATGATTTTTTATCCCGCCCCCATGTTCGTATCTTTGGTAACGCACGGCGTGCAGGCGGTCGCTATAGCTCTTATATCGGGCGGCTATAAAGGCAGGCTCCCTAAACTCTGGCGCTCGGTTCTTGCCGTTTTTGTCGGCATGATAATAATGGTCGGAGGCTATACGTTAGGCAAAATTTTCGTTTACAGCACTCTCGAATACGCCATCATGAAGCTCCCGTTCGAATTTTTACAGGCGGGCATAGGCGCTGTCTTCGGAACGCTTTTACTGTACGTTACCCCCGTCAAAAAGTTTGTCTATCCCGAAAAGACGGAAGAACAAGAAAAAGACGAAGCCGCATAGTCTCTATATGGATTAACGGAGCTGTTTCGGAAATACGTTTATATGAATTTATCATACTCTCTATAAATATCGGTACGGTTTCGGCGATACAGGTAAGTTTATAACGGTACAAAAACAAATAAAAAAATCAGGTCCCGTAAAAATCCGCGGGACTTTATTTTTTATTTTACCGGTCGTCCGAATTGCATTGGTATTACATATTATTTAAAAATTCTTGCGTTTAAAGCAATTTTCTTATATAATAAATCGGTTATAAATATAGAAGCAAAACTAAAAATTACGGAGACAATATGAAAAAGACCAAAATAGTATGCACATTAGGTCCCGCAAGCGATACCGAAGAAGTTATTTCGGCTATGTACGACGCCGGCATGAACGTTTGCCGCCTGAACTTTTCGCACGGGACGCACGAAGAACAGCTTAAAAAAATCAACATAGTAAAAAAGATAAGAGAAGAACGCGGCATTCCCCTTCCGATAATGCTCGACACCAAGGGACCGGAATTCAGAACGGGCAGATACAAAAACGGTAAAATAGTTCTTAAAAAGGGCGACAAGTTCACATTCACTTCGGACGATATTTTAGGCGACGAAACAAAGGTTTCGGTTTCATATAAAAATCTTCCCGAGTCCATGCAAAAAGGCGACAAAATCCTTTTGAATAACGGACTTATGTCGTTCGTCGTAGACGAAGTAAAAGGAAACGACGTTCTGACTACCGTACTCGTCGGCGGAGAAACTTCCGATCACAGAAGCATGTTCTTCCCCAACAAGCACTTAAAGCTCGACTTTTTGTCCGAACAGGATAAAAAAGATCTCCTTTTCGGAATCGACTGCGGCGTGGACTTTATCGCGTTATCCTTCGTATCCTGTAAAGAAGATATCGAAACCGCCCGCAAATTCCTTGCGGAAAACGGCGGTGCGGATATAGACCTTATCGCCAAAATCGAAAACAGAACGGGCGTGAACAATCTCGAAAGCATATTAAAAGCTTCCGACGGCGTCATGGTTGCGAGAGGCGATCTCGGAGTCGAAATCCCCTACGAAGAACTTCCGAACATTCAGAAACACATAATAGACATGAGCCGTATTCTCGGTAAACGCTGTATCACCGCGACCGAAATGCTCGAATCCATGACTCACAACAAACGCCCCACGAGAGCGGAAATCTCGGACGTTGCGAACGCCGTTTACGACGGAACTAGCGCCGTTATGCTTTCCGGCGAAACCGCCGCCGGCGAATATCCCGTCGACGCCGTACGCGCTATGGCTAAAATTGCGGAACAGGCAGAGCACAACAGGGTTTACATTCAGGTAATTCCCGAAGAATCGTTTGTCATCTCTTCCGATCAGATAGCTCTTTCTCACTCGGCGTGCATGCTTGCGCGCGACCTTAACGCAAAAGCTCTCGTTGTCTGCACGAGAACGGGTATGACTGCGAGAATGGTTTCGAGATTCCGTCCCGAAGAACCTATCATCGGTATGACCACCGATAAAAAAGCTTTCAGAAAGCTCGCTCTTTCCTGGGGCGTAACTCCCGTGATGAGCGAGGAATATTCTTCTCTCGACATACTTTTATACTTTGCCAAGCAGTGCGCCGTTAAAAGCGGAATCGCTAAAAAAGGCGATAAAGTGGTTATAACAGCGGGTACCCCGAACGGCAAAGTAGGTAATTCGAACCTTATAAGCATACAGACTCTTTAATCGTATGTTCAATGCGGCGGATATATTTCGCCGATACAGGTCGGATAAAAACTTGTGTGAAACTTAAATAAACAATTAAAAAGACGCAATTTGAAGTTGCGTCTTTTTAATCTCTTCATATATAAACGATTCCTTTTATCTTTAAAATCCGATCGGATTTATCGTCAAATCCGCCGCCGATTTTGTCCGCTATTCTGCCGCGTTATAAATATTTTCGTATTTTTTACGCACAAAAGCCGAAAGTGTCTTTTATTTTAATTCTTTTTCCGCCCGATAAAATTGATTTTACAGGCGATAATTTGTTATACTTTTTATAAAGCGTTTTTGATAACAGAAAATCAGACAGGAAGGGATTACGAATGAAAAAGACAAACGAAGAAAGATTGAGAACGGCAAAAGTAAAAAAGCCGGGCTTCGCGTATGCGTTTTTAGGAGCGGTTTTAACGCCGATAATGAAAAGAAAGTACGGCGTGCATATTCACGACGACGTCGGAATGAAAAAGGTAAAAGAACAGCATATTTTTATAAGCAACCACACTTCGAGAATAGACTATTTTTTCAACGCCTTTACCCCGCTTCCGAACAAATACAACTTTATCGTAGGTTATAACGAGTTTTACAGAAAACAATTCGTTATGATCTCAAAGCTCCTGCATCTTATTCCCAAAAAGAATTTTGTCGCCGATACGCTTTCGATAAAAAAAGCGACAAGAATAATAAAAGAGGGCGGCAATATCGCGATCTTTCCGGAAAGAATGAGCTCTATTTCTGGCGCGAATCAGCCTGTCGCAATAGGCACGGGCAAGTTTCTGAAGCATTTTAACCTTCCCGTTTACTACTCTAAAATCGAAGGCGGCTATCTTACGACTCCGAAGTACGCTTTAAACGAACGCCCCGGCAGAGTCGACGTAACTTACGGCAAACTTTTTACGCCGGAAGATCTTAAAAGCCTTACGCCAGAAGAAATCGAAGACAAAATAAACGAAACTTTATACCACGACGCATACGCCTGGAATAAAATACACGGGTACCGTTACAAAGTCGGCGATAACGTCGCCGAAGGTCTCGAAACCTTACTATATAAGTGTCCCAAATGCGGCGGCGAATTCACAATGACCGCGAAAGGAAATGAAATCCGCTGCACCCGCTGCGGCAACGGCGCGAGAATAAACGACAAGTACGATATGATTCCTTTTGACGATACCTGCGTTATCCCGGAAACCCAGACCGAATGGTTCAATGGCGAACGCGCGATTGTCAGGGAAGAAATCAAAAATCCCGATTTTTCATTCTCGGACGAAGTCGAACTCGGCGTTCTCCCTGAGAATCACCTTGTAAAAGGCGCAGCTACTTCCGAAAAGGTCGGCAAAGGCAAACTCACGATAGACAGAAGCGGGCTCACTTACGACGGCGATAAAAACGGCGAACCGTACAAATTTCACATCGACAGTCTTAACCTTCCCACGTACGGAATGTGTACCGACACGTCGAGATTTTACACATTTTTAGACGGCAATTTCGTTGAGTTTTACCCTAAAACTCCTTCTGTTATCAAGTTTTTACTCGCCACGGAAGAAATCCACCGCTTAAACGGCGGCAAATGGCAGGACTTTAAGTTCGAAAGATAAATATTTTTATATTAAGACGGGCGGATATTTTAAGCCGCTCGTTTTTTATGGTTAAGTTTCAAAGATACATTCGGCTTGATTTATAAAATTTATGGTTGCGTTTGAACGATACAGGTAGTATAAAAAGATTCCTTTTTAGCTTTCAGACGCAACCTTCGGCAAGAACCGCTGCAGCGACTTTTTTATACGAAGCTATATTCGCTCCCGTCGACAAATCGCCTTCCGCTCCGTTATCCTTTGCCGCGTCGCGGCAGGTTATATAGATATTTCTCATTATTTCTTTGAGCATTTTATCCGACTCTTCTTCGGTAAAATAAAAGTGTGCGGAGTTTTGTATAATCTCAAACCCGCTCGCCGCCACGCCGCCGGCATTTGCGGCTTTGAACGGGGCAAAGACAATTCCGCTTTTTTTGAATTTTTCGATCGCCGCTCCCGTACAAGGCAGGTTCGCGCCTTCGGCTATAAGCTTACAGCCGTTCTTTATAAGAGCTTCGGCATCCTCTTCGTCAAGCTCGTTCTGAGTGGCGCACGGAAAGGCGAAATCGCACTTTATTCTCCATATGTCTTTCGGGTTATCGTAGTATACGGCTCTCTTTTTAACCGCCATGTACTCTCTTATTCTGCCCCGTTTTTCTTCTTTGATCTTTCTTAAAAGTTCGAAATCTATTCCGTTTTTATCGTAAATAACCCCGTCGGAATCCGATGCGGCGACGACCGTCGCGCCGAGCGATATTGCTTTTTTTATCGCGTATAAGGCAACGTTTCCGGATCCGGAAACAACCGCTCGTTTACCCGAAAATTCTTCGCCGATATCTTTTAATATTTCGTTCACAAAATAAACAAGACCGTATCCGGTAGCTTCTTTGCGTAATTTAAGACCGCCGTAATTTATTCCCTTTCCCGTGAAGAAGCAGCCAAATCTCTCGGTAAGCCGCTTATATTCGCCGAACATATAGCCTATTTCGCGCTCGCCTACCCCCATATCCCCGGCGGGAATATCCTTCTCTTCCCCTATACCGTTATAAAGTCCTTTGACGAACGACTGGCAGAACCGCATTACTTCGCCGCCCGATTTACCCTTGGGATCGAAGTCCGCGCCTCCTTTCGCCCCGCCCATCGGAAGCCCGGTGAGCGCATTTTTGAACACCTGCGAAAACGCAAGGGTTTTGATCTCGTCGAGATTTACGCCGCTTTTAAATCGAAGTCCGCCCTTGCCTGCGCCGAGAACGGTCGAAAATTTTACTCTGTACCCGCGGTTCACCCTTATCTCCCCTTTATCGTCCGTCCACGGAACTCTGAAGATAATCGTTTTTTCGGGTTCGGTAATTCTTTCGGGAATACCGCAGTAAAAAAGTTCGGGGCTGCTTTTATAAAGCGGCTTAAGAGAGTAAAAATACTCTTTTACCGTTTTCGCGAACATAGGCTCGTTCGGGCATCTTCTTATCAGATTATCCAAAATTTCGTTTACTCTTTCGTCAAAATTTTCTTTATAATATAAACACCTCATTTCTTTTCCCCTTAAAAAATATCGCGGATTAGCGGATTATTCGTAATAATTATATTTTCGGGGATATGGATTTTATGATAAACAAATAAAAAAGACCTGCCGGTAAGCAAGCCTCTTTTTTATTTTTATTAAATACGTTCCGCCCGTCAGAAACAATGTTGCAGGTCGACAAGCACGGCAAAACCGATTAAGAGAACAAATCCTATAAGATGAATAACCGCTTCTACGTTGCGGTTTATAGGTTTGCCTCTTATCCACTCTATCGTCGTAAATACTACTTTTGATCCGTCGAGAGCCGGAATAGGAAGAAGATTAAAAACTCCGAGATTGACTCCGATTAAAGCTGTTATCTGCAAAAGGAACGGGAACCCGTAATTTTTGACGCCCTGAGCCGTAGCCGTTATCGTTGAAAACGTACCGCCCATCGACGAAATTCCTACCTTGCCCGTTATAAGTCCGCCGAGAACGGACAATATCGACATGCCGAGTTTGAACGTGTAGGCGAATGTTCTTCCTATCGTCTCGAAAAATCCGAATTTAACGTATTCGCCACCCATCGTTATGCCGATGACGGTTTTGCCTTCGTCGTTCTCGTGTAAAGCAGCCGAAATTTTAACCTTTTTGCCGTCTCGTAAAACGGTGAATTTTATGCTGTCGCCCACAGATTTACCCGAAGTATACTTTGCAAAATCGTCGAATGTGGCGTACATATCCTTGTCTTCGATCTGCAATATTATATCGCCCGCCATAAAAGCCTGCGCTTCGTAATCGTCGGTCGAAACTATTTTATACATCGGCGCGCCGTAAATTCCGAGAAACATTCCGGACACAACAAGCGCAAGAAGAAGGTTCATCGTCGCCCCGGCAATCAGAACGAGTATCCTCTGCCACGGCGGTTTGGAATTGAAGTCGCCTTCTTCGACGGCTTCGTTGTCTTCTCCGTGAAAGGCGCAGTAACCGCCGAGCGGCAACGCCCTTATTGAAAAATATTCGCCGTTCTTTTTTTGTTTTCTGACTATTGCCGGACCGAAGCCTATCGCAAATTCGTCTATTTTGAATTTAAAAATTTTACCGACTATATAATGTCCGAACTCATGTACCGTTATCATAAGCAAAAGTATGAGTATCGCAACGAGTATCGGCCATATTTTGCCCCATACGTCCGCAAAGGACGCAAGCATATTCGACGCCATGTTTTACCCTTTTTCGGAATGTTCCGATTTTTATTTAATTTAATTTGTTTTTTATAAATTTTTCGGCAAACCCTGTCGCAAATTCGTTCGCCCGTTCTATCGATTCGAGCGACACGGACTCTTTTACAGTATATGCCGAAAGCGCGCCTTCTATTATAGCGTAAATATCGGGATACGATATGACGCCCTGTCTGAAAGCGAGATTGGCGGCTTCGTTTGCGCCGTTGAACACTGCGGGATATAGCCCGCCTTTTCTCCCGGCTTCTATCCCTATCGGAAAGCAAGGAAATTTTTTACCGTCGATTTCCTCGAAGTCAAGCGTTTTAATCTTAAAAAAGTCGAGTTCGTCCACATTTTGCGCGAGCCTTTTGCCGTCCGTCAACGCGAGAGATATAGGAATTTCCATCGACGGGTACGAAAGCTGCGCCATAACGGAATTATCGCAAAACTCGACCATTGAGTGAATAATGCTCTCCCTGTGCATGACCGCTTCTATTTTCGAAAAGTCAGCGTTATAAAGTCTGTTCGCTTCGATTACCTCGAAGGCTTTGTTCACCATCGTCGCGCAGTCTACGGTTATTTTATCGCCCATATTCCAGTTCGGGTGTTTAAGCGCTTCCTTTGCCGTTACGGTTTTAAGTTCTTCAATCGTCTTATCTCTGAAAGCTCCTCCCGAAGCCGTTAAAATCAGCTTTTTAAAAGGCGTTGTCCTGTCAAAACCGAGACATTGCCATATTGCGGAATGTTCGCTGTCTATCGGATTAAGTCTTATTCCCGACGAATTTATCGCATCCATTATAAATTTTCCACCGACAACGAGACTTTCTTTATTGGCGAGAGCTATGTCCTTGCCCTTTTCTGCCGCTTTCAGAACGGCTTTTAGCCCATCGAATCCGACGAGAGCGATAACGACAAGATCGGCTTCGTCCGTAATCGCTTCAATATAAGCTTCGCTTCCGAAGTAAACTTCTTTTACTCCGTAATTATTGCCGTTTTTTAAATCGATATTTAATTTTTTCAGACCGGCTTCGCTCTTTAACGTAATAACGTCGGGCGAAAATTCTGCCGCCTGCGATAAAAGCAACTCCGTATTGTTTCCCGCCGCAAGCGAAACGACCTCGAACAAGTCGGGGTTACGCCTTATTACGTTCAAAGTCTGCCTGCCGATGGAGCCGGTAGAACCTAAAAGAGCAATTTTCTTTTTCATTTTAGCAAAACCGTCGCCGTTATTTGCGGAGAGTAAGTAAAACCGATTGTCCGATTTCTGTCGGCCGCTCCGCATTTCTAAAAAATTCGGGCGAAAATTCTTCTTTCCGCCCGAAAACGTTTTTATTATAAAAGACCTACGACTATCGTAACGAGAACCGCCGCGAACGAGATTCCGTCGAATCTGTCGAGAACTCCGCCGTGTCCCGGGAAAATAAATCCCATATCTTTTACGCCGAGTTTTCTTTTAATATAACTTTCGGTGAGATCGCCTATCTGCGTTAACACCGAACCGAATATGCCGAGTGCTGCAAAGACAAGCCATACGAGTTTTACGTCGGTTACGGGTTTTAATATAAACGACAGCGCGACCGCCACGATTATCCCGCCCGAAAGTCCGCCTATTGCTCCCGAAATCGTCTTATTCGGACTGATTTTCGGGCAAAGCTTTTTGCCTTTTACCGCAGATCCCACAAGATACGCCATAACGTCCGTCGCAGGAGCTATCGTAAATATAAGAATAAGAGCTAAAAGAGAATTGTTTTTAAGCGAATTCGCATATAAAAACGCCGTCATTATAAGCTTCGGATAAACCGCGGTCAAAAGCCCTTTCAAAGCGAGTTTGCCCTTTTCTTTTGAAAAGATCGAAACTATCGCTATAATAGCGGCTTCCGCCATTATCACACAGTATGCCGTGAGCGGCTTCAAACAGTCGAAAGCCGGCACCACTAAAAATGCCGAAAGCATCGTTATCACGAAAGCCGTAACCGACGCTCCGTCGGTATCCAGCGTTTTTACCTCTTTACCGTCTTCGTTTTTGGTTATTTTGAAAAGAAACAACTTCGACGACAGTTCGTACGTTCCGACTATTATGAGAAACGCCGTGTAAATATCGAATAATTTAACGCTTATGTTCCTTAAAAAGAAAAACGAAACGGTAAACAAAACAAGCGCGAGTCCCGTTATTACCCTCGTTAAAAAATTACTTTTCATCTGTTCTCCGCACCCCGCGGCTTAATTTTTAATTCCGCAAGGGATTCCAAACGGTATAATTTTATATACCTCAATTATATTCCGCTATTATATCCCGCCGAAACGGCGTTTGCGTTTCGAAAAATCTTTCAGAGCTTTATCGAATTCCTCTTCGTTGAAGTCCGGCCACATAACCTTTGTGAAATAGAGCTCGGAGTACGCCGCCTGAAACAGCATAAAGTTCGAAAGTCTGAGTTCCCCTCCCGTCCTTATTATAAGTTCGGGATCGCCTATATCCGCCGTATACAAGTATTTTGACACGGTTTCGGGCGTAACGGGTTCGCCGTTTTTAACCGCAAGGCTTGCCGCCCTGGCGATTTCGGTCCGCGCGCCGTAGTTAAGCGCGATGTTGAGAACGAACTTATCGTTACATTTCGTTCCGTTTATAACTTCTTCCGCTTCCGACAAAAGCTTTTTGGGAAGAGCCGTAAGATCTCCCGAAAAGACGACCTTTACGCCGTTATCTTCCGCCTTTTTTATATACTTTTTAAGAAACGAAACGATAAGCGAGAATATTTTATCTACTTCTTTCTCGGGACGGGACCAATTTTCGGAAGAAAATGCGTATAACGAAAGAGCTTTTACGCCTCTTACGAAGGCGTGCGAAACTATTCTTTCGACGTTTTCGGCCCCGATTTTATGACCGTACGAACGCGGCTTGCCCGAAGCGGAAGCCCATCTTCCGTTTCCGTCCATGATTATCGCAACGTGATAAGGAAAGGTATTAACCGCAGTTTCGCCGTCCGTGTTTTCTTTAGCCTTTTTCTTCTTGTTAAAAAACAGCATTTTCTCTTCCTTCTGCGATAATGAATAATCTTTATCAGACGGTTAAAACGTCCTTTTCTTTATCCGCTTCTGCTTTGTCGATGGCTTCGATATACTTTGAAATTATCTTTTCGACTTCCTTTTCGCCGGCGGCAAAATCGTCTTCGGATACTTCCTTGTTGTTTTTGAGTTTTTTAAGAACGTCCATCGCTTCTCTTCTGATGTTTCTTACCGCAACCTTGGCGTCTTCGCAAAGTTTTTTGACTTCTTTAACGAGATCTTTTCTTCTTTCTTCGGTAAGAACCGGGAATACGAGTCTTATTACCTTACCGTCGTTGGTGGGATTTATTCCGAGATTTTCGGCTATAAGCTGCTTTTCGATAACTTTAAGCATACTCGCGTCCCACGGAGCGATGACGAGACATCTTGCGTCCGAAACGGTAATGTTGCCTACCTGATTGATAGGTGAAGGAGTTCCGTAATAATCTACTAAAACCTTGTCTAAAATATGCGGATTAGCTCTGCCGGCGCGGATACTCGCGTATTCGCTTTTAAGTACCGAAACAGCCTTTTCGGCGCGTTCTTCGGTGTCCAATATCATCATTTCGTACTGTTCGTTTTCGATTGCCATAATTTTCTCCTTGATTTTTATATATTATTTATGATTTATGTTTTTATAGTATAAATTTATTTATATAACCTTTTTATATAACCTTAAGGTTATCCGTTGCAGATAAGAGTTCCTATCTTTTCGCCCGTCACCGCGCGGATAAGCGCATCCTTTTCGAAAAGGCCGAAAGCAAGAACGGGAATATTGTTTTCCATACACATGGTAACGGCGGTGGTATCCATGGCTTTGAGTCCGTGCGCGATGAAGTCGAGATACGAAAGCTTTTCGTACTTTTTGGCGGAAGGATTCTTTTTGGGATCGCTGTCGTAAATTCCGTCTACGTTTTTGGCGAGAAGAAGAACGTCCGCTCCGATTTCGGCAGCTCTCAACGCCGCGCCCGTATCGGTCGAAAAGTACGGGTTGCCGGTACCGCATCCGAAAATTACAATTCTGCCCTTTTCGAAATGTTTCATGGCTCTTCTTAAAATATAAGGTTCGGCTACTCTCGAGATGGTAAGCGCGGTCTGAACTCTCGTTTCGACGCCCTTTCTTTCAAGCGCGTCCTGAAGAGCGAGACAGTTCATAACTGTTGCGAGCATGCCCATATGGTCGGCGGTAGTACGGTCCATTTCGGTTCCTTCTCTTCCGCGCCAGAAATTGCCGCCTCCGATAACGATGCCTATTTCGACTCCGAGATCTTTGACCTGCTTTATTTCGTCGGTAATGGAATCGAGAGTTTTTCCGTCTATTCCGTTGCCCTTATCCCCGGCGAGAGCTTCGCCCGAAAGTTTGATTAAAACTCTTTTGTATTTGGTATTCATAAAAACCGCCTTATTGTTAGCTTTTGAGTTCGTCTCTTTGCGCAGAATCTTCCGCAAAAGTAAATTTACTCTTGTATAATTATACACTATTTAAAAGTTTTTGTCCATACCATTTAAAATATAATTAAATTCAAAACCGTTTTTATCCGGATAAATTCTTTTTTGCCGCAGCAGAATACGGTTTTTGATTATATGACAACAAAAAAGCCGGCGATCCCGTCGGCTTTTTATTCTTATTAAAGCTTATTTCTTAGCCATCTGTTCGGCAACTTCGGCAGCGAAGTCGTTCGACTTCTTTTCGAGACCTTCGCCCATTTCGAATCTGGTGAACCTGATTACGTAAGAATTTTCTTTCGCAAGAAGATCTTTGACTTTTAAGGAAGGATCTTTTACGAAAGCCTGATCGTTAAGACAGTTTTCTTCATAATACTTTTTGATTTTGCCTTCAACCATCTTTTCGATAACCTGCTGGGGTTTAGCCGCAAGCTTCGGATCGTTTTTAATCTGCATCAAAAGGATTTCTTTTTCTTTTTCAAGAACGTCCGCGGGAACTTCGTCTTCCTTAACGTATAAGGGTTTAGCCGCAGCGATCTGAAGAGCTACGTCGTGAAGGGTTTCTTTCGAAACGCCGGCAGCGCATTCTACGAGAACGCCGATCTTGCCGCCCATGTGGATATAGCTGTCTACGGCGTTATCCGATACGTATTTATCGAAACGTCTGATTTTGATGTTTTCGCCGATCTTCTGGATAGCTTCGGTGGTCTTGGCTTCCATAGCGGTCTTTACTTCTTCAACGTCTTTTACGTCGTTATTAAAGATATATTCTGCAACTTCTTTGGCGAAAGCTTTGAAAAGATCGCCCTTCGATACGAAGTCGGATTCGCAGTTTACTTCGAGTAAAACGGCGGTGTTTCCTTTAACTTCGGCATAGCAGATACCTTCGGAAGCGATTCTGCCCGACTTTTTAGCTGCGGTAGCGATTCCTTTTTCTCTTAAATAATCTATAGCCTTTTCCATATCGCCGTCGTTTTCTTTAAGAGCTTTCGAACAATCCGAAATGCCCGCGCCGGTTCTTTCTCTCAACGTTTTTACGTCTTCCATCGTGTACATAGTTATGGTTCCTCCGTTATATATTTTTTTATAGTGGCGGACTTATGTTTTATAAACCCGCCCGCATAGAATTATTCGGCTTTTTCCGCAGTTTCGGCAGCAGCTTCTTCGACGGGAGCTTCGGCAGCTTCCGTAGCGGTTTCTTCCATCTGTTCGCCGCCTTTGGCTTCGATAACCGCATCCGCGATTACGGAAGCGATGAGCTTAACCGCTCTTATGGCGTCGTCGTTGCCGGGAATTACGTGATCGATAAGGTCGGGATCGCAATTCGTATCGGTGATCGCTACGATGGGAATGTTAAGTTTTTTAGCTTCTTTAACTGCGATATCTTCGTCCGCGGGGTCAACGATGAACATTACGCCGGGAAGATTTCTCATTTCTCTGATGCCTCCGAGATTTGCCTGAAGTTTATCTCTTTCGGTCTTTAAAAGAGCTACTTCTTTCTTGGGAAGAAGTTCGAATTCGCCGCTCTTTTCCATATTGTCGAGCTTGTTGAGTCTGTCGATTCTCGATCTGATGGTCTTGAAGTTTGTAAGAGTACCGCCGAGCCATCTTTCGTTAACGTAGAACATTCCGCAGCGTTCCGCTTCGGTCTTGATAGCTTCCTGAGCCTGTTTCTTGGTTCCTACGAAAAGTACCGACTTGCCTTCTTTAACGGTTTCGACGATAAAGGGATATGCGTCCTTTTCGATAAGTTCTACGGTCTGTTCAAGGTTGATGATGTGAATACCGTTTCTTTCGCCGTAGATGTACTTTTTCATCTTCGGGTTCCAACGTCTTGTCTGATGTCCGAAATGGACGCCTGCTTCGAGTAACTGCTTCATAGTAATTACTGCCATAAAATTATACCTCCGTTAATCCTCCCCGACGTAAAATAACCGGCGCCACGGCAAATGAAATAGAATTTTTGCCGCACGATAAGCCGTTCCGTTTCGGGTGTGAATTTTTTAGCGAAATTATTTTACCATATTTATATATTAAAATCAACTTTAAATGCCTAAAAAATTAACGATATTTTATATATTTCAGAGATTTTTAGGTCGTACGGAAACGTATGTTTGCGCATTATTCTCTTTTTTACGACGGAATTTACGTTTTTTATATTGCTGTTTTTCATTTCCGGCAGTATTTCAAAAGGCACGGTTCGTCGAAACCGTGCCTTTTTCGTTTAGTTGTAATTTTTTATAAGGCAGAACGCCCGATTATTCCTTCACAAAAAGTTTTTCGCCGTCGGAATCTACGGTTATAGTCGTACCGGGAGCGATATCCTTTAATATAAGCTCCTTAGCAACCATGGTTTCGACGTTGTGTTCGATAAATCTTTTAAGCGGTCTCGCGCCGTAAGCGACATCGTAACCGTTTTTAACGATATATTTTTTAGCCGCGTCGGTAACGTTTAGCGTAACCTGTCTGTCCGAAAGCCTGCCTTCGACCTTCTTAAGAAGAAGATTTACTATGCCTCCTATTTCCTTTTCGGTAAGCGGTTTAAAGAAGATTATATCGTCGAGTCTGTTCAGAAATTCCGGTCTGAAAGCCGCTTTGAGTTCGGTAGTTACTTCGTCCATGGCTTCTTTGCTTATGGTGCCGTCGGGTTTGAGTCCGTTAAGTATGGCGGGCGCGCCGATGTTGGAAGTAAGGATGATTACCGTGTTTTTGAAGTCTACCGTTCTGCCCTGCGAATCGGTTATTCTGCCGTCGTCGAGTACCTGAAGAAGAATATTAAAGACGTCGGGATGGGCCTTTTCGATTTCATCGAACAATACGACGGAGTAAGGTCTTCTTCTTACCGCCTCGGTAAGCTGACCGCCTTCATCGTATCCGACGTATCCCGGAGGCGCGCCGATAAGTCTCGAGACGCTGAATTTTTCCATATACTCGGTCATATCGATTCTGACCATGCTGTTTTCGTCGTCGAATAGAGTTTTGGCGAGAGTTTTCGCAAGTTCGGTCTTGCCTACGCCGGTCGGACCTAAGAACATAAAGCTCCCTATAGGTCTGTCGGGATCGGCTATACCGGCTCTCGAACGAAGTATCGCTTCCGAAACCTTGGTTACCGCTTCGTCCTGACCGATTACCCTTTCGTGAAGAACGTCGTCAAGGTGTAAAAGTTTTTCTCTTTCGCCTTCGACGAGTTTGCTTACGGGGATACCTGTCTTACGGGCGACGATCTCGGCGATTTCGTCCTCGGTTACCTTGCTCTTTACGAGTTCGGTCTTGCCCGATCCGTTCTTTTCTTCTTCGGCGATTTCTTTTTCGAGTTTCGGAATTACCGAATATTTGAGTTCGGCAGCCTTGTTAAGGTCGTATTCTCTTTCAGCCTTTTCCATTTCGGCTTTGGCTTTGTTGAGTTCTTCCTTTGCCTTATGAACTTTTTCGATAGCCGCCTTTTCGTTTTTTAATTTAGCTTCGTAGGCATTGTATTTGTCCTTAAGATCCGCAAGTTCTTTTTCGAGTTCTTTAAGTCTTTCGGCGGAGAGTTTATCCGTTTCTTTTTTAAGCGAAGTTATTTCGATCTCGTGCTGAACGATTTTATGTTTGATTTCGTCCATTTCCGCGGGAGAAGAGTCTATTTCGGTTCTTATCATCGCGCATGCTTCGTCCACAAGATCGATAGCCTTGTCGGGCAAAAATCTGTCCGTAATATATCTGTTCGAAAGCGTTGCCGCGGCGACGAGCGCGT
This sequence comes from Clostridiales bacterium, assembly GCA_003538975.1. Taxonomy (GTDB): domain Bacteria; phylum Bacillota; class Clostridia; order Christensenellales; family Borkfalkiaceae; genus UBA11475. Next base: position 57,087 of record DPQQ01000007.1, on the reverse strand, counting down.
TATCCGCAATCTTTACGCCGTGGAATACCTCGTATCTTTCTTTAAGACCTCTTAAAATAGAGATGGTATCTTCAACGGTAGGTTCGCCTGCTAAAACGGGCTGGAATCTTCTTTCGAGAGCGGGATCCTTTTCGATATACTTTCTGTACTCGTCGAGAGTGGTCGCGCCGATGCAGTGGAGTTCGCCCCTTGCGAGCATGGGCTTTAAAATATTGCCCGCGTCCATCGCGCCATCGGTTTTACCCGCGCCGACGATAAGGTGAAGTTCGTCGATAAAGAGTATGATTTTACCTTCGGACTTTTTGACTTCGTTAAGAACGGCTTTAAGTCTTTCTTCGAATTCGCCGCGGTATTTCGCGCCGGCGACGAGAGATCCCATATCGAGCGAGAATATAGTTTTACCCATAAGACTCTGCGGAACGTCGCCTTTTACTATCCTCTGAGCAAGACCTTCGACGATAGCGGTTTTACCTACGCCGGCTTCGCCGATCAGAACGGGGTTGTTCTTCGTCTTACGCGACAAAATTCTTATAACGTTACGGATTTCGGAATCTCTGCCGATAACGGGATCGAGTTTATTCGCTCTCGCCGTTTCGACAAGGTCGATGCCGTACTTTTTCATGGCGTTGTAAGTAGCTTCCGGATTTTCGCCCGTAACTCTCTGCCCGCCCCTTACCTTTTCGAGCGCGGAAAGAAATTTGTTCTTTTCCATACCCATCGCGGCGAATATCTCCTTCATATCGTCGTCGGGTTTATCAATCATCCCGATAAAAAGATGTTCTACCGAAATATAATCGTCTTTCATTTCCGCCGCGGCTTTTTCGGCGTCGGTCAAAGCTTCGTTAAGTCTGGAATCTATATAAAGTCCGCTTACGTTGGAGATCTTGGGGTACTTTGCGACCGCGGCGTCTGTTCTTCTTAAAACTTCGTCCGATCTTAAATTAAAGTTCCCGTCTAAAAGCTCTTTCAGAAACGAGTCGTCGAGCGTTAAAAGTCCGTATAACAAATGCGCTTCTTTTATCTCCTGATTGCCGTTTTCGACGGCGTACTTTTTAGCCGCCTCGACCGCAAGAGCGGAATTCTGAGTGTATTTATCGAAATTCATATATTTTACCTCCTTATTCTTCCTTGTTCCCCTTTTATATTTTTTTATTATAAAGAAGAAACTTAATGTAAGGTCTTTATTCGCTCCCCGTTACACGGTAGCGGAAAACAAATTCTTTTTAGCACTCTATGTGTAAGAGTGCCAGCCTTTTTATACCATATTATATACAACAAAAAATTAGCACTGTCAAGTGTTGAGTGCTAATTTTTTAAAATTTTTTATTATTTTTTTCTGCGAATAACTTTCCACCCGTTTACTGCTTTTCTTCGGTATCTTTATTTTGTTTTTCTTTTACCGGGAAAACGAGTTTCAGTATAAACGTAGCGAAAATTATCAGCGAGACTACTATAACCATCGCGAGAAGTCCCTTCCACAGAATACCGAGAGACGAAAAAAAGTCGTTTTTATTTACCGAATACAATAAGTTGCTTAACATTTTTATTTCTCCTTAAACTATAAGACCTATTATAAGTCCGCCGCATATTGCCGAAGCTATCTGTCCCGAAACGTTCGCTCCGACGGCGTGCATAAGCAAAAAGTTGGTGTTGTCTTCTTTAAGTCCCATTTTATGAACAACTCTCGCGGACATCGGAAATGCCGAAATTCCAGCTGCGCCTACCATCGGGTTTATTTTATTTTTGCAGAACAGATTCATAACTTTGGCGCACATAACACCGCCCACGGTATCGAACACGAAAGCAAAAAGGCCGAGAGCCATTATCATAAGCGTTTCTTTCGACAAAAACTTATCCGCCTGCATCTGGAAAGCTATCGTTATTCCAAGAAGGAGCGTTACCAGATTGCATAAGGTATTTTTCGCCGTATCCGCGAGAGAAGAGAGAACTCCGCATTCGTTCAAGAGATTGCCGAACATCAGAAAACCTATAAGCGCGAGGCTCTTTGGCGCGATAAGTCCCGAAACGACGGTAACCGCTATCGGAAACAATATTTTAACCGTTTTAGAGACCTTTTTCGTTGAATATTCCATTCTTATGCGGCGTTCTTTTTTGGTAGTTATGCACTTTATCACAGCCGGCTGAATTATCGGAACGAGAGCCATATACGAATATGCCGCTACCGTAATAGGTCCTACGTATCGGCTGCCGAGCTTTATTGCGACGAGAATAGACGTAGGTCCGTCCGCCGCACCTATTATTCCGACAGAGGCTGCGTCTTTAAGCGGAAAGCCTAAGAGCACCGCCATTATGATAGTAAGGAATATTCCGAGCTGTGCGAATGCTCCGAGTATCATAAGCTTCGGATTGGATATAAGCGGTTCGAAGTCTATCATCGCCCCTATTCCTATAAAAAGCAGTATCGGCAGAGCTTCTGACGCTTCGATGCCGATATTAAAAAGCCACTCTATAATGCCCGTCGAGCCGCCGTCCGCGCCTATGACGTTGGACAGCGGGATATTCACGAGTATTGCGCCGAAACCTATCGGCAACAAAAGAGCGGGTTCCATATCCTTTTTTATCGCAAGATAGATAAGCACCCCGCCGATTACCCACATAAGGACGATTTTCCAGGTGATAAGCGAGATCGCTTCCGTTAAAAATTCCATTCTTCCTCCTTGAGGGAAAGCCGTATAAATAAAAAAGACCATACCGAAAAAACGGTACGGTCTCGCCATTTAAAATTAAACCGGGGCGTAACGCCCGTGTTAGCGATTTAATCGCGAAGCTTTTTATATAGGGTTAAATCGCGCTTCGCCGGCTACTCCCCATAAACTAAGACGATTTTATCATATGAAGCTTTTATTGTCAAGCGTGAATTTAAATTTGCAAAATTTTTAAGCGTACTTTTTACGCCGCTACGGGTGTATCCGTATTCCCGGTATCTGCGGTTTTAAGCGAACACGAAGTTTTTCTGAAAGCTATTATAAAGTAAATAATTTCCGCAACGGCGGTAATCGCCCACGAGAACAGATATAAAAGGAAGAGCGACGTAAGCGTTTTAAAGTGCGCAAACACGGTAAATATCCATATCACTCTGAAAACGCACGAACCTAAAATAACTATAATGGTCGGAGCGAGAGTTTTGCCGATTCCTCTCGAAGCCGCTATCGTGCAGTCCATAAACGCCGAAACGCTGAATGCAAACGCCATTATTCTTATTTTTTCCATACCGGCTTCTATAACGGCGGGAGTATCGGTAAATATTCTTAAGAACAAATCACCCTTGAAGAACAAAAACGCTCCTAAAATAAGCGCGATCATAAAAGAGTAAAAAGTACATATAAAGTAGCTTTTGAGCATTCTGTCCTTGTTCCCCGCACCGTAATTCTGTCCGATGAACGACGAACACGCCGTATAAAACGCGCCCATTACGTTATAAATTATGGTATCGGCGTTCATAGCCGCGCCTACGCCCGAAATAACGTCGGTCGAGAAAGAGTTTACGGCGCCCTGAATAAATAAATTCGCTATCGAAAAGATTGCGTTCTGTATACCCGCCGGAATACCGAGATATAAAACTTCGAGCGTTTTTTTACCGCTTACCACGAAATCTTTGAAGTCGAGCTTGTAGCAGGTTTTTATTTTTATCATTCTGATAATTACGAGAGCCGCCGAAACGTATTGCGAAATAATACTCGCAAGCGACACCCCGTCGACGTCCATTTTGAATACGAGAACGAAAAAGAAGTTAAGCCCTATATTGAGTACGCCCGCAATCGTAAGATATACAAGCGGTCTTTTTGTATCGCCGGTAGCCGACAAAACGCCGTTGCCGAAGTTGAATATTCCGAGAGCAGGCATGCCGAAAGCATATATTTTAAGATAAAGCGTGGCTTTGTCGATAAGTTTCTCGTCCGTTTTTAATACTTCGAGAAAGAATCTGCCGAAGAAGAACGTTGCGATTAAAATTATAAAGCCAGCGACTACGGAAATTATAAACGAAGTCGAAACGGTTTGTTTTACGTCCTCTTCCTTTTTCGCTCCGTAATACTGCGCTATTTTAACGTTTATGCCGCTGCCGAGACCTATCAGAAAACCGGTAAGAAGCACTACGAGAGTAGAAGTCGAACTGACCGCGCCGAGCGGAATATCGCCCGAAAACTTTCCGACGACGGCGACGTCCGCCATATTGAACAATACCTGCAATACCTGTGAAAATATAAGCGGTATCGAAAACAGCAGAATATTTTTAAAAAGCGGTCCTTCGACCATCATTTTTTTAGCGTCGGTTTTTTGCATATCAATCGTTTTCCTGAATAGTCTTGCGATAATTTTGAATATATCATAACACCGTTTTTTGTTTTGACAAAACGTTTTTCGGCGGTAGATAATTGTTTACCGTAAATTTTATAATATTTTCGCCGGTATTCACTGCTACTAAAAAAGCAAAATAAAAAGCCGCTCCCGAAAAGGAACGGCATTTTATTTGATTATTCGTGGTCGTGGTTATGATCGCAGCAATCGCAGGATTCTTCTTCGCAACCGTCACATTCGTCGTCTTCGTCGAAAGATTCGCAAAACGCTTCGTAAACTTCGTCTAAAAGCGCGTCGTCCGTTATGGGCGCAAGATTCATTTCTTCGTCTCCGCCTAAATCTTCGTAAATATAAACGCAGCCTTCTTCTTCGCCTTCGACGGGTTCTGCGGTCTGGAACGCAACGTAGTTTTTGCCTTTGTGTTCAAGGTCGCCCAAGTAGTAGCATTTAATCTTGCTTCCGTCGTCGGATTCGAGATATATAGCTTCTTCGTCGCAGCAGTCGCAATCGTCTTCGCCGCAGTCGCAGCAACCGGTAGTTTTTTCCTTCTCTTCCATTTTTTGCTCCTTTTTATAATTGTTATTTAAATAATCTTCCAAAATAAGCGTGGCGGCAAGCGTGTCCACATACCGCATACTCTCTTTGTAAGAATAATTTTCTTCTTTTAGCGTTTCGTGCGCTTCGATCGAAGTACACCTTTCGTCCACCGTGTAAACGGGTAAACCGGTAACTTCTTTAAGTTTTTCGATAAAGAACTTCGCCCGGTCGGTCTGTATGCTCTCGGTTCCGTCGAAATTCACGGGGAGCCCGCATACTATGGCGGTGGCGCGCTTTTCTTCGATCAGCTTTTTAAGGGCGGCAAGGTCTGTCTTTAAGTTTTTGCGATGATAAGTACTCATCGGCAAAGCGTATTTGTTGAAAGGATCCGACACCGCTACGCCTATTCTTTTTTCGCCCAAATCAAAGGCTATAAATCTGTCCACGATTAAAGTATAACATATATAAAACGGAATTTCAATATTTTTTTCGGCTTACGCGTTTTTTATTATCGTAAAGTTAAGTTTTAATTCCTTTTTTTCATAAGGATTTTGCTTACTCTTAAAAACGTCTCCGCGGACGGCGGAGACGTTTTTAAGGGAACTCCCTTATTTATTCTGTTTTAAGTCGGTTTGCCTTTTATATGATTTTATCTTTATAAAACCGCCTCGGAAAAGTTATTCTTCCTCCGATTGTTCCGAAGTTTTGTTTTTGAGTTCGGTAATTTTATCGAGAATTTTATTCTGCGCAGTGGTCACGGCTTTTTTAGCCTTTTGCGAATTGGCTATTACAAGCGCGCCTCCGAGCATCCCGAGGGCTAACCCTAAACAAAATTTACTTTCCATACTTCCCCTTTGCCGGATTTTCAGTCTTTATTTTCGGTTCCCGGCAATATCAGTATGCGTAAATTTTTATTTATTATGCAGTGTTTTTATGTTGTTTTTACCGCTTTTTTGCGAGGAAAAACTTTATTTTTGCAGATTTCTTAGCCTTTCTACGCATGTTTTAAGCGTTTTTGCGGCGAAATCCACTTCTTCTGCCGTGTTGTTTTTGCCAAACGTGAACCGTACGGAAGACGAAGCTTCTTTTGCGCTCAGTCCTATTGCGGACAAAACGTGCGACGGCTCCACCGTACCGGAAGAACATGCCGAACCGTTAGAAGCGGCTATCCCCGCCAAATCGAGATTATATAAAAGAGCTTCGCCGTTTACTCCTTCGAACGAAAAGTCAGCGTTGAGCGGCAGCCTTTTTTCTCTGTCGCCGTTTAACTTTACGCCGCTTATGCCAAACAGAACTTCGTCTACAAAGCGTTCGCGCAAGGCTAAAATTTTAGCCGAATTGACTTCTCTGTCGTCGATCGCTCTTTTTAAAGCAACCGACATACCTACAACCCCCGCGACGTTTGTCGTGCCGCCGCGTTTTTTTCGCTCCTGCTCGCCGCCTTCGACAAGCGGATCGATTTTCACTCCCGTTTTCACGTATAAAAGCCCAACGCCTTTAGGGCCGTAAAACTTATGCGCGGAGAGCGAAAGCATATCCACCCCGGTCTTATCTACCGATATATCGAGCGCACCTACCGCCTGCACGGCGTCCGTCATGGCGTAAGCTCCTACGGATTTTGCGGCTTTAACCACTTCGTCCACCGGCTGAATCGTTCCGATTTCGTTATTTGCGGTCATGCAGCAGACTATGACGGTATCGCCCCGGACGGATCTTTTTAAGAAGTCTACGTCTATTATTCCGCTTTTGTCGGCGGGAATAAAATCTATATCATAGCCGCGGGTTTTAAGATAGTTTGCGGGTTTGATAAGCGCGGGATGTTCTATCGAACTTACGAGAGCGTGCTTGCCCTTTTTACTCGCGGCGAGCGTTCCTTTAAGCGCCCAGTTATCACTCTCGGTCGCTCCCGACGTAAAATATATTTCGTTTGATTTCGCATGCAGACATTCCGCAATAAGATCTCTCGCTTCGTCAACGGCTTTGACTGCCGAACGCCCGTAAGAATGAAGACTGTCCGGGTTGCCGAAATTCCCCGTAAGATACGGAGTCATCGCCGCAAGAACTTCTTCCGAAAGCGGCGTGGTTGCGGAATTGTCAAGGTAAATTTCTTTCATACCTATATTATATCCGCTTTTTTGCGAGTAGTCAATTTTTATTCGGTTTTTAAGCCATTTGCGAGTCGCCGTTTTCGCCGTTCAAGTCGCTGATTTTTTGCTTTAATTCTGCGTTTTCGGTTTTTAACGCAGCTATCTCCTTTTTAAGCGCGGCTTCCTTTTTCTTTCCGTTCTTCAAAAGACGGTAAATCATAAAGTTTATTTCTTTTTTTACCGAGCGGAACTCGCTATCGCCGAGCACCGCCGCCCTTAACCCGCAAAACGCTTTCGGCTCGAAAGCGTCGGGAGCCGAGTCCCAATTCAGATACTCTCCTTTTTTCTGCACGTTCAAATAGTAGTCTTTTATATAATTCCCGGAAGTTTTCATACAAATTCTCCGTTTGATTTTTACGGAATAATTATTGCCGTAACAGTACTTTAATATACAAAAAATTTTTAAGAGACAGTAAAAAAGGCTCGCAGAAAGCGAGCCTTTTATGCTTTTATTCAATTTTATTTCTTTACGGTTACGGAGTTTATAACGATTCTGTATTCATACTTGGGAGCTTTTACCGTTCTTTCCTGATACTTGGAATAGTCGTAACCCGCGATAACCATATCCTTATCGAGCGGATTATAAATCTTGTCGAGATCTTCCTGCGTAAGGTCTTCGTATTCGTCGGCGGTAAGGAGCTTTTTGACAAGCGTTTTGGTTCCGTCCGCAGCGGTTTCGAGCGAATAGAAAATATGATAAGTTTCCATATTTTCGGAATCGTAGTTGTCGTAAGATTCGCTGTCTACGGTTAAGCCGAGAATAAGTCTCAATGCGTCCTTATAGTCGTCCTGAACGTCGCCCGCAACGGTAACGGTGGTGGAACCGTTTTCGGTATCTTTGAACTGACCTGAAACGGTCGGGATCATAAGCATACCGAAATCGGAAGTATATTCGTATCCGGTATTGAACTGCGACTGACTGAGAGTGCCGCTTTCGTTCGCTTCGCCCCAGTGCCATACGAGAACGCTGCCGATCTTGGCTTCTTTATCGGAACCTACGGTGCCGCCGTTGGCAAATTCTCCGGGAATATAGCGGTTGTTTTCAACGTCCTGATTGCCTACTACGATTTCGCCGTTTTCATCCGCACCGGTAAGAGTTACCTTGCCGTTTACGTATTTGACTTCGCCGAATGCTTTAACGCCCGTAAAGCTCGAACCCGCCTTGGTTGCGGCTTCGTAGAAAAACATATTGTCATAGTAACCGCTGTTGGCTGCGGCTGTAATCTTTTCTACGCTTTTGGGGGCAAGTTTTTTGTAAAGGTCGAATTTTAAGGTTACTTCTTCGCTTGCGCCTGCGCCCTTATAAACGGTTACCTTGACCGTAGCTACGGAAGTCGGCTCGGTAGTTTTGCATGCAGCGAAAGAGCAGCAGCAAACTACAGCCGTTACGAGAACGAGTAATTTTGTGATAAACTTTTTCATTTCTTTCTCCTGTATAAGGATATATTCCGGCCGGAAGGTTTTATTTTTAAACCGCCCGTCCGTTTATTACCGTAAATATTTTGTTATTTAAATACTATAATAATTTTATAATAAAACTACCCTAATGTCAACGTATATTCAAATTATTTTCGTTTTTAACTCTTTTATATCGCTCTTATAAGGACATTTTTTCAAGATAATAACAAAATACGACACCGTTTTATCGCGTTCGGTTTTAATGGTTTTTACCGTAAACAAAATCCCGCATGGCTATTATGCCACGCGGGATTACGGTTACTTAAATTAAATAATCGAATTAGTCGATAGCCGCTTCTGCGCCTGCCGCCTTTAAAGCGTCAGCGATCTTAGCCGCTTCTTCCTTGGAAGCGTTTTCTTTGATTACGCCGAGTTTTTCAACGAGCTGTTTAGCTTCAACGAGTCCGAGGCCGGTGAATTCTCTTACAGCTTTGATAACTGCGATCTTGTTAGCGCCTGCGCTCTTGATGCTTACTTTGAATTCGGTCTTTTCTTCTTCAGCGGGAGCTGCTGCAGCAGCAACGCCTGCAACCGCTACGGGAGCAGCCGCGCTTACGCCGAATTCGGTTTCGATAGCTTTTACTAAGTCGTTAAGTTCAACGACGGTCATACCTTTGATCTCTTCGATCATCTTATTGATATCTGCCATGATTTTGTTCTCCTTAAATTCTTAAATTAAAATTATTTCAGCCCGAATTAAGCCTGAGCTTCGGCTTGTTTGTCCGCAACCGCCTTGATCGCGACTGCAAGTCCTCTCGTGAAGTTCGAAAGGGTTCCGGCAAGCATAGAGTAAAGTTCGGGTTTCGAGGGAATAGCCGCGTACTTTTTAACGCCAGCTTCGTCTTCGTATTCGCCTGCGATATAACCGCTCTTTACGTTTACTTTGTCCGCATATTTTTTAGCTGCTTCGACAACCTGCTTTGCAGCGCCCGTTTCGTCATTGCCGAAAGCAACGGCGGTAGGTCCGTTAAGGTCGTTGTCGAAATTGTTGATACCGAGAAGATCGAATGCCTTTCTTACGAGCGTGTTCTTGTAGACTTTATATTCTACTTCCGCTTTTCTGAATTCGTTTCTTATAGCGGTGTCTTCCGCAACCGTAAGTCCGTGGAAATGAACGAGAACTACCGATTTGGAATTCTTGATCTTTTCCGAAATGGAAGCAACGACTTCTTTTTTAAGTTCGATATTTGCCGACACTGTGTTTACCTCCTGTTTTATTTAACGTAAGTAACTAAACCGTTAAGTTTTTTATTTTATGTCCCTTAGGACGAAAAAGAAAGTCCCGCTGACGCCAAGGACAACGGGACTTAAATTTTAAGTCTTAAGGTTTACCTCGGCGGGATATTGAGAACATTACGTTCACCTGCTGTCTGCGGTTATTTCGTTTTACGCAATAAATTATATAACCAAACTTTGCGTTTGTCAATCGTTTATCGCAGTTTTGGCGGAATAATAATTTCTCGCCGAAGCATAAATCCGTCTATATATTATATAATGATTAAATATTATAAAATATATACGAATTTATTTACGACCGGTAAGCCGTTAAGCCTGTCTTGCAACGACTCTTACGCCGGGGCCCATGGTGCTTGCGAGAGCAACGCTCTTTACATACAAACCTTTAGCCGCAGCGGGTTTTGCTTTGATGATCGCGTCCATAAGCGCTTCATAGTTTTCGAGAAGTTTTTCTTTACCGAAGCTCTTCTTACCGATAATGCAGTGGATGATTGCGGTCTTGTCGAGTCTGTATTCGACTTTACCTGCTTTGGCGTCTTTGACAGCCTTGGCTACGTCCATGGTAACGGTACCGGACTTGGGGTTGGGCATTAAGCCCTTGGGTCCTAAGATCTTACCGATACGTCCAACAACGCCCATCATATCGGGAGTCGTGATGATTACGTCGTAATCGAACCAGTTTTCGGTCTGAATTTTCTGAACCATTTCTTCGGCGCCTACGAAATCCGCGCCCGCTTCTTTGGCAATGTCAGCCTTTTCACCCTTTGCGAGAACCAAAACTCTTACGGTTTTGCCAGTTCCGTTGGGAAGGACGATAACGCCTCTGACCTGCTGGTCAGCCTGTTTCGGATCAACGCCGAGTCTGACGTGAAGTTCAACCGTTTCGTCGAATTTTGCTTTGGAACCGTTTACTACGAGATCCAACGCTTCGCCTGCATCGTATAATTTAGTTCTGTCGATAGTTTTTGCGCTATCAAGATATTTTTTTCCGTGTTTCATTTAAATCCTCCATGTGGTCTTGTCGAGCGGTGCTCTCCCACTAAAACAATTAGTCTACGACTTCTACGCCCATGCTTCTTGCAGTACCTGCGATCATGCTCGCGGCAGCTTCAAGGGTAGTAGCGTTAATGTCAGGCATCTTCGTCTTGGCAATTTCTTCTACCTGAGCTCTGGTGATCTTGGCAACCTTATTTTTGTTCGGTGCGCCCGAAGCCTTCGCAATGCCGCAAGCCTTTTTGATAAGAACTGCTGCCGGCGGAGTCTTTAATACGAACGTGAACGAACGATCCTGATAAATGGTCATAACGACCGGGATTATAAGTCCTGCCTGATCCTGCGTCTTGGCGTTGAATTCCTTAGTGAAACCGGGAATATTGATACCGTGAGGACCTAAGGTCGAACCTACCGGGGGGCCCGGGGTCGCCTTGCCTGCGGGTAATTGCAATTTGACAATCGCAGTAACTTTCTTTGCCATAATGTGTTTCCTCCATGCCGTGGTGAATAACGTAACGCCGGTAAATTGGATTTGGCGTTACTCCCACTAAATAACGACGCTTTTACGCGTCGGAATTCGTAATTTTATAACCGTATTTCTATGGTTTATTCTTCCGTCTTTTCTTCGACTTCTACGTTCTTCGGAGTCTTTTTGATCTGAACGTAATCGAGTTCTACTTCGGTGCTTCTTCCGAACATAACGACGTTTACCTTAGCTTTCTGCGTAAGGTCGTTGAGTTCGACGATTTTACCGGAGAACGATTCGAGCGGACCGGACATAACCGTTACGTCGTCGCCGACTTCGAAATCAACGTCGACCGCGACTTTGGTAAGACCTAAACGCATAACTTCGTCCGCGGTAAGCGGCATCGGTCTGCCCTGGGGACCTACGAATCCGGTAACGCCTCTTATGTTGGTGATAAGGTACCAGAGATCGTTCGAGAATATCATTTTCAAAAAGACGTACGCGGGGAATTTTTTTCTTTCGAAAATTTTCTTCTTGCCGTTTGCCTTTTCTTCCATGGTTTCTTCGGTGGGGATCGCTATCTCGAAAATTTTATCCTGAAGATTGTTGTTTTCGATAATTTTTTCGAGGTTGTCCTTAACCATCGTTTCGTAACTCGAATAAGTGTGAATGACGTACCATTTAGCTTCTTCAATCTTGTCTTCGATAGCCATATCTCACCTTAATCAGTTTTTCGTCAAAGTTTTAAGAAGGACGCTCAACGGCCAGTCGAATAAAGCGATACAAGCCAAAAACGCTACTACGACGAGAATTACTATACCCGTCTGTTTTACGACTTTACCGAAAGTCGGCCACGAAACAAGTTTGATTTCGGAAAATACGTCTTTGACTTTTTTACCGAAACCGCCTTTCTTTTTCGCCTTTTTAGCGGCTTTCTGATTAGCTTTTTTCTTCTTTTCGTCTGCGGTGGTTATTTCGTCGGCCTTAGAATTCGCCGTAACCGCGTCGGTCGTGAGTTTTTTTTCTTTTTCCATTTTTGCACCTCGTGGCGGAATAAATTCGTCGGTTCGTCCGCCCTTCACGGAACGAAATAAACGTTAATTATTTACCTTCCTTGTGGACGGTATGCTTCTGGCAGAATTTGCAATACTTTTTGATCTCGATTCTGTCGGGGTCGTTCTTTTTGTTTTTGAAAGTATCGTAATTTCTCTGTTTGCATTCCGTACATACGAGCGTTATTTTGCTTCTTGCTCCTTTCGTTGCCATAACTTCACCTATAATTTTCTCAAAAAATTACACCCCTTTTTCCGGAGTGCTTATTGATTTTATCAAATGCAATCACCGTTGTCAAGTTTTTTTACCGTTTTTTTACTTTTTTTATTATATATTTTTTATTTATATATATAAGCTCAAAATATTGCGGTTCGTTTTTTCTTTTACCACAAGATTTTTTACGCGTTTTATAGGCAAAAAAACGATAAACTATTCCGATTATAACTTTTTTAATTTTAACGGAACTTTCGCCAAAACATTGCCGAAACGTTTATATTATATTTTAAATTTTAAATCGAAAATACTGATATTCATTTAAATACAACGCCATAGTAGCCGCAATACCGGTAAAAAATCAGTCTTTTTTAAAAAATCTGTATATGATATAGCCGAGACATCCCACTATTATTACCGCACAAATTATAATTATAGTATCCAAAGTTTCCGAACTCATCTTTTATCCCCCTATTAAAACTAACTTTTTTATAAAACGCAATGCCTAAAACGGAACCTTGCCGCTTCAATAAACCTTTATCGTCTTTTCGGCGGGTTTTCTGTTTTTGTTTCTTATCGGATAATTTTCTTCGGAATATCCGAGAGCGACTACGAGAGCTATCTTCGCGTTTTTGTCGAGACCGAGCGTTTTTATTATTTCGTCCTTGTCGAACATTCCGAGTATGCAGGACTTAACCCCGATATCTTCCGCCGCAAGAACGATATGCGCCGTGAGTATCCCCGTATCGTATGGCGAAAATTTTTTGCTTGCGGTCATCTTTACCGGTCCGTCGAGAATACCCGCCGGTTTTTCTTCTATAACGACGAAAGCTCCGGCGTTTTTAGCGAAGCCGTTAGCTCCGAGAACGTTGACCGCCTTGGCGATTTTCGAAACGGTTTCGGGCGTAACGACTGCGTGCATCACCCATGGCTGGGCGTCGCAGGCAGACGGCGCGAGTCTTGCCGTATCGAGAATTTTAAGCACCGTTTCTTTATCAACCGGCGCGCCGACGTACTCTCTCGTACTCTGTCTTTTCAAAACAAGTTCCGAAAACATTATTTCTCCTTTAAGCCATAAAGCTTGTCCTTTTTATTTACACTTTGATTATACCCCTTTTTACGTCGGTTTTCAACCCGTTTTTGTTATTTTTTCATTGTATCGGGCAATCGGGTTTCTTCGATAACGTCGCCCGCCGTTATATAAATCGAACGTCTTTCGGCGGCGGCTTCGACGTCTTCGTCCGAAACCGTACCGATAAACCCTTTATCGTCATACACGTCGAATTCGTTTTTAAGCGAAAAATCGGACAGTGCGAAAAGCCTCTTTACCGTCGTCTTATCCGAAACCGCAAACCTTAAAACGGCGACTCCGCGATAAAGGTCTTCTCTTCTTAGTCCCGCCCGCCGTAAAACGTATTCCGAAGCTCCGTCCTTTTCTATACTGCCGGTAAGAATAAACGCCCCGAAAAATATAATGGAAACATTGACGATGTTCTTTTTCGCCGCCAGATAAAAAAACAGCAGTAAAAGAGCCGAAAACGATATGATTCCGAACGAAACCGAGATTATTTTTTTAGCTTTTTTTCCGAAAAGTTCTTCGGTTAAAATATCGGTTATTTTACCGCCGTCGAGCGGCTTTATCGGGATGAGATTTACCAAGCCCAAAGACAAATTCGCTTCGTAAATCATTTCGGTAAACGGATAGGTTTCGGGGAAAAACCACCAGCTCCCCGCCGTAAAAAACGCTATAAAAAGGCTGAACAGCGGCCCCGCGGCGGCGATAGCGAGACCGTCGGACTTTTTAAGCGACGAAAAATTGCCCGATATTCGCGCGCCGTAAGCGTTCAGAGTTATCGAGTTTAAAACGTATCCCCTTCGCTTAGCCGCGGCGGCATGACCGAATTCGTGCATAATCGCCGAGACAGCGTATATTATAAACGTTAAAAGCTTGCCAGTAACCGCATAATAAAGACCGAACACGAAAAAAAGCGGGTGAAAAGAAATATTCACTCCGCTTGTTTTGCCGTTTGATTTTTTTGCGGCGGTTTTTAACTTGTTTTTTTGTTTTTTGCCGCCGCCAGCAAAAACGTTGCTCTTCACTTCCTGATTTCTCCGCCGTCCGCGGGCTTCCACACGATCTTGTCGGAATCGACTTCGTAATCTTTTATAAGCTCTTCCCCGGAATAAAAACACAGCGTATATTTTTCGCCTATGCTGTAACCGAGCGGAACTTTGCGGTAAACCTTGTCTCCTACGGAATTATACGCGTGATCGAGCCCGGTATAAACGGATTTCAGATTTTCCGCATATTCGACTTCAATCGAATATTTACCGTTTTCGGACGTAACCGAAGTAACTTTGCCGTCTAGCGACGGATAAACCGAACCCTTTTTGACTATGCTTATAACGCCGTTTTCCAGACTGACGCTACCGGACATACACGGAAGAGTCGCAAGATATTCGGTATAAGGAACGGGTTCCGACGGAGTTTTGCCGAACACCTTTGAAAAAAGTTTGTTTATTCCGAACTTGCCCCCGAAAACGCTCGCGGTTATTACCGAAACGATAAGAACCGACGCTGCCGAAACTTCGGCAACCGTTCTCCATCTGAATTTTTTGGGTTTTACTTCCTTTTCGGTTATATTTACGGTCGGTTCGTATTCTGCCGATTGCCCTGTTTCTTCTTTATTCCGTTCCATAGTCTGAGATAAAGAATCTTCCGATACGGTATTCCCGGCTGATTCTGCGGCGGGTTCGGCCGTCCCTTCGGCAGCTATATCAACGGATAAATCTTTATCCGATTTTTGGCTCTTCCTTTTTTTACCGAAAAGTCTTTTGATAAAGCTCTCTTTTTTCGCCTTCGGTTTTTCGGGTTCGGCGGCTTCTTCGATAGCCTTTTTAAGCTCGGCAAGTCCGTCCGTCTCCTGTTCTGATTCCGTCGTTTCGGCTACGGTAAGTTCGTCCTGTATCGCCGAATCCGCGCCGACATCCGGATTATTTTCAGATTCTTCCGTTATTTTTATATCGCTTACCTTAAGTTCCGGAAGAACTTCGGTTGCCGCATTAAAGCTCTCCGCTTCGACCTCGGACGTTTCGGACTCGTTCACCTTGTCTATTACTTTTTGTTTGAGCTTTTCGGCAGAAGCCTTTTTCCGTCCGCGCTTAGCGGACTTTTTGACCGTAACGGTGCAGGTATCCACGGGTATCTCGACCATGTCGGCGTATTTTGTTTCTTCGTCCATAATGTTTCCTCCGCTTTTTTATCTACACGAAATCTTATGAACGATTTTTTGTTTTTATTCCGGAATTATTCCATTACCCGATACTTCGACAAAATTCTCTTTCTTTACGGAAAACAACCCGCCCGAAAATCGGCTTTTTATCTTTTCGCGCCCTTCGAGCCCTTGCTCCCGGAAGACGAAAATATTCCCGTTCTTATGCTCTTTATCGCGGAATTTTTGCGGTTGAATTCCCTTTCGCCTTCTTCTATAATATCGGTTATCACCGTTTTGAAGTTTTTGGGATCTTCCGAGAACAGATATAAGGCGAGCGAACCGGGAACGGAATTTATTTCATTTAAATAAAGCTTGCCACTATGATAAAGATAATCTATTCTGATTATTCCCGTAAAAGAGAGAGCGCCGTATACCTTTAAAGTAACCGCTTTTATTTTGTCGGAAAGCTCCTTTTTTATCTTTGCTGGGAATTCCCGTTTGCCGCAAAGATATTTGTCGTTGAAAGATAATATATTGCCCTTAAAAACAGGCCTTTCGCACTCCGAAACGACGACTTTACCGTCCTTTTTATATGCCGCACAGTTAAACTCTTCAGCTCCCGCAAGGTATTCTTCGACGATAACGGTATCGTCGAAACGGTACGCGTAATTCATTCTTTCGTTAAGTTCGGCTTCGTTTAATGCTACTCCTATCCCCACGCTCGAGCCGAGAGTCAAAGGCTTTACTATAACCGGGTAGCCGAGCCTTTTCTTTACGGTTTTTACCGCTTCGTCTCTGTCTTCTATTGCAGGAACTTTTATAAAGTCCGGCGTTAAAACTCCGATGGCTTTTAAAAACGTCTTGGTCGCAGCCTTATCCATCGAAACCGCTCCGGCGAGAACGCCTGGCGAACATACGGGAACGCCGAAAAAAGCGAAATACCCGGAAAGCGAACCGTCTTCGCCTGCGCCGCCGTGGCAACAATCGACTATTGCGGAAATAACTTCGCCGCGGATAAGTTTGCCCTTTCTGATAGTATAAACGGCTTTGTCGGGCGGAACAAAAGTCGCTTTTACGGCAACCTTACTAAAATCGCCGTCCGCTTTTTTAAACGTTTCGAGACTTTTAAGTTTATCGCCGGTAAAGAATTCGCCGGAAGCTGAAATATAAAGCGGGACCGCTTTATATTTTCCGCCGTCCGCCGCGCTCATCGCAAGAAGCCCCGTCAAAACGGAAACGTCGCTCTCGCACGATCTTCCGCCGAATACGAATAAAATATTTTTCATTAAAAAAGCACCTCCGTTTTTTACGTCTTCGGTGCCTTTATTATTTGTCTTAAGATAGAAAAATCTTTCGCTTATATGAATTTACGCTCGTATAAAATGCGTATTAAATGCGGAACAATATCCTCAAACTTATTCGTAAGTATCGGGAAGGTCGTTTTCAAAAAGAACTACGTCGCCCTTTTCGACAAACTCTTTTAGATGGTCCTTTACTAGTCCGACGTTTTTGAAGTAGTGTATTTTATTGTTATCCCCGCCGCCGCTTCTGAAACCTTCGATAAGAGCTTCCGCATTGGTTTTTGCCGAAACTATAAGAACGTCGCAGACCTTCGCTATTTCTTCTCCGAGTTTAAAGTTAAGTTCGAACTGATTTCTGCCGAGTTCGACGAGTCCCGGTGTGATTATAACTTTTCTTCCGTCGAAATCTTTTATCGCTTCCAGCGCGCTTTTCGCTCCGTCGAAGTTAGAGTTGTAACTGTCGTCTATAAGGGTTACTCCGCCGAAATTCGGAAGAACCTGCAAGCGATGCTTTATCGAATAAAGTCTCGTTACTCCGACAAAAAGTTCTTTTGGAGTAAGCCCCATATTATATGCGACGGCTATCGCGAGAAGAATATTAGATACCGAATGTTTGCCTAAAAGCGTGGTTGAAACTCTGAAAGGCTTTTCACCTTCGATACATACGTCAAAGGTGAGTCCGTCCCTCCCGACGGTAACGTTTTTTGCGGTAACGGGACCGTTCTCCGCCGAAATGCAATACTTTTCGCCCTTAAATCTTTCCGAAAGTTCCTTTGCGGCTTCGCCCTCTACGTTAAAGAAAGCCTTTCCTCCCGGCTTTAAGTTATCGAAAAGTTCGAACTTTGTATTTTTTATGTCTTCCGCCGTGCCGAAGCTCTCGAGATGCTGTTCGTTCACTCCGGTCAGGACGGCTATATCGGGATCGACAAGCCTTGCAAGGTCTCTTATATCGCCGACTTGCCTCGCGCCCATTTCCGCAATGAACACGTCATAAGTGGAATCGAGCTGTTTTACCGAAAGAGCTATTCCGAGAGGCGTGTTATAAGACTCGGGCGTTGCGAGAACTCTGTATTTTACCGAAAGAATGGTTTTCAAAATTTCTTTTACGCTCGTCTTGCCGTAACTGCCCGTAATGCCTATTTTTATTATATCGGACTGTTTTAAGACTTCTTTTGTCTTTTTGACGTAGCGGCGGTTATTTGCGTCTTCGAAAGGCTTCGTCATCGCATAAGCGAGATAAAGTATAAACGGAACGAACATCGGCGTAAGCGCGACGAAAGCGTACTTTAATATATCGTATACTTCTTCCGTCTTGCCGGTAAACGAAAGACCTATCGCGTTTATGAGAAGTACCAGCGCGAAAGAAAGCAGCGCGAGAAGAATGGTATAAACGACCTCGAGACGGATAAGTCTTCTCGTTTTTTTGAGCGGAAGTTTTTCGTTTACGTTCTTCTCCGTCCCGATATAAACCGAAATAAAGAAGATATACGCGACAAACCCCGTATACGAATAAAACTTATCGCCGACTACGGGAGCGAAAGTTATTCCTAAAATCATAAAGAATAAAAATCCGAGCAGCGATAAGAGATACAATCTCGAAAGATAGGTGTTTTTTCTCGAAAGAACCCAGCGTATGTAGCGGTAGCCTTTATATCCTAACTGCTGCATGCCTAAAAGAAACTTCCCCGACGCGAAGAACAAAAGTATCGCGTTCAGAACGCTTATTGCAATATATACGAGAGTATTTGTAAGTCCGAACATTTTTCCTCCGTTCCGACAAGAATACCTGTCGGATTAAGATTTACGATTACGAAAGATTTTCCGCTATCTGTGTTTTGTTTTTAAGTTAAAATCGGCTTTTATAACCCGAATATTTAACGGCTCTTTTCCGTCTTTTCGCTCAATAGTTCCCTTCTCTTTATCCGGTAGAATACCGTCAGATTATCTTTATTCTGTTTTTATAACCGCAACGGGAAGCGGCGCTATCCGTTAAAAAAGCGAAAACTTCTTCGTTGAATGCGTCCGGGCGGTCGATGAATGCGAAATGCCCGGCGTTTTTCATAATAACGAGTTTCCCTTCCGGCGTCTTTTTAAGATACCTTTTACCCATATAAACGGGAGTTGCGGTATCGTTTTCGCCGAAGATAAAAAGCGTTTCCGGTTTAAAAACGGTCAGAGATTTATCGAAAGTCTCGTTCACTATTTTTATGAGGCTTTTGCGCATGAGCGGCGAAGAATTTTTATAATCTTCCGAAAAAAAGTTGAGTTTTTTCTCTTCGCTCAAAAAATTTTTTACCGTTTTATAATAAGTCTTTTTTACAAACGTTTTCAGATTGAACTTGGGTTTGAGTCCAGCCGCGCCGGTCAGAACGAGTTTATTAAAGGTCGGCTTAAAAAGTTCGCACTTTACGGCGACTCTCGCGCCGAAAGAGTGGGCTATAACCGAAACGTTTTTAAGACCGTTTTTATCTATGTACGAAAATACTTCGTCGCGATAATCGGACAAATCGTAAGGATAAGACGGCTCGGGAGAAGTCCCGAATCCCGACATATCGAACGCGTAACACGGATAAAACTTTTCGAAAAATTTAAGTTGATGATAAAAAGTCCTTTTATCGGCAAGGTAGCCGTGCAAAAACAAAAGACTTTCTTTTTCGGCGGTAACGGAATTAACTTTTACGTCCGTTTATAACTCCTTCCGCATTATGACAGCGGTCTCTTCACCGTAATATTTTTTTCTTTCGGATATTTTTACGAAGCCGAGCTTATCGTAAAGCGAAATCGCCGCTTTGTTACTCTCTCTGACTTCTAAAAAAATCGTCTTTTCTCCGTCCGCTTTCAGCTTATCAAAATATCTTTTTAATAAAAGTTCTCCGAGACCTTTTCTTCTGAAAGATCGCTCTGTCACCACGGATAATAGTTCCGCTTCGCACAGTACCGAAGAAAACATAACCGTACAGGCGATTTTTTTCGTATTATCTTCGGATTGCGGAACGTTTTCAACGATACAGGTTCCGGTTTGTTGTTCCCGATTGTCATATGTTTCTATAAGACCGCCGTAAAACCCGTCCGAGTAAAACGAGCCTTTTATCATATCGGCCGTCCAGCAGTCCGAAAAATTTTCTTTATGCATGGCGGCGATATTCTCTATATCCGATGCATCTATATCTCTTATCGTATAACCCGAAAGACTCGTTAAGTCTTCATTGATTTTTTCTTCGGCGGTCATCTGCCTTCCTCCGCCTGCGACTTTCTGACGTAAACGGGAACGAGCGATTCCGGATCGGAAGAAAGTTCCGTTTCTTTACTTTCGATTGCCTTTTTAAGTCCGCCTGATCTCGATACTATCTCTCCGCCGAAAGGCGTTACCGTGGATGAAACAATAATTTCGTACTCCGGGACTATTTTTTCGACTTCCGATTTTTGCATAAACGACGGCGGAAGAATTACTTTGCCGCCATCGTATCCCGCGACGTAATATGCGTCGTGATTTGCGTCTATCACAGCGAGAACTTTACCTTGTTTATTGTATGCGAGCGTGTCGAACGAAGTTACCGCAAGACACGGCTTGCCGGAAGAAAGCATAAACGCTTTTACTGTGGATATGCCTATCCTTATTCCGGTGAACGATCCCGCCCCCGTAACGCACGCGTAAAAATCGGCGTCTTTTACGGACATATCCGCTTCGAGAAGAAGCTTTTCGAGTTCGGGCATAAGCATAACGGAGTGTTTTTTACCGCTGTCTTCGGTAAAAAATTCGTAAAACTTTCCGTCTTTTTTTACTATTATCGTAAGATGTTTGTCGGATGTGTCTATCGCTATATAATTCATATATCTCTCCGTTTTATCCGCCGCCTATATGCTCGTTTTATAATTAGAATTCTTTCCTTTATTATAAATTACGGATCGGTTTCGACGAACCGTTACCCGCAAAAGCAAACCGCGGTTATCTTGTCACGGTTATTCTGCGCTTATTTTTACCGAGCTTTTCGATATTTATTTTTATCATTCTTTCCGGGAGAATTTCTTTAACGTTTTCGCCCCATTCGACTACGCATACGTTATCCGCGTTAAAGTATTCGGTAAGTCCCAGGGCTTCCGCCTGCTCGCCGCTGTGAAGCCTATAAAAATCGAAATGATACAGCTTATCGCCGTAAACGTTAAGATATGCGTAAGTGGGGCTGGTAACGGGATCCGTTATTCCGAGTCCCTTTGCGAGACCTTTGGTAAACGCGGTTTTGCCGGCGCCAAGATCGCCGGACAAACTTACCGTATCGCCGCCCTCCAGGGTTTTAGCCAGATTTTCGGCAAAAGCTATCGTTTCCTTTTCGGACTTTGAAATAAATTCGTCCGCATTATAGCGGGATTTTTTATTCTTTTTTGCCTCGTCCGAAGCAGGAGCGGAAGAATCGTCGGTTTTTAAATGAATTTTTTTGAACAGCACGTTAACCCTCTTATACAAAAGCACGGTTATTATCGAAACCGAAACGCTTTTTATCATATTAAACGCTATGATTATCCAGAAAAAGCTTCCGAATAAATTCGCTATTCCGAACAGCGGAAAGTTGATAAATCTGTTTGCAAGAAGGCTCGCCCCCGTCTGCAAAAAGCACGCGGCTATAAGCGACGGAATAACAACCTTCAGTCCCTTTTTGAATCTGTAAAGAGTTGCGGGCAGAGCGATAAACGCAAGCGTCGTCAGAAAGTTCGCGATTTCCCCTACGCCGCCCGTCGAAGACTTTGTGATAAAGCACAAAAATTCTTTTATCGCGCTTATTATAATGCCCGGTATAACCCCGTACATAAACCCGCCGAGCATGATAAACACGTTGGCGAAGTCGAGCTTCAGAAAGCTCGCCGACGGGAAAATCGGAATTTCGATAAAGCTTATGAGATAAGCGAGCGCGGCAAATACCGCCATGCCGGAAATGTTTCTTACAGTGAAAATTTTTTTCATAAAAAAGCCCCTTTCGGGGCGCGAAAAAACGATTCTTTTACCATCCGGACTGTTACCGTCGGTTTCGGAATCGCACCGAATCGTGCCGCAAGGCTCGCAGACTATACTGCCGGTAAGGAATTACGCCTCACCCCAAAGAATTTAAAATTATTTTGTTTTCTTGCCCGGACATGTTTTCAGCCGTCCGGAACAGTACAGTTATTTTATATCACATTTTTTCGCGATATGCAAGAACTTGAATAACTTTTTCGGTTTATTTGAACGTTTCTCCGTCTTTTTACATATTGCGCCGTTTTTTTACATGATTTTCGCTATATTTATTGCTAAACTTGCGTTATGGAAAGTCTGAACGTGATAAACGGTTTTTTATGGACCGTATTTATTTTTATAATAAGTTTTATAATCGTTTTCGGCATGAAAGCCGCTTTCGACTTCTTAGGGATACGCTTTGATTTTAAGCGCACCCGCAAAGAGCCTGAGAAAGAACAAAAGCCGCCTGTCAAACCTAAAAGGAAAAGGCAACAGGGCAAAACCATAGTGATAGATCCGGACGGAATTACGAGAATTTCATTTAAAAAGTCGTCCGGAAACCGGGATTAAATTACTTTGATTTTGCCGCTTTTTGGTTTATCCGGCAATATTCTGTCAAAACGGCACGACCGAAACAGCTTCCGAAAAACTTATTCTTTATCGTCGTCGGTGAATTTATAAACGTTTCCGCCGTCGCCCCAGAGCTTTTCGAGATTATAAAAAAGTCTCGTTTCGTCGTTGAAAATATGAACAACTACGTCGCCGAAGTCTATTACCGCCCATCTGCCTTCGCGGGTGCCTTCTCTTCTTACGGCAGAAACGCCGTACTTATCCATTTCTTCTTCGAGATATTCCGAAAGCGCTTTTACGTGAGGCGAAGACTTAGCCGTTGCGAGAACGTAATAGTCCGCTACTATGCTCTTTTCTTCGATGTCGATGCTCATAACGTCGGACGCTTTTTTTTCGAGTAAAAATTCGCCTATTTTTCTTGAAAGTTCTTTTGATGTCATATTTTCTCCGCTCGCCGCCAAAGCGGCTTTTTTTTATTTGTTTTTTAAGTAGTATTTAGCCGCGTTCAGCGTTTCTACGAAAAGTTCGTAACCTTTCGCGGCGAGATGTTCGCATTCTTCTTTTAAGCACGCCTTGAAGGATACGTCCAGAGCCTCGGTATAAAAAAGCTCCCTGAGTCTTTCGACTCCGTCGTAATCTCTGCCGTCTTCAATCATGTCCGCAGTAAAAATAAGCTTCTGAAGGTCCGTCATGCCTGCCTTTGCGGTCGTGTGATATTTTATCGCGTCCAGAACGTCCCTGTCCGTAATTCCGAGTTCGGTTTCGGCAAGATACGCGCCGAGATACGCGTGTACGACCTGCTGCGGAATTCCTTTGTATCTGAAGTTTTTGTAATTTTCGGGATCGAGATACTTCGCATGGTCGTGAAGCGTTGCCGCAAGTTCGACTTTTTCGGAATCGAGCTTTAATTCTTTTCCTTTTATAAGCGCGGCGGTAACGACGTTTGCGGTGTGGATAAGTCTCTTTTCGGTAAGAACCGATCTTAAATATTCGGTATAATCGTTCACTCCGTAGAGATTCTTTTCTTTAATATACTTTCCGACCTTTTCGGGGACCATGCCGCCGAGCGGAATGTTAAGTCTCGAATACGTTCTTACTTTGGTGGACGATACCGAAGAGCCTTCGTAATCCGTCTTTATAAACTTTTTACCGTAATGAAGGTCGAAGTAATTCTGTTCGGCGTCAAAATCGACGTAACTTCCGTATCTTCCGCAAACGACTATTTCGGCATTTTTTACGATAACGTCGGGGCGGTTCCATTTCCTGAAAGTTTTAAGGCTGTCTTCGCCCATTATAAAATACAGATCGTCCTTTTTATACAGCTTGTTAAAATAGGTTACCGTCTCGCTCGTATAACTGACGGCGGCCTTTTTTATTTCGTAATCGGAAACTTCAACCCTTTCGATTCCGTCAAAAGCGAGCCTTACCATATTAAGGCGGTCTTCTTCGGAACTTGTGTCCGCTCTGTCTTTAAAAGGCGAGACGTACGCAGGAAGAACGATTACCTTATCCAGATTAAGTTCGGCTATGGCGGTGGTTACGATTTTAACGTGTTCGTCGTGAACGGGATCGAACGTTCCGCCGAATAATCCTATCTTCATATGTTTTCCTTTGCCGGATTACGCTCCGCCTCAAAAAAGCAAGCTCCTCCGACGATAAAATTATACCATTTAAACGATTTTTTTACAAGGTCTGCCGCTACTTTTATTAAAAACTATTTTTATCAAATAAAACTTGCCGGCATACGTGCGGTAAAAGTATAATTTTTATTCTTTTGGTAATAAATCGTAAAAAAAGGAAAATTATCGCAATCTTGATTAAACTTTTTAAAATCATAGGCGACTCCGTATTTTATTTTTTTGCGGCTCTCGCTCTTTTTATGGTAACGGGCGCGTACTTTTTTAAAGGAAAAACTCTTATCGCAGTAAGCATAGTTTTAGCTTTCACGGCGGGAATATTTTCGTTTTTCCGTCTTAAAAACAAAAACGCCCTTTTTATTAAAAAGTCCGAAAATATATTGAAAGAAGCCGCTCTTAAAGAGTTTTTCCGTCTGTCCGATCGTTTTTCAATATTCTGCGAACTCGAAAAGGCGGCAAAGCGTAAAAACATAGACGTAGCGTACAAAAAAAAGAACTTGTACTTGGACGGGAAACGCATTTTTTCTATTTTTAATTATTCTGGAGTTACTGCGGACGATCTGTTAAAAATAGCTAAAACGACCAGAAAACATTGCCCGATGCGGACAAATAACATAAACGATTTTACAAGTTACGAAAGCTCTTTGCTTTTTTGCGACAAGCTAACCGAAGAAGCGAAAACTCTTTTGAAAAAGCTGAACTTTTTAACCGTCTTGGATATGGAAAAGACCTTCGACTTTTTCGACTCTTCGGGGTACTTCCCGGATATAGCGTATGAAAAAGAAAAGAAAAAATTTTCGTTCAAAGAATTTTTGAAAAAGTTTTTAAAAAAGAAAAACTCTTCCAAGTTTCTTTTTGCGGGCATAACGCTTGCGTTTTTATCGTTTTTTACACCGCTTAAAGCGTACTATGTAACTTTTTCGCTTTTTCTGGTAATCTCGGCGGCGTTTTCGCGCTTTTACGGCGGGACGGATATATAATCAAACGGAATTAAACGGCTCTTTTAAAACCGATAAAAAGTTTTAAAATAAAAAACCCGTACTTTCGCGCGGGCTTTTTATCCTTAGAGAGGAAGGTTATGGAGGGGTACGGCAGTTTACACTGCCGAGGGGTAAGCTTTTTAAATAACGCATATCGCGTATACCGTTTTTACAAGACCTGTATGTCTGAAACCTTACCGTTTTCGTTATGCGCAGGTTCCTGAAATCGTTCCGCTTAAAGCGTCTATCTTGTAAAAATGTTCAATATTAGGGGAGGATTCGTATTTTATATACACATAATAGTACATTACGGGCGTTCCCCCGCGAAACTCCGCTATGGCGTAAATACGTTTGCTTAAAACGTCTTCCTGTGTTTTGCCTTCTCTCGAAAGTACGTTTGTAAGCGCGTTATTTACGGCACAATATCCGGAAAAATTAAAATCGTCTGATTTATACACGACGTCGCCCGAAAAAGGATCTCCGCCGGCGGCGTAATTTACATAAGTCGAATACATAAGACTCAGATCCTTTATAGGCATATTGCAAAGTTCCGAAATCGGATCGCCGAATAAATTTCTGTCGTCGTTCACATCAGGAGCAACCGCTCCTTTGTCTATCAACTTTCTGACAAGCGAATACTTGCCTACCGAAACGCCTTTGTCTTTTGCGTCTTTTATCACGTCTTCGCCGGGAGCTATTCTCTGTGCGATTACGGCGCACTTTTTACCGGACTTTCTAAACGCTTCGTTAACCGATCCTACCATTCCGCGGACAAAATTATCGGAAACGGATCCTTCTACACTCAAAAGAACCGTCGTCGAATCGCTCTGAATATAACCGCTTTGATACATTTCGTGAAGAACGGTTTTTATCATCGTTCCGAATTCTTCTTTTTTAAGATCGATACCGTTTAATACTTCTTCGCCGTCTTTATTTATTGCCGTCGCGCTTAAAACGTTTGCGTCTTCGTCGAGCGAAAACTCTATACTCGGATTGACGTCTATATAAACGCTCGTAGCGGAAGCAGTCATTGCGTATTCCGTCGGATTGTATCCGAACGTTGCGAATCCCCCGATAATTACGCCCGCGGCGATCATCGCGGTGTAAGCGCAACTTCTTAAAAAGGTGAAAGCCGGTTTATATTTGAATCTTCTTTCGGCATGCTTCCCTTTTTTCGAGGAAGTAACCGCACTTAAAACGATCGGTTCCTTTTCGAGCTGAACGGTATCGTCCAGACGAGCCATTACTTCCGCTAAAACGTCGGGGGTTTCGGATTCGAACGCAGATTTTAATTTGTCGTTTAAATCTTTATTCATACACTCCCCTTTACGGTTTTCAGTTTGGCTATCGCTCTGTTATATTTGGATAAAATCGTTGATAACGGTTTATCGAGCATCTTCGCTATTTCTCTGTGTTTAAGCCCCGATACGAGATGAAGAACCACCACTTCTCTTTCTTCTTCGTTAAGTTTTGCAAGCATTTCTTTAACGTAAAGATTGTTGACCGTCGTCTGTTCGGAACTCTCGATATAATTAGATCCGTCAACCGCAATCTGATTATCTTCGAGCGAAACGCTTCTGTTTTTAAGATTGAACTGGCGATTTATAAGGTTTGTGGCTATGGTCAGTATCCATGCCATGGGCTTTCCCATATTTTCGTATCTTTTGGCGTATTTATAAATCTGAACGAACGTGTCCGACAAAACGTCTTCGGCGTCCGCCTTGTTTTTTGTTTTTGAAAGAGCGTAAGCGTATACGTCGGTAGAAACTTCTTTATAAAGCGCGGCGAGAGCGTTTTTATTGCCTTCGGCAACCGCTGCTATCAGAGCTTCGACGTAGTCGTTCCTTCCCCTGAATTCGGGCGAAGGACAAGCTAACGCTTCCGGATTTTCGCTGAAATCAATATTACGGCATAAATCGCGCGTATTTTGTATTGTCGTTAACTCCACTTTCAACCTCTTCGATATAATAACTTTTCAGATTCAAGTTTTATCGCAATTATTGTAATAAATTATTATAATATTTTATTTAAATTTTTATTTTATATTGTTTTATAAGGTATAAAGCCTTATTAGTTTATTATAAACCGCCGCGGGCGGAATTGCAAGCGTACTTAAATTTTTTAATTTTGTCTGAATTCGCCGGCCGCAGTAAAAAATAACTTTTTATAAATTCTTCATTAAATACAAAATAAAAATACAATCGATTTTGATTTTTTATCAAAAACTAAAAATCGCCGGATTGTCCGGCGATTTTACTTTTTATCGTTTAGTTTTTCTTGATGGCTTCGAAATAATCGTTTATAAGATTTTTCTTATCGGAAGACATGTTGCCGTCTTTGGATGCTTTATCAGAAGCTTCGCTTTTAGCTTCGTCGTAATTCTTTCCGCCGTAATATGTTTTTCCGTTCAAAACCTGGTTTCTCGAATCGGTACTTGCAGTGTTGTCCAAGTTAGTATCGTCTTTTCCGTTGCCGTCGCTGTTATTATCGCTCGGTTCCTTGTCTCCAGGTTCCTTCTCACTGGGTTCGCCGTCGGAAGGATCGCCATCGCCGTTACCGTCACTATCTTCATTCTCGTCCATTTTTACGAATATAGCCGTAATGCTTATATCGCCCTGAACATTTAAATCTGTTCTCGTTGGCGATTGAACGCCGTCTGACCATGCGTAAAATACGTAACCTTCATATTCTACTACTGTTACTTCAGTAGCGTCTTCGCCTTGAGTTACCAGCTGTTCTTCTTCACCGATGATCTCTCCGCCCACGCCTTTATGAACGTCGAACATAATAGAGAATCCACCAAAAAAGCTGTCCTCCTGTGAGGCTTCTCTTGCCTCAACGCTATATTTTACTTCATAAACGGGTTTATTGGCGTCGTCTATATCCTGAGCTATATCTTTGCCGCTCTTTACATACCCCGCAGCCGTAAGTCCCGAAACGGTAGTCATACCGCCGCCGAGTATAAACGCGGTAGTGCATAATATAATAAGCGGTACCGAAGCGACTATTTTAAGGAGATTTGCTTTTACCTTTCCTAACGAACGTACGGTATCGGTTCTCTGACGTTTCGCCATGAACGAATCGTTGCCTTTAAGCTCTTCCATCGTAAGAACTCTTTCGTCAAGTCCGAGCTCGTCCAATCTTTTCGCGACCGCCTTTTCGTCGGGACGATATTTACAGAAGAAGAAAATCGGCGTCGCTGCGGCGAAAACCGCACCGAGAACTATGAACGCTATCCAGTATTTAGATGCGCCTATCGCCCAGAATACCATCGAAACCGCAAACGTTGCAAGAAGAGCAACTATGCCGCCCGACAAAAGCGCCTGTATCCAGCCTTCGAGATTAAGTCTCTTTTTAGCCGCCTTCATTACTTCGTCGGTATTCTTCGCTTCTGTCGAAGTATCCGGAAGGGTAACGTAAGTGTTGTCTGTTTTTTTGTTGAACAAGTCGTCTATATAGATTACTTCCTGCTTCTTTTCTGGCATCTGATTTGCCGCCGTCTCTTTAAGAGCTTTCTTTTTTGCGTTCATATTTTTCCTCCTTTTACGAATTTATATACTTTACTTTTTATAAACCATATCTCTCGGATAGTCGTTTTTCGCCGGATGAAAACCGACTGTAAAAAAGTAAAAATATACTTTCTTTTAAGAATTTAATGCCATTATATCCTATAATATTCGCTATGTCAACCGTTTTTGCCACTTTTTTAAAATATTTTTTTACTTTTTTAAGAATTCCGTTACTTTTTTTATAAAACGAATATTTTCGACATTTAAATTTAAGTTATCGTATAAATATTATTGCGAATATTTCGGTATAAATCAAAATTATATTCAGACTATAAGCCGGCGTTCAATATTATTCGTTACGATTAAGCGGTAATATCATTTAAAATAACAAGCGGAAGAAAACTCTCCCGCTTATATTTTGCGTATTATGCTGCCGGATATTCCGTCCGATTAAAGCCAGAAACGATTAAGCCTTATATTCGACGTGTTTTACGCCCTTTTTATCGGAATAACGGTACAAAACCACTTTTTTGCCTATGGCGCACACAAATTCCGCGTTCAGCTTTTCCGACAGTTCCCTGCCGACGGCTGTTACTTCATCGGGACTGTTGTCGAGTACCGAAATTTTTATAAGCTCTCTCGCATTAAGCGCGTCCGAGAGCGCGGCGACGAGATTATCGCTTATACCGGACTTACCTACCTGCATTATAGTATCTTCGGTCGAAGCGATAGCTCTTAACTTCGCTCTTTCTTTTGATGTAAACATTTTTTCTCCTTAACTTTCAAAGACTGTTTTTATACTGTTCAATAATTATTTTATGAAAACTTTGGTTATATTTGCTTTATGAAATATTTGGTTATATTTCGGCGACACAGGTCGCTTATAAAGCGGCGTAAATTAGTCGTAATATTCAAATTCGGTATCGGCAATAACGATCGTCGAGCCTTCTTTTGCACCCATTTTTCTGAGTTCTTTGAATATTCCCCTGTCCTTAAGCACCTTCTGCATGTACGCGAAAGAGTGCATGTCCGAAACGACTACGTTTCTTTTAAGTACGTCCACGAGCGTGCCCGTTATTTCGAAAACGTCCGGCTCTGTCTGTTCTATTTCGTAAGATAAAGATTCGGGTTTTGCGTATTCGAATTCTTCGTATTCGAGCGGTTTAAGCGGCGGCAGAACGGAAAGTTCCGCCCATATCGCGTCCAAAAGCTCTTTCGTTCCTTCTCCCGTTATTGCGGTTATCGGTACGATTTTTTTGCCGCGTACGTGTTTTTTAAAGTTTTTGATATTTTCTTCCGCCCCCGGAAAATCGCACTTATTGAGCGCGATAATCTGTTTCAGCGAAGCGAGTTCTTTACTATAAGACGCAAGTTCCTTATTGATTTTTTTATAATCTTCATAAGGATCTCTGCCTTCCGAACCCGAAATATCGACGACGTGAACGAGCATTCTTGTTCTTTCGATATGCTTTAAAAAGTCTATGCCGAGTCCCGCGCCTTCCGAAGCGCCTTCGATAAGTCCGGGAATATCCGCCATAGTAAAGCTGTCGTCGTAATATTTTACCACGCCGAGATTGGGCGATAACGTCGTGAAGTGATAATTGGCTATCTTCGGTCTCGCCGCGGTTACTTTGGATAAAAGAGTTGACTTTCCTACGTTCGGGAAGCCTATAAGACCTACGTCCGCAATGGTTTTAAGCTCCATGATAAGGTTTACGCGTTCGGTCTGTTCGCCGCTCTGCGAAAAGTGCGGAGCGTGTCTTCTGCTGGTTACGAATCTCGCATTGCCTTTACCGCCTTCGCCGCCGGTAAGAATGGTTTTCTTCTGCCCGTCATAGAAAAAGTCCTGTACAACGGAACCGGTTTCTTCGTCGTAAACCACGGTGCCTAAAGGAACGTGCAGAACTATATCGTCGCCCGCCTTGCCGAAACAGTTCTTGGACGAACCGTTTTCGCCGTTACCCGCAAAGAATTTGGTTTTATAATAAAATTCGAGAAGACTCGAAACTTTTTTGTCGGCTACGATTATGACGTCGCCGCCCTTTCCGCCGTCTCCGCCGTCCGGTCCGCCGTTCACCACGCCTTTGAAGTGCAGAAACGAAGTCGCTCCGTCGCCGCCGTTACCGGCTTTTACTATGATTTTTACTCTGTCTACAAACATTTTCAGCCTCTTAAGATGTTATCTTTACGCTTTTTACTTTAATTTTTTATAATCCATATGCTTTTCGCATAAGTCTTTTATACAACAATTTTCGCAATCGGGATTTTGCGATTTACATACGTTACGCCCGTGATATATAAGATAATGGTGCGCTTTCGACCATACAGTTTCGTCCAAAATGTCCATAAGTCCGTTTTCGACCTTTTCGGGAGTGGAAAACGGCGCAAGTCCCGTTCTGTTCGCAAGTCTGAAAACATGCGTATCGACGGCTATCGCGTTACCCTTAAACCCAACCGAATAAACAACGTTCGCGGTTTTCCGTCCGACTCCCGCAAGGGACATAAGCTCTTCTTTGGAAGAGGGAACCTCTCCGCCGAAACGCTCTATAATATCCTTCGACGCCGATAAAATATGCTCCGCCTTGCTTTTATAAAGTCCGCACGAAAAGATTTTTTTGCCGAGTTCGTCCGCAGTAAGCGTTATCATCTTTCCGGGCGTATTATAGTCCTTAAAAAGCTCCCCTGTAACTTTATTCACTCTTTCGTCGGTACACTGCGCCGAAAGTATTACCGCAACGAGCAGTTCGTATACGCTGCCGAAGTTAAGGGCGGGCTTGTCCGGATAATGTTCCGACAGCTCTTCTATTAT
The DNA here is from genome assembly GCA_003538975.1 of Clostridiales bacterium. GTDB lineage: Bacteria > Bacillota > Clostridia > Christensenellales > Borkfalkiaceae > UBA11475. Next base: position 25,659 of record DPQQ01000007.1, on the reverse strand, counting down.
TTTCGAAGCTACCTGCTTGTCCATCATACCCCACTTCCTTTTTGCGTTCGGAATAACGAGTTTCCGGACTTATCAGACGTCGTATCTGTTTTTACGGCGTAAAAACCGAAAATCTGCGCTTATTCAGGTAAATATGATACCACAATCGGGTAAAATTAGCAATCGTTTTGATAAAAGCTCAAAAAAACGGCGTACAAAACCATTTTTATCGGTTTTTATACTTTAAAGGCGGTCAGACCGCCTTTAAAGATCACGCTCTTATTATTCCGGCAAACCCCGACAGGCGAAGTCTTCTCGCAAGAGCGATTACGGCGTATTCGTCGCCGTAAAATTTAACCGAAAGTCCGCACCCCACGGCGGCGCGTTCGGGAGTCGGAATTATTTTTGCGTTTACGCCCCTTTTTTTAAGTTCGTCGCTTAATATCACGGCGTCGTTTCGGGATCTGAAAATTGCGATATAAAAACCCATGATTTCTCCTTTGTGACCGATATTCGGCAAATAACTACGATATTTTTTATTAAATATCATAAAATACGCCCGTATATTATATATTATTAAAGAAATTTGCCTTTTGTTAAATAAAGGCGTATAAGCTCTTGCGGCGATAAAAAACGCCGCATAACATGTGAATTTTAAGGAGAAAAATGATCTATCTCGATAACGCCGCGACAAACGGCTTTTTAAGTTATGACGTGACGGAAGCCGCCGTAACGACTCTGAAATATCTTACCGCCAACCCCGGTCGTAGCGGACACCGTCTTGCGGTGAAGGCTGCCGAAGTCGTCTGCTCCGCAAGACTTGCCTTAAAAAGCGCTTTCAATGCCGAAAACGCCGACAAGGTGATCTTCACCGACGGCTGCACGACCGCTCTCAATGCTGCAATAAACGGAACGGTAAAAAAGGGCGGCAACGTAGTCACGACCGCTCTCGAACACAATTCGGTTTTAAGACCGCTGTTCACTCTCGAAAAGCAAGGTCTTATTTCCCTGACGGTAGTCGAACCCGATTCCGCGGCGAGCCTTACCGAAAAAATTCTCCGCTCGGTAACGGACGATACATATCTCGTGGCGGTAACGGGCGCTTCGAACGTGACCGGCGAAACCCCGGACATAACCGCAATCGGCAAAGGCATAAAAAACCTGAACGAAACGAGAACGGGCGGCAATAAAATTTTATTCCTTGTTGACGGGGCTCAGCTTGCGGGGCATAAAAAAATCGACGTAACCGCTTCAGATATAGACCTTTTGTGCCTTGCGGGACATAAAGCTTTAGGAGCGATTTCCGGAAGCGGCGCGCTTATAATAAGCGAAAAAGCGGACGTTTTACCGACCAGATCGGGCGGTACCGGAACGGAAACGTTTCTTCTCACCCAACCGATGTTTTATCCCGAACGATTAGAGGCGGGCTCACTGAATCTCCCGGCGATAGCTTCGCTTAAAGAAGCCGCCGAAGAAACCGAAAAAAACGCCGAGCGAAACGGCGAACTTTTACTTTCGAGAACGGCATACCTGTGCGAAAGGCTGTCCATGGTTAAAGGAATAAAGCTTTATTCCAAACCTAACCCGTGCGGAATAGTATCGTTTTCTGCAAGCGGAACGAACAGCAATTCTTTTGCGGATATATTAAGTTCCGAGTTCGACATAGCCGTCCGCGGCGGCTTCCACTGCGCGCCGCTTTTACATAAATTTTTAAAAACCGACAAAACGGGACTCGTAAGAGCGTCTCTCTCCCCAAAAAACTTGGCGGCGGAACTCGACGCCTTTCTCTTCGCCGTCCGCTCGATCCAATCGAGAAAGGGATAATCTCACAGAGTTTTTACCGAAAATTATTTTAATAAAACCATTTCAAGCTATAAAAAGAACCGCAAAACGCGGTTCTTTTTATACTGTTTAATTGTTATTTCTGTTTACAAAAATCCACCACGTTCTGATAAGTTATAAGATCTTTTATCTTCTTATAGCTTTCTACAAGCGTATGATACCCATAATTTACTGCGGTCTTAGTCGCTTCGGAAGCAATTATTCCGACTGTCCCGCTTTCCACGGAGTTTTTATTTTTGTCTTCGAAATCGCTTGCGAACGTATCGGCATGTTTTTCCTGGACAAACATCATCGGCACTTCGAACTCTACGCTGTCGTATTCTTCGGTTTCTTCGTTATAGGTAAACGCATAAACTTTTTTAAATTCTATATCGAATCTTCTCGAAAAATCGGTAATGCTGACAAACTTGGTGTGTATAGTGTCGGTCGCGCCGTTTATGTATATGGTATCGGCGTTCGTTCCGTTTGCCTTGTCTTCCTTTTTAACGGTATTTATTCCTTCAATATCTCTTAAATTATACCAAAGTGTATCGTAAAATTTGTTATCGCTTATTTCTTCGTATACTTCGCTTCCGACAAATCTTCCCGTAGAATTTTCATAAACTTCGCAGTTAATGCCGCCGCTCGTTGGGATAAAGTCGCCCTTGTTGCCGACAACGGTGGTAAAGCCGTCTTTCACGGTAACAAGCGAACTCGTCGAAGTAAGGGTTTTATCCTGCGCTACGATAGTTTCGTAAACGTGTCCCACTGTCGTCCCGCCTTCTTTTACGAAAGAAATATGCGTAACGTAGGTATCCGCTATATCTATTGCCATTATAAATTCTTTTTCGGTTACGGTATATTTAGCTACCGTATTTGAAGCAAGCTGCACTCTCGCCCCGTAATAAGTTTTATCGAGATAGGAATACAGTTCGACTTCAACGGGACCTATTTTAGCGAGAATCTTATAGCTATCGGTCGTTAACTTTATCGTAAGAACAACCGAACCGGCTTCTATCGTAAGATCCTGCCCGTCGGCGTTTTCTAAAATCGTGTTGTAAACGCTGCCGACAGTATTAAATACGGCGTGAACCTTATTTACATAGCCTATTGCCGTCGTCGTTTTATTGAGAGCTTTATAAACGACGTTCAAACCTTTGCCTATATAATTCTGCGGAATCGCGCTTACCGCGGTAAAATCAACGTAATCGGGGATATTATTCTCAGAAACAAGCATATTTTTCACGCCGAAACTTTCCGGAAGAAATTGCCACGGATCGGGAACTTCGCCCATTTTTTCGAAAATCGCATTCAACGCTTCTATAACGTATTCTTTAGCGGCGGTTTCAAAGTCGGACATAACTCTTTCGACATCGTCTGCCGTCTTTATCGTTTTAAGATCGGCGATAGCGTCGTTATAAATTTCTTCGAGCTTATCTTTAGCCTGTGCGGTCAACGGCTTCGAAGCTGTATCGTAAACTTTTTTAATTTTTTCTTTCGCCGACTCGACAAAAACGGATATTTCGTCTTTTATTATTCCTTCCGCCGCGGTTTTGTATTCCGCTACGGCGTTATCAAGAGCCGCTTTCGCCGTGTCTATATCGATTATTGCATCGAATCCTTTAATCGAATTGTTATAAGCAACCGTAAGTTTTTCCTTTGCGCTTTCGCTTTTAAGCTTACTTATCGCAGCGTTATGAGCTTCGTTAAGTTTTTCCATGGCTGCGGTCTTAAATTTATCTACCTGTTTTTTGATTTGAGTTTTAATAAACTCTTCGGTATCGACCTTAATTTCTTCCGCCGTTGTTTTTGACGTATCTATGCTGTTTATAGCTTCGAGCTTTTTAGTTTCGGCGTTATAATAATTCGTAAGATCGGTTTTAAGTTCCTGATCTTCTATTTTAGAGAGCGCTGCGTTTACGATCTTATCTATATACGCTTTCGCCGCAGTCTTATATTTTTCGACCTGCTTTGAAAGCTGATTTTTAACAAACGTTTCGGTGTCGGAAACTATTTCCCGGACGGTCGCTTTTGCTGTGTCTATGTTATTTACGGCAGCAAGCTTTGCGGATTCGGTATTATAAAAATTCGTAAGGTCGGCTTTAAGTTCCTGATCTTCTATTTTAGAAAGAGCCGCGTTTACTGAGCCGTCTAACTTTTCTTTGGCGGCGGTCTTAAATTTATCTACCTGTTTTTTGATCTGAGTTTTAACAAACTCTTCGGTATCAGCCTTAATTTCTTCCGCCGTTATTTTTGCCGTATCTATGCTGCTTATGGCTTCGAGCTTTTTAGTTTCCGCATTGTAATAATTCGTAAGATCGGTTTTAAGTTCCTGATCTTCTATTTTAGAGAGCGCTGTGTTCACGATACCGTCTATGTATGTTTTTACCGCTGTTTTATATTTCGAAATTTGTTCCGCGGCAAATTCTTTCGTCTTTGAAGCCGCTTCCGATTTAACCGCCGCGATAATTCCGTCTATGTCCGTACCCGCAGCCGCTTCGATTTTTTCTTTTGCCAAAGCGTAATATTCGGTTATCTTCGCCGTAATTTCAGAATCTTCGATTTTAGTTTTTATTTCGTTTACAATTCTGTTAAGCTCCGCTTCTGCGAGCGACTTTATTTCTTCGGCTGCAAATTCTACCTTTTCCTTAAAATATTCGTACGCTTCCGCCTTGAACTTTGCTACAAGTTCCGGGATTTTCTCCTTCGTTGCGGATTCGATTTCGGTTTTTATCTCGTTATAAGCCGCGGTAACGTAATTTTTCGCGCCGCCTGCGAGCATCGCCGCGGAATCGTAAACCGCTTTGATTTCGGTCAATGCCTTTTGTTTTACTTCCGCAAGCGTTTCTGCTTTTTTCGAAATGTTTTGTATTATTTCTTCGAACTCTCTCAGAAGTTCTGCCGTATGCGCTTTTACTTCTTCTATACTGCCGGTAAAGTCTGAAATTTCGCCTAAAAAGTAACTGTAATAAATATCTACGGTAAACTTTTCTTCCGCGCTCATACTCTGAACGGATGCCGACGAATACATTGCGGAAGCGGATTCCAGAGTTTCAGTCTTAGTCTCTTCTATCTGTTTTTCCTGCTCCTGCTGGCCGCCGCCTGAAGTTCCTCCGCCCGGTTCTCCCGAGCCGTTACCGGACGAATCGCCTTTTTTGCCGCACGCCGCCGCGAATATCGCCGCCAGCGAGAATATAACGGCAAGTAAAATCATCAATACCTTCTTCATATATTTCTCCTTCGGGTTTCCCCTTTTATTTTCCGCATATTCTGCGGTCATTGATTTTTTAATCGGTTTTATTTTTTTTTATCTGTTTGTTAAACCTGATCTTCTCCCAAAAAAGTTTCTCTGAACAATCTCGGAGCGAAAAACGGATAACTGACTATCGCCACGAACATCGCTATCATCGAGCCTAAAATTCCGAGCAGCACCGAAATAATAAACGATACTATCGGCGCAATAATGAATTTATACACAAGCATGAATACGATTCCGTTAAAGTCGAGCGAAAATATTATACCCGGCATATGAATAGACTTATCCCACGCCCACAAAAACACGTCGTCCGCCCAGCAGTCGTGTCCTATCGAAGCGATAAGAGCAAATAGTCCGTACCCCGAAAGTATCGACAAGAATACGTTTTCTTTCATACAGATAAGCGTTATCATGCATGCTATACCTAAGACCGCGGCGCATATAAGACCGAAAAGTCTCCAGCCGTCTATTTTTACTTTTGATTTTTTACCGCTTTCGGTTTGTTTTATCGAATCGTAATAATTCGGCGTAGTCTTTTTGTTCTGCGTAAGTTCAGCCCCCGAAGAAACCGTTCCTCCCGTATTGCCATTCAAAGCTCCGACGTCATCCGATACTTTGCTATCTGCAACGGGTTCGTAAACAGTTGCCGTTTCTTCGGTAGCAGCAGCTTCTTTTTGCACGTCCGAAATATCTTCGCCGTTGCTGAGCCGCATAAAATCGTCTACCGTAATATCGAATACCCCCGCGAGTTCCTGTATCGTATCGAGATCGGGTTGCGAAAAATTATTTTCCCACTTACTTACCGCCTGCGCAGAAACGCTCAGCATATTTCCGAGTTCGCTCTGCGTGTAACCTTTTTCTTTTCTTAATTTTTGAATTGCCGCTCCGTAATTTGCCATAGCCGGTCCTCCTTTTGCTTCAAAAAAATCATACCACAAGTCGGACGAAATGTATTGAACAAACGCTAAACCGTTGGTTGAATCGATATAAAAATGGTTGATTTTGCCGCCGTTTATACGTTTTTAAGCCAAAAATTGCCGCGTAATACAGTTAATAACTGTATTCATCGATATTATATCACTTTACTTTGTATAATTCAATAGAAAACCGAAAATACTTAAACCGTTCGTTGAAAAATAATTTATAAAAGCGAAAATAAGGGGGAATAATGTCGAATACGGAAGAATATCTTAAAAATTTTTCTCTGACGATAAAAAATCTTCGTCAGTCGTCGAAGTTCACCCAGAAAGAAGTCGCGGACAAGCTCGGAATAACCTACCAGTCGTATCAGGCTTACGAACGAGGAAAAGCTCTCCCGTCTCTTCCCGTTTTTATCTCGATCGCCGAAGTTTACGACGTCTCTTTAGACTATCTCATCGGCAAAAAAGAATATTGACTTAAACGAATTTGAAGATTTTACGACTTATAGCAATATAAAAACAACCGCAACTCAAAAGACCTTGCCAAGCGGGCAAGGTCTTTTCTTTTTGCTTTTTATCAGCTGTTTTTTATTTTTGCGCAGATAAAGTTAAGGCGTTTGCGCTTGTCGGGCGGAAGAAACGGCGAAACCACGGCATTGAATTTGTCGATCTCTTTATCCGAAAGCGTTCCGGCGGCGCGGCGCGCGTTGGCTTCGGCGGTAATCGCGTTTATCAGATCTTCTTCAGACTTGCCGTCGAATTTTTTTAGCATTTCCATAAAAACTTTTAATAATGAATCGTTTCCCGCGGCTTTTTTATCGCCGCTTCCCGCAGCGTTACCGTTTTCCGCTTTTCCCGAAGACTCTCTCATATCGTTATATTCCATTCGTCCCCCTTTCTATTTTCGTTCCCGCCGTATGGTCCGAACGAAAATCCGCTTTTAAGTTGTTTACATAAACATTTTATGCGGCGCGTATAATATAATGTCATAGGGCGAGTATGAAAATTTCGGAAACTGTTCTTAATCTTTTGTTCGGAGCCGACTTTATCGACGCGGTAAAGCCGGTTTATCTGAAATTTAAAGAAAACAACTTCGACTTGAGAAAAACTTTTTCCGATCTCGACGCGGACGTAATAATAAAAGCCGTATCTGCGATCATGGAATTTTTCGGAAAGGATCTTTCCGGCGGACTTTTTTCCGCCTTTTCGCCGTCCGCAGACGATAATCGCAACAACAACGCAGACTCCGGCTTTACGTCGCAAAACGAAAGGTCTTTTGTAAGCTCCGCCGAAAGCTATGAAGTCAAGACCGCAAAGAGAGAAAAACATTTTAATCTCAAAAAAGTTGCCGGACGTGAAATTTATCCGTTTATGGCGGCGTATTTTAACGATAAGAAGGCTTAAAGAGTATTTTTATATCCTTTTACGGTACTCTTTCGCCGATACATATAATATAAACGGTGCGTTTCAGCCGATACAGGTATAATTAAACCGTACTAAAAAGGCTCCCGCAAAGGGAGCCTTTAACAATGCTTTATAATTTATCTTGCGGATACTTCGAGAGCCTTTTCAAGTCCGTCGGCAAAAGTTACGCTGTTTTCCGCCGGAGCGAAGATGCCTTTCTTATGGATATTGGTCGTTTTGTCGGGCCAGTAAATATACGCCGAAGTAAGCTTTATCGCCGAGCCGTGGTTCGACAAAAATGTTTTTTGCATTATTCCCTTACCGTAAGTTCTGTTTCCGTTAACCGTATCGGGAGTACCGTCCGACGTGACGATAAAGTTATCGTACGAGAGTTCGCCGTAAGTTATAAGCGCGCCGATAAGGCACTCGGTAGCGGAAGCGGATCCTTCGTTCGCCATTACGGTGAGTTTTTCGAGAGGCACATAGCGGTTTGCCGAGGTTTTGTATTCTTCGACCTTGCCGTTTTTGTATTTTGCGGTCGCGACGAGCGATTCTTTTTTGCCGTCGTTGTTTATAAAGTACGAAGCGACGTCGCACAAAATATTGAGATACCCGCCGCCGTTGTTGCGCATGTCGAGTATCAGCTTGGTTTTGCCGCGCTTCTGCATATATTTAAGCGCGCCCGCCATCTGCGAAGTCGCGTCCCCGTTGAATTCGTCGAATTTTATATACGCAGTGTCCGCAGAGATTCCGCTCATGCCGCCATCGAATTCTTTACCTTCGGGAACGCCGGAATAATCTTCGCTTCTGAATAAATACGTTTTTTCGCTGTCGTAGTATGAAACGTAAGATTCTATATAGGCTTCTCTCGAAACGGTTATCCCCTGACCGACTCCTTCGAGATAAATTTTAAATTCCTTATGCGCTTCATATCCGGTAAGATTTTTGCTGAAAGTCTCGTAATCGCTCGCAGCCTTGTAATTGCTTCCGTCTGCGTCCGAAACGGCTATTATCTTTTTGCCTACGGGATCTATTCCGAGAGTGAAGCACGCCTTTTCCATCGGAGAATTTCCGCTTACCGAAACTATTTTAAGCATATCCGCTTCGGCGGAGCTTATCCTTACGCCTATGCCGTAAGCGTTGCCTTCGCCGGAAGAAACAAAGTCTTTATACTGTTCTTCGTTCATATATCCCGAATACGGATCGAGAAGTTCGGACGAAATTATGGCAAGATAATCGTCCACTGTAAAATCTTTCAGATTGCCGTCTTCATCCAGATCGTAATAGTTGGCTTTTATAACGTCGAGCGCCCATTCGAGTTCGGTATAATCGCCCGAAGAACAGGATCTGGTCAGATACCCCGCGCCGAAGCTGACAAAGCATACCGCTATCGCCAGAATTACGGACATTATTACTTTTGCCGCGGACGGCTTTTTGTTGGAATCGTAATCGTTCATAAATATATTCCTTATAAGCGTTTATTATTTTACTAGTTTAATCAGGACGGTAATCAATCTGAACGTTACCGCGTCCGAAAATTTGCGGATATTGAGTCCCGTTTTACGTTCGATTTTATCGAGACGATAAATAAGCGTGTTGCGATGAAGAAAAAGCTTTCGCGAAGTTTCGGAAATATTAAGGTTGTTTTCCAAAAATTCTTCCGCGGTGTTTGTCATTTCGAAGTCGGTAAAGATATCCCTTGCGTTTTCGTCGAGAAGAATTTCGAGATATTCGCTTAATTTGAATTTGGGGAGATCTTCGAGCATCTTCATCAGAAGATATTCTTTAAACGAATGTACTTCCCCCTTTGAATTCATTACGCCGCACATTCTGACCGCCATGAGCGCCTGTTGATAGGACGAATTGGCTTCGTATACGCTTTTTACGGTACCTCCTACGCCGGCGTTTGCGCTGACGCCCGTTTCTTCTTTAAGCGACTGCACGAGGTAGTCCGCAAAGTCAGTCGACGACTGATAATCTTCCGACGTAAAATCGGGGAACTTCAGGTAAGCGTAAATGGTATCGTCCATGGATACCGCGTAATTGCCTTCGGACTCGTCGTATTCGTTAAGAACTTCGAGAATCTCTTTGGGCGAAGAACCGCTTGCCGAAATGACGGTTACAAAGCAAGGCTTTTGAGGAACATCGAACCGCTTTTCGTACTTTTGTATCTGCGTGCGGTTACATTCTCCCAAAAGAATACTCTTCAGGTATTCGTCCTGCGGAAGCTGAATTTCTTTAAAAGACGAACTTTCGATAAGGTCGCGTATAAGTGTCGCGTAAACCCTTTCGGTATTGCCTACCCCCGCAACGTATCCCGTAAGCCGTGCATTTTTGTAGCGGAACTTAAAATAAGTATTGCCCGTTCCGTAGTCCTGATATACTTCATCGAAGTCGCTTACGGACGGCGGAACGATTTCGACCACGTTCACTGTTGAAGCGACGTACTTCATCCCGTCGGCAAAGACGATTATGTCTAAGCCCGTTCTGTCTTTAATTCCTTTTATTACGAGTTTGAGTTCGGAATCCATTTTTCTTCCTTTTATTTTAATCGCGGCGGAAAAACTTTTATAAAGCCGTCTGCCCGAAATCATTTATTTAAACAAATTATACAATAATTTTATCGCAAGTTCAAGTTATACGCCGCTTTTTATGATTTTTATTTATGCAAAATGCACAAAAACCCTTGTACTCCGTCCTTTTATAAGTTTTTTACGACAGAATATTTTTGAATTTATTCCAGAACAAATAAAAAAGGAACTTATCGCATATACTGCAGCGATAAGTTCCCGTTTAAAATTCAAAAAGCAATTAACTTGCGTTAACTGCTTCCTGAATAATATATGATAAGGGGGAAAATGATGAGCGATTTTAAGTGCCGTCGGGTTTCCCTTCGAGCGTCTTTAATATACAACAAACAATTTTTTTTGTAAAGCATTTTTTCATACATTTTTAAAACTTTTGTAACAAATTTTCAGAAATGTACCATTTTTTCTGCTTTTTTGAAAATATTTTCAAATTAGTGTGATTTATTTTCTTATTTGATATTTTCAGTTAATCGAATTTTCGCTTTTGATAATTTCGTTTAACATTAAATTTCGGTATGTTTTCAGTTCACGTCGTCTATAAGGTAGCCTTTTTTAACGCCCGTCATAAGACCGTCCATAACGTAATCCCACATTTCGGGAACCATAAAAGTTTTTATCGGATAAAACCTGTCTATCGCCTGGCTGAGTTTTGCGTGAGCGAGTCTCCAGGTAAAACCTTCGGTATTTGCGTTGAGCATAAACGGCTGAAGCCTGTCGAGAGCGTTGGCGTACTTCGATTCTTCCGTTTCCATCGCGTCGAATTCTTCCCAAAGCGATCTGAACTCTTTGCCTATATGCTCGGGGAGCGGAGAAAAGAGCTTGTCCGCGGAATCTTTTTCTCTTTTAGTCTTGGTTTTGTTGCCTTCGGAATCGAAGCAGAAGGTATCCCCCGCATAAACTTCGATAAGATCGTGCGCAAGACACATTTTTACTGCCTTATCGACGTTTATATTTTTAAAAATGCAGTAATCTTTAAGCGACATCGCCATAACCGCTATATGAAAAGAGTGTTCGGCGTCGTTTTCCGGACGATAGTCGAGATTTACGTTACGTCTGAAGGTGGACTTCATTTTATCTACCGTAAGAATAAAATCGAGTACGGATTTAAGTTCTTTTTCCATTTTAGCTCCGTTGCGCGCCTTAGGCGACTTTGCATAAATTCGTTTCTTAATATTTTAACACATAAAAATTCTTGACGCAAGGTTTTGAATGATGTATACTTAAATCGCTATGGGTGCCTACGGCTGAGATTATACCATTGAATCCGCAAGATAATTCTTGAAGGAGAAGTCGACTTACAACCGCTTTTGACGGAGTAAAGGTATATTTATAAAACGGAGCGCACCGAAAGGTGCGTTTTTTATTTTATTATCCGTCTTATAAAACCCGACAAATTTTTACCATAGCTCAGGAGATTTTATGAACACTTTGCTTCTTTCGGCGGGCAAACTTTTGGACGCCGCCGAACCCGTCGTTTTATGGACGACCGTCGGTATTCTTGCCGCACTCGTCTTTTTTAACGTTATTATATACTTTGCAAAAAAAGATATTTCTTTAAGAATTGCCAAGTATTCGCTTTTTACGTTTGTTATCTACGCTCTCGTCGTAGGAATATTCATGCTTTCGTTAAAAATAGCCAAATATTACGGCGCGGACGGAAAATATAACGGAGAACCCGTCGCTGCTTACGTATTTATTCCCATTCTCGTTACTCTTGCGCTCGTTCTTATCGCGGCGATAGCGGCTTTTGTAATCGCAAAAAAATCGCCTTCCGCTCTTAAAAAGTTCGGAAGTATTGCGGGAACGATCTGCGGACTCGCCGTTATCGTAACGCTCGTTCTTATAGCTGTATTCTTTAAAAACAACATCAAAGGCGACGGATATTACGACGGTTACGGTAAACTCAACGGAGCGGCTTTATATATTTCGGCTGCGATTTTAGTCGTCGGCTCGCTCGTCGTCGCATTTATAATCGACCGCAAAGGCAACTTCGTGTTCGATACGCGCGCTCTCGCTTTTGCGGGTATAACCGTTTCGCTCTCGTTCGCTCTTTCTTACGTTAAACTATGGGAAATGCCGCAGGGCGGTTCGGTAACTCTCTTCTCGATGCTTCCTATAATGCTCTTTTCATACGTATACGGAGCAAAAAAAGGCATGCTTATAGGCTTTATTTACGGAATGTTGCAAGCCGTTCAGGATCCGTACATAATCCATCCGGCACAGTTTTTACTCGACTACCCGGTAGCTTTCGCTCTTACCGGCTTTGCGGGCGCTCTTAAAGACGTAAAAGTTCTCGATAAAATCCCTCAGCTCAAATTTGCGCTGTCGGCTTTAATCGGCGGAACGCTCCGCTTCGTCGCTCACGTTTTGTCGGGCGTTTTCGCATTCGGCGCATATGCTCTCGACGCAGGACAGTCAAACTTTCTTGCTTACAGCGCGGCTTACAATTCGTTCGTATTCGTTGACCTCGCACTCGTTATCGTCGCAGGGATAATAGTGTTCTCTTCAAAAGCATTCGTAAAGGAAACGAAGCGTTTCGCCGGAATAACCGAAACTGAAATGACCGCCGAAAACGCAGAAACTTCGGAAAAATAATTTTAATTCGTTCGTTCAAAAAAATACAGGCATACATGAAACGGCGTTACGATAACTAACGCTTTTTCGGAAAAGGAAAGTGGGAAAAGGGCGTCGCTTAATGCGGCGTCCTTTTCTCATATCGCGTTTTTACGAGACGGACGGCGGATTTTATTTATTATTTAATTGATTACGCGGTTTATTTATGCTAATATTTATTAAAAAGATTTTTAAGGTAAATTATGAAGGTTGCCATTATACTCAACGCGCCCGAACTTAAAGAAGACGTGAAAGAAGATTACGTCGTTTTTGCGGACGGAGCGTATAAATTCAAAGACAAACTTAAAAACAAAACAATACTCGGCGTGGTAGGCGACTTCGATACGCTTGACCATATTCCGGAAGAGGAAAAGATTGTAAAACTTACCCCCGAAAAGGATTTTACCGACGGCGAACGCGCGGTTTATTACGCAAAAGAGTCCGGTGCGGACGAAATTGCGATTTACGGCGCAACCGGAGGCAAGCCCGATCACGTTCTCGGCAACCTGACTCTTTTATCCGTTGCCGAATCGCTCGGCTTAAAGGCGGAAATCGCAGGTGGAAATTGCGTTATAAGGCTCGTTTCGGGACTTATCGAAGAGCAATCCGAAATCGGCAGAACTGTCTCTCTTATCCCCTTCGGCGGCGAAGCTACGGTAAAATATCTTTACGGGCTTTACTATCCTTTCGATAAAAGCAGTCCGCTCGTATTAAAATGCGGTAACACTCTGGGACTAAGCAACCGCGCGACCGAAAAAGAATTTGCCTTCGACGTAATAAAAGGCGAAGTTTTAATGATAAAATACATTTAACGACAATCATAAACAAACAAAACAGATACGAAAAAGGAGAATATATGTATAAATTCTGGGCGTTTTTAAATAGAATGAAGTATATAAAACGTTGGTCGCTTATGCACTCGACGCAGACCGAAAACATAATGGAACACAGCTGGCAGGTGGCCACCGTCGCACACGCGCTCGTTCTTATAAACACCAAAATTTTTAACGGAACCGCAGACGAAAAGACCGTCGTTTTATACGCGCAGTATCACGAAACCGGCGAAGTTATAACAGGCGATCTTCCCACCCCCATAAAATATTTCAATCCTGAAATCACCGGAGCATATAAAGATCTCGAAAAAAAAGCTTGCGAAAGACTTTTGAAAATGCTCCCCGCAGAGCTTGAAGATTCTTACAAAAGTTATATTTTCCCCGATAAAGATTCTTACGAGGCGAAACTCGTTAAAGCGGCGGACAGAATTTCCGCTTACTTAAAGTGCGTGGACGAGCTTAAATCGGGAAATAAAGAATATAAAAAGGCTTCGGCTTCGATAAAAGCGGAACTCAATAAGTCGGAACTTAAAGAAGTCGAGTATTTTATGAAAAACATCGCCCCCGCTTACGAGCTCACTCTGGACGAGCTTGACTGAACTGAAAATTAAATGTTAATTCCGTTCTAAATATCATCAAAATGAAAATATTTTTCTTTTTAAGGAAAAAACTAAATAATTTTTGTGCAAATATACACAAATAAGAGCGAGATATTTGGTTATATTTTAATTGTATTTTTTTTATTAAACGGATAAAATAATAATGTAAAAATTACGGGACGTATTTTACGGCGTTTTCAGACGTTTATCGTTCCCGCTTTGCCGGAAATTCAAGAGGTAACGCTATAAAAGCGGTCCGGCGGAGACCTTAATCGGAGGCTATCATGGCTAGTTTACAACTCAAAAACATTTACAAAGTTTATCCTTCCGGCAACGTTGCCGTTACGGATTTCAATCTCGATATCGAAGATAAAGAGTTCATCGTTTTCGTAGGACCTTCCGGCTGCGGTAAGTCCACGACTCTCAGAATGATCGCAGGGCTCGAAGAAATTTCTTCCGGCGAACTTTACATCGACGGCAAGCTCATGAACAACGTATCCCCCAAGGACAGAGATATTGCGTTCGTTTTCCAGAGCTACGCTCTTTATCCGCACATGACCGTTTACGATAACATGGCTTTCGGTCTTAAACTCAGAAAAATGCCGAAGGAAGAAATCGACGCGAGAGTAAAAGAAGCCGCAAGAATTTTAGGCATCGAAATCTATCTTTCCCGTAAACCCAAGGCTTTGTCCGGCGGTCAGCGTCAGCGTGTCGCTCTCGGAAGAGCCATCGTCCGCGAACCCAAGGTATTCCTTCTGGACGAACCGCTTTCGAACCTCGACGCGAAACTCAGAGCGCAGATGAGAACCGAAATCACAAAGCTCCACAACAGACTTGCCACCACCTTCATTTACGTTACTCACGACCAGATCGAAGCTATGACCATGGGTACGAGAATCGTAGTTATGAAGGACGGATATATGCAGCAGGTAGACGCTCCGCAGAACCTTTACGATTATCCCATCAATAAGTTCGTCGCAGGCTTTATCGGCACTCCCCAGATGAACTTCTTCGACGCGAAACTCACCGGCGACAAAAACCACGTTTACGTAGAATTCGGCACCGACAAAATCATGCTTCCCGAAGATAAGGTCGAACTTATTTACGATCTCGACCAGTATCTCAACACCGGTAAAGAAGTCGTATTCGGCTTAAGACCGGAAGATCTCCATGACGAAGAAGCGTTCAAGGCTACCGGCGCGCAGACCATAAAAGTAAGAGTAGACGTTGCCGAAATGCTCGGTTCCGAAACTCAGCTTTACTGCAAAACTTCGGCTGCTCAGCAGGCTGAAGAAACCGTTCAGGCTATCGTAGACGATTCCAACACCATAATTGCGAGAGTAGATTGCCGTACCAACACCAAGAAGAACGATACAATCGAACTCGCTCTCGATCTTGCCCACTGCCATTTGTTCGACAAGGAAACCGAAATGACCATTCTCGCAAAGAACAAGGAAGAAAAGGAAGCTTATCTTAAAAATCAGGCGGAAGCAGCGTCTGCCGCAACCGAAAAAGCGGAATAATACGGAATTTGTACGGATTGTTTTCCGAATAATATATGAAAAAAGAGGCCCCGTTATTTTATCGGGGCTTCTTTTTTGTTTGTTGTTATTTGTAAGATTTTTGCAAGCGTTTTATAATTATCTTTTACTTCTTTTTGCAAAAGATACAGATAAACCATAAAATTTTTTGTCACTACGATAATTTTATAACAATAAAACCATACAACCAACCGTAGTTTTGCATTAAAAAGGCCGCTTTTGCGGTCTTTTTATTTTATAAGCTATAAAACTTTACAAGGTTAAACTTCTTCGCCGAAAACTTCTTTCTTTATAATTTTCGCAAATACGTCGTAGCCTTCGTCGGTAAGGTGAACCCTGTCCGGTCTGAAATATTCAGCTATAGGTTCGCCGTTTAAGATGAAGGAGCTTTCGGTATCTATTCCCTTTACGTAATCTACGGAAGCTACGAACTTTTTCATCTCCGATATAAGATTAGCGTATTCCGCGGTATATTGTCCGCCGCCGAAGTTATTCGGTATCGGCATGGGATAAATGTAATAAATTTCCGCCGTCGGGAAGTCCGTATTCATCTTATTCAGAAGCGTTTTCAGAAGTTCTGCGGTATACGCTCCGGTATGTCCCATTCCGTTTACGTTGTTTCCGCCTAAAAACAATATTATTTTGCTCGGTTTGAACGGTTTTATAAGTCTGTCGTAGCAATACATCCAGTCTTCGACGATGGTTCCGCCGATACCGACGTTGTAGCCGAGACGGTTTCCTATATCTTCCTTCCAGTCCGTCCAGTAATCCATCGTGCTCGATCCCGCTATAAGCACTCCGCCGGGTTCGGCGTCTTTATATTCTTTTTCGAGCGTCGCCATTCTGGATTCGTAAGGCGAAACATAAACGTACTCTTTCGTCTCGTCTTTTATTTTTTTAACAGCGGTTCCGTCAAGTTCCGCACTCATATCGCTTATCTTCAAAATTTCTCCTTTGCCACCTATCTTCAGGCTCGTCTCGCCGAAAGACGAAACGTCGTACGAATGATATTTATATCCGTCTACGGTAAGGGCTACCTCCCCGTCCGCGCAGATAATTCCCATTTTGTTTACCGCTTTGGTATCCGCCGACGGACGAATGACGAGCGTGTACCCCGTCCAATTATCCGTTCCGTCTTTTATTTCGGTAAATACCTGATAATATCCGCTCGGAACGTATTCGAATACGTATCTCACGGCATGGGTTTCGTCCGCATAAATGACGAACGATCCCTGCGACCAAGCTTTGTAATTTTTGAATGAAAACGCAGCGTCCGCATAATATGCCGGACCGCAAACTTTTTTGCCGTCTTTTCTTACCGCTACCGACCAGTCGGTATCGCCGCCGATATAATAGGCCCCGTTTTTCATATCGAAGCTTTTTATGTTTTCGTCTCCGTCAAGTTCGGCGGAAAGAGCAACTCCCGAAGAAGATCCGATCAAAGAATTTTTCACTTCGTCCAGAGCTTCGCCGTATATACCGCGCATGCCCGAAAACGTTACGTCCGTATACTGAAGCATCGCAAAGCAGAAGAACGTATAATCCCATTTGACGTCGAGCGAGTACGTAAGCTTGTAATCTTTTGTATAAACGCCGTCTCTCAGCCATACCTTAACGCCCGAAGTATCGTAAATCATTATAAAATCGGTTTCGTACTCGTTGCCTTTGGGCAGAGTGTTTTTTTCGATATATGTTTGAGCTATGTTTTTGCCGTTGTCCGCGCCGGATACTACAAAACTGTTGTTCGTCGAATGACGGAAGATCTGCATTTTAACGAAGTTTTTCGTGTTTTTGCTGATCTGAAATTCGACTTTGCTTGCCGAGTTTCCTTTGCCGTATCCTTTTATTTTTACGTGTCCGGACACGCCGTACTCGTACCCCGCTACGGCTACGCCTTCGTTATAGAGCCCCGCCATAATCCTTGCGTTCGATGCGGCGCCCGCGGCGTAAATGCCGTCTTCCGTATACTCGAACTTGTCTATGTTCTGTCCTGTTTTTATAAGCGTCTGAGAAGCGTCTTCGTCAACGTAATTTTCGGTATATTTTTTATATAAGGCAGTCGCTTCTTCGCCGGAACACATCTGAAGATCCGAAAGAGCGTACGAAGCCTTGTACGTGCTTACCGTAAGCTGCGTTTCGGACAGCGTCGGGAGAGTTCTTCTGTAAACGGTTTCGCCGTTTATAAGCATCGCCATGCTGCCGCCGGTTACTACAACTCCGACTTTTACGGGAACGCCGTCGTACTCGGTCTCTTCTACGTGAACTTTATAATTCAAAAAAACCGAGCCGTTTACTTTAGCGCCGTCCTTATAATCCGAGAACACGAGATAATGCGTTTCATCCGTCTGTCTTATGACGAAGCGTATCTGCCTGTTTTCGGAATATATCGCGGAAAAGACTATTTCCGATCCAGTTTCGACGGTTATCGGCGTTACGCCCACAAAAAACGCGTAATCGCCTATAAGGTCGATACGGTCGGGTTTCGCCGCGACAGTTCCTTCCAGAACGTACGCCAAACGGTTAAAATCGTAGTTAATCGAATCCGCTTTCCCGCCGCCCGTGAGATAATGCGAGCCGAAAGGAATTTCGGGAATTACGGATATAGTTTCGGCACAAGTGTTTTTGCCGTCTTCAGATACCGCTTCGAACACGAGTTTGCCCGTTTCTTTATCGAGCACTGCGGTAACCGAAGCTTTTTCGGACGCGGAATATTCGCATGAATTTTTTATTTCGGTTTCGGCGAACAACGTTTTTATTTCGGCTTCGGTAAGAGTGACCGCGCCTTCGCTTACGGGCTTGCCGAGAACGCTTGAAACGTCTATTTTCGCTTCGGTATTCGGTTTATACGGTTCTTCCGGCTTGGGTTTATCGCCGTCACCGGTACCGGTATCTATATCGGTTATCGTACATCCGCATAAAAGCGAAATCGCCGCAAATAGCAGGATAAGAACCGTCGCAAAAACGGTTCTTTTTGAAATTTTAAGACTTAATTTATTCATAAAATCCCCCTTTTTGTTATTGACAATGATTATAATTGACTTTTTGTAAAGTCTTATATATACTGATTATAGCATTATAAAAACGAACGTTCAATACATAAAATTGGCTCGTTTCAATCAATTTATTGCACGGAAGCCTTTTTATCCTTCCGTCGGCGGGAAAAATGAAAACTACAATAAGAACCGTGGAACTACTCGAGGGCACCGATATAGTATTCCACCCGAACGATTTTATAAGGAATCCCCTTCTTTACAACACAACGCAGATAGGACACGTCGTCTGCGGCGAAAAACATTCCGTTTCGAGAAACGGCTACTCTTCTTTCGGAATATATTCCGTAACCGAAGGAACCGTTAAATTAACTACCAAAAACGGCGCTTTTTATGCCGAAAAGGGCGATCTTTTATTCTTTGATCAGAGCGAAAAACACCTTGTCGAAAACGGCGGAACGATCCCGTACGAAGCGGACTTCGCCTACATTTTCGGTCCGAACGTAAAAGAATTTTTCGAAATTTTTTATGAAAAGTTCGGATACGTGGCGCACGATTTTACCCCGCCTTCGATGAAGTCCGTCTGGAAAGAAATCGTAAGAGCCTGTCGCGAAAACTGCGAAGACATATATCTTACTTCTTCTCTTTTATACGGCGTCCTTACCGAGATATTAAAATTTTGCGGAAAGAACGAAGACGTTACCGACATCTCGGCGGCAATAAGCTTCGTTACCGAAAATTATGATAAGGTGTTTACTTTGGACGAACTCGCCGGAAGCGTCAGCATGGATAAATATTATCTTATCCGGCAATTCCGCGCGAGAACGGGTTATACACCCAAAGAATACCAGAACGAGTTACGGCTTAACAAAGCAGAAAAACTTCTGAAAACCGGAAATTTGTCAGTCACCGAAATTGCAAAAGAGACGGGTTTTACCGACATCCGCTCTTTTTTGGCTCTTTTCAAAAAAAGATACGGCGTTTCCCCTTCGGTTTATCTCAAAAAACTGAATCCCGACAAATAAAATATGCAACCTACCCTTAGATTCTGCATTAAAAAAGACCGCTTCCGCGGTCTTTTTTGTTTTTAATAATTTGTAAGACTTACAAAACTTCGTTAAATTATTCGCCCTTGAACGGTAATAAGTCAACGATTCTCGCTCTCTTAACGGCATTAGCCAAAACTCTCTGATGTTTAGCGCATACGCCGGTCATACGACGGGGTAAAATTTTACCCTTTTCGGTAACGTATTTTTTAAGAGTCGCAATGTCTTTATAATCGATGGTATCTACCTTATTCTGGCAGAAAGCGCAAACCTTTCTGCGGGGAATACGCTTATTTACCTTTTTCGTTGTTGCTTTATTCTCTTCCATGATTGTTCTCCTTAATTATTAGAAGGGTAACTGATTGTCGTCAATCGCTTCGAGAACGGGGCGTTCTCTTTTAACGGGCATTTCGCCGTCGTCGCCGCTCGCGCCCTTGGGCGTAAGGAATTCGACTTCGGACGCTACGATATCGGTAACGTTACGTTTGATACCGTCTTTATCTTCGTAAGAACGATTCTGCAAGCTTCCCACAACGGCAACTTTGTTGCCCTTTCTGAGATATTTGCCGCATACTTCCGCTCTGCCGCGCCATACCGTTACGTTGAAGAAATCAGTTTCTCTGGTGCCGTCGCTGCTCGAATAATCTCTCGAAACCGCGATGGAAAATCTGCAAACGGCTACGCCGTTAGGAGTTTCGGAAAGTTCCGGATCTCTCGTCAGATTGCCTATCAAAATAACTTTGTTCATAATTTCTCCTTTAGACTTTGGTAATGAGTCTTCTCATTACGCCTTCGGTTATGCCGACGATACGTTTAAGTTCCTGAACGAATGCGCCGTTTGCTTCGAACGTCGTCAAAACATAGTATCCTTCGTTTTTGAACTGAATCGGATACTGGAGCTTTTTGCTGCCCCATTTTTCGGTCGAAACAACCGTGCCGTTGTTAGCTACGATAGTATCTTCAACCTTTTTGATGACGTTTTCTTTCGCCTCGTCTGTGAGATCGGGGTTTAAGATATAAAGCATCTCATACTTATTCATAATTTTTACCTCCCGGACTTATTCGGGTTACGTTATTTCGCGTAACCAAGGTTTTATAATAATAGCAAAGATTAAACCCTTTGTCAATTATTTTTAAGCGTTTAGCGGAACTACTTTTGTCGTCCCGACCATTTTTATTCACGGCTTTAATTGTTTTTTATTTATCCGCCGCGTAATGCGGCGGATAAATCGTTTCCGGTTATGTTATGCTCCCCTATCGGGAATGTTATCAATAAGATAATTCATCGTCATATCGTATCCCGATACCTTAAGAGAACCGCTTAACAATCCTATGTCGAGAAGAACTTTAAGTTTAGTGTCACCAAGCTTAATATCGTTGAGCTCTCCGAGGTCGTTTAAGGTAAGCTTCTTTTCGGTTAATTTAGTAACCGCTCCGACAACGTTTCCGGCGGGATCAGGATCGTTTTTCATTTCCATGAAGGTTATGAACCATACTTTGGAAGACTTACTGATCTTGTAGTACGTACCGGTATTTAAGTTACTGTAAGTATACTTGCCGCTGTCCATATCGAGCGTTGCTCCGTCCACCATTGTGTAAACGTTGGTACCCGAAGACGTGTCGAGCGTATAAAGCACGGTATCCGCGACGTATGCGCCGGCGGCGGTTATCTCTACTTCGTCCATAAGCTCTACGTTGCCGATTATATCTTTAAGAGACAATTCGTTGATCTTCTCGCCGATGTTCGCAAGAGTTACGGTCGAATCGTTATAAAGTAACGAAAGAATCTTATTGCCCGATACGTCGGATTCCGACAATACGTCCGAAAGCGCAAGGTTTTTGAAGCCTTCGGTTGTGATATTCGTAAGCTCGTTTACGGTTACGTCGTTAAAGTTGTTTCCGGCATTATTAACCCATTCGCCGTCCGTATTCAACTTATAACCTAAAACTTTGCGGAGCGCGGCGGGCATGGTTCCGACTTCTATACCTACGTCTTTCGCCTTCATGTTAAGAACGTTCTTCACGTCGAACAACGCGCTTATCTTATCTACCGTTACGTTTTCGTAGTCCGTGCCTTCTGCCATAGCTGCGGCGGATTCTGAGCTGTCGTACCACTTACCGTCCGTTCCTTTATACGTATATCCTAAAATATTACGTATACTCTCGTTACCGGAAAGACCTATGTCTTTTAACGTAATGCTGCTCAAAATCTTTTCGGTCGTAAGGTTTGCTCCGATCGTCGTAACAACCGTATCGGGAGCGATGATCTTTCTTATAAGTTCGAATTCGGCATTCGTCTCGTATCCGTCGATTATTTCGGAAACTGTAAGAGTGTTTACTCTGCCCTTCAATTCGTTGAAGGTAAGAGCTTTGCCGTCTTTATGGGTTACAGTATAGAACAATCCGTCGTTCTCTTTGGTGAGTTCGCCGAACAAATCGTCTGCGGTAAGGTTCATAAAATCTTCGTTTCCGAGATCCATTACTTCGGTAAGCTTTATCGAAAGATGGCTCTTTGCGGTGTCGCCGGCTGCTGCGTCTGTTTCCGTTCTGTACCAGTTGCCGTCGCTGCCCTGAACGCCGAAGCCCATAGCCTTATAAACGAGAGTCGGAAGTTTGAAGTTTTCAAAATCGCCTATGGTAAGGTTAAGTATATTGGCGTTAAAGTCTACCGACGATATTTCCGTAATCTTAGTATCGGCGGGAATTATCGCCCTTATGGTCTTGAAGTTATCGCCGTCCGCATAGCCTTCTACAAGTTCGCCGATCGTAAGAACGTTTATTCTTGTCGAAAGCTCTCCTATAGTTACGGGGTTGCCGTCCTTATCGTATGCGATCGATTTAAGCAATTCGTTATTTTCTACCGTTTCGTTTCCAAGAACGTCCACGAGTTTAACACCGTCGATTATTGCCTTTATCTTATCCGAAACGTCGGCGGATTTAAGTTCGTTTACGGTAAGGTCGAGTATTCCGCCGAGACCGTAAGCTTCGAGAACGGTAAGTTCTACATTAGCTACGGAAAGGATATCTCTTATCGACATATCCCCTACTATATCGAATATAGCTCCGCTTATATCGCCCTTGATAACGACTTCGAGCTTGATGGAAACTATCTTTTTAAGATAAATGTTTTCGACTGCGAGTACATTGCCGTTCACGCCGAGAATCTTGTTGATAACGTCTTCGATCGACCAGTTGTAAACTATATCGCCGATCTGCTGTTTAAGATCCTTGGTTACGAATATCATGCCTACGGTGAGTTTGCCGAGTTCGTCAAGTTTATAGTCAGCTAAGCTAAACTTGACTCCCATAAGCTTGGTTACGAATTCTATGACTTCGTCGAAGGTCATGTTCGCGGTTATTTCTTTGGCTTTTTCCTTTACGGTGCCGTCCATGACGTCGCCGACCGTAAGAGTAAGAAGTTCGTTGATATAAGTACTGTCTATCTTTACGGCCTTATTGAAGTATCTCGCCACGGTGTCGATAATTCTGTCAAAGGAATAAGTCTTAACGATTTCGAGAGCTTTATCCTTAATATTCTTTTCGAATATATAGCTTATCTTGAGTTCGCCGAGATCGTAAATACCTATCTTGTCGAGATCGAACTTGACGTTTATCGCGGAAACGATTACTTCTATCGCTTCGTTGAAAGTCGTTTCGGCAGTTATTTCTTTAATTCTGTCCAGAACCTTGTTGTTGATTATATCTCCCGCAGTTATCGTGAAGAGATCGTCAACGAGTTTGCTTTCGGTTTCGATCTTCTTTCCGGCAAAGCCGAGAACGATATTCAAGGCTTCTTTTATCGAAAGTTCTTCCGCAACGGCTTTGGCATCTTTTACGATGCTGCCGTCGATTATATCGCCGACGGTAAGAGCTAAAAGCTTGCTTACGGTTTCGCTCGTTACTTCGAACTTGTATCCCGCAAACCTGAAACCGAGATCCGCTACTTCTTTGAAAGTAAGGTCTTTTGCGACTTCTTTAAGATCGGCTACGAAATGTTTGTCGATTATCGAACCTACTGTAAGGTCGAATATCGCGCTTATCGTATCGCTGCCCCAGTCGAACTCATAACCTATCTTATCGAGCAGTATTCTTATAATCCTGTTGAAAGAATACTGTTTGAGTACGTTAAGAGCTTCTTTGCCGAGCTTGCCTTTTACGACCATTCCTACCGTAAGTTCGCCGAACCCATCCAGATCATAATCGGAAAGTCTGAACTTGAAGTTAAATTGAGTAGCCGCCATAGCGATAATTTCGTTAAAGGTCATATCGCCCGCTATACTCAAAGCGTCGTCCTTAATCGACTTATCGATTATATCGCCGACGGTAAGACCTAAAAGCTTGCTTACGGTTTCGTTATTGAATACGATTACTTTTCCGAATAATCCCGCTACGGTATCTATTACGTGGATAAAGCTTATTTCTTTAACCTTCGCGTAAGCGTCGTCTTTTATCGTTCCGTCGAATATATCGCCGAAGGTGAGTTCGAAGAAACTTGCCACACCGTACTTTTCAACGTCGATGCCGAGCTTTGTCTTTTCGTTTATAGTATCTATTACGGTCGAGAAAGTCTTTTCGCCTATCTTGTCTTTAAGTACGTCCAATATCTTTCCGCCGAACATATCGGCAAGAGTTATTGTTTCGAGTCCGCCGAATCCGTATTCTTCGAGCGTGAATTTTACTCCTACGGCGTCCATCAACATTCTGACGGTATTCTTATCGCCGTTTTTAACGAGAGTATCGAAGAGTTTCGGGAATACGAATCTCACGGTTACGGCAGCCGCTCCGCCTACGCCCGCGATTATGCCTATCGTTACCCAGGTAAGATCGTC
>DPQQ01000007.1:0-1124 GCA_003538975.1 Clostridiales bacterium | reverse complement strand
CCGCTCCGCCTACGCCCGCGATTATGCCTATCGTTACCCAGGTAAGATCGTCGGCCGTCATTCCGAATACTTTAAGAACGTCTTCAAAGCCGCTTTCTTTAACCGCTTCTTTCACAATGCCGAGAGCCGAACCGTCCACAAAGCTGCCGACGCTTAAACCGTTGAGTTTACCGAGTTTGTAATCCTCGAGATTTATATTGAGCTTCGCTTTGTCGTTTACTACCGTTATGATTTTTTCGACCGAAATCGCATAAACCGCGTCCTTCGCGTCCTGTCCGATAGTACCGTCGTAGATCATTCCGAGACTGAGCTTTCCGAAGTCTTCGAGACCGAAATCTTTGAGTTCGAAGTTAACCTTGGCGGTATCCGTCGCAAGCTTTACGACGTCGTCCAAAGTCATATCCTTCGTAGCTTCTTTAAGATTGTTTATTACGTCTTTACTTATTATCTGACCGAAAGTGAGATCCAGAAGTTTGTTTATCGTTTCGTCGGTAAATTCGATCTTCTTATCGAACCAGCCGGCGATCGTGTTCATCATGCCGCCGACGGTGTAAGCCTTAAGGGTGTCCAGAGCCTTCGTTCCGATAGTTCCGTCGATTATCATACCTACGGTGAGTTCGCCGAAGTCGCCGACGCCGTATTTCGCAAGGCTGAAATCAACGTTTATCGTATCGGTTACGAACGCAATGATTTCATTGAAGCTTGTGCCTTCCGCAATGTTTTTCGCTTCGGTAAGAATATTGCCGTCGATTATGTTGCCGATAGTAAGCGTAAGAAGTTCGTTTACAGTACCGTCGCCGAACTCGATCGTTCTGTCGAAGAATCCGGCTATAGTATTTATAATATGTTTAAAGGTTATCGCCTTCGTTCTCGTTAACGCTTCGTTTCCGATAGTGCCGTTAAAGATCATACCGAGCGACAAATCGCCGAAGGATTCGAGCCCGACGTCCTTAAGAGTGAAACTGCTTCCCGAAGCCGTTAAAGCATAGGTCGATATACCCTGCGTTTTTGCGCCGGAACCGATTATCTTATCGGTTATTACTCTTATTATATCGTCTAAAGTCTTGCTTCCTACCTTTTCGTCGAGAACTTTAAGAATATTGCCGCCGAACATATCCGCAAGC
>DPQQ01000009.1:60906-73099 GCA_003538975.1 Clostridiales bacterium | reverse complement strand
TTTCCCTTAATTCCTTAACGGAAACCCGATTGGTTATATTACCAACAGAATAAGCAATACTCCGCGCGGATCTCCGTTAAGGAAAGGAAAAGGAAATTATTAAGAATGAGCTGCTTTATAATCCGGTTTGCCCCTTTTACTTATAAGACGACATAAAAATGCCGTTTTGTGACACCTTACTGAAAAAATTTTAAAATTTTTTTATTTTTTTATCGTTTTAACCTTAAAACGACAAAAAACGACGGGCCGATCGGCTCGTCGTTTTTATAAAGTCATATTATTTTGTTTTTATAAATCTGTTCGCATATTTTATAAGCATGCTTTCATTTTCGTACGAAAAGCCGGCAGATGAAAAATACAATTTTTCCGCATCGGTTTCTATCTTCCCCTTTGCTTCCTGATAATACGCTTCATCTTCGTCTAAAAGTTCGATAGTTTCTTTATACATAAGATCGTATTGTCCTATTTTTACGGTCTTATCGAAATTATAATCAAACCGATAAGTATACTTTTTATTCGTTACGACAAATATTTCCATCTCCATCAATTCTTCGTCTAAAGAAACGAGAATACGGTAATATAAAGTTTCTCCCGTTTTTCTGTACACATATTTTGAAACCTGAACACAGTCAATTACATCATCTAAATCGAATTCAAAATTATCGGCGTCGTTTCTGACAGATTCTATATCGGATTTTTTAGATATTATATCTTCGTCTCCGAAAGAATAACCTTTGTCGTCATCGGGTTTTGCATTGTTTGACGGAATAAAAATCACCGAAAGCGCGACGATAGCCATAATTATTATCGAAGCCGCCGCCGAAACAATGCGGATCAGCTTTTCATTTTTAAATATAGGACTGCGTTTTGCCCGGGAAGTTTCTTCAAAGGTATCTGCCGCAACGCTTTTTAATTCGTTTTTTATTTCCGCATTATCACATTCGGATAAAGTCCTATCGGCAAAATTCTGCAATTCGTCGTTACGTTTCATTACTGCTCTTTAATACTCCTTAATATATATAAATTCCGTATGCGTCGTCGATACCGGCGTTGTAGTTGATATTATAATATCCGTCGTTACAAGTTTTTATGCAAGAAGATATTTCTATATAATTATCCGTTCTCGTTGATCCGTCCGAAAGAGTATACTTTATGTCTTTATATCCGAAGCCCGCCATACAATGCTCGGCGTTATACTTTGTATATTTTATCGTATCGCTTCCGGAATTTGCCGTAATTTCGGCAAGAGTAAACGGATCGACGAAAAGCACCAAGGGATAGCCGTTTTTCATATTCTCTTTAGCTTTGGAATAATCGAAGTTGCCGTTAGTCATACAGCCGTTGTACGAAATACCGTACCCTTTATCCGAACAATATGCGGTCATACCGGACTTGAACTGACTTATCGTCGTCCCGGCTTTGCCGCTGTTTGTTCCCATAAGACCGTATAATTCGACGACGACGGCTTTCGTTTCATCGTCCTGCGCCTTATACATGTAATTTTTGCCGAGCGATAAACCGGGCGTATAATTTTCTATAAGATTCGTCTGATATCTGTCCCAGAACTGTATAACGTTCGCAGCTGCGATCGGTACGCATGGGTTGGCATAAATCTCACCGGCGTCTTTTATAGACGGATGTCTTTTCGCCATAGCAAGCACGTCGGTTTCTACCCTGGAGGTGTAAGTTATCGTTTCGCTTGAAATTACGGGTACTACGTCGGACGAAGCGCGATAAGCGACTTCAAAAAGAGCGGATACTACGTCTTCGGGCAACGCTTCGCCTGAATCGGAATAGTACGATTCGCCGTCCGACAATACGTATACCGTGTTCGCAACGTATACTTTTTTATAATCCCGATACTCCGAACCGAGAACGGAATTTACCGAATCGAAATAAACTTCGGCTGCTTCGGGATAGCCTTTGGTGTCGAGAACGGTCGCATAACCGCTTTGTCCGTTTACGGTAAAGTCGTATATGTACCCCATTTCGTTTAAGTCTACGTCGTAAATAACTTCTTTATCCGCGGTGAGAGCGACTTCCCCCGAGACGTTATCGCCTATATATTCTTCGACGGTTTTTAAGAACACGTCGTCAAAGTCGTCATAGTCGAGACTCGCTGCCTTTGCGGTTTTTACGCCGCGACCGAAAGGCATAAGGCAAAGCGCGATTAAAATAATCGCAACGGTTCTTTTTAAAAAGGTTTCTGTTTTTGAAATAGTTTTGTTTTTCATGTTTTCCTCCGAAATATGTTTTCTACTTATAAGACGACATGAAAACGCCGTTTTGTGACACATTTTTAAAAATTATTTAAAAAATTTTTTTAATTTTGCTTTCGCGCGGGAATGTTTCTTTCTGACAGCCGAGTATGTTATCTGTAAAAGTTCAGATATTTCCTGAAGATTATAGCCGTCCCAATAATAAAGCTCGATTATTTTTCGGGATACGTCGTCTAAAACGTCTAATTTTTCTTTTATGTCCGGTTTATCGAAATACTGTCTCCTGTATTCCTTTTCGTCTGTCAGCTGTTCGACGGGCATTTTAGACCTTAATTTCGATTTGGCAATATTCTCGGCGCATTTGTAAACCCACGAAGTAGGACTCTTTATATAACCGTAGTCTTTTTTACCTGTTATCAGATTGAAAAAGAATTCCTGCATAACGTCTTCGGCAAAATCCCTGCCGTATATACCGCTCAGACGGAAAACGATGCGTCGGGCATAAAAGTCGTACAATTCGTCGAACGACTTTTCACTGACCGATATTGATTTAAGTAATTGATTGAACCTGCGCGTTTCCATTCCCGATATATACCACTTCTTAAGTAACCCGCCATAATAGAATTATGACTTTTAAAAATATTATTTTATAGTATAATCCCGATTGTCAATTAAGTCAATACGATTTAGCGAAAAGTAAGATTTTTATTACATTTTTATTACATTTTAAATGAAAATTAAATAAAAAACACTTTCGCATAAAACCTCTTTATTGTTAGAAAACTAATATTTTTACCGCCTTTATTGCCGTTTGTTTATATCCCCCGCCGAAAAATAAAAACGCTATTGACAAGTCTTTATTTTTGTTTTATAATTTTATCGTAAAAGAATAATTATACGGCTTAGGAATTACCAAGTCGTAATTAAAAAATTATATGTTAACGTTAACAACAGCTTAAAAACAAAAATTTATTTATAAAAGCAAAAATAAAATTTTTAATTAAAGGAGCGAAAATGAAAAAAATCAGCAAATTACTGTCCGCCCTGATGGCTTTATGCATATCCGTAAGTTTGTTTGCGGCGTGCCAAAGCCCTTCGAAACCGGACACGCCCGAAGCGCACGTATGCGGTCACGTCTGCGCCACCTGCGGCTTCTGCACAGATCCGCTTTGCGGCGACCCTATATGCGCAGACAAGTGCGAAGGTCACGAAGTTACCGGGAATTATTCGGTAATTCTTACTCCTGTGGAAGGAGAAGCGGATCTCCATACGGATCTTCAGAAAGAGTATTTAAGCGAAGGCTATAATTCCGTTTCCGACTATGCGAACGGACAAGAAGAAAAAAGCCGTCCGAAAGCTTTGAGACTCAAATGGAGCGTTTCGGAAAACAACGGTCTCGACAACAAATTTTATTACTACAAAATATTTTTGAGTACGGACGAAACGTTCGGTAAAAACGTATGGACTTATACAACATTTACCGATTACGCGGACGTCTATAACCTTATGATAAACTGCAATTATTACTGGAAGGTCGCCCTTCACTTAAAAGACGGCTCGATGTCCGTTTCACAAACGTCTTCATTCAGGACGGCAGCTTCCGCTCCACGCAACCTTTACGTAAGCGGAATAACAAACGTAAGAGATCTCGGCGGATGGGAAACCGAGGACGGCGCAGAAGTAAAACAGGGACTTTTAATAAGATGCGGCAGACTTAACAAAAGCAACCGCAGCGACCTTAAGATCGAAATCGACGCAAAAGGCAAAGACGCGATGCTTAAATATCTCGGCGTAAAGACCGAAATCGACCTTCGCCTCGTAGATAATAACGAAGTCGGCGGTCTTACAAATGTAGGTCCGCTCGGCAGTTCCGTAAAATACATTCAGTGTCCTATGGGTTATTCTTACTCGAATATGCTTTTGGGAAACAGAAATCAGATTATAAAGATATTCGCCATACTTGCAGATATAAACAACTACCCGATTATTTATCACTGCAACATAGGCACCGATCGCACGGGACTTATTTCATTTTTGGTGAACGGTCTCGTCGGCGTTCCTGAAAAGTCGCTTTACAGAGACTATCTTATGTCGAACTTCGGCGATATAGGCGGAAAGCGCAGCATATCGGACATAAAGGGTATTTATCTCGACTACGTAAAAGGCTTTGACGGCATTACGCTTTCTAAAAAAATTTATAACTGTCTCGAATCGTTAGGCGTTCCGGCCGACTCGAATCGTTAGGCGTTCCGGCCGAAAATCTCGACTCGGTAATAAATATCATGAAAACGCAGAAAGCGGCATAATTAAATAACGGGAAACGGATTATAATTCTTATATTTATCAAAACTTAAAACGAAAAGCGGCGGAACTTACGTCCCGCCGCTTTTTTATCCAATATCAAAAATCTTTTTTTATTGTTTTTACGTTATCGTTCCGGTTTTATTTTTACATCGTTTCGTTTTTATAATAAATATAAAAATCGTTCCGGGTTATTCTCTTTTTGCCGTCTTATTTTATTTTGCGAAAATCTTTATTTTTGCTACGCCGTAATCGTGACGGGAGTTGACGGAAAGGTCTATAAGTACGTCTGCGGAAGGCGAAGTAAAACTTTCCGCCCTTATGACGATTTCCGCTTCGGCGGCGTTCGATCTCGCATTGTGCATCTGCGCCGAAAAGCACGCGCCCCTTTCTACGGTCAATCCACCCGAAACGTAAACGCAACCGTCTATCCATTGCTGCGACTTGAATATGCCCGAATCCGTTACTTTTACTTTAAGCGTAATCGTTTCGCCTTCGGACAAAAACGGTTCGTGTTCGAGAGTAACGGTAGCCTTAAACGCGTCGAAAGTAAAGGTCTGCGTATAGCCGCTCGTCTTTAAAATTTCTTCGGCGGAGAACTGACGTTTCCCCGGATCGCGATCGGCGTTCACAAGATATTCGTCGTTATCGGCAAAGAACGTTTCGGCGGTAATAACGGAATAACGTTCGTTTTTATCAAGCATATCGAGATTGTTTTTAGGTAAAAATCTCGGTATGCACGCCATTACCCTGTCTGTTAATTCGTCTACGGTTTTCGGAATATCGAGCCCCGAAGAATATTCTATGCAAGCGGTGGTTATAACTCCGCCGATAGGCTTTATCCACTTTTCGGGCAGGTTCGTTTCGCCGTTTATTATGCCGAGAATCGCTCCTATCGTTCCCGCGGAACAGTCGGCGTCTTCCCCGCAGCTTGCGGCTATACATACGCTCTTTCCGAAATCGCCTTCGCCGTACAGCCAGCCGAGCATGGTTATGCCTATGTTGTTGGGAGCGTCGAATCCTACGTTCGTCATCGCCATATCGGCGTTTTTCATATCCTTTACTTTGAGCCAGCACGCAGAGAAAGCGCCGGGGACTTCCTTAAATAAAAGCTTTCTCGTATCCTGCCACGAAAGTCCTTTTTTATAAGCGTTTCTTACAAGGTTTACCGCCTTTGCCACCGCACAGTCTTCGGGAATATACGAGAGCCCTATATCGATAAGCTTGTCCATATCTGTTTCGATAAACGCCGAAGCTTCTACCGCCGCAAAGAAAAGTTCGCCGTAAACGCCTTCGTCCGCATGATCTACCGAGCCGTCGAGATAAGCGTACTTCGTCGCTATTTCAGGGAGTCCCGGGGCGAGACACGCCCAGATTTCGCTGCGGATAAAGCAGCCGCAACTGTCTTTGAAATAGTTGCCTATTCTGCCCGAAAGCGGCGGAGCTATCCCTCTCCTGAGATTGGACTTTGCGATGCCGTATTCGGACCAGTTCGGCGTAATATACGTAAGCCAGTAGTCGGCAAGAACGGAAGAAGTAACCGAAGAGCCGTATTCTTCAACAGCGCCGAGCCATGCGATCTGAAGATCGAGATCGTCGTTAGGCGGCGGATTATGGTTTATATCTTTTTGAAGATACCAGCCGACGTCGAATAATCCGCGCTTACATTCGAGCGGGGCGCCCAGCGCGCCGCCGGCGTTTTTACCCTGCCAGCAACCGGCGATTTTGTTTCTTAATTCGTTGTAACCGAGTTTCATTTTTGCTCCCTTTATTCGTGAATTGTTTTTACTTTATGTAAGGGTAAAATCAACGGCGGCATGATTCCGACCGCAGAACGGGTTTCATTGAACCGACGTAAATTTTACTCTAAGTCATTATAAACTTTTTTATAAAAAATTCCACCGCTGTTTTTAACTTATTATTCGTGATTTTTTACCTTTTCCTGCGAAAAGCGCCCGGAGTAGTTCCCGTAGATTTTTTAAATCTCGCATAAAAGGTCTTTACGTCCGCATAGCCTACCATTCCGGCTATTTCTTCTGCGGAAAGGTCCGTGCTTTCCAATAGCTCGACGGCTTCGCTTACCTTAAGCGAATTAACGTAAGCGTTAAACCCTTCGCCCGTAAATCTTTTGAACATACGCGAAAAATAGGAGTCGTTATAGTAAAACTTTTTGCATACTTCCGAAAGCGTTGGGTTTTCGGTGTAATGCTCTTTAAGCCAGGCTATTATTTCGTTCATCTTTTCCGAAGTATTACCGCGCCTGTCGGTTTTTACTTCTCTTAAAAGCATTATGAGAATCAGATGCAAAAGATTGCCGGAAGCTTCACGGTACATTTCTTTTTTTTCCGTCACTTCACGGTAAAGTTCCGATATAAGCGTTGTAATTTTAGTTACGTCCGCTCCGGAAAAATTGACGCACTGATCGCCGTCGCCGCGTTCGTATACGAATGAAAACAAGTCTTTCACCGCTTCGGTCTCGCGATAAAGTTCAGAGCCTATATAACCGGGCGATATCAGGATGTTATAATATTCGCATCCGTCCGTTTTTATTTCGTGCGACTGTCCGAAATTGATAAAAACAACGCTGCCGGGACGGGTGCGGTAAGATTTGCCGTCTACTATATGTTCCGCCTCTCCCTTCGTTATCACGGCAAATTCAAAAAATTCGTGCATGTGTCTGGGACTCGGACCGTTGATAAGATGCTGAACGACTAAATCCTCGTCGGTCTTGAAATAGTCTTTTTTATATAGTACTCTCATCTTTATATAATACTCTCGTTTTACGCCTTAATCGTTAAACGTAAAGTTTCGTCTGTCTGTTTTTGGTAGTGTTTCGCCGTTACAGGTGCTTTTATACGAAACCTTTTTACAAATATCTCCCGCAAAAAATCGCGGGAGATAACGTTTTTGTTATTTTTTAATCGCTTCTTCGATGACTTTGCCGTCCGCGTCCGGAAGACTGAGATCGAATATTTTTGCAAGAGTAACCGCCATATCTATCGTATCGCGGCGTTCGATTTCAACTCCCTTATTAAAGTCCGGCCCTATCATAAACATCGACGGCTGAGGACCTTTATCCGGAAGATACCCGTGCGTACCCGCGCTCATGCGGTAGTCAGAAAGATCGGGTTCGACGTAATATTCGCCGTAAGGCTCCCATCCGAAAGCGGTGTTATAATCGGATTCGAGAACGAAATCGAAGTCGCCGTCGAGTCCGTATTTTTTAACTTCTTCTTTTTTGAATACCTGCTGGAAGCCGTAAAGCTTACTTTCGGCTGCGGTCACAAGGAATCTGTAAACTTTATCGTAAACCGACTTGTCCGTAACGAATACCTGCGCGGAACCGCCTACGGGTTTTACGTAAGCCTTCATTCCGGTAACGTTGTTGTCCTTGTCCAAAGTAATAAAACCTTCTTTAACGAACAGGACGTTCGGATGGCACCATCTTACTATGTTCATCTGCCCGTGGTCCGAAGTAAGGACTATATCCGTCTTTTCGTAAAGGCCGTTTTCTTTCAGGGCTCTGACGATCTTTTCGATCCAATAGTAAGTGTAGTCGAGTTCTTCCGTGACGTATTCGTTGAATACGCCGTGCTTATGTCTTGCGTCGTCCACTCCGGCAGGATGAACGACCATTACGTCCGGTTGATATTTTACTAAAATATCTCTTGTACAGGCAAACACGAACTCGTCGGCATACGGGTGTTTGCGCTGATGACCTTCGATATAATAAAGATTGGGTTCTACGATTTCTTTTATAACCTTTTCGGAAGTTCCCATACTTCTCAAAGCGTCGCACAACGATTCGTCTTCGGTCTGAGACCAGTACTCGGGAATATTATAATCGATGTTTTTATCGTTGCCGAGAACCGGCCAGAACACGTTGGCGGTGGTCAGCCCCTTTTCTTTGGCGGCGTCGATAAGCGTTTTAGCCTTATTCCACTTTCTGTCCCACGTCCAGGTCGCATTGCCCCAGTCGTCGGGTTCGTTGTTGTATAAATGAGTTTTTGCGGGATAACAACCCGTTATCATAGAAGTGTGGCAGCAGTACGTTATAGACGGATAAACCGTTTTGAGCGTCTTTACCCACACGCCGTCTTTTTTGAGATTTTTAAATAGCGGCTTCGTAAAAAGATAATCCATATCTTCTTTAACCAAAGCGTCGTTCGATATGATAAGAAGTTTCCTTTCAGCCATTTTTTCTCCTTTTTGCCGTAATCTTTATTATGCCGTAATACGACTTAAACTGCGTATAAATCTTTTTACGCGATAAACTTTCATTGAATTTCTATTTAAGGTACAATTTCACCGGCACAGGTAGTGCGTTTTGTTACCAATATTTTTCGATAAGCATCGGTACGAAACGTTCCATTATACCGTTTTCGACGCACATTCTTAAAACGGTATAACGCTCGCGGACCTTATAGCAGTTCAGAAGCATTTCACGCATAAGCTCCTTAGAAACGCCTATATCGCGGTATCTTGTCGGAGCGTTCAGCTTCCTGAATATTTCTCTTATCTCTTCTTCGTCCGGGAGATCGTCCACATACTTATAGACTTCGTCCGAATTATTGAACTTATAATTTTCCTTTTTGAGTTCGCGGTAGAGGGTTATGCAAACCATCGTGCCGAGACCAACTTTGATGCCGTGCAACGGTATCGGGAGACCGTGATCCGCAAACCACATTTCGAGATAATGCGAAGTGTGATGTTCCGCTCCGGAAGCCGGACGGGAACTGCCGGCGATATTTATAGCCGTACCCGAAACGACAAGCGCGTCCATAAGATATTTAAGTCCTTCTTTATCGTATTTCAGAATTTTATCGAGATTGTTTCTTACCGCCACGACTGCGTCCAAAGTAACGGAAACGGCTTCTTCGTTAATAGGTTCTCCGTTTTTAAGATGAGACATACGCCAGTCCAGAAGCGAATTATACTTTCCTAAAATATCGCCTACGCCTGCCGCAACCATAATAGACGGAGCGGTTGCGAGAATATCGGTATCTATCAGAACGTCAGACGGCGACTGCGCGTCTAAAGTAACCTTTTTCGAGTTTCTCATAAGGGCGGCTACCGTCGAAACGTACCCGTCCATCGACGGTGCGGTAGCTAATAC
The DNA here is from genome assembly GCA_003538975.1 of Clostridiales bacterium. GTDB lineage: Bacteria > Bacillota > Clostridia > Christensenellales > Borkfalkiaceae > UBA11475. The sequence goes on along the minus strand of DPQQ01000009.1, from coordinate 63,463 downwards.
GGAATTGGTAATTTTGAGATTAAACGCCGCATACTTAGCAATATCGTTGAGAGTTCCTGAGCCTACTGCGAGAATATTATCGAAGCCTTCCGCTTCCTTTATAACTCTTTCGTAAGCAGTTTCGTCCGGGATAAGATCCTTGCTCCCGTTCGGCGATAAAACAAGCGTTTTTATATTTTTCGCATAATTTTTAAGTTCCGGTTCGATCACTTCGATAAATTTTTTCGTATTATCATCAGCTATTATCAGGACGTTTTTACCCTTTATACCGTTAAAATACGTCGGATAAGAAACACCTTTATTTTTATATTCCGCGTTTACCATTTTTTCTCCTTGTTCCCGGCAAAAAAGTTATCCGGCGTAAAGCCCATAAAACTTAATAATCCGAAAAGTTCTTTTATTATATTTTACCATTAACGCAAGCAATAGTCAATGCGGATTTAAGATTTAACTGTTTTTTATTTTATAAGCAATTATTACAATTTTTTTGACCGTTTCCTGCTCGTTTTGCGGCGTTTTACCGGACGTTTCTAATACAAAAAAGGCTTACGTTATTCCGTAAGCCTTTTTTATTTTAATTTTATTTAATTTTTCAGCAATTATTATATTACGACCGCCGTAAAAATCAGCCTTTGACTGCGCCGGCCGTGATACCGCCGATAAAGAACTTCTGTCCGAAGAGATAGATTAAGATTATCGGGATAAGCGAGAATACTACGACCGCTGCTCTTACCGCGTCGTTGTTGCCGTAGTTCCATGCGTCGGTGAATACGAGCTGTAAGGGATAAAGTTCTCTTACTCCGGCGAGATAAAGGAGCGGCCCCGTGTATGAGTTGTAACCGCCGATAAAGCCGAGTATAAACTGTGCCACGAAAGCGGGCATTGCGAGCGGAAGCATAATTTTGAAGAATATGCCTATTTCGCCCAGTCCGTCAACGCGGGCGGCTTCTATTATTTCGTTCGGGATACCTTCGAAATACTGTCTTAAGAAGAATATCGTACCTGCCCCGGCGAAAAGTCCCGGGACGATAAGAGCAAGAATACCCTGCGCGCCTACCCAGCCTATCTTCGAATAGAAAATGTAGGACGGGATCGTAAGAACGCCAAGCGGTAGCATCATCGTCGCTATCTGAATGTTGAAGAGAAGGTTCTTTCCGGGGAATCTTAATTTACAGTAAGCGTAAGCGGTAAGACCGGACGCAAACAGCGAAATTATAGCCTTGGGAACCGTCTGCCAGATCATGTTCCAGTAACCCGTAAGAATAAGCGAAACGCCGTTTACAAGGTTACTTGCCTGCAAGTCGCTCGGAGGATTAAAAATTTCGATAAAAGCTTCGAGCGAAATTTTAGTGGGAATCGCGATAAAGTTTTTGGTACTCATGTACTCGCCTACGGGAGTGACAGAGTTAGCTATTATAACGTAGAACGGCGTAAGTACCCATATAAGGAATATGAACAGCGCAATATAAGTGAGCGTCGTCGAAACTTTGCTTGTATTTAACTTATTTCTACTCATACTCGTTTGCCACCCATACCTTTGAAAATTTCTCGTCGAGTTTAGACGTAGCGAATACTATAAAGAATATAATCCAGCTCATAGCCGTTGCTTCCGACATATGGTTGCCCGAGACGGTCATCGTGTCGTAAACGTATAACAGCGGCATTATGCCCATGTCATACGGCAATTCCCCTGCCCCGTATGTTCCCCAGAAGCTGTTGAACCCCGTGAAAACTTTTACGAGTTCGAACTGCTGAAGTCCGGCTATAAACGCAAGCATTACCAAAAAGTAAGTCGTTGGACTTATAGACGGCATGGTTATCGACCAGAACTGTCTCGATCTCGAAGCACCGTCTATACGGGAGGCTTCGTAAAGAGTGTCGTCAACGGCGGCGAAAGCCGCGTTGTACATTATGATACCGTAGCCCGGCGCGCTCCATGCCTGAATAAAGATGAATATAAGCGGATACAGATATTGGTTGTTTACAAAATCCTGCCTTGTTCCGCCGAGCATTATTATGATTTCGTTTATAATACCGTTCTTGGTCGCGAACATGTTCTGCCAGATAATGGACGAAGCAACCGACGAACAAATGTACGGAATAAAATATATTGCGGAGAATACGTTCCAGCCCTTAACTTTGGACGAAAGGAGAACGGACATTACGAGAGCGATCGTGAGCGACGTGAACTGACCGAGCGTTACGTAAAACGCCAGTCCTACGGAGTGCCAGAAACGCACGTCCTGAAATACGTTGAAGTAATTTATATAGAACGGTTTCGCCCATTTTATGATTTCGGTCTTATCGCTGTAATTCTGCATTGTCGTAAAGGACGAATAAACCGAAACGGCGATGGGAACTATACTGAAAACGATAAAAGCGATAAGCGGTATAAGAACTATAATAAGTCCCAGCCAGTTGTAGCTGGACTTTTTCTGTTTTATTACCGTTCCGTCTTTTAAGGTAATAGATTTACTCATTAAGTAGTTACCTTCCTGTAATAAATACCGCATTACCGCCGTCGGCGCAAACCGACGGCGGTAACCGATAAAGTCTT
>DPQQ01000009.1:34999-60739 GCA_003538975.1 Clostridiales bacterium | reverse complement strand
AGGTAACCGATAAAGTCTTTTTATTTTTTCAGCCTGTTCAAACGTTATTATTTAACGGTCTTGTGGCTTACGATACCGAGATACGGATACGCTTTTATGATGTTATTGGTATATTCGGTATAGTTGATATCCCCGATACTGTGCTGCGGAGTATCGAACAAACTATCCAAAGTAACGTGTCCGGTTTCAACTTCGTTGTGAAGGTACGAAGCCCATCCCGCGATCCATTCGGATCTTTTGGAAGTATATGCCCAGTCGCCGGGAGTTACGTAGTTGAACGAATCCATAAGTACGTCTACGTTGAAGTTTGTAACCTTGCTCCATTTGCTTGCGAACTTAGTTTTGTATTCCGCGTTGTTGTTTACGGTAGCGGAGTTTGCAACGTAGTAGGGTTCGGAACCGTAGTCAATGAACATCTTCTGAACTTCGCTGCTTGCGAGCCACTGCATTATTACCTTAGCTTCGTTTTTGTTTTTAGCGTTTTTGGGAATAGCGTATGCGGTCGTTTCGCCGTGAGCGGATTTGTAACCTTTTACTTCTACTCCGTTTACTGTTTTAACGTTGTCGTTTGCGTCGAATTCTTTGTACTGAGGAGCGGGTGCTATGTTCCAGTCGGTTTTGTTACCGAATTTTTCGGCGATGGTGAAGTCTCTGTACATCATAGCTACGGAACCTTCGGTAAAGCTCTTTTCGAAAGAGTCGTTATTCATGTCTTTAACGGCTTTCGCAACGCCGTAACCCTTTACTTCTTTATTGTGCAATTCATCGTGTCCGGAATTCGAATCTTTAGCAGAAGACGAAGCGCAGAAGTATGTGAAAGCGTCTCTCATGCTGGGGATTTCGTAAAGGACGGTAGCTTTATCGCCGGTATTTTCGGCTTTAAGATCGTTTGTGGTAACGGTGGTTTCGCCTTTTACCGTTCCGCCCGCTTCCAACGCGGCAAGAGCCTTTCTTGCATTGTAGTCGAGGATGTCGCCCTGAGCAAAATGTTTGCCGCCGATTGTAACGCCGTCTTTAGCAACTACCATGTAGTTTCTGTTATTTTCGCCTAAAGTGAACTTTAAGGTGCCGGCTTCTTCGTCATATGCAAGGCAGTCGCCGCCGACGGACCAGCCGAGCCAGAACCAATGTTCTGAAGTAAAGCCCTTTTCGTTTGCTTTACCGGGGTTGGACGGGTTGTACGTAGGAGTAAGAACAGCCGCAAGAGCGTAAAGTTCTTCCCAGTTCATAGCGATTTTATTGTTGAATACTCTGTAACCGGTAACGTTTTCCTGAGTTTCGCCGTAAAGGTTTACTTCGTTATAAGTGGTCGAAGATACTTTTACGAGATCAGCGGCGGGATTAGAAGAATATACGTGATATCCGCGGGGAACAAGATTTGTTTTGTTAGCCGCGTTATAAGCTGCGATTTCTTCTTCCGTCATAGAGATAACGGCAATGCCGGCTTTTGCCATAAGCGTCGTATTATAGAAGATAACGCTGGGCGAAGTACCGGAAGGAAGACCGTAAAGGTCTGCGTTTTCGCTGCTTACGTTAAGATAAGTATCTCCGTTCTTTTTAACGTATTCCATTTTATACGCAGCCATCAGAGCTTCGGAGATATCCGAAACGTCGAATTCGTTGGTATCAATCTTGTCGAGCTGGTTAAGCGCAAGAACCTGCTGCGAACCGTCTTCTTTAAGTTCGATAAGGCTGTAAGATATACTTTCGCCTTTCATCATATCGGCAAGAGTTTCGGACGATACCGGAGAAGCCTGTATTTTGAAGTTGATCTTCTGTCCGCCGTTAAGTCCTTCAATCGTCTTACCGAAAATATTGTTATTCCAGTAATCGGCAATAGCTCTGTAAGCGGTCTGACGGGAACCTGCGGTTTTGGATTCATATGCAATCTGAATACTCGTGGAGTAATCGCGTCCGCCGCCGGGATTGGTACCGCCGCCGTTGCCGCTGCCGCCGTTACCGCCGTTGTTGCATGCTACTGCGGAAAAGCATAAAAGAGCGGCAAGAAGCGAACAAATAAGTGTTAAAAACTTCTTTTTCATAAAAACCTCCTGATTTTATTAAAAAATCTTATTTTTTTGAATTTTTCGAAGGCGCACGCCTTTTTGATTTGTTTTTGTAATTATAGGTAATCCGCCGTTCTTACCCGTCTTGCGGCGGAAGTCTTTATAGTCTTACCACGAAAATTTTTTGTTAAATTTTTATAAAAATCATCACAAAAACTTACAAAAAAAATCATATTTTACAAAAACGAATTTCAAAAAAAGCGCAAAAGCCATCTTTTTTCTTAAATATTATAAAACACTTTCGCACGTTTGTCAATAGGAATATCGTTTTTTTATAAATTATTTAACATTTTTGAAAATTATTTTCAATTTTCATTTTTATATTTTTCATTGACACGAACTTTTGTCCTTTTTTACCGATAAAACGACAGAAACCGCCATAAACGGCGTAAAAAAAATTGAAAACGTCTTACCATTACGAATAAAGAAATTTTTTATCATTTTTTGCCGCACGTTTTTTGAGTTTTATTTTAACTTTAAGTTTTTACCTGCGGGTTCACCGCTTTTTTTAACTTTTTTGTTTTGCGGCGTTTTTTACGGCTGCGACTTTCTTTTTATCGCTTTTGCTTTGCGGGCTATAAAAGCGTTTTTTATTTTTGTCGCGGTTTTTATTAGTATCCGTTATTTTCGATTTTATATTCCGCTTTATTTCTGTCGGTCTGCCCCACAGCCGGAACATAAGGAATTAAGTCAATATTAAATATGAAAGGAATAATATTAAATATATAAGTAATAAGCAAAAACAGATAAAAAATTCACTTCGATAAAAAAACGACAGATTTTCGGCAAGCAAAAAATAAGCCGGGAACTCCCGACTTATTTTTTGCGTCTTGCATTGTATTTTATAGGTTCATTTATGTTCTATAGAGAAGTGATTGAATAGAAGAGGCGGTGCGATTGGTTCGCCCGTTATACTTAAAAACTCTTTACGCGGAGTTAGGTACTATAAATACTCCATAAATATTACTTTATAAAGCAACTATAACAAAAACCAGATAAGTTTACTCCCCGCTTGCAAGCACGATTTCAACGCTCGTTATTTCCCCGAACGTTGACGGATCGAATGCAATTCTGTGCGTTTCCCATTTGTCGCCTATTCCGCCGTAATTTCCGTATTCCGTATTGTTTCCGCCTCGGCGATAAATCGTTGCAAACTCTTTTGTTTCTTCGTCCACCGTCTGTATGTTGCGGAAAACAAATTCTTTCGTTCCGTTGACAATCACCTTAATATCGTTTACGGTGCTTGCAAAGCATAAACCCAGCGAAAATCTGTTGTTTTTAAGTCGGTAACTGCCATACCTGTCGGCGTGTAGAAGGTACTGATTGTCGCCCCAGTCCATAATCTGCGACTTAAACCCGATGTCGTTCGACGTGGTTAAAGCGGAGTCGCCGCGCATATAATCTTCTACTCCTTCGGCAAAATCAACGTCGTAACCGTCCGCCCTTCCGTTTTGATAGGCTGAGGGTTTGTAAAGTTCTATATACCACTGTTTATCCGCTTCGTTATAGAAAAATTTGCCGTCTGCGGTTTTGCCGTTTACCGTAACTTTTTTGTATTTTTCGGCAAGGTGACGTACCACCGCATTATCGTCAAGCGGAGCGTAGATTTTTCCCTGCGTATCGTAAAGCGCTTGCAGCGTTACTATCCGGTTGAAATCGCCGTCGTATACACCACTATGCAAAAACGTCGAGTCGGTGTATATTTCGCGTGAGGAACTTTGTCTCGTCGAACTGAGACGCAGTTGTATTTCCACGTCCGACAAAACTGCAACCTCCCAAGTCTTTACCTGTTTATCGCCGATGATTTTTGTCTTTTTTTCAACATACTTGCCAAGTCCCGAATATTCACCATGAATCATAAAGTCGCCGGGAAAAGCGATTTCTCCCGTGTGTGTAGCCGTTATGACGATTTTTGTGCCGTGTTTTACTTTTTTTACGTCCGAATTGATTTTTTCCTTCAGTTCGGCAAGCGAAGCAACCTTAATCGGCGTCGATTCTTCCGTTCCTGATACGTACTTCAACTCATACGAAAACTCGTCCAAGTCTTGTTTGTCCTCGTCGTCGTAGAACGTCGCCGTTACGTTGTAACTTTTTATTGCGGGTTTACCCGTAAAAGTAATGTGGACGTCGGAAGTCGGATACACTTCGTAATCGACGACGGTTTCGTTGTCGTTTATAATTGACGCTTCCTTTCCGTTGGCAAATATCTTAAAGTCGCCTTTATCGTAGCCGTCTTTGAACGTGACTGTTACGAAAAACGATCCGCCTTTACCCGAAGTAAAATAGATAGTTTCGTCGTTTCCGCTTCCGCTTGCCATAGTTCCTTGTCCGTTTTTGACACTCTCTACGCCTTCGGGAAGGACGGACAGGTCCTGAAATGTTATTTTGTATCGAGCATCCTCCTCTTTGTCGCAGGCAGTAAACAAGCATACGACGCAAACGAGCGACAATAAGCATAAAAGCAATTTTTTCATAATAATGAATCCTCCTGTTTTTTAATTTTTTAAAACGGTTTATAAGTTAAATTTTTCCGTTTATATCGTTATATTAGTTAAAAAGTAACAAAAAAGCGCAAGGAAAAAGTCATTTCTTTGCGCTTATAGTCTTATGTGTTTCATAGGCGGTTACCTCCCGTCGAGAGTTTTTGGCTTTAATAATTTATTGGTTTTGTTCTGCCTCTTTATCTTTTTCTTGACGTTTCTGTATCTCTATACGAATACTGTAAATATATTATAGCACAAAAATCTTTATTTTTCAAGCTTTAACGCGCTATGCTATGTGAAATATATAAAAAGCGTCTTTTTATTCTGTTTTGAAATATTCTGCCGTCACTTTTTCGGGTAATTTTATAACACGTTTTTTATTTAATTTCGACTTGTCCGTTTCAGCGCGTCCGCTTTTTGTTTTTGTTCTTCCTATGGAACATAAACCTTATTTTTGTCTTAAATCTTTTCGGACGATACTGCCGATCCGTCGAGCTTTTTAAGAGTTATAACGCCGTTTTCAAGAACAATATAGCTTCCGCCGAGATTGTCTTTCGGTAAAGACGTCGAACCGGGGTTGGCTATAAGCGTTTCCCCTTTACGCTTTATCATTCCTGTATGGAAATGCCCGTAAATAAGCGCGTCTACCGCCGTTTTGGGCATATTGTCTTCGTTATAAACGTGACCGTGCGTCAAGAATATTTTTTTACCGCCGTCAACGAGCATCATATGCGGCAAAAAGTCGAATTCCGAAATATAAGTATCTACTTCGCTGTCGCAGTTGCCCTTTATTACGATCATTTTTTCTTTTAAGCCGTTTAAGATTTTGGCAACTTCGAGCGGAGCGTATTCTTTCGGGAGCGGATTTCTCGGTCCGTGGTTATATATGTCGCCGAGTAAAATCAGCATGTCCGCATTTTCTTTTGCCAGAAGTTCGGCCACCGCTTTTGCGTAGTAAGCCGAGCCGTGTATATCCGAAGCTATAAAATACTTCATTCCGTCTCCCTTTTTATCTTTTGTTTTATTATTTTTTGCTTTGTTTTACGATCGTTCCGTCAGATTCGTCCGCTTGCGGTTTAGCTGCTTACCGCTCGGACGGTTTCGGGACCGATTTACAGGTAGTTAAAGATTTTTTAAAAGCATGGACGATAATTCTTTATCCGAACATACGCCCGAAACTTTATCTTTAAGTTCGGAATTTTTTATTACCATAATGGTCGGTATAACCATTATTTCGAGTCCGGCGGCAAGGTCGGGGACTTCGTCCACGTTGACTTTTAAGAATTTAGCCTTGTCCTTATTGGCTTCGGCAAAGTCGTGAAAGATCGGCGCCTGCATTTTGCAGGGCATGCACCAGCTCGCCCAGAAGTCTACCATGACGGGTAACTTTTCGTTGTCTACTATATTGTCGAATTCTTCTTTCGAAGTGATTTCGGTTATTGCTTCCATATTTTCTCCTTCGGGATAATCCGAATACGCTTTATCCCTTTTTAGTATGTCTTGTTTTTGCTGTTTTTATTAATTTTTTACGTTCTTCAATATGTCGCGGTTTGTTTTAAGCGGATTTTTAGCTGCTTTTTGGCAATAATGCGGTACCGTTTCGTCGGTACAGGTATATTTGTATCTCTCCGCAAGGCTGAAATTTTACCGATTTATGCGTTAAATTACGTTGTTCGGTACGTTACGGCAATACCGTTGCCGCTTAAATACGTCCGCTTTAGTTATAAAATTAAAGCTTTTATGATTTTACGCGTTTTTTAATACCGCGGACAAATCTTCGAATTTAACGGGCTTCGTTTCGCCGTCCGCCATGTTCTTTAAAGATACTTCGCCCCTGTTAAGCTCGTCGGAGCCTATTACTGCAACGTACTTCGCCCCGATTTTATCGGCGTATTTGAACTGCGCTTTAAGGCTTCTTCCTTCATGGTCGAGTTCGGCTTTTATGCCGCCGCTTCTCAACTCGTTGGCGGTTACGAAAGCCTTTTTATATTCTTCTTCGCCCATCGTCGCGAAATAAATGTCGGGTTTTGTGTTATCTTCAAAAGTTTTACCAAGCGCTTCGGACACGATAAGGAGTCTTTCGAGTCCGAGACCGAAACCTACGCCGGGAACGTGATTGCCCCCGAATTCTTCGATAAGTCCGTCGTATCTTCCGCCGCCGCAAACCGTACCCTGCGCTCCGATAGAAGTCGAAACGAATTCGAAAACGGTCTTGGTATAGTAGTCGAGTCCTCTTACGATATACGGATCGACTTCGTACTCTATGCCCGAAAGCGTGAGATATTTTTTAACTTCTTCAAAATGCTTCGCACAATCGTCGCAAAGATAGTCTATTATCTTGGGAGCGTCTTTGCAGATGTTTTTGCAGCCTTCTTCCTTGCAGTCGAGAATTCGCAACGGGTTCTTTTCGTAACGCTCTCTGCAAACGGGGCACATTTCGTCCAGACGGGATTTAAGGTATTCTTTAAGAGCCTTATTGAATTCCGCGCGGCAGGTCTTGCAACCGATGCTGTTGACGTAAAGTTTAAGTCCGGTTATTCCCATCTTTTCAAGGAAGGTTTTAGCCGCAACTATTACTTCCGCGTCCGCGGACGGTCTTTCGGAACCGAAAAATTCTACGCAGAACTGGTGGAATTCTCTCAGTCTCCCCGCCTGCGGTCTTTCGTATCTGAAACAAGGCGTGATATAGTAAAGTTTTACCGGGAGCGGACCGCTGTAAAGTCCCTTTTCGACAAAAGCTCTCGCAACGCCCGCCGTTCCTTCCGGCTTAAGCGTGATGCTGCGGTCTCCTTTATCCAGAAAGGTGTACATTTCTTTATTTACTACATCGGTAGTGTCGCCGATGCCTCTCAAAAACACTTCGGTATGTTCGAAGGTCGGCGTTCTTATTTCCTTAAAGCCGAAGTCGTTCGCGACTTCTCTCGCGGTCTTTTCGATCGCCTGCCATTTATAGCTGTCCTGCGGAAGGCAGTCCTTTGTTCCCTTAGGTATGTTAATCATATTAAAGTCCTTTTACGGTTTTACCGCCGCTGTCTTTTCTGCGATTTTGTCTTTATTCGTATTTATCGTTTTTATTAGAGTATATACTTTTTAAGATCTTTTTCCTTCGTTCTCACGCCGAGCTTATCTATCACGAAATTTTTATCTATGACCACTTCGGTCATGACAGGAACGTTGCCGGCGTTAAAAGATACGTCTTCGAGAAGAGTTTCCATAACGGTGTGCAGTCTTCTCGCACCGATGTCTTCGGAAGTAAGGTTCTGCTCTTCGGCTACGGCGGCGATCTCTTCGATTGCGTCGTCGGTGAATTTAAGCGAAATATTATCTACTTCGAGAAGAGTTTTGTACTGCATCGTAACCGCGTTTTTGGGCGTGGTAAGAATTTTTACGAAATCTTCTTTTTTAAGGCTGTCGAGTTCGACAAGCACGGGGAATCTGCCCTGAAGTTCGGGTATCATGTCGGAAACCTTGCTTACGTGGAACGCGCCCGCCGCTATAAACAGAATATAATCCGTTTTTACGAGACCGTATTTGGTCTGGACGGTACAGCCTTCGACTATCGGGAGAATATCTCTCTGAACGCCTTCACGCGAGACGTCCGCTCCGCTCTGGTTCGCTCTTCCCGCGATTTTATCTATTTCGTCTATAAAGATGATGCCGTCGTTCTCGGCTCTTCTTACGGCTTCGGCGTTCACCGAGTCGTTGTCTATCATCTTTTCCGCTTCTTCTTCGGTCAGAGTTTTGCGGGCTTCTTTAACGGACATTCTCTTCTTTTTTCTCTTTTTGGGAAGCATGCCGCCGAATATCGAACCGATGGATATTTCCGCGCCGCCGGGGACGAGTTCCATAGGTTTCGGCTCGTCCGCAACGTCGATTTCGATCACTTCGTTATCGTAGTAGCCTTTCTGAAGTCCTTCGGCAACGTTCTTTTTGAAAACGTCTTCGGGAGTGTCGCCTTTGTCGGCTCTTCTTACTTCTATAAGAACGCCTACAAGCTTTTCGTCGGCGATTTTTTTAGCCTTTTCGTTTACGCTCTGCATGCGTTCTTCTTTAACGAGTCTTACCGAACATTCGACAAGGTCTCTTATCATCGATTCTACGTCTCTTCCGACGTAGCCGACTTCGGTATATTTCGTGGCTTCGACTTTTATAAAAGGAGCCTTTACGAGTTTAGCGAGTCTTCTCGCAATTTCGGTCTTGCCGACGCCGGTCGGTCCCTTCATTATGATGTTTTTGGGAGTAATTTCGTCCATTACTTCGGGGCTTAACATGCTTCTTCTGTAACGGTTTCTGAGAGCTACCGCCACAGCTTTTTTCGCTTCGGACTGACCTATTATATACTTATCGAGTTCGTTTACTATTTCTCTCGGAGTAAGATCCATTTTATACCTCCTCGCATATTATGTTGGAATTTGTGAATACGCAGATTTCGCTCGCTATCTGCAACGCTTTGAGAGCGATTTCTTTTGCGGAATAATCTGTTTCTTTGATAAGCGCTCTCGCCGCGGCAAGCGCATAGTTACCGCCCGAGCCTATGGCGCATACGCCGTCGTCGGGTTCTATTACTTCTCCCGTGCCCGAAACGATAAGAACGGTTTCGGAATTCGCGACGATCATCATCGCTTCTAATTTGCGGAGTTTGTCTTCTCTCCAAAGCTCGGCGAGTTCGACCGCGCTTCTCATAAGATTGCCGGAGTATTTGGCAAGCATTTCTTCAAATCTTTCGGACAGTGCGAAAGCGTCCGAAACGGTGCCGGCAAAGCCTAAAACAACCTTGCCGCCGTAAATTCTTCTTACTTTTTTGGCGTTGCTTTTAAAAACTATCGAATTGGAAAGCGTTACCTGACCGTCGCCGGCAATGGCAACCTTTCCGTCTCTTTTAACGGCACATATAGTCGTGCCTTTGAATTCGTCCATTTTTTCTCCTTTTTATTTGACGGTAAGATTTCGCCGAACCGTAATTATTACGACTTAATTGGCGAAACCGCTGTTTTCTTATTAAATTTGGTATGCTTTAAGCGATACCGTTATGCTTGAAAGCTGTCGAATTTTGCCCTGAACGTTTTTATTATATCAAGGCTTCTTTCCGCCTGCAAACGTTTTTTATCCGCTTTGTTTTTCTTATCGGTATAAACGCTTTCGATTATCCCGAAATTCGCGTTCATCGGCTGGAAGTCGCCCGTAGGCGAAGCTATATAATCCGAAAGCGCGCCTATAACTGTTTTACGACCGAAGCAGAGGGGCTGTAAATTTCTCTTTTTAAGAATAATGTTGTAAGCGACAGCTAAGCCGGAAGCAGCTGATTCGACGTAGCCTTCGACCCCCGTTATCTGTCCCGCAAAATATATTTTGTCGTTTTTTATAAGCGAAAAGTCCGACTTTAACACTCCCGGCGAGCGTATATAAGAATTTTTGTGCATAACGCCGTATCTGAAATATTCAGCGTTTTTAAGGGCGGGGATAAGACCGAAAACTCTTTTCTGCTCCGGAAACGTGAGATTAGTCTGAAACCCAACCAAATTATACATGTTTCCGTCTTTATCTTCTTTTCTGAGTTGCAGACAGGCGTAAGGCCATCTGCCCGTTTTCGGATCGGTGAGTCCCGCAGGTTTAAGCGGTCCGAATCTTAAAGTGTCCTTGCCTCTTTTCGCCATAACTTCGACGGGCATACAGCCTTCGAACACCGAAGCGTCCTCGAAGTCTTTAAGCTTAACCCTTTCTGCTGTAAGAACGGCGGATAAAAATTCCTCGTATTCTTCCTTGTTCATCGGGCAGTTTATGTGATCGCCGACGCCCGGTTCTCCCCATCTGTCGGATATAAATGCCGAGTTCATGTCTATAGAATCCTTCGAGACTATCGGCGCCGCCGCGTCGAAAAAGTACATCTTTTCGCCGGTAAGCTCAGATATAGAATCTGACAGTTTGCCTGTGGTCAAAGGTCCCGTCGCAATGACTGTTATGCCGTCAAAACCGCCGTCTATATCTTCGACTTCTTTATTTTCGCAAACTATGTATTCGTTGTTTTTTATCAGAGAAGTAATTTTTTCGGAAAAAAGTTCCCTGTTCACTGCGAGAGCGTTACCGGCGGGTACCTTAGTTTCGTCGGCAGTCGCTATTACGTGCGAACCTAAAATACGCATTTCTTCTTTTAACAGTCCGCATGCGTTGCCGTAAACGTCGTTCGATTTAAGTGAATTCGAACAGACGAGTTCGGCATAGTTTCCGCAGTGATGCGCCGGGGTGAATTTATTCGGTTTTATATCGTAAAGTTTTACCTTTATCTTATATTCGGCGAGTTTAAGAGCGCATTCCGCTCCGGCAAGCCCGCCGCCTATTATTCTTACTTCTTCCATCTTTATATCGTATCGCCGCGGATAATTTATATAACTAATCCGCAGTTCCGGTTTATTATCGCATCAACCGGTTATTTATCCGTTTTTTCGGTCTTTTCGGATTTAACCGCCTTTTCGTACTCGGTACATTTGCGGTTAGAGCATCTTTCTTTGCCGTTTACTTCAACCGTGTAGGAACCGCAAACGGGACATTTTTTCCCGGTGGGTTTATCCCAGCTCATAAACTTACAGTCGGGATATCCGGTGCAACCGTAAAAAGTTTTGCCTGTTTTAGAAGTCATCTTTCTCGTCGGCTTGCCGCATTCGGGGCAAACGCCGTCGAAATTATCCTGTTTTCTTTCCGATGTTCCGTCGAGGTTTCTGGTGTTTTTACATCTCGGATAGTTAAGACAAGCCAGAAATTTGCCGTATTTACCTTCTCTTTCGACCATAACGCCGCCGCATTTGTCGCAGATATACTGCGTGGGAATCACCGTCTTCGGAGTAACGGGTTTTATGTTGTGGCACGCGGGATAATTCGTGCAGGCATAGTAGTTACCGAACTTACCGAATTTGCCGCTTCTTATCTCCATGGGGGCGCCGCACTTGTCGCAGATAACGTCTGTTACGGTAGAGTGCTTTACCTGATTTTCGAACGGTCTGTAAAAGTCCGCTATAAGCTTGTGCCAGTCCTTGCCGCCTTCGCCTATGTCGTCGAGAGCGGTTTCCATACGTCTCGTAAACTTAAGGTCCATAATGTCCGGGAAATACTTGCACAGAAAATCTATTAACGGATAGCTTATTTCGGTAGGAATAAGATAATTCTTTTCCTTGGTGACGTAAGCTCTCTTTTTGTCGGAAAGTTTACCCATAATCGTCGCATAAGTGGACGGTCTGCCGATACCTTCGGCTTCCATTGCCTTGATAAGGGTGGCTTCGGTATAGCGCGTGGGCGGTTTGGTGAACTTCTGTTCCTTTTCTATTCTTTCTTTATTAAGTTTTTCGCCTTCGGTAACGTCGGGCAAAAGTCCCGATTCTCCGGAATCTTCGTCGGGTTCGGAATTCATCTTGTACGCTCTCGTATAACCTGCGAACTTTTCTACCTTACCGCTCGTTCTGAAGAGATATTCTCCGGCTTCGATGTCGACGTTTACCGCGTCGTACTGCGCTTCCGCCATCTGAGAAGCCAGAAATCTGTCGTAAATAAGTTTGTAAAGTCTGTACTGATTTCTGTCGAGTACGTTCTTCATGGATTCGGGCGTAACCTTTATGTCGATCGGTCGTATCGCTTCATGCGCGTCCTGCGCGTCGCCTTTGGTCTTGTAAAAGTTTGGCTTTTTGGGAGCGTAATCTTCGCCGAAAGTCTCTTTGATAAAGTCAAGCGCAGCATTCTGCGCTTCGGAAGAAATTCTCACCGAGTCGGTACGCATGTAAGTTATAAGAGCAAGGTTGCCGTTTGCCGTCGGAACGCCTTCGTAAAGTTTCTGGGCGATCTGCATAACCTGCGGAGAAGTAAGTCCCAGTCTCATAACGCCGTCCTGCTGCATGGTGCTGGTCGTAAACGGAGCGGGTGCGTGAACCTTCTGAACGGCGCGTTTTACGTCTTTTACTATAAAGTCAGAAGCGTTTAATTCGCTTATAACCTTTTCGGTCTCTTCGGCGTTTGCGGGTTTGTACTTCTTGCCGCTCTTTTCGGCAAGGAGAGCTTTAAGCACAGCCTTTTTATCGGTTGATAAAATAGCCCTTATGAGCCAGTATTCCTGCGGAACGAAAGCTTTTATTTCGCGCTCTCTGTCCACTACCATTTTTAACGCTACAGACTGAACTCGTCCCGCCGAAAGCGTTTCGTTAAGACGGAGCGACGCCACGGGAGAAATGCTGTAACCGACTATTCTGTCGAGGACTCTTCTCGCCTGCTGCGCGTCTACGAGATTCATGTCGATTGTTCTCGGATTCGCCAGAGCGTTTTTTACCGCCTTGGGAGATATTTCGTGAAATTCTATTCTTACGGGCTTTTTTTCGTCTATACCGAGTACTTCCGCCAAGTGCCACGAAATGGCTTCCCCTTCGCGGTCGGGGTCGGTTGCGAGATAGACGGTGTCAGCCTTCTGCACGCTCTTTTTAAGCCTTGCGATATCCGCCTGTTTATCGGCGTTTATAACGTATTCCGGTTCGAAATTCTTTTTTACGTTTATGCCCATTTTGTTTACGGGCAAGTCTCTTATGTGTCCTTTCGAAGCTTCGACTTTATAGTCGCCGCTTAAAAACTTTTCGATGGTTTTTGCTTTGTGGGGAGATTCCACTATAATTAAATCCATATTACTCCTTGATTTACGGTTTTGCGGAAAATTCCGCTTACTATCTTATATCATATCAGCGGGCGCACGAATAAAAATTGCCCGCGTCCTTTATCAGAAGTCCTTTGAGTTCGAGCATAGATAAAACGGGAAGCAGTTCGAAAATCTGCATATCGGATAAATCCGAAAGTTTGTCTATATGAACGTTTCCTTCTTCCTTCACTATGCCCAATATTCTCTCTTCGGCTTGGGTAAGGTTTGCTTCTTTTACCGGGGCGTCTTTCTTTTCTATTCCGAAGTATGTCAGTATATCCTGCGGTTCGTCGGTAAGAAACGCTCCTGATTTTATCATCTTGTTACAGCCTTCGCCGGAAGCTACTCCTACGTTATACGGAACGACGAATACGTCTTTACCCTGATCGAGCGCATAACCCACCGTATGGAATGTTCCGCTTTTTAGTCCCGCGCTTATAACTACCACGGTATCCGCAAGTCCCGCTATAAGGCGGTTGCGCATCGGGTAAAAGTAGGGCTTCGGTTTTACTCCCAGAGGATATTCCGAAATTACGAGTCCGTTTATCCCCGTTTCTTCGAAAATAGCGGCGTTTTCTTTAGGATAAACGCAGTCTAAACCGCCCGCCGTCACAGAAATTATTTTTCCGCTTTTTACTGCGGATTTTATAACGTTTTCTTCTACGCCTTCGGCTATACCCGTAACTACGGCGATGCCTGCGGCGGTCAATTCTTCGGCGTATCTTTTCGCCGTTTCCTTGGCGACAGGCAAACTTTTGCGGCTGCCTATTACTGCCGCCGTCCGCTCCGAAAACATGAGAGAAGAATCGCCTTTTACGTATATCGCGTGCGGCGGATAAACGACGTCCTTCAGCTTTTCTGGGAAATCTTCGGAAAGCTCGGTTATTATGGTAACGCCGTAACTTTCGTGTTTTTCTAAAATTCCGTCTATAAAATCTTTATTGCAGTTATTTAAGACTTCTTTAAGTTTTTCTTCTTTAACGCTTTTTATAACGCGGTCTGAACTTAAAGCCGCGCTCAGGCTGCCGGATTTCAGATATTCTTCTGTAATAACGCTCTTGTCGTTATAATCGAGAGCTTCGAAAGCGTCCAGAAATATTACCGCAAGTTCGTCTTTCGTATACTTTTTCATATTTAATCGGTGTGCCTGTAAGATACGGCTTCGAGTATATGTTCGGGACGGATGTTTTCGGAAAGCGACATATCGGCGATAGTTCTCGCAACTTTTACGATACGGCTTCTCGCTCTTGCCGAAAGTCCCAGTTTTATATAAGAATTTTTTAAGATTTCTTCGCACTCTTCGGACAAACGGCAGTATTTTTTAATCTGCTTTTCGCCCATGTCGCTGTTTTTGATTATTCCGTCGTTTTTAAATCGTTCGCGCTGGATAAGCCTTGTCCTGTTTACCCGTTCCCTTACGGTTTCGGACGTTTCGCCGGAAGCGGAACTTACCATCTCGTCGTACTTTACGTTGTCGACCTGCACCTGAATGTCTATTCTATCGAGAAGCGGTCCCGAGATTTTAGCGCGGTACTTGGCTATCGCCGCGGGAGTGCATGTACATTCCTTTTCATGCGAGCCGTAATTGCCGCACGGACAAGGGTTCATACTTGCGACAAGCATAAAGTTTGCGGGATACTGAACGGTACCGGAAGCGCGCGATACGGTAACCACGCCGTCTTCGAGCGGCTGTCTGAGAGCTTCGAGCGCCTGACGGGAATATTCGGGCATTTCGTCCAGAAAAAGCACTCCGTTATGAGCCATGCTTATTTCGCCGGGTTTTATCTTCGATCCGCCGCCTGTTAAAGAAATCATCGTCGAAGTGTGATGCGGCGAACGGAAAGGTCTTTCCATCAGTATGCCGTCGTCGGCTTTTATATACCCCATTACAGAGTGAATTTTAGTACATTCCAGAGCTTCTTCAAAGGTCATATCGGGCATAATAGTAGGTATGCATTTTGCGAGCATTGTTTTTCCCGTTCCGGGAGGTCCTACCATAAGAATATTATGACCGCCGCTTACGGCGACTTCGAGAGCTCGCTTTGCGGCTTTTTGTCCCTTTACGAAACTCAGATCGCTCGAATAGGTATAATTTCTTCTTTCGAGCGAAAACTCTCTGTGCGGTGACGGAGCTATCGGATTGATACCGGAAACGTGATCTATAACCGTTTTCAACGAATCCGCCGCATAAACTGTAACGCCGTCTATAAAAGAAGCTTCCTTTTCGTTTGGCTTCGGAATTATGAACTTCGTATATCCGTCTTTGTATGCGGAAATAACCGTAGGCAAAAGCCCCGTAACGTGCCGGAGAGTTCCGTCCAACGACAGCTCTCCGAGTATAACCGTTTTCGATAAATCCGCTTCGAGCTGACCGGAAGACTTAAGTATTCCGAGAGCTATCGGAAGGTCTAAAAAAGAACCTTCTTTTCTGACGTCCGCAGGAGCGAGATTCACCGTTATTTTTGCGGGAATAATCTTCTTCCCGGAGTTTTTTATTGCGGAACGGACTCTCTCCTTAGATTCTTTGACCGCGGTGTCGGCAAGCCCCACTATATCGAATGCGGGCAATCCGCCGGATATATCGACTTCGACGTCGACCGCAAAACCGTTAAGTCCCTCAAGTCCGTAACTTACAAGCTTCGACAGCATCTTTCCCCCCTCGGGCATTACATCGGATGAAAAATGTAACCGCCCATTCTCATTAAAACAACGCGGCGCCCTAAGGCGCCCGTTTTTCGGATTTTCAGTTTGCGTATACGGCGTAACGTCTGTTGTTCTTCGCTTCGGAGGTATCGCCTTCTCTTTCGCCGTAAGATACTTTGGTTATATCGAACTTCTTCTGTCCGTCCAGGAGTCTTGCCGCGGCGCTTTTATAATCTTCTTTGGTGAGCCAGGTACCCGCGTCGAGTTTTGTGGAAAGGTCCGAAACCTTTATTACGCCCGCGTCGTGAACTTTGAGAGTCGCAAATTTATATTCTTCCGAATCCTTTTCGTGGCAGAGCATAACCAATTCTTCGATTTCGCATTCGCCCTGAATCGCTACGATATAGTAACGGTACTGCGCGGTTGTGGCGTTTCCGCCTGAGCCGGAAGTACCGGGCTGAATGGTCGAAACGTTTATCCACTTGTTAAGATTGTCTTTGGTCGCTTCGTAACTTCTGCCGATTTCGGTTCCGTCGTTTCTTGCCGTAGTATAACCGTAATTGCCGAGATAACCCGGGGTCGGAGTGGACGTATCGTAATTCGACGCCGCTACGTGGACGTTGACTTTGTCGGTTCCTTTACCGAATGATTTGAACTTCACCCAGGCGGAATCGTATAAAAGATCTTCCGAAAATTCCGTTTCGAAAGTTACGTAGACGAGATAGTTTTTCTGTGTTTCGCCTTCTATTTTCGGATAACTTACAGGAAAAGAACTCGTCTTATCCCTTGTGCAAAGCACGCATGCAGCAGCGGCTGCGGCGAAAAGCAAAATAAGAGCGAGAATCCCCGCAAGAAGACTCCCCTTTGCGCTTCTGGTCTTTTTCATATGATCTCCTTTGCGTTTTAAGACCGCACGTTGATAAAGCGGATCCCTGCCGCCCGGAAAAACAAAATAACGGACGGTCTGAACTTAAAACGACTTTCTCCTGATATATTATATATATACATTTATACCATACTTTCGGAAAATTGTAAATAGTAATTTTCTTATTTTTTTGTTTTTTTGCCGCTCTTTTGACGTCGACGGGCGTTTTTATATACAGCGTTGTCGATTTTTAAGTAAAAACCGAAATATTTTGTTTCTTTCGGCAAATGATCGGGAGTTGTTATAATTTCAATCATACGATCTGCGTAAGAATAAAAAACGGCAAAAAAAAGGACCGTAACGGTCCGATTTTTTGTTTTGCTTATCTGTCTTCTCTGACTTTTGCCGCTTTGCCGGTTCTTCCTCTTAAGTAGTAGAGTTTTGCACGGTTGACTTTACCTTTTCTTACTACCTGGACGTCGGCTACTTTCGGTGAATGAATCGGGAATGTTCTTTCAACTCCCACACCGAAGGAAATTCTTCTTACGGTAAAGGTTTCGCTTATGCCGCCACCGTTTTTGGCGATAACGGTTCCTTCGAAAGCCTGAATTCTTTCACGAGTGCCTTCGATAACCTTAACCGATACTCTTACCGTGTCGCCTACGTTGAATGCGGGAACGGTTTCCTTCGAATTTTCCTTATTGATCGCGTCGATTATGTTGCTCATTTCATACCTCCATTTTACTAAGCGTTCGTTACGCATTATGCGAAAGAGGACCGCCCGAAGTCTTGTATATGATACCATATAAGCCGCCGTTTTGCAAGCGTTTTTTATATGTTTTAAATGTGTTTTTATTGATTTTTATAATATTTTTGTTATAAATCCGGGTGTGTCGCGTTTTTTTACCGTACGGACACGATTCGTATCGCGTTTTTTTGTAATACAGACACAAGGCGAGTTCATCCGAACCGTTCACGGTTACCGATAAGGCTACAAATAAAATGCGTCTTCGATATAATTTACAGCATAACTTCCGTTATCCGAAAACACTTCCGCCACGTCGAAACGGGTAAACGATTCGGTACTATTCGTTACTTTCAGATAATATTTCGCAGAATCGACGATATGTTTACGTTTCGTTTTGTCTACCGCTTCGGAAGGCGCGCCGTAACGGTCGCCGCTTCTTGTTTTTACTTCGATAAAAACGATGTAGTCGTCGTCTTCAGCTATTATGTCTATTTCGCCGAAAGGCGTAACGTAGTTCTTTTCTAAAACATTCATTTTCCGGCTTTTTATATAATCCGCAACGGCTTTTTCGCCGGCTCTTCCGGTTATCTTTTTTTGGACGTCAGCTTCTTTACCGTTCATATTTACCCCTTATCTTAACGCGGTTTACTATTATTTAGCGTATTTTCGGCATATAACGGCTCAACCTGTATCGTTGAAACGTTACCTTAACTTTTAACTCCGGTTTAATTCTTTTCTTCGAGAATTTTTCTCGCGACGTAAACGCCGCTTGCCGACGCATGCGAAAGCGAATGGGTTACGCCGCTGCCGTCGCCTATCACGTACAAGCCTTTGTAATTCGTTTCGAGATTTTCGTCCGTGTCGACTTCCATATTGTAGAACTTGACTTCCACGCCGTATAAAAGCGTATCGTCGTTAGCCGTGCCGGGAGCAACTTTGTCGAGTGCGTAAATCATTTCGATTATTCCGTCCAGAATTCTCTTCGGAAGAACAAGACTGAGGTCGCCGGGAGTCGCTTTCAGCGTAGGATTGACAAGACCTTCGTCGATACGCTTCTGGGTGCTTCTTCTGCCCCTTACGAGATCGCCGAAACGCTGAACGATAACGCCGCCGCCGAGCATGTTGGAAAGTCTCGCTATGCTTTCGCCGTAGCCGTTGCTGTCTTTGAACGGTTCCGAAAAATGCTTGGAAACAAGCAGAGCGAAGTTTGTGTTTTCGGTCTTTTTGTCGTCGCCTTCGAAACTGTGTCCGTTTACCGTTATAATGCCGTTCGTGTTTTCGTTAACGACTATTCCGTGCGGGTTCATGCAGAAAGTTCTTACGTTGTCTTCGAATTCTTCCGTTCTGTAAACGATTTTGCTTTCGTAAAGTTCGTTCGTAAGATCTTCGAAAATAAGCGCGGGGAGTTCGACTCTTACGCCTATATCGACTCTGTTCGAGCTGGTGTGGATTCCGAGACTCTTACAGGTTTCTTCCATCCACTTACTGCCGCTTCTTCCTACCGAAATTATGCACTTTTCTGCAAAATATTCGCCGTCTGCAATAATCTCAAATCCGTTTTCGACCTTTTTGACGTCTTTTACGGGATCCGAAAAGTAGAAGTCCACCTTGTTTTTTATTTCGTCGTAAATATTAGCCAGAACGGTGTAATTTATATCCGTGCCGAGATGTCTTACTTTTGCGTTAAGAAGCGAAAGCTTGTTCTGCATGCAAATCTTCGAAAATCTCGTGCCTGCCGTGGAATAAAGCTTTGTTCCTTCGCCGCCGTGCTTTAAATTTATCTTATCGACGTACTCCATAAGCTCCAGAGCTTTTTTTCTGCCGATATGTTCGTATAAGCTTCCGCCGAAGTCGTTCGTGATATTATATTTTCCGTCCGAAAACGCTCCCGCTCCGCCGAAGCCGGACATTATCGAACAGGTTTTGCATTTGACGCAGGTTTTTATCTTTTCGCCGTCAATGGGACATCTTCTTTTTTCAAGGGGAAATCCTTCTTCGAATACCGCCACTTTTAAGCCCGAATCTTTAAGTTCGTAAGCGGAAAATATTCCGCCGGGACCTGCGCCGATTATTATTACGTCATACTCTTTTTTGTAACTCATTTTTACTTCCTTATTTATTATATTCGCTTGTTTCACGGTATCGTTTCTCCGATACTTTTGCTCGGAATAAGACAGCGTCTTATCATACCTGTGTTACCGAAACGTTACCTTTTACCGGTCTTGTTTAACGAAATTTTTAGTAAAAGATTTGCGGTGCAAAGGCGTTAAGCCGTGATTTTTAATCGCTTCGATATGTAACGCCGTGCCGTAGCCTTTATGTTTTATAAAGCCGTATTCCGGATAAACGGAATCGTAACTGTCCATAAGATCATCACGGTAAACCTTTGCTAAAATCGAAGCGCAACCTACCGTATAACTTTTTGCGTCGCCTTTTATTACGTACTTTATTTCTTTAAGATAATCGTCGCCGGAAAAATCGAGATGAGTGTCGTTTCCGTCGACTATCAGTGCGGAAGGCTTTACCTTTAACCCTTCGACCGCTTTCACCATACAAAGTTTTACGGCGTTCAATATGTTTATTTCGTCTATGACTTCGGGCGAAACTTCGTATATGCAGTACGAAACCGCTTTTTTCTTTATCTCTGCGGCAAGCTCTTCTCTCTTTTTTGCCGAGAGCTTTTTAGAGTCGTCTACGCCTTCGATAAGAAGGTTTTCTTCGAGCGGCATGATAACCGCACAGCATACGACGGGACCGGCGAGCGGACCTCTGCCGACTTCGTCCACGCCGGCGACCAAACCAAAACCTTTACTCAAAAATTCCTTTTCGATTCCGAGCTTTTCTTTTACGCTTACTTTTTCTTTCTTCATAATTTTTATTTTTTAATCGCGATTATTCGAAAACTATTTTGCCGAGCTTGCCCGAACGCAGATCGTCTATAACCGCTTTTGCGCAGCGGTCGTAATCGTATTCCGCGCCCTTTTTGATATATCCCCTCGCCTTGCATATCGCTTCGAAGTTTTCAAGCGGAGCTTCGGACAAATTATCCAGCTTGTATCTCTCTTTAAGATTTTCGGGATATTTTTCGGCTAAAAACTTTATCAGCTCGAAACACAAATCCGCACTGTCCAGAATTTCGTCGTTTACGCTTCCGATAAACGCGAGTCTTAAAGCGGCTTGCTGGTCGGAAAACGACGGGGGCATCGTTCCCGGAGTGTCCAGAAGTTCGAGTTCTTCGAGCTTTATCCAC
The DNA here is from genome assembly GCA_003538975.1 of Clostridiales bacterium. GTDB lineage: Bacteria > Bacillota > Clostridia > Christensenellales > Borkfalkiaceae > UBA11475. The sequence continues at coordinate 40,022 of DPQQ01000009.1, read as the reverse complement.
TGGTTACTTCTCGTAACGCCCGCTTTGTCGCCGACCTGCGCTTTTTTACCGCCGGCAAGCGCGTTTATTATAGTCGATTTACCGGTATTCGGGATGCCGGCTACCATAATTCTTACCGGACGGAAATATCCTTTTTGTCTGTTCGCTTCTATCTTTTCTTTAAGGATCGAAAAAATCTTGTCGTACAAAGCCTTTATGTCTCTTTTCGATCTCGAATCTATCGCGATGACGTTTCTTTTATTTTTTATATACTCCGCCGTAAGCCTTGTAAGGTCGTTTTTATCCACAAGGTCGGCTTTATTCAAAACGAAAAGTATCGGCTTTGTTCCGAAAAGTTTTTCTATTTTTCTGTTTTCGCACGCGTAAGGACATCTCGCGTCCAGCACTATGCAGCCGCCGTCCACGAGTTTTACGCTCTCTTCCATTTTGCGCATGGCTTTCGCCATATGCCCGGGGTACCACTGTATAACGTCCATTTATTCCCCTCTTTCTTTTTTGTTTTTCTTTTTAACCGGCTTTTCTTCTTTGGTATCGTCTTCGGCAACAAGGTCGGGGCGAAGGCGTTTCGTAAGATCCGAAGCTTCCTTTTCTCTCCACAAGTCCACCTTTTTATGGTCGCCGGAAATCAGAACCTCGGGTACTTCGAGTCCCATAAAAACCTGAGGGCGCGTATACTGCGGGTATTCGAGCTTGCCGTCCGAAAAACTTTCGTACGTTACGGAGTCCGCGTTTAAAACGCCGTCCAGATACCTGCAGACCGCGTCGGTCACTACCATCGCCGGGAGTTCGCCCCCCGTTAAAACGTAATCGCCTATCGAAATTTCGTCGTCGATGAAAAGATCGATAACACGCTGATCCACGCCTTCGTAATGTCCGCATAAAAGTATAAGGTCTTCTTTCTTTTCGGAAAGTTCCCTTACTACGGACTGATCGAACCTTCTGCCCTTGGGAGACATATAAATTCTTTTCGCCTTATGTTCGGGATCGACCGCCGTAATGCAATCGGCGATAGGCTGCGGCGTCATAAGCATGCCCGCCCCGCCGCCGAAAGGCGCGTCGTCCGTCTTGCGGTGCTTGTCTTTTGAGTAGTCCCTTATGTTAAAATATTCGATTTCGACCTTGCCGTTTTTTACCGCCCTTCCGATAATGCTCTCTTTTAAAGGAGCAAACATTTCCGGAAAAAGCGTAAGAATACTAATCTTCATAAGAAACCACCTCGTAAAAACGCTTTTTATCAAGATAAACTTTCTTTTCTTCCGCGTCTATTTTTATCAGAAGATCTTTAAGCAGCGGAAACATGAACTTTTTACCGCCGCCCGAGCAGAAATATACGTCCGACGAATATTTTATTATATCGTCCACGACGCCGGCTTCTTCGTCCGTTTCGCCTTTTAAGATGACTGCGGAACCTATTACGTCCGCTATAAAGTAACTGCCTTCTTTAAGTTCGACGGCGTTCTCGCGCGAAACGAAAACTTTTTTACCGCGCAAAAACTCCGCGGCGTTTCTGTCCGGAACACCGTAAAAAGACAAATACACGTCCTGTCCGGAAATTCTCGCGTCCGAAACTTTTACGCATTTATCGTCTATATACGCTTCTTTTAGTTTTTTGAACCTTTTTACGTCGTCCACGTAAGTTTTTAGTTTTACTTCGCCTTTTATACCCTGCGGCTTTACGATTTCGCCGACAAGCAGAAACTTTTCCATAAATAACCCGTAAAGAAAAATCTTTATCCCGAAAAAAAGGGGAATAATAAGTCTTATTCCCCGTAAAATCAAGTCTTAAAAAAGCAAACTATATTTCGCTTTTGCCTTTGATTTCGATATTGTATCTTTTATTTTCTTTCTGCGCGGCAGCCTTGACGAGCGTACGGAGAGCCTTCGCAAGTTTGCCCTGTCTGCCGATAACCTTGCCCATATCGTCGTCGTTCAATACGACGGTAACGTCTACGTTTTTGCCGTTTTCGGAAACCTTGTATTCGATTTCGTCCTTATGGTCGGCAAATCTTTCAACGATGTATTTAATAAGATCTAACATTATTTACTGTCCTTATTTCGACTTTTTGCCTTCGAGGATACCCTGTTTTACAAGCAAAGTCTTAACGGTTTCGGTGGGCTGAACGCCGTTCGCGAGCCATTTTTTAGCCGCTTCTTCGTTTATAGCGAGTTCCTTGGTTTTGGGATCGTAATGACCGATCTTTTCGATATATCCGTCATCGCGAGCCTTTCTCGAATCGATTACTACGATACGATAGAAGGGTGATTTTTTGTCGCCGAGTCTTGTTAATCTCATTTTTACTGCCATGATTTCTCCTTGTAAGCCTTCCTTGGCTTTTATAAATATAAATTTTTATTTTTATTTTTACGCTTACGCGTTTTTTACTTTTTTATTATCCGTCGTCTCAGAATCCGAAGCGTTTATTATTCTTCATCTGCTTCATCATCTGCTTACTTTGTTCGTACTGCTTCAGGAGTTTGTTTACTTCCTGAATGTCCGTTCCCGCGCCTTTTGCTATACGCATTTTCCTCGAATAGTTGAGTATCGACGGATCTCTTCTTTCTCTCGGAGTCATCGAATAGATTATCGCCTTGACCTTTTCGATCTTGCTTTCGTCTATATCGTCGGGGTTAACCTTCATTTTACCCTGCATCTGCGGCATCATCGAAAGTATGCTCGAAAGCCCGCCCATCTTCTTCATCGCTTCGAACTGGCTTAAATAATCCTCGAGAGTGAAAGAGTTCTTAAGAAACTTCTTCTCCATCTCTTTGGCTTCCTGTTCGGTTATAGCCGCTTCCGCCTTTTCGATAAGAGTAAGTACGTCGCCCATGCCGAGTATTCTCGAAGCCATTCTGTCGGGATAAAACGGTTCGAGATCGCCGAGCTTTTCGCCAACGGAACAATACTTTATCGGTTTGCCCGTAACCTGTCTCATCGAAAGCGCCGCGCCGCCTCTCGTATCGCCGTCAAGTTTTGTAAGAACGAGTCCTGTTACTTCGAGACGTTTGTTGAACGTATCGGCGACTTCAACCGCGACCTGACCGGTCATCGCGTCGACGACAAGAAGTATTTCGGTCGGATGAACGGCGGCCTTGATATTTTCAAGCTCTTCCATAAGAGTTTCGTCTATCTGAAGTCTGCCTGCGGTATCTATGATTACGGGATCGAAGCCGTAAGATTTTGCGTATTTAACGGCTTCTTCCGCTATTTTGACGGGGTTGCCCTGTCCCTTTTCGAACACTTCGACTCCCGCCTGAGAGCCTACTACTTTAAGCTGATTTATCGCAGCCGGTCTGTATACGTCGCACGCGACGAGCAGAGGTTTTTTGCCTTGCTTTTTGATATTCAGGGCAAGCTTGCCGCAAAGCGTGGTCTTGCCGGCGCCCTGCAGACCGGACATCATTATGACCGTCGGAGGCGCGTCCGCCGTTAAAAGCTTTTCGTTCTTGCCGCCCATCAGAGCGATAAGTTCGTCGCGGACTATTTTTATAACCTGCTGAGTGGGCGAAAGGGACTTTAATATATCCTGTCCTATCGCCTTTTCGGATACTTTGTTGCAAAAATCTTTGGCTACGGCGATATTTACGTCCGCTTCAAGCAAAGCTATACGTATTTCGCGCATTGCCGTTTTTATCTCGAGTTCGGTAAGTTTACCTCTCTTCATCATCTTCGAAAAGACGTGATTCAGTTTTTCGCTTAATGACGCGAACGCTCCCATTTTTACCTCGTAGAATTCTTATTACGGTTCTGTATTCTTTTCTAATAAAAACAATTTAATTAAGAAAGAATATTTTTAAGAAAGAATATTTTTAAGCTCGTTCTTTTTGTCTTCCGGAAGCGTTTCCGAAAATTCTTCGAGCTTTTTTCTGAGTTTCAACAAGCCGAGCTTACTCTCGTACTCGTTTAAGGTAACTTTTGCCTTTCTGACAGCGTCGTATACGCTCTGTCTCGTCGTACCGGCTTCTTCGGCAAGTTCCGAAAGCGTCAGATCGTAATCGTAATACCCGTCCAGAAGCCGTCTCTGATTCGCCGTGAACAACTCTTTATAAACTTCGTACAGTTCGATAAATCCGAGATCTTTCATGATTCACCCGTAAGGCTTTTTTACTTTACAGAACGATTATAACTTATTTTTTCGTATAAGTCAACGTTTTTTTCATATTTTTATTTGTATTTTTACAGATATTACTTAATTTTACTTTGCGGTACGTTTTCGGTGATACAGGTACGACAAAAACAGTTTTACTCATAAAAAAAGAGCGGTCGGACCGCTCTTTTACTTTAATATCTGATTTATATTTTATACCGCTTTGTTTTCTTCGCTGTTCTCTTCTTCCGAAGAGCCGGAATTTACAACTTCTTCCGAGAAGTTGTCCGAAGAATCGGCGGAAGCCTTTTCGAGAGTGGCTTCTTCCTTTTTGTATCTCGTTTTCCAGCCGCCCTTACGCCACCTTATGTAATAGGCTATTCCGCGGAATAGTTCGTCCACGGCGAAAGCAACCCACATTCCGTAAAGCCCCCAGTTAAACACATACACAAAGAGAGCCGAAAGCCCCACGCTGAAAGCCCAGCACGACGTCATCGAAACTATGGTCGTATAATGCACGTCGCCGGTAGCGTTAAGACCGTATTGTCCGACGTGATTCATACCTCTTCCGGCTTCGACGGCAACGTCTATCCACAAGATAATCTCGGCGTAATGCAATATTTTCCCGTTCGCTGCGAAGAACAATTCGAACAACGGTCTCGCAAGCAATGCGAATATTACCGAGATCGTTATATTGAAGAACAACACGAGCCTTATATTCTGCCTGTGCATTCTCGAAACTCTGTCAAGATCGCCCATACCGCATATTCTGCCGACCATAAGCGAGTTCGCCTGACCTATCGACCAGCCTATCTGATATACGAAGAACACTATCTGATTTATATAGTTTTTAGCCGTTAAAACGTCTTTGTCGAGATGGGCGCATATAGACGATGTTATCGTCTGCGAAATGGTGTACGAAAGCCCCGCCACGACTG
>DPQQ01000009.1:16184-34864 GCA_003538975.1 Clostridiales bacterium | reverse complement strand
GAAAGCCCCGCCACGACTGCGGGAACGCCTACCTTCAGAATAGCGACAAGCCATCTCTGGTTTATACATATTCTTATTTTAAGTCCTTTTCTGAAGAACGCCGTAAGTACAAAGGAAAGCGATGATAAGTTAGCTATAAGACCTATTCCGCATACAACCCATACTACCGAGTCTTTGGGTACTTTCACGACGTAATAAGCGACATAAGTCAGAACAGCCGTAACCACGCTCGAAATTATGCTCGAAATAAGACCGTACTGCGTATAGCCGTAGCATCTTAAAGCGGTCGTGAATACGGGCGTCGTAAAAAAGTATATGATAAGGGCGACCATCTTCACCTTAAAGTACAGCTTCGCATATGACATATACGGACCGTACTTTTCGGCGGTAAGCCCTAAAAGTTCGAGATAACTGTCGGCGAAAAGAAAGCCGAGACCGTAAATCAAGATAGACATAAGTCCCGAAGCAAGGTAAGCCGTGCCTATTATGTCTGCACAATCCTTCTTTTTACCCTTGCCGAGATAAATACTTAAAAGTATACCGAGCCCCGTCGTTACAAGCGAAAGTATCGTACTGAAAGGAGCCATTGCCGCATTCGGAACGTTGAATGCGTCGATGAAGAAACCGTCCATAAAGCGAGAAGACATCGAAGTCTGTATAAGACCGATGAGATGAACGCCGATATTTTCGAAAAAAATCGGTATTGCGAGAGCGATGATGGACATCTTCTGCTTTCCGTTGTTTACCGAAAGAAGGTCTTTGTCGATAAACTTAGATATAAAATTTTTCACGGTTATAATTTAAGCTACGCTTATCCTCCGCTTTTCTTAGCTTTATTATACTTGAATAAAAATTAAAGTCAATCCGATTTTAAAACTTTTTCAAAAAATTAAAAATAATATTTTTTTTCGTTTATCTGCCGTAATTAACAAGCGGACGACTTAACCGCCGTCCGCTTGCCGTCCTTTTTACGAGGTATTACGTAAAAGCGTGTGAGTAAATTGATTTTTTATTCTTCAAGTACGTTTTTATCGTACCTGTTCCGCCGAATATGCTCCTTGATTCGCTATTCGGCAAATTTAAGAGCTTCGACCATGTCTATTTTTTTGTTCTTTTTGGCTATCATAAGGCTTACGAGAAGCGATATCGTCATATTGACCGCGACGGCGATAAGATACGACCATACGCTTATGACAGGTCTCAGTTCGTATTCGGAAGCGAGTTTTGTAACAAGAAGATTAAGAACTCCTAATCCCGCGGGCAGTCCAAGAACGACGCCGACGACGGTTACCCAGAGATTCTGACCGATAAGGAGCCCGCCTATCTTTTTGTCCTTGAATCCTACTACTTTAAGAGTAGCCATTTCGCGGTAACGTTCGGTATAACTCATGACTCCGAGATTGTATAAAACCACTGTTCCGAGAACGGCTGCCGCCGCTACGAGAATTATAATCATTTCGTTCATTATACTCATAAACGTGTCGAACGACTCCATTATTTCCTTGGAAGACTGCACGTTCTTCATCGCCGGCGATAAAACAACTTCCTCCTTTTTTACCGAAGTATATACGGCGTCCGGAGAAACTTTTATTCCGAGACTTTCGGCATATTCTTTCGAGACAACTATGTTTTCGGAAACCGAACGCATAATACCCGATATTTTAAGCTCGTAAGCAACGTCCTTTCCGTAAGGTCTGACTTTTAACACGTCTCCTTTTTTAACGTTGTATTCTTCGGCTATTCTTTCACAGACGAAAGCGCCGTTTACGTTGATGTCGACGTAGCCTTTTTTCTCCCCCGGAAAGCGTACTCTGTCGTTCGTTACGCTGTAAACGTCCAGCGATACCGCTTTATCTTCTATTTCAACGGCTAAACTCATGCTGTAATCGCCTTCGTTGTCATTGACTACCTTCATTTTGTCTTCTTCCGAGGCGGTTTCGGAAAGGAAGATTTTAGAAGAATAATTCATCGCGCCGTTATAATAATCGCTTATAAACGCATCCATCGTGTCGGACATGCCGAGCGAACCTAATATTATTATCGTGCAGCCGAGTATTCCGATAAGGCTCATAAGTGTTCTCGATTTATGGCGTACTATATCGCGCATGTTCCACTTCGTTCCGAACGAGAGCTTGTTCCATAGTTTAGTCTTTTCGAGCGCTATTTTTTTCATCTTTTTGGGCGTATACGGTCTTAACGAATCCGCCGCCGTTCCTTTAAGCATCGACATTACGGACAAAAATCCTATAAGAGTCAGAAGAGCTATTATTCCGATTAAGATGAGTATGCAGAACCAGGGCATGTAAATAGTCCACTCCGGCATATCGAAATACGTTCCCATCGAACCCGACGGATTGAATATGAAATATGCGAGTCCGTAACCTATTCCCGCGCCGATAAGCGAACCTAAAACGCCTATCATAAGCGCGTAAGAAGTATAGTGAACCGTTATTCTTTTATCTTTGAAGCCGAGAGCTTTGAGCGTGCCTATCTGCGTTTTTTCTTTAGCGGTGAGTCTGTGCATGGTCGTTACCATGGTAAGAACCGCTATAGACAAAAACAGTACCGGAAGAATCGATCCCATCGTCTTTCCTTCCTGCACCTCTCCCTGCGCTTCGGAATACGATATTACTTCGTTTTTCGAATACATAAGCGTAGTCTTTCCCAAGGCTTCGTTTGCCTTATCCGAAAAGTCGTTTTTCGACATATCCGAAATAACGTTTATCTGCGGATAGTATTCCGTGCCGCCGGTAAATGCTTTCAGCGTTTCGGGAGAAACGAAGGCGAAAGCGTACTTGCGGTAGTCGGGCATAAGCTGCGTTTCGTCTCTTACGCAGATCAGATATTCCGCGGACTTTATAAGTCCCTTTACCTTTACTTTCAAGGGCTTTTTGTAATTAAGCGTAATTTCGTCGCCGACCGAAACGCCGTTTTCTTTGGCGTATTTGTCCGAAAGCCACAACCCGTCGGTCGAAGTTTCGTCGTATTCTTCGCCGAGAATAAGGATGAAGAATGAAACGTTTTTATTTTCGGTAACGCTTATCGAGAGCGTGTCGCCCGCAGTCTTGTCTTCGGAAGCTGTCGACGCGCCCGAAGTAAGATCGCCTTTACCCGTTACCGCAACGTTTACCGAAAGGTATCTGCCTGCGGCTTCTACACCGTCGATGTTTTCTATTTTATCGAGATCGACTGCCGAAAAACCAGCTTCGTTTACAAGCCTGTAATCTGCAAAGCCGGAGTCCTTATAAAACTTAACGGTGTTTTTTTCGATACTGTACCACTCCATGTTGAAGCCGAGAAAAACTCCGATGCCTAAAGCTATCATTATTATCATAGAGATGAACTGGGCTTTGTACTGTCCCATCGTTCTCCAAAGTTTTTTAAACAGCATCTTTCACCCCTTTACCAGTCGATTTCGTCCGCGCTTAAAGGCTCGTCTACGTTTTCGACCGATTTTATCGTACCGTTTTTAACTTTTACGATTACGTCCGCCATCTTCGCTATGTTCTGGTTGTGGGTTACTATGATTATGGTCTTCCCGTAATTTTCAGCCATCGAAAGCAGAAGCTTCAATACAAGAACGCCTGTTTCGGAATCGAGAGCTCCCGTCGGCTCATCGCACAAAAGAATTTTCGGGTTTTTGCACAAAGCTCTCGCTATCGAAACTCTCTGCTGTTCGCCGCCCGAAAGTTCGGACGGAAAGTTGTTCATATGATCCTTTAATCCGATTTCTTCGATCAACTTTTCCGCGGGGAAAGCGTCGGGAGCGATTTCTTTGACGAGTTCGACGTTTTCTTTTACGGTAAGGGTGGGTATCAGATTATAAAACTGGAATACGAATCCTACTGTAGAAGCTCTGTATTCGGCGAGTTCGTTGCTCGTGAGAGTAGAAATATCTTTGCCGTTTACGATAATCTGCCCGCTCGTCGGACTGTCGAGACCGCCGAGTAAATTTAAAAGAGTGGATTTGCCCGCTCCGCTCGGCCCTAAAATTACTACGAATTTACCTTCGTCCAAAGATAAATTTACTTCGTTCAGCGCCTTGAGTTCGTGGTCGCCGCTTTTGTATACCCTGCTTACGTTTTTAAGTTCGGCTATTGCCATATTTATCTCCTTCCTCTGCTTTTTAAGCAAAATCTTTTTATGCGTTTTTTATCTTTTATTTGTTTCCGGTATTTTTTCGCCGCTTAAGTTAATTTTAGCGGCGTTATCTTCGGTAACGGCGATATTCTTCGTTCGCAAAGTTTTTGCGTTCCCGCCCTTTTCGTTTATCGCTTCGCTGTCTATTTCTTTTTTGCGGTTTTTATCGAGTTTATCCAAGTTCTTTATTATCACGTTATCAGCCTTTTCCGGCATTTTCGGTAAACACGTTATTCCGTCCGATTGATTTGCCGCTCTATTTTTATAAATATGAATAATATTTCATATTCGTATTTTTATTATACAAAGCCGAAAAACCGTTGTCAAGAAAATACAACTTGCTTAAATAAAAAATATTAAAAAAAATTATAAAAAAATCCGGATAAAACCATGTCCATTTCGTTCATTTTCCCTTTGTTTTTATATAGAAACCGCTTATATCCGCTCCCCGTCTTTTCTTTTTTATCTCGCTGAAGCGAACTGCTTTATAAATACCTGTATCGCCGAAACGCAACCTTTTATAAAATTTTAAGCGCTAAAAAAGCCCGCTTAGTAAGCGGGCTTTTTTTGTCTTTATTTGATTATTGGCAGTAATCGTCGTCGATATTTATTATAAAGCGAAATTTTTTATTCTTTTCTTCGCCGAAAGAAGCGAAAACTTTATAAAGTTCTTCTTTGAGTTTTTCTTTATCGTAATGCTTACCGAACGGTTCGACCACGTCGAAGCTTATTTTTGTAACAGTCTTTTCGTTTTCTCTTACTTCGTCGCAGACCGAAAAGTCGTGTATCTTAGCTTCGTTATCGAACGACATAACCGCCTTTTCGGTAAGAGCGCGGTAAGTCTGCCTTTCTCCGCTTTTCAAATCAACGGGATCCAGATGAATCGAAAGATTTATTCCCGTTTTAGCCGCGACTTCTCTCTCTATGCCGTCTATCACGTTATGTACAGCGACAAGCTCCGAACCGGCGTCCACTTCCGCATGGACGGAAGCAAATCTGTGACCTTCGCCGTAATCGTGGATAATCATATCATGCAGACCTAAAATTTCTTTACGGGATAAAATTATGCTTTTAAGATTTTCGACCGTCTCCTTTGAAGGTACAACGCCTAAAAGTGCGCTGATCGGGTTTGAAATCATTTTGACCGAAGTTACCATAACGAAGATCGACACGGCGATACCTACGTAAGCGTCTACGTTCACTCCGGTAAAATATATAACGATCATCGCAACAAGCGTTGCCGAAGACGAAATTATATCGTTACGCGCGTCGGCAGCCTGCGCCCTTATCACGTCTGAATCTATCGCCTTCGCGAAATCGAGATAAGTTATCATCTGAAAAATTTTCATCATGACCGCAAGTCCCAGAACAACAAACGTCCATACCGTTACCGTAACTTTTTCGGGCGTTATGATCTTTTCGACCGAAGACTTAAGCAGCAATACGCCGACAGCGAACACGGTTATCGCGACTATAAGGGCGGTAACGCTTTCGTATCTCGCGTGTCCGTAGGGGTGTTTTTTGTCTGCGGGACGGGAAGCGAGTTTGAATCCGACCAGAGTCATTACCGAAGATCCCGCGTCGGTCAGGTTGTTTACGGCGTCCGCAATTATCGCGATACTCCCGGCAAAAACGCCGACAAGAGCTTTAAGCGCGCATAAAATAATATTCGTAACTATTCCGAACGTTCCCGCGACCGTGCCGTAACGGGTTCTTACTGCGGGATCGGAAGTATTTTTATAGTCTTTTATCAAAAGTTTTTTAAACATTTTTACTTCTCATTACCCGGTAAAATTTTTTGTTTTAAGCGGATATATGAAATATTCACCGCTTTTTCATGCGCTGTTTTTAAGCAAAAATTATTTTCTCAACGCTTCGAACAGTTTTTCCAGAATTACGTCGCGGTCGACGTAATCGACGTATGCGATTTTTTTCATATCGTCCGGGAAAGTATACTTATCGTCGTAACCGGGGAGCGGCGCCGTGATTATTTTTTGAGAGTAAGAACTCTTGTCGAACCACATGGGCACCGTTATATCCCATATAACTCTCGACCAGGTTTTGCGGTTCGAGTATGTTTCGGCTTCTTTCACCGTTTTTTCGTAAAGATATGTACACAGCGGGTTTACGCCGCAAAGCCATTCTTTAAGTTCGGGTTTCGTAGTTTTGAGTTCCGAAACTACTCCCATGCACGGGAACTGTACGAGCGGCGCGGCGGATAAAAACACGGTTCTTGCCGCGGCTATATCGCCGTGCATATTGAACTCTTTCGTATCTTTCCAATAAACCGAATGTCCGCCGAGCCATATTATAACAACTTTATCCGCAATTTCGGGAGCCATGTTAAGGGCGGAAGAAACGTTTGTTATCGCTCCTATCGCGCCGATATAAAGCGGGTTTCCGGGCGAATGTTTTTCGGCCTCCTTTACTATCTTTTCAGCGGCGGCGGATTTTACGAAATCCTTTTCGTCCTTAAAATATCTGTCGGAACCCTTATAAACTTCTTCGTATTTTATGCCGATAAGCTTTATAAGAGTTTTTATTTCTTCGTAGCTCTTCTCCATTCCGTCTTTCGGTGAAGTCGAATGATCGTTGAAAAACGGCGCGGCGGTTATCGCGACTACGTTAAATTTTTCGGGTGACTTCAAAATATACGACACCGCGTAAAGATCGTCAATCTCGTTGAATGCGTCCGTGTCGAGAATAAAATCGACTTTGCCTTCGGGAGCGGTTAAATTTACAAGATACTGCTTTTCGTTCATTTTTCTATCCTTATTTTCCTTATCTTTTAATTATTTTACGGGTTTTACCCTTTTATTTTATCTTGTAAATCGCGGTTTCAAACGGCTTAAACGTCTTTACTCCGTTATTTATATCTTCGGCTTCGTTAAAGAATGAATAGTTGCCGAGAACAAGTTCCGCATTTTCGGGTACGGAAACCGAAGAAGTCTTATCGTAATTTATGACGATAAGATATTTTTCGTTTTCATAAGTTCTCGAATATTTGAAATATTCCTTTTCTCTTCCCTGTTCGGTCTCGTCGTTAAATATGCCGTATCTCAATGCGGGCGTGCCGTTTCTTAATTCAAGCATTTTTTTATAGTACCCGAACACCGATTTACCGGAATTTATATCCGCTTCGAGGTTCATCGTTTTATAACCGGAATGTATCGGAAGCCAGGGCTTGGCTCCTTTATTGAATCCGCCGTTCGCTCCGCCCGTCCACATCATCGGACGCCTTCCGTTATCGCGCGAATCGAAGTTAACGAGTTTCATAAGCTCGTCTTCGGGCATAGTTCCCTTATGAGCTTTATAATAGTTGACCGTTTCGATATCGTCGAAATATTCTATAGAATCGTACTCAGCGTCTGGCGTTCCGAATTCTTCGCCCTGCAATATAAACGGCGTGCCGCGTAGCGTATAAAGTATCGTCGCGAAGAATGCGGCGGCTTCCTTCCGTAAGTTTTTATCGGGGCAGAATCTCGATACCGAGCGGCACTGATCGTGATTTTCGAAAAACGGCGCGAAGATAAGATCGTTATTCTGCGTAAGAGTTTCGTACTTCGTAAAATACTCTCTCATCTGTTCGTATCTCGGCGGTACCGGATTAAATCTGCCGTTGTCGTGCGTCATGTTTCCGCCAAGGAATGAAGTCGTAAGTTCGCCGCGCTCGTCTTTAGTGAGATCGCAAAGAGACTTTTCGGTAACGCCCCAGCATTCGCCGACGGTGTAAATATTTTTTGTCTTTTCTCTTCCGAAAATAGCGTGTATAAATTCGTGCAGTCTCGGTCCGTTGCCGTTTCTGTTTTCTTTAAAGTCTTTTGAAATCATATCGAGAACGTCGCAGCGGAATCCGTCCACGCCGAGATCCACCCAGAAGTCTATTATCTTTTTTACTTCTTCTATAACCTTCGGGTTTTCCCAGTTTAGATCTGCCTGCGATACGGCGAACGAATGGAGATAATACTGACCGGCTTCTTTATTATATTCCCATGCGGAACCGCCGAAGCAAGCCTTCCAGTCGTTAAGCGGCTTATCCGCCCAATAGTAAAAATCGCGGTAAGGATTGTCTTTCGATTTTACCGCTTCTTTAAACCACTTGTGTTCAGTCGAAGTATGGTTTACGACAAGGTCGATTATAACCTTGATGCCGTTATTGTGAAACGTTTTGAGCATTACCTTAAAATCTTCGAGCGTGCCGTACTTTTCGGAAACGTCGTAATAGTCGGATATATCGTAACCCGAATCGTCTTCGGGTGAAACGAAGAAAGGCGAAAGCCATACTGCGTTTATGCCGAGATCTTTAAGGTACGGGATCTTTTCGGTTATGCCGTTAAAATCGCCCACACCGTCGTTGTTAGCGTCGTAAAAAGACTTCGGATATATCTGATAAAAATTAAGATCCAAAAATTTTTTGTATTTTTCGGTCATGATCTTCTCCTCGATAAAGCGTTTTCTCAAACGCCGGGCGTAAAAACTTATTTTCCGCCGTTTTTAGCTAATTATAACACTTTGATTTTACTATTGCAATGATTTTACTTGATTTTACTATTGCAATACCAAAAGTCTTTTTATTTATAAAAAAAGATCGGACTTTTTACATCCGACCTTTTTATTTCTCTTTCATTTAATGGGGTTAATGAAAATATTTTTTAATTTAAGCGGCTGTCTTTATCCCGCTATGTACGCCGCATGAAACGTTGCGGTTTTAATTATAACTTAGCGGAATTTTATATACTTCTTCGTACTTGTTTTTAACGAGTTCGAAATTTTTTTCGAGCATTGATGCGGCGTTGTCTTTTTCGCTTTTATAAGCGGAAGGATATATCGGAGGCATTACGTGTACGGTATACTTTTGTACGGGGAACCCGTTTTCGTCCTTTTTATCGAGATCTTCCATCGTAATAAAACACGGAACGACGGGAACGCCCGCCTTTGCCGCATAACGGAACGCACCTATCTTAAACGGTCTCGGCTTGCGGTAATTCCACCACATAGCCTTTTCGGGATAAACCAAAACAAAGTTTCCTTCTTTAAGATACTTATCCACCGCTCTCGAAAGATTCATCATCGTCTTTACGTTTTCGGAAAGCGGCAACGTGTCGGCGTTTCTTAAAAGATACCCGATAGTGCCTTTGAAAAAATAATTGCCTTCTCTTATTATCTTAAAAAATTTACGTTTGCCTTCCGCCTTTTTGACAGCCTCCCACACGGCTACGTTTTCTTCCGGCGAAAAGTGGTTCGAAGTTATTACCGCTCCGCCGCGGATATCTTTTAAATTTTCCGCTCCGACAACGGTTACTTCATGCTCTTTTACTACCTTTTTCGCAAGTTTTGTCGCAAGCTTCATCGCAAAACGCGCGCGTATTCTCGTGCCGAGCTTTTTTTGCATATAGTCCACGTCTTCGGGCATTATGGTAGGATGAGGCGGATCGTCTTCAACGTCGAGCCAGAAGGCTTCGCCGCCCTTCTTTTCGTACTCTTCGATACGAGAAAGCACTTTTATTCTCTGTCTGCGATTGATTTTAAGCTTTTCTTCTTTATTCATTTCAACGCCTCTTGCATTCTCGGAAACGTATCGAATCCGCAAAAATCGCGTTCCGCTTCGTCTTTGCTTTTATCCATGATTTTTTTGAAAGTTTTTTCTTCGTTTATAATCGACTTCGCCTTCTGTACGAGAGCTATTTTCGAAGCCGTATCTCTTTTCTTTTCTTCCTCTGAATAATTTTTCTTTCTTAAAACGAGTTCGTCGTAAAAAGGCATCTCTTCGGCATAGATCCAGAAATATTTTTCATACAGGATACCGTCGTAATGCCACGGCTTATCGCACATGTTATAATGTATAAGTTTAATTTTTTCTTCGTCGATATCGTCGGCACATGGCATTTTATCCCAGACTTTGTCAAGATAGCGGACCTTATCCAAAGATAAAAAATTAAGATAATCCTGATCGGGCGCGACTGTTAAAAAGTTATATCTTTTTACTAAATCGACGAACTTCTGCTCAATCCTTTCTTCTCTCATTTTTGCAAGGTTCATTACGAGCACGCCGGAATTAAAATATTTTTCGCCGGGAACGCCCACCGCATTTTCAACGTAATCTATAAATTCGGGACAGTTCGAAACCGCTTCGTCACGGCACGCCGCGAGGATATTATCGCCTATATCGGTATCGTAAAGTTCTCTGAGATTACCTCTTATTATCGTATCGCTGTCAAGGTATATCGCCTTTTTCATCAGCGGAAAAAGCGACGGAATGAACAATCTGTAAAATATCGAAACGGTATAATAGTCTCTGAGGCTTTTTTCAAGATCGGTTATAAGCCCTTTTATTTTGTTGCGGACGGAAACAAATCTTACTTTTACGTTTTCGCTCTCGAAACTTTTAAGATACTTTTTCTTTTCCTGCGGAATGTTTTCGGTCAGAATATAAAAATCATACTTGTCGTTTTTGTCGCAATTTTTAAGTACCGAAGACATACTTATCGCGGCAAAAGGCAGATAGTTTTCGTCCGTTGCGTAAAACACCGGAATCCTCGCTGCTTTTTTTATTGTTCCTTTTTTAACTTTGCCGCTTATTTTATCTAATAACTTTTTCATTTAATTCTCCTTATTATTTTGTCCCGCTTTTTATTATTTTGTAAATACGGCACGTCTGCGCCGCTCTGTATGGGGATCAAACTTTATCATCAGTATATGAAAGCTCGTTAAAAAACACCAGAGAATTTTATAAAAAGCCTCCGTCTTATTCGGTACGGCCTTGCGAGAATTTAAAAATACGACTCCCGCAAAGCGAGAATTGTGCGTTTCTTAATAAAAAAAGCTTGCTTTAAGCATATTTTTAGACTATAATAGCCATATAAACGAAAAATACTTACGGTTCGGAATTTTAAAGAAAATATTCAAGAGAAAATATAATGAAGGCAATAAAAGAAGTTTTAATCGAAAACCTTATATCTTTAAGAAAAGAACATAAACTTACGCAACTCGAACTTGCCGAAAAAATAGGCTATTCGGACAAAGCAGTTTCCCGCTGGGAACACGGCGAAGTTTTACCCGACGTCGAAACGCTCGATAAAATAGCCGGAATTTACGGTATTCCTCTTTCCGCTCTTTTAGAAGAACACGACGGCGGCTTAAAAAAGGCTCCTGTATCGTCGAATCGCAACCATATAGTAATAACTTCGCTCGCAATGACGTTGGTATGGTTTATAGCCGTGTTTGTATACGTAATACTCTTTCTTAAAACAGGCAAAAATATATGGCAGGTTTTTATACTTGCGGTGACGGCTTCGGCAATAGTCGCGCTCGTGTTTTCGGCGATATGGTCAAAAGCGAAGCGGAAGACGCTTATTTCGGTATTTTGCTCGGTCATCGTCTGGTCCGTTTTGATATTTATCCACGTATCGTTTGGTAATTATAGGCTCTGGCCCGTATACTTTTTGGGAATACCCCTTCAGATAGCTATATTCCTTATCTTCGGATTTAAAAGAAAGAAAAAAATAGTATAAAAGTTAATCAGTCTCAAAAAATTCCGCCATTTATACCGTCGAACGGAAAAATGGAAAATAATAAATTAAGGACTCGTTCAGCGGTACCTGTATTGCCGAAACACTTCCTTATAATAAGAAATAAAACAATATATCGGTAAAAGGAATAAATTATGTCTTTAACGGAAATCAGAAAAAAGATGCTCTCCGGCGAAATATACGATCCCGCAGACAAAGAACTCGCCCCCTTTCAGCTTACGCGTATCGAAATGGTCCATGCTTTCAACAACACCCCGTCCACCCCGGAGGGAATGAAGACAAGGACAAAAATGCTTAAAGAGATGTTTCTCGAAATCGGCGAAGGCTGTTATATCGAACCGCCTTTTTACGCCAACCTCGGTTGCTGGAACGTTAAATTCGGCAAAGGCGTGTATGCGAACTTCCACTTAACCATGGTTGACGACGGCGAAATAACAGTCGGCGATTATACGCTTTTCGGACCGAACGTAACGGTCGCAACGGCGGCTCACCCGTTTAACCACGATTTAAGAAGCCACGGTCTCCAATACAATCTGCCCGTACACATAGGCAAAAATTGCTGGATAGGCTCGGGCGCGCTCATCATGCCGGGCGTAACCATCGGCGACAACGTAATTATCGGCGCAGGTTCGGTAGTTACCAAAGACGTGCCGTCGGGCGTAATAGCTTTCGGCAATCCATGCAAAGTTCATAGAGCTATCACCGAAGAAGATATGAATTCTTACAACCACGGCGTAGCTATCCCCGAAGAACTCATTAAACAATAAATTCTGATTCTAAAAATAATTTTATAAATAATTTAAGGCGCGGCATATCCGCGTCTTTTTATATTCTTTTCTCTGATTTTTGCGTATAATTTCACCGATAAGATACGACGTTTATGAGAAATTCAAAAAATTATCGTAAATTTTTAACCAGACTGTTCAAATCCGATTTTTTATGATATAATTATAATAAGTTAAAAGGTATGACCTTAACAATGAGAGAACAAAGCCTGACAACGACTCTATAATTCGTACTTATTAAAAGGAGGATTTTATGTATTGTACACATTGCGGTAAAGAAATCGCAGACGATCAGCAGGTCTGCCCCTATTGCGGTCAGAAGACAATCGCTTATAAAGAAGAAAATGCTTTCGGTTACGCCGGCAATAACAATAACGGCTTTAACCAAAGTAATGCGAATAACGGGTACAATAATAATTTTAACGGTAACGGCGGATATAATCATAATCAGAGCAGCGGCTACGGCGGAAACGGTTACAACAATTATAACTGTAACGGCAATTATAACAACGGCTACGGGTATCAGAACGGCAACCATAACTACAACCAGAACTTCCGCCCGCAAAACTTTGACGCACCGAACGCGGGGTTTGCCGTGCTGTCGTTCTTCTTTCCTATCGTAGGACTTATTTTATATCTCGTATGGAACGATCAATATCCGTTAAAGGCTAAATCATGCGGAAAGGGCGCGCTTATCGGAGTTATTACCTATTTTGCGTTAGTACTTCTTTCTGTAATTTTAGTTTCGTGCATTATGTGCAACATCGACATCGGCGGCGGCGGAATTTATTACTGAAACAATATCGATATAAAAATACTTTAAATAGATTTTTTTAATTATAAAAGCAAGGCGGTCGTTATGACAGCCTTGCTTTTTGTTTGTTTTTAGTGTTTATTTATGTTTTTACGCGTTTTGGATTTATATATACACAATCCTTAGTTATATAAAATACGAAGTTACGACTTTCATTAGTAACGTCGCGGACTTCATAGCCGTGTTTTTTATCATTGCCGGCGAATTGGTATTAAATCCGGTTTTAGCGTAAAAACAATTTAATTTATATGTAAAAATAAAATCATTTTCCCTTAATTCCTTAACGGAAACCCGATTGGTTTTAATTAAACGAATAATCATAAACCGCGCGGATCTCCGTTAAGGAAAGGAAAAGGAAATTATTAAGGATGATCTGTTTTATAATTTGGTTTTATCTCTTTCACTTATAAGACGACATGAAAATGCCGTTTTGTGACACCTTATTAAAAAAATTTTAAAATTTTTTTTATTTTAATATTTCCCTTATAAAAATAAGCCTGTTATAGCAAATATTACTTTATTTGTTTTGGTCAATTTCATTTTGTTTTTCATTTTCTTTCTCCTTTTGTTCTCTTTGTTCCTTCTCTTTTTGTTCTTTTGCTTTTTGTTGCCATATTTCCCTTAATTTCGCTTGTTCGTATTCATCTTTTAAAGCCTTTATCTCTCTACGAGTAACAAATCCGATCCATAGAATAAGCAATCCCGTAGTAATAATACCAACCCAACCGGACCGATAAAAAGAATAAACTCCCAAAATAACAAACCAAGCAGTCATTATTGACCAAACAACATAAGCAAGATCTATTCTGCTCTTATAATACTTACTTGATAGTTTTTTTCTGACTTCATCTTCCGTCTCATACAAATCTCTCCACCATCTAGACATTATGTTCCTCCTGTCTTTTGTATTTTTATTTTAAAATTATTATATCAAGTTCCATTTGGCGTAAAGTTTAAGCGTATATAACGATTTGTAACGTTCCAATACTTTAGCTTTTGTTTCTATAAACAATTTTTCCTTTTCTTCTTCCCGTAATTCTTCTATTTCTGATTTTCTATAATCCTTAGTTACAATTTCAGGATTAGTTTTATCCGCAAAACTATCCGTCTCAAAATTCCATTCGTTTATACATTCCGGTTCCTTATACCATCCTGCAAATTCATACCCTTCGCGTTTTGGTTCGTACACAGGTTCGTAAGATTTTTCAACCTTACCGGTTTCGGAATAGTCAAACCAGAATAATTCTTTTTCCGTTTCATAATTCAGATGATATTCGACATTCGCGCTCTTTATATATCTTTCTGCTGAACATAATTGATATATACAATAAGGTATATCATTAGTAATAATTATTTTTTCATCTACCATTTTAATTATATTTTCGTTATTTAACACTATCTTTCCCGCATCATTCTTTTCTCCCTCTAAAAAATCACAATACCAAGTATATTCAATTATTCGGTTTCTTAAAAACTCATACGCTTTGGGATAATCGGGATTCAAATCATACACATAACATTTTAAATTAGGACAACCATCAAAATATATATCCATAACACTAACGCTTGCCGGTATAAAAACCTTTTTCAACACGTCGCTTTTAAAGTTTTCACATATCGTAAAGCCGAACGTTCCCGCTGTCCCAACCTGATAAACTATTCTGTCGCCATCATCTGTTTTTATAATTTCGGGTATTATTACCGTCTCTTTTTCTGCTCGTCCCTTTTTTGTCGTTGTCCATGCAGTAGCGTATTTTCCTTCAATGTTATAAGAAAATTCTATATCGTACAAATAAACCGTTTTACTCTTATGCTTGACGTTGCTCAAATTAAAGAAAAAACAAATCTCAAAACATCCGCTTAACATCGTCAACAATGTTAACAAAGATAATGTTATTGCTACTATTCTTTTTTTCATATTTTTCTCCTATGCTTTTATTTTTTTTGGTTATACTACTAAACTAATAGCAATGCTCCGCGCGGATCTCCGTTAAGGAAAGGAAAAGGAAATTATTAAGAATGAGCTAAAATTACGTTTTTGCCGACAGCTCCGCACAAACTGCCGGCTATCTCTTTGCATTATACAAAAAACTTAGAGTATCTTTCTATTAGTTCAATTAACATGGATTCGTTAATCAAGCCTTTTGCGAACGAAATATTAAGATATTTCCCTCCAAAAGCTTCAAATATTGTTTCCGGAACATCGTATTTTTCGGCAAATTCATCATAAGTAAGCAAGCCGTATGTTTCAATATCCGATAGATACTTCTCTTGATTAATTTGCATCACATCTTCATCCACATCAAAAATATTGATAAAGCCTTCTGTCGCTCCCGGCATGGATAACATTTGATTGTTTGAATTGATTTTTTCGTTTTTATAAGCATCATAATAATACACTTTTATAATTTTCAAATCGACATAAGCGGGCGTATCATATACGATACCTTGAATTTTCGACAGAATAGCAAATATTACTTTATTTGTTTTGGTCAATTTCATTTTGTTTTTCATTTTCTTTCTCCTTTTGTTCCTTTGCTTTTTGTTGCCATATTTCTCTTAATTTCGCTTGTTCATAATATTTTTTTAATGACTTTATAGATTTACAGCATATAAAACCTATCAATAAAATCGGAAATATCATAATAAGCATACATATAAAACCATGTCGATAAAAAGCGTATACCGCCAATACTACAAATATGGCAGATACTATTATCCAAATAGTATAAGCAAGTTCTATACGGTCTTTGTAGTATTTGCTTGATAGTTTCTTCCTTACTTCTTCAGGTACATCTTTCTTTGGAAAATAAATCAATATACTCCTCCTGTCTTTTGTTTTAAAAAGTATATAACGGTTTTGATTCTTCGTTATATCCTTTCACTTATAAGACGACATGAAAACGCCGTTTTGTGACACTTTACTAAAAAAATTTTTAAAATTTTTTTTATTTAATTTATCTTTAATGGTTTTGTATTTAATTGTTTTGTTACCGGCTGTTGTCCGTCAAATTTATATCTGTTTACATAAATAATTTTATCATTGCAAACTTAAAACTTCCACCTACTTCTATTTACATTTACGTCAACTTTTGTTTACATTTTGCTTTTATCGTTTTAACCTTAAAACATAAAAACAAGCCGGCAGAATTGTCCGCCGACTTGCTTTTGTTTTTATATTCAATTTTTAATCGCCGTTTATATTTATAGTCTGAATATAAACCTATATACGATAGATTATATTTCGGTCTATTTTATAAATTCGTCTACAGAAAGGTATCTGTCGCCGCTGTCGGGTAAGAATACTACGACGTTTTTACCTGTAAATTCTTCTTTTTTAGCGACGTTTATCGCGGCGGAAAGCGCTGCCCCCGAAGAAATACCCGCAAACACGCCTTCGTTTACGGCAAGTTCGGTAGCGGTTTTAAAGGCTGCTTCGTCCGAAACGGTCAGAACTTCGTCCACAAATTCCTTTTTAAAGTTTTCGGGAACAAAATTCGCGCCGATGCCCTGTATCTTATGCGAGCCGGCAACGCCCTTTGTGATGAGCGGTGAATTTTCCGGTTCCACGCCGAAAATTTTTACGCTGTCAACTCTTTCTTTAAGATACCTACCTACGCCCGAAACCGTACCGCCGGTGCCTATGCCCGCGACGAAAGCCGCAACGTTTCCGTCGGTGTCTTCGTAAATTTCGGGGCCGGTAGTTTCGTAATGCGCCTGCACGTTAGCGGGGTTGTAAAACTGTCCCGCGATTATGCTGCCCTCTATTCCTTTATGTAATTCTTCCGCCTTATCGGCTGCGCCTTTCATGCCGAGAGCCTTGGGCGTGAGAACCACGGTCGCGCCGTAAGCCTTCATAAACTTAATTCTTTCGACGCTCATGCTGTCGGGCATAACGATGACGGCTTTATAACCCTTCGCCGCCGCAATCATGCTGAGACCTATGCCGGTATTTCCGGAAGTCGGTTCGATTACCGTCATGCCTTTTTTGAAGCCGTTCTTTTCAGCCGCTTCGAGCATTTTTAAAGCTATTCTGTCCTTTGCGGAACCGCCGGGGTTAAAAGCTTCGATCTTGGCGAAGATTTTAGCTTTAAGTCCGTAAAGTTTTTCGATATTTTTGAGTTCTACAAGCGGCGTATTGCCTATAAGTTTTGTCACAGAATCGTAAACTTTCATATTCAAGCCTTCTTTAATAATCTTGATAGTTTTTAATCGTTTTTTTGTTTTTTAACTTTTGTGTCCTTTTTGAACCGTTTTGGCGTATCTTTGGCGTTGTTTCGGTCAAACAGGTATTGTTGTATCCTGCCGAATTGCAGATTTTTTTCGATTTTTTATCCGCGGTAGCGTTTCAGCAATACAGGTATTAAAAAACTTTGTCTGAAATTATAAAAATTATTTGTTACAGCCGCAAGATCTGTCCAGAAGATCCTGCAAAGTAGTTCCTTCGAGATAGTCGTTGACTACCTTGTCGAGTCCCTTCCAGAATTTTGAAGTAACGCAGTTATCGCAACTGTTACACGAATCTTTTTCCTTTTCCATGCACGCTACGGGCGCGACCGAGGATTCGGTTACTTCGAGAATGCTCCTTACGCTGTATTCCGAAGCGGGCTTATTGAGTCTGTACCCGCCCGAAAATCCTCTCGTGCTGGTTAAAAGCTCAGCTTTTACCAAAGAATTTATTATTCTTTCAAGATATTTTTCGGAGATATTCTGACGTTTAGCCACATCCTTTACCGTAACGACCGAATCCGCCTGATTAGCCGCTATGTCGAGCATGAGCCTTAACGCATATCTACCTTTTGTCGAAATTTTCATTTTTACCTCTGTTACACATATAAATGCTTTAACCAAACGGTTAAAAGCATCCCCCTTAAACGTTTTATTATCGGGTTTTGACCTAAGTTCCGCAAGCGTCGCCGCCGGGAACAAATACGGTCGAATATTCGTTTTAAAAGATTTCCGCGCCGAGCAGCGTGGAATTTCTTTTAAGCACGTCCGTTTTTATTTTGTCAAAGCGGTTATTTATCGCAATGAGCGCAGTTTACCTGACCGAATTTAGTTTCGTCGTACTTGATGCCGTTTTTATCGTAATAATCTTTGACAGCTGCTTTAATCGCTTCTTCGGCAAGGACCGAACAGTGAATTTTATGAGCGGGGAGTCCGTCTAACGCTTCTACTACGGCTTTGTTCGAAAGTTCAACCGCTTCTTCGATAGGTTTGCCCTTTATAAGTTCGGTCGCCATAGACGACGTTGCGATCGCGCTGCCGCATCCGAACGTCATGAACTTGACGTCGGTGATTATGCCGTCTTTGACCTTTATATACATACGCATAATGTCGCCGCATTTAGCGTTGCCGACTTCGCCTATGCCGTCCGCGTCGGGAATTTCGCCGACGTTGCGGGGATTTTTG
>DPQQ01000009.1:15753-15980 GCA_003538975.1 Clostridiales bacterium | reverse complement strand
ATGATCCATTACTTTTTCGCTATATAACATGTTTTCTTTCTCCTTTTTCGAGTTCGTCCCAGACGGGCGAGATTTTTCTTAAATAAGCTACGACTTCGGGTACTACCTTTATGATATGGTCGATTTCTTCTTCGGTATTTTCGAGCGAGAGCGAAAGTCTCAAGCTTCCGTGAGCGACTTCATGCGGGAGCCCTATCGCCAGAAGAACGTGGCTCGGATCGAGCGAG
>DPQQ01000009.1:0-15602 GCA_003538975.1 Clostridiales bacterium | reverse complement strand
AGAACGTGGCTCGGATCGAGCGAGCCCGACGTACAGGCGGAACCCGAAGAAGCGCAAATGCCGTTTTCGTCAAGAAGGAGAAGTAAACTTTCGCCTTCGATACCTTCAAAACAGATATTCACGTTATTAGGAACTCTGTTTTCGGTATCTCCGTTTACTACGGAATGAGGAATCTTTGAAAGCTCTCTTATAAGCTTGTCGCGGAGAGCCGAAACCTTTACGGTATATTCTTCGAGATTTTCGTTGGCGATTTCAAACGCCTTTGCCATTCCTGCGATTGCGGGGAGATTTTCGGTTCCCGCGCGCTTGTTTTTCTCCTGCGCGCCGCCTTCGATGAGCGGCTGAAGATATACGCCCTTTCTGCAATACAATACGCCTACGCCTTTGGGACCGTGGAATTTGTGACCGGACAGCGAAAGCATATCGATATTCATATCTTTTACGTCGATTTTAAGGTGTCCCGCAGCCTGAACCGCGTCGGTGTGAAAGATTATCTTCTTTTCTTTACAGAGCGCACCGATTTCTTTAATCGGCTGTATCGTCCCGATTTCGTTATTCGCGAACATTACCGTCACGAGACAGGTGTCGGGGCGGATAGCCTTTTCTATATCTTCAACCTTAACGATACCGTTTCTGTTTACGTCTACGAGCGTTACTTCAAAACCCTGCTTTTCAAGCTTTTCGAGCGTATGAAGAACCGCGTGATGTTCGAACCTGGTCGAAACGATATGTTTTTTACCCTTTCTCGCGCCGAGCGCTGCCGCCGAAGTTATCGCCTGATTATCGGCCTCACTTCCGCCGGACGTGAAATAAATTTCGCCCGGTTCGGCGTTTAAGTATTTAGCCATAACGGCTCTCGCTTCTTCGAGCTTTTCCTTCGCAATCTGTCCGACCGTGTGAAGACTCGAAGGATTGCCGTAATACTTTTCGTTGAATTCGTTAACTACTTCCGTAGCCGCTTTACACGGTTTCGTGGTCGCGGCATTGTCTGCATATACGAACATTTTTTCTCCTTTCTTCTGATCTTTTTGTTTATCTTTATCCTGAATGATTTTAGCTAAATGACCGTTCCGTTCGGCTTTTACTTTTTCAGCTATCTTTTACCGGACGCAATCATATATCATACCTTTTCGGTAGGCATTATTATTATACTACCTTTTTTGCCGTTGTCAAACAATTTCATACCGATTTAATAGGAAATATTTATAACGTAAATATAAAAATTTATAACCGCATTTACTTAAATTCCGCTTATTATATAGTCCGGACAAATTACCCAAAAAACAGTCTTACTGTCTATTAAATATATTTTTCTTATTTTATAAGGTCATATGCAAAGTATAACATATGTAATTTTATTCATGTATTAAAAATACATACGTTATTAAATAAGTAAATTATTGATTTTTTAAGGTTACATATGTTGTATTATAAAAATCGGATTTATTTTATTATTACCTTATCCGCCGGCAGTTTTTTCGTTCGTTTTTTATACAGGCTTTATTTTATGTACTAAAAAAGAGAGCCTTCAGCTCTCTTTTTTACTTTTCAGTCTTTATCGCACAACATAAGTATACCGGATACAACGCTCACGAATAAAAGTGTACAAATCTTAAAGGTAGTACTTATCGCTTCGCCCGATTCGATCTTTTTTATGTAACTTTTAGTCATAGGTATACACCATAAAAGCGGAATTATCGAAAGTCCCCAAAGGACGCACGATATAATCATAAAAATTTTAGCTACCTTTTGTGTGGTAGAAAGCTCTTTAACCGCGCCGCTTTTTGCGACCGTCTGCGTTACACAGCCGCACTTAGGGCAAACGCTTTCGTTATCCGAAAGTTCTTTGCCGCATTTGTTACAATACTTCATAAAGTTCCTCCTTTTACGCCCGCCCGGAATGTTTTCGCATATGTTATTTTAAGCCTGGCACAATTATCCCCAAGGGGCTATTTTTAATTATTGTACTACCATGGTGCTAAAATGTCAACAAAAAGAAGGGTGTTTATTATGAAAATCATCGTTGCGGAACGAATCCGCGAACTTATGAAGGAAGAAAATCTGACTCAGGTGGCTTTGGCGGCGAAAGTCGGCGTAAAGCAAAACACGATAAGCGCCTGGCTTTTAGAAAAAAAAGAGCCGAGCATCCGTTCTCTCTGGTTACTTGCGGACTACTTCGGCGTAGACATAGACTTTTTAGTCGGAAGAAAAGATATTTGATTTCCCGGCCTTTTTTCCTATTCCAGTTTATCCGACTTTTTATCAGTTCCGCTTGTTTTATAACCCCTTTATCTTTTATCTTGCTTTACAAAATAATCGCACAAAAAACGCGCCCGTAAAGGTGCGTTTTTAGCTGTTTTATTTTTGCTGTTTTTCTTTTACTTAATCGTTATCGCAGAGCATCAGAATGCCGGCAACGAGACTTACAAATAAAAGCGAGCATACTTTGAAGCCCGTTCCGACGCGTTCGCCGTTTTTAACCTTTTCGAAATAAACGAGAGTCATAGGAAGCTGCCAGCAAAGCGGAACGAGATAAGATAAAGCAGCTACAATTCCCAAATAAATATTTGCCAAAAACAGCACTCCGCACATCGCGCAGGAGATAATCATAAAGACCTTCGCCGCGGTTTTTAAGCCGGAACTTTTAGAACTCTGATTATTAGCATTCTGTCCGTAGCCGTTATAGCCGTAATTATAATTTCCGTTATAACCGTTATTGTTGCCGCTCATATTTCCGCCGACGTTATAACCGTTGGCATTTCCCGAATAAAATTCGTTGCCGTTCACATTAGCGGAACCCGCGTTCTGACTTTTGGCATACTCTTCGTTTTTGTCGCACGATTCGCCGCAATCCGTACAAAACTTTGCTTCGTCCGGAAGCTCTTTACCGCATTTACTGCAATATTTCATATAAAACTCCTAAAACATTATATTACTTTATATAGTATATCATAACATTATAAAAAAGTCAATATAATTATTTTTTTGACAAAGTTTTCGCTCATAAAAATAATATAACATATGTGATTTTATATGATAAATAAAATTACATATCGAATATAATCGGTAAAACACTTGCTTTAATAGAATTACATATGTAATTTTATAAAGATTTTTCGTTATAAAAAGTCCTTGTTTTTTTACAAGGACTTTTTACCGATTATCAAAATTATAATTTTATTATGTTGAACCCGGCTGATCTTATAAGCCTGTTATACACGGCGAGCGAAACGCCGCTCTTTCCGGGACATCTCGCATACACGGTTCTCGCATTAAGTTCGTCGAGTTTCCGAAGCGAAGAAAATAATTCGTGTGCCTGCGACTTTCCGTCGCCGAACTTTCCGTAAGTTACGCACGGAACGTTAAGCAAAGATTCTTCTCCGTCAAAGACCATGGCGTAAACGCCGCTTCCTTTATGATTATTCACGTATCCGGCAAACTTATTTATATCGCCGTCGAGTATTATTACGTCTGCATTCGGGGCATAATGTTTATACTTCATTCCGGGCGACAAAACTTTTTCGCCCGCTTTTATGTTTTCGGTAACAGCCGCCGCTATTTTAACTTCCGTTCCCAAAACTTCTTCCATATCTTCTTTGGTGACGTACCCGGGACGGAGAATTATCGGCGTTTCGTTAAGGAGCGACACTACAGTCGATTCAACCCCGGCGAAGCACTCGCCGCCGTCGACTACAAGCGGTATTTTACCGTTCATATCCTCAAAAACGGTCTTCGCGTCGGTCGGGCTCGGTCTTCCCGAAACGTTTGCGGAAGGCGCGGCGAAAGGTATCCCCGTTTTTACTATGAGTGCGTGCGCGAACGGATCGGAAGGCATTCTTATTCCGACGCTGTCAAGTCCCGCCGTCGTAACCGGAGAAACCTTTTCGGACTTTTTCATAATCATCGTGAGCGGTCCCGGCCAGAACGCATCAGCAAGTTTATACGCCGTTCCGGGGATTTCGGAAGCGACTTCTTTAAGCATTTCCATATCCGAAATATGAACGATAAGCGGATTGTCCTGCGGTCTGCCTTTCGCTTCAAATATCTTTTTTATAGTTTCGCCGTTGTATGCGTTACCCGCCAAGCCGTAAACCGTTTCTGTGGGAACGGCTACTACTTCTCCGGCGGAAAAATATTTTGCGGCAAGATCAAGAGAATTTTCGTCCGCTTTTAAAAGTTGTGTCTTGAATTCCATTTTAAGCCTTTACTCGCTTTAATAAATAAAATCCGCTTATTCGTCGCGGACAAGATTAAAGCTTGAATAGTATATACCCATAAGGCAAAAAAAGTCAAACGATTAACCGTCCGCCGCAATTTTACAAGCGATTTTATAAACTCTTTTATACAAGTCATTATAAAGCTTTAAAACTTTTTCGCCGTTTTGATTTTTAATATCTGGCGGTTCACAAAGATTATCGTGCGTTTTTGCGATATACAATAAATGCCGAATCAATATAAAAGAGCGGGCAAGCCGCTCTTTTAATTTATTTATGTTTTTTCGTTTCGGATAAAATCACCCGCAGAAAACCTTATATCCGGATTATTCGTGAGCGGCGTAAGTTACTTCTTTACCCCAGCCGTAAACAGCCAAGGTTCCGGGACCGGTGGTAGCGCCGATGATAGGGCCTATGTAGCCGAAATCAACGTCGGCGTCCGGGATAAGAGCTTTTACTTCGTCTACGAGCATTTGACCGTCTTCGGGATTATCCGCATGGAGAACGAAAAGCTTGTCTATACCCATTTTAACGTAAGTTTCCGCCATAAGCTGAGCAAGACGACGAATGGAATTTTTTCTTCCCTTAGGCTTTTCGGTAGCGGTATTCTGTCCGAGCGCGTCCGAAATAATAACGGGTTTAACTCCCAGAAGTCCGCCGAAGGCTGCCTTCATTGCCGAGATTCTGCCGGCGCGTTTAAGATACGTCATATCTTCGACGGTCGCAAACTGGTTCATTTTAAGTTTGTTTTCTTCCAGGAAAGCGGCGACTTCTTCAATGGTTTTGCCTTCCTTTCGCAATGCGGAAGCGTTCATACACAAAAGTCCGAGCCCCGCGCAGGAGCTAAGGCTGTCTATGCAGTAAATTTTTGCGTCCGGATAGTCTTTCAAAAGTTCTTCTCTCACGACCTGACTTGCCTTTATCGAAGCCGAAAGTGCGCCCGAGCATGAAAGATAAATAATATCGTAATCTTTTTTAAGATATTCTTCGAACTTTTCTTTAAAAGTATCGTGCCGAACCTGCGACGTTCTTATTCTCGTGCCGTTTCTCATCAGATCGTAAAATTCTTTTACCGATAAATCTTTCCAGTCGAGATCTGCCGGAAGGTCTACGATGTTGCCTTCTTTATCTTCGTAATTTATGCCCATGGGAGCATAGTCGACGTCGTAAGCTTCTCTGTGAGCTTTGTCGAGATCGGAACAAGAGTCTGTTATAATTGCAAAATTTTTCATTTGTAACCCCTTGGCTTTCGCCGTTTTTATTCGTAAAATATTATACTATACGGACATATAACAAGTCAACACTATTTGCCGTTTTTGGTATTTATCGGTACGTTTTTTAATTTTTGTTACCTTTTGAAAGTGTTTCACCCGTCGTAACTTATAGCAAACCCTTATAACTACGGTTATATATCAAGTCACCTGTATCGTTAAACTCATACCATATTATATTCGTTATTATATTCGGGCGTTCGGATACGTTTCGGCAAACCGTTTGCTTAATCGGTTAAGTTTCATTAAACCGTTATCGTCTGAACAATACCGGAACAAAAAAGCGGAAGTCTTTTTCACAGACTTCCGCTTCTATTCTACTGCTAAATTATTATTCCCATTCGATGGTTGCCGGCGGTTTGGAAGTAACGTCGTAAACTACTCTGTTGACCGATTTGACTTCGTTAACTATTCTCGAAGAAATTTTAACCATAACGTCGTGCGGGATATCCGCCCAGTCGGCAGTCATGCCGTCGACGCTGGTAACAGCTCTTAAAGCGATGGTGTAGTCATACGTTCTTTCGTCGCCCATAACGCCTACCGAACGCATGCCCGTAAGCACCGCAAAATACTGCCAGATAACCTTGTCGAGACCTGCTTTCGCGATTTCTTCTCTGAAAATATAGTCTGCGTCCTGTAAAATCGTAACCTTCTTTTTAGTGATGTTGCCGATTATTCTTATGGCGAGTCCGGGACCGGGGAACGGCTGGCGCATAACGATCTTTTCCGGAAGTCCGAGTTCGAGTCCCAACGCTCTTACTTCGTCCTTGAAAAGGCTGCGGAGCGGTTCTATGATTTCCTTAAAGTCTATTACGGAAGGAAGTCCGCCGACGTTGTGGTGGCTCTTTATGACCGCGCTCTTGCCGAGACCGCTTTCGATAACGTCGGGATAAATGGTTCCCTGAACGAGATAATCCACTTTGCCGATCTGCTTCGAAAATTCGCTGAATACTTCGATAAATTCTTTACCGATTATTTTACGTTTCTTTTCGGGTTCTTTTACGCCCGCGAGTTTTGATAAAAATCTCTTAGACGCGTCTATCTTGATAAGGTTCATGCCCATCTTATCTTTAAAAACGCTCATTACTTCGTCCGCTTCGTTTTTGCGGAGAAGACCGTGATCGACGAATACGCACGTAAGATTGTCGCCGACCGCTTTATGAAGAATGGTCGCTGCAACCGCGCTGTCGACGCCGCCGCTCATCGCGCAGAGAACTTTGCCGTTTCCGACCTTTTCTCTTATGGCTTTTATCTGTTCCGCGGCATAATCGCCCATAGTCCAGTCGCCTTTCGCACCGCAGACCTTATATAAAAAGTTTTTAAGAATAACGTTGCCGTTTATAGTATGAACGACTTCGGGATGAGCCTGAACGGCGTAAAACTTTTTGGCGGGATATTCGTAAGCGGCTATTTTGCACTCGTCGGTAGAAGCGGTAACGATATATCCTTCGGGAACCGAAGCCACCTGATCGCCGTGACTCATCCAGCAAACGCTTTCTTTATCCATACCTTCGAAAATAACGCTGTCAGAATATCTGATTTTTTTGGTGCCGTATTCCGCTATGTCGCAACGGACTACGCTGCCGCCGTTCATATAAGACATAAGCTGCATGCCGTAGCATATGCCGAGAATGGGAACGCCGAGATTAAAAATTTCTTTATCTACCTTGGGGGAATCTTCTTTATAAACGCTGTGCGGACCGCCGGTAAAAATTATGCCGATGGGATCGTAGCTTTTAATCTTTTCGATAGTAATCGTATTGGGTACGAGTTCGGCGTAAACGCCTAAATTTCTTACCCTTCTTACGATAAGCTGATTGTACTGACCGCCGAAGTCCACTACAAGAACCGTCTGATTTTTCATTTATTGCTCCTTTTAATGCGGAATTTTTATAATGATTCCCGCCTTGGCTTTAACGTAAATTTTACGATATTTTACAAAAAAACACAAGTAAAAAATTGTTAAAATTACGGCAAAGCGAAAAATAAGCGCTTTGCCGTAAAATTATGCAAAAATTATCTTAATAAACTTTTATATAGCTTTCTCTTTCGGCACCGACGGAGATATATTTAATCTTGCAGCCGGTAGCCTTTTCTATATAGTCTACGTATTTTTTAGCGTTTTCGGGAAGATCGGAAAGTTTTCTGCAACCCGAGATGTCGCACTTCCAGCCATCGAAATATTCGTAAACGGGTTTAGCTCTTTTGAGCGCGTCGCCCGAGGGGAAGTTCATCGTTCTTACTCCGTCCACTTCGTATGCGACGCATACGGGAATTTTATCGAAACACGAAAGAACGTCGAGTTTAGTGAGAGCTATATCGTCCGCTCCCTGCATTTTGATACCGTATCTCGAAGCGACGACGTCGAATCCGCCGACTCTTCTCGGTCTGCCGGTAGCGGCGCCGTATTCAGCTCCCGCTTCTCTTAACGCGTTGCCTTCTTCTCCGAAAAGTTCGCATGTGTAAGGTCCTTCGCCTACGCAGCTCGAATAAGCCTTCATGATACCGATAACTTTGTCTACCTTTTTGAAAGGAACGCCCGCGCCGATCGGAGCGTACGCCGCGATGGTATTGGATGCCGAAGTATAAGGGTAAATACCGAAATCTATATCTCTCAATGCTCCGAGCTGAGCTTCGGACATAACTGACTTACCCTCGTCGAACGCCTTGGAAAGGTATTCGGTAACGTCGCAAACGTAGTCCTTGAAATAAACCGCGTAAGTGTTTAAATAATCCATCATTTCTTTAACGTTAATCGGTTCGTGCTGATAGCCGCCGACTACCGTTAAATTTTTCCATTCTACGATGGAAGCAAGTTTTTCTTCTACGCTGTCCATATGGAGAATATCCCCCATACGGAGAGTCTTTTTCATATACTTGTCGGCGTATACGGGCGAAATGCCGCGACGCGTCGAACCGAATTTTTTGTCTTTTAATCTGTCTTCCTCGAGTCCGTCCAGAAGAACGTGATAAGGCATGCAGATCGTCGCTCTGTCGCTTATTTTAAGATTCTTCGGGCTGATTTCTACGCCCTGTTCTCTTAACTTAGCGACTTCGTTATAAAGGTGCTTTACGTCAATAACCATGCCGGGGCCCATAACGTTTACCGTTTCGGGACGTAAAATACCCGACGGCAAAAGATTAAGAACTACCTTTTTATCGCCTTCTATAACGGTGTGTCCGGCGTTATTGCCGCCCTGATAACGGCATACCACGTCGTAATCTTTGGAAAGAAGGTCTACCATTCTTCCCTTGCCTTCGTCGCCCCAGTTGATTCCTACGATTGCTGTGAACATGTTTCTAACTCCTTAATATTTTTAAATCGTTTTAACATGATCCTTATCCTTATATTATTTAGCGTTTGCTTTTGAAAATCCCGTTTTATGACCTTAAAAACCGTAAATTCGATTATAACTTTTATAAAACCGGACTTCCCGAAGAAAAATTAAATAACGATCCGAGGATCTTGCTTAAAGCCTTAATTTACGCCGCGTTTTCGTTTACGGTAATATTTTATAATACCTGTATCGCCGAAACGCAACCTTTTTATAACGAAACTTTTAGCGAAACGAGCTTAAACGTTTATGTTCGCTTCGACGGTCTCGCTTACCTTATCTTTATTATACTCCAAAACTTTGTAAACTTCAACTAAATAATCGTCGGTTTGTTTACTTGCTATGCCGGTAAAATTACTTTCTTCTATAATTTTATCTATATCGCTTCTCTTTAGCTTAAAAATCGGATCGGCGGCTATTCTGTCTAAAAGATCGTTTTTCGCGCCGTCCTGTTTTACCGCTTTGCCCGCAGCTACAGAATGTTTGCGGATAGCTTCGTGAAGCATCTGTCTGTCGCCGCCCTGCTTTACGCAGTACATAAGAATATTTTCGGTTGCCATAAACGGAAGTTCTTCGTCAAGATGCTTTTTTATTACGTTCGGATAGACGGTAAGACCTTTTATAACGTTTATATAAAGGGTTAAAACGCCGTCCGTAGCCAAAAACGCCTCGGGTATGGATATTCTTCTGTTGGCCGAGTCGTCGAGCGTTCTTTCGAACCACTGCGTGCCTGCGGTCATCGCCGGGTTCATGGCGTCGGCTATAATGAATTTCGATAAAGATGCCATTCTTTCGCTTCTCATCGGGTTGCGTTTATAAGCCATAGCCGAAGATCCG
The DNA here is from genome assembly GCA_003538975.1 of Clostridiales bacterium. Lineage (GTDB taxonomy): Bacteria > Bacillota > Clostridia > Christensenellales > Borkfalkiaceae > UBA11475. The sequence continues at coordinate 5,945 of DPQQ01000009.1, read as the reverse complement.
ACCTGTCCCGATTCGAACGGTTCGTCTACTTCTTTCAGGTGCGATAAAAGTCTTATATCGCTCGAAAACTTCTGCGCGGACTGGGCGATGCCAGATAAAACGGAAAGGGTAAAATAATCGACCTTTCTCGAATAGGTCTGTCCGCTTACCGCGTAAACTTTGTCGAAGCCCATTTTTTCGGCTATAAGTTTTTCGAGTTTTACGACCTTTTCGCCATCCCCTTCGAAAAGCTCCAGAAAGCTCGCGCCCGTACCCGTCGTTCCTTTACAGCCGAAAAATTTAAGACCGTCAAGAGTAAAGTCAAGGCGTTCGAGATCCATCATTAGATCCTGAATCCAGAGAGTAGCTCTCTTGCCGAGAGTGGTGGGTTGCGCCGCCTGAAAATGCGTATAAGCGAGCGTCTGAAGATTTTTATACTTTTCGGCAAACTTCGCCGTTTCCGAAATCGCCGTCAGAAGCATCGATTTTATTCTTAAAAGCGCTTCCTTTTGCAAAATTATATCGGTATTGTCGCCGACGTAGCACGAGGTCGCCCCGAGATGAACTATGGGAGCGGCCGTCGGGCAAACTTCGCAAAAAATTTTTATATGAGCCATTACGTCGTGACGGGTTATGTTTTCGTAATATCTCGCCCTTTCGTAATCTATGTCGTATAAATGAGCCTTCATTTCTTCTATCTGCTCATCGGTTATGTTTATGCCGAGTTCCTTTTCCGCTTCCGCAAGCGCTACCCACAACTTTCTCCAGGTAGAGAACTTTTTGTCGGACGAAAAAATTCTTTTCATTTCGTCGCTCGCATATCTTAAACACAGCGGATTTTCGTAAAATTCAGCCATTTATATCTCCTTTACCGTAATAAAAGCGTCTTTTCAGGCGCCCTTATTATTATGTTTGTATTCTATATATAATTATTTTATATATCTTATTTATCGTTTTCTTCCGCAGTTTCGCCGTTTCCGGTTACGCCTTCGAGTCTTTCCTTTCTTAAAGCGGCGTATCTTATAAGTCCGGTGAAAAGCGGATGCGGTTTATTCGGACGGGATTTGAATTCGGGATGGAACTGCACGCCGACAAAGTAGTCGTTTTCTTTTATTTCTACCGTTTCGACTATTCTCTCGTCGGGAGAAGTGCCTCCAATGAGAAGTCCCGCATTCACGAGCTGTTCGCGATAGTCGTTGTTGTATTCGTAACGATGACGATGACGTTCGAATATCATCTCTTCGTTATAACACTCGTAAAGCTTGCTGCCGAATTCGACCTTGCAGGGATACGCGCCGAGACGAAGCGTACCGCCTTTATTTATATTATCGCTCTGATCGGGCAAAAAGTCAATAACTTTGTTCTTGCTGTCCGGATCGAATTCGCCCGAATTGGCGTCTTTAAGTCCTAAAACGTCTCTCGCGTACTCGATAACCGCTACCTGCATACCGAGACAGATTCCGAGATACGGAATATTGTTCTCTCTCGCGTATCTGCACGTAATAATCTTTCCTTCGACTCCGCGGTTACCGAACCCGCCGGGAACGAGTATTCCGTCCGCTTCTTTAAGAGCTTCGGTTACGTTTTCTTCGGTAATCGTTTCGCTGTCGATCCAGAGTATTTTAACCTTTTTGCCGAGCGCGTAAGCGGCATGGCGGAGTGCTTCCGCAACCGAAAGGTACGCGTCGTGAAGAGCCACGTATTTGCCTACGAGAGCAATTCTGACTTCTTCTTCAGCAGATTTGATCTTTTCAACCATTTCTTCCCATTCTTTAAGATCGGGGCTTTTTGCGGTCAGTCCGAGTTCTCTTAAAACCACGGTCGAAAAGTTGTTCTTTTCAAGCATAAGAGGGGCTTCGTAAAGCACGGGGAGAGTTATATTTTCGATAACGCAATCTCTTTTTACGTTACAGAAAAGCGAGATTTTATTAAAAATACTCTCTTCCAACGGTTCGTCGCATCTTAGAATGATTATGTTCGGGTTGATTCCCATGCCCTGCAATTCTTTTACGGAGTGCTGGGTGGGTTTACTCTTGTGTTCGTCGCTGCCCGACAAGAAAGGTACCAGCGTAACGTGTATGAAAAGGCTGTTTTCTCTTCCTACTTCCAGCGAGATTTGTCTTACCGCTTCGATAAACGGCTGCGATTCTATATCGCCGATAGTGCCGCCGATTTCGGTTATTACGACGTCTGCGTCGGTTTCCCTTCCTACTCTGTAAACGAAGTCTTTGATTTCGTTGGTGATGTGCGGAATGGTCTGAACGGTCGAGCCGAGATATTCGCCGCGGCGTTCTTTGTTAAGTACGTTCCAATAAACTTTACCGGTGGTAAGGTTGGAGAATCTGTTAAGATTTTCGTCTATGAATCTCTCGTAATGTCCGAGATCGAGATCTGTTTCGGCTCCGTCTTCGGTCACGAAAACTTCACCGTGCTGATACGGACTCATCGTGCCGGGATCTACGTTTATGTACGGATCGAGTTTCTGCGCGGCGACTTTAAGTCCCCTTGCTTTTAACAGTCTGCCGAGCGACGCAGCCGTTATTCCTTTACCGAGTCCCGAAACAACCCCGCCTGTTACGAAAATGTACTTCTTCATATGGTTCTCCTTCCTGTATTTTATATCTTTTATTTATGAAAATTTTGTAAAAATGCTTATTTTTTACCGATTTTTAAGCAAAAAACACGCTGTTTTATCACTTAAAAGAAAATAAGGGCGATGGTGCCCCGTAAAATAGACGAAGTCCCTGCCCTTTTTTAACGGGGAAATTATACACTATGCTTAATTTCCGTGTCAAGGGGTTTTTAAAAATTTTTTTGCGATTTTAAAATTTTTTTCGTTCTGCCTATACCGACTTCTCTTCCCGCTTATTTTAAGAAGCAAACCGTTTTTTATCATAAGTAGCCGTCAAAGTAAAAATTTCTGCGGTTCGTTTTTCCGGCAATATCCATATTATGACCGAACGGCGGAAAACAAATGCGAAAATATTGTTTTGCGCGTACGCGAAGCGGCTGTTTTTTCAAGCGGAAAAATTTTGGCGTTTTTAAAATTTTTTATATAAAAACCGTTGACAACAGATACTCTTTGCGTTAAAATTACGCCATAATTTTTGTAAATTTGCCGGAAGGCGATTTACCGATTCATAAAAATACAAAGGAGATACGAAAGTGGACACAATAAAAGACTTATTCGGCAGTAAAGTTTTTAACGACGCCGTAATGAAAGCAAGACTTCCGAGAGAAACTTACAAAGAAGTTTTAGAAGCCATCGAAAACGGCAAACGTCTCGGATTAGAAACGGCAAACGTAGTCGCCAAAGCCATGAAAGACTGGGCTGTGGAAAACGGCGCGACTCATTATACTCACTGGTTCCAGCCAATGACTAACTTTACAGCAGAAAAACATGATAGTTTCATTTCTCCTACTGTTGATGGTCAGGTTATTATGGATTTTTCCGGTAAAGAACTTGTAAAAGGTGAACCAGATGCATCCAGCTTCCCATCAGGCGGTCTTCGTGCCACATTCGAAGCAAGAGGATATACTGCATGGGATCCTACTTCACCGGCATTTATTAAAGACCGTACACTTTATATCCCGACAGCATTCTGTTCTTACAGTGGCGAGGCACTGGATAAGAAAACACCTCTTCTTCGTTCCATGGATACTCTGAATAAAGAAGCAGTGAAGATTCTTCGTCTTCTCGGAAATACCGAAGTCAAACATATCAACACAACCGTAGGTCCTGAACAGGAATACTTTTTGGTAGACAAAGATCTTTATAATAAGAGAAAAGACCTGATCTTCTGTGGACGTACACTGATCGGTGCTCCGGCTCCAAAAGGCCAGGAAATGGAAGATCATTATTTCGGAACTCTGAAGCCTCGTGTATCTGCTTATATGCATGATCTTGATGAAGAGCTCTGGAAACTTGGAATTCCGGCCAAAACAAAACATAATGAAGTTGCTCCTGCTCAGCATGAGCTGGCTCCAGTATTTGATACAACAAACGTTGCAGTCGATCATAACCAGCTGACAATGGAAATCATGAAAAAAGTCGCTGCCAAGCATAATATGGTATGCCTGCTTCATGAAAAACCATTTGAAGGTATCAACGGAAGTGGTAAACACAACAACTGGTCCATGAGTACAGATACCGGTGTCAACCTTCTTGATCCTGGTAAAACACCTGCTGAGAACACACAGTTCCTGGTATTTCTTGTAGCTGTTATTAAAGCAGTTGATGATTATGCAGATCTGCTCCGTATTTCTGTTGCAAGTGCAGGAAACGATCATCGTCTTGGTGCTAACGAGGCTCCGCCGGCAGTTGTTTCTATCTTTCTGGGAGATGAACTGACAGAAGTCCTCAAAGCCATTGAAAACGATGAATTCTTCGTTGGACACAGTGCTGTTCAGATGGATATCGGTGCAAAAGTACTTCCTCACTTTGTAAAAGACAATACAGACAGAAACCGTACTTCACCATTTGCATTTACCGGAAACAAATTCGAATTCCGTATGCTCGGTTCTTCTTCTTCTGTTGCAAACCCGAACATCATTCTCAACACAGCCGTTGCAGAATCTCTGCGTCAGTTCTATGAGAAACTGAAAGATGTTCCTGCAGATGAAATGGAATCTGCCGTACATGAATTACTGAAACAGACAATCATCGACCACAAACGTGTTATCTTCAATGGAAACGGTTATACCGATGAATGGCTGGAAGAAGCCAAAAAACGTGGTCTTTATAATCTGGTATCCACACCGGATGCACTGCCGCACTTCATCGATGAAAAGAATGAAAAACTTCTTACAAGCCATCATATTTTCACAGACGCAGAGCTGCATTCCCGTTATGAGATCAAAATGGAAAACTATGTAAAAACTCTTCACATTGAAGCAAATACACTGGTTGAGATCATTCAGAAAGATCTTCTTCCAAGTATTACTACATATATGGAAAAACTTGCTCAGACAGCATCTCTCAAGAAATCTGTTGTTCCGGGTATCTCTGTATCCGCAGAAGCATCTCTTCTGTCCAGACTGACTGAGCTTGCCGAAACAATGACCAAAGATCTGGAAACACTGAAGGCAGATACTGCAATGGCAGAATATGAGGTTGACAAAGATCTTCTCAAGAGTGCAAAACTCTACCAGAGCGTTGTTCTTACCGATATGGAAAAAGTTCGTGTTTCTGCGGATGCAGCTGAAGCACTCATTCCTGATTCTATTCTTCCATATCCAACCTATGGCAAACTGTTATTCTCCATCTCTGACTGAGAATAAGAGAATACATTGATAATTTCACAATGGTAAAACCGGGGGATGTCATTATGAACATGAACTACTTCATAATTCATTATCGATTTCCTCATCCATTAATCACACGATACGAGACATCCCCTGTTTTACATATACATTTGATTCGTAAAGGCGCGAGAATGATTTTTCATCATTCCCGTGCCTTTTCAATTTTATTTTAAGAAACTGTTAAACTGCTAAACTTTTTAAGGGAAAGAGAGGTAACTTTATGGACTATTCATCAGTAAATACAATCTGGGTACTTTTAGGTGCCGCACTTGTCTTCTTTATGCAGGCAGGCTTCGCTATGGTAGAGACTGGCTTTACCAGGGCAAAAAATGCAGGTAACATCATTATGAAAAACCTTATGGACTTCTGTATTGGTACTCCTACCTTCTGGATCGTCGGATTTGGTATCATGTTTGGAGCCGGTAATGGATTCTTTGGAAAGATTGGCGGTATTGCCACAGAAGCTAATTATGGTTCTGCAATGCTTCCTGACGGTGTTCCGTTCTGGGCATTTCTGATCTTCCAGACTGTATTCTGTGCAACATCCGCTACTATCGTATCTGGTGCCATGGCAGAACGTACAAAATTTTCTTCCTATTGTATCTACAGCTTCCTGATCAGCCTGATCGAAGCTGTAGATACAATAGGAAGAAAATTTTGTA
>DPQQ01000008.1:37232-53313 GCA_003538975.1 Clostridiales bacterium | reverse complement strand
GAACCGGCGACCTGCTGATTACGAATCAGCTGCTCTACCGACTGAGCCACAGTAGCATGGGGAATAAAAATTTATTCCTTTATATCAAAACCTTCGTAAATAACGTTATCCACAAAGGGTTTAACCTTAACGTAATCTTCTTTCGAAGTAACGGTCCAGCAAAGTTTTACTTTGTTTTTCGTTTTGGACTTTTTAAGGGGATAAGCCTTGTAATAATAGCTGACAAAGTCCGGCTTTATCAAAAAGTTCAGAGCCATGTGCTTTATTATGAACCTTTCGTAAAACTTATTGCCTTCGAGATCTTTTTTATCGTTCGTCGCGAGAATTCCTCTTATAAATTCGGGAGCGAGCTTTTTAACCTTTTTTATATATAAGGGATTAAAGGACTGAACCGCGAATTCGCCTTTGTAACTTTTAAGCCTTTCGACAATCGCTTCGGTAATGCCGGGAAGCGGTTGATTTTTGATTTCGATAAGTAACGGAGATCTGCCTTCGGCAATATCCAGAACTTCGTCGAAAGTGGGGATAGTCTGATCGCTCCCCGAAAGCCTGAAAGTTTTTAAGGTCGCAAGGTCGTATTCCCAGATTTTGCCTTCCTGACCGGTCATACGCTTAAGAGTCTGATCATGAAAGGATACAAGTTTGAAATCTTTCGTAAAATACAGATCGATTTCGATAGGAGAGCCGACTTTTGCGGCGGCTTCGTACGCGAGTGAGGAATTTTCGGGAATTCCGTTTCCCCAAAGTCCGCGATGGGCGATCGGTGTAGTTTTTAGCCAGCCGGAATCAGGAATTCTCATAAAAAACCTCTGAATTTTTTATCAGCTTTTATATATTACAACATTTTGATTATAAAATCAAGCGTTAAAACAAACTTTTTATTAAATTGAGACTTAAAAGTATACTTAAAATATCGGTAATACTTGCAAAAATCGCCTTAAAATATTATAATAAAAATATTACGGAATCATTACGAATGTAATTAAACCGATTTTTTAACTTAAACGGGAATATTTATGGCAAAAATTTCAAAAGAACACATCCGCAATTTCTGCATTATAGCGCATATCGACCACGGCAAATCGACTCTCGCAGATCGTCTTATCGAAATGACCGGGCAGGTCAGCAAGAGAGATATGGAAGATCAGCTTCTCGATAACATGGATCTTGAAAGGGAACGCGGCATTACGATAAAACTTACTCCCGTGAGAATGTTTTATAATGCGAAAGACGGCAAAGAATATGTTTTTAATCTTATCGATACTCCGGGACACGTGGACTTCACTTACGAAGTTTCCCGCTCGCTCGCAGCGTGCGAAGGAGCCATTTTAATAGTGGACGCTTCGCAGGGGGTTGAAGCGCAGACTCTCGCCAACGTTTATCTCGCGCTCGAAAACAATCTCGAAATTCTCCCGGTTATAAACAAAATGGACCTTCCGTCCGCCCGTCCCGAAGAAGTAAAAAAGGAGATAGAAGACGTTATCGGTCTCGATACATCGGAAGCTCCGCTTATTTCCGCAAAAACGGGACTCAACGTCGATCAGGTTCTCGAATATATCGTAAAATCAGTTCCCGCTCCGGTCGGGGACGAAAACGCTCCTTTGAAAGCTCTTATCTTCGACAGCTATTACGATAATTTCAAGGGCGTAATATGCTTTGTAAGAATAAAAGATGGCACCGTTAAGGTAGGGGATAAAATAAAAACGTTCAAGTCGGATAAAGTTTTCGACGTTACCGAAGTCGGCGTTTTCGCTCCGAAACTTTTTAAGACGGACGATCTTTCCGCCGGCGAAGTCGGGTATATAGCCGCTTCGATAAAAGATATACAGGACGTTCACGTCGGCGATACGATAACCGATTTTTACAACCCGACTCCCGAACCGCTCCCCGGATATAAGGAAGCTCTTCCGGTGGTCTTTTCGGGCGTGTATCCGCTCGACGGATCGAAGTTCCCCGATCTTAAAGACGCCCTTTTAAAGCTCAAACTTAACGACGCCGCGCTGGAATTCGAGCCGGATAATTCGCAGGCATTGGGATTCGGGTTCAGATGCGGTTTTTTGGGACTTCTCCATATGGAGATTATTCAGGAGAGAATAGAAAGAGAATTCAACCTCGATATAGTTACCACCGCGCCGTCGGTTTCGTACAAAGTTTATAAAACGGACGGAACGATGGAAGTGGTTAACAATCCCACCCATCTTCCGCCGGTTACAGAGATAGAGAAGATGGAAGAACCGGTTATAGACGCGAGTATTTTCACTCCGCCCGAATACGTCGGTCCGATAATGGAACTCTGCATGAACAAACGAGGCGTTTACAAAGACCTTATTTATCTCGAAAAAACGAGAGTTCAGCTCAAATATATTCTGCCGCTTAACGAAATCGTTTACGATTTTTTCGATACTCTTAAATCCAAAACGAAAGGTTACGCTTCGTTCGATTACGAAATGGCGGGGTATCAGGAAAGCAAACTCGTTAAACTCGACATGATGCTCAACGGCGAAATATGCGACGCGCTCTCCTGTATCGTACACGCCGACAAGGCTTACGAACGCGGAAGAGCTATGGCCGAAAGACTTAAAGACGTTATTCCGAGACAGATGTTCGAAGTTCCCGTTCAGGCTTGCATCGGCGGTAAAATAATCGCGAGAGAAACGGTCAAGGCTTACCGCAAAGACGTACTCGCAAAATGCTACGGCGGCGACGTCACGAGAAAGAAAAAGCTTCTCGAAAAGCAGAAAGAAGGCAAAAAGAAGATGCGCCGCATAGGCTCGGTCGATATACCTTCGGAAGCGTTTATCGAAATATTAAAGACAGATTCGGACGATTGATTTTTAAGGGGAAATGTGAAGTTATGGAAAATCCGGATAATACCTGTATCGTCGAAACCGTACCGCATACAAATGAAAAAACAGGGAAAATAAACAGAAAAAAAGAAAGAAACGTTTCGCTCGATCTTCTCCGCGGACTTTTAATGCTGTGGGTGTTTTTCGATCACTTCATGTTCGATGCATGGGGAATGTTCGGGGGCGACTTTTCTACCGTCGCAGGCAAAAATCTATTAAGTTTTTCTTTGAGATACTGGAACGGTCTGTACAGAAAAATAGCTCATCCCGTCGTGCTTTTTTTGTTTTTCGCCTTATCGGGACTCGTTACCGTGTTTTCGAAAAACAAACTTAAACGCGCGATAAAAATGAGCGTTTATGCGGTTCTGTTGTTTATCGCAACGTTTATCGCGGAAAAAATACTGAACATGAATTGCAAAATAACGATAGGCGTTTTATACGCCTTTGCGGTGTGCTATTTTGCGGTGTTTCTTTTAGAAAAGGTTAACACTAAGCCGTGGATTTATCTGGTAACGGGAATTATTCTGTCGGTTATCGGCTTGCTTTATATCTACAAAATAAATTGGCTGTCGGATAAGCTGTTCTTTCTGGTATTCGACGAGAGATATTTTTATTCGGGTAAAACGGCTGATTATTTTCCGATACTGCCGTACTTAGGATACTTTTTTATCGGAATGTTTTTCGGTAAGACCTTTTATGCGGACAAAAAGCCGAAAATTCATTACAGCCCCGTCGCAGAAAAAATACTTTCGCCGATAACTTTTATCGGAAGAACGTCCCTTATATGGTATTTTGTAAGCCAGGGAATATTTGTCGCAATAATATACGTTCTGATTGCGGCGGGCGTTTTATAAAAGTAAAGCGATAAATATAAAAGGAAAATGCAATAAAATTATACAAAAACGGGGCGAGCTTGCCCTGAGGAGAATGAAATGGCTGGAATATATATACATGTTCCGTTCTGCAAGCAAAAATGTACCTATTGCGATTTTTGCTCGTATCCTAAAGAACTCGATAAAAAAGAAGCGTATTTTGCGTGTCTTTATCGCGAGATCAAAGGAAGAGGCATGCAGCTTCAGGGGAAGACTTTCGATACCGTGTACTTCGGCGGCGGCACGCCTTCGATCGTTCCGCCCGAATACATAGCCGGCGCGATGAAGCAGATACGAAACTTTTTCACTTTGTCGTCCGATCCCGAAATAACTATAGAGATGAATCCGGGAACGGTGGACGAAAACAAGATAAAAGTTTATAAGGAAGCCGGAATAAACCGCTTCAGCATAGGTTTGCAGACTGGGTTCGACGATCAGCTTAAAAGACTCAACCGTATACACACGGCGAGAGACTTCGTTCACTGTACGGAACTGTTAAAAGGCGAAAATTTTTCGGCGGACGTTCTTATAGGACTGCACGATCAGACTTACGACAACGTTAAACGCACCGTTGATCTCGCTCTTGCGTGCGGGGCGAAACATATTTCGGCATACGCCCTTACTCCCGAAGAAGGCACGCCTGTTTATACCGATTACTTAAACGGAGAACTTTTGTCCGACGACGAAGTTGCGGATATTTACTCTAAACTCGTCTGTTACCTTAAAGAAAAGGGATTGAATAGATATGAAGTCTCTAACTTTGCGTTCCCGGGGTACGAATCGCGTCATAACATGACTTACTGGACAAGGGGCGATTATATAGGGATGGGCGCTTCGGCTTCGAGTCTTATAGGGAACCGTCGCTTTACCAACGTAAAAAAGCTCGACGAATACATGAATATGATTATAGCGGACAAAAATCCGGAAGCCGCTTCCGAAACGCTTACCGTCGAAGATGAAATGTTTGAAACGGTCATGCTCGGATTAAGACTCGAAAAGGGATTTTCGCTTAAAAAGTTCAAGGACGATTTCGGTATAGATTTCAAGGAGTATTTTAAGGATTCTTACGAAAAGAATAAAGACTTTTTAGTCGAAAAGGACGGATTCCTTGCCGTAAAACCCGAATATATGTACGTCGAAAACGGAATTATAGTCGATTTTATGAAAGAATAATTTATAAAAGTATAGAAAAGAGCCTGCATGCCGCAGGCTCTTTTCTATACTTAAAATGCGGCGGTAATTCGACAAAATAGCAAAAAAAGGTCCAAAAAGCATAAAAATACGGTTAAAAAACGATGTTAGGCTTTTTATATGACCGTCTATATCGAATATGTTCTTTTTAACAATTTTATAATAGATATGTCTCTTTTGTCCGCAGCGGCGAAGGTAACGAGGTTAAGAATCGTCGGTTTAAGAATTTTTATCGCTTCGCTTATCGGAGCGGTACTTTCGTTGTGTTATCCGCTGTTTTCCGAAAACGGATTTCTGATATTTTTTAAAATTCTATCTGGAATTTTGCTGTCGTTTATCGCGGTGAAAGAAAACTTTTTAACTACGATAAAGCACTTTTCGGTATTCGTCGCATTCACGTTTTTATTCGGCGGATGTATGTATGCGATAAAAAACGCCGTGCTTCTCCCGGAAAAGTTTGACGAACTGTTCATAGCGTTAGAATTTATTCCCGCTGTTATTATCTTTTTTTTAACGCTAATTTTACTGAAAATTATAGTAAAAACCAATGAATTAAAAAACTTTTCGTATCGGTGCGAAATAAAACTTTCGGGCAAAAACTTTTTTGCGGACGGATTTCTGGACAGCGGAAACGCAGTATATTTCGGGTTTGTTCCCGTATGCGTGTGCGATAAAAAGTTTTCGGAAACGCTTAAAAAAGAACTCTCGGGTGCGTCTCTTTCGGAAGCCGAAGAAATTACGATAAACAGTTTTTCGGGCGAAAAAAAGACGAAAATTTTATTAAATGCCGAAATTATAATATCAAACGGACAAACTACGCGTATATATAAAAACGTAGGGCTTGCTTTAACGGAAAGAGAATATAAGTCGCGTATAATTCTTCACGGAAGTTTTGTATAGATATTTAATGCCCGACATGGTGGAAAAATGGGAAAATTAAGAAATTTTTTATTAAAAATATTCGGTAAAATATCAGGCGAAAAATCTGCTTTTTCGAATGACTTCGATTATATGGGCGCGGGCGAAGCGCTCCCGGAACCGTATTCGGAAGAAGCGGAAAGAGAAGAACTGAATAAGCTTATCGGCGGGGACAAGACGGCTTGCGACAAGCTGGTCGAACATAATTTAAGACTCGTCGTATACATAGCGCGTAAGTTCGAGAACACGGGCGTTGATCTCGACGATCTTATTTCCATCGGCGCGATAGGGTTGATAAAGGCTGTAAAATCTTTCGATCCCGAAAAAAAGATAAAGCTCGCTACTTACGCTTCGCGCTGTATAGAGAACGAAATTCTGATGTATTTGAGAAGAATTTCGAAGCTTCGGGCGGAAGTGTCGTTCGACGAGCCGCTTTCCGCCGATAACGAAGGCAACGAACTTTTGCTTTCGGACGTCCTGACTTCCGACGAAGACACGGCGTTTTCACGTTTGCAGGAAAAGAAGGAAGAAGAAGCATTGAAACTCGTGGTATCGAAGCTCCCCGAAAGGGAAAGAGTTATAGTGGAACTAAGGTACGGATTATCGGGGAAGGACGAACTTACACAGAGAGAAGTTGCGGATCTTCTCGGGATTTCGCAAAGCTATATATCGAGACTCGAGAAGCGGATTCTCGTAAAGCTGAAAAAAGAACTCTCTAAAATGGTATAAAATTTTTTTAATTAAGAATAATACTTTATATCTGTTTATGCGAAATTTTAGTATTTACATAGGAGAAAAGTATGAACAGAGTTGAAATTTCCGGCATAAACACTTCGTCGCTTCCGAGACTTTCCGGCAGCGAGCAGACCGAACTATTAAAAAGAATAGCGGCGGGAGACGAAACGGCAAGGGAAACATTCCTTATAGCGAACGTGAGGCTGGTGCTTTCGGTAGTGAAAAAGTTTTATGGCAAGCGCGCCGACGCGGACGATATTTTTCAGGCTGGGTGCATAGGTCTTATAAAGGCGACAGATAACTTTAATTCCGATCTTAACGTGCAGTTTTCGACCTATGCGGTGCCTATGATTATAGGAGAAATAAGAAGAAATTTAAGGACTTCAAATTCGCTGAGAATCCCGCGTTCGATAAGAGATACTGCGTATAAAGCGTTGAAGGCTCGCGAAAGACTGGAATATTCGGGAAAAGAAGCCCGTCCCGAAGACGTCGCCGAAGAACTCGGCGTGGCTGTGTTCGACGTGACTTACGCAATGGACGCGATTTCGGATACGGTTTCGCTGTACGATCCGGTATATTCGGATAACGGAGACGAACTTCTTCTTATGGATCAGGTTACCGACGGCGATAAAGCCGAAGACGAAGCCGTAAACAAGCTCGACCTTAAAAAGGCTCTCGCGCTTTTACCGGAACGCGAACGCAAGATAGTTACTCTTCGCTACTTTATGGGCAAAACGCAGACCGAAATTTCGGAAGAAGTGGGAATTTCGCAAGCGCAGGTCAGTCGTCTCGAAAAGAATGCTCTTAAAGAAATGAAGAAAAAGATTTCGTAAATTTTGTATTATAATTTATCACCGCCGCATAGAATAATAAAGGAATATCTCGTGTCACGGGGGCGGAAATATGGAACTCAGTTACTGCGATTTACAAAAACGCGAAGTCGTCAGCGTAACGGACGGGAAATGCTTCGGGAAAATCGTCGATATGACGTTTTCGTTTCCGCGCGGCGTTATAACGGGGATAACCGTCCCCGCAAAGAAGTCGATTTTTAACGTATTCGGATTTTACGAAAAACTGTTTATCGAAGATTATAAGATAAAAAAGATAGGAACGGACGTTATTCTGGTCGACCTGAATGCAAAAAAACCGGAACCGAAGCTTAAGCCTTGTAATCCGTGCGATCCGTGCGCGCCGATTTTTCCGCAGTGTCCGCCGAAAGCCCCTGAAAGAAGGGACTTTGGAGAGCCACTCGATCCTTCTTCGTTTTACGAATAAAATTATAACCGTAAGTCCGCCGCCGACAAGCGGCGGCGCTTTCTTTTTAAATTGAGCGGTAAAATTTTAAAAAGGGTATTGAAAAACGAAAAAAGATATTATATAATATAAGCAAGGAAAATGATTTTAGCGGAGTTCAAAAAGCGACGAATCGTCGGACTGTAAAACACAAAAGGGACTTCCGCAAAAGATAAACTTAATAAATTACAACTGAATATTTAATAAAAATTACGTCCGCATAAGGGGGAAACAAAAATGAATTATAGCGCAAAAGACGTAAGAAACGTCGCTATCGTGGGACACAGCGGAGCAGGTAAAACTTCGCTTGCAGAAGCCATGCTTTTTAACGGCAAGTCTATAGACAGACTCGGAAAAGTAGATACGGGTACTTCCGTAATGGATTTCGAAGAACAGGAAATTTCAAGAAAAATTTCGATTTCGTTATCCACGGCGTATACCGTCTGGAACGGCGTTAAAATAAATATAATAGACGTGCCGGGATTTTTCGACTTCGAAGCGGAAGTCGAACAGGCTATGCGCGCGGTAGGTTCGGCGATACTCGTTGCCGACGCTTCGGGCGAAGTCGCAGTCGGCGCCGAAAAAATGATAGAATATTCTCTCAGAAACAAAATACCGATGATTATTTTCATAAACGGTATAGACAAAGAGAACGCCGACTATCAGAAGACAGTTCAGGCGTTTAAAAACGTTTTCGGAAGAAAAATAGCGGAACTTCACGCGCCGATAATGAGAGACGGAAGAATGAAGGGTTACGTAAGTATAGTTTCGTCAAAGGCGTACGAATTCAATCCGGGAGGCAGACAGCAGGTAGAAATACCCGAAAACATGAAGGATGAAGTCGCTTCGGTCAAGGCGGGACTTATGGAATCCGCCGCAGAATCGGACGAAGCTCTTCTGGATAAATTTTTCACCTCCGGAACGCTTTCGAACGACGATATAATCGAAGGCGTAAAAATCGGTATAAAAAACTGCGACCTGATACCCGTTATGGGCGGCAGCGCGACAATGAATCTCGGCGTAATAAACCTTATGAACGAGATCGTGGATATAATGCCGTCCGCTCTTAAAAAGAATAAGGTAGAAGCAAAGAAACCGGACGGTACTTACGCCGATATTTCTTATAACGAAGCGGCTCCGCTCTCCGCACAGGTATTCAAGACGGTTGTTGATCCTTTTGTCGGCAAACTCAATTATATAAGAGTATTTTCGGGCAAATTAAAATCCGGTATGACGGTTTATAATTCGACCACGGGCGAAAAGGAACGAATCAATCAGATTTATATACTTAAAGGCAAAAAACAGGAACCAGTTGACGAACTGAACGCAGGCGATATAGGTGCGGTCAACAAACTCAACAAAACGAATACGGGCGATACGCTCTGCGACGAAAACTTCAAAGTTAAATTTGCACCTATTCCCGTGCCGAAGCCGATGCTTTCGATGGCGATAGTTTCGACCGGTTCCGGCGACGAAGACAAAATTTTTACAGGACTTAACAAACTTTCGGAAGAAGATTTGTCTTTCAAAGTCGAAAAAGACAACGAAACAGGCGAAATGATACTTAAAGGTCAGGGGGAAACGCAACTCGATGTTATTTCGAAGAAGTTAAAGTCCAAATTCGGCTCCGATATAGTATTAAAGAAGCCTAAAATCGCTTATAAAGAGACGATAAAAGGCGTTGCGGAAGCCGAAGGCAAACATAAAAAACAATCGGGCGGCGCGGGACAGTTCGGCGTTGCCGATATAAGATTCGAGCCGGGCGCCGAAAACGGCGAATTCGAGTTTGTCGACGCGGTAGTCGGCGGGGCTGTTCCCCGTCAGTTTATCCCCGCGGTCGAAAAGGGGCTTAGAGAAGCTATAAAACACGGCGTTCTCGCAGGATACCCGCTCATTAACCTGAAAGCAACGTTATACGACGGCAAATATCATCCCGTAGACAGTAAAGAAGTCGCCTTTGTATCCGCGGCAAAACTTGCTTACGATGAAGCTATTCCTAAAGCCAAACCTACTATTTTAGAGCCGGTATATCTTCTTAAGATATATGTCCCGGACGAATATACCGGTGATATTTTAGGCGATATGAACAAACGCCGCGGAAGGATCCTTGGTATGGAACCCGTTGACGGCAAACAGTGCGTTATGGCGGAAGTCCCTCTTGCCGAAATCTACAGATACTGCACAGATCTTCGCAGTATGACGCAAGGAAGAGGCAGATACGAAACGGACTTTGTAAGATACGAAGAAGTTCCGCCGTTAAATCAGGAAAAAATAATCGCGGAAGCGAAATCCGCCGAAAAATAAACGTATTAATCATTTATTGATACGCGGCTGTTAAAATTAAAAATACATCAGGTCGGACGGTTTGCCTTTAATCGGCAGACCGTTTGTGCCGAAGAGAGGTAAAAATGATATTATCGGTTTGTCCGAATCCTTCGAGAGACTGCACGCTCGAACTCGACAGCCTGAACGTAGGCAGACTTAACAGAATCAGAAACAAGGTCGAAACATATTCGGGCAAGGCTCTTAACGTTGCGATAGGCGTTTCCCGTCTCGGAGCGGACAGCTTTGCAAGCGGCTTTATGTTCGAAGACGGCGGAAGTTTATTCGAAGACCGTCTCGAGAGAGAGAATGTAAAGTACGATTTCGTAATGAATAAAGGCTCGGTGAGAGTGAATTACAAAATTATCGACAACAAATCCATGCTGACGGAAATAAACGACAAAGGGGACGAAGTGTCTTTGGATAAGCAAAAAGAACTTTTGTCTCTTATAGGGAAGCTTTCCGAAAACGCTTCCATCGCCGTTATTTCGGGCAGCCTTCCGAAGGGCGTTGAGCCGTCCTTTTACTACGAAGCCGTTTCTTCCGTAAAAAGCGGCGTAAAAGTAGTCGTCGACGCCGAAAAGGATAATCTTAAAGCGGCGCTTAAACACGAACTTTATCTTATAAAACCAAATCTTAACGAACTTGAAGAAATTGCGGGCGAAAGTCTTAATTCGAAGAGCGAGATTTTATCCGCCGCGGGTATTCTGCTCGATAAGGGTGTGAAAAATATTATTGTTTCGTTAGGAGCCGAAGGCGCGATTTTTACAGACGGCTCGAACAGTTATTTCTGTAAAAGCGCAAGCGTTGCGGTAAATTCTACCGTCGGAGCGGGAGACAGCATGGTTGCTTCCGCCTGCGTTCAGATCGAAAAGGGCGCGGACAGCAAGGAAATTTTAAGATGCGCCGTCGCTGCCGGAACGGCTTCGATAATAACGCCCGGCACGAATCTTTTTTACAAGGATAAGTACGAAGAAATTTATAAAAGATTAAAAGTCGAAAAACTTTGATTTTTTGTAATCGGGCATTCGTTTTATATAATTACGCTTAAAACTATTTTTTTGTAATATATATTGTAATTAAAAAGTCCGCTTTTTGCGGACTTTTTTGAGTTTTAAATCGGATAAACACCTTAAATGGAAAAAATAAAGAGTATTTTTGAATTATTTTCTAAGGTCTATAAAATCTTCGCCGTCGATAATCGTTATCGGATCGTTTTCGGCTATGAGCTCGAAATAGCAGTAATTTACTTTATATCTTCTTATTTTATAAACGTTGCGTTTATCGTCCGAGTAACAAAGTTTGCCGTCATAAAGGCACTTGTCGCATTTTGAACCCGCAGCGACTTTGTACGGGCAGTGCGCAAAAGTCATAAGCGGGGGATTGCCGCAGTAAGAATAAGTTTCTTTTAAGTTTTCGCGGCTTTCTATGCTTTTTATAACGTAATCGAATCCGAAGTTATACAGAGTCGCAACGGTGTACGAATTGTATGCGTTTAAGCCGATACCGGCTATCGTCGGACGCTTTTTGAGATATCTGAATCCGTAATAATTGTTAGCGACTATTCCCGTTTTTATTTTACCGTCGGAAAAAGACAAAAGATCATTGGTTTTGGCTATTTCTTTGCCGGTCAGAAGCACGGGGAGATATAAAAAATATTGGCTAAAGCCGTTCGCTTTAATTTTATTTATAAATCTATCGAGTACGGTTTCGGCGTAACAGGTCGGTTGAAACACTACCGTATACTCTTTTTTATCGTCTCTGGATAAGAATAGATCGAGTTCGTTTTCGGTAATCAAAGCGAATTTAACGTTCTCTTTTCGGGTTATACCCTGGTAGGGAAATTTTGCCGATAAATCGTATTTTTGAACGGGCCTAAATGTGATTTTTCCGATAAGAAGGGAAACTGAGTTACGTCTTAATTCGTTAAGAATCGCAGATCTTATAAACACGCCGTCGGTGTTAAGCGTAAGGTTTTTCAGGTAAAACGGTGTGTCCGTGAGTTTGAATTTTGCTTTAAGTTCGTCTTCCGTAAGCGGAGAGTTTTTAGCTTTTTCCAAAGGTTCTTCGCCGGTAAGGGTTACGGTAAAGTTACCCGATTCAAGAGTTAAAACCGGTAAATTTCCGGAATAAAAATCGGCTTTTACTTCGAGCGGAATACGGCGTTTTTCAAACAGAACGGAACTTTCGTATTTGCTGTCCGAAGTTTTGTAAACGGAGTCGCCTTCTTTTATATTGCCGGAAGTAGTAAAAATTTCGGTAAAATTTCCGTTTTTATTGACGTTGCCGGCACCTATAGACGCAACTTCGGTAAGAGTATTGTTCAAGATTCTGAAAAATTTAAGTCCGTCGTTTTGGTTTATCGGGGACGAGACGGAGAGAGTCAGCCTGAAAAGTGTTTTGAATTTTTCTTTTTTTACTACGGTTCCGATTTTTTCGCCGTTGTGAGTCTGGTTTATTACGTCGATTATGTTGTCGTTATCGTATAAATATGCGGTTTCGTTATACTTCCCGCGGGAAAAAATTTTGCTTAATCCCTTTATTTCGTTATCGGCTTCGTCGGACGTAAGATTTTTCGTTATCGCTTTTTTATATACGGATACGGCTTTTGCCACGTACGCGGGGCGTTTCAGCCTGCCTTCGATTTTAAATGAAGTAACGCCGGCTTCGTAAAGAGTTTTAAGGCTTTTTATAAGGCAAAGATCGTTCGTCGATAAAAGATGACCGCTTTTTATCGGCGTTTTTATCGAATTTTTATCACCGTTATTATTAAACGCTGTGTAATTAAGACGGCATAGCTGCCTGCATTTGCCGCGGTTGCCGCTCATTCCGCATTTTAGCGACGACATGTAGCAGTTGCCGGAGTACGAAACGCATAGCGCGCCCTGAACGAAGTATTCGATCTCGAGATTTGTATTTTCTTTTATGGCTTTTATGTCTTCGAGCTTTGTTTCTCTTGCGAGAACTACGCGCGTAAAGCCAAGATTTTCGAATACTTTCGCTCCTTCGAGATTGGATACGCCCGCCTGAGTGCTTGCGTGTAAAACAGCGGCGGGGAAGAGCGATTTTATAAGAACCGCCATGCCGAGATCCTGTATTATAAATGCGTCTACACTTGCGTCTGTGCAGGCTTTTATAACCGAAATAAATTCGTCCTTTTCGCTGTCCGAAATAAGAATATTGACCGTAACGTAAACTTTTACGCCGTAAACATGGGCGTATTTTACAATTTCGCCTATATTTTCTTTGGTGAAGTTTTCGGCTTTAATGCGCGCGTTGAAGTCCGAAAGTCCGAGATATACGGCGTCTGCGCCTGCGTTTATCGCGGCGTAAAAACTTTCGGTATCGCCGGCGGGGGCTAAAACTTCGGGCGGAGTATTAAGTTCGTGCGGAATATTTTTATTATCGATCATTGTAATTAGTGGTATCGTTTCGGCGATACAGGTGTTATAAAATATAGCCTTTTAGCAGTGGTCGTGTTTGTGATTGGGATTATTTTCGCAGGATGAGTCTTTGCAGTTTTTACAAAGTTCGTTTTCGTCTATTTTAAGATCGGGCATACATTTGTCGCAGTTGTGTTTATGCGTATGCGAGCATTTTTTGCCTTTTAGTTTTTCGATTCCCGAAATAATAACGTCGATCGCTATGTGAAGAATGAAAAGGGAAATCAAAAGCGACATTACGCTGTCTACTACGGAACTATGGAAGAGTTTTACCGAAACTACGCCGATTATCGTCGCGATAGAAGTAAACGCGTCAGCCGCCTGATGCCATGCATTTGCGGTAAGGGGAGCGTAGTCGATTTTCTTTGCGGTTTTTATGGTAAATACGAAGATAAAAATCTTGGTTAAAATCGAAACTGCGGAAACTATTATTTCTATAAAAGAAAATTCCGAATCGTTTTCGCCTTTTATAAGAGCTTTTAAGCTGTCGACGATAAGATCGCCTGCGGTGAATAAAAGTATCGCAGCCATTACTATAGAAAAGGCGAATTCGATCTTCGCGTTTTTCTTTTTGGCTGCTTCGTCCGAAGCGTTTTTAAATAGCGCGGCGGAGACGATAACGACTATCGTGCTTAACACGTCCGAAACGGAGTGAGCGGCGTCCGAAATCATCGCTCTGGAACCGCCGAGAAGGCCAGCCACGACTTTAGCGATTGCGAGAAGAACATTAAGGGCGACGGTTATAAACGAGATCTTATAAATAATTTTTCTTTTTTCTTCCGCGGTGTATTTATAATTTCGGGAAGGGGATTCAAGAGAATTTTTCATTGTTTTTGCTTTATAAATTCGGTTTAACGTACAGAAGCCGTTATAAAAACGGCTTCGTAACGCTTTATATTTTACGCTTTGATAAGAGCCGCCGCGCCGATTATGCCTGCGTCGTTGCCGTTTTTTGCAATCAGAATTTCGGCCTTCGGGGCGTTTTTGAAGCCGTAATCGTGGGCTTCGAGATAATCTTTTATCATATCGGCAAAATACTGTCCCTGACCGGAAATACCGCCGCCGATAACCATCGCTTCCGGACGGAAAATATTCATAAAAGACATCATGCTTTCGGCAAGGTACATAACGTAATTGTTTACGACTTTTGTAGCGGCTTTGTCGCCGTTCTTAAATGCGGTGAAGGATGTGAGCCCGTCAGTTTTTTCGATGTCGCCGCCGACGAGTTCCCACATTTTTGAAGATTTATCGGCTTCCATCGCTCGTTTTGTGTCTCTTATAAGAGCGGTCGCGGAAGTATATGCTTCGATGCAACCCGATCTTCCGCACGAACACGGCTCGCCGCCGAGAATAAGGGTGACGTGTCCCAGTTCGGTTCCTTTTGAAGCTCCGCCTTCGTAAAGTTTTTTGTTTATTATAACGCCGCCGCCGACGCCGGTTCCCAACGTTAACATAACTACGTCGTTATATCCTTTGGCAACGCCGAAAATCGCTTCGCCCAATGCGGCTACATTCGCGTCGTTAGAGACTTTTACCGTCGTTTCGAAACGCTTTTTGAGCATGTCCACGATATCGACGTTAACCCAGCCGAGATTGTACGCGCGGTCGATTCTTCCTATCGCGCTCGAAATAATCCCGGGGGAACCTATGCCGATTCCCGAAATATCGTTTATCGTAAGATTGTTTTTATAAAGAACTTCGTCCACCATGTCGCCGATGTCCGAAATTACCTTTTCGGGATCGTTGAGTACGGTTTTTACTCTTGTTTTATATAATACTTTGCCTTCATCGTCGACAAGACCGGTCTTGACGCTCATTCCGCCGATGTCCACGCCGATATAATACATAAAATTTACCTCTCAGATTTTTATTTATACATTATAATATAATTCCGCCGAATAATCAAGCGGTATTGAAATTTTTAGAAATTTTCGGTTTGTTTTAAGTATTTATTTAATAAAAACTTTTATACGCCGATTTTTAGTATTAACTGCAGGTTAAGACTATAAAATCTTTTTTGTAATTCCTAATTAAAAAATTATGGTGTATAATATAGGTGAAAATAAAAATAAGGAGAAAAATATAAAAGGCGTAATGATTGTAACCGGAGCCGCAGACGAGCATGGCTATCGCGTGGAGAATCGGATACGGCAAAAAGATAGCGTTCGGCAATTATAAAAACAAAAGCAGCGTCAAAAAAGAAAATAAAAATTAAAAAAAGAAAGAAATATTTTCGGATTTAATTTCATAAAATAATAGTAAGAAGAAAGCGGCTTTTAATTAAAGTCGCTTTTTACGTCGATTTTTGTCTCTTATCAAAAGGGTAAAGCGGTAAAAAACAAAAAATAAAAAAAATTAAAAAAACTTTATAAAAACACTTGATTTATTTCTTCGGATTTGATATATTATAACGGCAAAGCAAGAGTTGGTTCTGTTCGGGAGCTTAGCTCAGCTGGGAGAG
>DPQQ01000008.1:35534-36990 GCA_003538975.1 Clostridiales bacterium | reverse complement strand
TGGCTCAGTGGTAGAGCGTCACCTTGCCAAGGTGAATGTCGCGGGTCCGAATCCCGTTTCCCGCTCCATTTTTTTTGCGAATTTTTCGCAAAGCTCGGCGCCATAGCCAAGAGGTAAGGCTCGGGTCTGCAAAACCCTCACCCCCAGTTCGAATCTGGGTGGCGCCTCCAGATTTGACCGCTTTCAAGCGGTCATTTTTATAATAAATATATTTTTCATGCCGTCGGTTTCGATCCGAACTTTTATAACATAATCGCACATTAAAGTAAGCCGGATATTTTTTACAAGGTTTTAACATAAAAATGATGAAAAATTAACCGGATTTTGCGTTAAATTCCGCCGCTTGCGTATTATAATATAAAAGAGCAAAAAATACGGGAGGAATAAATGTATGAATATAACGGTATATCTTGGAGCAATGGAAGGAAACGATCCCGCTTTGAAACCCGCTGTGAAAGAACTCGGAACATGGATAGGCGAAAGCGGAAACGATCTCGTCTACGGCGGCTCGAAGTCCGGACTTATGGGAGTGCTTGCTGAAAGCGTCCTTAACGCCGGCGGCAAAGTAACCGGAGTCGAACCTAAATTTTTCGTCGACGCGGGACTTGTTTACGACGATATAACAAAGCTTATAGTAACCGACACTATGGCGGAACGCCGCGCGCATATGATAGAACTCGGAAAGGTTTTTATAACGTTCCCGGGCGGAACGGGAACGCTTGAAGAAGTATCGGAAATAATGTGTAAAGTTTCGCTTAAACATCTCGACGCGCCTTGCATAATTTATAATCTTAACGGTTATTACGATCATCTTAAAGGACTTCTGGACAAGATGATAAAAGACGGGCTTTCTACCGAAGAAAGGCAAAAAGGCTTCTATTTTGTTAAAAATCTCGACGAGATAAAGAAAATAGTGGAAGATTTTAAAGAGGAAAAGGGGATAGAGTAATCCGGTTCATATAAATTCTGGTTATCGATCTGTTTTGACATAAAAATAAGCGACAAAAAACCGCCCTGCGTATAGCGCAGAGCGGTTTTGATTTATTTTGTTTCAGTCTTTTTTGAGAAGGTTGTCGTCGTCGAAGTAATTTATCTTCATCGCGCTTCTTACTTCCTGTAAAGTTTCGTAAGCGGCATTTTCGGCTTTCCGGCAGCCGTTCATAAGAATGGTGTATACTTCGGGGAGTTTTGCTTCCCACATTTTACGGCGTTCTCTTATGGGGGCGAGTTCGGTCTGTAATACGTTGTTAAGGAACTTTTTAACGGTTACGTCGCCGAGACCGCCGCGTTCGTAATGCGCCTTAAGTTCGTCCAGATTGTTGTATTCGGGCAAAAATTCTTTGAAATGTTCGTCTTTTGCGAAGGCTTGCAGGTAAATGAATACGGGGTTGTTTTCGGTATGGCCCGGATCGTCCTTTCTTAAATGGGTGGGATCGGTGAACATCGACATAACCTT
>DPQQ01000008.1:35057-35357 GCA_003538975.1 Clostridiales bacterium | reverse complement strand
ATCGGTGAACATCGACATAACCTTAGTTTTTATAACGTCGGGTTCGTCCGATAAATAGATGCAGTTTCCGAGCGATTTGCTCATTTTTGCCTTTCCGTCGATGCCGGGAAGTCTCAGACATGCCTTATTTGTGGGGAGAACGATGTCCGGCTCTACAAGCGTTTCGCCGTATACTTCGTTGAATTTATGAACAATTTCGCGCGCTTGTTCGATCATGGGCTTCTGATCTTCGCCCGCGGGAACGGTGGTAGCCTTGAAAGCGGTAATATCCGCAGTCTGGCTTATCGGATAGCAGAAAAA
>DPQQ01000008.1:34233-34897 GCA_003538975.1 Clostridiales bacterium | reverse complement strand
CTGGCTTATCGGATAGCAGAAAAAGCCTACGGGAATGCTCGCTTCGAAATTCTTCTGCTGGATTTCCGCCTTTACGGTGGGGTTACGTTGAACTCTCGAAACGGTTACTAAGTTCATATAATAAAAGGTGAGTTCTGTAAGTTCGGGAACCATCGACTGTATAAAAATACAGGACTTTTCGGGATCGATTCCGCAAGCCAGATAATCGAGCGCGACCTGTAAAATATTCTGTCTGACTTTTTCGGGATGTTCCGCATTGTCGGTAAGAGCCTGCGCGTCGGCGATCATAATGTAAATTTCGTCGTAACTTCCCGAATTCTGAAGATTAACCCTTTCTCTGAGAGAACCGACGTAATGTCCTACGTGAAGTCTGCCTGTGGGACGGTCGCCGGTTAAAATTATCTTTTTCATAAACTTTCCTTTAAGTATAGAATGTATTTATTAAAAATTATATCACCCGAAGATAATTATGTCAACAGCGAAAATCACTTGTTTTATAAAATATATTATATAAACAGCACAAAACGCCTTGGAACGGTCGCAATAAAAAAATAGGGAAAATATTAAATAAAATAAACGCTTATCCGTTGACACGGGCGGAATAATTTGGTATAATCGAAAAGAATTTAAGATTTGCCGCTGTGGCGGAATAGGCAGACGCAAG
>DPQQ01000008.1:22056-34094 GCA_003538975.1 Clostridiales bacterium | reverse complement strand
GGAATAGGCAGACGCAAGGGACTTAAAATCCCTCGATGTAACAGTCGTATCGGTTCAAGTCCGATCAGCGGCACCAAAAACGGATTCGCATTCGGCGAGTCCGTTTTAATTTTTAAAATGATTGCCCGGCAACGGCGAATTCAAGACTACGAATTTAAAAAAGGTTTATAAAATAGGCTTTATGAAATTATTCAGCGATGTTTTGCTTTATACTACGTTTTTGCTCGCTACCGGCGCGCTTATTGTCTGGTTTATAATTTTCGATAAAAAGATGAAGGCGCTATTATCCGAAAACGAGCTTGACGAAGATTTGCCGAGGAGAAAAAAGAAGGCTTATCTTATCGGAATTTATCTGCCGATAGTTATAATCGTTCCGCTTTTCGCGCTGGCTCTCGGCGGATTTTCCGGGGGAGGAGTTCCGAAAGCTTTAAGCGGCGAGATGGAAGGACTTGCAATTTTGATTCCGCTTCTTCTTCCGTTTTCTTCGGCGGTTATCGTAATATGGCTCGTAGTAAGATACATGGATAAGTTAGAACACAGGCTTGCTTTGAACGTTCCCGATAAAACGGAAAGCGAGTTTTATTCCGATCTCGGTGAAGAGTTCAATAAAAAGAGTATGAAGGATACAGGTAAAAAACTCGTTAAAAAGTACGGGAACAACCTTATAAAAAACGTCGGAGTTATGCTTTTTTTCGAAGCGTTTTTACTGTACTTCGTCATAATGCTGTTTACGCTTATGGTTATAGTTTATCGCACGGGACTGTTGGTAGTGGTAAGTTAGTACCTGTATCGTTGAAATTATACCAAAATTTATATAAACAGATGTATAAAAAGGACTGAAAATGGCTTGGTCTCTTGTAATTGCGGGCGTTACCGCGGTTATGATAATTTTATCGGTTTTGTTTTTTCCGGAAATAAAAATCGGAAAAATAAAACTTGGTTCTTACTGGATAGTCGCTCTTATCGGAGCGGCTTTTATGCTGATATTAAATATTGTAAGCGTAGAAGAAGTTATCAAAGAAATAACCGCGGATACGGCGGTTAACCCGTTAAAAATTCTCGCTTTGTTTTTGTCGATGACTTTATTTTCGGTATATCTCGACGAACTTGGATTCTTTTCGTATTTGTCCGAAAAAGTTCTTGTCGTGGCGAAAAACAGTCAGAAGAAGCTTTTTTTATGTCTTTATCTGACGGTTTCGGTACTGACTGTTTTTACGTCTAACGATATTATTATTCTTACTTTTACTCCGTTTATATGTGCGTTCTGCAAAAGGTCGGGGATAGATCCTAAGCCGTATCTGTTTTCGGAATTCGTCGCGGCGAACACCTGGAGCATGGCTCTTTTAATAGGCAATCCCACAAATATCTATATCGGCGGTAGCAGCGGTCTTACGTTTTTCGGCTACTTTTCGGTAATGATTTTGCCGACGATCGCTTCCGGAACGGTATCTTTTTTGATATTGTATCTTTTATTTAAGAAATCTCTGTGTAAAAAAGCCGAAATAGATAACGTAAAAACAGCAGAGATAAAAGATAAGTTTTTGTTGTATATAGGACTTGCCGCTTTAATATCGTGCATAATCTTGCTTGCCGTTTCGTCCTATATAAATATCGAAAGCTGGATTATCTGCGTAAGCTTATTTGTTGTCGAGCTTCTGATAACGGTAATTTATCTTGTCGTAAAAAGGCGGGGAGCGGGGTTTATACTCTCGGTAATAAAACGCGCGCCATACGAACTTATTCCGTTTATTTTATCTATGTTCGTTATCGTTTCGTCGCTTAAGTCATCCGGAGCGACGGGACTTCTGAAGTCGTTTTTAGACGGATTCGACGAAATATTTTCGTACGGAATATCGTCTTTTTTGTGTTCGAACTTAATAAACAATATTCCTATGAGCGTACTGTTTTCGACGGTAACGGTATCGGCGAAATCAACCTACGCAACGATAATAGGATCTAATCTCGGAGCAATATTTACGCCGGTCGGCGCGCTTGCGGGAATAATGTGGTCGGGGCTGTTAAAAAAGAACGGGATAAAATTCTCTTTCAGAAATTTTATCGTTTACGGAGCGACTGTTTCGGTCCCGTCGCTTATAACGTGTCTTGCGGTACTCGGTTTGGTTTTATAGCCGCGTATCTGATATGAATATTAACTCCTAATATGTAGGAAATAGCTTTCAAATAAAAAACAAAAGGCGGACTGCTCCGCCTTTTTTATGCGACAACTTTTTATGTATTTTTGTATAGAAGTAAAAGTTTTCGCGTTGATCTTTACTTATTTGCAGCCGCAACCGCCGAAAAGATTACCGCCGCCTTTGCAGAAGCAGCAAACGAGAGCGATTATCACGGGAAGAGTGTAGCAGTTGTTGAAGAGCCCGCATATACCGCCGTTTTTGCATACGCAGAGAACGAGAAGAATTATGAGTAAGTAAAGATAACAGTTGTTATCGAGTCCGAAACAATTCATATATGTACCTCCGAATTTCGGCCCGCAGGCTTTTTTCGTCCGATTCGCCGCGGGACCTTTCGTTATTATAATAAGCGTTACGGCAAAAAATTGTTACTTTGCCGTAATTTGCGGTTTTATCGTTTGTTTTTGTTCGGATTTTATAAAAGATATGAAATGATTTTTATTTTTGGAGGTTGGTATTCCGACCGCAATTTGAATGAAAAGTTTTATAACCGCATAGCTTTATGTGAAAAAAGAATATATAAAACCCAAAAAACAGCTGAAAACTCTTTAAAAAAATTGCAATCGGGCAATAATAATGTTAAAATACAAAAAGCGGATACCTTTAAGGATTCGACTTTATTTATTTTTCCAGGTCGGCGGGAGCCGTAACCGGAACGGATATTCTTTATGAAATCCGATTTTGAGGTGAATTATGGAAACTACAAAATTATCAAAGGCAAAAAAGCTTGCTTATTTTGCCATACTCACGGCGATAGTGCTTATTCTTCAGTTTACCGGCAGCGCGATAAAAATCGGCGCGGTAACTCTTAACTTCGTACTCATCCCGATCGTTCTATGCGGAATACTTTTAGGCTGGGTATACGGCGCTCTTATGGGCTTTATCGTAGGACTTGTCGTGCTTTTGTCGGGCGTTATCGGCATGGACGGATTTACAAACGTTCTGTTTGCCGAAAATCCGCTCGTAATAACGCTCGTTTGCATTTTAAAAACTACTCTTGCGGGAGCCGTCGGCGCGCTTGTTTATAAAGTTTTGCATAAAAAACATGAATATCTCGGAACCGTCGTTTCGGCGGCGAGCGTACCCGTCGTGAATACCGGCATATTTATTTTAGGCATGCTTTTGATGAAAAACGCTCTTGTAAAAAGCGGCTTTATCGACGGCGGAACTTCCGCTTTATACGGAATATGCGTCGGCATCGTCGGAATAAACTTTGTTTTCGAATTTTTACTTAATATAATTCTCGCTCCGGCGATTTACAAGGTAATACAGGTGGTCGGTAAGTCGTTAGGCAGAAACGATTATGCGGAAGACACCGAAAAATCCGAAGAACAGGCCGAAGATAAAAACGAGTGTTTAACCGAAGATAAAACGAACGAAAAAGAGGAACAATAATGTTACTTGCGATCGATATAGGAAATACCAATATAAAATACGGAGTATTCGACAAAGATTCTTTAAAAGCGAGCTTCAGAGTTTCGTCGAGACTTAATCGTACCGCGGACGAATACGGAGCGGTGCTTTTAAACCTTTTGTCGAGCGAAAAGATTACAGTAAAAGATATAGACGGAATAATAGTTTCGTCGGTTATCCCGTCGCTTAATTACACTATAAGACACATGTGCGAATTCTTTTTTAACGTAACGCCGCTTTTTGTCGGACACGGCATAAAAACGGGACTTAACGTTAAAGCCGATCATCCGAAAGAAGTCGGCGCGGACAGAATAGTGAACAGCGTGGCGGCATGGCGTAAATACGGCAAAAACGGCGAACCGCTCGTTGTTATAGACTTCGGAACGGCAACGACCTTCAATATACTTACCGACGCGACGTTTATCGGCGGCGTTATCGCTCCCGGGATAAAAACTTCGCTCGAGAGTTTGGTAAGCGGCACGGCGCAGCTTCCGATGATAGAATTGAAGGCGCCAAAAACCGTAATTGCGAGAGATACCGAAACGAATATGCAGGCAGGCATAATTTTCGGCTTTGCAGGTCTTGTCGAAAAGATAGTAGAAAAGATTAAATCGGAACTCGGAGTGGACGGCATCAAAGTCGTAGCTACCGGCGGTATGGGCGAAGTGATCGCCAAAGAAGTTTCTGTAATAACGACTTTTGACAGAAAACTTACGCTCGAAGGTCTTAAAATTATTTACGACCTGAACGCAAAGGTTTTATATTAAAGTTTATACCGGACTTTAACTTTTGCGAAGGACTTACATATGAAAAATCAGCAGACAGAAAAAACCAACGTAATGAGAATATTCGATCAGAAGAAGGTCGTTTATACTCCGCACTGTTATCTGATGTCCGGCGCGATCAGCGGAGTAGACACAGCCGCCGCGCTTAACGAACCCGTCGAAAGGGTTTTCAAGACGCTCGTGACGGTAGGACACAGCAGAAACCATTATGTTTTTCTTGTTCCCGTGGATAAAGATCTCGATCTTAAAAAGGCGGCTTCGGCGGTAAACGAAAAGAGTATTGAGATGATTAAATCGAAAGATCTTTTAGGACTTACCGGATATATACATGGCGGATGTTCGCCTGTCGGAATGAAAAAGCCTTTTAAGACCGTTATAGACGACACCGCAAAGGATTTTGAGACTATATATTTCAGTGCGGGCAAGATAGGTTATCAGGTCGAAACGAATATTTCGGAACTTAAAAAGGTAATAGACTTCGACCTCAAAGACGTAAAAGGCGATAAAATATAACGATTTAACGGGGAAGAATAAATAAAATGTTGTACGATACCGCTATATTAGGTTCGGGAGTCGCGGGCATTTCTGCCGCGCTCACGTTAAAAAATCTTAATAAAACTTTTATTCTTTTCGGAAGCGGCGATCTGTCGCTCAAAATAAAAAAAGCGGAAAGAATAAACAACTTCGTGGGACTTAAAAAGGTTTCCGGCGAAGAACTTTACAAAACGCTTAAAGATCAGCTCGAATCGGAAAACATTGCGGTTACCCGAAAAAACGTTATAGGAATTTATAATTTAGGCGATAAATTCGGCTTGGCGACGGAAAGCGAAATTTTCGAAGCGAAGACTGTTATTATAGCGACGGGCTCCGTAATAAAACCGGGCATAGAAGGGGAAGCGGAATTTCTTGGCAGAGGAGTAAGTTATTGCGCTCCGTGCGACGGCGGACTTTACCGCGGTAAAACGGTAGCCGTAATATGCTACGACGAAGAGCTTTTAAGCGAAGTAATTCTTTTATCGGGCATAGCTAAGACGGTAAAACTTATTCCGCTGTATAAAGAAGCAAAAGCCGGAACCTTCCCGCCGAACGTCGAAATCATAAATGATATTCCCGTAAAAATATCGGGCGGAATGAAAGCCGGCGAAGTGATATGTAAAAATTCTGCCGTATCCGCGGACGGGATATTTATTCTTAAAAAAGCATATCCTGCGACTTCGCTCGTAAAAGGTCTTAAAACAGAAAACGGACATATTTTCATAAACAGAAAAACGGAAACGAATATTCCCGGGTGTTTTGCCGCCGGCGATTGCACGGGCGCGCCGTATCAGTATGCGAAAGCCATAGGCGAAGGCAACGTTGCGGCGTTTTCCGCAGCGGATTATATAAACAAGAAAAAATAAATTTTTAACAGAGAGGACAAAACAATGCAACTTAAAAATATTATAAAGACCGCGCTTTTTACAGCGATCATCGCGGTCTGCACGCTCGTGTCGATTAAAATGCCGACGGGAGTATCTCTTACATTACAGACCTTTGCAATAGCACTTGCGGGATTCTTTTTGGGGTGGAAGTACAGCGCGTTTGCTGTGCTTGCGTACATACTTTTAGGAGTAATAGGAGTTCCCGTATTTTCGAACTTTCAGGCGGGACCGCAGGTTCTTTTCGGTCTTACGGGCGGATTTATTTTCGGTTTTATTCCTTTTGCGATGCTCTCCGGCATAAGATTCAAAAGCAGAATTTTAAGAATAGTATTCTCGTTTATAGGTCTTATGATCTGCCATGTTCTGGGCGTAGCTCAGTTCGCGGTTTTGTATAAAATAACTTTCTGGAAGTCTTTCATTATGGTTTCGGTCCCGTATCTTATAAAGGACTTCGCTTCGGTTATACTCGCATACCTTATTGCCTTCGCGGTTGAAAAACGCTGTCCGCAGGTTATGGTCGGAATTAAAACCGAAGACAACAACGCAACCCCGAACACAGCCGCATAAAATAAAAATCGGCAGACTTTGCGGGATTTGTGAAAATCGAATTAAATTAAAAACTCCGCTTCACGGCGGAGTTTCCATAGAAAATTATTAAAATTAAATTTTAGGATTGCACTTTTAAACGAACAAAATCGCCCTCGGATGCCTTATAAATAGGAAAAAAGAAAATTAAGAGATTTAATATGAATAACACAGTAAAAAAAATTTTAATTATCGTAGCGATAATCGTAGGTTCCGGCTTACTCGGCGCAATCGTCGGAAGGCTGATACTCGATAATATTATTTGATTATGAAAGAAAAAAAGAGAAACACGATTTTTATTGTTTTATGCATCGTTTCATTTTTTGTTTCGTTTATTGTCGGCGCACTTGTTTGCGTTCAGATAACGGGAAGTTTGCCGCAAAGGCTTGTCAAGGTCAAATGGGACGACTCGGTCGGAAAACAATATAAAAATCTTGATTATGTAAACGACCGCGGACATAAATTCGACTTATATATCCCTGCTAAGATTTCAACCGACGCCAACCTGATATTGTATGTTCACGGCGGAAGTTTTAATTCGGGTGCGAAAGAGGACGGAGACTTGTGGTGTAAATATTTTACGAGCAAAGGCTACGTTACGGCAACGCTCGATTATACGCTTCAGAAAAAAGGCGTCGACGCAAATCTTAACAAACTCGATTTGCAAATAAAAAATTGCGTAGCGGCAATCAAAGAAGAATGTCTGAATATGGGTATAACCTTAAACGGAATGGCAACGTGCGGAGTTTCCGCCGGCGGCACTCTCGCTATGAATTATGCCTACAAGCACGATAAAGATTCGGCTATTCCCGTGAAATTCGTATTTCAACTTGCAGGGCCTTCCGACTTTACGCCCTCGGAATGGGGTTTGCTGAAAAAAGTGGATAAAATAAAAAGCGATTCCGAATTTATAAAATGGATGACGGGCAAAGATTTTTCGGCGGAAGAAATAGCCGAAGGAAAGCATTTGAACGCTCTGTATGAAATATCGCCCGCGAGTCTTGTGAACACCGATTCCGTGCCGTCGCTTGTCGGATATGGATTGAAAGATCACTGCGTTCCTCATAGTTCACGCACTCTTTTGCTTGCGGCATATAAAAACGCAGGCATAAAATATGATTATGTGGAATTTCCCCACAGCAATCACGGAATGTACGCAGATCTTGATAAATTGCAATTGTTTTTAGATACCGCAATTGATTATTGTATACTTTATTTTTAAGGAAAATTTCAAAGGCATCTAACTAATAATTTTTTGTATTGCAATGCAATTGACTTGATATAAATTCAAGCGTTAGTCCGTAAAAAACGTTGTTTGGCATCGAAATCTTTATTTAAAGATTTCGACGTGGAGTTTGTTGTGATACGATTTTTTTTGATAAAATCGGCTGAAAATTAAATAATCCGGATTAAATCCGTGCGAAGAACGAGCCTAAAAAGGCAACCGAAATCGCACGGATTTTTTTATTCATAGACACAAAATCGGAGGTGTTTTATGTAATGAAAATTAAAATTTATTTGAATATCTCACGCCCGAAATACTACGTGCGTTCATCGAAAAGGTTGTTGTATACGAAAGAACGAAAGTTGACGGACATTACAGACAAACCGTAGAAATCTTTTACAATTTTATCAGAGCAATCGACAGATCTATATGGGCGGCGAGCTCACCGGTTAAAATGATTGAAACCGACAAGCAGCAAGGAAAAAGGCATGGCATTACGCCACGCCTAACTCTGAACACTCCGCACTTACTGAAAAATTCCTACGGGAAGACCAATTACGGCGGAGTTTTTTATGTTTTTATTAACTATCAAGCGTTTTGTTTTCTGCGGTTTATTATAAAGGTTATCGCCGCGATTATTATTCCGTATCCTAAAACCCATAAAATATGGGGGAAGATGCCGGCAAAGTTGCCGCTTAATGCTTCCGCGGCGGGTTTTACCGTATGTACAAACGGTAAAACTTTTACTATTTTGTAAAAACCGCCCATAGTTTCGACGGGCATGAATACGCCGCCGAATATTCCCGTAACGGTAACTATTATCGAAGCGAAGGGAGCTCCATGTTTTTCGTTTTTGGCGATCGAGCCTATAAGTATGCCCGTTAAGATATAAAAGACTTCCGACGGGATAAGATAAATAAACGCTATCAGAAGGTTAAGGTCAATTCTAAGTCCGAATATCGCCGCAATAGCGAAAAAGAGTATCTTCTGTAAAAACGCTATCGGAACAAGGGCGAAAAAGTAGCTCGAAAGAACCGTAATTTTTTTGACGGGAGCGACGCGGATTCTGTTTATGAATTCGGTATTTTTATCCGAAGCTATCAGGTTACAGCAAAAGAGCGTTAAAAAGGTAAATCCGAAAACACAAATGCCCGCGGAATAATTTTCGAGCGCGAAGTTAGCGGGAACGTCCGGCATAGACTTAAAAATAATCCGCATAAGTACCAGCATGAAAACGGGGAATAGCAAGCAGAATATAAGGGAAAGCGGATCTCTTATTATTTCTTTGAAATTTCTTTTGGTTAACGCGTAAAGTTTAGTCATCGTAGTCTCCTTCGCCGTCTTTTGCGAGTGCTATAAACGCTTCTTCGAAAGTTTTTTCGCCGGAAAACGCTATAATTTCTTCGGGAGAACCTTCTGTAACGAGTCTGCCGCGCTTCAATATGCCGATTTTATCGGCTAAGGCTTCGGCTTCTTCGAGATAGTGCGTGGTTAAAATAACCGTTACGTTCTTTTTAAGTTCTTTTATTATTTCCCACAAATTTCGCCTTGCGAGAACGTCGAGTCCTAAGGTAGGTTCGTCGAGTATCAGAATTTTCGGATCGCAGATAACGGACATCGCGATCGAAAGCCTGCGTTTTTGTCCGCCCGAGAGTTTTTTTGCGCGGACGTTTTCCTTTTCCGTAAGGCCGAATTTTTTAAGATGAGTGTTTACGGCTTCGTTTATGTTTTTAACGCTGTAAAGGTTGGCGATAAGCTCTAAATTTTCTCTTACCGTAAGATTGTTCGCAACGGCGGTTTCCTGCGGGGAAACGCTTACGATTTTTTTGATTTCTTCGGGGGATTCGTCTATATTTATTCCGTTAACGATAACGCTTCCCGAAGTTTTTTGAGTCAAACCCGAAATAATTTTAACCGTGGTCGATTTGCCGGCGCCGTTAAGTCCCAAAAGGGCGTAAAGTTCGCCGTCGTTTATTTTAAGGTTAAGTCCGTCTACGGCTTTAAGTTTGCCGTAATTTTTTACGAGATTTTTAATTTCAATCATTTTTGCCGGCCTCGAAAATCTTTTTCGCGAATTCGAGATAATCTTCCTGCTTTGCTATTGCGATGCCTCGTTCCAGATCGCCGAAAAGAAGAAGAGAATCGCCTTTTTTAAGATTAAAAAGATCTCTGGCTTCCTTAGGAATAACTATCTGACCTTTTTCGCCGAGTTTCGCGCTCCATATGAATTTGGTCTGTTTTGCGGCTTCGTCTTTTTTATTTTCCATAAATTCCTACCTTTCCTACATTTCATACTTTACTCTATTATACGACTTTATAAAAAACGTGTCAATACCTTAGTGTAATATTATTGTAAAATATTATAAATTAAGGCTTATAAACATAAAACTCGCTTGCAAACAAAAAAAGAATGTTGTATAATTTGTTTGTAATAAAGGATTTGTAATTAAAGAGTAAAGCTCTTAATAAACGGCAAGCGGGGCGGTGCGATATTTTTAGGATAACGGTAACTTCGGCTTCGGGTATAGAAGCCATAACGAAAAAAGAAATTTCAAGGCTCGGCTACGGCGATCATCCTGCCGAAAACGGAGCCATAACTTTGGAAGGATCGGAACTCGACGTTGCGAGACTCAATATGTTTTTAAGGACCGCCGACAGGGTGTATATAGTTCTTAAAGAGTTCCCGTCGTATACCTTCGACGATATTTACGATAACGTGTACGAATTCCCGTGGGAAGACTATATGCAGCCGGACAGCGAAGTTCTGGTCGACGGCAAGTGCGTAAAGAGTACGATATTCGCTATCTCCGCCACGCAGAAGGTCGTTAAAAAAGCTATAATGAACAGGCTTTCGGATAAATATAAGACGAAAAATCTTTCCGAATCGGGCGAAAGGTTCAGAGTTTACTTTTCAAACGTAAACGACAAATTTTCGCTTATGCTGAAC
Source organism: Clostridiales bacterium (assembly GCA_003538975.1). Taxonomy (GTDB): domain Bacteria; phylum Bacillota; class Clostridia; order Christensenellales; family Borkfalkiaceae; genus UBA11475. Next base: position 23,526 of record DPQQ01000008.1, on the reverse strand, counting down.
ACCAGCGGTCCGGGACTTCATAAAAGGGGATACCGCGATTACGTCGCGAAGGCTCCCATAAAAGAAACGCTCGCTTCGGCGATGCTGATGCTTTCCGATTTTTATTACGACAAGACTTTCGTCGATCCGTTCTGCGGTTCGGGTACTTTTGTAATAGAAGCGGCGAATATCGCTCTTAACATCGCGCCCGGCAAGTACAGGTCGTTCGATTATACGGGATGGAGCTTCTTTGGTAAAACGGCTTATAAATCCGCTCTTACCGAAGCTATGGATAAAGAGAGAGATTATAAGCTTGATTTTTACGGCTCCGACATAGACGGCAAGGCGATAAATCTTGCCGAACGCCACGCCGAAAACGCCGGACTTACGGGTAAAATAAAATTCTTTAAGAAAGATATAAAAGATTTTGACTTTACGGAGCCTTTCGGAACGATAGTAACCAATCCGCCTTACGGCGAAAGACTTATGGACAAAGAAAACGTTACCGGTTTATATAAAACTCTCGGTAAGGTTTATTCAAAGCTTGACAACTGGTCGCTGTTTCTGATAACTTCGGCGGACGGGTTCGAAAGAGCTTTCGGCAGGCGCGCCGATAAAAACAGAAAGGTATTCAATTCGGATCTCGAATGCAGAATATACGAATATTTCCGTAAAGAAAAGTATTTCAGAAACGGAAAGAAAGGAGAAAACAATGATTGACGGAAAATTGCTCGTCGAAAAACTCGTTCGTTACGCTAAGGCTCATTTAGGACTTAACGATCTCGACGTTATTTACAAACGTAACGAACTGTTAAAAGCCTTCGGACTCGATTCGGCGTATACGGGAGATGAAGATATTTCTTACGTCGATAATCTTACCGTTCCCGACGAACTCGTAGCCGAAACAGAAACGTACGGCGAAGAAAACAACCTTTTGAAAGACGGTCTTAAAAATCTTTTTTCGACCTACGTTTTCGGTATTCTGACGCCGCTTCCTTCGGTAGTCAACGAAACGTTTTATAAAATAAGGAAAGAAGAAGACGCGCAGAAGGCTTGCGACTATCTTTACGACCTTTCTATAAAGAATAACTACGTTCAGAAGACGGCTATAAGCCGCAACCTTTTCTGGGAATATAAAGACGGCGACAACGTTCTCGAAATAACTATCAACTTGTCCAAACCGGAAAAGGACAATAAGGAAATAGCTAAGCTTTTAAGTCTCCCTAAAAAGACGGTAAAGTATCCCGCGTGCGCTCTCTGCAAAGAGAACGAAGGATTCGAAGGCTCGGCTACTCATCCAGCGAGAGAAAATATAAGAACGGTTTCGTTAACTTTAGACGGCGAACCGTGGTTCGTTCAGTATTCTCCTTACGGATATTATAACGAACATTGCATCGTTATAAATAAAGAGCATACCCCGATGAAAATAACCGAAGGCACCGTAAGAAAGCTTATAGACTTCGTGGATATTTTCCCGAACTATATGGCGGG
>DPQQ01000008.1:407-21890 GCA_003538975.1 Clostridiales bacterium | reverse complement strand
GGTTCGAACGCGGCTCTTCCGATCGTCGGCGGATCTATACTTAACCACGAGCATTATCAGGGCGGCGGACACGTTATGCCCATGCAGAAGGCTCCGGTTAAAAAATACTATAAATCCGAAAAGTATAAAGACGTTAAAATAGGCAGAGTAAAGTGGTATAACAGCGTTATAAGACTTTCTTCTAAAAATAAAGCCGAACTTACCGCTCTCGCCGGCGATATTATAAGAACGTGGGAAAATTATTCCTGTCCCGAATGTGAAATTTTATCGCATACGGGAGACGTTCCGCACAATACGCTTTCGCCGATTATCAGAAAGAACGGCGACGAGTATATACTCGACATGATTTTAAGGAACAACCGCACGAACGAAACGTATCCCGACGGCATATTCCACGCCCATCCCGAATATCACAATATCAAAAAAGAGGGAATAGGTCTTATAGAAGCGATGGGACTTTTCATTCTTCCCGCAAGACTTAAAAAACAGCTCGACATGATAGCGGATATTCTTTGCGGCAACGCGGAATATAACGAAGCCGAACTTAATAAAGAAGACAATTACCTTTACGTTCACAGAAACATGATAAAAGAGCTTATGTCCGATGTAAAGGTTAACTGTAAAGAAGAAGCCGCCAAGGCGGTTAGAGACAAAGTAAACAATATCTGCAAAAATATTTTAAATAATACGGCTGTGTTCAAAAACGACGAAATCGGCGAAAACGGTTTCGAAGACTTTATGAAAGCCGTAAAAACGGAGGAATTATGAATATTTTAGTAACAGGCGGCGCGGGCTACATAGGAACCCACACCATGGTCAAACTTCTTGAAGCCGGTCATTCGGTCGTATGCGTGGACGATCTTTCGAACTCCAAGACCGTAGCGGTTAAAAGAGTTGAAGAAATTACGGGTAAAAAAGTAGTTTTCTATAAAGCCGACGTCAGAGACAGAGAAGCCATGAACAAGGTTTTCGAAGAAAACAAAATCGACTCCGTAATCAATTTTGCGGGATATAAAGCGGTAGGCGAATCCTGCGCGAAGCCCATCGAATATTACGATAACAATATTTACGGCATGCTCGTCCTTATCGAAACTATGCGCGCTCACGGCGTAAAGAGTATTGTATTCTCTTCGTCCGCGACCGTTTACGGCAATCCGCACACCGTTCCGATAACCGAAGATTTCCCGCTTTCCACTTCGAATCCGTATGGTTCGACCAAACTTTTCATCGAATATATTCTTAAAGATCTTTATAAAGCCGACAAAGAATTCAATATCGCTATTTTAAGATATTTCAACCCGATCGGAGCTCATCCTTCGGGACTTATCGGCGAAGATCCGAACGGTATTCCGAATAATCTTTGCCCGTATATCACCAAGGTCTGCGTAGGCAAACTTCCTTATGTAAACGTATTCGGCAACGATTATCCCACTCCCGACGGAACTGGCGTAAGAGACTACATACACGTCGACGACCTTGCGGAAGGACATGTTCTTGCGGTTAACAAACTTGCCGAAAAGCCCGGTCTTTTCATCGCAAATCTCGGCACCGGCAAAGGATACAGCGTTCTCGAAATAATAAACGCTTTCTCCAAGGCTTTGGGAAGAGAAATCCCGTACAAGATAACGGCTCGTCGTCCCGGAGATATTCCCGCATGCTACGCCGATCCGTCATATGCGGAAAAATATCTCGGATTCAAAGCAAAGAGAACGCTGGACGATATGTGCAGAGATTCTTTGAACTGGCAGATGAAGAATCCGAACGGTTACGAAGAATAATTTAAAATAAATCGAAATAAAAAAGCGTCCTTGCGGTATACCGCCGGGGCGTTTTTTTCTGTAAAAATTTTTTATAGGATAATTTGATTAAAATTACATATTTTATGCTTTATTTTGCCGATAAACAGTCTTTTTATAATGGTATAATCGCAGAAAAGGAGTAAATATGACCGATATAAAAAGGAAAAACAGACTGGTTTATATTTTTGAAGCGGCACTCGAATATTTCGTTACGATTTCGGTGTCGGGCGCATATCTCGCATACCTTACGACCGCGCTGAAAATCCCGGACGCTCTTACGGGCGTACTTACGTCGTTCGTGAGTTTAGGATGCGTTTTTCAGATACTTTCGACATTTTTGAAGGGCGATGCGAAAAAAAATACCGTTATCTTTCATCTTATAAACGAACTTTCTTTCGTTCTGCTGTATTTTTCGCCGTTTCTGCCGTTCGGCGATACTTTTAAAGCGATAATATTCACGGCGTTTTTGTTTATCGGTTTTGCGCTTAACAATCTGATAAATCCGCTGAAAACAGAATGGTATATGCAATCGGTGGATATGGATAAAAGGGGAGTTTTTACGGCGAATAAGGAGATCGTTTCGCTTGTTTTTGGCATGATATATTCGCTTCTTCTCGGATATATTTTCGACCTTTTTAAAGCGAAAGGAGATACGGAAGGCGCTCTTTTTATCGTCGGAATAATTCTTTTTACGGTTACGGCGGCGCACTCGGTCGTTATGGCGATTTCAGAACGAACTTACGAAGAGATTTTGACAAAAGACGGTTCCGACAAAACAAAGGTAAAAAATAAGCGACAGGCGATAAAAAATCTTCTGAAAGAAAAGAATTTTATAAAGGTAGTCGCTATGATAATGTTATGGCGGGCGGTTATGTATTCTACCGTTCCGTTTTTCGGAACGTATCAGATAAAGGAATTGGGGTTTTCGATGACGTTTGTTTCTGTTTTGACCGTGATTTATGCGATCGTAAGGGCGGTTTTTGAGCGTCCGCTCGGTAAAATAGCCGATAAAAAGGGATTCGCCGTAATGCTTAACGTATGTTACGGCGCAGAGATTGCGGCTCTTGCAGTTGCGGTATTCATTCGCCCCGTAAACGGCAGAATACTTTATACGGTTTACTATATTCTGCACGCGATATGTTGCGCGGGAATTTCGAGCGGAGAACTTAATATAGTTTACGATTACGTAAAACAGGAAGAAAGAACGGCTGCTTTAGCGATAAAATCCGCAGTAGCCGGGATATCGGGATTTTTATCGACGCTTATATTGAGTCCGGTTGTTTCTGCTATCCAGAAACACGGTTTTAAGCTATTCGGCGTAAACGTTTACGCGCAACAAGTAACTTCTTTTATCGGGCTTGTTTCAGCTATCGCGTTAGTCGTCTATAACGTTGTCGTTATACAAAAAATCGAGAGAAGGATTTGATTTATAGCGGGCGGGAGTAACTCCGAAACGTAACTTGAACAGCCTTATAAAATTCGAACAGTCGGAAAATCCGGCTTCTTCCGCCGCGGAGTAAACGCTCGATCCGCTTTTTAAAAGCTTTCTCGCAAACGAAAGTTTTTTAGATTCTAGATAGACTTTTGGCGAAACGTGCAGATATTTATTAAAAAGTCTCGAAAGCGATGAACGCGATATAAAATATTTTTCGGTAATTTCTCCGACTGATTTTATTGTCGCAAAGTTAGCCGAAATATAGTCCAGAACGTTTTTTAACACAGCGGGATAAGGAGCGATTCCGTTGTCGTTTTCGTCGGCGACGGCAAGCGCGGAGTGGATTAAACCGAGTATGTAAATCAAAATAACGTATTCGGAATATTTATCGCGTGCCTCTGCAGCGGTTTCAAGTTTTTTAAGCTGAAAAATAAGTTCTTTCTTTTTATCTTCCGTAAGAACTATATGGCGTTTATCGGTTTTAAAAAAATCGCCGAATAAAAATTTGCTGTTCGGATCGAACCATATGCACGCGTGCGCGTGGGGAGATATAGATTTTCTTAGACAATAATGCAGTTCGTCCGGCATCGAAATAACCGCGTCGCCTGCATTTAACCGATAAATTCTGTTTTCAACCGAAAAAGACGATTCGCCTTCCAGTAAAAAATATATTTCGACGGTATCGTGAATGTGCGGCGAGTAGCGGACGGGCGGATTTTCGGAATTATCCGAATCGACGTAAAAAGCCGCTTCGAAGTCTTTGTTGTCCCTTACGGTAATAGTTGTTTTCGGGTGAGACCGTCCGTTTAAGTTTTTCATATTTTCTCCGCTTATATTTATAATGTCTTATATTAAAATTATACTTTATATAAAAACTCAGGTCAACGCGTTTTGAACAAAAAAGAATATAAAAGGCTTAAAAACTAAATTTTTATTGATTTTAAGCTGTTGAAAACGGCTCCGCTTTATAGGCGAAGCCGTTTTCATATAAAACGTTTAAATAGAGGGAAGAATGAACTTTTTTATAAGCGGCTTGCCGCCGCGGTCTATCAAACGGTGTAATATATATTAAAAGCGGTTATAGTTATAAAAATTATAAACCGCGGAAATTCGGTTAATTACTTGCGGAGCTATTCCGCGCGTAACTATTTTGGTTAACGATTCTTGGTAAGGTCGTATTCGCACATAGCAAGAACGTTGATCATGTAAGTGTTGTCGTTCATAAAGATGCCTCCTTTAATTTACTTTGTTTTTAAGCCGGCGTTTTCGGGTATCTGATTTTTCTTTTTGAAATCGTATCTGAAATACGCTATGGCTATAGAACACAAACCGAACGTTTCGGTAAGGATTCCCGCAAAAGAACTCGATATTCCGTCGTAAATCATCCAGAGTAAGCAGGACGGAATAGTGAAGATTCTTACATACTTCGGGTTTTTAATCGCAAACGCGAAAGTCGTGCAGAGCTTGCCGAGAATGGGGAGAAGAGATATATAACCTTCCCATGTGAACGCGCCGGCAGCGATCATGATGACCGAGAAGAGGGCTACAAACGGTTTTACGTTTTTGCCTTTTGCAACCAATCTCGAAAACGTCATGTTTCTCGTGATGCCTATAACGTTCATCGCAAGTCCCGTGTAAGAACCTAAAAGTAAAAACTGCAAAGCGAAAGTGGATTCGGAAAGCGTTTTCATAAGCATAATTCCTTTATGCTTATTCATCTGGTAGGAAACGATACCGAATATCATTCCGATAATGCCGATAATCTGAATGAGTATCTTGTAAAACATTTTTCGTTCCTCCGCTTGCTTTTTTATCATCTACAGTTTATAATAAATATGCAAATAATCAAAATAAAAGTTAAATAAAATTATATTTGCTCATAAATCGGTCAAAAATCCAAAAGATGCTTGTATTATTGCACAAAATGAGCAAAAAGATGATTTTTTTTGATAAGGAGCCGAAAAATGAAAGAAAAGAACAGAAATGCGGAAATTCTGAAACTATTGCAAACAAAAGAGTACATGAGAGTGGAAGAACTTGCCAACGTTCTGTCGGTAAGCCCGTCTTCGGTAAGAAGAACTTTAACCGAACTCGAAGATAAGGGACTTATAAAAAGAACGCACGGCGGCGCGAATATAATAGACGCCAACAATTTGACGCCGAGTTTCACTTACCGTACACACCAGAACGTCTTCGAAAAAAAGATAATTGCGTTAAAAGCCATAAAACTTATAAAAGAAGGCGACGTGATATTTATCGACGCGTCGACTTCGGCGTACTTTATGGTCGAATATCTTTCGGAATTCGACAACATAAGAGTAATAACGAACGGTATAGACACGTTGTCGCTTTTATCAAAGTACGGTATACCGGCGATTTCTACCGGCGGCAGCGTTTCAAAAACGACGAAATCGGCTCTTGTCGGTCCTTATGCCGAAAATCTTATCGAAACGATACATGCGAACATTGCGTTTTTCTCGGCGCAGTCTATGACCAAAGACGGCGTTATTTACGACAGCTATGACGGCGAAACGAATATTGTAAGAAGAATGATGCAGAATTCTTCGAGAAAGGTTTTCCTGTGCGACAGCACCAAGCTCGGCAAGGTTTCGCCTTATAAGCTTTGCGGAGTCGACGAAGTGGACGATATTATCTGTAACGAAGATATTTCGAGTTTTTTTAATATCAAACACAACGTAAATATTATATATTAAAACGATATTAAATAAAATAAAACATAAAAAAGCGGAGAGTTTTTACGACTCTCCGCTTCTTTAGGGGTTAAAAGGGTTTGAAAACAAAAACGTTTTCAAGGAATGAGCAAATTTGGTTATTATGGCTTAAAGTAGAAAAACTCGGATAAAAACCGCCCGCAACGTAAAACGCCGTAAAGAGGTTACGTAATTTACTTTTTATACTGTCACCTTATTCACTCAATAAAGTTCATAATTTTATTTTTTATCGCAAAAAAACGTTTATTTTTTAAAGTTTATTTTTTTCTTCGTCCGGTACTTTTCCGAGCCGTTCCGTTTATGTTTTCCTCCCGGGAAATAAATTGTTTTTTCATTGCATGGTATGCGGAAATGTTTATTCCGCTCTCGTTACGATTCCGGTCGAATGGAATTATTCCATTCCTTACGGACTTTTATACGCTCACGAAGCGCCAGAAGACGTTTTGCGGTTTGTCGAAACGGTAAGAAAAAACAGGAGAACGGAAGAGTAAATTTTATAAAGTTCATAAACAAAAAGTTAATAAAAAAGCGGAACTTTGCGTTCCGCTTTTTTTATGATTTTTACTAAAAGTTATCAGTACATTCCGCCGTTCATCTGGGGTTCGCTGTGAGCGGGTTCGGGAATATCGGCAACTATGCTTTCGGTAGTTAAAAGTACCGAAGCGACAGAAGCCGCATTTTCGAGAGCGGAACGGGTAACCTTCGTCGGATCGATGATGCCGGCTTCGACCATATCGACGTATTCGTCGGTAAGGGCGTTGAAACCGTAATTCTTTTTATTCGCTTTAAGAACTTCGTGAAGAATTATCGCGCCGTCGAGACCTGCGTTTTCTGCAATCTGTCTGATAGGTGCTTCCAATGCTTTAAGAACGATGAGAGCGCCCGTCTTTTCGTCGCCGTTAAGAGTTTCGGCATACTTTTTGAGTTCGGGAATGCAGGTGATAAGTGCTATTCCGCCGCCGGGAACGATGCCTTCCTGTACTGCCGCTCTCGTCGCATTGAGCGCGTCTTCGATACGGAGCTTCTTTTCCTTCATTTCGATTTCTGTAGCCGCGCCTACGTTGATAACGGCTACGCCGCCGGCGAGCTTGGCAAGACGTTCCTGAAGTTTTTCTTTATCATAATCGGAAGTGGTGACTTTAATCTGTTCTTTGATGGCAGCCTTTCTCGCTTCGATAGCCGCGGGATCGCCCGCACCGCCAACGATTGTGGTATTATCCTTGTCGACTTTAACCGAAGAACATCTGCCGAGCATGTCGGGGGTGACGTCCTTGAATTCGATCCCGAGATCTTTCGAAACGACCTGACCGCCGGTTAAAACCGCTATATCTTCGAGCATTGCTTTACGTCTGTCGCCGAATCCGGGCGCTTTTACGGCAACGCAGTTGAATACGCCTTTCAGTTTGTTTACGACGAGAGCTGCGAGAGCGTCGCCTTCAACGTCTTCGGCAATGATCAGAAGTCTCTGACCTTGCTGTGCGAGGGGTTCGATGACGGGCAAAATCTCCTGTATGGACGAAATCTTTCTGTCGGTGATAAGAATGGCGGGGTTGTCGAGAACGGCTTCCATTTTATCGGTGTTAGTAACCATATATGCGGACGCGTAGCCTCTGTCGAACTGCATGCCTTCGACCGAAGTAAGTTCGGTTTTCATCGTTTTGCTTTCTTCTATGGTGATAACGCCGTCTTTACCGACCTTTTCCATAGCGTCCGAAATAAGTTCGCCTACGGCTTCGTCGCCGGCGGAAATGGAAGCTACCTGCGCTATCGAAGTTTTATTCGTAACGGGGGTTGATATGTCGTGAAGCTTATCCGTAACGACTTTTACTGCGCTCATAATGCCTTTTTTAACTATTATGGGGTTTGCGCCCGCAGCGACGTTTTTAAGACCTTCTTTAACGATTGCCTGCGCGAGAACGAGGGCTGTGGTGGTGCCGTCGCCCGCAACGTCGTTTGTTTTGGTCGAAACTTCTTTGACCATTGCCGCGCCGAGATTTTCAAACGGATCTTCGAGTTCGATTTCTTTGGCGATGGTAACGCCGTCGTTGGTTACGAGAGGAGCTCCGAATTTTTTATCGAGAACTATGTTTCTGCCTTTGGGACCTAATGTGATTTTAACGGTATTTGCAAGAGTATCCACACCCTTTTCGAGAGCTGCTCTTGCTTCTTCGCCGTGTTTTAACTGTTTAGCCATGATAAAATCCTCCTTAATGGTTATTTTAATCCGCTTTTAATTTAAAGCGGGGAAGTTAAAGTTATTCGACAACGGCAAGAATGTCGGATTGTCTGATAATAGTAACTTCTTTGCCGTCGAGTTTGAAATCCGAACCGGCGTATTTTGAATAGAGAACGGTCTGACCGACTTTAACCTGCATAACGACTTCTTTACCGTCGATTACGCCGCCGGGGCCTACCGCGATTACCTTAGCGAGTTGCTGCTTTTCCTGAGAAGCGGACGGAAGTATGAAACCGCTTTTCGTCGTTTCTTCCGATTCTGCGGGTTCGACTACCACTTTATCGAATAACGGAACTATTTTCATAATAATTGCCTCCTTGATTTTAGCACTCTTTTGTGCAGAGTGCTAACAACTATCTTTAATTATATCCGACTTGAATAAAAAGTCAACTGTTTTTTTAAAATTTTTCAAATTATTTCTATTCGGTTTGATTTTTTATTGCAGCACACATAAATATATATTGCGAAAATAATTAAAAAATGTAGCGAAAATAAATAAAAAATTCCGAAAATCGTTGAAAAAGCTAATATGTTATGGTATAATATCACTCGTAAAAAGTTTCAATTAAAATATTAAACTATATGTAAATATAGAATATGACAGAATGATAAAAACAAAAAATAAAACACAGGTAAAACTTTTGTAATTTACCTTAGGAGATCTGTATGGATAAATGGGATAAAAGATTTATGGAAATGGCTGAACTCGTATCTACCTGGTCGAGTTGCTTTCAGGAAAACAGACATATAGGCGCTGTCATAGTAAAGGACAAAAGAATTTTAACAACCGGTTACAACGGCGCGCCCGCCGGTATAGAGAGCTGCAAAGACAGGGGAGTGTGCTTACGACGCGAAATGAATATTCCGTCCGGTACCCGTCAGGAAGTATGTTATGCGGTCCATGCGGAACAGAACGCCATCTGTCAGGCGGCGAAGCTCGGTATTTCGGTTGAGGGAGCAACGCTTTATTGTACCCATCAGCCGTGCGTTATCTGCGCGAGAATTATAATAAATTCGGGTATAAAAAAGGTTATATACAAGTATGGCTATCCGGACGAATTTTCGTTAAGGCTTTTTAAAGAAGCGGGGATGGAACTTATAAAATACGAAGATCTCGAAAAGAATTAAAATAAAAATTCTTTATTTTAAAATGAGATTTTTTACCCGAAAATAATCGTCGGGACATCGGAATAAACCGATCATCATTTTTCTTTTATGTACATTTTTTATAATCAAAAAAGGGAAGTAAAACACTTCCTTTTTTTTGATGTAATTATGTCTGGTATAATCGTTTATCGCAGGTGTAAACAAAGACTGTTCGGGTTGAAATTTCCTACGTTTTTCAAAAAAACGAGCAAAATCGAAAATAAAGCGATTTTATTGCTCTACGTAAAAAATACGGTAATATTTTATCGTAAAATCAGAAGGCGAAATTTTTAAGAGAGTTATTTATAAGCGATAAATTTTTATCGTCGTGTTCGATTTCTCTCACATAGTCGGTAACGATTTTTTCATGTAGCGGAGAAGGTGAATTTTTATAGACTTCTTCCGAAAACCCGCTCGCCGTCATGAAGTAAATAAAGCTTGATAAAATGTATTTTACTTCGGACAAAACGTCTTCGTAAACGGCGGCTTTGAGTATCCCGTCGAATACGAACGCATATAAAAGATTGTTTATTCCGGTAAATTCATTAAAGGAAAACTTTTCGTTTTCAAGAGCTGTTCCGGTGACTTTGTGGAGAGAGCTTCTCGTACAGTCGCATTTTTTAAGAACGGAATAAATTTTTAAGGCGTTCTTCTCGGTGAGAACGTTGTAAAACTTGCTCATGCGGACAAATTTTGCGGTATCGGGCAAAGTGTAGTTTTCTTTTTTTATGTTCAAAGCTAATTTTAATCCGTAAAGATATATAAATGAGAGCTTGCTTTTTATATCATAATCTTCGGATTTTATTACCTCAAGCATTTCGTTCCGAGCGGCTTCGGCATAAACAAAAAGGTTATAGTCGATGTCGTTAGGCTCGACAGGAAATACTTCCGGCTTTATCGTGACTGCGGGTAAGTCGCTGAAATTAAGTACGAGTTTTGCCGTTTCGGGGCAGGAGAGCGAAAAATAGACTTCTCTCACCGCGCCGTAATCGTAAAAATATCTCGGATGGTATTTGCATACGGAATTAAGATTTTCCTGTCCGTTTTCGGCTATATATTCGCAAAGTCCGTCTTCCTGTAAAAGCGGACAGCGACCGTTTACGTTTTTGAAGCATTTTTTGCGGATAAACCTTTTGTACTTCGGATTAGCGGAAATAAACTCGTCCGAAAGCGCGATATTCCAGCCGGAGCAGCATGTGTCCGGACAATCGCCCGCAAGACAATTAAAATTTTCATAAAAGTTAAGATAACGTTTTGTCATACGAAAATTATAATATATTTATGAAATTTTTTCAACGTAAAAGTTATAAAATAATCGGGAAGAGCGTTATAAATCACATTTTTAAACGAAAACAGATAAAGATAAGCTGTTTTTTGCACTATAAATCGATTTTAACGGGCAATTACACGGATTTTTGGGACGGATATTCGGCATTGGAGCAAAATAACGCAAAAAATATTGAATTTGTTTTTTTTGCGTGTTATACTGAAAATATACAAAAAATCAACGGAGAAATATTATGACTGATTTTAAAAAACTTATCGACGGCTTCAAAAACTGCGAATGTGGGCAGGATCACGAATGCGACATAAAAGACATCCGTATCGGCAGCGGTCTCGTTCACGAAACGGGCAAAATTCTTGCGGAGAACAATTTCCCGAAAAAACTCCTTTTCGTCGCGGATAAAAATACGCTCAAAGCGGCTGACGGAATAGTGGATTCGCTTAAAGGCTACGATCTGACTTTTAAAATTTACGACAATATAAGAGTTGCTACGATGGACGACGTAAAATCCGTCGAAAAGCTTCTGGACGAAGGAATAGAAGGCGTCATTGCCGTAGGTACGGGATCCGTTCACGATCCCTGCCGTCTTGCGTGCGCCAACAAGAATAAGCCGCTCTGTCTTTTCGCGACCGCTCCGTCTATGGACGGGTTCGCTTCTTACAGCGCGCCTATAGTAGACGGATGCTTTAAAATAACTTATCCCGCAAAATGTCCCGAAGTAATAATCGGCGATACCAAAATTCTCGCGGCGGCTCCAGCCGAACTCAAGAGCGCGGGCTTCGGCGACATGGTATCCAAATATATCGCTATTATCGACTGGAAGGTTTCGGCTCTTTTAACGGGCGAAAGTTATTGCGAAAAGGTTTGCAATCTTACCCGTTACGCGGTAGACAATATCATGAAAATGGCCGATAAAGTAACTGCCGACGACGAGGAAACGGCGGGGATGATTTTCGAATCGCTTCTTTTAACCGGCATTGCGATGAGTTTTACCAAAACTTCGCGTCCCGGCAGCGGCACAGAACATATTCAGGCGCATTACTGGGAATGTAAAGAACTTTTACAGAATCTCGTTCCGGATTTTCACGGGACGGACGTAGGCGTTTCGACTCTCATAATCCTTAAATATTATAAAGAACTTGCGAAATTCGAACATGTAAAAGCTAAAAAAGAAGTAAACGACTGGAATAAAATTTACGAAGTTTACGGCGAACTCGCTCCCGACGTCAGAAAACTCAATACTCCCGACACTATAACCGATCCGATAAATCCCGAAGATATCGAAAAGAACTGGGAAAAGATAAGAGAAATAGTAGCTTCCGTTCCGTCGTACGAAGAATGTCTCGAAGCGATGAAAAAGGCAGGCTGCGCTATTACTTATAAAGATATAGGCAAAAAGAAAGAATTCGTAGAAGAAGGTTTTAAGTATCATCCGTATATGAGAAGAAGACTTTCGCTTAAGAGAGTTTCTCATATGCTCGATATGGATTTCGTAAAAGATTATAAACCCGTAGACTAAACGGTAAGCGTACGGCAAAATTTAAAATAAGATAAACAAGGGGACAAACATGAAAGGCTTTACAAATTCGCTCGTATATTTAAACGGCGGTTTTTATAAAAAAGCTGTCGGAATCGAAAACGGCAGAATCGCGTATATAGGCGACGATTATTCAGCGATAACCGAAAGTCTCGACAAAGCTGATTGCAAGTCGTATCTTGTTCCCGGTTTTATAGACGAGCATATCCACGGAGCCGGCGGTTCGGACGCCATGGACGGCACCGAAAAAGCCCTGAAAACGATTTCCGACACTCTCGTAAAAGAGGGAACTACTTCGTTTTTGTTTACGACGATGACCGCTTCGCCCGAAAAGACAAAAGCGTCTCTTGCCGCTGCGGACGGTTTTATCGGAAAATATAACAAGCAGGAAGAAAACGGAACGGTTACCGGAGCAAGACCTTTAGGCGTTCATCTCGAAGGACCTTTCGTAAATCCCGTAAAATGCGGCGCGCAGCCCGAAGAATTTATTCTCGAACCGAAAATATGTTATCTTAAAGATTTTTTTGTTAAAGACAGACTTGTGAAAATGATAACCGTCGCTCCCGAACTTGCGGACGACGGATTTATACAGTATCTTAAAGATAAAGGAATTACCGTATCGGCGGGACATACGAACGCTACTTTCGAAGAATTTTCGGCTTCCGTGAAGGAAGGCGTTTCTTGTACCACGCATACATATAACGCCATGAGAGCTTTTACTCACAGAGAAACCGGCGTTATCGGCGGGGCGTTTTTAACGGACGTTTACAACGAACTTATCGCAGACGGAATACATGTTTCGTATCCCGCGATAAGAATTTTATTCGGCATGAAAAGCGATAAAGTAATTCTCATAACCGACGCGATGAGAGCCAAGGGGCTTTCGGACGGTGAATCGGAACTCGGCGGACAAAAAGTTTTCGTAAAAAACGGCGAAGCGAGACTTTCGGACGGAACTTTGGCGGGCAGCGTTTTAAAAATGAACGTCGCGATAAAAAATCTCGTATTAAAAGCGGGCGTTCCGCTTGAAACGGTTATAAAAAGCGCGACCGAAAACCCTGCGAAGAATCTTAAAATATTCGAAAATACCGGCTCGATCGAGATCGGAAAGAATGCCGATTTAACTTTATTAAGCAAAAATTTCGACGTTTTGTCCGTCATGATAGGCGGAAAAACCGTATATAAAGCGTAAAAAACAAAAAAAAATCTGTTTTTATTATTTTTTACGATAATTTATGTAAAAAATCTTGAAAAAAAGCGTATATTATGTTATTATTGTATTAACGTGTAAAGCGTAATAAATTTTAAGGAACATCAATGGACGCTCATCCGGACAGTATATCCAACGAACAACATAGGTTGCCTACGCTTATATTCGGCGCAGGCAGCCTTTATTTTATTAAAAAACATAACCACGTCGTTAAAACCGAACGCTTCATGCGGCTCTGAGTAAATAAAAACATAAAAATAAAAAAATATTCGGAGTAAAAAATGAACGTACAGGTATATATAATCTTAATTGTAGTGTGCATATTGTTTTCGGCGTATTTTTCGGCGACCGAAACTGCATTTATGTCATACTCGCATATCAAAATGAAAACTCTTGCCGACGACGGCAACAGAAAGGCGAAGAGGGTACTTGCATTATCGGATAAGTTCGATAATATTCTTTCGACCATTCTTATAGGTAACAATATCGTCAATATTCTGGCGACTTCTTTTTCGACCTTGCTTTTTATACACTGGCTTGGTAACTCTAACGGCCCCACTATTTCGACGGTCGTTATGACGATAACGGTGCTTATATTCGGCGAAATAACTCCTAAAAGCATCGCTAAAGAAAGACCTGAATCCTTCGCTATGTTTACCGCGCCGATTATCGGGTTTTTATCTCTTATATTCTTCCCGCTCAACTGGTTTTTCGGACTTTTCAAAAAACTTTTCAGAAAGATTTTCAAAAAGAAAGAAGAGGAAACTGGTACTACCGAAGACGAGCTTATAACGTTTGTCGAAGAGGCAGAAGAAGACGGCAAGATAGGCGAGGACGAAAGCGAACTTATAAGAAGCGCGATCGAATTCGACGATATCGAAGCAATCGAAATTTTCACGCCGAGAGTGGACGTGGCGGCGATACCCGATAACAGTACCGAAGACGAAATAGCAAAAGTCTTTTCCGAAACGGGATACTCGAGACTCCCCGTGTATAAAGGAACGATAGACAATATCATAGGTATTTTGCATCTTAAGGACTTTTATTCGAGAGTTTACAAAAAGGGCAAAAACTTCAAATCGGTTATGAAGCAGCCCGTTTTCGTCATGCCTTCGATTAAGGTCAGCGACCTTCTGGAACTGTTTCAGAAGTCGAAGTCTCATATAGCTATAATAAGCGACGAATTCGGCGGAACAGAAGGTATAGTCACCATGGAAGACATTCTCGAAGAGCTTGTGGGAGAAATCTGGGACGAACACGACGACGTTGTCGAAGACATAAGCGAAAAAGACGGCGTTGTTACGGCTCTCGGAACGGCTTCGATAGAAGACGTGTACGATAAATTCGGAATAGAACTTAAAGACGAAGAAGTCGAATCTTCGATGGTCGGCGGATTTATAATAGATAAACTCGGCAAAATCCCTAACGAAGGAGATAAATTCACTTTCGATAACGTCGAGGTCACGGTGACGAAGACCGAATACAGAAGAATAATCGAAGCGGAATTCAGACTGCTGACTCCGCCCGACGAAGAACAGGAAAAATGAGAATTTTAACTTTTGATACCGAAAGCAGTACCGGAAGAGTGAACGACGGCAGCCTTTGCAGCATAGGGTATTGCGTTTCGGACGAAAATTTTAATATAACGGAGCAAAGAGACGTAATTTTTCGTCCGATCGCAAAATTCCGCAAGGGAATAATAGGAATGAACGGCAAAGTCGGTCTTTCTTATCCGGAAGAAGAATTTTATGCGGCGGAAAAGTTTTCTTTCTGGTACGATTATTTTGCGGAATTATTCGCTTCGTGCGATCTTATCGTAGGTTTTGCGATAGAAAACGACGTAAAATATCTCCGCGACGCCTGCAGAAAGTATAATCGCAAGCAGATAAAGTATAAATTTATAGACGTAAAAGGACTACTCGAAGTATACGACGACGAACTTAAAACAAAAGGTCTCGTACATATCGGCGAAGCGATAGGAGAAAATTTTATCGCGCACAGATCGGACGAGGACGCGAGACTTACTCTTTTAACTCTTAAATATCTTTGTAAAAAACATAACAAATCGCTTAAAGAACTTCTCGAATACGCCGATATAAAATGCGGAACCGTAGAAGAAAAAACGTATTCTCATATGTATTCGTTCTCGCAGATTTACGAAAAGAACGGATTTAAAAGAACCGCACGACAAATTTCTTATTTATTCGACTACGCCGAAAAGACCGCAATGAAAACTCCTAAAACGGACAGAGAACTTTTCAGAAAAGCGTTTACGTTTTCCAAAAAGATAAAAGCTCTCGATCCGTCGGTAAATCTCGGGCTTCTCGAGAAGATTTACGAAAAAAACGGTAAATATTCCGACGGAATGCTTTCGGCAAATACTTTCGTCTATCTCGACGAAGAAGACGATGATCTTAAAAAGGCGGAAAAGATTAAAGCAACGGGAAGAAAACTCAACATAATGTCCTATTCGGAACTTAAAAATATTCTGGGTGACGCACCCGAAGAAAAGTTCGATTATTACGCAGTTATATTAAAGCGCGAAAAAGAACGCGCCAGACAAAAGAGTCTGAATAAAAGTAAAAAGCCGCAAAGCGAAAGACAGCCGTAAAGGTATGCCGCCCGCCGCGGCTTTTTCTTTTTAAACGCGAAAATCGTGCGCTGATTTTATGACACGGATTTATAACCCGTATAAAAATCGTAAAAATCCGATAAGATGACCGAAAAAACAGATTTTTTGGCTTGAAATAATAAGTATAATGTGATATAATTACCTTAATATAAATGTACGGAGATTTTCTAATGTACGACATAACGGTTATAGGAGGCGGCGTAGTAGGCGGTCTTATTTTAAGAGAACTTTCTTCTTACGACGCTAAAATTTGTCTTCTCGAAAAAGAAGAAGACGTAGCTACGGGTTCATCCAAGGCGAATTCCGGCATAGTTCACGCGGGATTCGACGCCAAGGAAGGAACCAACAAAGCAAAGTTCAACGTTCTGGGATCGGAAATGATGCTCGAAGTAACTTCGGACCTCGGAGTAAAGTTCAAAAACAACGGCTCTCTCGTCGTCGCATTTTCGGACGAAGATATGGAAACGGTAAACGAACTTTATAAAAGAGGCCGGCTTAACGGCGTTAAAGGGCTTGAGGTAGTCGGGAGAGAAAGACTCGTCGAACTCGAACCCAATATCTCGGACGAAGCGGTGGGCGCACTTTATGCGAAAACAGGCGGAATAGTATGTCCTTACGAACTTACCGTCGCAGCCGTCGGAAACGCAATGGATAACGGCGCGGATCTTAGAACGAATTTCGAGGTTTCCGCAATCGAATATAAAAACGGATATTTTACCGTTACTTCGGCAACCGGCGATACGGTGGAAACGAAGTATATCGTAAATGCTGCCGGTATTTATTCGGACAAAGTCGCTTCGATGATAGGCGATAATTCATTCAAAGTAGGGGCGAGAAAGGGCGAATATATTCTTCTGGACAAAGTTTCCGGAAGCTTCGCTACGAGAACTCTTTTTATGTGTCCGACCAAAAAAGGCAAAGGCATACTCGTGTCTCCCACGGTTGACGGCAATCTTTTGTTAGGTCCTACAGCAGACGAACAGGAAGATAAAGAAGACGTTTCGACGACGATGCAGGGATTGCAGACGGTTATGGCTTCCGCAAACAAACTCTGCAAAAAAGTACCTCTTTTCAATTCTATAACTTCTTTTGCCGGACTCAGAAGCTTCTGCGACAGACACGACTTTATCATCGAAAGAAGTTCGGTAAACGATAAATTTTTCAACGTTGCCGGTATCGAATCTCCCGGTCTTACATCTTCGCCCGCGATAGCAAAATACGTAGCTGAAGAAGCGGCGAAGGATCTTTCTCTCAACAAGAAAGAAAACTGGAACGGCAAACGTACGCCCGACTGGTTCTTCAAGGCGATGACCGACGAAGAAAAGAACGAACTTATCAAAAAGGAACCCGAATACGGCAAAATGGTATGCCGTTGCGAGCAGGTTACTTTAGGAGAAATTCTCCATGCGATAAGAACCAACCCCAAAGCTTGCTCGATAGACGCGGTAAAACGCAGAACGAGAGCGGGCATGGGCAGATGTCAGGGCGGTTTCTGTCAGCCGGTTATAGCTAAAGTTTTATCAGAAGAACTTAACATTCCTTTTGAGGAAGTTACTAAAAAAGGCAAAAATTCTTATTTAAATTTAAAAAAGACGAAATAATTATTATGAAAAATTACGATTTGGTAGTAATAGGCGGCGGTCCCGCTGGTATGTCCGCAGCCGTAGCCGCTTATGATAACGGAGCAAAAAATATTCTTATATTAGAACGCGACGACAAACTCGGCGGCGTTCTCAATCAGTGCGTTCACAACGGATTCGGCTTACAGAGATTCAAAGAAAATCTCGCCGGTCCCGAATATGCCGAAAAGTGCGCCGTAGAAGTCGGTAAGAGAGATATAGACGTTTTTCTTTCGACTATGGTTCTCGAAATATCCGAAGATCATACGATAAAGGCAATGAATTCGGAATACGGCGTATTCGCTTTGAAGCCGAAAGCGATTATTCTTGCGATGGGCTGCAGAGAAAGAAGCCGCGGCGCTCTCAACATAGCCGGTACTCGTCCCGCCGGTATCTATTCCGCCGGAACGGCGCAGAGATACGTAAATATCGAAGGCTATCTTCCAGGCAAAGACGTTGTAATTTTGGGTTCGGGCGATATAGGGCTTATTATGGCGAGACGTATGACTCTCGAAGGCGCGAAGGTTCACGCCGTATGCGAAATTATGCCGTTCTCGAGCGGACTTAAGAGAAATATAGTGCAGTGCCTTAACGACTTCGATATTCCTCTTTACCTCAATCATACTATTATTGATATAGAAGGGAACGAAAGAGTTACCGGCGTAACCATCGCCGAAGTAAATCCCGCGGATAAAAAGCCGATAAAGGGTACCGAAAAGCACTTCGATTGCGACACCGTTTTATTCTCGGTAGGACTTATTCCCGAAAACGAACTTACAACTAAAGCCGGCATCGAAATGAGCCCGAGAACAAAGGGAGCTGCCGTAAACCAGTACAGAGAAACTTCGTATAAAGGAATATTCGCGTGCGGCAACGTTCTTCACGTACACGATCTTGTGGACTTCGCTTGCGAAGAAGCCGAAATTGCCGGTAAATCCGCAGCAAAGTACGCGCTCGGCGAACTTACGACGAATAATTCTTTCAGCATCGTAAACGGTAAAAACATCGGTTACGTAGTTCCGCAGAAAATCTCAAAACCTGCCGAAAACGTTAAAATTTATTTCAGAGTATCGAACGTTTATAAAAACGTTACCTTTAAGATAAAAGACGGCGATAAAGTCGTTCTCGAACGCAAAAAAGCAAGCGTAGCCCCCGGCGAAATGGAAACGCTTATTCTTACGGCGGATCTTCTCAACTCGGTAGAAAGCGACGTTCTTACCGTAGAAATGGAGGCGTAATTATGATTAACGAAAGATTATTGACCTGCGTGGAATGTCCGAGAGGATGTCAGATTACCGTTAAAACCGAAGACGGAAAGGTTATAGAAGTAACGGGCAACACATGCCCTAAAGGAAAGGCTTACGCCGAAAACGAAGTTACCGCTCCGAGAAGAGTCGTAACAAGCACCGTTAAATCGGATAAGGGGATCATGATTCCCGTAAAAACGTCGAAACCTGTTCTTAAAGCTAACATGTTCGAAATTATTAAAAAGATAAATTCCGTAACCGTTACGCTCCCGATAAAACTCGGCGACGTCGTTCTTAAAGACATCGAAGACGGCATAGATCTTGTAGCTACCAAGAGCGCGGAATGATATTATGACAGAAACGGAAAAAATAATAAAACGCACGAAGTGTCTTGTTCTCGATATGGACGGAACCATTTATCTCGATTCGACTCCTATCGGCGATATGATAAACACACTGAAAAAGTGTAGGGATAAAGGCATAAAAATTTACTATTTTACGAATAATTCTTCAAAAAACTATATCGAATATGTTAATAAGCTTTCTAAAATAGGTTTTTACGACGACCGGGACGAAGTTTATACTTCGGCAATGGCGACGATATCTTTTCTGAATGCGAATTTTCCCGGGAAAAAGATATACGTACTTGCAACGGACGAAGTTGTAAAAAGTTTTGTCGAAGGCGGCATAAACGTGGTAAACGCAACCGGCGAAGAACCGGACGTTGCGCTTATGTGTTACGACACGACTATCAACTTTGAAAAAATGAAGCGTTTTAACGAATATCTCGTAAAAGGCGCAGTTTATATAGCGACGCACCCCGATTTTGTTTGCCCGACTGCCGGTATTCCGATGCCGGACGTCGGTTCGTTCATTAAAATGTTCGAAGCGACCAGCGGCAGAACGCCCGACTACGTCATAGGCAAACCGAATTCGATTGCCGGCGGAGAGATCGTCAGAAAAACAGGTCTTGAACCCGATGAAATAACAATGGTAGGCGACAGACTTTATACGGATATAAAATTCGGCGTAAATTCGAAATTTAACACCATTTTGGTATTAAGCGGCGAAACGACTGCCGAAGACCTGAAAGTTTCGGACGTTAAACCCGATAT
This sequence comes from Clostridiales bacterium, assembly GCA_003538975.1. GTDB lineage: Bacteria > Bacillota > Clostridia > Christensenellales > Borkfalkiaceae > UBA11475. Next base: position 1,897 of record DPQQ01000008.1, on the reverse strand, counting down.
TGTTTTTAACGATCTTAACGAAATAGTCGGATATCTTTGATTGAAATAAAAAGCGATTGAGAAACGGTCGCTTTTATTTTTTATATTTTCTTATCGTTATTTTTTATTTGATATTGACAAAACCGATTATACAGGTATATAATAAAAATATAAAAGGAATTACGTTTATCGAGAATTCCGGAGGAGAAAAAATGAAAAAAAGGTTTACACTGATTATGGCAATCGTTCTTGCATTTGCCGCAATTTTTGCGGTCGGCTGCAAAGAAAAGAAAGACGAAATGGATAAAAACATTTACGAATCCGATTATAAGACCGAAGCTACTGCGGAACAGATTCAGACGCTTAACGCTGCGATGGGAATCGACAGCGAAGCCCCCGCAATCGCTGATGATTCTTATAAATTCCTTGTTAAAGCCGAAAATTCAACGATAAATTTCGTTTTCAGCGGACTTTTGGATATGTCCGGCGAAAAACCGCTTGTATACGCGAGTATGAAAGGAACGATGACCGACGAAACTGCCGGAAAAACCACTATGGATAATAAATTCTGGTTTGACGGTGATACTACCGTTTATATGTATATGAAAACGGAAGCAGGTTCTTCGAACAGCGAATTAAAGTATAAAATAAGCGTCGGCGATCTTGCGGATTCCGCCGGGGACGCCTCGGATATATTAAACCAGATAGATCCCGATTCGTTAATGCAGAATCTTAAAGATATGCTTGACGGAACCGGCTCTAAGATTTATGCGGACGGCAATAAATATAAAATCGAAGGAACGTTTGATCCGAATTTCGGCGGCGATACTGCCGAATCAACCGCTATACCCGTTATCGTTTACATACTTTTAGGTGATAACGGCGTCAGCATTAAAGTCGAATTGAATGCCGAAGGTACTAAGATTACCGCAGATTTACGTCCGACTACGGAAAAGGTATCGCTTCCTAAAGACGCGGACAAATATACCGATATGTCCGGCATGATGTAAAACGTATAACTAAATTCGTATAATTAAAAAACGACCGGAAACGGTCGTTTTTTAAGGTATGGAAATAAAAATTATAAAATTATAGTGGGGAGAGGGTGTTATTCGTATAAAAACAGTAAAAAGAAGAAGAGAGCGGAATATCGCCCGGAAAAGGGAAAAAAGTTCTGAAATCTAAAAAGTTCGTTGTGGGGGAAAATAAAAAGAACAGAACAAAAAACTCAAACGTTTCAGTTTGAGTTTTTTGCTGGTGGGAAGGGGTGGATTCGAACCACCGAAGTCAGTGACGGCAGATTTACAGTCTGCTCCATTTGGCCGCTCTGGAACCTTCCCGTATATTGAATTTTAAGGCTTAATGGAGCTGGTGACTGGAATCGAACCCGCAACCTGCTGATTACAAATCAGCTGCTCTGCCAATTGAGCTACACCAGCGACAAATAAAACGAGTAGTGGTGCTTCGGGGCGGAATTGAACCACCGACACGGGGATTTTCAGTCCCCTGCT
>DPQQ01000008.1:0-144 GCA_003538975.1 Clostridiales bacterium | reverse complement strand
GACCTCCAGCGTGACAGGCTGGCGCTCTAACCATCTGAGCTACCGGGCCATATTGTAAATATGAAAATAAGTGGTGGGCCTTCACGGACTCGAACCGCGGACCAATCGGTTATGAGCCGACCGCTCTAACCAACTGAGCTAAAG
>DPQQ01000011.1:16773-29351 GCA_003538975.1 Clostridiales bacterium | reverse complement strand
AATATATAGTGTTTTAATTAAGTTATAGCCCAAGATTTAGGACCTGGGATTGCGGATGTTCGCCTGGGCGGCGGCAAGACGAGCGATGGGTACGCGGTACGGCGAGCAGGAAACGTAATCGAGACCGATCTTGTGGCAGAACTCGATAGACGAAGGATCGCCGCCGTGTTCGCCGCAGATACCGCAATGAAGATTGCTTCTCGTGCCTCTGCCGAGCGTAACCGCCATATTCATAAGCTTGCCCACGCCGTCGGTGTCGAGACGAGCGAACGGATCGAATTCGTAAATTCTTGCGCCGTAGTATGCGGGAAGGAACTTACCGGAGTCGTCGCGGCTGAAACCGAAAGTCATCTGAGTAAGGTCGTTCGTGCCGAAGCAGAAGAATTCCGCTTCTTTAGCGATTTCGTCGGCGGTTAAAGCCGCTCTCGGGATTTCGATCATGGTGCCGACTTCGTATTTAAGTTCTACGCCGGCTTCTTTGATAAGCGCGTCGGCGGTGTCGGTAACTATCTTTTTGCAGAAGGCAAGTTCTTTTACTTCACCTACGAGCGGGATCATTATTTCGGGAACGACGTTCCAGTCGGGATGACGCTTGTTAACGGCGATAGCCGCTTTGATGACCGCCTTGGTCTGCATTTTAGCGATTTCGGGATAAGTAACTTCGAGACGGCAGCCTCTGTGTCCCATCATGGGGTTGAATTCGTGAAGCGACGAGCAGAACTGTTTGATTTCGGCAACGGTTTTGCCTTTCGCTTCCGCAAGAGCTTCTATATCGCCCTGTTCCGTCGGAACGAATTCGTGAAGCGGCGGATCCAAAAATCTTATGGTAACGGACTGACCTTTAAGCGCTTCCATAAGTCCTTCGAAGTCCTTCTGCTGCATGGGTTCGATCTTGTCGAGCGCAACTACTCTTTCTTCGACCGTTTCGGAGCAGATCATTTCTCTGAACTTGTCTATTCTGCCGGGACCGAAGAACATATGTTCCGTACGGCAAAGACCTATACCGGTCGCGCCGAGCTGTTCGGCTCTTACCGCGTCTTCGGGAGTATCGGCGTTAGCCTTTACTTCGAGAGCTTTATACTTATCGGCAAGCTTCATTATTCTGCCGAAGTATCCGCTGTTGGGATCTGCGGGAACCGTCTTTATTTCCACGTCGTAAATCTTACCCGTGGAACCGTCGAGCGAAATGGGATCGCCTTCTCTGAACGTCTTTCCCGCAAGTTCGAAATACTTTTCTTCTTCGTTCATTCTGATTTCGTCGCAGCCCGAAACACAGCAGGTACCCATGCCTCTCGCAACTACTGCGGCGTGAGAAGTCTGACCGCCTCTTACGGTAAGTATGCCCTGAGCGTACTTCATTCCTTCGATATCTTCGGGCGAGGTTTCGAGTCTTACGAGAACGACCTTTTTACCCGCTTTGCCGAGTCTTACGGCTTCGTCCGGTTCGAATACTATAGTTCCGGTCGCGGCTCCGGGAGAAGCGGCGATACCCGAACCTACTACGTTATATTTATCTGCGTCTTTTAACGCCTTTGCATCGAAAGTAGGATGTAAAAGCATATCGAGAGTCTTCGCGTCGATCTGCATAAGAGCTTCTTTCTCGTCGATCATGCCTTCGTCGATAAGGTCGCACGCGATACGGATTGCAGCTGCCGCGGTACGTTTGCCGTTACGCGTCTGAAGCATGTAAAGTTTGCCCTTTTCGATAGTGAATTCCATGTCCTGCATATCTCTGTAATGATTTTCGAGAGTCTTGCAGACGTCGAGGAACTGATTGTAAACTTCGGGAAGAACTTCCATCATCTTTGATATGGGCATCGGGGTACGTACGCCCGCGACTACGTCTTCGCCCTGTGCGTTCATAAGGAATTCGCCCATAAGTCCCGGTTCGCCGGTGGCGGGGTTACGCGTGAATGCTACGCCCGTTCCGCAATCGTTGCCCATGTTGCCGAATGCCATCATCTGAACGTTGACAGCCGTTCCCCAGCTGTACGGAATGTCGTGATCCATTCTGTAAACGTTGGCTCTGGGGTTGTCCCAGCTTCTGAATACGGCTTTAATAGCTTCGAAGAGCTGCTCTTTGGGATCGGACGGGAAGTCTTTTCCCAAAGCTTCTTTATATTTCGCTTTGAACTTATTCGCAAGTTCTTTAAGATCCTCCGCGGTAAGTTCAACGTCGTATTTTATACCCTTTCTTTCTTTCATCTCGTCGATAAGGGATTCGAATTCTTTTTTGGAGACTTCCATAACTACGTCGGAGAACATCTGAATGAATCTTCTGTAGCAGTCCCACGCCCAACGCGGATTGTTCGACTTAGCGGACAAAACTTCTACGACGTCTTCGTTCAAGCCGAGATTAAGGATGGTATCCATCATGCCGGGCATGGACGCTCTCGCGCCGGAACGTACGGAAACAAGGAGCGGGTTTTCTTTATCGCCGAACTTTTTGCCGGTGATTTCTTCCATTTTGGCGATATTTTCCATTATTTCTTTCTGAATATCGTCGTTTATCTTCCTGCCGTCTTCGTAATACTTGGTACACGCTTCCGTCGTGATCGTGAATCCCTGCGGAACGGGTAAACCGATATTGGTCATTTCGGCAAGGTTTGCTCCTTTACCGCCGAGAAGTTCGCGCATTTTTGCGTTCCCCTCTTTGAATAAGTAAACGTATTTCATTGAAATTCCTCCTCAAGAACTTTATAAGAAAAACTTTTATTTTCGTTTTTATTCCGATTGATTTATGTAAAACCGCTTGTTTTGAGGCGCGTTAAATCGCCCCTTGTCAAGTTACATTATAATAATACACTATGACGGACGTTTTTTCAAGTATTTTTTTTGACATATCGGCGATTTTGTTAATTTTTTTCAAAAAATTTCCGTCTCCGCTTTACCGACCGAAAACTTATGACACAACAAAAGCTTTGGATTTTACGAGCGCTTTTTGCATTTTTACAAAAAAGAACCGGATTTTTGTATCTTCAAAAACCCGGATTTTTACAGTTCGGTAAGTTCCTTTAACGCCTTTATACCTTCCGAAACTTTTGCTTCGATATAATAGCTTAAAAACTTGAGCGCTTTTATGAGTCCCTTGTTCTTCTCTTCCGAAAACTCCGCCGTCTTTTCGCTTCCCGACGCTTCTTTAAGTATCTTATAAGTAGAAAGAGAGACTCGCATATCGCCTTCTTCCGCACAATCGCCGCAGACGAACGCACCCGACTTCATATCGAAAAACGCCATGTTTTCGATCTCGTCGCCGCAGCGACAGCAACCTTCGGCGTTTATTTCATATCCGGCGGCTTTCAGACCGCTTAAGATGAACGAAACCGTTTCTTCGTAAGGGTTTACGTCCGAATATGTAAGATTTTTTATCGCGTTTACGGCGAAATCAAATAAGTTTTTATCGGCTTCTTCTAGCCCGAAAACTCTCAAAAAACCAAGCACTACGCTACCGGCGTAAAATTTTACCACGTCTTCTCTCAGCCCGTAAAATCCGTCGTAAATGCTCGCGCCCGTAACAACGTTGCGGTTTAAGCTCGAAGCGAGAACGAATTCGGCAAAACAAAAAGGCTCGGAACAAGCTTTCAGCTTTGCTCCCGCCTTTTTTACTCCTTTTATACGAGCGGATACAAGTCCTTCTTCAAGGGTGTAAATCGTTAAAATTTTATCCGATTCTCCGTAAGAGACCGCTCTTATAACGATTCCGTTCACCTTTTTTTCCATGACTTATCCTTTTGCTTATAACTTTGTATCGTCGTCGGGTTCGATCAGCTTTTTATAAAACGTAAGGTAATTTTCTTCCCCCGTGCGTTTATAAATTTCAAGCGCGATGTCCTTGACGTATCTGAAATCTTTTTTTCTTTTCACGGCACACTCTCCCGAAACCTGCGGCTTCAATTTAAGTATGCCCCCGTTTTTGTTTTTAATTCAGGCTATATATAAAACAGCCGTTTTTTATTTTCGGTAGCGTTTCGGCGGAAATGTGTCGTCAAAACCATACCGACCACAAAAAACTAAAACTCTTTATCCGGGTTATAATAACCGTATTCTTTAATAGACGCTTCGGTGTCCTTCCAGCCTTCTTTTACGAGAACGTAAGTCGTTAAAAAAACCTTCTTTCCCAAAAACTTTTCCATATCCTGTCTCGCATAAGACGAAACCGCCTTTATCGCCGAGCCGCCTTTGCCTATAAGTATGGCTTTATGCTGAGGTTTGGAGCAGATTATATCGAGATTTACTTCATAAACGCCGTTGTCGTTTAATTTGAATTCGTTTACCTTTACGACTACTCCGTGCGGGATTTCTTTATCGAACTTCAGAAGAATCTTCTCGCGCATTATTTCGCCTACCATAAAGCGGTCGGATCTGTCGGACAAAACGTCGTCCGGAAAAATAGGTTCGCCGTCCGGAAGACTGTTTATTATAACCTTTTTAAGTTCTTTAAGGTTTTTGCCCTTTCTTGCGGATATTGGAATTACGTCGAGATTAAGTTCCGAAAACTTATTGAGTTCCATTATTACTTCGGCTTCGGGCATTATGTCGATTTTGGTCATCGCGACGATCGTCTTTACCCCTTGCGAAGAATACTTTTTCAGGAGTTCTACGTCTTCCGTTTTTACGCCCTCGTGTCCGTCGATTAAAAACAGAATAAGATCGACGTCCTTTGCGACCGATGACGTGGTTTTTTGCATAAACGAGTTGAGCGCGCCCTGCGCCTTGTAAATGCCGGGCGTATCTACGAACACTATCTGATATCCGCCGTAATCGTTTCCGTTCAGCACCGCGAGTATTCTGTCTCGCGTGGTCTGGGGTTTCGGAGACACTATCGAAACCTTTTCGCCTACAAGCACGTTTATGAGCGTCGATTTACCCGCGTTTGCCCTGCCGATAACGGCTACTTCGCCCGATCTCATTCTTCTTCCTCGATTTTAAGACGTTTCAATATGCTCTTTTCGTGCGAGCGCATTTCTTTTTTGTCTTCGTCGGTCATATGGTCGAATCCGAAAAGGTGCAAAAGACCGTGAATAACGAGATATACGTATTCCCTTTCCGTCGAATGACCGAGTTCGTCCGCCTGACGTTTAGCCTGTTCGAGACACAATGCGACCGAGCCGACGAAAAGTCTGTCACCGTCGAGTTCGTAAGGGTAATCTTTAGGATCGAGTATTTTATTTCTTATTCCGTCCAGAGCCGGGAAAGATAATACGTCCGTAACCTTGTCCACGTTTCTGTTTTCGGCGTTAAGTTTTTTTATTTCTTCTTCGTTCACGAGAACTACTTCGGCTTTGAGCTTTGCTTTTTGCTTAAGCTCTTTATAAACCGCTCTCGCAATTTTTTTATAATTTACTTTTCCTTCGCCTTCGATTTTAAGATTATGAAAAAACATATTTTCTCCGTTGTTTCGTATAGTCGGTTGTTTCGTTACGATATGATTTTAAGAATCTATCCTGTTTGAACCCGATTCGCCGTTGCAGTAGTCGATAAGCTTCTGCACGTCGGTCTTCGGATATTCGATGCGCTTGTGATAAACGCCCGTGAGAGTGTTTACGAGAACGTGTTTTATAACGGTAAGATCCTTCATCGTGATGGGACAGTCGTCAAACTGACCTAAATTCATACGCTCGGTTATAATCTTCTGAACCGCCGCCGAAACGGCTTCTCTCGAATGATCTTTCAGCGTTCTCGTTACCGCTTCGGCTCCGTCGCAAATCATTATGATCGCGCAGATTTTGGTCTGCGGTTTGGGCCCCGGATAACAGTACGTTTCGAGATTTATCGCTTCGTCTGTGTATTTTTTCGCTTTGGCAAGAAAGTACGAAATGGGAAGAGTTCCGTGATGCTCCAGACATACGTCCGCGATTTCTTTCGGGAATCTGTTCTTCATCAGAAGCTCGTAGCCGTCTTTTGCATGGGCTTTTATTATCGAAGCCGAAAGCTCGGGAAGTATATCGTCGTGCGAGTTCTTTTCGGTCTGATTCTCTTTGAAAAATTCGGGAGCGGAAAGCTTGCCTATATCGTGATAATACGCGCACGCTTTGGTTAAAAGAGGATCTTCGCCTATAGCCGAAGCGCAGGACTCCGAAAGACTTGCGACCACGAGCGAGTGGTTGAATGTTCCGGGTGCTTCTTCCCTTAACTTTTCCAGAAGCGGAGCGGTATGCATGGTAAGTTCAGCCAGTCTGAAAGAGGTCGCTTTTTTGAACAATGTTTCGAAAACGGGCATGAAAGTCAGATACAGTATCGCCGAAAACGTACCGGAACAGCAAGAACAAATGAATCCCGAAAGATTATCGGCCACGTTGAATTCGTTAAGGCTCAAAAAGCATAAAATGTTCGGAGCGACGAGAACCATCGACATCAGAAGCACTTCGCCGCGTTCTTTAAGCTCGCCTATAAGATACACGGCAAGAACCGAAGTCGTGAATCCCGAAAAGAGAGTCATACAGGCTTCGTAAGTCGTTAAGGACGAATTCGTGAAAGTATCTGTCAGAAAGATTATCATGCACGTTACGAGCGAAATATATATCGAGTTGCGCTTCCCGAAGAACTGCGCCGAAATAAGCGCGATAAACGGAATGGGACGGAGATATACGTTGCCGTACTTACCGATAAAATACGATATTAAAATCGTTATTTCCATACTTAAAAAGAACGCTTCGGTATTGTTCGCGTCGGCAAATTCTTTTCTCCGTATTCCTATAGAATAGGTTATCATCGACAGTATCAGAAAAGTCGCCACCACGAGACACCAGAAGTTATGCGCGTTCTGTCTGAAATATTCGACGAAAGACTTCTGATCCGCCGCGCTTCCGTTTAAAAATATCATGCCGAGATAGATAGCTATTATCGCCACGAAATTTATAACGAAGACTATCGCGTTCGCTATAATGATATTTGATTTTTTCCCCTTGACCGGCGTTTTCTGGGTTTTCGGGGTTGATGTTTCCTTTTTCATCGTCATAACCTTTTGTGTTATTGAATTTGTTGCTTTAACGTAAACTTATTTTTTATTTTATATGCCGGTTGCGGCTGTTTTATACGTCGAAACGGCTACCGTTTTTATTGCGGTTACTTTAAATATATATCCGCCGTCGTCATTCCGGAAGAGTTCGTCTTCTTCAACGAAAATCTCGTCGGAATATTCGCCTGCGGCTTCTTTTTCTGTCTTATATAAGACGGCGGCGGCGACCGGATCGTTTGTAAGCAGCGTTATTTTGTCCGTTACGGTTACCTTTATCGTAACCATGGCGATAATATCCGTTTCGACTTCGTTGTCTTTTATAAGTCCTTTGGTTTTTACTAAAATATCGCCTTTTTGTACTTCGTCCCCGACTCTTACCGCAGCGAACCCACGATATACCTGTACCGACGAAACGATACCGCTTACGTCGGAGACAAGGTCGGTTTTTATCGGATTTTTCACGCTTAAATCCTTAACTTTTTTTATAACGGTCGCTTTTAGTCTCGAACCGCGTTTTTTAAGCGATACAAAAGACAGATAATCGTTTTCTTTAAGAGTCTTCGTTTCGAGTTCTTTGAGCTTAGCTTCCGGAAAGAGCCTGTAACTTTTAAAGCCTTGTTTATTAAAATAGGTCGTAAGCCTTTCGGAATATTCTGCGCCGGAACCGTAAAAATCTATTCCCGTAAACACAGCCGAAGCCGCGTACGAAGCGACCGTAAAAACGAAAAAAGCTATAAGAAAAACCGCGGCGTTTTTAATCTTTTTAAAAAAACTTTTTACGCCGTACTCTTTTATTGTTTTAATATTATAGCACGTTTTATCCGTAATTGCAAAAAATTTTGAAAAATCTTCTCTTTTTACGGTAAAAAAACAAACTTTGGGCGATTTTTTGACATAATCGTACACGGTAATGCCGTTTACCCAAAGCTTTTTTAAAAGATTCGTCTGATTTAGTCCCGTAACTTTTATCCTTTTGCCGTTTTTGTCAAAGTACGCCATTCAAGCTCCTTTATCCGTTTTTGTTTATAAAAAATCCTTCTATTTCGCCGCCGATGCAAACGTCGCCCGCTCCGTATTTTTTAAGAGACAGGCTTTTACCCGTTACGGTGATCGTTCCCTTTTTTAAAAACAGCTCTACCTTGTCATCGTCGAAGCTCTTTATTCCCTTCACGTTTTCTATATAAGTGAATCTGTCCGAAACGATCTCCGCGCGGTAATTGCACGGAGCTACCTGTTCGCTCGAAACCGTACCGAATAACAAATCCTGCAAAAAGCCCATTTTACCTCCGTATATGCGGTGTGAGATTTTTACCCGCAAACCGACGCTATCAAAAAAATAGTAAAAAACCCTTTTCAAATCGAAAAATCGTGATATAATAGTTATATGAAAGATACCTTAAACAAAAAGTCAAAGTCTTACAGAATAAAACAGCCCGTCTACATAACCGTCATCTTTATCGCGATGATAGTCCTTTCCCTTGCGGTTACGATTTACGACGGATATTACATCCATAAAAGACGGATCGACGGGTTTGACAGTCTTTCGTTATGGATAACTGTAATCTTTTGTATTCTCATAATCGTCGTCGCGACCGTCTCTCTCATATTTTCGAGTTACAAAATCAAAAACGGGTATATCGTAAAACGCACGGGCTTTTTTGTCGAAAAGATCGAAATCAAGGATATAACCGAAGTCAAGAAATTCAAAATGCAGAACGCTCTCGTCGTATATTCGTGCGAAGATTACTCGATCATTTCGATAAGTCCCGCTTTTTACGACAACTTCGTAGACGAACTTATCGTAGAAAATAAAAATATTTCTTACCTTATCGTATAAGTTTTTTATATTTTGGTTTTTAACGCCGCCGAAAGCGGCGTTTTTATTTTACGAAAAAAGTATTATCGCCGCCGCGAGCAGCAATAAGTATACCGAAAACGCAGAGTATTTGCCGGATTTCGCTATTTTTTTCATCAGAATAAGCGCTATAAATCCGGAAACGCATGCGGCTATCGTTCCTATAATATACGCCGCCGAAAATCCGAAAGTCTTTATACCAACCGCTTCGAGAGCAAACGACGCCGTAATCACCGGAAGACTCATCATGAACGCAAAATCCGAATTTTCTTCTCCCCTTATTCCCAAAAAATTCCCCGCCGAAAGACAGCTTCCGCTTCTCGATATCCCCGGTAAAAGAGCAAACGTCTGTATCATTCCGTAAAAACAAGCCGAGCCGAAGCCTATATTACGTCGCTTTTTGCTTCCGAACTTTTCGGATATAAACAAAATCGCCGCGGTAAAAACAAACGCCGCCGGCAGAAATTCAACACTGAAAGCTTCTTCAATCTTATCTCCGAAAAAGTAACCGGCAAGTCCCGCGGGGATAGTTGCGATTACGAGAAAAAGCAGCTTTTTTATACTCTTTATCGTCTTAAAGATTTCAGCTCTGAAAACGACTACGAGCGGTACGAGAGTGCCTATATGCAGAAGCACGTCGAAAAACATATTCTGCGGACAGCCGAGCATGTGCGTAAAAAGAACGAGATGACCGCTCGAAGAAACCGGCAGAAATTCCGTCAGTCCCTGAACTATCCCCAAAACTATCGCCTGCCAGATTTTCATAAAAAATCCCCCGTTCTTTTATTATGCGAACGAGGGGTTTATTATGTTATTATTTATAATTTTATCGGGTTTTATCGTAACGTGTCGGCGATGTAACTCCGTAAATTTTTTATTTGCCTACGCAGAATTTCGAAAATATTTCGTTTATGACGTCTTCGGACGCGGATTTACCCGAGATTTCGCCGAGATACTGCCACGCTTCTTTAATATCTATCGACGACAGATCGAGCGGCATATCTATTACGGAAGCTTTTGCCGAAGCAATCTTTTCTTTGGCGCGCTTTATTGCGTCGTAGTGTCTTTCTTCTGTTAAAAAGTCACCGCCAAGGTCAATATTCGCCCCGACTGTACGCTCGAAAACATACCGTTTAAGTTCTTCGACGCCCGCGCCCGTGGCTGCGGAAGTTTTAAGTTCCGGCAAAATTACGTCGTTATTTTTGCCGTCCGCAAGGTCGGTTTTATTCATTACCTTGACGACGTTCAGACCGTTAAGACCTGATAAAATTTCTTCGTCTTCTTTATTAAAATCTTCCGCGCTGTAAACAAAGAGTACAAGATCGGCGTTTTTTACCGTTTTCAAAGCGATGCTAACGCCTATGCCTTCGACTTCGTCCGAAGTCTCGCGTATGCCGGCGGTATCGTAGAAATCGAACTTTACGCCGTTTATAGAAGTCGAGCCTTCGACCACGTCGCGCGTTGTACCGGGAATTGAAGTAACTATCGCCTTCTCGTAACCCAAAATCGCATTAAGGAGCGAACTCTTTCCCGCGTTCGGCTTGCCGCAGATAGCGACCTTCACTCCGTTTTTGAGAGTTCTGCCCGTTCTGTAAGTAGCTAAAATTTTATCGAGCTCGCTCTCCGCTTTATCTAAAGTCTCATTTATCTCTTCGCGGGAGACGGCTTCGAGATCTTCTTCAGGGAAGTCTATATCGGCGTCTATTTTTGCGAGAGCGTAGGTAAGTTCATCCTGAATAACGTCTATTTTCTTTTTCAGTTTTTCGCGGTACAAACCGTAACCCGCCCTTACTTCGCTTTCGGATTCCGAATTTATCATGTCGATAAGGCCTTCCGCCGAAGAGAGCGAAAGTTTGCCGTTTACGAAAGCTCGCTTTGTGAATTCGCCGCGTTCGGCGGGGCGCGCTCCGAGTTCGTAAATACGTCTTAAAAGTCCTTTTACTATCGCTACGCCGCCGTGACAATGGAATTCCACCATGTTTTCGCCGGTATAACTTTTAGGAGCTTTGAAGTAAACGCACATTCCGTAATCGGTAAACGTCTTGCCGTCGATAGTCCCCGTGTACATTTTATACGGTTCGAAATCTTTTACGGGCGTTTTTCCTTGCGGGGCGAACATTTTTTCGGCTATTTCAAGCGGAGAATCGCCGCTTATTCTTATTACCGCGACGCCCGCCGTCGCGAAAGCCGTCGAAAGCGCGGCTATATTTTCTTCCATAACTGTTCCTTTTTATTGGTTTTATATTTTTACGATAAAAAGTCGCCGCGCGGCGACTTTTCGTCAGGGATTTCATTCCCTGTTTTTTAATTAAAGATCTCCGAACGGATCTCCGGGATCTTTACCGTTCTGACCGCCGCTCGTATTTTTGTTCTGATCGTCCTCTCCGAAAGGATCTGCATACCTTCCGTCGTATCTTCCGTAAGGATCGGAACTGTTCTGCCCGTTATCGTAACCGTTTCCGTTATACGGGTTGCCGCCGTTTGCTCTCTTCATATATTCGTCCATATTAAAAGGCTTTCTGTTTCTGAAAATGAACACGAAAAGACCGCCGATATTGAGAATAGGCGACGACGCGCCGATAATAGTAGCGACAAGAACGTACGCTATTGTCATTCCGAAAGGTTTGTACTTTATGAAAATCGAGCTCCATACGCTGTACATAAACATTATATACGCGATTTCGGCAACGTAATTGAGATAGTACACTACGTTGTCGAAGAGTAAAAATGCGTTGCTGTAATAGAGCTTCTGAAAATATTCGAAACTCATATCGAAGGTAATGTTTTCGGTACTTCCCGCCGGAATAAGGTAAAATGCGCTGTTCGTCGACGAAAAGATTATTTCGTAACCTTCGCGGTAAGCTTTTACCATACCTGCGCCTTCGCAAATCATATAGGACAAGCTCGTGAACACGGTAACCGCAACCACGATAAGCGCGACGAGACCTATTTTATTACTCTTTCTTCCGAAAAATATCCCGTTTCCGACGATTTTGCCGAGAACGAGCCATCTGTAAAAAGGAATGAACGCGTACCCGGGATTTTTGATACCGGCGTTAGACGCCATTCTGAAAAGACCGTACGACATGAAAAAGTAGAACAAAAGTCCGACTAATGCCGCCATCGCTACGGACACGTATACGCTGCTTAACGGCATCTCCGCAATCTTTCCGCCCATTTCTATATAATACATAATTTTCTCCTTAAAAAGCCGCCTTTAATATTCCGCTTATACCCGGATCTCATTCGGAACAGCTCCATGCGCTTATAAAAACGCTTCTATACAATAATATAAAAACAGCCGTTTTTATCGCACCTTCACGCGTAAATCAGTATGCGCGGGCGAATACGACTTTATGCTTTGCGGGTTTGCCGCAGACGGCGCAAGTTTCGGGAACTCCTTCTTCGTCGACCATTACTCTCGACGTGGCGGCGGCGACTTCTTTAACCTTGTCTTCGCATTCGCGGCAGCCGCACCAGCCTGCTTTTACGAAGCAGTGGTTTTCGACTCCTTTAAGTATTCCGTCCAAAGTATCGGCTTCGACGATTTTAGAGTCTCTTCTTTCTCTCGACTTTTCGAGCATATTCTTCTGAATTTCATCAAGAAGTTCGGCTATAGTCCTGTCTATGTTTTCAAGCGGAACTTCTTTCTTTTCGAGCGTATCTCTTCTCATGACCGCGGCAACGCCGTTTTCGATGTCGCGCGGACCGATTTCGATACGAACGGGTACGCCTTTCATCTCCCATTCGTTGAACTTCCAGCCG
>DPQQ01000011.1:16025-16620 GCA_003538975.1 Clostridiales bacterium | reverse complement strand
GTTGAACTTCCAGCCGGGGCTCATTTCTCTCGTGTCGGTTTCCGCTCTGAGTCCTGCGTCAAGCAAAAGTTCTTCTATTTCTTTCGCCTTTTCGTTGACTCCGCCCTTATGAGCGGCTACGGGAATTATTATCGCCTGTATCGGAGCTACTTTGGGCGGAAGAACGAGTCCCCTCTGATCGCCGTGAGCCATTATTATCGCGCCGATAAGTCTTGTCGAAGTCCCCCACGAAGTCGTGTAAGCGATCTTCTGCTTGCCGTCTTTATCCAAAAATTTGATATTGAAGGCTTTCGCGAAGTTCTGACCGAGATAGTGCGAAGTACCCGCCTGCAAACTCTTGCCGTCGAGCATCATCGCTTCCATGCCGTAGGTTGCTACCGCCCCCGCAAATTTTTCTTTTTCGGTTTTTCTTCCGGTGATTACGGGAATGGCGAGAGTTTCTTCGGCGAAGGATTTATAAACGTTGAGCATTCTCATCGTTTCTTCCATCGCTTCTTCTTCGGTGGCGTGGACTGTATGACCTTCCTGCCATAAGAATTCGCTCGTTCTTAAAAACGGTCTCGTGGTCTTTTCCCAACGCATTACGTTACACCAC
>DPQQ01000011.1:0-15838 GCA_003538975.1 Clostridiales bacterium | reverse complement strand
ACGCATTACGTTACACCACTGGTTCATTATTACGGGGAGATCCCTGTACGACTGAATCCACTTCGAGTACATAGTTCCGATAATGGTTTCGCTCGTCGGACGGATAGCCAAAGGTTCGTCGAGTTTCGCCCCGCCGGCGTGCGTTACAACAGCGACTTCGGGAGCGAAGCCTTCTACGTGTTCAGCTTCTTTGGTAAAAAAGCTCATCGGAATAAGGAGCGGGAAGTAAGCGTTTTTAACGCCGGTCTTTTTGAATCTTGCGTCCATATCCTTCCGAATGTTTTCCCATATGGCGTAGCCGTACGGGCGGATAACCATGGTTCCTTTTACGGGACCGTAGTCTACGAGTTCGGTTTTAAGCACCACGTCGGTGAACCACTGCGTGAAATTTTCGTTAATGTCTGCGATTTCTTTTACGAATTTTTTATCGTCCATTTTACTGCTCCTTATAAAAGCGTTGCGCTTTTATCCGCCGTTTACGGTATAAGCGGCGCGCGTTTCGTCCATAAATTTATTATAGTATATATTATTATAACAAAACAAAGCATAATTGACAACAAAATAAAAGCGTCTCGGGCGAAAGTTTTTTATGCCGTATATACAGGCGGTTATTCTTTTTAAATCCGAACTTTTTAAGCCTATAAGCCCGCTTTTAGTTGAAAAAAATTTTATATTGTTATATAATTACAATAAAGTTTTATCCGATTCTTTACGGCAAAAGCCGCAGTCGGATTTAATCCGGAGGTTAACGGTAATATGTTAGGAAAAGTTTCCCCTAAAGATCTTCTCGCAGTAAACACCATAAGAGTTTTGTCCGCGGAAGCGATTACTAAAGCGAATTCCGGTCATCCCGGCATCGTATTAGGCGCCGCGCCCATAGGCTATTCGCTCTTTTTGAATCATCTTAATTTTAATCCGAATAATCCGTCTTTCGACAACAGAGACAGATTCGTTCTTTCCGCCGGACACGGATCCATGCTCTTGTATTCCCTTCTCCATATATTCGGATATAACGTTCCGATGAGCGATATCGAAACGTTCCGTCAGAAGGGCTCCATATGCTCCGGTCATCCCGAATACGGTCTTTGCCCCGGGGTTGAAATCTCGACAGGTCCTTTGGGACAGGGCATCGCAAACGCCGTAGGCATGGCTATAGCGGAAAACAAGCTCGCTGCTAAATTCAACAGGCCCGGACTCGAAATCGTAGACCATTATACCTACGCTCTCTGCGGCGACGGCTGTATGGAAGAAGGCATAGAAAACGAAGCCGCTTCGCTTGCAGGCACTCTTAAACTCGGCAAACTCGTCGTTTTATACGACAGCAACAACATAACCATCGAAGGCGACACCAAAAACGTATTCTCCGAAAACGTAGGCAAGCGTCATCAGGCTCTCGGCTGGCACGTTCAGACCGTAAAAGACGCCAACGATATAAACGCGATTTCGAGAGCTATCAGAAAAGCGAAAGCCGTTTCGGACAAGCCGTCGCTTATCATCGTAAAATCGAAAATCGGCTATGGTTCTCCGCTCGAAGGAAACGAATCGTGCCACGGCGCGCCGCTTTCGGAACACGACGTTGCGAAGCTCCGTCAGAACCTTAACTACACTTATCCCCCGTTCACCATTCCGGACGAAGTTAAAGAAATAACCGCCGAATACAAAAAACGCGGCGACAAGCTCGAAGCGGACTGGAACAAACTCTTTAATAAATACGAAAAGAAGTTCCCCGTTCTCGCCAACGAATACAAGACCTGGATGAACGGCTATTCGCTTACTTCGCGCGACGACGATCTCTGGGCGTATTCGAAAGACGACGCAACGAGAGGTTACGGCTCGACAGTACTCAACAAACTCGCCGACAGAATACCCAACCTTATGGGCGGTTCTGCGGATTTAGGTTCTTCCAATAAGACCATAATCAAAAAATCCGGCGACTTCAACGCGTTATATAAAGACGGAAACAACTTCCACTTCGGTATAAGAGAACACGCAATGGGCGCGATAGTCAACGGTATGTACGTCCACGGCGGAATAAGACCGTACTGCTCGACCTTCTTCGTATTCTCCGACTACATGAAGGGCGCTATGCGTATGTCCGCAATCATGAAGCTCCCCGTTATTTACGTCATGACTCACGATTCGATAGGCGTAGGCGAAGACGGTTGCACACATCAGCCGATAGAACAGCTCACCGCTTTGAGAGCCACTCCGAACACGGACGTTTACCGTCCCGCCGACGGAACCGAAACGACAGCAGCCTGGATACACGCCATCGCAAGCGATCGTCCCACCGTTCTCGTTCTTTCCCGTCAGAAGGCTCCCATGCTCGCGAACTCGTCGAAAGACGCTCTGAGAGGCGGCTACGTTATCGAAAAAGAAGCAGGTTCAACCCCCGACGTAATTCTTATAGCGACCGGAACGGAAGTTAACCTTGCGGTAAAAGCAAAAGCTCTTCTTAAAGAAAACGGCGTAGACGCAAGAGTAGTTTCGATGCCCTGCACCGAAGTATTCGAAAGACAGCCCGAAGAATATAAAGAATCCGTTCTTCCCTCTTCGGTAGAAGCGAGAGTTATCGTAGAAGCGGGCTCCGGACTCGGCTGGGGTAAATATGTAGGTCTTAAAGGCGGTTACGTAACCATGGACCGCTTCGGCGAATCGGCTCCCGCAAGCGTTCTGATGAACGAATACGGTTTCACTCCCGAAAACGTTGAAAAGGTTGCCCTTAACGTTTTGGGCAAAAACGAGGAATCTGTTCCTTCGGAAGAAATCGCCGAAACGACCGAACCCGTTACCGAAGAAATTAAGGCCGACAAAGCTAAAAAAGAAGAAAACGTTTAATTAAAGAGCGTTTATCGGACGACGAAATTAAATAAAACATCGAAGCGTTCCCCCGTTTCACCCTGCGGGAACGCTTTTTTTGCCGAAATTTATTGCCATTATCAAAAAACGGTGCTATAATAGTACACGCGTGTCCGTTAACTCACGTCAATTCCATTAAATCACGGACATGCTTCATATAAAACAGGAAAACGGAATAAAATAAATTATGATTGAAGTTATCGAAGTAAAAACAAAAAAACAGTGGAAGGAATTCGCGACTTTCCCCATAAAACTTTATAAAGATTCAAAATACTACGTGCCGGCTTTCGTAACCGACGATATGTATATGGCGAACGAAAAAAAGAACTTTTCGGCTAAAAACTGCATAGTAAAAGCGTTTTTGGCTTATAAAGACGGCGTTTTAGCCGGAAGAATCGCGGGAATAATCGTAAACGAATCGAACGAAAAGTTCAATCAGAAGAACGTAAGATTTTCGCGCTTCGACTTTATCGACGACAAAAACGTTGCCGAAGCTCTTATAAAAGCGGTCGAATCTTTCGGCAAAGAGTACGGAATGGAAGTTATTCACGGGCCGTGGGGTTTCAACGACGCCGACCGCGAAGGTATGCTTACTTTCGGTTTCGACAAAAAGGCAACTTACGCCACAAATTATAACTTCGATTATTATCCCGAATATGTAAAATCACTCGGCTTCGACGAAGAATCGGTCTGGATAGAAGAAACTATCGTCTGCCCCAAAACTGACGATCCCCTTTACGGAAAGTATACAAAACTCGGTTCCTACGTTAAAGAAAAATACGGTTTAAGAGAACTTACCGACACGCTTTCGGTCAAACAGATCGTAAAAAAATACGGCGACGGGTTCTTCGACTGCTATAACGAAGCATACAAGCATCTCGATATGTACATTCCGATAGTCGGCGACGCGAAAAAAGTCGTATTAAAGCAGTTTGCTACCGTAATAAACCCCAAATACCTTTCCGTTCTCGTAAACGAGAATGACGAAGTGGTCGCTTTCGGCGTAATTCTGCCCGAAATCGGTCCCGTTCTCAAAAAGCACGGCGGCAAGCTCACTCTCCCCGCGGTTTTCGACCTTGCAAAAGCATTGAATAAGCCAAAAAATCTCGAACTCACTCTCGTAGGCGTGCGCCCGGAATACGCAAAACTCGGCTTCACAGCGGCGTGCATCGGTAAGATGATGAAGGAAATAAACGAAAACAATATCGAAAACATAGTGTCTAACCCCACTCTTTTAACCAATACCGCCGTAAGAGCGCAGTGGTCGAAATTCGATCATAAAGAGATTAAAAGAAGAAAAACTTATATCAGAAAAATCGCTTCGATATAACGGTCTCTATCCGTTTTTATACCGGTTGCGGTATAGTTTCGCCGATACGTTAAAGTTTTAAGGCAAACTTTCGGCAATACAGGTATAATAAAAGCACACCTGATTTAGCAATATCGTAAGATACTCATAAAAATATCAAACGCATACAAAAAGCTCCCTTGCGGGAGCTTTTTATTTCGGTTTTTTAAATGTCGTTTCGTTTACGCCATAAGACGTTTTACGTAGTTTCTTTCTTTTAACGAAACTTTGCCGTCTACGGTCATGATGCAAAGACAAAGGATGACGATATCCGCCTGAAGATCTTCGTCGAGCATGCCGAGAATTTTTGAAAGTTCTTCGGTATACTTTTTGAGTTCCTTAGCGGTGTCCTTGTCTTCTTCAAAAGACTTTTTGATCGTAGCGAAGTCGAAGTCCGCGCCGAAAGTTTTTACGAGAGCGGGATAAATAAGAAGATATTCCTTCTCGTGAAGTTTACCGTCGGCAACGACCGAACCCATAACGAACGCGGCGAGCGTTTCGACGGGATCGATACCGTCTATGTCGTAAGTAGAAAGAGCCGCAAGTATTTTAACCGATTTTTCGGTAATAACGAGCCCCCTTTCCACCGCGCTCATATTTTCGTACTGTTTCATAACTTTTGCAAATTCAAACATAATTTCTCCTTTTATAAGCGGTTTCGCCGCTTAACTTCCTTTCTTTTTTATTATACTTTATTTTTTCCGCGCGGTCAATCCCTTTTTGAACGCACGATAATTTACGATCAGAGCGGTAAGTCTTTCTTGACGAACTTCACGGAGCCTGCGACGTAACCTATAATACCCACTACGAAAAGTATAGCGAACTTCCAGAGGAATGTAAGATTTCCGTCCATGATCGAAACAACGTCGAAGAGCGAAATAATGGTTGTGTAATTGAAATAGTTAAGAGAATCGAGTCTTACGACCTTGGGGATAACGGGGCTTCCGAATAAGCCGAGCATAGCCGCGACGAGCGCGAAGATGCTTAAGCCGCCGCCGATCGCCATCGAACGTTTGCTTCTGTCGAACCAGCACGACGTGAAGAAGTTAAGTCCGGAAAGAGCGAACAGAACAAGAAATGCGCCTGCGTTCAGAAGTACCAGCTTGCCGTAAGTCAGCTGTACGTCTTCTTTTACTATCGCAAGGCATATGCAGCCTGTTATCGTAGTCAGTACGAACATTACGAGAAGCGAACCGATAAGATAAATCGCCTGGGTTACCGCTACGGTCTTACGCTTTGTCGAAGTCGAAAGCACGTATGCCATGGAGCCGCTGTCTACCTGTCCGGAGATAAGGTTGTTGGCAGCCATTATCATGAAGATTATCGGGAGTAAAAGTCCCGCGAGTTTATAGAAGATGGAACCTACTATAAGCGTGTAAAGATCCGCCTGACCGATGTCTTCCAAGGCTTCGCTTACTTCCTTCGGGAGCGACGAGAGAAGCGAAGAAGTTACGTCTTTCGTGAGTTCCGCCTTTACCGAAGCAACTGCCGCTTCGTATTCGGGAGTTCCCTTTTCGGCGATTATTTCCGAAATTTCGTAATCAAGTCTGCCCCTGTAGGTAATGATACTTGTTCTTGCAATGTCTTTAGCTCTCGCATAGTCGCCGTAGCCGAACGATTCGAACTTTTCTTCGGTAACGCCGTAGGAAGAAAGCGCGTCGAGCAAAAGTCTTATGTTAGCTTCGTCTGTCATGTTCACCGCAAGGAACGCGGACGAAAGCGTTTCCGCTCTGTCGTTTCTGTATTCCGTTCTTTCGTCGCCGTTGATATAATCGTCTATGCCCGATTCGGGATCGGCGGTGAGAGCGATTGCGAGTTTTTGCGTAAGAATTGTTACGTCGTAATGTTCCGGGATCGTTTCGCCTTTAGCGGCAGCCTTTTCGTAATACGCTTTGAGAGCTGCGCCCGCTTCGGTCGATTCGTCGGCTTCGGGATACATTACGCAGCTTACCGCCGAAGTCGCTTCGGCAATCGCAGTGCTTAATTTTTCCTCGTCCGCCTTTGTAGCTTCGTCGGCGGACTTTTTAACGAGTTCGGCGATGTGATCGTTCATTTCGGCAAAAGCCGCCTGATAAGCGAGGGCGACCGCAGTTTCCGCGTTTGCCGGAGACTGAGCGTTCCACGCCGCGAGCAATGTCGCGTACTGCTCGTCGCTCATCTCTGCGGTTCTGGTCGGCATAGCCGCCGTCCACTTCTCTATCGCTTCCTTAAACTGTACGTTGTTTTCTTTATAAGCCGTCATATCGGGTTCCGCAGCCTTCCACGCGGCAAGATACGCGTTGTAAGTCGAGTCGTCCATTCCGTCGGTTTTTGCGGGCTTTTTCTGAAGCCAGCCGAGATAAACAAGGCTTCCCTTTACGTTGTCGGCATAAGCCTTGTCGAAATATCTCATGCCTTCTTCCGAATAACTGTAATATCCTACCGATCTCGATTTGAAACCGGCTTCGATTTCCTTTTGAATAATCGTATCTTCGATGGCGTTTTTTGTTTCGCCGATGCTTCCGCTGCCGCTTATAAGCATAACGCATGCGAGCATGAAGCATACCGCAAACGTTATTATCGTCCACATTGTTCCGTTTGCTTTGGATGACTGTCTGAATAATGCCTTGCTGAACATTTTACTTTATCTCCTTTTTGTTTTTTAACGCTTCCTTAAAGTGTTTTTCAAGCGTATAAGGTATTTCCGAAATAAACTTCACGTCGTATTTTTTAAGCGACTGCAACAGTTTTGCGGTGTTCGCCGCTGCTATTTTTATCGTCGCCTGATTGTAAATATCCTGAAGTCTTATTACTTTGTAGTCTTCTTTTATAAACGCTTTGTAATCTTCAGGGTTTTTGAATTCTATCTTGAATTCCTTTTCGGCGGGATCGTTTATCGTATCCATGTCGCATACGTCGATAAGATGTCCGTCGTTTATAAGAGCTACCCTGTCGCATGTGCCTTCGAGTTCTTCGAAGTTATGGCTGCTCATGAATATCGTCTTGCCCTTTTTATGCTCTTCCTTGATTATATCGAGGAAGGTTACACGCATAAGAGGATCGAGACCGGTCGTCGGTTCGTCGAGAATAATTATCGGCGCGTCGTTCATAAGAGCCGCCACGAGCGCCGTTTTCTGCTTCATGCCCTTACTCATACGTTTTAAGTTCGCTCTCGGATCGAGCTGAAGCCTTTCGATAAGTTCGTTTGCGTAGTCGAAACTTTTGAGTCCTAAAAATTCTTTTTGCGAATTCAGAAACTCGACGCCCGTTTTAAGATCCGGGAAGGCTATTTCGCCGGGAACGTAACCGATATTTTTAACTATTTCGGAAGAATGTTCCCAGGCGTTCAGTCCGTTTACCCTGACTTCGCCCGATGTCGGCTTTATAAAGCCCATTATGTTTCTTATGGTAGTTGTTTTGCCGCTGCCGTTCGTCCCTACGAAGCCTACCATTTCGCCTTGTTCGATATTCAGGTTTATATCGAATACTCCGCGGTTGTATCCGTAATCTTTCGTTAAGTTATCGATCTCTATAACGCTCATTTCAACGCTCCTTTGAAATCCTTGTCTTCTTTGTAGAACTTCATAAAGTAATCTTCGAGACTTTCTTTGCGGTTGCTGAACTTTCTGATGTTCACGTCTGCCGCGTACGCTATAAGTTTGTTAAGGTCTTTGTCTTCGATGGATAAATAAGCCGAATCTTCGCTCTCGTTTATCAGTATGAACGATTCAAGCGTTTTCGCGTTCTTCATAAACGAATCTTTATCCGATTTTGCGGTAAAGTCTATCGAATAATATTTTCTCGAAGCGTGCTTCAAGTCGTCCGCTATGAATTCCGAAACGATTTTACCGTCCTTTATTATGGCTATTCTGTCGCAAGTGTTGTCGATTTCCGAAAAAATGTGGCTCGATAACAAGATAGTCTTGCCGCGTTCCTTTTCCTTATGGATAAAGTCCACGAATCTTTCCTGCATGACGGGATCGAGTCCGCTCGTCGGTTCGTCTAAAATAAGTACTTCGGGATCGGACATAAACGCCGTTACGACGGCGAGTTTTCTTTTTACGCCGAGACTCATTCTCTTTACGTCGCCCGCGAGAGCCGTATCGTCGAGTTCGAAAAGCTCGAGAAGCATCTTAAGTCTTTCTTCGTTTCTGATGCCGGTAAGATCCTGCATCATTTTTATAAATTCCTTGCCCGTAAGTCCTGCGGGAAGAGCGATTTCGCCGGGGATGTATCCGACTTTTTTAAGAACGCCGTAATACTTGTCGAAAGTGTCTTCGCCGAAGATCTTCGTCGTACCGCTGCCCGGCTTTGAAAATCCCATGAGATGTCTTATCGTAGTGGATTTACCCGCGCCGTTGGGACCTAAAAATCCGAACACTTCGCCCTTATTAACGTGTATGCTCACGTCGAACACGCCGCGCCCGAATCCGTAATCTTTGGTAAGGTGGTCTACTTCAATTACGTTCATTATTACCTCCTCAAGGATAAGCTTGTTACTTTAAGCTCCTGTCCTGTTTTAATCTTTCTGTTTTGCGGATGTCTTTTATTTTATACCCGCTTTTCGTAAAATCAGTCCGCGATAATTTTTACTATCTGAACATTGTTAAAATTTAGACAATGTTTATATTTAATCACTGTTGACTTTTGTTTACGTTCAGTATTATAATATCTTTCGAGAAGAATTGCTTAAACAATTTTTTAATCAGTGTTAATATATCAACACTGTTGATAAAATTGTCTATTCTTGACCGTAAAAGTTTTATAATAATGCTAAAAATCGCAAGATAAAGCTTAATGTTTTTGTTTTTTGTAAAAATTCGGGTTATTTTTGCCTTTTTTCAGACAAAAACACGATAATCACGATAATTGTATAGATAACAAATATACAACTATATAATATTTAAATATAAACATAAATAACGGGCTGTACGGGTTTTACTACATTCGGTAAACCCTATACAGCAGAAAGGAGCCTGACAAATGAAAGCGCAAAACGCAAATCACTCTTCGGCAAAGACAAGGAAGCTTATAAAAGCAGCTTTTGCCAAAATGCTTTCCGAAAAGAGAACGATGGACGACATTACCGTCACCGAACTCGTAAAACGCGCGGACATAAACCGCGGAACGTTTTACATTCATTACGACGACATATACGCCGTTGCTGAAGATTACGAAAACGAACTTATCGACAGATTTTTCGACGACACGAAGCTTTTAAGTTCGAAAAGTCCCGAAGCCTTTATAGATTCTATGTTCGACTATATCCGCAAAAACGACGAAAGTTACAAGCTTTTATGCCGTTCGAACGACATTCTGTCGCCCGCGCAGAAGCTTATTTCGATAGCGTCGTCCAAACTTATCGAAATCTGCTATAAAGATCCCGTCTTAAGACACCGCAAGTTTCTGGAACTCGACATAAACGTGTTTATCGAAGGACTCGTATGCGAATACGTAAAGTATTGCCGCGGCATCTCCGCCGTTACGCCCGAAATATTGTACGAATACACCAAGACGTGGTCGAAAGGTTTTAAAACCAAGCCTGTCGAAGACGAAAAACCCGGCGTGATAACCGCGCAGACCTTATAAGGAGATACTCATCATGGAAAAAGAATTTATACAAACAGAAGAAACGGCTGAAGAAGCCGCAATGAACGCAGTAAAAAAGCAAGTCGAATTTTCGGATAAAGCGGGTAAAAAAGTCTACGAAAAACGAGTTATAGATCTTGCCGCAAAAAACGACGACGATTTTTTATCGCCCTTTTCGTCGGTAGGTAAGCCGGTTATCTCGCAGGAAGTAGCGGACTTTCTGGAAAACGCCGCAAGCGGCTCTCACCCGAAAGCGGAAATAGATCTCAATATTTACGGCGATTGCATTTCGGATTCCGAACGTCCCGTATACGAAGAAGCGATAAAAAATTATTACTCCTTAAAATTCACCGAAGCCGCAAGGACTGTCACGAGGAAAGGCTTTATCTCCCTTATTTTTACGATAATCGGCGTAGTTACGCTGTCGCTTATGTTCGTTCTCTCCGAACTCGGCGCTGGCGCGGTATGGACGGAGTGCGTGGATATTTTCGCCTGGGTGTTTTTATGGGAAGCCGTTGACCAGTTTTTTATCGAAAGAAAGGGCGTTCTTCTTAAAATGAAGCGTTACTACGCTTTTATGAACTCACGAATTACCTTTATAAGTTCCCCCGAAGAATAAAAATTTTATTCTGTATTAAAGCTATATTTTACGCAAAGTTTCATACAAAAACTAATTTTTAACGCAAAAAAAGGTTCGGACTAAATCCGAACCTTTTTATATTGATTTTTTATTTTTTCCGACATTTCGTCTTGTTTACTTGCTTATAAGTCTTGAATTATTCGGGGAGATTCTGCGCGCGGCGGACGAAGTCGTACGAGCTTGCGTCGCTCGGCATTCTGAAATCGCCTCTCGGAGAGAGCGAAACAGAACCTATTTTTACGCCGTCGGGGATACAATTACGCTTGTACTGCTGGCTGAAAAATCTCTTGTAAAACGTTACGAGCCATTTCTTTATAGTCTTTTTATTGTATTCGCCGTCAAAAGCTTTGTTCGCGAGAGCGTAAATCTTTTCGGGAGTAAAGCCGAAGCGGAGCGTGTAATATATATAAAAGTCGTAAATTCAGACATAATTTCTCCTTTTATAAGCGGTTTTTCCCGGCTAATTCTTCGCCGCTTTCGGCGGGCGCGAAAACGCAGCCTTGTAGCTTCTATAAAAGGTCGAATAGTCCTGATATCCGAGTTTTGCGGCGACCGATAAAGGCGACTCCCCACGGCGCAAAAGCCCGTCGGCAAGAGTCATTTTTTTCTTGGTTACATACTCGTAAACGCCGATTTGCATACTTTTTTTGAACCTGTGGCAAAGGTTAGACGGAGAGGTATAAACCCCGTCGGCAATCGCTTTTATTGTAATCGGCTCGAAGATGTGTGCGTTTATATATTCAAGCGCTTTAAGGGTAACGTCGTCCGCTTCGATGAAATTCACGTTCCCGCCGCTCCCTTCGAGAGACGTAGCGAAAACCAGTTCGCATAAAAGCGAATCGTATAGTTCGGGGTAGGCTTTCGGCGGAAAAATATCGGAATAGTCTCGCATACTCTTCATTATCTTAAAAACGCGGCTGTTTTTATCTAAACGTAGCGTTTCCGGAAAACCGTTTATTTTATCCCTTATGCTTTCGGGGAACTTTGTAAGATCGAACTGCACGTAGTATCTTTCGTACGGAATATCCGCACTGTTTATCTCTATAAAGTGATACTGCATCGGCTTAGAAAGCACCAAAACGTCGGGTATAAGAGCAAACTTTTTGTGTTCGACGACGTAACTTGCATCGCCCGATAAAAAAAGCAAAAACTCAAAGTCGCTATGCACGTGTTTTGAAAACTTTGTTATATCGATTTTTACAAAATTGGCGTAAGAAAAAGTCGTTCCGTTAAATTTAAAGTCTGTCATACTTCAATTATATATTTTTTTTGCAAGATTTGCAATGTTTTTAAGTAATTTTAGTAATTGATTTGAGTTCTTGTAGCGATATAATTGAATTGTAAAATAAAAATCGTATTATCGGGAGAGTAAAAATGATTGAATTGTGCGCGTTTGCGGACGAGGCGGCAAGCGGTTTAAAAGAGCAGATTTCCGCTTTAAAAGAAAACGGAATCAAATATCTAGAACTCCGTTCGATAGACGGAAAAAACGTTTTAAGTTTTACCGATGCCGAAATTAAAAAATATAGCGAAGAGTTGAAAAAAGCGGGCGTGAAAGTCTGGTCGATAGGTTCGCCCGTCGGAAAAACCGATATAAGCGTTACCGAAGAAGATTTTTTAAAAGACGTATCCCTCGCCGCTCGGATAGCGAAAGGCTTTGGAGCAAAGCGTATAAGAATTTTCAGTTTTTTCAACGCCTATAACTCTTGCGAAAAAGTCGTCGATTTACTCTGTAAGGCGGTTTGTTTAGCCGACAAAAACGGCGTTAAACTTTGCCACGAAAACGAAAAGGAAGTTTACGGCGACAGCATCGAAAGGGTACTCGATTTATATGCGGCGGTAAAGGGGCTTAACTTTGTGTACGACCCCGCAAACTATATACAGTGCGGTTTTTCTGCGCGTGAAGCGCGTGATAAAACACAATTCTGCACCGACTACTATCATATAAAAGACGTAATTAAAAATACGGGCGAGATAGTCCCCGCGGGCTTGGGCGACGGAGACGTATCGGGGCTTATCGACAGTTTAGAAGGCAGAAACGCCGTTCTTACGTTAGAGCCGCACCTTAAAGTTTTCGACGGTTACGCCAAAATAGACGGCACCGAAATGAAAAATAAATATAGCTTTAACACGAACCGCGAAGCGTTTGACTGCGCGGTCAAAGCGCTTAAAAAACTATTAACCGAAAAGGGTTATAAAGAAACTGAAGGAGAGTTTTTAAAATGAAATTCGGACTTAACTTATACTCTATAAGGAACTTAATCGACACCGACGACAAGTTTATAGATACTTGTTTAAATCTTAAGGCCGCGGGATACGACTTTTTGCAGTATTCGGGCATAGAGTTCAAGGTTGACAAAGTTAAACGGGAACTTGACGAGGTAGGCTTGCCCGTTTACCTTACCCACGTACCTATGGACAGAATTTTAAACGACACCGACGCGCTTATAAAAGAGCATAAAGAAATAGGTTGCTATAACATAGGTTTAGGCGGCGTTTTCAAGCCGATGCAGGAGTTTAAGCCGCTTATAGACAAACTCCGCGTAGCGGCAAAAAGAATAAGCGACGCAGGGCTTAAATTCTTTTATCATAACCACATGCACGAGTTCAGCAAGGACGAAACGGGCAAAACTTATTACGACTATATTATAGAAACCGCGCCCGAAATAAACTTTACGCTCGACACTTACTGGGTTCAGCGCGGCGGCGTCGATTTTTACGACCTCGTAAAACGCATTGCGGGCAGGGTTGACTGCGTGCACTTAAAAGACCACAGCGTTATTTTAGACGGCGACCCCGCAAAATGCGTCTTTATCAACAAAGAATGTCCTTGCGGCGACGGTACGCTCGACTTCCATAAAATGATTCCCGCGGTTTTAGAAGCGGGCGCGAAGTATTTGTTCGTCGAGCAGGATAACGCCGCCGAAAAAGAAGACAGCTTAGGCGAAGTTATAAAGAGCATTATATATTTAAAAAACAATTTTTAGGAGAGAGCTATGGATATAGTAAGATACGGCATTATCGGCTTAGGCAATATGGGTACGGGTCACATGGGGTATTTTCAGAAAGGAGAAGTTCCCGGCGCGAAAGTAACCGCTATATGCGATATCCGTCAGGACAGAATAGACAGAATGGTAGGAAAGTACCCCGACGCGGGCTTTAAAACCTATTTATCTTATAAAGACTTGGTTGACGGCGGCGAAGTAGACGCGGTTATAGTAGCCGTCCCCCACTACTTTCACCCCGAAATAGTCATTTATGCGCTTAAAAAGGGCTTGAACGTTATTTGTGAAAAGCCGGCGGGCGTTTACACCAAACAGGTTAAGAAAATGATGGAAGTCGCAAAAACCGCAAAAGGTTTGTTTACGATGATGTTCAATCAAAGAACCAACTGTTTGTACAGAAAGATGAGAGAGATTATTTTAAGCGGCGGCATCGGCGAAGTTACGCGCGTAAACTGGATAATAACCGACTGGTACCGCCCGCAGTTTTACTACGACAGCGGTGACTGGCGCGGGACGTGGTCGGGCGAGGGCGGCGGTGTGCTGTTTAATCAATGTCCCCACCAGCTCGACTTAATATCCTGGGTAACGGGAATGATGCCGACGGCTGTCAGGTCGTTTTGTAACTTCGGCAGATTCCACGATATAGAAGTAGAGGACGACGTTACGGCGTATCTCGAATACGCAAACGGTGCAAACGGCGTGTTTATAACAACTACGGGCGAATTCCCCGGCACAAACCGCTTCGAAATCGCGGGAACGAAAGGCAAGCTCGTCTGTGAAAACGACAAGCTTATGATGACGAAGGTAACCCCCGACATGCGCGAGTTTACAAAAACCGCAAACTCGGCGTTCGCGCTTCCCGAAAAGGAAACGTCCGAGGTCGAAACGGACGGCGTAAACCTTCAGCACGTGGGTATATGCCGCAACTTTACCAACGCAATACTCGGTAAAGAGCCGCTTTTTGTCGACGGCAAAGAGGGCATAAACGGCGTTGAACTTATGGACGCTATGCTTTTATCCACCTGGCTCGATAAAAAGGTTGCAATTCCCATTGACGATGAGTTATACTATAACGAATTAAAGAAGAGAATTGACGTTTCACGCCGTAAAGATAATGTTATCGACACCGTTGCCGATACCGAAGACACTTACGGAAGCAAGGTTAAGCGTTAAATTTTATCGCTCATAAATAAAAATATTCGGGCGGCTTTTCTTTAAAGTCGCCTTTTATTATAAGGAGAGTTATGAAAGCAGCAGTTATCGGTTTAGGCGCGATAAGCAAACTTCACATAAAGGCGCTTAAATTGAGAGAGATAGATATCGTCGCCCTATGCGACAGCGTTAAAGAGCGCGCGGAAGAAGCAATTAAAGAGTTTAACTTAAACGCTAAAATTTATTCCGACTATAAAGACCTTTTGGATAACGAGAGTTTAGACGTCGTTCATATCTGCACGCCGCATTTTCTGCACGCGCCCATATCCGTTTACGCTCTCGCTAAAAACGTAAACGTATTGTGCGAAAAGCCCATCGCTATCTCGAAGGAACAACTTTCAGATATCGAGGCGGCGGTTAAAAACAGCAAGGCGGTTTTCGGCGTTTGCCAGCAGAACAGGTACAACCCGTCCGTTTTATACGCCAAAAAGTACTTAGAGGGCAAAAATCTTATATCTGCGGCGGGAACGCTTGTTTGGAAGCGCGACGCAAATTATTATCACAGCGGCGACTGGCGCGGCAAAAAAGCGACCGAAGGCGGCGGAGTTATGATAAATCAGGCGCTTCACACCCTTGACATTCTGCAGTGGTTTATGGGTATGCCCGACAGCGTTATCGCGAATGTTTCGAATAACTCGCTTCGCGGAATAATCGAAGTCGAAGACACGGCTTTCGGGTTGTTTAAGTATAAAAATAATCCGAATAAGGATTTTATTATAAACGCCACCAACGCCGCAAAATACAGCTTCCCCGTAAACATATCGGTAAGCGACGGCGAGCACACCGTGGTCATCGTCGGCGATAACCTTATTATAGACGATAAGTTCGTCGAGACCGAAAAAGGGCAACCGATATTCGGCAAAGAAGTGTGGGGCACTGGGCATATAAACCTTATTAAAGATTATTACGACTGTTTAGAGCGGCATAAACCTTTCGCGCTCGACTTTTTCGAAGCAAGAAAGGTCGTAAAACTGATACTTGCCATGTACGGCTCAGACGGAGCCGAAAAAGAGATAAAATAATATGAAATTCGATTATAGTAATACCCGTAGTGGTCATTAAAGAAATCAAAGACGCAATACCCACCCTTAACGCGCTTAACGAAGACGGGGTTCCAGTTAAGGGCTCGTATGCGAATACGTAAAGTATTGCCGCGACATCTCCGCCGTTACGCCCGAAATTTTGTACGAATACACCAAGACGTGG
>DPQQ01000004.1:150460-179894 GCA_003538975.1 Clostridiales bacterium | reverse complement strand
ACTAAGGATGCCAATGGGTTTTGCGCACTTGAATTTCTTGCGTTAAAATATACCCATTTGGGTATAATACGCTAAAAACACGTAACAAAAGTCCCGAAATGGTATAAAAACGATTACATATTTGCTCCGCAAAATTGTATTTAATGCAATTATCTGGAGCAAATATTTTTTTGTTTGTACAAAGTTTTAACTAAACTTACGTAAATCACTTATTTGACGTAGTGTTTTGTGTAGAAATGGTTAAAAACGTGCTTTTTACACCTAAAATGCTTAAAAACATCGTTTTTTCTTCGGAAAACATGTAAATTAGGTATAGAATTAATAAATATTAACCAAACCTACACAAATCACTTGACTTTTGTAGTGTTTTATGTTAAAATGGTTAAAATTGATTTTGAGGATACATAAATGGCAAAATTTACACCTTATACGTTTACGAAAAAGGACGTTATAAGCGATTTTAAAAATGATAAACAATACGAAAATTGGATAGCGGGGCAAGTTCGTTCAAAAAAAATAGTTAAGGTGCGTAACGGATTATACGTTCACGTTGATGTGTCGGGGTATCCGCTTACGACAAAGTTTGAACTTGCTACAAAAATTGCTGAGGATGCTTTCGTATGTTATCATTCTGCCCTTGAATATTTTGGCGTGGCTAATCAAGTTTTTAATACCGTAACGGTGGGTAGCAAAAAGCGTTTCAACGATTTTACTTTTGACGATATTGACTATGTTCGTAAACCCGCGAAACACGATGTTCAAATTATGAATATAATAACTGCCGCAGTTCGCGTAACCTCTCTTGAACGCACAGTTATTGACTGCCTTGATGATATTGATGCAGGCGGTGGAATTGACGAAATCTTAAATGCGCTTGACCAAATTCGCATTTTGGACGAAATAAAACTACTTGAAACGTTAAAAGCCTACGATTCGGTATTCTTATATCAAAAAGCAGGCTACGTATTAGAACATTTTAAAGATAAGTTTATGTTGACCGATTCGTTTTTTGAAGAGTGTAAAAGAAAACTAACCAATCAGATAAAGTATTTTTTACAAGACGAGTATAAAGATATAGAGTTTAATTCTAAGTGGAAACTTATGGCTCCTAAAAATCTTAAATCTCGCCTGAACGGAGGATATTAATGGAATTTTCAAGACAATATTTAACAAGACTTGCCCAAGAATCTAACTTTATAAAAGATACTTTGGAAAAGGTTTTGCGACTTTCCGAAATATTAAAATTCTTAAATAGCGACGTTGTTTTTAAGGATAAACTTGCGCTTAAAGGCGGTACGGCAATAAATCTAACAGCGGTAGAGCTTCCGCGCCTTTCGGTTGATATTGATTTGGATTTTACCGTAAACGTTAGTAAGGATGAGCTACCCGAAATTAAGGAGAAGTTCAAAAAGCGCCTCACCGATTATATGTGGCAAAAAGGCTATTCGCTTGCAGATTCTCGCGACCATTTCGCTTTAACGTCGTTCTTGTTTAATTACATTAACAACGCAGGCAATCGGGACAATATAAAGGTTGAAATTAACTTCTTAGATAGATGTCACGTTTTACCGCTTGAAAAAAAGAAGATTTTAACGAAGGGAATAGTAGAAGATTTTGAAATTTTAACCTTAAATACGATTGAATTATACGCTAGTAAAATCAACGCGCTTTTATCACGAGCTACGCCAAGAGATTTATATGACGTAAACGCTATGATAGAAAATAACGTTATAACGGATACTAAACTTTTAAGAAAATGTCTTGTATTTTATAACGCTATTGGCGGTGATTATGATATTCAAGATTTAGACTATAAAAACGTTGAAAGGTTAGATTATAGGAAGTATAAAACTCAATTAAAACCCGTTATATCAAAAGATGACAAGTTTGATATAGAAAAGGCAAAAGAAAAAGTTTTAGCTTACGTAAAGGATTTACTTGTTTTAACGGACGGAGAGAAAGAGTTTTTATCTAAACTAAAAGATAAAACTTACGTACCTGAATTATTATTCGATAACAAAGAAATTGTATCGAATATAAAACATCACCCAGCATCCTTATGGCGTATAAGAGAAAATAATAATTAGAAATTTGTAAAACATGACGGAAATTGTCATATTTACGGTGCTAAAATCAGAACGATTTTAGCAAAATAAGGAGATACAAATGGAAAACAAAGGTGTAATTTATATATTAACAAACCCGTCTTTCCCTGAATATGTGAAGATTGGATATGCGGATGATGTAAAAAAGCGTTTGCAACAATTAAATCGTAGCGAGTGTATACCGTTTGCTTTTAGGATATATGCGACATATGGAGTTGCTGACAGACTTTCTGATATACAAATACATAGCATAATAGATAGTCTTAATCCTAATTTGCGTGCTATTGAAAATTTTGAGGGAAAAAAGAGAGTGCGTGAATTTTATGCTATGACAGCAGAGGATGCTTATAAGCTCTTAGAGGGTATAGCCAAAATTAATGGTATGACTAATAATCTAAAAAAATATTCAATGACTCAAAAAGATAAAGTAGCAGAAGAGACGGCGGAAGAAATAAAAGAAGAGAAGCACGAACGTCAGTCCCCGTTCACTTTTTCAAAGTGTGGAATTAAGCCTGGAGAGATTATTGAGTTTTATGCGGATTCTAATGTTAAATGTGTTGTTGTTGACGATAAAAATGTTGAATATGAAGGTCAAATTTATTCATTGAGTGCATTAGCTGCTAAATTGGCAAAATCTAAATGGCCGGTAGCGGGGCCAAGATATTTTAAATATAATGGAGAATGGCTTAATACTATTCGTAGAAGATTTGAAGAGAAATAACTTATAATTAAACGTAGAAAAATAAGGAAAATTAAAATGAGTAAATTAACATATATTTCGTTATTTAGTAGTGCAGGTGTTGGTTGCTATGGTTTTAAGCAAGCCGGCTTTGAGTGTGTTGCTACAAACGAATTAATATCAAGAAGATTGGATATTCAAAGATTTAATAATAAGTGCAAATATGACAGCGGTTATATTTGTGGCGATATTACAAAAGATGAAACCAAAGAAATATTATATTCCCAAATCGAATTATGGAAGAAGAAAGAAAAAATTTCTAAGGTTGACGTTGTAATTGCTACACCACCTTGTCAAGGAATGTCTGTTGCAAATCATAAGAAAACAAATACTGAGATAATAAGAAACTCATTAGTAATTGAATCAATAAAGATTATTAAAGAGATTAATCCTAGATTCTTTGTTTTTGAAAATGTTCCAGCTTTTATGAAAACCGTCTGTACTGATATAGATGGTGTCGATAAGACTATCGCAGAAGCAATAGAAAACAATTTAGGACAAAAATATTCTTATACGCATAGAATTATAAACTTTAAGAATTACGGGGCTTGTTCAAGTAGGCAAAGAACCCTTGTTATTGGCGTGGCAAAAGAATATGCTGATGAGATTTCTCCTTTTGAACTTTATCCAGACCTTGTGCCTGAGAAAACTCTTCGTGAGGTTATTGGTCATTTAAGACCATTAGAAACATTTGGCGAGATTGATACTGAAGATATTTATCATGCATTTAGAGTTTATCCAGAGTATATGAGAAACTGGATTGCCGAAATTAAAGAGGGCGAGTCTGCATTTGACAATAAGGAATTGTCTAAAAAACCCCATCAAGTTATAGACGGGAAAATCGTTGTTAATAAGCAGAAGAATGGCGATAAATACAAAAGACAGTATTGGGATAAAGTTGGTCCTTGCATCCATACAAGAAATGACCAGTTGGCAAGTCAGAACACTGTTCATCCTAAAGATGATAGGGTGTTTAGCATTAGGGAATTAATGTTAATGATGACGGTGCCTGCGACGTTCAAATGGTGTGATGCTGATTTAGATTTTTTAAATGCGTTATCTTTAAGAGAAAAGAAGTTTTTTTTAAAGAAAGAAGAAATCAAGATTAGACAATCGCTAGGCGAGGCTGTTCCTACTGTGATTTTTAATGCTGTTGCAAATAAAATTGCCAACTCGTTAAAATATTCTTCTGTAAGCACGTCTATTGTTAACAAAATAGTTGAGTCAAATAATCTTACAAATGCGGAAAATCTTGTTGAATTTGTAACGAATAATCCATTAAATTTGTCCACAACTAGTTTGTGTAAGGTTGCAGAACTAGCAAATACACACAGAACAGATAATGCAGCTTACTTTACCAACAAATATTTAATTACAGAAATGATGAAAACACTACCGGAAACGGAAAAAGAGACGGTTTATATACTTGAACCGTCTGTTGGTGTTGGTAATTTTATTCCTTTAATTTTGAAAAAGTTTGAGGGAAAAAATATTCATTTAGATGTTGTTGATATTGATGAAGATAGTCTTAGATTAGCGAAAGTTATACTTTCAAAATATAAAATTCCACATAACGTTGAAATTAATTTTATAGCCGAGGATTTCTTAACTCATTCTTTTGAAAGGAAATATGATTATGTAATTGGTAATCCTCCTTTCTTTAAGATGAAATCAAGCGATAAATTATTAAGTGTATATCGAAAGAATGCAATCAATAAAGCTACAACTAATATTTGTGAATTCTTTTTAGAAAAAGCACTAAAGATTTCCAATTATGTAGCGCTAGTTTTTCCGAAGTTTTTATTGAATACTCCAGAGTTTTCGACAACGAGAGAATTTCTATCTGTTAAAGCCGTGGATGCTATAATAGATTTCGGAGAAAAGGGTTTTCCTGGCGTTTTGGTCGAAACATTGGCAATTTTTATTAACAATCTGAAAAACCCATTAAAAACTAAGATTAAGTCTGTTACTCATGGGATTAGCTTAACGCAACAACAAAGGTATATTTTTGATAAACAATTTCCTTACTGGATAATTTATCGAAATGAAATGTTTGATGATGTATGTAAAAAGTTGGAATTTGATGTGTTTACCGTTTTTAGAGATAGACAAATAACAAATCAACTTTTAACAGCAGAAAGCGATATTCGTGTTTATAAGTCTCGAAATATAAGTGACGATGGGAAACAAATGATTGATATTAACGGATATGATTCATTTATATCGTCTGAAAAGGCTAAAAAATTAGCGGTTTATGAGTTTTATGATAAAACGGATGTATATTTAACGCCAAACATGACTTATTATCCAAGGTTAATAAGAAAACCAGTTAATTGTATAGTAAACGGGTCTGTGGCAATATTAATGCCTAAACTTGGTATAGTACCTACTGAAAAACAAATGGAATATATTTCATCTAAGGAGTATAGGGACTTTTATCAAATAGCACGTAATTACCAAACACGTTCACTTAATGTGGATGCTTGTTCCGTATTCTTTTATGGATTATTGAAAGAAATATAAGCGAAAAAGCGTATTTTCAAGGAGATACAAATGTTAGTACAACAAGATATAATTAATTTTTGTAACAATTATAATTACGACATACGTCTGACGGGGAACGGTAGATGGATAGACCAAAAATGTGCGGCTGATGTGGTAAATATTATAGCAGACTGTATTTATAATTATGCTATAGAAAATCCAAATGGGATATTTACAACTCCTGATATTTGGCATTATGATTATGCTGTACAAAATGTAGAAGCTATTTTTAAAAAGCCTGGTGTTGAAAGTGTTGCTGCAAAAAATGAATATAATAAGTTCTTTCAACAACCAATGGAAATGCTTGCTCATGCGCAAGTGTTAACAAAGATTAAGAAAGGGAATCGTAATTTCTATAAGGTTAATAATATTGACGTTTTAGAGTATATTGCAATAAGAGATAGAAATGCTTTATTTTTCTTAAAGACTTATATTGAAAAAGTTTTAAGAGATAGTGGGATTTACACTGTATTTGAAGATTTCTTTACGCTTCAAACAAAAGAAGCTTATCTACACGTTAAGAAAACATTTTCTGATTTTACCATCAAATATACAAAAATAAATGGTGAAGTAGAATGTAATCGTATCTTTATTAAAGTTTTAAATCCTTTAGCGTATTTTAATAATTCATATGGGACCGAAAAAGGTAGATTATCTGAACATAAGATTACTTACGATATGATTATGTATAACCGAAATAATTTTAGAGATATTTACGCGGACAAGCCTAAGGATGTGACACGTAAAGAATATGCGAAAGCTCATCCTGTTGAAATTAATGAAGCTTATTATGCGTATCAATCTGCTAAGGCAAAAAGGTTTCTTAGATTTTTTAATGACCAAAATAGAGATGGAAAAACAGAGCATATCGAGTTAATGCACATGCACGACAAAGCTATACATATGCATCATATTTTCCCAGAAGCAATGTATCCTGAAATTTCCTACTTTTTGGAAAACATAATAGCATTAACACCTACGCAGCATTTAGGATATGCACATCCTAATGGAAGAACGCAAGAAATTGATGAACAAGTTCAACATCTTTTATTACTTTCAAAAGCAGATAGGATAAAAGAGAATTTATTAGACCCAGAGGTTGAGAAAATTTATGAGTTTGCTAATTTACTTTTTGTTCTTAACGTTGGGTTTGATAATGACGATATTTTAGATATAAATGATATGGATTTTATATCTGTAGTGAATGCAATTAATGTACATTATATTAATAAAAGGAGAATAGAAAATGCCTAGATTAGATTGGGGCTTAGGGATAGGTTTACATTTTTACAATAACGAAGAATATTATGAAACTTTAGGTTTTTTATCAAAACAGCCACAACTTGTAAAAGTCTATACTCATAAAAATGATTTGAGTGGGGCTTGGGCAGGACAAGGAAAGTTGCACAATATAGTTGCTATACGTGATTTGCCAAGGCCGTTATTTGTTGCTTTTTCGGAATCTGGTGATGATAGGTTAAGTGTTACTGACTATGTTAGAAACTTAGTAGAAAATCATGCTTTTCGTAATTTTTGGGATCCTACGGGGTTAAGGTATACTTATTATAGGGAACCTCTTTCGTTAGATGCTGTGGTTCGAACAGTACCAGAAGAATATTTGGAAGATTTTTATCGTGGTTATAATATGTAAACATTTGATGATGAAATATCGCAATATTCAAAAGACGAATTAATTGATATGTTATAAGATAAGTGCAGACAATGAAAAATGTTAATAAAGTTTAGATGCTTATAAGGAGTCAAATATGAAAAAATTAACTTCAACAAAAATAAAAATTCATCCAAGAGCAATTGAGGCAATGGGGGCTGATTTGGTAACGAGTGATTTTGTTGCCATTCTTGAGCTTGTAAAGAATTCTTATGATGCGTGCGCAACGACTGTAAAAATTGAAATAGGAGCAGATAATAGTTTTATATCAATCCAAGACGATGGTAAGGGTATGAGTGTTAATACGATTGAAAATGCTTGGGCTACGATTGCTACGCCAGACAAATTGGATAATCCATATAATTCTTATAATGGAATTACGCGTGCTGTAAGTGGAAATAAAGGGCTGGGTAGACTTTCAGCGGCAAGATTAGGAAACATATTGGAAATATACACTAAGCAACCTAATCATCCAACAATTTATGCGAAATTCATATGGAATGATTTATATTCCGTTGAAAATCTTGATAAATGTATCTTTGATTTGTATGAGATAGAAGAAATTGACGCTATTAAGTCAAGTGGTACAATTATAAAAATATCAGATTTAAAATCTATTTGGGACGAAGACAATGCGGCTTTATTGAAAGATGAGTTAAGACGTTTATTAAATCCGTTTAAAGATAGAAATGAAAAGTTTACTATTTTATTTAAAAATCATAATGAAGAATTAAATTTATTTAATTTTAATAGTAGTGCCGAAACAATTACGTTACATGACTTTATTCAGGATGCTCCGTATATAATCAAAGGCAGTGTTGACAAGAAAATGAATGTAATATACGATTTTTCGTATATTAAAAATTTTTTTAATGAAGAAAATAGATCTCGTGAAATTGTTTCTGGGAAAATTGATTGGGATGAGATTAAACGTTTGGCGGAAAAAGATAGCTTGGTGGTTCATACAAATGTTTCATGCGGAGAGTTTTCGTTTGAAATAAGAATTTGGGAATTATCAAAAGATTATTTAGATGAGATTTCAAGTAAATACAGATTAAAAGCTAGGCAGATTAGAAAATCTATAGAGCAACATAAAGGGATTTCTATCTATAGGGATAATATACTTGTTATGCCTAAATCTGAAACCTCAAAGGATTGGTTGGGTTTAGACAAAAGGAGAATTAGCCAAATAGGTAGAAGACTTTCAACAAGTCAAATTATAGGTGTAATAGATATCACATCTAAAAACAATCCAAACATTGGAGATACGACGAATAGAGAAACATTTAAAATTACGCCAGAGTATGAAAATTTTTATGCTATATGTTACGAAGGTATTATTCGTGAAGTTCAAAACTTAAGGCTATTATATAAAGAAAAAGAACAGGAAGAACCCGTTATTTCCGACATTTTTAAAGACATATCTCCAAAAGATATGCAAGACGAAATTGACGCCATCGTTGAAAAGAACGGAGACGCCAGGGAAGTGAAGAAAGTTGTCGACACCTATAGCGACAAACTGGAGAAAAATATTGGAAAGTTAAAAGAACGTATGGAGTATTACGCTCAACTTGCTTCAGCGGGAACATTTTCTAAACTATTAATTCATGAGTTAAGAAATAATGTTAATCCTATGTTAAGATTTGCTCGTTATATAAATGAGGAATATAGTCCGTTTTCTGAAAAAATCCAACGTTCGTATACTCAAGCAATAGATGGAACTCAACGTTTGATTGATTTATCAAATACTTTTGCCCCATTGAGTCGTAGGAGTTTTAAGAAAGAAAAACATTATTGTAATTTATTTCAACAAGTAAATTATACATTATCATTATTAGAGGATTCTTTAGCCGAAAACAATATTTCTGTCGTTAATGATGTTGACCGCAGTAAATATGTAAGTCTGCATGCAGGGGAGATTCAGACGATTTTAATAAATTTGATAGATAATGCGATGTTTTGGATAAAGAAAAAAGGTGAAAAGGGAGTGATAGAAATTACTTCCGAAATTACTGATAAATATATTATTCTATCAATAAATGATAATGGGGTTGGCATACTAGAAGAGTTAAAGGAAAGAATTTTTGAGCCTGGTGTAACTACAAAACTTGGTGGTTTTGGAATGGGGCTCGTAGTTGCTAATGAAATTATTGCATCACATGGAGGTTATTTGAAGAATATTCAACCAGGCTATTTGGGTGGAGCGACATTTGAAATGACTTTCCCTATTTACAAAGGAGAAATTAAGGATGATACTAATAATTGATGATAAGCGCGAGTCGGTACAAGGGATTTTAGATTTTCTTGATGAAAACAAATCAAAAAATAAAAAATATGAGTATGTTTATAGGGATAAATTTGAGGAGGGGCAGCAATATTTTGAGAAATATTTTGCTGAGATAGATGTGCTAGTACTGGATTTAAGGAAAGATCCGTTAGAGGAATATCCAGGCAAGAATATTTTGCAAAAGTTATGGGACACTCGCTTTGTGCCCACAGTTGTTTTTTCAGTGTCTTCTAATGAGGTCGATGTAAAACACAATTTAATTGCGACTTTTAATAAAGATGAAGAAGAAAAGGTTATTTCATGGTTGCAAAATATTATTGAACACTTTATTTATAAAATAGATAAAGTAAAAGAAACTATAAATGAAATTTATAGAGATGGTTTAAGAGGTTTGGACAAGGATTATTCAGATGAAGAGAATTCGATCTCTGTTATTAATTATATGTCTCATGTTTTAGAGCAAAAAATGTATAATGAAGACGGAGAGATAGAGATCAATCCTAAAATTCAATACCTGGTTATGGATCACTATAAAGACTTGCAAGCTACAGATATAATTCAAACTATACCTGTGCCAGGGAAAGAAACGGAATATTATATGATTATAACAGCATCTTGTAGCTTGGCTTCCCCGACAAAAAAACAAGTAGTGTGTAAAAAGATAGTTTCATTATCTGTAGCAGACTGGAAGAAAGAAAAAAGCAAATTTAATGACGGCGGGTATAGAGAGAAGATTTATTTACCACCAAACAAATATTTTAAAAATTGTATTGTGAATTGCGACTCGACATTTATAATTGAGGACAAAGGGAGAATATCCAAAAATCCAGAAGAAATAAATACTAATTCTTTTGATTATAGAAAAGTAGTATCGATAGCAAGTCCTTTTAAAGAACGAATAATTAATTTGATTTATCATCATGAAGGGCGTATAGGGGTTCCTAATTTGAATAAGTTAAATTGGTGGATAGACGAGGAATAAATATGATAGCAATTGATTTCTTTTGTGGCGGCGGAGGAATGACTCGAGGCTTGCTTGATGCAGGAATAAAAGTTCTTGCGGGAATAGATTCTAACCCCAATTGTCGCGATACTTACGAGAAGAACAATAAAAAAAGTAAATATCTACAATGTGATATATGCGAATTAACACCAGAAAAGCTAATTAAACAATTTCCTGCATTAAAGGAATCGGATAATGTGATTTTAGTTGGCTGTGCACCGTGTCAGCCCTTTAGTATATTAAGAAGAGAAGAGTTTGATAAGAATGGTAAGTTAGTACCACATAAGTCTGTAAATTTATTAGTTGAGTTCGGGAAATTTGTTAAAGCCATTCATCCCGCACATGTTTTGGTGGAAAACGTTCCAGGGTTAAAGGGGAAAGGGTCTTCGGTGTTGGGTAGTTTTAAGGAAATGCTAGAGCAGGAAGGATACCTTTACGATGAAAAGGTTATTTATGCCAAAGATTATGGGGTGCCTCAAAATCGTAGAAGATATGTGTTAATTGCTTCAAGAAAATTTAAGCCTGAAATTCCGTCAGCCACGCATGGGAAAGGCCTTACTCCTTATGTAACTGTTAGAGAAACCATTTCAAAATATCCAGCAATTAAAGCTGGTCAAGATGATCAAAAAACTTCTAACCATAGATGTGCAAATTTAAAACCTATACTTTTAGAAAGGCTTCATTATACTCCACATGATGGTGGAAGTCGTACTGATTGGCCTGACAGATTGGTTCTTAATTGCCACAAAACATTTAAAGGGCATACTGATGTGTATGGTAGAATGAAATGGGATGAACCCTCTCCGACATTAACCGTTAAATGTTTTAGTCTTTCAAATGGCAGATTTGGACATCCAGAACAAGATAGAGCTATTTCATTAAGAGAGGCAGCTGCTTTACAAACTTTTTCTGATGATTATATCTTTTATGGTAGTGTACAAGAAATTGGACGGCAAATTGGTAACGCCGTACCTGTATTATTGGCTAAGATTTTGGGCGAATATATTTTAGAGCAAGGCGGACGATAAAATTCTACTTTTTATCCACGTCGATTCGCGACGAGAGTGGAAATTGATGTGTATTTTGGAATTTTGCGGTTAAAAGAATTTTATTACAAGTTATTAAATAACGGTCAGAGGTCCAGGAACGTGGACATTTGACCGTTGCTATTTTTAGCGAAATTTTGTATAATATATGACATAAATTGTCATATTTACTATGATATTATATAGGCAGACAATAGAAGGACTAGGTAAAAATGAAACAAGGGTATAGAATTATTTCAATTGAAGCGGCGGATATTTATCGGCACGAGCAAGAAAACGGCGTTAGCGTTGGGTATAAAATGCCCGAAAATAAAAGCGACGCCTATTTTCGTTTGTTCAAAATCTATTTAGATAATTCGCTCGATTCAGTTGAACTTGAAAACGCATATAAGCGTGTTTACCGTAAAAAGTTTTCTTTTCATGATAAGAGCGGAAACGAATATACTCTTGCCGTAATAAATTTAAAGTTTAACTATACGTACAAGTCCGAAAACGGAAAGCCTATAAAAATAAAAGACTTGCGCGCACATTTTTACGAAAACGGCTTTTATTTGGATGGTATTCACTATGTAAGATATAAACGTAGCGCGGGAAGTTCAAGGGAAGGAAAATGTCTTTTCATTGATGAACATTTATATAAGGCGATGGATAAGTGGAGCAGTTGCGGTTTGAAAGTGCAAACTGACCTTGCTTCGTGGGAATCATATAAGGCGTTGTCGCTCAGTAGCATTAAAGGAACGGTGCAAATTCCGCTTGATGGGATATTGTTTGTTCCCGATTATAAAAGCATATTCACGGAAGAAGTTGTTTCGGTAGAATTAAGGGACGGAAAACTTGTAGCCGAGCAAAAGCAAACGGAAATCACAAACGATATTTGGGACGGCGAAAGTCTTTTAGACGAGAGCGTATTTGAAAACGGCTATGCGGACAAGCATATGTTGCTTCTTCGTAATAAGTTTTTTAAGTCTTGCGCTTTTAGAACAAAACTTCAAAAATGGATAAAAGATAAAAACATTATGCTTGCCGATTTGAAAACAAGGGGATTTACTCTTGCGACCGACATAAGTCAAATTATTATGGTAACGACGCCCAATAGTTTGAAATATCTTAAATTTGTTGGAGGTCTTTCCGAAAAGAATATTTGCAAGTGGGTGGAAAACGTAACCGATACGTTCGGTGTAGTTAAATGGGATAAAAGCACGAGATTTTTTCACGGCGATATGGTGCAGAGCAGTTATCAACTGTTGAACACGTTAGGTCTTGATAAGGCGCAAGCGGAAAAACTATTAAAGCCGAGTTTTGACTATATCTCGCTTGTTCGTAGCGACGTGGAGTTTATGCGGTATCATTTTACCGATGCTTACGCAAGAGAAAAGGATGGGGAAGAAAAGAAAGCTCCCGACGGACTTGCCGATCGTGCCGACGTTATTTTTAGATTGCTTTTCAGTTGTACGCATTTTAATACAACGGCATTGTATGCTAATTTTAGAGATGACGTAGTAAGCGGACTTAAAAGCAGTTTGCGCCGTGGACATATTTTATTAAACGGCACGAACGCAACGTTGTTCGGCAACGGACCTGAGCTGTTAAAGTACATAGCCGGCGAAAAGATAACAAGCGAGTTAAAGAAGGGACAAATTTACTGCAAGAGATTCGAAAGTGAAGCGAAACTTCTTTGCGCGCGCTCACCGCATATCACGATGGGCAACCTTTACTGTGTGGAAAACAACCTTAGCGGAGAGATTTGGAATTACTTCAATTTAGGTAAAAATATCGTTTGTGTAAACGCTATTGGCGAGAATATTCAACAGTGCTTAAATGGTTGCGATTACGATTCCGATGCAATGCTAATAACCGATGATAAGTTGTTGGTGGAATGCGCAGAGAGATATAAAGATTATTTCAAAGTGCCCGTTTGCGGTATTTCCTCAATGAGTAAAAATGGTCAAACGCTTGCAGAGCTCGACCACGACACAAGCGAAAACAAAATAGGCGAAATCGTAAATCTATCGCAAAAATTAAATAGTATTATATGGAACGAAATCCATCACGGCGCGCAAGAGGAGAAAGTTTTAGATATTTATAACGACGTTTGCAAACTTGCCGTTTTATCGGGTTTGGAAATAGATAAAGCAAAGCGTGCTTATGACAATGTGAACGTTGTAAAAGAACTTTCCGCTTTGCGTAAAAAGTATAATTGTCCTACACCAACTTTCTTTAAGGAGATAGACGAAAAAGGCAAGGACAACGAATATGAGCTTTATGATACGGCGATGGATTATATTTATCAAGCCGTTAAAAAGTTTAACTTCGTAAAGGGTAAAAGAAAACGAGTTAATTATATGCCTATCTCTTGGGTCGTGGGAGAAATTACGACTTCGGATAACGCTACCGATTATAGGCATAGAGATAAAATTATTGAGATTTGCGAAGAGTATAGAAAGAGAATTGACCGTTTGTATATGGAACTACGAGTTTCGGATGACCAAGAAAAAGAGGTTGTTTACGAAAGGATAGAAGAAGAGAAAGCCGATAGAGATAAGCAAGTTTCCAAATGGCTAACGAGTAGAAACGTTCTTATATTTGTGGCTCGCCATTATGAAAAGAATCGTCCTTCCGATTGGCGAATTTATGCCCCGATAGTAAATGCTCGACACTTTAAGGATTTTATGCTTAAAGGCGGTTCTCCTATAG
Source organism: Clostridiales bacterium (assembly GCA_003538975.1). GTDB lineage: Bacteria > Bacillota > Clostridia > Christensenellales > Borkfalkiaceae > UBA11475. Next base: position 165,807 of record DPQQ01000004.1, on the reverse strand, counting down.
GGTTCGTTGAGGAAAGTAGAGACGGGAATATTATTGTTTATGGTAAGAAATTTGCAATAAAATGGTATAAAGTGAAAGAGCACGTCTTTGGGATACAAATTAAAAATTAGAGTTTTCCCTTTCATAGAAAGGGAAAGGCTTGCCAAAATTTTAAAAAGAGTAATCGGTGTAATAGAACCCGTTTTTCAAAAGCGTGGAAATGAAAGCCCGACAGTGATAAACTGTCGGGCTTTTTCTACGCCCAAAAGACAACTAAATACAATAAGGTAAAAGGGTTGCTTCAACATTATAGCGAGGAACGTATTTGTCTTGCCAAATACCGATTTTTCAAATCGCCTCGTTAGGGGGCAACCCCTAATACCCCGAGTAGTTCACGAAAATTTACTGCGTAAAATTTCCGTGAGGGTACGGTGGTTGTAATTTTCTTAACGGGCGAAATGAATCCGCCCTTGAAAATTTCGGCGTAATAAATAAAAAAAGGAGGAAGAGTTATAGCAAAAAGGACAAGACCGTTCGCGTATACCTTTCGGGTGAGCGAACAAGAGAAAAATTTAATCGACGAAAAAATAGCAAAGAGCGGGCTTACGATGCGGGAATTTATTTTACGCTCTATCACGGATAAACCGATCATCGTAATCGAGCGCGGCGGCGAAATACTTGCGGAATTAAAGCGGCAGGGAAACAATTTGAATCAGGCGGTGAGAAACGGTTATTACGGCATGGATACGGAACGTGAAATAAAAAACTGTATCGCGTACTTAAAAGAATTGTATCGGAAAATATCCTTCGCCGCGGGAGGGTAAAGAATGCCCCTTCTAAAAAGCAGCGCGAGCAAGGCAAGACCGAAAAACGGGATAAGATACATAACCGATCCGAAGAAAGCGGCGATCGTGTCGGTGAAAAATTTGTTCGAGGATGAAGATTATGCAAAGCAATTTGAAGATATGGCGGCGCGGTTCGGTAAAGGCGAGAAATACGACGAGCGGAAGTATTATCATTTTAAACTTTCCTGCGCGAGAAAAGATAACGTAACGTCCGAAAAAGCCCACGCGTATGCGGAAGAAGTTGCGGAAGCGTTTTTCAAAAATTACGAATGCGTAATCGCCACGCATACGGATACGCAGACTGTTCACAGCCACATTATCGTAAACGCCGTCGATCCGATTACCGGCAAAAAATTGCAGTTCAGTCAAAAAGATTATGCAAAAATGAAAGACGAAGTAAACGTAATCGGCAGAAAATACAGCTTTACGGAAACGGAATTTCGGAAGCGCGGCAAAAACAGCAGAACGGCGGCAGAAAAGAAAATCATATTAAAAGGCGGAACGAGCTGGAAAGAAGAACTGCGCGAAGTCATAGCCGAAGCGGTAAAGAAAACGAAATCGCCCGAAGCGTTCAAAGACTACCTGAATAAGTGCTACGGCGTAAAAATCACGCGAGACGGAAAGGATTATTCCTATCTGCATCCGAACAAACAAAAACCGATCCGAGGGGAGCGGCTCGGAACAAATTATACGAAAAGCGAGGTAATAAAGAAAATTGGAGAACAGAATAACTGGGTTAAGTCCTCAGCCTATAACGGAGGACGAAGTGGATTTAACGGAAAACGTACCGGCAGCGGAACTGTGCGAAGAAGTAAAGCGGCTTACGGCGGAAACGCGGGAAGCGTTATTAGAGCAAGCCTTGGCGGTATCGAACGAGAAATGCAACGGCTTAATTTTGCAGCTGAATGCGCGGGTAACGGACTTGACGCGGCAAGTGAGGAGCGTAAAATGGATGAACGAAGAACTCGCCTCGAGTTTGAAAGACGACACCGAGAAGCTGACGAAAGAGATGAAAGAAGAAAATCGGAATATGCTTGCGAGCATGCGGATAACGCTTCAGAGAATAACGGAAACGGTAACGAAGATACAGGAAATAGTAAATACAACTATGGCAAAGGCGACTGACGAAGCGGGAGAGCTGTTAAAGGAAAGAGTTACCGAAGCGGCAGACGACGCGGCGTTTACAATCGACGAGCATGCAAAATCGATGAAAAAGAAAGTGGAAGCCCTCGAAAAAGAAGTGTATAAAGCCAAGGAAGATATACGCTTGGAGCGCGGTTTTCGCAAATTCTTCTTTTGGGTTACGCCCGCATTGTTGCTTTTGCAAAGCGTTATGACGGTAATGTTGCTTTTGAGATAAAAAATTTTTTCAAAAAGTAATAATTTTAGCTTGACTATAAAATGGCAAGCAAGTATAATGTAATTACAATATCGTATATATACGAGAATATAAAAACAGGAGATGAAGATATGAAAGCCACGGAAGTGATACGAAAAGCAAATTCGGGCGAGGGGTTAACGGTGGAAGAAATTAAAATTTACAACGCTAACGTAAAACCGCAGAAACACGTTTACGGCAAGTACGGAACGCTTGCAAAAAAGTATCTCGAAGATAAAGGGATCGACTGGACGATTGCAGATCTCCCCGAATATTTACACGGCGTAGACAAAATGGCGGAAGCGCTTTACGATGATATGTGGAATAAACTTTCCGGATGCGAGCAGTATCGCCGAACGGGAGATTATTTGGTCGATGTTAAGAGAATTAACGCTATGAAGCAAATCATCGAAGAAGAAATATTGAATGAAATTGTCTATGTATAGAGGCTGAAATTATGAAATTATTAAAATGATTGGAAGTAGCAGGCAGAGTTTTACTTGCGGGCGTATTGATAGTAGTAAACGTTATCATGAACGTGATAGGGCTTATTATCGGCGCGATTACGTCGTAAAAATAGTCCGCAAGTAAACAAATTAGAACAATCGCTCAAACTCAGGGAACGCGAGTACGCTATTGAACAAATAGAGGGGGAAAACTATGAGAAGTGATACAAAAAATCAATCCGTAATATTTTGTGAAATGGCAAAAGTAGCATGTTTTTAGCGGAAATAAAAAATGGAGGATATATGCTATAAATGGAGAGAGAACATTGTATCTATAAGGCAAGAGAACATAGTAGCCGTTCGGGGGAGAGAACATTGTACCCCGTAGCAATAATAAAAAAATATAGGAGTGACAAAAGAACAGAAAAAATTAAAAGAGGTAATGGATGAACAATACATCGCTTTCTTGCTGCTTGAAAGTATGTATAAATCAGGAAAAATTAATAAGGCAACGTATGAAAACGTGCTAAAAGAAAAAAGAAAGTATATTGAAGAAAAGTATAATATAAAGGATGTGATAGTATGAGTAGGGTGGTATTATCCGATTTATCGGACAACAAAGTGGTTATGCCGACCAACGTATCAAAATTTGATAGAAATAGAGAAAGAACCATCGTGTTTTATGGGCGTGTAAGCACCGAACACGAAGCGCAATTGGCCGCGCTGGAAAATCAAATGCAATGGTATGATGACCAAGCAAAATACCATCCAAATTGGAACGTGTTGAAAAAATACATAGACAGGGGAATTACTGGAACGCAAGCAAAAAAACGACCTGCATTTATGGAAATGTTGGAAGATGCCAAGCGTAACAAATTTGATTTGATTGTGACGCGTGAAGTTTGCCGTTTTGCAAGAAATACGGTAGATACGCTTGTGATTACAAGACAATTAAAGGAAATGGGTATAGAAGTTTACTTTGTTGAAGACAACATTTGGACGATGGATAACGACGGGGAACTTCGCCTTACGATTATGGCAACGCTTGCGCAGGAAGAGAGTAGAAAGACTTCCGAGCGTGTTCGTGCGGGACAAAAAATCAGTAGAGATAACGGCGTTTTGTATGGAAACGGAAATATTCTTGGCTATGATAGGCTTGGCGATACGTACGTCATCAACGAAGAACAGGCGGAAACGGTGCGAATGATTTACGATTTGTACTTGAATGGATATGGCTTTACTAAAATTGTCAATGAACTTGTAAGGCAAAAGCGAAAGGATTCGTCGGGGCTTGTGCGTTGGGAAGCGACAAAGGTTTCTCGTATTTTACATAACGCAACGTATAAGGGATATCAAGGTTATTATAAATCGTATAAGAATAACCATTTGGACCAAAAGACGGTTATCAATCGTGATGAAGATACCTATTTATATGTAAAGGGCAGGTTTACGCCGATTATTTCTGAAGAGGTTTGGGATAAGTGCAAGGCTATTCGTGAGAGTAAAATGGCACTTAGAAAAACGAGAGAAGGAAAGTTAGAAAAGACGGGCGTTAGAACTTCGGAAGATATTTGGGCAAAGCGTTTGGTGTGTAGGTGTGGATATCGTATGAGAAAGGATAAATGGCATGTAAATAAAACAGGTTTGACTTATGGGTATAAGTGCTATAATATCTTAAATAACGGCAGTAAGCAAGCAAGAATCGACGCAGGGCTTGATGCCGATAAATATTGCGATATGGGTACGATTGCCGATTGGAAGATGGATTTAATGTTGTTCGAAGTGTTAAAAGCATTGAACTTAGAAGAGTCGACTTCAGTGAATACGGCGTATCAAACGTTTAAGAACAAAAACACAAAAGAAACAAACGAAGTGAGAGCGCTTAGAGATGCGGAAGCAAAACTAAGGAAAATTCAAATCAAGCTTGAAAATCTAACGGAAATGCGTGTCAACGGGGAAATCGGCAAACAGGAATTTATGTCGTTAAAAAACAAAATCAACGGCGAAATGCTTGTGGTTGAAAAGGAAATTGACGATATAAAACAAGGGGCCTTAGACGAAGAACGAAAGACCACGCCACTTATCAGTTTTGAAGTGTTTAAGTCGATTGCGATTGAAAAATTAGATTTTAGCAAGCCGATTAAGCAATCGAACTTGGTGGATGCTATTGTGAAAAAGATAGTGCCGAACACTTCGCTTGATTTTAAGTGGTATCTTAATTTATTCCCCAGAGAAGAGGGTGCTGAAGAAAACGACTATGAAGAAATTGTTGTGCTTGAAATTGATTATGATAAAGCAAAAGAGTTTCGTGAAATACGTGGCGCAATGTTAAGAAAAAATCAATGGAAAGACTTAATCATTAGAATAATGGCATAGAAATTAGGGTATACGAGTAGAATCGTATGCCCTAATTTTTTACGCAATGTAGTGCCAAAATGGCACCAAGATATATAAATGAAAGAAAACTTATTAAGGCGAACGGTATGTTTTAATAAATGCACGATTTAGCGAGAAACAATTTAGGGAAATCGGCGCATTATGGCGAAACCACTTGTTTTTTTCTTTTTTATATGCTAAATGCGCGTATTTATCTGTGTATATGACAATGTGTTTATGATTTAAGATTCATACGATTAGTCGTGTGCCTTAATTTTTACAGATGCACGTATATATACGACAAAACGATTGATTATTTTATGGGATTGTGCTATACTTGAAACATAAAATTTCGTAAGAGGTAGGGCAATTATGGTTACACGTAAAGAAGATACGTCAAGAAGAGTTGCAAGGCGTAAATACGAAGAAAAGAATAAAGAATTACGTAAAGAAAAGAGCGCTAACTTTCAAACGATGGTTCCAAGAGAGTTGTTTGAAGAAATCAACGCGTTTTTGACTGAAAAGGGTATAACGAAAGTTGAGTTTATCAAAAAAGCCTACGAAATAATGAAAAAAGAGGGTTAAAATAATGTTAGAAGTTGGAATGAAAGCGCCTCAGTTTACGTTGCCCGATAAAAACGGGAATATGGTTTCGTTGTCCGATTTTCTCGGCAAGAAAGTGGTTTTGTATTTTTACCCGAAGGACAATACGCCTGGTTGTACGAGACAAGCGTGTGCCTTTGCGCTTAAAAATAAGGAAATCGAAAATAAAAACGCGGTGGTTATTGGTATTAGTAAGGATAGCGTGAACTCGCATTTGAAATTTGCGACTAAGTACAATTTGCCGTTTGTTTTGCTCTCGGATACCGAACTTTCGGCAATTCAAGCGTATGGCGTTTGGCAAGAGAAAAAGTTGTACGGCAAAGTGAGTATGGGCGTTGTGAGAACGACGTTCTTGATTGACGAGCAGGGCGTTATAAAAGCAGTTATGCCAAAAGTAAAACCCGATACCAACGCCGACGAAATTTTAGCGTTGCTAGATAAGTAAAGACAAATAAATACTTAAAACTTTTTTTGAAGAAAGCAACTAAAAGTGATTGTAATATTTTAGTAAAACCATTATAATAATATTGTAATTCATTTATCCATAGGTGGAGATTTTCATTATATGGAGGTCAAACAATGGATTACAAAGTACAACTGAACAAGAGAAAGACGGGCGAAAATATCTATTTTCTAATCGAGCAATCTAAATATACAAGGGAAGACGTTGCGGATTATCTTCAATTGGCTTCACCGAGAGTGATTTATGATTGGGAAAACGGCACTAAAATGCCTAGTACGGAAAATTTGTTTAATTTAGCAAAGCTTTTCAAAGTTCAAATCGAAGACATCCTTGCAATATAGGGTGTCTTTAATTTTTGTACTGACAGTACATTGTGATTTGCAGACGGGTATGCTATTATATTGACAAGGCGGTTGCTTATGTGCTAAAATAGTAATGCATAAGAGTTGTTCGGATGGTAATGCTGAATATCTGCCTAAAATTGTTTTATTATTTCGATAATAAAAGGTGAGCGTGGCGAGTGTCTTATGTATTAAGCTTAATAATCAATTAGGCGGAAGACACTTTCTACGGAGAGTGTCTTTTTTCTTTTTAGGAGTGGTTATGAAGAAAAGAAATGTGACAAAAAATAATTTGGATCTGTATCGTAAATTAGAAGAAAGTTATAAGATGGATGATACAAGATATTATGGTTTGTTTTTATGTGGAAAAGATAAGAATGGACATAATATAATAAAAATAGATCCTGTTCGGTTTAGTAAGAAAGCACAAAGATTGACTAAAGAACAGATAGATGTAATTAATAAAAGACAGACACATTATTTTATTCCCGCCAAATACGATTACTATGATTATAACTGTAATATTTTTGTTCGCGAAATAGAAGAAGTTAAAAGGTATTGGAGAGAAGAATTTGTCATATTAATCGATGAAGCCGTTGAACGAGTAGAGAAACCAACAAAAGTTAATGTATGTGATTATCATAATTTTATGTGTGGTATATCTGGACCGAATGGAGCTAACGCTTGGGCAAATTGGGAAAATATGATGCGTGAAAATGAATATAGACAGAAAAAGTTTATGACTTTGTGTAATCTTTATGCTCAAATTTTTCATTATATGGCGTCAAGGGTTGAAGCTATAACGGTATATGTTTTGGCTCGAAATGGGAAAGACGTTAAGAATTTTAATAGAAATGCATTGTATGATTTTGCAGGTGCAACGGGGACAGCTAGGGATTTTGAACATCATAAATATCATGATAAATTATATTTGATCTGGCATTTTATTAAGCATAACAGTATGTCAACCTATAAAAATTTAAAAGCGAATTATCCAGAAGTTTTAGTTGAAAATGAATTTAAGCAAGGACATATGGCTATGTCGTACTTAAAGTTTTCAAAAGAATTAGTGATTGAACTACTAGATGGGTGTGCCGAATTTTTTAAAGAATACTGCGATTGTGTTTATGGTGAGAAGTACGATGAAGCGCAATGGAACTATGTTAAGTATTTTGAAAAGCCTGTTTATGACGAAATAGAAATGATAGAAAATCCTTTGGGTTTAACTGTCTTTGATGAAATGGATTAAGGTTGTAAAGTGCTTACAAAAGTTAAAAAATCATTAAGTAAAATCAATTATAAACTGTTTTTGGCATTATTGGTACTTGGGTTGGTGCCGACGATTTATACAACGGTTCGGGTGTTCTTTTTAGGACAACTCCCTGGCGAATATTCGTTTTCGATTGCAGGGCAGTTATCGTGGGTAAATCTTTTATACGAAATTTTGAGCGAAGCAATCGTTTTGCCGTTATTCTTCTTTATCGGAAAGGTTTTAACGGATAAAAAAAAGTTTGCAAACCGTATGCGGACGGGCTTGCTTGTATCCGTTGGCGCATACACGGTGCTTTCCGTTGTCATAATAGTGCTTGCAAAACCGCTACTTTCTTTAATGACAACGGATAAGGCAATTATCGACGCTTCGGCAACCTACATAAGAATTGAAAGCGTGGCAAGTATTTTCTCACTTGCGTTCAACTTTATTATGGTTGGTATGGTAACGCTCGGCAAAGAAAAGTACGTTTACGCGCTTACGACGGTAAAACTCGTTTTGTGTTTGCTTGTCGATACGTTTATGGTTTCCACCTTGCCCGTGTCGTTAAATCTTGGCGTAAACGGTATTGCGTTCTCGAATATCATCGTCAACGTTTTACTTGTCGCAACGGCGATTATCTTATTAAGAAAAGAAGGGATTGTACTCTTCCAAAAGGCAAAGCTTTCTTTCGGTTGGATGAAAGATTTTGCTAAAGTCGGCGGAATATCGGGTTTGGAATCGTTCGTTAGAAATATTGCCTATATGCTTATGATTGTGCGTATGGTAAATATGGTAGGCGAGCAGGGAACGTATTGGGTGGCGAACAACTTTATTTGGGGTTGGTTATTGCTCCCCGTATTGCAACTTGGCGAACTTATCAAACGTGAAACGGCAACGGACGAAAACGCTGTTAAAAACAATTCGATTGGATATTTCGTTATCACGTTGGCGATTTGCGTTTTGTGGTGTATTACCATTCCGCTTTGGAAACCGTTTATGGCAAACGTATTGAATTTTAGCGACGTAGATAAACTGTTTGAACTCGTTATGGTGTTACTCGGATTTTATATGGTTTACGCTTTCCAAAACGTGTTCGATTCAACGTTTTACGGGCTTGGTAAAACCAACTATATGTTGTTTGAATCGGTTGTGACGAATACGATTTATTATGGCGGGGCGTTTATCTTATATCTTTGTGGGGCTTGGCAACCTACGCTTATCGGCATTGCGTTATTGTTCGGTATAGGTAATGCGTTTGATGCTATCGTATCTCTCGTGGCGTATGTGTTTTTGTTGAAGAAAAAGAAAATCAACGTTTTAGATGTTGACGGGAACAAAAAAATAAGAGTGTTTTTAGAGCCTTAAAAATAATAAGACATGCGGTAATAGATAGGAATATCAATAACCCGAAAGCACAATAAAAAACAACCAAAAATAGCGAAAAAGCGCCCGAAAGGGTATAAAATAGGGCGTTTTTGGGCTTTGACCTACCATTCGCACTCATTCATACAGGCTAATATTCGTAGTCCGAGGGCGAAGAAATAAGTCCGAAATCGGCTAAAAAACGCATAATTTATACTAAAATACACGAAAAGCAGTCATTCTTGCGAAAGAGCGACTGCTTTTTTCTCTGCATTTAGTTTATCAAAACCCGAAAAATACCCTAAAAACGGGGGCGGTCAGAAAAATGTTACACTTTCCCGTATATATTGAGTGAGTAAAAAGAGGTAAAGGAGAGATGTTTAAAAATAGTTTTTCGTAAATTCTTTTCGGATTATTATCGTTCGAGAGACTCTTTTTTCGCCGCAAGCGAACAAAAACGCTTGATGGTTTTGATTTCTTTTACGTCATAAGGAAGACCGTTAAAACGATATATGTCGTGTTGCCATTTTGTCAAATCCAGATCAGAACCTTCTTTAAGATATTCCGCATAATAATTCCCCCAAGGTTCATATGTCTGCGAAAAACCTGCGATCAGGCCCCAGTGATAAGAGCCGATTTTTTCGAGATAGAACAACGGAAATATTTCGCATACGTTGTTCCCGGAAATGCGATTAAGCCACTCGTTATTGATAATCGGTCTGCCGTATTTTTTCAGATTTTCGATTATAATGACCATGTTTTCGAACGAGCCGTAGTAATGAAAAGTAATAACGTCGGATAATTCAATAGCGGCCTTTTCTATTTCCCGGTCCGGCACTAAGTCTTTGGAATATCTCCAGCAGTCGGCGGTAAGAGGCTGGATAGGGTTGTGCGAACGGATTATCTCAAAGAATTTTGTCATTGCTTTAAGGCTGAGATTTTCTCGGTTGCCGTTACCGGGTTCGTTCCATACGTCCCAGATCTGCAAGCGATCGTCTTTACAATATTTTGCCGCGATTTCATCGACCATTTCATAGTATTTAGGCTCAATCTCGGGATCGTCGAGCAGCGCATAGCCCGGTACGGTTGTTCCTCCGGAATGAGGGCCCGTTTTGATACCGCTGTGGTAACCCCAATCGATATGTTGCTTTCCGAATACTACCGGCTTGAAATTTACTTTTGAAACCGTGCAGTCGTTTCCTAACGTAAGCATAACTTTCAGCCCGTACTTGTCGGCAAGAGCAAAATATTCTTCAAGGTTTTTCATAAACGAGTCGTGCTGATAATACCAGCATTCAAACTGAATTATAGCCCGGACGGCATTGAATCCCGTTTCCTTGGCAAGATTGAATTCGTATTCGATTTGCTCAAAAACTTCTTTGTGTTCAAACTCCTGCCACATGGCGATACGGTTTACGCAATTTGACGGATAACCGTTAAAACCGCGTATCCATGGCCGGTCGTTATACCACCGCCAGGCTTGTTCTTTGCTCCATTGTCCTTTTGCGAGTTTTTCCATTTTATTTTCTCCTTGTATTTTCAGTCGATCGGATTATAAATAAATCCGGATCGGTTTATCGGAAAGAGCGGAATAATTTTTGCAACTTACGACTTTCTTTATATCCGATTATTAACATCATTATAGCATACGATAATTTGTTTTACAAGAGCGATAATTTATTTTGCAAGGGGGAAATTTTCCGGTTTTTCTAAAAAGACAGTCCTTTTGAAAAATTTTTTCCGTCTGTGCGAATCTGCGGAAAAAACGTGAAAGTTCATCGCTCGGTACGAACGGATTGACGTTATCGGAAGTATGTATCCGCGCCTGTAATTCCGCTATTATGCGTTGTGGTTCCGGAAGCGTACTGGTAAGAAAGAGCAGTTTACTTCGCCGTAATTTAATATTATAAAAAATCTCGGGGAATATTAAAAAATATACTTGACAGACGAGCTAATTTTCTGTACAATGCAGGTGTTGGAAATTCTTTGTGACTGACGGAATTTTTGCAGAGTACTGCAATGGAGCAAAGAATTATTAAGGAGATTTCTGAAAAGATTTCTTTTTTCGGAGCCGACCGTCTGGGCGCACTTTAAGAGTTTTATGCTTGAAGTGCGCCCTTTTTGTTTTTACATATCAAGGAGGATGAGATTATGAAAAAAGTCGGTATAGTTATGGGCAGCGACAGCGATTTGCCCGTAATAAAAAAAGCGACGGAAATTCTTGACGAACTCGGAGTGCCGTATGAGGCGCATATCTATTCCGCTCATCGCACGCCTGTCCAGGCACGCGACTTTGCGCTCGGAGCGAGCGAGAAAGGGTTCGGCGTGATTATAGCGGCTGCAGGTATGGCTGCGCATCTTGCGGGGGCTATTGCCGCCAATACGATTCTGCCGGTTATAGGAATACCGTGCAAGTCGCCTTGTTTTGACGGTATGGACGCCTTGCTTTCGACTGTCGAAATGCCGACCGGTATTCCGGTTGCGACAGTTGCGATAGGCGGCGGAGCAAACGCCGCATTGCTCGCGGCTCAGATAATTGCCGTAAACGACAAAGATCTTGCCGAAAAACTTAAAAACAAAAGAGTTCGCGATACCGAAGCCGTTCTTAAAAAGGACGAGCGCGTAAACGAAATGCTTAAAAATTAATACGATTATAAAGAGGTGATCATTATGGAAAAGAAAGAATTGATTTACGAAGGAAAAGCAAAAAAAGTTTTCGCTACAGACAACCCCGACGTACTGCTCGTTTCATACAAGGACGACGCAACCGCGTTTAACGGTCTTAAGAAAGGAACTATTTCGGGAAAGGGCGCTATTAACAACCGGGTTACCAATTTCATGATGCGCATGCTTGAAAAAGACGGTGTTCCCACTCATTTTATCGAGGAGCTGAGCGATCGCGAAACGCTTGTTAAAAAGGTTTCGATAGTTCCGCTTGAAGTAATTATCCGTAACATATCCGCCGGTTCGTTTGCAAAGCGTTACGGAGTTGAAGAAGGCATTGTCTTTGCACAGCCGACCATTGAATTTTCATACAAAAACGACGATCTTGGCGATCCGCTTATAAACAGCTACCACGCGTTAGCGTTAGGTCTTGCGACCTCCGGGGAAATAGAAACGATTAAAACCCTCGCGTTTAAGGTTAACGCTTTCCTTAAAGATTTTTTCAAAAAACTCAACATAGACCTTGTTGATTTTAAGTTGGAATTCGGTCGGCTGTCCGACGGAACGATAGTTCTTGCCGACGAAATTTCACCCGATACCTGTCGTTTCTGGGACTGCGATACCCATGAAAAGCTCGATAAGGATCGTTTCCGCAGAGATTTGGGCGGAGTCGAGGACGCTTATCAGGAAATAATGAAGCGGATTTTCGGAGAATAACACTATAACTATATATATTTACTCTTATTTACCCGATAAGGCGATTTGAGAAACGGAGATATAACCAAATGGGACAACTTAAAGAAGAATGCGGCGTTTTCGGTATTTACGGCTCAAAGTGCGAGGATGTGGCTCAACTGACCTATTATGGCCTTTTTGCTTTACAGCACAGAGGGCAGGAAGCTTGCGGAATCGTTGTAAACGACGACGGGCTTTTTAATTTTTATAAGGATACCGGTCTTGTGAACGATGTGTTCACTGCCGAGAGACTTGCTTCGCTCGGAAACGGTAATATGGCGGTCGGACACGTTCGTTATGCAACTACGGGAGCAACGGACAGAATAAACGCTCAGCCTATCGTTGTAAATCACATTAAGGGACGAATGGCTCTGGCGCACAACGGCAACCTTACCAATTCATACGAACTCAGAAGAGAACTTGAACTTAAAGGCTCGATTTTTCATACCACGTCCGATACGGAAGTTATATCCTACATTATAATCGAAGAACGTCTTAAAACATCGACTATCGAGGATGCGGTCGACCGCGCGATGGATCGAATAAAAGGCGCCTATTCGCTTGTTATAATGTCGCCCTCAAAGCTCATTGCCGTAAGGGACGAGAACGGTTTCCGTCCGCTGTGTTACGGCAAAACCCCCGAAGGCGATTGGGTTGTCGCTTCCGAAAGTTGTGCGCTTGACGCCGTGGGCGCGGAACTGATACGAGATATCGATGCCGGCGAAATCGTTGTGTTCGACAAAAACGGAGTCCGCAGTATTACAAAGCACTGCGGAAAAAAGCCGCATAGAATGTGCGTTTTCGAGTACGTTTACTTTGCAAGACCGGATTCTGTCGTAGACGGCTGTTCGGTCCATGAGGCGAGAACGCGGGCCGGCGCTTATTTAGCCGTCGAGCATCCTGCTTCGGCGGACGTCGTTATAGGCGTGCCGGATTCCGGTATCGACGCCGCAATCGGCTACTCCAAGCAGTCGGGAATACCGTATGAACTGGGCTTTATTAAAAACAAATACGTTGCCAGAACCTTTATAGCACCCGGACAGAAAAGCCGTGAAAATAAAGTAAGGATTAAGCTTAATCCTATTGTAGATACGGTGAAAGGGAAAAGAGTGGTTCTTATCGACGACTCTATCGTACGCGGAACTACAAGCGCAAGAATAGTAAAGTTACTGCGCGAAGCAGGCGCAAAGGAAGTTCATATGCGCGTCAGTGCGCCGCCGTTTATGAATCCGTGCTACTACGGCACCGATATAGATTCCAGAGAAAATCTTATCGCGTGTCATTATAAAACGGAAGAAATAGCCGGAATAATCGGCGTTGATTCCCTCGGATATCTCAGTGTTGACAGCGTTAAAAAGATTGCTCGCGGAGCTAAGGGCAACGGATATTGCACAGCCTGCTTTGACGGCGACTATCCTACAGCCGTGCCGGAACATACCGAAAAAAGCAGGTTCGAATACAAAATCACATCAAACGAAAAGGAGAATAAATAATGAGCTACTCAAAATCTGACAGTTATGCCGCGGCAGGCGTTGATATAACCGCAGGATACAAGGCGGTAGAGCTTATGAAGGCTCACATCGCAAAAACCGTAACGCCGGGAGTTTGCTCCGACGTTGGCGGCTTCGGAGGGCTTTTTGAACTCGATTTAACAGGAATATCCAAGCCTGTTCTTGTAAGCGGTACGGACGGAGTCGGAACAAAATTGAAGATAGCCTTTTTAACGGACAAGCACGATACCGTCGGTATCGATTGCGTTGCAATGTGCGTTAACGATATTATCTGCTGCGGCGCAAAACCGCTGTTTTTTCTTGATTATATTGCTTGCGGAAAGAATTATCCGGAAAAGATAGCTTCGATCGTAAGCGGCGTTTGCGAAGGATGCGTTCAGTCCGGAGCCGCGCTTATAGGCGGCGAGACTGCCGAAATGCCCGGCTTTTATCCTCCCGACGAGTATGATCTGGCAGGATATTGCACCGGAGTCGTCGATAAAGAGAAAATTATCGATAATTCTTCCATGCGCGAGGGGGACGTTATTATCGCTTTACCGTCAAGCGGCGTTCACTCTAACGGCTTTTCACTCGTAAGAAAAGTTTTCGACGTCGAAAATAACAACATAAATTTGCCGGTTGACGAGCTTGGCGGTAAGTCGATAGGCGAAACGTTGCTTACCCCCACAAAGATATACGTAAAACCTGTTCTTGCGTTGCTTGACAAAGTAAAGGTAAAGGGCATATCGCACATTACCGGCGGCGGGTTTTATGAGAACATTCCGCGTTCCGTTCCGTCGGGCCTTTGCGCGGACATTGAGCGCAGCGCCGTAAAAGTACTTCCGATATTCGATCTTATAGCAAAGACGGGAGGCATTTCCGAAAGGGATATGTTCAACACTTTTAATATGGGCGTCGGAATGAGCATAGTAGTGGCTCCGGACGATGCGGAAAAGTCGCTTGAAGTGCTCAGAGAAAACGGGGAAAGCCCGTATATCATCGGCAAAATTATAAAATCGGACGATAAAATAATAATTCGTTGACCTTTACGATAAGGAGATAAAGTGAGAAACAAGATCAATATAGCAGTGCTTGTTTCCGGCGGCGGCACTAACCTGCAGGCTCTTATCGACGCTCGGGATACCGTTATAACTTCGGGCGTTATTAAGCTTGTAGTATCTAACAACCGTACGGCTTACGCATTAAAGAGAGCCGAAGCCGCAGGTATAAAATCCGTATGCATAACCAAAGCCGAATTCGGCGGCGCGGCAGGTATGGAGGCCGAGCTTGTCCGCGTGCTTGTTGCGGAAAAAATCGACCTTATCGTGCTTGCCGGTTTTATGAGCATACTGAGCGCCGGTTTTACGAAAAGGTTTGAAAAACGTATCATTAATATTCATCCTTCTCTTATAG
>DPQQ01000004.1:88777-150286 GCA_003538975.1 Clostridiales bacterium | reverse complement strand
ATATTCATCCTTCTCTTATACCGTCGTTTTGCGGAGAAGGTTATTACGGACTGCGCGTACACGAAGCCGCTCTCAAAAAAGGAGTGAAAGTTACCGGAGCTACGGTGCATTTTGTAAACGAAATACCGGACGGCGGAGAAATAATAATGCAAAAGGCGGTCAGGGTGCTTGACGGAGATACTCCGGAGACTCTGCAAAAGCGCGTAATGCGCCTGGCAGAGTGGAAAATACTTCCGGAGTCTGTTGAAAAAGTTTCTGCCGGAATACTTAAACAGGAGCAACAGAGATGAATGTTTACAAGACAAGCAATATATCAGAGCTTATAAAAGGCAATTCTTATGTGGGACGCGGTATTGTAATCGGAAAATCCGCAGACGGAGAAAAAGCCTGCGTCGCATACTTTATTATGGGCAGAAGCGCTAACAGCCGCAACCGTATTTTCGCCGAGCGCGACGGCGCGGTTTTTACCGAACCGTTCGATTCTTCCAAGGTTGAAGATCCGAGTCTGATTATTTACGCGGCTCTCAGAAAATACGAGAACAAACTTATAGTTACGAACGGCGATCAGACCGATACCGTTTATGATTTTATAAAGAGAGGCAAAGGATTTGAGGAAGCGCTCGAAACCCGCGAATTTGAACCCGACAAGCCGAACTTTACTCCGAGAATAAGCGGTATGCTGACCTTTACCGATAATGACTTTGATTATAAGATGAGTATACTTAAAAGCGCCGACGCCGAAGGATCTGCCTGCAGCCGTTATACGTTTTCATATCCTGCCGTTGCAGGTGTCGGACATTTTCTTCATACATACGTTTGCGACGGTACACCGATTCCTTCTTTTCAGGGCGAGCCGGAGCGCGTAGCTCTGGGAAACGATATAGACGAATTTACCGCGTCGCTTTGGGAAGCGCTTGACGGCGATAACAAAATTTCGCTTTACGTAAGATTTACCGATATCGCCACAGGAGCCGAGGAAAGCAGACTTATAAATAAAAATAAGTAAAAGGAGAGTAGAATATGAAAGAGTTCCAGCTTAAATACGGTTGCAACCCGAATCAGAAGCCGTCGCGGATATTTATGGAGGACGGTTCCGAACTGCCGATAGAAATTCTTTGCGGCAAACCCGGATATATAAATTTTCTCGACGCATTTAACTCGTGGCAACTTGTCAAAGAGCTGAAAGCAGCCCTCGGTATACCTGCCGCGGCGTCGTTCAAGCACGTAAGCCCCACGTCTGCCGCAATAGGTTTAAAACTTGACGAAAAGCTGAAAAAGGCTTGCTTTGTCGACGATATAGAAAACCTTGATTCGTCGCCGATCGCCTGTGCTTACGCGCGTGCCAGAGGGACGGACAGAATGTGCTCGTTCGGGGATTGGGTTGCTCTTTCCGATATCTGCGACGTAACCACGGCTACTATGATCAGCCGTGAAGTATCCGACGGTATTATTGCTCCGGGCTTTGAGCCGGAAGCGCTTGAAATACTTAAACTTAAACGCGGCGGTAATTATAATATAGTCAGAATAAACCCCGATTATGTTCCCGATCCGATTGAGCGCAAACAGGTTTTCGGCGTAACGTTCGAACAGGGACGCAACAATTTCGAGATTAACAACGAGTTGCTGAACAATATCGTAACCGAAAATAAATATCTGCCCGATTCTGCCAGACGAGACCTTATTATCGCGCTTATTACGCTTAAATATACTCAGTCGAATTCCGTGTGCTATGCCTTCGGAGGGCAGGCTATCGGAGTCGGAGCGGGACAGCAATCGCGAATTCACTGCACAAGACTTGCCGGCACAAAAGCCGATACATGGCTTTTAAGACAGCACGAAAAGGTGTTGTCGCTGCCGTTTAAGCCGGGGATCAAACGGCCGGACAGGGACAACGCGATTGACGGTTATATAAATAAAAACGAGGAAGACGTATGCGCCGACGGAGTCTGGCAGCGTTACTTTTCGGAGCGTCCCGAGCCGTTGACCGACGAACAGGCGAGAAAATATCTTGATTCGATACATGGCGTTGCACTCGGATCCGACGCGTTTTTCCCGTTCAGCGACAACATCGAACGCGCACATTTAAGCGGAGTAAGTTTTATCGCGGAACCGGGCGGTTCCGTCAGAGACGACGCCGTTATAGACTGCTGCGATAAATACGGTATTACTATGGCGTTTACGGGTATGCGCCTTTTCCATCATTGATAAAACGGCAGGTGGCTGATATTTATGAAGATAATGGTAGTAGGTTCAGGCGGTCGCGAACACGCCATAATTAAAAAATTAAAACAAAGCGACGGCGTCGATAAAATATATGCGTTACCTGGTAACGGCGGTATCTCTGCCGACGCGATATGCGTTAATATAAGAGCAACCGATATTGAAAGCATTGTCCGATTTGCCGAAGAAACGGGAATAGACTATGCCGTTGTCGCCCCGGATGATCCTTTGGTGCTCGGCTGCGTCGACGCTCTCGAAGCTGCCGGCGTTCCTTGTTTCGGTCCGTGTGCAAATGCGGCTGTAATCGAAGGCAGTAAGGTTTTTTCAAAAAACCTGATGAAAAAATACAACATTCCCACTGCCGCATATGAAACTTTTGCTTCTGCCGAAGAGGCTCTCGGATACCTCGACGGCGCGCGTATGCCCGCCGTTATCAAAGCGGACGGATTAGCTCTCGGAAAGGGAGTTATAATAGCCGGAACGCGGGACGAAGCAAGGGCGGCCGTAAACGAGATAATGCTTGACAAAAAGTTCGGAAAGAGCGGCGACAGTATTGTGATAGAGGAGTATCTGACAGGTCCGGAAGTGTCCGTCTTAGCGTTTACCGACGGTAAAACCATAGTTCCTATGGTATCTTCGATGGATCATAAGCGTGCGTTCGACGGAGATCTCGGACCGAATACCGGGGGAATGGGAACCGTCGCTCCGAACCCGTACTACACGGAAAAAATCGCAGACCGTTGTATGAATGAAATATTTATGCCGACTGTAAAAGCCATGAACGCCGAGGGGCGCACTTTCAAAGGGTGCCTTTACTTCGGACTGATGCTTACTCAGGACGGACCTAAGGTTATAGAATACAATTGTCGTTTCGGCGATCCCGAAACGCAGGTGGTTTTACCTTTGCTCGAGAGCGATCTTCTTAAAATTATGACGGCCGTAACAAACGGTACGTTAGCGGACTGCGAGGTTCGGTTCAGTAATAAGAGCGCCGCATGCGTAATTATGGCAAGCAAAGGTTATCCTGTAAAATATGAAAAGGGCTATGAAATAAATATCCCGTCCGACTTAACGGAAAGCGTTTACGTTGCGGGCGCCGAGAAAAGGGACGGTAAGATGATCACGAACGGAGGTCGCGTAATCGGAGTCACCGCAACGGCAGATACGCTTAAAGAAGCCGTCGCCGCCGCCTATGAAAAGGTCGGTCGCATCAGTTTTAAAAACGCATATTACAGAAAGGATATAGGCGCAAAAGCCCTGAAATTCAAAGAGAGTAGATAAATGGTATATCGTGTATTTGTTGAAAAAAAATCTGAGCTTGCCCATGAGGCAAAGTCCTTACTCGGCGAAGTCAACGCTTTTCTCGGTATAAAAACACTTGAGAAAGTAAGGGTTATTAACCGTTATGACGCGGAAAATATTACTCCCGAGCTTTTCGAGTATGCAAAAAAGACGGTTTTTTCGGAACCCCAGCTTGACGTCGTCGCCGATTCGCTTACATGCGATGCCGACGTTTGCTTTGCCGTCGAGTATCTGCCGGGACAATTCGATCAACGCGCCGACAGTGCGGCACAGTGTATTCAGATAATTTCCAAGCAGGCGCGTCCGCTTATCCGTACCGCTAAGGTTTATATGCTTTACGGGAAGCTTACCGACGCCGAAATCGCACGTATAAAGAAATACGTTATCAATCCTGTCGAAGCTCACGAAGCGTCGTTTGAAAAGCCCGAAACGCTTAATATAAGCTACGATAAACCCGCAGCGGTCAGAACGCTGGAAGGTTTTACCGCACTCGACAGAAAAGGACTCGAACGGTTTGTCAAAGATTACGCTCTTGCCATGGACGCCGACGATATAGCGTTTTGTCAGGCTTATTTTAAATCGGAGCGGCGCGATCCGACTATAACCGAGATTCGAATGATCGATACGTACTGGTCGGATCATTGTCGGCATACAACGTTTTTAACCGTAATAGACGATGTGAAATTCGAGGACGCTCTTCTTCAGAAGACATATGAAGAGTACCTCGATCTGCGCAGAAAGCTCGGCAGAACCAAGCCCGTATGTCTTATGGATCTCGCTACCGTTGCGGTAAAAGCGCTTAAAAAGCAGGGCAAACTCGATAAGCTCGACGAAAGCGAGGAAATTAACGCTTGTACCGTAAAGATAAACGTTGACGTAGACGGAGTCGAAGAGCCCTGGTTGTTATTATTTAAGAACGAAACGCACAATCACCCGACCGAAATCGAACCGTTCGGCGGCGCGGCAACGTGTATAGGAGGCGCTATCCGCGATCCTCTTTCGGGGCGTTCGTACGTTTACGGAGCCATGCGTGTAACGGGTGCCGCCGATCCGCTGAAACCGATCGAAGAGACATTAAAAGGCAAACTGCCGCAAAGGAAGATCGTTACGACTGCCGCCGCGGGATACTCGTCCTATGGCAACCAGATAGGTCTTGCTACGGGGATAGTAGATGAAATTTATCACCCGGGTTATGCCGCAAAGCGTATGGAAATAGGAGCGGTAATTGCCGCTACTTCGGCGGAAAACGTCAGACGCGAAGTCCCTGCTCCCGGAGACGTCGTTATACTTATAGGCGGAGCTACCGGGCGCGACGGTTGCGGAGGAGCGACAGGTTCTTCTAAATCTCATACTGCGCAGTCGCTCGATACCTGCGGAGCGGAAGTCCAGAAAGGAAACGCGCCCGAGGAGCGCAAGCTTCAGCGACTGTTCAGAAATAAAGAGGCTTGCCGGATGATTAAGCGTTGCAACGACTTCGGAGCGGGCGGGGTATCCGTTGCCATCGGCGAACTTGCCGACGGACTTGAGATAGACCTGAATGCGGTACCTAAAAAATACGAGGGACTTGACGGTACGGAGCTTGCTATTTCGGAAAGCCAGGAGCGCATGGCGGTAGTCGTTGAAAAGAAAGATGTTGATGCGTTTTTGAAACTTGCAAACGATGAAAATCTGCAAGCGAGTCAGGTCGCCGTCGTAAAAGCCGAGCCGAGACTCGTTATGAAATGGAACGGCAGGAAAATTGTAGATATAAGCAGGGATTTTCTTAATTCAAACGGCGCCGATAAGCACATAAAAGTCGCTACGGCTCCTATGCAAAGCTACGAAAAAAAGATAACCGGCGATTTTACCGGAAATTTCGAAGCGCTTGCCGGAGATCTTAATATTTGTTCGAAGCGCGGATTGAGCGAACGGTTCGACTCGACAATAGGAGCGGGAACTGTTCTTATGCCGTTCGGAGGAAAAAACCAGCTCACTCCGGTTCAGGCAATGGTTCAGAAGATTTCGGTTGAAAAAAAGCATACCGATACCTGTTCGCTTATGGCATTCGGATATAATCCGTTTATAACGGAAAAAAGTCCGTACCACGGAGCGTATCTGGCGGTTATAGAATCGGTTTCCAAGCTGATTGCCTCCGGTGCGAAATTCGAGGACGTATATCTTACGTTCCAGGAATATTTCGAACACCCTGGGAAAGATCCTGCGCGCTGGGGACAGCCCTTAGCCGCTTTACTCGGGGCTTTTAAAGCGCAGATGCAATTGGGTATTGCGTCCGTGGGCGGTAAGGATTCCATGAGCGGCACGTTCGAGAGCCTCGACGTTCCGCCGACTCTTGTTTCGTTTGCCGTTACTACCGAAAAGACGGAAAGTATAATATCGAACGAGTTTAAGGCTGCCGGCGATAAGGTAGTTCTGCTTCGTCCCGAGACGGATGAAAACGGATTGCCGGTTACGTCGTCGATCATAAAACTTTTCGATACGGTGACGAATCTCGTGCGTTCCGGCAAAGCACGCGCCGTGTATACTCCCGGAATGGGCGGCGTTGCGGAGGCTGTTATGAAAATGGCTTTCGGAAACGGTCTGGGTTTTGCTTTCGACGATTCTGTCTGTGCGGAAACGATCTTCGGATACAGCTACGGCTGCTTCGTTACCGAACTTGACGGCAGCGCAGAAATAGTAGGAGAACTTCTCGGAGAAGTAACTGCAGACGCCGGAATATGTTACCGCGGCGAAACGGTTTCTCTCAAAAAATTGCTCTCTATATACGAGGGTAAGCTTGAAAGCGTTTATTCCTGTAATATTAAAAACGTCGGGGAACCGACCGGAAACTTTTCGTATATCGCAAAGGAACGCGTAGCGCCGGCTGTAAAAGTTGCGCGCCCGAAAGTTCTTATTCCGGCGTTTCCGGGTACAAACTGCGAATACGACAGCGCAAAGGCTGTTCGCGACGCAGGTGCAGAACCGGAAATATTCGTTATAAACAATCTTACTTCGGACGGCATAAGCCGCAGTGTGGAACGCTTCGCAAAAGAGCTTAAAACCGCTCAGATGGTATTTATACCGGGCGGATTTTCGGGAGGAGACGAGCCTGACGGCAGCGGTAAGTTTATTACCGCCTTCTTCCGTAACGACGAGATTAAGGACGGCGTTACCAAACTGCTCGAAAAACGCGACGGACTTATGTGCGGGATATGCAACGGTTTTCAGGCTCTTATCAAACTCGGTCTCGTTCCTTACGGTAAAATAATAGACACCGACGAAAATTGTCCGACGCTTACGTTCAATACTATTGCGCGTCATCAGTCGCGCATAGTGCGTACCAGAATCGTATCGAACAAATCGCCGTGGCTGAGCCTTACGAAAGTCGGCGACGTTTATAACGTTCCGATTTCGCATGGGGAAGGTCGGTTCCTTGCAAGTAAAGAGCTTGTAGCTCAACTCGCAAAGAACGGTCAGATTGCTACTCAATACGTTGATTTTGACGGAAACGCTTCGGTCGATATTCATTTTAACCCTAACGATTCGATGTGCGCTATTGAAGGGATTACGTCTCCGGACGGCCGTATATTCGGAAAAATGGGACACAGCGAGCGTATCGGAAAAGGACTTTACAAAAATGTTCCCGGAAACTACGATATACGTATGTTTGAGGCGGCTGTTAAATATTTCAAATGACCGGAATATTTTTATCGGAAACGGGGAAAGAACCCAAAATCCCGTCCGTAGTTTTCCGACTAAAATTTTAACGACGTCTGTACGAATACGAAAAACGGACCTTGTTTCTGAAAAAAGAGCGGGATACCGTATAATAAAAGACACTATCGAGATGAAAACCAGCCGTTTTTGTGAAGGAACGGCTGGTTTTTATATCCGTACGTTTTTAGTCGGGACTTTGGAATATAACCGAAACGTATACGAATACAGACGGAAAAAGAAAATCCGGCTTGAAATAGCTTTTTATTTGTGATATTATAATAAAAGAATAAAAAGGGCGGAAGATTATGACCAGAACAGAAAAGAACGTTATTATAAACGGCATTGCGGCAGAGTGTATTTTAGACTATGTAAAAAAGAACCCGAAATCCATGCGGAAAGCGGTTCTCGATGGAACTGCGGGAATATTTAAACAAAAGTGTTCCGAAAAAAAGATAAACGATATTACAAAAAACGAAGCCAGAAGCTACGTCGGCAAATCGCTTAACGACCTGCTGTCCGAAAAAGCTCTTATGAGCGAAAACGGTTTTATTACGGAATCGGCAGACGATAAGATAGCGGTTGATAAAAACAAATGCAAGGCCGTTTTTTTAGAGCTTTTAAAGAAAAGGGAATACGAAAAAAGCGAACTTTATGCCGAAATAATCAAAGAGATAGGTGCCGATAAGACCAGAAGCAAAGACGACGATAACGAAATAAAAGGTTACGTCGGACAGCTTATTTCGAGATACGTCGACGAAGGGACGGTGGCTTTTAAGAATAACAAATACTTTATAAAAACGAGATCTATGAAAACTGTTCCGAAAAAGCCGGTTCCGGAAAGCGAATTCAAAAAGAATTTTCTTAACAGAATTTACGAAAACGGAGGATCTTTTTTCGAAAACTTTTTCGCTAACGTTCTCGAAAAATATTATACGCTTACCGGAAGAACGGTGTGGGACTCGCTCGTAAGCGGCGGCAGCGACGACGGCGGAATCGATATAAAGCTTAGAATATCGGACGATCTCGGGTTTGTCGATAACGTCATGGTGCAGGCGAAATGTCGTCAGAACGCTAACGTTACGGAAACAGAAGTCCGCAATTTTTACGGCGCCATAAACGTGGTAAAGGCGAGCAGAGGGATTTTTGTAACAACGACGGGATTTTGCCCGACCGCCGATAAGCTTCTGAAGTCGCTCGATAACTGCGTCGGAATAGACGGCGACGGGGTTTTCGAACTGTCCAAAAAAACGCTTTACGGAATGAAAATCTCGGGCGGCGGTTTTATATTTGACGACAGAGTGTTCGATATATAGTTATATATTTTAAGTTAAGTATCACAAGGAGAAACTCATGATTTACATAGTAGGGAGTCTTAATATGGACCTTTCGATCGAAAGTCCTTATATCCCCGCCGAAGGCGAAACCGTGACAGGCGGCGGATTTATGATAAACCCGGGCGGAAAAGGCGCAAATCAGGCTATAGCGTGCGCAAAACTCGGCGGAAAGGTAAAAATGCTCGGAGCCGCAGGTCAAGACGACTTCGGCAAAACTCTTATCGAAAGTCTCTCTTCGGCAGGAGTGGACGTTTCTTATATAAAGAAAACTAAAGCCGCGCCTACGGGAGTAGCGGTTATCACCGTCAGCGGCGGAAATAACAGGATAATTCTCGATAAGGGCGCGAACGCATGCCTTGAAGCCGAAGATATAGACGAATTTTTGCTTTCTGCTCGCCCCGGCGATATTTATCTCACGCAGCTTGAAAATCCTATAGAAACGATAGGTTACGGGCTTAAAAAGGCGAAAGAAATCGGAATGTACACGATACTTAACCCCGCGCCCGCGAACAACGGTATAGTTCCGTATTTAAGTTACGTCGATCTCATAACCCCGAACGAAACCGAAATGGCGATTCTCGGCGGAAAGGAAAAGTTGTTTTCGGCCGGAATTAAAAAAATAGTAACGACGCTCGGCTCAAAGGGGTACGAAATAGCGGATGAAAAATCTTCAAAAGTTTATCCTTGCATGAAGGTTAAAGCGGTCGATACGACGGCTGCGGGAGATACTCTTTGCGGCGGACTTGTCGCGGGATTGTCAAATGGTCTTACTCTTAAAGAAGCGTGCGCTTTCGGCAGCAAAGCCGCTTCGATCGCCTGTACGAGAAAGGGCGCGCAACAATCCGTCCCTACCAAAGAAGAAGTGGAAGATTATCAGATATAAAAGCTAAAAGCGGTTCCGACGGGCGCCGCTTTTTTATTTGGCGTAACTAAACGGCAGACATAAAAACATAAATTAAGCAAAAATAAAAAAACTTATAAAAAACGCTTGCGTAAAACGAAAAGTTATGGTATCTTAATAATGTAGTTAGCAGTTGCTAACCTTGTAATAATAAAAATAAGACAAAATAAGCAAAAATAAATTCGCCGCGGAAAGAGCAAAGATAAGAGGGCGGCAAATTTTTAAGACATATGGTTAGCGGTTGCTAACGCATAAATGTGAGAAATAAGGACGTAAAAAGATGAGCGAAACTGAATACGCGCTTGGCAGAAATTGCGGAATAACTTATGCGGGGATAAAGCCCGCAAGCATGGTAAGCATAAGCGGCTCCGGAAGACAGACGGCGAAGCGAATAACCGATAATTTCATAAAAAAAGGATTTTCCGCAGTAGAACTCAAGCGGACGGACGATAAAAGCATTCTGCTCGTTTACGGAGAAGCCGCGCTTAAAGAAGTGCTGTTTTCAAAAGAAAACAAAGAGTTTCTGAAAGGTTACGGATATAATTATTCCACGGTTTCGGAAGCGGTGGAAACGCTTAAAAGTCGCATGAAGAATAAAGACTTCCCGCACGAGATAGGCGTGTTTCTCGGTTACGCTTTGGACGACGTGAAAGGCTTTATCGAAAGTCCTTGTAAAGGCGTAAAGGTGCTTGGCTACTGGAAGGTTTATTCGGACGAAAAATCGGCGATCGAAAAATTTTCGCGTTATAAAAAATGCTCCGATTGCATTACGAGAAGAATGGAATGCGGCGAAAGTTTATCCGAAATTTTTAAAGTAGGTTAAATCGTTGTTACGGGCAATATTTTATGAGCGGTATATGTTTTATAGAACCTGTATCGCCTAAATCGTACCGTAACATATCATAAAACTAAAAAATAAATTGTATCTGCCCGGAGTTATCGGGAAAGGAGTTAAAAATGAAAATTTCCGTAGTATATTGGTCGGGAACCGGCAATACCGAAAAAATGGCTGCCGCGGTCTGCGACGGAGCAAAAAAAGGCGGAGCGGAAACCGAGCTTATGACGGTTTCGGAAGCTACCGCAGACGTGCTTAACAGCGACGTTATATTATTCGGTTGTCCGGCAATGGGCGCCGAAGAACTCGAAGAAAGCGAATTCGAGCCGTTTTTCTCCGGCATAGAAGGAAAACTCGGCGGCAAAAAAGTAGGACTTTTCGGTTCGTACGGCTGGGGCGACGGCGAATGGATGCGCAACTGGGAAGACAGAGTAAAATCTGCCGGCGCGACTCTTATTTCGGACGGCGTTATCGTAAATAACGAACCCGACGAAGTTGCCCTTTCCGAATGTGAAGAACTCGGCGAAAAAGCCGCGGAATAAAATAACATATCCAAAGCTTTTGCCTTACGGCATGGCTTTAAATACTCTATATTCTTCTAAATTATCTTGAGAAAAAAGGTCTGCGAGTATGCGGGCCTTTTTTCTTGCAAAACGGTTAAGCCCGATAGAAAATAAATATTTAAGTTGTAGACAGATAAACGTTTAAGGCGTGAAAGGAACGATTATATTATACCTGTCTCGTCGAAACGATACCGATTTTTATAATATGTGTCGCCGAAAGCTTACCGTGAAGCCGCAAGTAATGCAATAACGCCGTCGAAAGTTATAGGCGAGAATAAATTTCTGCCGGTAATAAAAACCGAAAAAGTATTTAAAAACAGAAAAATTTTTGTTATAATATAAAAAAATCTTAAAAAATGAGAATTTTGATTACGCTCGATCGTATATAAGGTGAAAGATGAACACTTTAAGGCTGAAAACGCTTACCGAAAAGCTTAAAAAGGGGCGGCGGGAATATTTTGACGAGTTTTACGGACTGACAAAGACGTCCGTATATTTTACGGCGCGTTCGTTTTCCGCCGACGAGTTTTTTATCGAAGACGTCATGCAGGAAGCCTATTATTCATTCTTAAACAATCTTTATAAAGTTGAAGGCAATCCGCTGCCGTATCTTATCGAGATAACCAAAAACAAAGCTCTGGACCTGCTTAAAAAGAACAAAAAAATGGATTATTCGGTAGAGATTGAAACGCTTAACATTGCCGAAGAAGAACCCGAAAAGGATTTCCCTTTTTTGGAATACTTAAAGAAAAAGCTCACGGAAGAAGAATATTATATTCTCGAAAAGACCGTAATTTTAGGCTACAGACGGGTTGAAGTCGCAAAAATGCTCGGTAAACCAATCTCTACCGTTAATCGGAAATATCACGACGTCATAAAAAAAGCAAAAAAACTGTACAAGGAGAAAAGCGGTGAAGGAAATTAAAAAAATAACCGAAGAAATAAATAAAAAAGTTCCCGATCTTTCGGATAAAATCGCCGCTTCGGTCGACTGGAACGCCGTAAAGTTAAGCTGTGAAACCGCAAAAGCGGAAAAAGCGGCAACTGCCGGAAAAACAACTGCCGGAAAACCGAAAACCGCCGAAAAGGGAAAGATCGGATTTTCAGAATGGCTTATGCGTAACAAAAAGGCAATTTTTTCACTCGCGGCGTGCCTTATAATCATCGCCGTGATGATCCCCGTCGGAATAAGGTTTTTCGGTAAAAACGACGTTCCGGCGACGGTCAAGGCGGAAGAATATGACATTGTTATAGACGTCAATCCGAGCATAATGCTGACCGTGGACAAAACGGATAAAGTTTCCGCACAGAGCGGACTTAACGAAGACGGCGTTCTGTTTTTGTATAATAAAAAATACGTCGGCATGACGGCTGATGAAGCCACCCGCGCCGTTACGGAAGAAATGAAGACTCTGGGACTTATCAAAGACGGCGGAACGATCAGAATATCAGCCATAAAGCATAGTACCAAAACCATTTACGAAGAAAAACAATCGCACGCAGAGACTGTGATAAATTCCGTTCTTAACGCGGACGTAACCACGGTGTTTTTGTCCGACGACGAACTCGACAAGCTTGAAGATTACTATAAAAGCCATAACGTTTCGGGTAAAGAAGCAGAGCTTATAGACGGACTCAAAAACAAGGTGAAAGAACTTATATCGGCAAAGACCGCCGATATAAAAACGCTTGCGGGTGCGCTTAATAAGTATTTTGACGGCGAGTACGGGAGCGAAGATATCGTGTCGGGATTTACGGACAAAGACAGGACTCTTTTATCGGATTACTGCAAAAAATACGGCGTTAATACCGACTTCGATATATCGGGTGATATTACTTACGAAGACCTTGAAGATTTTATCGAAGACCTTGAAGATTCCGAAGAAGACCTTGCCGAAGCGTTGGAGGATATAGATGATTCGGACGACGACAGCTTCGGCGAAACGCTTAAAGACCTTATCGAAATCGTTAAGGAAGAGATATTCAATAAAGAAGACGATTAGTTTTTGTTGTTTCGCGAAATATCGGACGATAGGGTTTTTATAAAAATATAAAGAAATAAGATTAAACATTATAATAAACTTTCGGAATTAAACGGAAGCACAAAAAGCCGCGGCAACAGACCGCGGCTTTTTATTATAAAATACGCATGCGAAGATTTGAAAAAATTCGAAAATACTATTTATGTAATGTTGTAAAAATCGGTTGTAAGATTATATATATTTTGTATTGAATAGTCGTATTACATGAATAAAAACCGATTATAAAAAATTTTTTAAAATATTTTTCGAAAAGTGAGAATTTTTGCTTTTACAAATCGTATATAAAGTGAAAACAAAAAAGCGGACGGTAATTAAGTCCGCGGAAGGAGAAAAACATGAAGAAGAAAAACAAATTTTTAACGATTATCGGTTCACTCGTGCTGGCTGCGGCATTATCTTCCGGTATCGTCGCATGTGCGAATTCCGGTAAAAACGGGGGAGCAAAAGCTGCGGCTTCGAAAGACGTATACGCGCTTTCGGCAATAGCCGGAGCAAGTTATCTGACTCACGTCGACGACGTCACCGTTCGGTCTGCCGGCAACGGATCGTTTGTGATAAGCTCTTTTGCCTCGGAAAAAACGGCAACGGCAAGACCTGACGAATACACCGACGAAAGCGTTACCGATATAAAGAATTGTCTTACGATGTTCGAGAGTACTCTGGCGGGCGGAATTTCGCACACGGTAGGCAAAAACGAAGAAACGGAGGGCGAACTCGCGGAATACAATTTTGTGATGACCGTTGAAATAAACGGGGCTTCGGCAAAGGTGTATTACAACGAAGTCTATACCGAAACGGAAACCGAAATCGACGAAGAAGACGGAACCGAAGAGTTTGAAGAATCGACTTACCTTACAGGCGTAATCGTTTACGGAGACGAAACTTTTAACGTTTCCGGCAAGCGCGAAGTAGAAAAAGAAGAAGACGAAACGGAATATTCGATTGAATTCATCACAAAAAAGGACGATAAGAACTACGTAAAAGTCTCTTACGGAACGGAAACCGAAACAAACGAAAAAGAGACTTCGTACGAATATGAAATCGTAGTCGACGGTAAAAAAGTTACCGAAACGGAACTTTCTTTTGAGGAAGAGGACGGCAAGACCGAGATCAAGTTCGAGCTCGAGAATCACGCATCCGCCGGTAAGACCGAATACAAAATAGTTAAAAAAGACGGCTCGGATAAGTTTGAAATAAGAGCGGAATTTAATGGCAGAAAATCTTATATAACAGCCGAAAGGACGGCGGAAGGCTATACCTTTACTTATTCGAACGGTTACAGAGAAACTTTGCCGTTTGCCTCGTAACCCACCGAAAAAGCCGTTCGTAGGATTAGCATAATATTAAAATGACGTAGCGAGAATAATCTTAAAAACAAAAGATAAAAAAGGAAGCGGAGCAACAGCTCCGCTTTCTTTTAAATAATTAAGTACGGTTTTATTATACCTGTCTCGCCGAAATGATACCGTGTCATTAAATTATATTGTATGATAATTCGGGTAATATTAGAAAATTTTTAATAATTTTTTTCAAAAAAGTGTTGACTTTTAAAAAAGATTCATATAATATATAAACGCAAAGGGTATGTAACATACTTTTTATATATTTTGTTTAACGTATCTGTATTTTGATGAAATACTTTTACGGTAACCCAAATATATAGAATCTGATTTTATATATTGTTTGTTCGCTTGCTTGTATGATAGGCTTTAATTATGCAAACAATGGACGTATTGTATCCTTTGCAGAAAATGCAAGGGATTTTTTATTTGTCCCAAAGGAGTTTGTGATGTTAAAAGAAGAAGTAAAAACAATAGAGCAGGCAATAGGTTACACGTTCAGAGACAAAAGATTTTTAGAGCAGGCGTTCACTAGATCGTCGTATCATAACGAACATACCGAAGTAGAAAGCAACGAAGTTATGGAATTTATAGGAGATTCGGTACTGTCTCTGATTGTCGTAAACGAACTTACAAGCAGGTATGTGGAGAAAAAAGACGGCTTCAGATCAAAATTAAAAGAAGGAGATCTGACGACTATAAGAAGTTTTTTGGTCAATAAGAGCTTTTTGTCCAAAAAAATGAGAAAACTCGACTTGCACCGCTTTTTGAGAATGAGCGTAGGCGACGAAAAGAAAAATGTCGGACAAGGAGTATCTGTTCTTGAAGATTTGTTTGAAAGCATAGTCGGCGCGATATATCTCGACAGCGGCGAAAATGTCAAAGAAACGCAAAAAATAATTGCCCCTTTGCTTGAAATCAACAAAGAAATGGACGAATTTGACGGAAAGTTTAGTTTAAGCTATAAAAATCTCGTAAAGGAGTGGTGTGAAAAACACGGGTTTGAACCAGAGTATATAACTGATTCCGAAAAAGGCGGATTTATATCCCGTTGCGTTATAGTAAAAGCGGATATAGATATAACCGGACTTGTAAAAAGTACCAAAAAAGAAGCGGAAAAGGCTGTTGCCGAGATGGTTTACCCGTATCTCGAAGACGTGGAATCGTCTTATGTGTCGGCGGAAGTCACATTAGAAAACGCGGTAAACATGCTTCAGGAGTATTGCCATAAAAAACGTTTGAAAGATCCCGTATATACCATGCTGGAAGACGTAACTCTTGCGGATAATTCGCATAATTTTAAGATTAGTTGTTTTCTAAACGGTATAATCGTATACGGTTACGGTGATAAGAAGAAAGATGCTAAAAAGCAATCTGCATATGATATGCTTAAAAAGCTCGGAATTGTAAAATAACGGATATAAGAACTTAATACCATCAAAAATAGCGTCGAATAATCGACGCTATTTTATGTTTGAGTAAACGTGGATAATAAATATTACGATTACGCTATGTTTAAAAAACTTATAACCCAGTCTGAGCAGACGGAAACGAGCATAACCGAAGCGAGAATATTCGCCGAAGTATCGGGGATTCTGGCCACGCCGTTCTTGATATGCGGGAAGATGAATCCCATAAACATGGTTATAAGTCCGCCCCAGGCGGTAGAAATTTCAAGACAAATATAGCCGTTAAGGTTGAACTTGTACGAAAAATACTGCCATAGTCTTATGCCGAAAACTTTATCGAAAAATATTCCGGTAATAAGTTCGGCTATGGACGGAATGAGCATTGCGAGAAGTATATACGGCAAAATTCTCTTTTTGCCTTCGAGCTTTCTTAAAAACAAGCCGCCTTCCTTGGGTGTGCCGATAAAGCAGTATATCGCGAGAATCGTGAAACCGTAAATGGTGCAGAAAGGAAGATGTAAAAAGCCGCGTTTGCAGTATCTTCCGTTATTTAACGAAACGTAAACCGTTTCCATCGCCCAGCCCAAAAAAGATATGCACAAAAAAATGAGAACGAATCTCGAAAACGTAGTCCATTTTTCTTTGAAACCGGGTTTTGTCATAGGCAAACATTCCTTGAAAATCGTTTTATAATTGCCGCCTTTTGAATCAGAGGCGGGTTTTAAGCTGTCCGAAAAATTTAAGCCGGAAAAGATTTTGGAAAAACGTGAGAAAAAGCGGGTTATCATATATGTATTACGATTATGCAACGCATTTCGGATTTTCTGCCGGTAATCTTCTTCCGGAAAACAGTTTATCATAAGAAGAGATTAAAGTCAATATGAGCGACTTTATTTAATGCCGATATTTGATATTTATACCGTTTTTATCGTACCTGTATCGTCCAAATTATACCGTAATCCGATAAAGTTTTACCGCTAAAAAGTAAAGAACGGACTAAAAACCCGGCAACGTTATATAACGGACCGACAAATTATTGTTTTTTATCCTTCTTCGGCTTGAATACCGAAGCGACGAGCTTCGCAGCGCCTTCGACGAAAGGAATTTTAAGCGGTTGTTTTGTAAGAGGACGCAAGTTTTTATAGCAAATCGCCGCAAATTCTTCCGTCGGTACCGTCATACCGCTTTCCACCCAGCAGATAACTGCATTGCACATGGCTCCCGTCCATAAAATACGCGGATATCTGTCTTTATCGGTTAAGTCTTCGCTTGTTATAAGTATATTGTTTATAATATTTAAGAATTTATGTTTGAATCCTGCGTTAAACAAAACGTTCAGAAAGTCCGCATTGCTTTTAATATTCGAAAAGAGCTTTTCGTACCATTCGGCGGACACGTCTGCGGTAAAAGGCGAGCTTAAACCGCCGAAAAGTTTCGAGCTGTACTCGATGACGACGCTTTTTAACAGTTCCTCCAAAGATAAAAAGTTATTGTAAAAAGCCATTCGCGAAACGCCCGCTTTTTTGCAGAGATCCGTTATCGTTATTTTCGCAAATTCCTTTTCTTTTAACAGAATGATAAGAGCCTCCTGCATACTTTCGATAACGACTTCGTTCAGGTTCTCGTTATATTCTCTCAATCCTTTTGTTTTTTTGTCCGACGGATTCTTTATTACGTTATCGGTCATTACAATTACTCCTTTTTTGTAAGCCGTGTTGATTTTTACCGATTTTTACTTGTCAAAACGAACTGTATTATGGTATATTAGCCAAAACGACTGGATATTACATTTGTAAAAGCCGTTCTCTTTAATCCGTAAATTTTCTATTATGCGGCAATTACATTTGTAATCACTGTAATTTTAACATAGAAATAAGAAGAAGTCAATAAATGGAAATCAAATTACTAACTGACGCAAGCGCGGAACTTGACGCGGCTTACGTAGAAGAAAACGACGTTACGGTACTCAAAATGCCGGTAAGCTACGATAACGTAGAAGTAGAAGACATAGAGATAAGTAAATTCTGGAATCTTTTGAAGGAAGGCAAAAAGGTTAAAACCAGTCAGCCTAACAGAGAAGATATTAAAGAAGAATTTTTGAAAGCTAAAAACGGCGGTTACGCTCTCATATGCGTGTTTATTTCGGCGGCTCTTTCGGGTACGATTGCAACGGCGGAAAGCGTCAAAGCCGAGATCGGCTACGATAAAATTTATATAGTGGATTCACTGAAAGCAACTCTCGGCGAAAACATAGTTGCTAAAAAAGCCGTTACATTGATAAAAGAAGGACTTGCCGTCGAAGAGATTTACGAAAATCTTAAAAATTTCGCTTCGAGAGTAAGACTTATGTCGAGCGTGGATTCGTTAAAGTATCTTGCCTTGGGCGGAAGGCTTTCGGCAATAGCGGCGGCGATAGGCAATCTTATCGGTATAAAACCCGTGGTTACCATAGACGTGGACGGCAAAGTAAAAGTTCTTTCGAAAAAGATCGGTTTAAGACTCACGATGAAGGAGATACTTAACATAATCGGCAGAGAAAAGATAGACGAAAGCGAACCCGTCATTCCCATTTACGCATGCGACGACGAAAACGTACTTGCGTTTGTCGAAAAATTCAAGGAAGTATATAAAACGGCAACCCTTACCGCTCCTGCGGAAATCGGCTACGTCGTAGGTACCCATATCGGCCCCGGCGGCTTCGGCGCGGTCTACGTCGTGAAAGAATAACGGTGTTTAATTCAAAAGCGGATAAAAAAACAAAGCTGAAATATAATTTAGTCCGGAATACGGGCGAAGTTATTTCCTATACTCCATAAAAAGCAACTAAGCGGCGCAAGCCGCTTTTTTGTTTGCAGTAAGTTCAGGTAAGCTTTCTGTTTTGAATTACAAAGGAAACGTCGGAAACTAAAAAAAGAATTCCCTAAAATAAATTTTGCGTAAATCCCGGTTTAACCATAAGGCTGTTTGCGAGCTTTGCGTTAAAACGTCTTAAAACCGAAAGTTAGAGTATTCTAACCGAAAAATGACGGCTAAAAAAGGCAAAATAAGGTTAAAAATCGTTACAGGCAAGTTTTTTTCGATTGATTTTAAAAACAAAGTATTGTATAATTTAATAATAAAATCGAATAGTATGTGCAAAACCATGCGTATAGCAGGAGAATAGTCAAATATCGCTTACGGAATGTAAAGGAGACGCGGAATGAATTTATCACATTTAAGATATGCGGTAGAAGTCGCTAATTGCGGTTCGATAAACAAAGCCGCCGAAAATCTTTATATCGGTCAGCCGAATCTTTCGAGAGCGATAAAGGAACTTGAAGAATCTGTAGGCGTTTCTATCTTTTCGCGTTCGGCGAAGGGCATGGAACTCACGCCCGACGGCGAAGTGTTTATTAAATGCGCCAAGAGCATCTTAAAGCAGATAAACGATATAGAAAAGATGTTTTCCGACAAGTTCGTCGAAAAGAAGCATTTTTCCATATCCGTTCCGAGAGCGAGTTATATAGGCGACGCGTTTTCACGCTTTTCGGAATATCTTAATGACGAAACCGACGCGGAGATTTTTTATAAAGAGACCAATAATTCCCGCGCGCTCAAAAATATTCTGGAAGAAGATTATAATTTAGGTATAGTCCGCTATGCCGAAAATTACGACAAGTATTACAAACAATTATTCGAAGAAAAGGGCTTGAAAAGCGAACTCGTGGGCAAGTTCAGATTCGTCGTAGTAACGAGTAAGGACGGTCCGCTCGCGAAAAAGGACAAGATAACCCAGAAGGATCTCGAAAATTATATCGAAATCGCGCACGCGGATCCTTACGTTCCGTCGGTGCCTCTGTCTACGGTTAAAAAAGACGAACTTTCGGAAGGCGTGAGAAGGCGTATTTTTGTTTTCGAAAGAGCGAGCCAGCTCGAAGTGCTTTCGGAAAACCCCGAGACGTTTATGTGGGTTTCGCCTCTTCCGGAAGAAGTTTTATCCCGCTACGGACTCGTGTTGAAGGATATGGGCGGCGCGACGAAAACATATAAAGACGTTATAATTTATAAAAACAATTACGAACTTTCGGATCTCGACAAAAAGTTCATAACTGAACTCACGTTGTCGAGAAGAAGGGTTTCTAAATCATAATCAAACAGAAACAAAAAGCGGCAAAACGCCGTAAAAGTTAAAAAATTATCCGGGATTTTGTACATCCGGATATTCAAAAAACAGCCGAAAATCAAAAGGAGAAAAAATGAGCGGAATAACCAAAGCTACGCTCGGCAGATTGCCGTTATATCTTAAATATCTTCGCTCCCTTGACGGAGGAGACAAGTACGTTTCGTCTTCAAAAATTTCGGCTGCGCTTAATCTCGGCGAAGTGCAGGTCAAAAAAGATTTAAGCTCGGTTTCGGCAAAGGGTAAACCCAAAGTCGGTTATAAAAAGGACGAGCTTATTCTCGACATAAACAACGTTTTGTCTTATCCGGATACCGGCGTAGTTCTCGTAGGAGTAGGTAAACTAGGAAGAGCCATTCTCGATTACGACGGGTTTGTCAAGTTCGGAATTTCTATCGGAGCAGCGTTTGATAACGATCCGTCCAAAACGGGCAAGAGCGAAAACGGGAAAGAAATTTTACCTATAGATTCGCTTAAAAGTTATTGCGAAGATCATCAGGTGAAAATAGGTATAATAACCGTTCCGCAGGCTTACGCGCAGAGCGTATGCGACCTTCTTACAGGCGCGGGCGTAAAAGCGATATGGAACTTCGCCCCGGTAAAACTCGCCGCAGACGAAAACGTTATGATAAAAAACGAAGATCTTTCTCTCTCTTTGGCGTATCTTAACATCGCTCTCACAGGGGAAGCGGAGGATTAAGATGGAGTTCGAACGTATCGTTGCCGTAAGAAACAACAAGACGGTTTTCAGAGACGGCGAAGACTGTATCAAGCTTTTTAAAGAAGATTATCCTAAGGACGATATACTGAACGAAGCTCTTAATCAGGCAAGAATAGAAAGGACCTCTATAAACGTACCTAAACTTAAAGCCATAACTTCGTTTGACGGGAAATGGGGAATTGTTTCGGAATTCATCGAAGGCAAAACGATTGCCGAACTTATAAAAGGACATCCCGGGAATTCCGACGAATATATAAAAGCTTTGGTAAATGTTCAGCGTACCGTTAACGCCGAAACATGTCCAATGCTTAACAGACAGAGAGAAAAACTCGTAAAAAAAGCCATTTTATCGGGCATAGAAGAGAAAAAAGTAAAAGAAATACTTAAAAGCATAATAAACATTCCCGATTGCGAATACGTATGTCACGGCGATCTCGTCCCCGAAAATGTTATTTTGAAGGACGGGAACATATCGGACGGCGTTTATATAGTGGACTGGGCGCACGTAACGAAGGGCAATCCTTTATTCGACGCGGCGCTTTCGTATGTAAAAATTTATTACGAGTACGGCAAAGAACTTGCCGAGACTTATAAAAAAGATTATATTTCGGATATAGCCGGAGATATAGCAAAAGAACTTTCTGCGGATAAAACCGTAGAAGAAGCTTTCTATAAATTCGTTCCGGCGGCAGCCGCCGCAATAATGCCGGCGGCAAACAAAAAAATGAGAGAATTTTTACGTTCGTTCGTCATATAAAAAAGCGGACGACTAAAAATAATAAAAACCGCTTCAAGATATGCGGATAACAGGAGAAAAAGGTATGAAAATCACAGTATGTATAGGCAGTTCCTGCCATATCAAGGGTTCGAGACTCGTAGTAGAAGCTTTACAGAAGCTCATCGCGGACAACAAACTCGAAGACAAAATAGAACTTTCGGGAACGTTCTGCATGGGCAGATGTCAGGAAGGCGTTTGCGTTACCGTTGACGGCGAATTCTATTCGGTATCGCCGGTAACGGTAGAAGACTTCTTCAAGAACGAAGTTCTTAAAAAATTAGCGTAATTTCAAGGCGTAATAAAAAATAATATACGAGCGTACATAGGGGGAAAAGATGGCGTTTTCGTTAGCGTTAAAAAAGTCAAACTGCAAAAATTGCTATAAGTGTATAAGACATTGTCCTGTCAAATCCATAAAATTTTCGGGCAATCAGGCGCATATTTCGGAAGACGAATGTATTTTGTGCGGACACTGCTTCGTGGTATGTCCGCAGAATGCGAAAGAGATAGTGGACGAGACCGAAAAGGTTAAAGTTTTATTAAAAAGCGGCGAAAAGATTATAGTCAGCCTTGCCCCGTCGTTTGTCGCAAACTACGACGGCGTTGGGATAAATTCGATGAGAACGGCTCTCATAAGACTCGGATTTTCCGAGGTCGAAGAAACCGCTGTAGGCGCGACGATCGTGAAAAAAGAGTATGAAGAAATGCTTGACAGAGAAGAACGCGACGTTATAATTTCTTCATGCTGCCATTCGATCAATCTGCTTATACAAAAATACTTTCCCGCGGAACTCAAATGTCTTGCGGACGTTATGTCTCCGATGCAGGCGCATTGCGCCGATATTAAAAAGCGTTATCCCGGCGCGCGGACTGTTTTCATCGGACCGTGCGTGGCGAAAAAGGACGAAGCGCAAAGGTATCCCGGCATAGTGGACGCAGTTCTTACGTTTGAAGAACTTACGAGAATGCTCCGTGAAAAGAATATCGTTCCGGAAAGGGAAAAGGATTCTTCGGAAGAAAGTCTTGCGAGAATTTTTCCGACGGCGGGCGGAGTAATAAAAACGCTTCTCAATAAAAACGAACACTATACTTATATGGCGATCGACGGAGTCGAAAACTGCATAACCGCGCTTAAAGACATCGAACACGGCAATTTACATAAATGCTTTATCGAAATGAATGCATGCGTAGGCAGTTGCATCGGCGGTCCCGTTATGGAAAAGTACCATAACTCTCCCGTAAGCGGCTATGCCGCCGTGGATAGATACGCAGGTAAAAAAGACTTTAAGGTAGATTATTACGGCGAAGACGAACTAAAAAAGGACTTTTTGCCGATAGATCTTAACGAGAAGACTCCCACCGAAGACGAAATACGAGCTATTCTGAAACAGATGGGTAAGATAAGCGTTATGGACGAGCTTAACTGCGGAACGTGCGGTTACGACACTTGCAGGGAAAAGGCTATTGCGATTTACCGCGGAAAAGCCGAAGTTTCGATGTGCCTTCCGTATCTTAAGGAACGCGCGGAGAGCTTTTCGGATACGGTGCTTAACAATACGCCAAACGGAATTATAGTTCTGAACGAAGATTTCGAAGTACAGCAGATAAACAAAGCCGCGAGAAAAATGCTCAACATACGTTCCGCTTCGGACGTAATGGGCGAACCGGTCATAAGAATTTTCGATCCGAAAGTATTTATCGAAACGAAGACTTCCGGCAAAAGCGTCAGAGACAGAAAAATTTACTTGGCGGAATACGACAGATATATCGAGCTTACAACCGTTTACGACAGGGAATATCATAACATTCTCGGTATAATGAAGGATATCACCGACTTTGAAAGAGATAAACAGAAAAAGGAAGAGATAAGCCGTCAGACGCTCGAAGTAACAGATAAAGTAGTCGATAAGCAAATGCGTATCGTTCAGGAAATAGCTTCGCTTCTCGGCGAAACCGCCGCGGAAACGAAGATAGCTCTCTCCAAATTAAAGGAGACTATCGAAAATGAATAGTTATTGCGCGGATATAGGCTACAAAAGCATAAACCACGACGGCGAAGAACTTTGCGGCGACCACGTAGACGTCATAGAAGCGAGAGACGGAAGCAAAGTAATCGTTTTAGCCGACGGACTCGGAAGCGGCGTTAAGGCGAGTATTTTATCCACTCTTACTTCCAAAATCATTTCGACGATGATTTCCGAAGGGCTTAGTTTGGAAGATTGCGTAGAGACTATTTCGTCCACTCTCCCGGTATGTTCGGTAAGGGGAGTCGCTTATTCGACTTTTACGATAATTCACCTTGTCGATAACAGCCGCGCTGAGATAATACAGTACGACAATCCGCACGTGATACTTTTAAGAGACTGCGAACCTTACGTTTATCCCGAAACGCAGATGACGATAGGCGGCAAGACGGTATACAGTTCTACGATAGAACTTAAAGAAAACGACGTTTTTATCGCGATGAGCGACGGTTGTCCGCACGCGGGTATAGGTGTTTCGTACAATTTCGGGTGGAAGAGAGAAGAGATAGCCGAATTTATGGCTAACATCGCGCACGTAGGGTATACTGCCAAGACGCTTTCGACCATACTTATAGACGAAGTAAACTCGCTTTACGGCGGCAAACCCGGCGACGACGCGACGGCGTGCGTTATAAAAATAAGAAAACGCGAACCGATGAATATACTTTTCGGCTCGCCTGCAAATAAAGACGACGATTCGAGAATGCTCACCTTGTTTTTCTCTAAAGAAGGCAAGCATATCGTATGCGGCGGAACCACCTCTAAAATCGCCGCGAGATATTTGGGAAAAGAAGTAAAACCATGCCTCCAATACGAACGTTCGGACGTTCCTCCGATTGCCGAAATCGAAGGAGTCGATCTCGTTACCGAAGGCGTTATAACGATAGACAAAGTGCTTAAATACGCCGACGATTATCTCGGCGACAACACACTTTACGAAGAATGGGGTTTCAAAAAAGACGGCGCTTCGAGAATAGCGAGACTTTTGTTCGAAGAAGCCACCGACATTAACTTTTTCGTCGGCAAAGCGATAAACCCCGCTCACCAGAACCCCGATCTGCCGATAAATTTCAGTATCAAAATGAACCTTGTAGAAGAACTTTCGAAAGATCTGAGAGAAATGGGTAAGTCGGTAAAGGTTTGCTATTTTTAAGATAAAAATTTATTGCGGATATGCTACGGCGCGAACGGTTCGCAGAAATATAACCATAATACGGTTACTAAGTATCGGAAGCATTGCCGGAATCATACGCAATAGTCTATAAACAATAACTTTTAAGATTATCTTTTTACGCTTTATAAAAAGATATAAGAATACAGAGATTTTTAAAATAAAAGGTTTTTGCGTAAAATAATAAAAATATATAAAACGCAAAAAAGAAGGACAAAAGAAATGGATATCAAAAAATTCGATACTAAAGTTCAGCATCTTAAGTATAAAGTTTTAAGAGAAGTCGCAAGACTTGCCTGGCAGGACAAACTTCTGGAAAACGTTATGAATATTCCGGAAATGATTATCCCCGGCAAGATTCCGACCATGCGTTGCTGCGTTTATAAAGAACGCGCTATCATCGGCGAAAGAGTAAAACTCGCCATGGGCGTTGACAACGGCAATCCGAACGTTATTCAGGTTATAGACATCGCCTGCGACGAATGTCCCGTCGGCGGATACGAAGTAACAAATGCATGCCGCGGATGTCTCGCACACAGATGTATGGACGCATGCAGATTCGGCGCGATTTCGCTCGACGCTAATCACGTCGCTCATATCGACAAGACAAAATGTAAAGAATGCGGAGCGTGTTCGAGAGTTTGTCCGTACACCGCTATCGTTAACAATAAAAGACCGTGCCAGAACGCCTGCAAAGTAAAGGCTATTACCATGGACGAAAACAAAGCCGCGAAGATAGACGATAAAAAATGTATCTCGTGCGGCGCGTGCGTTTATCAGTGTCCGTTCGGCGCGATCAGCGACAAGTCGTATATTCTCGAAGCGATAAGACTTATAAAAGAAAGCGAAGGCAATACCAAGTACAAAGTTTACGCAGTAGTCGCTCCGTCGATTTCGAGTCAGTTTTCTTACGCTAAACTCGGTCAGGTCGTTACCGGACTTAAAGAACTCGGATTCCACTCCGTGGTAGAAGCCGCTCTCGGCGCGGACATTGTAGCGTATTCCGAAAGTAAAGAACTTGCCGAAAGAGGCTTCTTGACTTCTTCGTGCTGCCCCGCTTTCGTAAACTATATCGAAAAGAACTATCCCGATCTCGTTCCTTATATTTCGTCCAACCTTTCGCCCATGGGCGCGATTTCGAAGTATATAAAAGATCACGACAATACCGCGAAGATAGTATTCATCGGACCTTGCACCGCAAAAAAGATGGAAGTTCAGAAGGACAGCGTCAAACCTTACGTAGACGTAGCTCTTACGTTCGAAGAATTGCAGGCGCTTTTCGACAGCAAAGACGTAGACATCACCACTCTCGGCGAAACTCTTCTCGACAACGCTTCTTATTACGGAAGAATTTTCGCTCGCTGCGGCGGTCTGAGCGATGCGGTAACCGAAGCTCTTAAAGAACAGGGCAACACCGAATTCGAACTCAAAGCGGTTTCGTGCGACGGTATCGAAAACTGCAAGATAGCTCTTCTTAAAAAGAGTAAAGGAATGCTCGACGCAAACTTTATCGAAGGTATGGCATGTACCGGCGGATGCATAGGCGGTGCGGGATGTCTTACCCACGGCGAAAAGAATAAAGCCGACGTAGACAAATACGGCAAACTCGCTCTTGAAAAGACCATTACCGACGCGATAAGCGTTCTTAATCTTAAAGAAGACAAAGAATAATATAATAAATAAAAATAAATAAAAATTAAAAAAGCCGCTGGTTTTCAGCGGCTTTTTACATGTCGTAAAGGTTATTAAATATACGTTATCCTACGCGGAATATAAAACGAAGTTTTTAGCGAAAATTAAAAATAACAGCCGTAATATTACGGATGTTATTTTTAATTATCAGTAATTACCTTGTAATTTTCAAGGTTTATAAAACAGATCAGATTTTAGCATAACATACGTTATGTAA
Organism: Clostridiales bacterium; assembly: GCA_003538975.1. Lineage (GTDB taxonomy): Bacteria > Bacillota > Clostridia > Christensenellales > Borkfalkiaceae > UBA11475. The sequence continues at coordinate 123,885 of DPQQ01000004.1, read as the reverse complement.
TGATTTGCTTATAAATCGGCGCAAATCCGACGTGTCTTCAAAGCTTCGTTACAAGCTTTCTTTAAGGATCCTGATTACTTCGTTTTTATCAAGGACCTTATATCCGCCGGTCATCGTAAGAGTGCTTGCGGCTATTGCTTCGATCATGTCTTCGGTAACGCCGAGATCTTTAAGATTCATTACGAGACCGATTTCGTTCATGTATTTTTCCATTTCGGCTAAGCCTTCTTCGGCGATCTGTTCGTCTGTTTTATTTTCGGGCGAAACGTTCCATACGTTTTCGGCATAGCGGACGAACTTTTTAAGACCGTACGGCATTATATAGCGGTAGTATGCCATCGAAATGGCGGAAAGAGTCATTCCGTGAGTGGCGTTGGTGTGCGCGCCGACGGCCTGACCTATCATATGAACTTCCCAGTCGGTAGCTTTGCCCATGGCGACTAAAGTATTGAGCGCCCACGTCGCAGTCCACATAATGTTGCTTCTCGCTTCGTAGTCGGCGGGATTTTTAACGGCGATCTTCGTGCTGATTATAAGGGATTTTAAAAGTCCCTCGATAATGTAGTCCGAAGTGTTGTCGTCTTCGCCCGAAAAGTACTGTTCGAGAAGGTGCGACATTATATCGAAGAATCCTGCCTTCATCTGATATTCGGGAACGGTAAAGGTGAGAGCGGGATCGAGAATCGCGAACTTGGGATAGACCTCTTCGCCGAAAACGTGACCTACCTTCATCATCGTTTTATGATTTGTTATAACCGCGCCGCCATTCATTTCGGAACCGGTGCCGACCATTGTGAGAACGCATCCGCAGGGTATAATTTTACAATCGGGTTCTTCGAACTTAACGTAATACTTTTCCCACGGATCCTCGGTCTGATAAGCGGAAGCGGAAACGGCTTTTGAATAATCGCATACCGAACCGCCGCCTACCGCGAGAATAAAATCGACTTTATTTTCTTTTGCGATTTTGCAGCCTTCGTAAAGTTTTTCGAGAGTTGGGTTGGGCATAACGCCGGGATCTTCGTAAACGATTTTATTTTCATCGGATAAAATTTTCATTATTTTGTCGTAAAGTCCGGTCTTTTTGATCGAACCGCCGCCGTATACGAGCATTATTTTTTTGTAAGGCTTGAGCGCGGCTTTAAGGTTATTTACGGAGTCTTTTCCGAAATAAAGCTTCGTCGGATTGCAGTAAGTAAAATTTCCTAACATATTAGCTCCTTATTATCTGTATTATTTGTTTTTAGCGTTAAAGCGTATATTTTTTATACGGTTTTTACGCTGCAATAATATTTTAAAACCTTTTATGGGCAATTTCAAGCTTTTTTTAATTATTTAAACTTAAAAATCATAACCTGTTTGTTTATAATGCGTAAACAAAAACGAATATAAGCTGTATAAGAAGCTTTTAAAATATACCCGGCGGATAAAATTCGGTCTTTACAAACAAAGTAAAATGTGATATTATATTAAAAATTATACGGGGAATTTGCGACGGATATCGCAAAACAAGTAAAAAGAGTGGAAAAGGGTAAGAAAAGAGAAGCAAAAACTGCAGAAATAAAGACTAAAAATACCTGGCTTAAAGGTAAAACCGTTGTTATTACGGGAGCTTCCGGCGGAATAGGGTTTTCGATCACCAAAATTCTGCTCGAAGAATACGGAGCTAAAGTCATAGGAATATGCCGTAACGAAAAAAAGATGCTCGCCGCTCTCGAAACCGTAAGAGTCAATAAAGAAAATTTTTCGTACAGACTGTTCGACGTGAGAGACGATAAAAAGTGGGAAGAATTCGGAGCGGAAATCGCGTCTTCGGATAGCGGCGCGGACGTGCTTATAAACAACGCCGGATTTATGCTCCCGTTCGAAAAGTTCGAAAAAATAACCGCAAAAGAGCGGGACGAAATCATAGACACGGACTTCAGGGCGAATCTTGTCTCGACGGCGACTCTTCTCCCGATACTTAAAAAAAGTTCCGTCCCTTGCATAGTAAACATCGCTTCGAGTTCGTCTATGTGCGCCGTCGTCGGCGAAAGCATGTATACTGCGGTGAAGTTCGCGATGAAGGGATTTACCGACGCGTTGCGAGTCGAATATAAAGGAAAAATAAACGTAGTCGGAATTTACCCCGGGTTTGTGAAAACAGACATAATGCAAAGACAAAAGACAGACGTTTCAAATAACAAACTTATTTCTTCGTTCATGGCTTCGGTCGAAAAAACGGGCAAAAAGTGCGTAAAAGCGATAGTAAAACGTAAAAAAACCGTTCCACTCGGCATAGACGGAAAGTTTATGTGCTTTTTCGGAAGACTGTTCCCGAATTTTACCGCTTCGGTGATAGCAGGAGTGCTGAAAAGCTCGAAGCAGGAACTTTTTTCGGACGTGTTCGATTACAAATCGTAAAAACGGTATCGTTTCGGCGATACAGGTATGATAAAAACGTGCCTTTTAGCGGGTTGAATTATGTAAAAACGCAAAATCAGCCCGTAAAAACGAGATTTACGGACGATTTTACTCTTGCGATGAGAATAGACAAAATGCAAAAATCTGTTCAATATCTCCGCTTGACGGGCGTGGACGGATATGTTAATATAAAATAAAAATTCTGCTAAAACAGTAAAAATATAAGGTATAATCCACGTTTTTTATTCTGCTGGGCTATGCCTGAACGGAGAAACTATGGAACTTAAAGAATTTTTGGATTTGTCGTATACCGCTTATCATGCGGTAGAAAACGGCGCCGCAATGCTTGAAGAAGCGGGATTCACTAAAATTTCGCTCGAAGAAACATGGAACCTTTACAAGGGCGGCAAGTATTATTTTACGACGAGCGGAACGGCTCTTATAGCGTTTTCGATAGGGGATAATCTCGCTTTCAACGTATGCGAAAGTCATACCGATTCGCCCTGTCTTAAAATAAAAGGCTCCGACTGTACCGACAGTCCCGAAGGAAAGAGACTCAACGTCGAAAAGTACGGCGGACTCGTTAATTATTCGATGATGAACGTACCTTTGAAGGTTGCTGGCAGAATAATGTACGAAAAAGATTCCGAAATAGTTTGCAAAAATGTTGTGAGCGGATATTATCTCAACATTCCCGGACTTTGCATACACCATAATCCGACTGTTAACGAATCGCTTTCGCTTTCCGTACAGAACGACATGGCTCCGCTCTTCGGTTCGGACAAAAACGTTTACGAAACTCTTTCCGAAAAAAAGGTGATAGACGCCGATCTTTACGTCGTACCTGCGGTTCCCGCCTTTTACAGCGGCGTTGAAGAAGAATTTTTATGTTCGCCGCGTATAGATAACTTAACCAGCGTTTACGCTTCGATAAAAGCTATTACCGAAACCGAACCCGTGGGCATATCGCTTATGTGCTGCTTCGATAACGAAGAAATCGGCAGCCGCACAAAACAGGGCGCGGACTCGGCAATACTTGAAATTACGATGAAAAAGATTATAAGGGGGTTGGGTTTGGACGAAGACGGGTTCATCGAAGCGTGCCAAAACGGTTATATTTTATCGGTCGACAACGCTCATGCCGTTCATCCCGCTCATCCAGAAAAGTCCGACGTAAAGGAAAGAACATATCTGAATAAAGGCATAGTTATAAAGCATCATACAAACTATTCTACCGACGGGCTTTCTTCCGCGATACTTAAAAAGATTTTAAGGGAAGCGGGGGTTGAATATCAGGATTATTATAACAATTCGGACCTTCGCTGCGGCGGAACGATAGGACTTATGACGAGCGCGAATCTCGGAATGAATGCCTGCGATATAGGTCTTGCCCAGCTTGCCATGCATCATGGCATCGAAACGGTAGGTTCGTCCGATCCCGAAAAGATGGAAAACTGCATAAAAGCGTTTTTCAAAACCAAGTTTCTGAAAAGCCGCGACGGCTTTATTATAGAAACCGAAGAATAATTAAACCGATAACATTCAAAGATACGGGTGTGAATCAAAACGACCTGTAATAAAAACACTGTAAAAAAAGAACGTGAAAGACAAGGAGGAGAATCCGTTGATAAAAGATTTACTGAAAGAAGTTAAAAATTCGGCTTTTTCGGTATTGCCGATTTACGCTCTCATGATTATTTTAACTTTGTTCGGCGTACTCGAATTCGCCGCGCACGAACTCGTTTCGTTTACCGTTTCGACGGTGTTTATAATACTCGGCATAGCTTTGTTCAACTACGGCGCGGAACGCGCGACCACGCCTATCGGCAAAAAGATAGGCAGGGGACTCACTAAACAAGGTAAAATAGGAGTTCTTATAGTAGTTTTCTTCGCGTTCGGATTTTTAATCACCGTTTCGGAACCGGACTTATCCGTTCTTGCGATGCAGACGAGCGCGGCGTTCCCGAAGCTCCTTCTTATAATTTCGATAGGACTCGGCGTTGCTCTGTTCCTTGTGCTTGCCGTTCTAAGAGTTATTAAAAAAGAAAGTCTTGTTTCGATACTTGCCGTTCTTTACATGGTAGCATTCGGTTTGGTTGCGCTCAACGTGTATCGCGGAAACGAAGCCATGCTTCCGTTATGCTTCGACTCGGGCGGCGTTACAACGGGACCGATGACAGTACCGTTTCTGATGTCTTTGGGCGCGGGCGTCGCGCTTATACTCGCGAAAAAGAGCGAAAAGGACGCTTCGTTCGGACTAGTGGCGTTTTCGTCGGTAGGACCGGTTATAGTAATGCTCCTTCTGACGTTTTTTTACAGCAAAAACATTGAGTACGAACTTCCCGATTATTCGATACCGGCGAACTTCTTTGCAAGCTTTTTCCACTACGTGTTCGAAAAACTCAAAGAAGTCGGCATCGCGATCGGCATGCTTTACATATGCTACCTTATCGTAGACAGGCTGTTTCTGAAAACGCCTAAAAAGAAAGTTATAGATCTCGGTATAGGACTTTTGTTCGTGTATGTGGGACTTGTACTCTTCCTTGCGGCAGTGGATTGTTCCTATATGGGTATAGGCTACAAAATCGGAACGGAACTCAGTAAGTCGGGGCCTGTCGTTACTTCGGTTATTTGTATGATAATCGGCGCGCTTACCGTTCTTGCGGAACCCGCCGTCAGAATTTTAACCACGCAGGTTGAAGAAATCACAAACGAATTTATTAAAAAGAAAACTCTTTTAATAACTCTCGCGGTCGGCGTCGGCGCGGCGATAGCTCTTTCGGCGATAAGAATTATTTTCGGATTTTCGATCTTATACGTTCTCATTCCGGGATATGCGCTCTGCTTTATACTTTCGTTCTTTATCCCGAAAATTTATACAGCAATCGCTTTCGATGCGGGCGGAGTCGTTTCCGGGCCGCTTACTTCGAGCTTTATTCTCCCGATAGCTTTAGGACTTTGCGCCGAATTACAGGGCGAAGCCTCCATTCTTTCGTTAGGGTTCGGAGTAGTCGCCTTTGTCGCTCTCTCGCCGCTTATTTCGATCGAAGTTCTCGGTGTGGTATCCGCCATAAAGAATAAGAGAAGAGCCAGAAAAGCTATCGAAAAGGTATTGAGAGAAGACGACAGAATGATAATTTCGTTCGAAACGGAGGGCGTATAATGAGCAACATGACGGCAGAAAACGTAAAAAACTCTAAAAAACCCGTGCGCGAAAAGGCTAAAGTTATTAAAAGCAAGATAAAAGAGGAACTCGGCGCAGCGAAAAACAACCTTTCGCAAAAAGACAAATACAAGCTCGAAGAACTGTTCGTTCTGTTCGTGAGCGTGCCGAAAGGCAAAAAAGACGTTATAGCAGACCTTCTGGAACAGTACGACGTCACGGCGGCTCTCTCGGTTCTCGCAAAAGGAACTTCGGACGTTACCATGACTAAGGAAATGGTCTTTTGCGTAATCAAAAAAACAATGCTTAAAGACGCGATGCTTATTCTCGAAGATAAATTTAAGACGTTCCACGGGAATTATTGCATGGCTTACTCGGTACCACTAAAAAATATAATAGGCGTATCCAACTATATGTTTCTGTCAAACGGAGGTAAATAAAATGGCGGTAGTTATTTCAAACGTAGTCGCGATAGTCAACGACGGATATTCCGATTTTGTTATGGATATCGCAAAAGAAAAAGGGGCGAGAGGCGGTACCGTCATCCCGGCGAGCGGAAGCGTTTCCGAAAACGCGAGAAAACTCTACGGAATAGACGTTCATCCCGAAAAGGAAATAGTTCTTATTCTGGTAAAATCCGACATAGTAAACGATATTCTGAACGCGCTTTACGACAAAGCCGGCGAAAGAAGCGATGCGAAGGGGATATTCTTCGCATTGCCCGTTTCGACCGCGTCCGAAAATCTTTTGAAGCAGTACGAAGATAAAAAAGAGTCCGCCGAGTAAAAGACGACTATTTTACTTATGGCGCGGTTTGAACGATACAGGTATCGTAAAAAGCGGCGTTATAATACCGAAAATAAATGAAAAAAGAAAAAAGGAGCGTCTTTACGCTCCTTTTCCGTATATGGATTTTTTAATTATCGATAGTTAACACTCGATTTCTTCCATAAGAGAGGTCCACTCTGTGATAAGCGGTTCTTCTTCTTTTGAAAGAGCTTCCAGTTTCCCGTTTATTTCTTTTATTTTTTCGTAATCCGAATAAACCGACGGATCGGTCGAAAGGATAGAGTTAAGCTCTTCTTTTTTGCCGTCTATTACCGCCATTTTTTCTTCGAGAACGGTTATGCGGTGTAATTTTTTAGCCTTTTCTTTTTCTTCCGAAACGGGTTTTTGTTTTTTTACGGCGGGTTGATTTTCCGGTTTTTGCGGCGGCAAATCTATATCGTCATCGTCGTCTTGCTTCAAGGCTTCGTACTCCGTATAACCGCAGTCGTATAAATTGAGTTTTTTGTTTTCGAAAACGGCGAGTCTGTCAGCTACTTTGTTTATAAAATATCTGTCGTGCGACACTGTTATGACGGTACCTGTGTACGCCGAAAGCATCCTTTCGAGCGATTCTTTGCCGATAATGTCCATATGGTTGGTCGGTTCGTCGAGTATAAGAACGTTCGGACGTTTTTTGAAAATTTTACATATAGCGAGACGGACCTTTTCGCCGCCCGAAAGTTCGCCTACGGTTTTAAAAACTTCTTCGCCGGTAAAGCCGAAGGCTCCGAGAGCCGATCTTACTTCGCCGTCCGAAAGAAACGGAAAGTCGTTATGACAGTCTTCGAACACCGTTAAAGGGGAATAGTTCTGAGTCATCGTCTGGTCGAAGTAGCCGATTTCGGCATGCAACCCTTTTTTTACGTAACCCGAAAGCGGTTCGAGTATTCCTACTATGGTTTTTATAAGCGTGGATTTGCCGCAGCCGTTATCGCCGATTATTCCGAGCTTTTGCCCGCGTTTTATAACGGTGTTTATTTTGCCGAGCGGCCTTTCGGGATTATATCCGAATTCGAGTTCGTCCAGCATAAGAGTTTTTTCGACGCTTTCTTTTTCCGGTTCGAAGTCCGCTTTGAAGGTCGCTGTATCGTAGGCGACGGGCGCGCCGACCGCTCCGATGCGCTCGATTTGTTTAAGCTTCGCCTGAGCCATTTTCGCTTTTGTCGCTTTGTATCTGAAACGTTCCACGAGTGCGGTGAGCCTTGCTATTTCTTTGCGTTTTTTATCCGCGTCTTTAAGAGCCGTTTCGTAAGCCTGCCGTTTTTGCAGAACGAAGTCCGTGTAATTGCCTTTGTACCTCGTCATTTCGCCGTATTCTATTTCGTACACGACGTTTACCGTTTTATCGAGAAACATTCGGTCGTGAGAGACGATGACGAAGGCGTTTTTATATGAAGAAAGGTATTTTTCGAGCCATTCGGTGGCGTTTAAGTCGAGATGGTTGGTCGGTTCGTCTAAAAGAAGAACTTCGGGCTTGGAAAGAAGAAGGGTGAGAAGAGATATTTTCGTGCGCTGTCCGCCCGAAAATTCGCATAAAGGCTTTTTCAGGTCGTTTTCGGTAAAGCCGAACTTTTTGGCGGCGGTCTTATATTCTTTTTTGTAAAGGTATCCGCCGAGCCGTTCGAATTTTTCGCTTAAATCGGAAAATCTTTTTACGTTTTTTTCGGAATTATCGGATTCGAGAGCGAAAAGCGCGGTATTCATAGCGGCTTCGGTAGCTAAAACTTCGGAATAAGCGGATAAAAGTTCTTCTTCAAGCGTTTTATCCGAAGTCCCGTCGAAGGTCTGCTTTAAAAAGCCTATTTCGGGACTGCCGACTTTTGAAAAAGTAAACTGTTTGTCGCCGGTGCCTTCTTCGAGAGGAACTTCGCCGGTAAGAGCCTTTAAAAGAGTAGTCTTGCCGCAACCGTTCCTGCCGACGACGGCTATATGTTCCTTTTCCCGTACGGAAAAATTAATTTCGGTAAGTATCGGCTCGCCGTCGTAAAGGACGCTGCCGTTCGTAATCGTTATCTGCATACCTAAAATTATACCCGATAAAAAAGATTTGTCAAAGAATTTGCTTATTTTAAGACGGCTGAAAGACGAAAATACGTATAAAACAGGGTAGCCGTAAAGTAAAAGAGAGCAGAAACAGCCGGTTTGAATATGCGGAATAAAAAATCGGGTTGCGGATAATTTTATGAAGACTTTATAAATTTGTCCGTGTTTTTTGTGAAAATTGACCTAACGTTTTGTGTATTTTGTCGGTTTTATCAAAGAGATTCCAAAAATATTTTTTCTCCCTTGACAAAGAAAAAATTATAATTTATTATAATTAAAAAAGGATCGGACGGCGGAACCTTATAAATAGCAAAAGTGTATGCCGTTCAAAAGGTGAGAAAGGTGAAAAACAAATTCTGCAAATATCCTCTCGAAGATTGTACCATGACGCTTTCGGCGGTCGCTCTCGGATTCAAAAAAGCGGACGTCGTTATTAAAAATGCCAGGCTTATAAACGTATGTACCAAAGAAATACAGGAAGGCGTGGACGTAGCAGTTTCGATGGGAAGAATAGCTCTTGTCGGCGACGCATCCGGCTGTATAGGCGAAAACACCGTCATCTATGACGCTACCGGCAAATATCTCGCACCCGCGTTTATGGACGGACATATGCATATCGAATCGTCCATGATGACGGTAGGCGAATACGCTAAGGCGGTTATTCCGCACGGCACGAGCGGCGTATTTTTCGATCCGCACGAAATCTGTAACGTCTGCGGACTCGAAGGCGTTAAAGTTATGGTCGAAGATTCCAAAAGAACTCCGTTAAAAGCCATGCTCACCGTTCCTTCGTGCGTACCCGCGGTAAAAGGATTCGAAGACACCGGTTCCAAAATCGACGCCGGCGACGTAGCGGAAGTCATGAAATGGGACGAATGCGTAGGACTCGGCGAAATGATGAACTTCCCGGGAATTATATATTCCGATAAAGATACGCACGACATCGTAGGCGCGACTCTTAAAGCGGACAAGACCGTTACAGGTCATTATTCCACGCCCGATACCGGCGCCGGATTAAACGCTTATATCGCTGCAGGCATACGCTGCTGCCACGAATCTGTTACCGAACAGTCCGCTCTCGCGAAAATGCGTCTCGGAATGTACGCTCAGCTCCGCGAAGGTTCCGCATGGCACGACCTTAAGGAAGTAGCGAAGGCCGTTACGAAACATAAAGTCGACACCAGATTTGCAAACCTTGTTTCGGACGACAATCATCCCGCGACTCTTATAGAAAAGGGACATCTCGACTATATAGTAAAACGCGCTATTCAGGAAGGTATCGACCCGATTTCGGCGATACAGATGGTAACTATCAATACCGCGGAATGCTTCGGACTCTCGCTCGAAATGGGTTCCGTTGCTCCTGCAAAGTGCGCGGACATGGTTCTTATAACCGACCTTGAAAACGTTACCGTAGACGAAGTATTCATCGACGGCGAACTTGTAGCGAAGGGCGGTAAAATGCTCAAGGAATTCGCTCCTTACACTTATCCCGAATCGGTTAAAAACACAGTTCACTTAAATCACCTTTCCGAAAAAGATTTCGAAATCAAGGCGGAAGGCGACGTAAATGTAAGAACGATCAGAGTAGGCGGCGGCAAAACCATTACCGAAGAAGAAATTATTCCGATGACTGCGGTAAACGGCAATCTTAACGCCGATCCGAAAAACGACGTTCTTAAAATCTGCGTGTTCGAAAGACATCACGGTACAGGAAACGTAGGAAAAGGCTTTGTAAAAGGCTTCGGAATAAAACACGGCGCGATTGCGCAGACGGTTGCTCACGATGCACATAATCTTCTCGTTATCGGCACCAACGATAAAGATATGGCTGTCGCGGCGAATGCTCTTATAGATTGCGGCGGCGGACAGGTTGCCGTAAAAGACGGAAAAGTCGTCGCTATAGTAGAACTTCCCGTTGCCGGACTCATGAACGAAGCATCCGCTTCCGAAATGAACGAAAAGATCGAAAAACTCGAAAAAGCCTGGAAAGATCTCGGTTGCACGCTTCCTTCGCCGTTCATGACGAATTCCGGTCTTTCACTCGCATGCATACCTAATATAAGAATAACCGACAAAGGTCTCGTTGACTGCGTGAACTTCAGATTCGTAGACCTTATAGTAAAAGACTAATCGGATAAAGGCAGCGTTACGGCGATACCGTTTCTGCCGAATCGAGTACATAATTCAATAAAACATAGAAAAGACGCCTTAAAACGACGTCTTTTTTGCTGCTTTTTATGCGTCTTGAATTTAACTGAAAAAATAGAATAACGGAGTAAAACGATAAAGGCGATATATTCCGCCCGGAAATACATATAATAAAAAAATAAACGGTGAAGATATATTTCCGTATTTTTACCGACGAAAACCGATTTAAATTAAAATTGCGATAAAATCGTTAGGAATTTTATTATTGCGTGTATTATAATGTTTAAATAAAAAACTATATTGCATTTTAATAGTGGCATAGCGGCAATTGTTTTAGGTTAAGTTCGCTTTTTTCGTTCATAAGTAGTTTTTGCGAAAAAGACGGCTGTTTTATCGGTACAAAAACAGACGATAAGTACCGTAAAAAAATTTTGTAAAACTTTTTTTAAAAAAGTAAACAATTTTTTATTATTCCAAACAAAAACGCTTGACAAATACTTTCCGTATATGTAAAATTAAAGAATAATAAAACGGTAAGCGGTTTTTTACCTTTCGTACGGGGATAAAAACTTTTATCGTAAAAAGCAGAAATGAGAATAAAAATGGAGGAAGACTCATGAAAGCAAAGAAAATATTTTTAGCGATTCTTTCCGTTATGATGGCTTTTTGCTGTGCGGGACTCGTAGCCTGCAAAGACAATAACAAGCCTAAGCCTAATCCGGGCGGAAAGGACGACGTGTTTGACACCTCGGCGTACGGTAATTACTATTATCTTACGACCGAAGACGAGTATAAGCTTACGGTCGACGCTTCGAATTTTAAAATGACCAGACAGGACCTTAAAATCGAAAGCGACAAAGCAAACTACACCGGAACTTATACTTATAAAGACGGCGTAGTCAGCGTTACCTTCAAGGATAACACGACGGCAACGGCGACTTACGACAAAACCACCGGTATTTTAACCGTTAAATACGACAATTCTTCGCTCACCTTCGTTAAGGACGTGACTTACACCGTTACGTTCGATTCCAACGGCGGCAGCAGCGTAGAATCGCAGCAGGTAAGAAACGGTCAGACGGCAACGTCTCCCGTTCCTCCGGTTAAAGACGGTTATACTTTCCTTAAATGGTATAAGGACGCCGCTCTTAAAAACGCTTATAACTTCAACAACGATCCCGTAACTTCGGACATGACGCTGTACGCTAAATACGGCGATAAAATGACTGCCGAATTTACAGTCGCTTTCAGAACCGGATTCGAAGACCTTAATCTTGTTGAAGCTACTACCGTAGACGGAAAACTTTCTGCGGCAGACGTTCCCGCTCTTACGAAAGAGGGCTATACGTTCGTAGGCTGGTGGCTCAGCTCGTATGAAGATTCGGCTAAGCTTACCGCGATGTACGAAGAAGGTTATACGTTCACTCAGAACGAAACTTTATACGCGGTATGGAACGCTTCCGGCTCGGACGAAATGCACGTAAGCGTATACGGCGATAAAATTAAGATTTATAATCCCGTCACTTCCGGCGGCGCGTACGACGTCGAGATATTAAACGGCAAAGGAGTTAAGGTAGACAGTAAAGACGGGTTATTCAGCGGAACGTTCGATTACGACTTTTCCGCTCTTAGCGAGGGCGATTACACCGTTAAAGTAACCTACGGCGGCAGAACGGCAACCGCTTATTATAAAAACAAAGCTTTGGCGAGAGTTTCGTCCTTCAGAGTAGAAGAAGACGTATTCATGTTCAACGAAGTCGCCAATGCGGAATACTATACCGTAACGATCGACTGCGGAAACAAAGATCACGAACACGAAAACCTTAAAGTAAACGGAAATTCGTATAACTTTGCAAGCTGCGAAATGCAGGAAGGCGGCATCAGGTTTACCGTTAAAGCATATGCGGACGGATATCTTACTTCTACGTCCGAAGTTTACGTTTACAAAAAGAATCTTTCCGAAGTTACAGGTCTTGCTTATGATTCGGCTAAATCCGAACTGACATGGAACGCTGTGGCAAATGCGACTAACTACGTAGTTACCGTTAACGGCGAATCTTACGTTGTAGACGGCACTTCTTATTCGCTCCGTTACGAAACGGGCAGCGTAAAGGTAAGCGTAAAAGCGGAGGCAAAAGGATATATATCTTCGACTGCCGCTTTGGACGTAACAATATCCAGACTCGCTACGCCGACGAATATTAAAATTTCGAACAACGTTATTACCTGGGACGCCGTAGAGGGCGCGACCGGATACGTCGTAAAAATGCTCGGAAGAGAAAACGAAGTAACCGGAACGTCTTATACTATTCCGGCGAATACTATCGGTTCGACGAAAATTACGATAGTCGCAAAGGCTGCCAATTCCGCCAACAACTCGGTTGCTTCGGAAGAAATAGCCATTGAAAAGAATTCAAGCTCGATGAATCCGGTATACAATAACGGAAAAGTCACCTGGAATTATTTATATAGCGTAGATACTTATGTCGTTAAGGTAAACGACGGCGAAGAAGTCGAAGTTTCCGGCAAAAACGAAGCAAAAGTCGTTCTGACCAAGGAAGGCGAAAACGTAATTTACGTAAAAGCAAAATCGGATAAATCGTGGCAGCACGTAGACGTTACCGCTTATAAGGTAACTTACGAAGTTTCGGGCGGCAGAACGGTCGAAACAGAATATAAAGCAAAAGGAGATCCGATCAATCTTCCCGAATCGAATAAAGACGGGTACGATTTCGGCGGCTGGTATCTGAATAAAGACGGAGCTCAGGGAAACGGCGAAAAATATTCCGATTATAAATTCACCGATACTAAAAATATGACTCTGTACGCTTCCTGGAGTCCCAAGACGTACACGATTTATCTTAAACTCGACGAAGCGGACGAAAATCCCACCGAAGTATACGTAAAATACAGAGAATACTTCAATCTCGGCGTTGCAAACGGCAACGATGCGGCAAAGATGTTCAAAGGTTGGTATGACGCAGCCGGCGGATTCGGCACTGCATATACCGACAGAAACGGTAACTCGAACTTCATATTCAACAACACTTCGGATAAGGTTTTATATTCCGGCTGGTATACCGTTCTCGCGTTCAGCGACGCTGTTACCGATCCGAAGAATTTACAGGTAAAGAAAGGCCGCGATCTTGCAGAAAAAGATAATCTTATAGAAGAAGTTACGATACCCGAAGTTTATAACGGAAGAAAGGTAACCGAAATCAACGCTCTTGCGTTCGAAGGTTGCTCGATTCTTAAAACTATAAATATTCCGGAATCGATCGAATACCTTTCGATTTCCAACATCGAAAACGCGTCTTCCGGTACCGGTTCCGCATTCCAGAAAGATACCCTTCTCGAAGCGGTAAACGTTTACGGCGACGGAACGCATAAAACCAAATACTTCTCCGAAAACGGCGTAGTATACGTAAACGAAGACGATGGCGGCGTATCGCTTTTATTGGTACCAGCGGCTAAGAAAGGCTCGTTCAGAATTTCGGATAAAGCCGATTATATTCCTTCGAGAGTAATGCAGAGCTCTTTGGTTACGGAACTTATAATTCCCGCGTCGGTTAAAGAAATCGGCGGTAACGCTTTCGATAGTGCAAAGTTTACGAGAGTAGAATTCGAAAGCGGAACAGGCAGCGATCTTTCGCTTACGATAGGAGACAGAGCTTTCAAATCCTGCTCGAGTCTTACAACGGTTGTTCTTCCTGCGCATCTTACCGAATTCAATCCGAAAATGTTCCTTTCCAACTCCTCGCTTAACACGATCGAAGTTAACGGAACCAACGGCAAATACACTTCCGTAGACGGTATGCTTTGCGAAAAGGGAGAATCGGGCGAAAACGGACTTACGCTCGTTTACGTTCCAGCGGGTTATTCGAAGAACCCTGCGGCGGCAGCTACGAAAGGCAATATCGAAATCCCGAGCAAAATCACCAGAATAGGCGACTATGCGTTCGCCGTTCTCAACGTACCCGCAAGCGCTCCCACCGGCGGCAAGGTCGAAACCGAAGACGATTACACTTTCGGCGGCGTAAAATACATTTACTCGGTAAAAATACATTACGGCGTAACTTATATAGGTAAAGGCGCATTCAAGAATTGTGCAAATATCAAAACCGTAGAATTCGAAGAAGCGCAGGTATCTATCGGACTTAAACTCGATATTCGCGAAGAAGCGTTTGCAGGATGCACGGCAATTAAGTCGATTACGCTTCCCGCACACACCAAAACGGTAGAAAAATACGCTTTCTCGGGAGCGACAAGCCTTACTACCGTAACGGTAAACGTTATAGAAGGCGCAACGCTCGAAAGCGGCGCGTTCCAGAATAAAGAAAACGGCGATTACTACGTTACTAAAGTCAATATAGGCAAGAATACCGACATATTCGACATCAACGGCGTATTCGGCGGAACAAAAATAACCGCCGTAGAAGTCGACAAAGAAAACCCGTATATCTCTTCGGTAGAAGGCGTACTCTTCAATGCGGAAGGAACCACGCTTTTATTCTACCCGTCAGGTAAACTCGGCTCGTACGTAATCCCCGAAAAGGTTACCGAAATCGCATCGGCAGTATTCAGCGGAAAGACCAATATTACCGAAATAACAATCGGTAAAAACGTTAAAATAATCGGCGACCGCGCGTTCAAAGACTGCAGACTTCTTACTTCGGTTATTTTCGAAGCCGACGGAACGGAAGCTCTCGATATACGTTCGGAAGCGTTCATGGGATGTTCGTCTTTAAGCGAAATAGTCATTCCCGAAAGAACGACGAATCTCGGCGCGAGAGCATTTGCAAACTGCACAGGATTTACCTCGATAAATATTCCCGCAAACATAGAAAACATGTTTGAAACGGAAGGTGAAAAGAAGGTATTCAACATATTCGAAGGTTGTACCAGACTTGCAACGATCACCGTAGCGGCGGAAAATGCAAACTATCTTGCCGAAGGAAACGTTCTTTATACCAAAGAAAACTCCGTAGCGACCGAACTTATCTTCGTTCCCGTAAGAAGAACGGGCGAAGTTCACGTACCCGCAACGGTTAACTTCGTAATCGACAGAGCGTTCTACCAGAACATGGGCGTAACGGAAGTCGTTTTCGACAAAACCGATAATGCGGAATTCGTTCTCGGCGACGAAGTATTCAGCGGAGCGAGAGCTCTTACCTCGGTAAGTCTTCCCGCAGGTCTTAAAGAAATCAAAGAAAAATCATTCCTCGAATGTGCAAGACTCGAATCCGTTACTATCCCATACACCGTAGAAAAAATAGGCGAACTTGCCTTCTACGGTTGTGCGAAACTTTCGTCGGTAAATTTCGAAGCGGTAAAAGAAGGCGAAACGGCTAACAAGCTCGAAATTGCAGACGGAGCGGAATATAACGGCGGAACGTTCGGTGTATTCGGCGAATGCTACTCGCTTGAAACGATTGTATTCCCCGAAAGAACTTCCGTAATCGGAAGCTATGCTTTCGGACAGAGTTCGAACGCAAAGACGGACAGCTATCTTAAGACCGTAACTATACCGTCCACCATCGAATCGATCGGAATGTACGCATTCGGTTACTGCACCGGCATAACGACAATAAAAATGCCCGAAACGTCGGCTCTCGAAGACAGAGGCTCCATAGGTGCAATAGGATTCGGCGCGTTTGCGGGACTCGATAAACTTACGGCGATCAAAATCCCCTCGTCCGAAAAACAGTACACCGTCTCCGGGAAAGCGTTTGTCGGCACAGGAATAACTTCGGTTAAAATCCCCGCAAGCGTAAAGGAAATAGTAAGTACAGATCCGACCAAGACCAGCGCTACCCTTTACGGTGCGTTTACGGATATGCCTGCTCTCGAAAGCGTTGAATTCGCTGCAAACAGCGTAATGACCGTTATAAGCGCAGGCGCATTCAGAGATAACGATTATTTAAACAAAGTAGTTTTACCCGCAGGAATACAAACCATAGGCGATAGCGCGTTTTATTCCGCAGGCGAAAAAACGGATAAGGAATTCAACGTAACCTTCACCGCGAAAGAAGACGGCACTTATGCGTTAAAAACGATAGGAAATTTCGCATTCGGCTATGCAGTTAACTTAAAGAGCATAAGCCTTCCCGACGGACTTACGTCTATCGGCAACAGCGCGTTCTTCAAAACGGCGCTCACTTCGGTAACCATTCCTTACACGGTAACTACGATCGGTACGTCCGCATTTGCAGGAGTCGCGGACGGAAGAAGCGAACTTACCGAAGTCACCTTCAACGTAGGTGAGAACGGCAAATCGAAACTTCAGGCTATAAAAGCGGGGGCGTTCAAAAACTCCAGAATCGTTAACGTAGTATTCCCCGAAACCGAACAGGAACTCATTCTCGGCGGCGAATCTAATAATGTATTGGCACCTGGACTTTTTGTAGGAGATACCGACCTTAAGACGGCGCACATCTCGCTTTCGATAAAGGACGTAACGGGCGTATTCGAAGGTTGTCCCAACATGACCGCGATAAGCGTAGCCGAAGGACATACGGTTTACAGCTCCAAAGAAAACGATCCTATACTTTACAACGCGAATCAGACCGGCATAGTTTATATCTGCGGTCAGCTTAAAGGCAACAACGGCGTATATGCGATCGACGGCAATATCACGACGATCGACGCAAACGCCTTTGCCGAACAGTTATCTCTTACCAAGGTTGAAATTCCCGCATCGGTAATGACCATCGGAGAAGGAGCCTTCAAAGGCAGCTCGAACCTTGTAGAAGTAGCTTTCGAACACGGTAACGGGGTAACCAGTCAGCTTGTTTCGATCGGCGCGTCCGCATTTGCGAACTGCACGGCTCTTACCACGATAAACCTTCCCGCAAACAGCACCTTCACCGTACTCGAAACGTTGGTATTCTCGGGATGTACATCGCTTACTTCGATAACGCTTCCCGAAGGACTCTTAACAATCGAACAGTTGGCGCTTTCCAATACGGGTATAACCGACCTTACGATACCTTCTACGGTAAAGACTCTCGGCGATTACAATAAATACGCTACCAGTCTGAGCGGCGTATACAGCAGCCTTGAACACGGTATTCTTTTCTCCAAAGAATCTTCGGGCAACTTCACCGCGAAACTCCAGAAACTTACCATTCTCGGCAATCCCGAAAGCATAGGTATAGGCGCGTTCGCATACTGCCGTTCGCTTACCGAAGTACACCTTTCTAAGAATTTAACGACGATCGGCATAGGTATGTTCGCAGGATGTCAGAATCTTTCGACTATAAAAACAGTAGACGAAGCCGGCAACGTTAAAGGCGAAACAGGCAAGGCGATACTTCCGGACGGACTTATCGAAATCGGTAACTTTGCGTTCAGCGGTGCCGGAATCAGAGAAATAACCATTCCCGAAAGCGTTGAAAAGATCGGCGAGAACAAGATGGGAACTTCGTCCACAGGCGAAAGCCCCTTCAACCATCCTTCCGATTATTCGGGCGATTATACCAGCTATTCGTTCTATATGAACTATCCTTCGGCACTTGAAAAGGTAACCATACTTACCTCCAAAGCAACGTATTCCAACTCGACTTTCTTATCTTGCAGCGCGCTTACGACGGTAGTTCTTAACAAAAATATGACGGCTATCCCCGCAGGTATGTTCAATAGAACGGACTCTCTCAGAACGATACAGGAAATCGACCCCGTTACCGGTGTAGTTTCAGGTAAAGAAGGCGAAATAACCATTCCTTCCGGCGTAAAAACGATAGGTAAGGATGCATTCGAAAAATCCGGTATCGAAAGAATAGTCTTCGGCGAAAACGTCGAAACCATCGAATCCGGACAGTTCGGCATATTCTGGCACGCGGATAACTTAAAGAGCATAACCGTACTCGGCGATAAGACCGTTCTGAAACCTAGCGGTACGGGATCGAGTGCGAAAGCTCCGCTCGCTGCATATTGCGACTCTTTGACCGAAGTTATACTTAACAAAAACACAACGACCATAAATTCGCAGCTTATCAACTATGCGGCTACGTTCAACACCTTAAAACTTTACGATCCCGAAACGAAGCAGACTATAGGCAACGACGGCGAGGTTTGGGTTCCCGCGGCGATGGAAACCATTCCTAACTTGTTCCTCTGCAATGCGGCTTCGGTTAAGACGGTAGTAATGAACGACGCCGTGACAGAGTTCGAAACGAGAGCTATCTATGAGTGTTATTCGTTTACGACGATGAAGACTTATAAGGTAGACGAAAACGGAAATTTCGTTACGGATAAAGACGGAAACGTAGTTCTTTACGGAAACGACGGCGAAGTAAGATTCCCGTCCGCACTCGCAACTATAAACGCCGGCGCTTTATACGGCACGGTTGCGACAACGGTTGTATTTGCGGGTAACGCTCTTAAGATAATACCCGACAAGGCGTTCGAACGTAACAAGAGCCTCGATACGGTTAAATACGTTTCCGGCACTGACGAAAACGGCAACGAAGTAATAGTAGGTAAAGAAGGCGAAGTCTGGATTCCCGAAGGAGTTACTTCCGTCAACACAACGATATTGCTTAACTCGCCGATAAAGAAGGTTGTACTTCCCACGACGCTTACCAAACTCGGCGACGGCACCAGCTCCGAAAAGGACGGCACCTTCTATAATTCCAAGACTCTTCAGGAAGTAGATATATTAAGTAACAACATTACGACGGTATGCGCAGGCGTATTTGCCGGATGTTCGGGACTTAAAAAGGTTATTCTTCCGTCGAATCTTCCGTTGATCCAAAAGTATTTCTTCAAAGACTGCACGTCTCTCGAATATATAATCGTAAGAGACGAAGAAGGCAATCTTTCGACAGAAGACAATACCACCGCGGTAATACCCGAAGGCGTAACTTCGATAGGCGATTACGCGTTCTACAACACCGGTATCGGCTCGGCTAAATTCGGCACGAAGCTTAAAACGATAGGCGACGGCGCATTCTCGAACTGTCTTAATATGACGGCGTTCAAGATAGCCGAAGGCAATACCAACTTCAAGACAAGCAGCGGCTTGCTTCTCGATAACGCAGGTAACTTCCTCGCATATCCCGCAGGTCTCGACAAAGACGTCGTAATGCCCGAAGGCATAACCGTAATTGCCGACAACGCGTTTGCGGACAGCAATATAAGAAGCATTCATATTCCCGCTTCGGTAACAGAAATCGGGGCAGAGGCTTTCAAAAATACTACCAATTTAAGGGAAGTAACGTTTGCGGATAACAGCCAGCTTTCCGTAATCGGAGACAGAGCTTTCCAGGGATCTTCGTTAAGAAAGATAACCATTCCCGCTTCGGTTGCCAAATTAGGTACCCCCGCGCCGGAAAACAAAGGCACGACGTATTACTACAAAAACACCGACCTCAACAAGAACGGCGTATTTATGGATTGCGACAAGCTCGAAGAAGTCGTCATGCTCTGCAACCCGACGACTATCGCACAGGGTACGTTTGCGGGCTGCTCGAGACTTAAAACGGTGACGCTTCCCGAAACGATGCTCGAAATCCCCGAATTCACCTTCTATAACTGCACTAGCCTTGTAACCGTCAAGACGGTTTCGGGCGATACGGTAAGAGGCGAAGATGAAGTAGTCACTCTTCCGAACTCGTTAAGAACGATAGGCTCCGGTTCGTTCGCTTCCACGGCGATAAGAAACATAACTATCCCCGCAGGCGTAAACACCGTGGGCGACCTCAGCTTTAACTGCTATCTCAATCCGAATGCGGCGGCAAAAGCTTCGTCTACCCTTAAAACGTACAGCGTATTCTATAACTGCACTTCGCTCGAAACGGTAACCTTCCTCGGCGATTCGATAACGATGTACGATCCGTATCTCTTTAACGGATGTACTTCGCTTAAGAGCGCGGATCTTCCGGACAATATCGAATTTATGGAAGACGGTACTTATTACGGATGTTCGTCTTTAAGAAGCGTAAAACTTCCGGCGGACCTTAAAATAATAGGTAACTGTGCGTTCCAGTATTCGGGTATTACGAGCATTACCATCCCCGAAACCGTAACGGACTTCGTAGGATATACCAGCGCTAAAAACAAAACGACCAAACTGTACGAAAAGAAGCTTGCTTCGGTATCCGCATCTAACTTACCGTTCAGATACTGCAAGAGCCTTAAAACGGTTGTATGCAATGCGAGAACTCTTCCGATGTATATGTTTGCGGATTGTACTTCACTCGAAACCGCTACTATAAATTCGACCAAGATAGGCAATTATCTGTTCAGTAACGACGAAAGTCTTACTAAAGTAACCTTCGCCGATTCCGTGACTTCGATCGGAACTTACGCGTTCCAGAATTGTACCTCTCTTACGAGCGTAACGCTCCCCGAAAAGATCACCGAAGTCGGTTCGAGCTTCTTCAGCGGATGCGCTTCGCTCACGAGCGTAAACTTCAAAGGCGCGGTAACCGCGATAGGCAGCAGCGCGTTCAAGGATTGTACTTCTCTTTCGAACATAACGCTTCCCGAAAGCCTTACGAAAATCGATTCGGGCGCTTTCAGAAATTGTACCTCTCTTAAGACGATCGAACTGCCCGCAAGACTTACCACTATCGGTAATACCGCGTTCGCAGAAAGCGGATTGACCGAAATAACTATTCCCAAAACCGTAACGTCTTTAGGTACCACCTTCAACTACGACGTCGGCGGATACTATTGGTACGATACGACTTTGGTAGGAAGCGGCGTATTTGCGGCTTGCGAAAACCTTACGAGAGTCGTATTCGAAGAAGGCTTCAAAGGACAGGTCGGTGCTCAGACGTTCATGAACTGTACGAATCTTTCCGAAGTGGTTCTTTCAAACGCTATCACAGGTATAGCTTCGGGCGTATTCGCGAATACCGCGATTTCCTCGATAACCATACCCGCTTCGGTAACCGCGATAGGAACGCACGTATTCGATAACTGCGATAACCTTAAGTCTATCGAAGTAGATTCGAAGAATACCAAATTCAAGTCCGTAAACGGTGTGCTTTACGGCAATGCGATAAGTACGGTAAATGCCGGCGAAGACGTTCTTATAGCGTATCCCTCGGGCAAGACCGACTCTACTTATACGGTAGCCGTTTCGGATATTCTTCCCGGCGCATTCGTCGGTAACGATCATCTTACCAGGGTAACCCTTCCCGGCAACCTGGTTTACTACACTTACTTCTCCAATGCGACGACTGCTAAAAAGAGCAGCAGCGTTGCTACCGGTACAAACGTTCATCTCGGTTTGTTCGGTAACTGCTCCGCTCTTACCACGGTAGAATTTACCGGAGAAATAGGATTTATCACGAACTACATGTTCAAGAACTGCGTCTCGCTTAAGACGGTAGGAACGAGCGATAATCTTGTCGAAGGCAAGGTAATACTCGAAGACGTTACGAGAATAGGCGACGGTGCGTTCGCTAATACCGGTATCGAAGATCTTACCGTAAGAAACAGCTCCGCAATAGCTTATATAGGTTCTACGACAACGACAACGTCGTCCACTCTTCCTAACAGCGATTCTAATAAGATGAAGGGCGCTTTCTCGAACAACGCAAGCCTTGTAAAGGCGGTAATCGATACTCCGATAGCTTACATTCCGGATATGCTTTTCTATAACGATCCGAATCTTACCGACGTTACGCTTCCCGATACCTATACGGGCGTTAACGCAGCGGCGTTCATGATGACCGGTATAAGAGAGTTCAAAGCGCCGGACAGCTTACTGTATCTCGGTTACAAGACCACGACAACGACCAACTCGACGATGGGCGGATATATATTTGCCGATTGCCCGAACCTCGAAAACGTCGAACTCAATAACGGATTGCTTGTAATAGGTCAGTACAACTTCAATAACTGCTCAAAGATTACAAAGCTCGATATTCCCGACTCCGTACAGTGGATTTGCCGCGCAGCGTTCGCCGGTACGTCTATAACCGAATTCGTAGCTCCCTCGTCGCTCTATAGTTACGGCGGCTTCGGATATAATAGTTCGCCGTCTGTAGCTAACGTTACCGTCGAAAATGCCGAAACGACTATGAGCGTAGGTATGTTCTACGGAATGAAATCGATAAAGAACGTTGACTTCTCCAAAGCGAATACTACGTTAACGTATGCTCGCGGCATGATCGCAAACTCCGGGGTAGAAACCTTTAAGTTCCCCGAAGGAAACTATGCAGGCTACGTTCCTTACTTCTTCTTTACCGGAACGAAGGTAAAGACTGTTGATATGAGTCCGATCAAGTATCTCTATAAGTATGCCTTCTACAAGTCGGGAATAACCGAAATAACCATTCCCGGAACGGTTATTACCGTACAGGACGGCGTATTCAGAGAATCGACCGATCTTACTACGGTAGTAATAGAGGAAGGCGTAAAGACGATCTCCGCCGAAATGTTCTACGGATGTACTTCGCTTAAGAGAATCGTTATTCCTTCCACGGTAGAAACCATAGCAAGCGACGCTTTCACCGGCTGTACGAGCCTTACCGACGTTGTTTTAAGCGAAGATAACGGCGTATACGAATACAAAGACGGCGTAATCTATTCCAAGGCCGAAAAGACCGTTGTTGCGGTACTTGCCGTGGCGAACGGAACCGACCTTACTCTCGAAAAATTGTATTCGGTATCCGCAAACGTTCTGAACGGCGCTTCGTTTAAGACGATCACTCTCGATAAGTCTTACGAAGACATCGGCGAATATGCTTTAGCAGGCGTAACGGCAGAAAGAATCGTTCTTTCTTCCAACACCAAGTCTATCGGCGAATATGCTTTCAAAAACGCGAATATCGCCTCGATAGAACTCCCCGCAACGGTTAAGTACATCGACGCCAACGCGTTTGACGGCTGGACGGCGGATCAGACGATAACGCTTACAATAACCGAAGCCGAAGCGACCGCCAAATACGGTACAGATTGGCGCAACGGCTGCAACGCTACGATCGTTTACAAGCAGGCGTAACTTAAAAGATTCCCTTAACGGGAAAATCTGAAACAAAATAAAACAACCCGTGTTTCCGGTAAAGGATATGCGGGTTGTTTTTATTTTTATTTTAGGAGCGGATAATTTCAGCCGTAAAAACCCGTCGGACGACGATATGACGGGAAAACTCCGAACGATTGACGAAACAAGTTTTTATGGGCGATATGAAAGTAAAAAAATACTTTTTTTTTGTAAAAGAACGCTTATTTATTTGACATACGGGGCGTTTCATGCGATAATAAAATGCACTAAAATGTCGCAGAATATATTTAAGCGTATCGGAAGACGTAAGAGGTATTGACTTATTGTTCGCTCAAAAGGTTAATAAACTTTTATTAAAACGTTTTCCGTGGCTTGATTAAAGAACGATAAAAATCAAAAAGTGAGATGTAACCATGGTATCAGAAAAAGACATTGAACAATTCAGCAAACAATGCGCAGCCATCTTCGAACAGATTTCGAGAGACGTCATCGGTCAGAAGGAAGTCGTTCAGGGAACGGTTATAGCAATGATCGCCGGCGGCAACGTACTTTTGGAAGGCGTTCCCGGCGTAGGTAAAACGAGACTCGTAAGAACGCTCGGAAGAGTATTCGATCTTCCGTTCTCGCGTATTCAGTTTACGCCCGACCTTATGCCTGCGGACGTCACCGGTACGAACATCATCGTAAAAGACGAAAACGGAAACAGCTCCTTCCAGTTCCAGAAGGGACCCGTATTCAGCAATATTATTCTTGCGGACGAAATCAACCGTGCTACGCCCAAAACGCAGTCGGCTCTTCTCGAAGCCATGCAGGAACATACCGTTACCGTAATGGGCGTTTCGAGAAAGCTCGAAGAACCTTTCTTCGTACTCGCTACGCAGAACCCCATAGAACAGGACGGTACTTATCCGCTTCCGGAAGCTCAGATGGACAGATTCATGTTCAAACTTCTCGTTCCGGATCCTACGCTCGACGAACTTCTCGACATCGTCAACATGACGCAGAAGACTATGGCGGAAGTTGCGGACAAAGCTTGCTCCGGCGAACAGCTCCTTCAGATGAGAGCTACCGCAAATCAGATTCCCGTTGCGGACGAAGTCATGAAGTACGCCATGATTCTTACTTCGGCAACTCATCCGACCGGCCCCGTCGCGTCGGAAGCCGCCAAAAAGTACGTAAGAGTAGGCGCTTCGCCCCGTGCCGGTCAGGCTATAATTTCGGCGGCTAAGGTTATGGCTCTTATAAAGGGCAGATTCAACGTAGCCTTCTCGGACATCAACGAACTCGCTTATCCCGTACTTCGTCATCGTCTTAAACTCAATTTCGAAGCGATCGCGGAAAGAATTTCTTCCGACGACGTTATAAAGATGATAGTAGACGAAGTAAGCAAAAAATACAAAGCGAAATAATAAATTCGCCTTCCGCCGTAATCAGGGCGGAAATAAAAGTGGAGAACAGTAATGAAAGTTTCTTTTTTGAACGACAAATTTTTCAGTCGTCTGGAGACGTTATCATTTAATTTAAGAACCGACCTTTCCGGTTATTTCGGCGGTAAGCATCTCGTCGCCACGAAGGGGCAGACCGTAGAATTCGCCGATTTCAGGGAATATCAGCTCGGTGATGATATTCGTCGTATCGACTGGAACCTTTACAGCCGTTTCGAAAAATACTTTATAAAATTGTTCACCGACGAAAGACAGATGCAGGTTCAGATTTTTCTGGACTGTTCGGCTTCGATGGGCAAAGACAACCCTTATAAATCCGCTTACGCCGTAGCTACCGCCGCGGCTCTCGGATTTTTATCCGTTCATAATATGGATAAGGTTTCGTTCCAGCTCATGAAAGGAAACCGTGCGGAAAATCCCTTCGGAACGATAGTCGGTAAAAACGCCTTTTACAGAGCCATCAACGAACTCGACAATCTCGAATTCGAAGGCGAAACGGATATCGAATCCTGCGTTACGTCCTGTCCCGAAACGGGGACGGGCAACGGTCTTACCGTAATCGTATCGGACTTTTTTACGGACAGCGACTGGAAGAAAGCGGTGGACTATTTATGCTATAAAAAAAGACAGGTTCTGCTGGTACAGGTAATGTCACGCGAGGACGAAGAACCTTCGTACGACGGCAGAGTCAATCTTATCGACGCGGAATCGGTTGATATCGCGGACGATAAGAATATGAAGATAAAGATTACCCGCAGTATGCAAAAGGCATACGACGAAGCTATGGCTGATTTTAAGAAGGATATCAAAACGTTCTGTTCGAAACGCGGCGTAGGCTTTATTTCGATAGGATGCGATTCACCCGTCGAAAGAGTACTCTTTGGCGAACTTTTGAAAGTAGGTATTATGTCATGACGTTATTAACCCCTCTCGGCTTGCTCGGACTTATCGGAATACTGGTGTTGATTATAATATACATCATAAGACCGAATTTCCAGCAGAAAGTGGTTTCCAGCACATACGTATGGAAACTCAGCCTTAAATACAGAAAAAAGAGACTCCCGACGAGTAAGTTAAGGGATCTTCTTCTTATAATCTGTCAGATTCTCGTCCTTGCGTCCTGCGCGTTCATAATCGCTAAGCCCGCGTGCATCGTAAAATCGACCGAAACAAATTCCGAAACGGTTATAATAATCGATTCTTCGGCGAGCATGCTTATGAGTTCTAACGGCAAAACCCGTTTCGAAAGAGCGGTCGAAGCGGCAGGAACCAAAGCCGGGGAAGTTCTGGACGGCGGCGGCGAAGTAACCGTAATAACCGCGGGACCGAAAGCGGAATATCTTTGCGAAAAAGAAACGAAAGAAAACAAAGAATCCGTTTTAAGAGAAATAAAAGGACTTTGGAACGACAACCAGAACGATATAAAATGTACTTACGGCAGCGACGATATAGACGGAGCGATGACACTTTGCGCGGATACCGTTGCCGATAACCCGAAGGCTAACGTGTTTATTTACACCGACGCCACATATGTCAACGGTTCCGTTCCGGAAGGAGTGAACGTAATAGACGTAAAAGGCGAAGAAGAATCGAACGCCGCCATAATCAACGCGACCGTTACTCAGGATCAGAACAATTATGTTTTTTCGGCGGACGTTATTCGTTACGGTACAGAAAATACTCCGCTCTCGTTAAAAGCGAGCTTTTACGGAGTTAACGACAAAAGCGGCGAAAACGGCAAGTTAACTTTCGAATTAAAAGATATACCCGTCGTCGCGAACGAAACTTACAGAATAACTTTCAGAAAAGACGTCGAATATACGGACGAAGACAAACTCAGAGGTTATAAATTAGTCGAAGAATCGAAACTGGTTCTTTGCAAACTCGTAGCCGATACCGACGTTACCACCGACGAAGAATACGGCGTGTATTCGTTCGAACAGGTAATGTTCGACATAGCCGAATCCGACGCTTTCGATTTCGACAATCACTACTTTATATACGGCGGAAAGAAAGAAAAACTTAAAGTACTTTACGTTACCACTCCCATAGACAAAAACGGCAAAGGAGAAGAAAACCCCTTTGTTCCCGCGGCTCTTTCCATAGCGAAGAATTACTTCTCGTCGAGACTCGATATCGAAGTTGATACGGTTATGAGCGACAAACAGTATCTGCTGACGGGATATAATATGTATATTTTCGAAGGGTTGAAGCCAGATTCGATGCCCGTGGACGGCGTAACTTTCCTGATCAATCCCCCTAAAGGAGATTATAAAGAGTACGGATTCGACCTCGGACTCGAAATTACTTCTAAAGGAAGCGAAGGTGACACGTTGTCGTCTAATTCTTCGAACAAACTTTTAGACGGCTTAAAAGCCGAAGACATTACAGTTTCTAAGGCGACGTCGCTAAAAAATTTTACCGGATCGGACGATTCTCCGTATAATTACGAATCTTTGCTCGAACTCAACGGTTCCACCGTCGCTATTGCGAGAAACTGTAAAGAAAACCAGACCGTGGTAATGTCGTTCAGCACGCACTATTCGAATATCGCATACGGACATATCGCGGTGCTTATGACAAATATTATAGATTATTATTTCCCCGCGACCGTAAGCGGAACAAAATTAGAGGTCGGCGGAAAGATTGAGATAAACGCGAGAGGCGCATCCGTAATCGCAAGGGAATCGGGCTTCACTCAGGAAGAATTCACTCTTACCGAATTCCCCGCAACGTTGGTTCTTACAAGACCCGGACAGTACGTTATTTCGCAGACGACTTATTTCGGACAGGATCTGACGGATACGATATACGTAAGCATTCCGCAGAGTGAAAGCGCTCTTACCGAAGAAAGATATTCGCTCGAAAATCCGTTTACCGAAAGAGACGATTCCGACTATTTTAACGATCTGCTGGTTTATCTGGCGGCGGCGCTGGTTGCGTTACTGTTCGTTGAATGGTGGCTGCATTCGCGCGAGAGCATGTGAGGAGGCGAGACTATGCGTAATTTACACCTGACATTTTCGCATCCCTGGTTGCTGCTCCTTTTGCTTCCGGCTATAGCTTTTACGCTTATACCGTATTTCAGATTAGCCAAAAGATACAGAAGAACGAGAAGTCGTATAACGTCCATGGTTCTCCATATGATAGTTATGGTAATGGCGGTTTTAACTCTCTCGGGACTCAATTTCAGATACGAAAAAGTAAACAAAAACAATGAAATTATTCTTCTCGTAGACGTCTCCGCTACAGAGAACGATATTGAAAAAGACAGAGACGAATTCGTCGAAAAGGTAATAGAAGAGAGCAAAGACGATAATTTTAAAGTCGGCGTCGTTCTTTTCGGATACGACCAGGTTTATGCGGCGAAACTCGATACGAATACCGACAAGGTTATCGAAGAGTACAGAGACGCACTCAAAAATAATCTTCCGGATACGACGGCTACCGATATAGCCGCGGCGTTAAGATATGCGAAAGATCTTTTCGAAACGCCCGATTCGAGCAAGATAGTTTTAGTATCGGACGGTAAACAGACGGACGAAGAAGCGCTTAACGTTATAAGATACGTTTCGGCGCAGGGAACAAAGGTCGACACCGTTTATTTCGGTTCGAATGCAAACGGTACCGAAGCGGCGGTTACCGCAATAGAACTTCCCGATAAACATATCGTCGAAAACGAAGAATGTTCGATAACGGCGACGATCGAAATAAATTCCGCCGAAATAGGCAAAAACGTATCCGGCAAGAATTATATTTACGCCGATCTTTACGTTAACGGCGAACTTTCGACCACAAAAGAGATAAGAGCGGAAGTCGGCAAGCATAAAATAGCCTTCGAACACACTTTTACGATGACCGGACTCAACAAGGTAGAAGTAAAATTAAATTCGGACGGACTTTCCGGCGATACCATTTTCGAAAACAATTCGTATTGCTCTTACGTTTACCTTCAGGTATTCAATAAGATTCTTATTATCGAAAAGACGCAGGGCATGGCGGAAGAATTCAATAACGCCGTAAAGGAAAGATTCAACGAAGAAGATAAAACAAACGTCGACGTCGTTGCGGTAGCTTCCGGTGACGTTCCGGCCGACATTGACGGATTAAGAAAGTATCATCAGATAATTCTTAACAATATATCGAACTCCGATCTCGAAAAGATAGCTGTTCCAGGGAAGACGAATAAAGACGCTTTCGTAAAACTTCTTTACTCGTATGTTTACGATTACGGCGGGGGACTGCTTACTCTCGGCGGCAAAGAAGACGATAACGAAACTTCGCATGCGTATTATAAAGACGATATGTCCGGAACGCTTTTCCAGGATATGCTCCCGGTTGAAGCGACCGATTACAGCGCGCCTTTAGGCGTAGTGGTCGCGGTCGATATTTCCGGATCCATGGGCGGAAACAGCAATTCTCCCAAAGCGCAGGCTTTCCAGTCCGCGGCGAACCTTGTAAGCAATATTCTTTCTCCGGACAGAGACTACATCGGAATAGCTACCTTTGCGGAAACAGCAACCGAACGAGTATCGATGACTTCCGCAGCGAAGAAGAGAGAAATAGTCGAAAAAATAGCGGCTATAAACGAATCCGCCGACGACGGCGGTTCAACCGGCTTTACCAACGCTATAAAACTTGCGGGCGACATGCTTCAGAGAGCTGCTCTTAACGTAAGCAAAAAGCACGTTATAATCATAACCGACGGCGCTCCTACGGATGAAGCTTCGGAATATCTGGCGGCAGCAGCGGCAAACTACGGTAACGATATAACCTTATCTATAGTTATAATAGGCTCGCATAACGAAGGCACTCAGTCCAAAATGGAAGAACTTACCGCGCAGGCGGGCGGTTCTGCCGAAGGAAGCAAAGTTTATTTCGCGGATCTTTCGAACTTATCGGAACTTCTGACCAAAGACATAAAAGCTCCCGAAATCAAAAACTTCAACCCCGAAAAGTTCAATCCCGTCATATCGAATATGATCAGCAACGTCGTAAGAAATCTTCCGAGAGAAACCGACGAAGAAGGAAATCCGACGGATAAAATGGCAGCTTCTATAGGCGGCTTCTACGGAACGAGGCTGAAGAACGGCGCAACGAAACTTCTCGACGGTATAATTATAGAAAGAAAAACCGTCGACGGAAAAGAAGTCAAAAAAGAGTATCAGATAGGCGTACCGTTATATGCGGAATGGAGCTTCGGTAAAGGTAAAGTAGGAAGCTTCATGAGCGACGTTTACGGCGACTGGGGCAGCGAATTTATAGCAAGCGAAGCAGGAAAGTTATTCCTTTACGGAGGCGAAGTTGAAACAACTAACGCCGACGGCGTAAAAGAAATTATAACTTGTCCCGGCGTCATCAATTCGCTTATGCCTGTAGAAGATAATACTGTAAAAGAAATACAGATAAAAACTTCCGGCGATAATTATTATCGCCAGATGAACATCCTTTCGGATCTTAAAGAAGGCGAGACCATAAGCGGCGAAATAGCCAGAATCGAAAAAGACAGTACCGGCACCGAAACCGAAAGTGAAAAAATTTCTCTTAACTCGGTAACTACCGATAATAACTCTCCGGTACTTGTAGCGACCGCGATAGGCGAAGAAAACAGCTTCGGAAGATGCGTATTCTCGATAAAAGAAGCGGGCGTTTATAGAATAACTCTTAAAAAGCTCGATAAAAACGGAAACGAGGTCTATTCCGTAGATTATTATCAGGTTTTATCTTATTCGTCGGAATATAACATTTTCGACGTGGCGACCGAAGACGAACTTAAAGAATTCATGGCAAGTCTTGCCGACAAAGGCAAGGGCGGGGTTATAGACGGAGTCGACGACACGTATGAGATTTTCAGATCGTTTATAACAGGATTCAAGAGAAACTTCGATCCGAGAACTCTCTTTATGATTATAGCGATCGTCGCGTTCCTTCTCGATATCGCCGTACGTAAATTTAAATTTAAATGGATTCACGAAATAATAAGAGATCACAAGGCTAAACAAGCCGAAAAAGAAAAAAGCAAAGTTCAATAATTCATAAAAGCCGGCGATAAAACCGACGGCAGAATTATTATATATTTATTATAAAAGATAAATACAGCTTTGCCGAAACAATCAAACAACGAAAAGCAAAAGAATTTTATTTTCACAAACGCCGAAAAGGAGTCGACATGAAGAAAAACTTAAAACTTATATTGATATGCGCGTCGGTGGTAGTAATAGTTGCCGCGGTAGTCGCTGCGGTTACTCTTACCAGAAAGACCGCCCTTGCCGCGCCGTCGTCGATTACCTATGACGAAGACGATAACCTTAACTGGAGCAAAGTCGACGCAGCGAGATCGTACGAAGTATCTCTTACGAACATAGACACCGGCAAAAAGACGTCGCTTGAAGCTAAAAAGGAAACGTTAAGCCTTTCCGGAATAGAAGAAGGCGATTATTCGGTAAAAGTAAAGTCGGTGGCGGCCAAAGGCAGCAAATATAAAGATTCCGACTGGAAAGAGCTGAGCGGATATTTCAGAAAATACCGTGAAATCGGATGCTTGTACAATTCGGCGGAAGGCGGCACCGCGTTCAAGTTAACTAAAGTAGGCTCCGCGAAAGGCGATATAGTAATAGACGCTACCTATCGCGATAAACCCGTAATCGAAATCTCGGACAGCGCTTTCAAAGGCAGCACGAGAGTAACGAGCATAGTTATAGAAGACGGAATAAAAAAGATAGGTAAAGATGCTTTTTATAACTGCAATAAGTTAGAATCCATTATTATTCCCGATTCCGTAACAAGTATCGGTCAATACGCTTTTATGTACAGCAGATCGTTAAGATCGATAAAAATACCTGAAAATATTACCGAAATCGAAACTGGAACTTTCTCTTATTGTACGGATCTTCAGACGGTAGAACTTAACGAAAACTTAAAATCCATAGGAAATCAGGCTTTCAGCTACTGCGGTTCTCTGGTAGAAGTAGTTGTCCCCGACTCGGTCGAAACGATAGGCTCGGAAGCCTTCGAATCGTCGTCTATGACGTCGGACTCTCTCGAAAGAGTTGTTTTAGGCGAAGGTTTAAAAACTATCGGAGAAAAGGCTTTTGCATATCGCAACAGCCTTAAAACCGTCGTCTTTTCCGACGGCGGCAATCTTGAAGAAATAGGAACGCAGGCCTTTATCGGCTGTACGAATCTCGAAAGCGCGGAACTTAAAACCGGACTTAAAACCATAAGGAATTATGCGTTTTCCGGATGCAAAAAATTAAGTCTCGAAGGAACCGACGGCAACGGCGGTATAGGAGGAATACCCGAAACCGTTACGTCTTTGGGATATAGAGCGTTCTACGAAACTTTAATGTGCAATTTCGTGCTCGCTACGACCGGCGACACAGCGAACGATTATTTATATATAGATAACTGGGTAGTCGGCGCGGGCGAAAATCTTAAAAAAACTCTTACCGCAATCGGCGAAAAGACAGAAACGAATCAGACATCCGTTCCTTTTAAAGAAGGAACCGTAGGCATAGCGGATTACGCTTTCGCGAATAAAACATGGACGGGCAGCGAACTTAACAACGCTCCCGTACTCAGAAGCGTAAATCTTCAGAAAAGCGTAAAGTATATCGGAAGAGAAGCTTTCTGCAACAACGAAGTGCTCGATACTTTCTCGGCGCAGGATTCGTCGCTCGAATATATAGGTAAATACGCATTCAACGGATGCACTTCTCTTACGAACTTATTTCTTAATAACGGCAAACTTACCGAAATAGATTCGTTCGCGTTTTATAATTGCAGCAGTTTATTCGGCAGCAATATAATACCGTCTTCCGTCACGAAAATCGGACAGATGGCTTTCAAAAAGACCGGTAACTGGAATAACGTTACCAATGGCATAGTCTTAATAGACAATTGGGTAATGGGAATAAACGGCACGGCAACGGAAGTCACTATCCCCGATTCGGTAAACGGCAAGAGCATGAAAATAGCAGATTACGCCTTTTACAAAGTGACCGATCTTACAAAGGTGAACGGTCTTGAAAACGTATCGTATATAGGCAATTCGGCATTCCGCGAATGTTCTTCGCTTGAAAAAATTACACTGGATCCCAATCTCAGAAAAATCGAAGATTACGCTTTCTTCGGTTGTGAAAACGCCGTAATAGGCGAACTTCCCGGAAATATCGAAGAAATAGGCAATTATGCGTTTTATAATTGCAAAACGGCGATAAAAGATCTCGACTTATCTTATACCAAACTTAAAAAGATCGGCGACTATGCGTTCTTCGGCTGTTCCGGAATAGAAACGATAGATTTATCGTCCCCGAGACTTACGTCGATAGGGGCGTACGCGTTTTACGGTTGCTCGAATATCAAAGCGATCGACATACCCGGTACGGTAACAGAACTCGGGGTGAGAGCTTTCAATAACTGCATCAATGCGAAAACGCTCCATATAGGTTCCGGTTTAACCGAAATAAACGATTACGCTTTCGTCGGGTGCGGATCTCTTTTGGAGATCGTTATCCCCGACACGATAACTAAAATCGGAAGAAACGCCTTCTACAACTGTTCGGACATAACGACTCTTAAATTAGGCAAAAACGTTAAGTCGATAGGCGCTTATGCGTTTTCGGGACTCGCGTCTCTTACTTCTCTTGAAATTCCCGCAAGCGTTACAGAAATCGGCGATTACGCTTTCAAAGGACTCAAATCGGTAGAATCTGTAGTTATTTCAAACAATATCGAAAGCTTGGGACTTCACTCGTTATACGGAATTTCGAAAGCAACTTTTTATATCGAAGCTTCGTCTATAAAAGACGGCTGGAACAAAAAGTTTAATTCGTCTAACCGTCCCGTAATCTGGGGCTGCACGCTTGACGAAGAAAAACTTTACGTCGTTTCGGTCGAAGTCAAAGCCGGATTTATTTCCAATCAGAAAGCCGAAGGCGGAATAACCGCTCCCGAAAGAGCCGGTTATACGTTCAAGGGATGGTCCAAAGCGGCAGATAAAACTACGATAGATTATTCCGCTGCGGATATAGCGAACGCAAAAACAGGCGAAGTATTGTACGCCGTCTGGGAACCTGCAGCCGATACTCCGTCTGCGGAATAAAGACGGTAAAATCAGATAATTATATGTAAAAACAGGGGCTTTAACCTCGTTATCCTTAAAGGAGAAATATATGAAAAAATTCAGAAAGGCTTTAATAGCGGTTCTTTCGATCGTCGCAGTGATAGCGACGACGATGGGGCTTGTCGCATGTAAAAAGGAGAAAAAGTATCAGCTTACCTTCGCCAATGCCGAAATTGCGGCTGTTTCCGTCGAAGACGGTAAGACTTTTGCCCTTCCGACCAAACCGACCAAGGACGGATTCGTATTCGAAGGCTGGTATCTCGACGCTTCTTTCGGCGGCAACAGCGTTACCGAAGTCAAGGTAATCGCAGACACCACCGTTTATGCGAAATGGACGCAGCTCTACACTATATCGCTCGAACTTTCCGGCGGTAATCTTTCAAAGACGAGTCTGACGGTTAAAAAAGGCGAAAACGTTTATAACGCCGTTAAAAATCTTAATCCGACAAAGACCGGATACGAATTCATCGGCTGGTATAACGGAAACAGTTCTTTGGGAACCGGCGTAAAAGCGGATAAAGATTTAACCCTTACCGCAAAATACGGCGTAGGTTACGACGTTGAAATCTGGGCGCAGAATACGACTCTCGACGGTTATGAACTTGCCGAAACGAGACATTTTGTAAAAGATCTCGGCAATAAAGAATCGGTAACGATAAGCGCGAACGAACCCGTAGAAGGATTTACCGCAACCGAAAACGATAACGAAGTTTTAAGCGCGACGCTTAAAGCCGGCGAAGCGAAGGTTGTATTGAAACAGTACTTCGACAGAAACGAATACGACGTTATCTATAACTCCAACTATAAGAGATATTCTTCCGATACCGAAAACACCGAAGTAACCGAAAAAGGTTATTACGGAATCGAAAAATCGGTACAGACCGAATTATTCTCGTTCGACGGATATTATCTCGAAGGCTGGGCTGAATCTGCTAACGGAGAAATAAAGTATCGCACTTATTATCTCGACAATCACAAGTTCGGCGAAGC
>DPQQ01000004.1:30806-88660 GCA_003538975.1 Clostridiales bacterium | reverse complement strand
TCGGCGAAGCCGCCACGAAAACCCCGGATAATATAGACGTAAGCGAAAGCACTGTTCTTTACGCCGTATGGAGTAAAGGCTATACCGATATTGCGAGTATAAGTAAGGACGTTTATTATATCTCTAAAAACAGCGCCGGCGAAGAAGAAATTTATTTATTCAGAGGTCGCTTCTTCATAAAGGGCAGATATATTTCGAAGTCCGGAAGATTTTTCGTTGACGATCTTGTCGACGGCGAAAAAATAATCAAACAGGGCAAACTCAATGATAACGGAACTTACACCTATTCGGATACAACCGTATCCGC
This sequence comes from Clostridiales bacterium, assembly GCA_003538975.1. Lineage (GTDB taxonomy): Bacteria > Bacillota > Clostridia > Christensenellales > Borkfalkiaceae > UBA11475. The sequence goes on along the minus strand of DPQQ01000004.1, from coordinate 88,353 downwards.
AGACGTTTCGTACTATCAGTATACGGGAAACGGAATCAACGCCAACGCGAAGATAACTCTTAAAGAAACCGACGCGACAGCTACTTACGAAATAAAAGATTCGCAGGGTAAAGTTACCGATACTTCGACCGGCACTTACACGCGTGAAGAAACAAAATATTACGTTCTTTATACGGCGACTTTCGATTCCGGCGATAAAGCGGGAACTACTCTTCACTTCATCGTAGGCACCGCCGGAAGCTACAAAGTATTTCAGGAATGCAACGAAAGCCATAAAGAAACGGGTAAATTATATCTCGGAAGCGTCGAAAAGGGCAGCCATAACGTTAAGATTGAAGATAATTATATCAGACTCGACGGTTTCGGAATAGCGACCGTATATAACGCGCAGGACGAAGAACAGGGCGCGTATAACTACGCTTATTCGAAAACTACCGCCGGCGAATTAGTGCAGCTTACGGTTTCGAACAGCCGCTATGTATATAAAGTGTCGGAACAGAACGGTAAAAAAGTTCTTTTATCTTACTCTTCTTCCGCGGTATATAACAAAACCTATACGTTCACGAACGGAGATACTCTTACTCTCGACGGTTTCGGATTCGCTACTTACGTTAAGGGCGGTGAGACTATCGAAGGAACTTACGGCATCGAAAACGCCAACGATCCTTTCGGGGCTCTTCTCAACGTATTCAGCGGAGAAAATACTTACAGAATTTTAATCAAAACCACTACCGAAATACAGTTGAACGACAAAGGCGTTCAGACTAAGGTAACGGTCTACACTCCAGAACTTAAAAGTAACGAATACAAGGCTTTATATTATAAAACAAGCGTCGAAGACGCTGACGGAAACACTTCGTACGGAATTTACAAAGTTCCGATGGTCATCGGCGAAGAAGAAGGAAAAGCCCGCATATATTCGCTCGCTTCGAACGGCAATTACGTAAACACTCTCGTAGCGGACTGGACTTACAACGGAGAAACCGGTCTTTACACTCTTACGAATATTATCGAAGTCGCTTACGAATGGAACGGACTTACCGATATAACAAAAGACTTTATCGATAAGATAAAATCGTATAAGACGATAATCTTCTACGGAGATACTTCGACCTATCAGGTTGCCGTATGGTATATCAGAAGTTACGCGGGAGAAGACGAAGTTCTTAAACCCAACTATACCGAATACACCGGCGCGAACAACACCAAGATCACCTTGCTTTTAGACATAGCTCTTTACAGCGACGGCGAAAACGTTTATACCGGAACATATTCCAAGAAAAGTAACGCTTCTTACTATACCGTTTCGTACTTAAAAGACGGAGAAACAGTAAAAATATACGTAGAGTTCAACGAAGAAAACAAGACTTTTACGGTTCTTGAATCGCTTCCGTACACTCTTACGCTGACTACAGATTCGAAGGTAACTTTAGTATTCGACGGTAAAGGCGGCGTTACCTACACCGTAACTCAGGATCGTAATAATAAGACCGAAATCGCGGGTTCCGTAACCGAAACGTCCGAAAAAGCTCTTATCTCCGGCTCTTCCGTATACGAATTTACTCCGGCAGACGAGACAGACGCGGCTTATAAATGCAAATTTATAATGCTGTATAAAGGAAGCAGCAGGTATTTCGCAAAGTTCGACGAAAAGTTCAGCGGAACTTTCACGTCCGGAGCCGAAACTCTCGTTCTCGACGGATATATATTCAGAGCAAGATATACCGACGCCGACGGAAACTCCACTACGGACAGCAGTACTTCGTATGCGATTGCCGTAACCGAGGATACGGCGATTGTTTCGGTTATCGTAAACGACGCTACGAGATATTTCGATCTTAACGCCGTGTCGAAGACCTTCACAATAAAGGGAGTGGAATACGGAACCTATTATGTTTACGAAAACGGTAATCAGAGAGATTATTACGTCGAACTCGACGGCTATAATCACGCCAAGTTATTCAGGTTAACGTACGACACCGACAATAACGCGGTGAGAGATTATATTAACGAAAGCGCAACTTATATTCTCGAAGGAAACGTTGTTATAATATCCGACGCAAACGGTGATATACTTCTCGTTGCCGAACAAGGATATATGATAAAAACGATAAACGGAAAACAGTATAAAGCCAGCGTCCTTATCGTAACCAACGACGAAAAAATCGCAACGGCGTTCGTAAACAAATCCGATCTTAATATTCTCGTTCTCGACAGACTGGGCAATGCCGTAAGATACGACAAAGACGGAAAGAGAACGACCGGTTCGTACGTTATAGTAACGGGAACTGCCGACGACGAAGACAATATCAGAGGTCTGCTTTACTTCACCGACGGAAATAAATCCGCTACGTTTAATTACGACACCAAAGAAAAGACCATAACCGAAAACGACAGTTACGACGAAGTAGCGTATTATTCCGAAGACTTCTCGCTTCTTTACTTCACGAACTACGGCTTGTGTCAGGTAGACGTAGAAAGATGCTATTACGAAGTCGTAGACGGAAAATATATCGTATATAAATACGATCCCGACAACACCGACGCTTCCGAATTCGGATTCGTAGAAGTAGACTTGGGAACGATGGGCGATACCAAGACTTACGGCGACAAACTCTATTACCGGCACGGAACTTCCGCAATCAATTTCGAAAGAAGCGGCGATTCCGGAGAATTCAAGTTAACCGGTTATCCCGTAGAAAAGATCACCGTCGCTCCCGGCGGAGAAGACGAGTTCAAGGCAAACGGATACGTTCAGGTAAAAACTTCCGAAGATAAAACTGCAAATCTTAACGGCGTCGTAAGAAGAGTCAAGACCGAAACCGGTTACGAAACTTATTTGGACGTAACTACAACGGTAGGCGGCGTATTCATTTTCAAGATCAACTTGTCTTATAGAGGAAGAGATAACGCTACGTTCACCGTAGAAGCGCTTTCTTACGAAGTAAACGCCGCTCCTTCGATCTATTACAGCATTGCTCAGTTCTACTACATGTTTACCGGAACAATTCCCGCAAACACGTACGGCACCGTTAACATGAAACAGGAATATAATTCCGCTAACGAAGTAACTTCGTGTTCGTTAAAGCTTAACTATTCCGAAGATTACTGCGAAAGTCTCGGGTTCGTAGACGCCGCTGGCGCGACGTTGTCCGTAGACGTTAAAGATATGAATGCGATTAAAGTTGCGGGATATGTAAGCAACCAGGTTGTTTATTGCGCAGAATTCGAAGGCGCAGACGGATATAAATACAGCTTGTACTATATTTTCAGTCTTAATTCCACGTTTAATGCCGCATCCGTTCAGATCTACGCTCTTACGAGAAATGAAGAAAACACCGATAACGGACTTACCGTAGTAACTCAGAGAATAGTAACGACCGATACTCTTACCGCAGGCGACTACTTCAGCGTAATCGTAAAGAAAGGAGATGCCGAATATTCTCTCTCGCTCGTAAAAGAACTTGAAAACGGCAATTTACGTTACGGTAACAGAAAGGTATCCGACGACAAGAAGAGCATCGAAACGCATTACTTCGATATAAACTTCGTCGAAAGAACTCCCGTAGAAGGCGTTAAAGTTCTTCCTCTTGAAAAGGTTATCGCGAAAGAAATCGAAAACGTTTACACTTACAGAAACAGCCGCGGCGATATCGTAATGGACGTCGTTCTCGATAAAGATTCCGCTGTTCTCTATTACTACAACGGCATGAACATGGACGTCGCAAGCTCGAGTTACGACGCCGACAAGAAAGAAGTTACCGCAACGACCTATCTCAACGGACAGGAAATCACCTGGGTTCTTAAAATAAAGGATCGCGGTATGGCTATTCTCGAAAGATGGGTAGGCAAAGTTACCGACGGAACTCCCGGTTACAGCTATATTCTTGCTGACGGAAGCCACAGCATATTCGAATATTCCACGGGCGTATACGTCGTTACCGACGGCGAAACCGCTTATCGGGTAGACGGAAAGACTCTCGAAGTTACCGGACTCACTCTCGTAAAAGGAGATAACGGGGCGTTTGTCGTAATAAGCGAAGATGGAGCGGACGTGCTTTTCTTCACGACGGACGGCAAAACCGTTTACAAACCTTCCGCGACTGTTAAAAATTCCGAAGGAAACTATACCGTATCTTACGACACGACGGTAAACGGAAACAAGGTCACGAAAACCTATACCGTTATAATAACGGAAGGAAAAGTTACCATAACCGAAGTTACCGAAGCCGAATAGAATAAAAACAATAAAATTCCGCAGACGATTTCGTTTGCGGAATTTTTTATTTTAAATTTTTAACAAAAGAAGGGGGACTATGTTTCCCGCAGTTTTTTTACGGTCGATTATTTTTTTGATGAAGAGGCTTTTTAAGTCGTCCCGGTCATGCGGCTTTCATGTAAGCGGATATTTATATATTTTTTTGAATTATTCACGCAAAAATAAGTTAAAAACCGGCGATAATATATATATAAATATATATTAACGGAAAAAAGTAAATACATATTTTAAAAACGGGCGCATAATGTTTTACTTTTATGAAAAATTGTTGTAAAATATATCGTACGTAAACAATGGAAAATATGCGTTGTAAAAGTTAAAATCAAAGATTTTACTACACGCTCGCAATAAAGAGGACACTATATGACAAAGATGAAAAACTCGGCAATCAAATTTTTGACCGCAATACTTATCGTATGCATGACGATCGCCTGCTCGGTAAGCGGTCTTACGGTATCCGCTGCGGAACTCAACCGTTATTCGGCTTCGGGTTCTTCTTCCGGCGTAAGCTATGAAAGCGGTTCGGATTCTCAGATCACGAAGATTACTTCGTCCGTAGATACGGGAAAAGAAAATTATTTCGATAAGAGTATCGTTACCGAACTCCCCGACACCGTAGACGAAAATCAGGCGCTCTCGGTAATAGTAAGCATGAATACCGAAAATATTTACGAAGCTTACGAAGACCGTGGCAACGGCATGTCGGTTTCCGAATACGCCGCTACTTCGGACGCGAAAAAGGTTTCTGCTAAGGTTTCGAGCGAAACCGACAAGCTTGTAAGAGTTCTTAAAACTTCGGGTATCAAGTACGAACTCGGAGAAAAATACGACACTCTTTTATCGGGATTTGAAATAACGATAAAAGCTTCCGACTTTTCCAAGCTCGGCAGCGTTCTCGGTAAATATTCCGTAAAACTCATTGTCGGCGAAGAATACGAAAAGGCCGAAAACCAGGTAATCAACAACGAAGTCGACATCGACGAAGCCACGGGTATTTTCGACGGATCGTCTTCCGGTTACGACGGCGAAGGCGTTGTAGTAGCAGTTCTCGATACAGGTCTCGATTATTCTCACTCCGCTTTCTCTGTAAATAACTTCGAAGGCGCGGAAGAATACGACGCAATAACTCTTTCGAACTTAAAAGGAAAGATTTCCAAAACGAGCGCGGCGAAGACGACCAAAGGTCTTACCGCAGAAGACGTTTACGTTTCGAGAAAGGTTCCTTTCCAGTACGACTATGCGGATAAGGATCCGGACGTTTCTCCCATTAACTCCGAACACGGCACTCACGTTGCGGGCATCATCGCCGGTAACGACGACACGATAACGGGCGTAGCTCCTAAGGCTCAGCTCGCCATCATGAAGGTTTTCTCCGATACTCAGACCGGCGCTAAAACTTCGTGGATTCTCGCAGGACTCGAAGATTGCGTAACTCTCGGAGTAGACGTAATCAACATGTCGCTCGGCACGAGCTGCGGCTTTACGAGAGAAGAAGACAAAGATAACGTAAACGAAATTTACGACAGAATAAGAGAAGCGGGCATTTCGCTTATAACGGCGGCTTCTAACGACTACAACGCTACGATGGGTTCCACTAAAAACGGCAACCTCGGGCTTACTTCCAATCCCGACTCCGGTACGGTAGGTTCGCCCGCAACTTACGAAGGCGCTCTCGCGGTTGCTTCGGTTGACGGCGTAAAGACGTCTTATCTCGTAAACGACGGCGAAATCATTTATTTCAAAGAAGCTTCCACTTCCAATGCGGACGTTAAAAAAGATTTCGTAACCGATATTCTTAAAACTGTAGGCGGCGTAAGCGAATACGAATTCGAATACGTAACCATTCCCGGCGTAGGCAGATCTTCCGACTATATCGATTCGGACTATTCGGGCAAAATCGTACTCGTAAAGAGAGGCACGACGACTTTCGAAGATAAGGTAAGAATAGCTCTTACCGAAAAACACGCTTCGGGTATCATTATTTACAACAACGTTTCCGGCTCCATTTCGATGTCGGTCGGCGACGATATAGGCGCGGTCTGCTCGCTTACTCAGGACGAAGGCGAAAGACTGGCGGCAAAAAAGACAGGCAAGATCAAAGTCTCGCAATCGCAGAAGGCAGGTCCCTTCATGTCGGACTTCTCTTCCTGGGGACCGACTTCCGACCTTAAGATCAAACCCGAAATAACCGCGCACGGCGGCGAAATTTTGTCGGCTGTTCCAGGCGGAAAGTACGAAAAGCTTTCGGGCACTTCGATGGCGGCTCCCAACCAGGCGGGCGCAACGGCTCTTATCCGTCAGTACGTCAAGTTCAGCGGCGTATTCGACGACGTTATAGAGAAAAAGACAGAAAGCGGCGTAACTACTTACAACAACGTAAAAGTTACCGATATAGTAAATCAGCTTATGATGTCCAATACGGATATCATATACAATAAAAACGGGCTTCCGTACTCCGTAAGAAAGCAGGGCGCGGGACTTGTAAGCATTAAAAAATCGACGGCTCCCACGGCGTATATCACAACGTACGATACCGAAGGAAACGCGATGAACAAGACCAAACTCGAACTCGGCGACGATAAAGAAAAGACCGGCGTCAAGACGATGACCTTCGATATTCACAACGTTACGGACAAGGCGGCTTCTTACGACGTTTCCGCAATCGTTATGACCGAAGGCGTAAGCGAAACTTACACCAGCCACGACGAAAAGACCGTTACGCAGGACGGATATCTTCTTACCGGTTCCGTTACGACGGTAACGGAAATTAAGGGTGGCACAAAGTCCGGTAACAGAGTAACCGTTTCCGCCAAAGGCACCGCTCAGGTAACCGTAAGAATCGAACTTTCCGACGCGGATATGAGATATCTCGACAAGTCGTTCGCTAATGGCATGTATGTGGAAGGGTTCATTCAGCTTAAAGCAGTTTCGGACGAAGTCGACATGAACGTTGCGTTCTTAGGCTTCTACGGAGACTGGGCTAAGGCTCCCGTATTCGACGAAGAATATTACGACACCAACAAAGACGAAATAAACAAAGGTCTCGACGAAAGAGATAAACTCATGGAAGACGCTTATGCGACCAGAGTTATAGGCGGACTTTACAGCGATTATATAATGACGCTCGGCACCTATTATTTCGTACAGGATCCGAGTGCTACGCAGATAGCTGCCGATAAAGACAAGATAGCTCTTTCCAATCAGGACGGCGAATCGGGATATACCGCGAATAAGATAAGAAGCATCAGCGCGGGACTTCTGAGAAACGCCAAGGAAGTGCAGATAAGCATCAGGGAAGAAGCAACGGGCAAAGTCGTATGGACTCGCACCGAATACAACCAGAGAAAATCGCACAGCTCCGGCAGCACGATTTACGCTTCTTCGATAGACGTCGAATATTCGGCTCTCGACCATGACCTTAAAAACAACACGAAATATATCGTAACCGTTTCGTCGTACATCGACTACGGCAAGAATGCGGACGGCGAAATAGATTACGCTTATCAGGACACGGTAAACGAAAGAAATACTTTCGAGTTCCCGCTCTATATAGACTTCGAAGCTCCCATTATAACAGGAGTAACGTACAGAAAGGAATACGACAGATATACCAAAAAGACCAATCTTTACGCAGACCTTTCCGTTTACGATAACCATTATGCGATGGGACTTCAGGTAGGTCAGATATTAAGAACGTCCGACAACAAACTTACTCTCGATACTTTCGGCAAATATATCACTCCCGTATACTCGTCGTACAATTCGACTTCTACGGTAACGGTAGAACTTACCGATTATATCGAAAGACTTAAAAACTCCGTAGGCATAAACGGCAATTCCGTCGAAAGCAAACCTAATACTTTTGTAGTAAGCTGCTACGACTACGCAATGAACTCCGCTATCTACGAAATCACTCTTCCCGAAATCGAAGAGATGACCTTCGACGAAAGCGAACTCACGCTTAAAATCAACGAAACCAAAGACCTTTCGCAGTTCGTAACCGTATATCCCGAAGAAGGATGGGTGCAGACTCTTAAGTTCGAATCTTCGAAAGAAAGCGTCGCAAAGGTTGTTAACCAGACGCTCGTAGGCGTTTCGGAAGGCACTGCGGTAATTACCGCTAAAAACATGAACGGCGATCCGCTCGCGACTTTTACGGTAAACGTTACGAACGACGGAAGCTATTCGCCGGTCGAAGTAAACAAATTCAGTCTCACGGGTTACGAAACGCAATGGGCTTTCCATACCGAAACTTCGTCCGAACGAGAAATCGGGGTAACCGGCGGAAGCTATTCCTTCGGCGATACGGCGACGCTTTCGATGTATCCGTCGGAAAGAGTAAAAGCCACTTACGAACTTGATTCGTATTTCCCTGATAACACGAAGGTTGTATTCAGCGTAAGTAACAAAAATATTGCCGAAGTATCCGAAGACGGCGTTATCACCGCAAAGAAGAAGGGTTCGACTACGGTAACGGCGACCGTATACTACAACGGTAAGAGAACGTATAACTCCGGAAGAATTTCGATAACGGTAAAAGATCCTTTTACGATCACCAGCATTTACCTTATGTCGTACAAAGGACTCGGCGGCGAAGTAACCGTACCGTCCAACCGCGGTATCACTACGATACAAAGCTACGCTTTCTCGAACTATGAGTTTATAGATAAAGATCTTTCGGCGGGAGACGTAATCGACGAAGAAGATCCTTACTACATCAAGCAGTGGTTCATCGGAGACAGAGACGAAGAAAAGACGGACAGAATAACCAAAGTAATCATTCCCGAAGGCGTAAAGACGATAGAATCGTACGCGTTTGCGAACCTTACTTCTCTGACCGAAGTCGTTCTTCCGTCCACTCTCGAAAAGATAGGCGTGGGAGCTTTCTACGGATGTACTGCTCTTAAAACGGTAAACTTCGATAACGTTAAGTTTATAAACGAAAAAGCTTTCTACGGATGCGAAAACCTTACCAATCCTAAGTTCACGAGCATCGTTTCGATAGGTAACTATTCCTTCCAGGATTGTACTCTCATCGACACCGTTACGCTTCCCGAAACCGCTCAGTCGTTAGGTATAGGCGCGTTCAGCGGCTGCTCGAGACTCGGACGTCTCACCATAAGAGCCGGACTTGTAAAGATCGGTTCGAAAGCTTTCGAAAAATGCTCTTCTCTTAAAAAGGCTTCGGTAAACGCTTCGGTTATTTCTTCGTACGCATTCGACGGATGCTCCGCTCTTACCGATATGACTTTCGGCAAAGACGTAGCGGTTATCGGCGAATACGCTTTCAGAGGAACCGGACTTTCGGAATTCAAGATAGACGGCGCGAACGAATTTATAACTTTCAAAGATAACGATCGTTCGATCGTATATAAGTACGAAACCGTAGGCAATACCAAAGAATATAACGAACTTGTAGTAGCTGCTCCGAGAGCGAATCTCGGCGACGTAAACGTCGAAGCGAAAATCATCGCGACGGGCGCGTTCTCCGGAAATATTTCGTTAAGAAGCATCAATGCTCCGAATATCGAAAACGTTGGCAACTATGCTTTCGCCGGTTGTATCAACCTTACATCGATAAAAATCGACGCGGCTAAAACGATAGGCGATTACGCATTCTACGGATGTTCTTCGCTTACCGCGACTCCCGACCTTAAAGATATAACGACGATAGGATCTTATGCTTTCTCGATGACGGCGGTTAAGTCGGTAATAATTCCGAACGACGCCGTTGTAGGAGATTATGCGTTCGCAGGCTGCTACAATAACGATACGAAAGAATATTCGCTTACCGACGTAACGATCGGCGAAAACGCGACGATCGGAGAAGGCGTATTCTTCAACGGCTGGGGCGGAATGCTCGAATACAGAAGCAGTTCGATCACTCAGGCGTATATCAACGCTTATTACAACAAGTATAAAGAAGAATCTTCCACGAGCTCGAGCGGATTGAAAACCACTTACTCCTATTACAAGCTCAACTTCGATAAGGACAGCTCCGGAACGATCCTGACAATACCTTCCGTAATCAAAAATGTAAAGATCGGCGAGGGTACGACGATCGGCAACTACGCGTTCGCCGCGGCCGGCAACCTTGTTTCGCTCACTTTGGACGGCGGAGTCAAGATAGGAAATTATGCATTTGCAAATGCAATAAGCCTTGAAAGCGTAGATCTTTCCGGCGTAGCCGAACTCGGCGAATATGCTTTCGCGGGTATGAACTACAGAGATTGGATGATAATCACTCAGTCGGTTACTTCCGGCGGACAGGAGCAGGTAGTCAATCAGTCGCTTAGCTACGCTTACGAAAAATTCACCGAAGACGGCGTGGATATGGTAAGATATCTCTATACCACGGCGGCTCCCAAGTTTACCGAAGTAAATCTCGAAAGCCTTAAAAAGTTCGGCGCGGGCGCGTTCATAAACAACGTAAACCTTAAAACGGTAAATCTCGGAACGGGCATCAAAGAACTTCCGGAATACGCATTTGCGAACTCCGGAGTCGAAACGATCAACCTTTCGAATATAGTAAAACTCGGCGACAGAGCGTTGTATAACACCGCTCTTACGGACGCAAACGTATCCGAAATCACCGAATTCGGCGCATACGCTCTTGCGGGAACAAAGATCGCAAGCGTAACTCTTAAAGACGGCGCGATCATCGGCGAAGCAGCCTTCTATAACTGCGGCGAACTCGCTGCCGTAAACAACCTCGGCAAAGCGAAAACGATAGGCGCGTACGCTTTCAGAAATACGGCGATAACCGAGGCCGACCTCACTTCTGCGGAATACGTAGGCGACTTTGCGTTCGGCGGCACCGACGTAACGACGGTAAAATTAGGCGAAAACCTTAAAGAATTGGGTGAAAATCCCTTCTACGGCTGCAAGATCGCAACGTTCGGCAGAGAAAAGGATATAACCTTTACCGACAAGACCGGCTTCGAAGACACTTACGACGTTAACGAAAACGTTAAAGTTATAAACGGAGTTCTTTATCAGATAGTACCGGACGGCATGGAACTTGTAACCTATCCTGCGGGCAAAACCGATAAGAACTTTGCCGTAGCGGACGGCACGGTAAGAATAACCGCGAGAGCGTTTATGAACGCTAAGATCGAAAGCGTAACTCTTCCGAGAGAGCTTAAGTCGATAGGCGACAAAGCGTTCTACGGATGTGAAAATCTTAACGTTGTAACCTTCCTCGGTTATTACGCTCCCGTTCTCGAAGAACAGTATGACGAAAGTTACGTAACTACGAACAACTATCCTTCCAAAAAGAACGGTACCGACGGCAACGGACTCGAAATAACTTCGTTCTACACCTGGAATATCAAACCCACCAACTTCTTCTACGGGGCGAACTTCGTAGACTACGTCGGCAAAGTAAACAAAAACGTAGTAATGGTTAAACCCGTAAACGGACAGAACTACGATACGTTTATATTCGGTCAGTACTTCAAAACGGTTGTATCGGGCGCGACTGCGATAACCGATCAGACGCTTTCGGTAATAGATGTTATCTCAAAACTTCCGTCTTCGATAAGCTTAAGCGACGAAGAAGCGGTAGCGGCTGCCCGTAAGGCTTACGACGCTATATCGGGACTCGATCAGAAGAGCCTTGTAACCAATTACAGCAAGCTCACCGACGCGGAATCTACGATAAACTATCTTAAGAACAGAGATAACCCGACTCCGACGCCAGATCCCGATCCGACCCCCGCGAAGACGGTAAACGCATGGCTTATCGTATCTATCGTAACGATAGTAATAATCGTAGCTTTAGGCGCGGCGGCGGTAGTTCTTATTACTACAAAGAAGCTTGTATTTGCCGGTAAAAAAGAAAAAGTTACCGATAAAGAAGAAAAAACGGACGAAAAAGCCGAATAAACGAAGGCATTTTCGGAGGTAAAAATGAAAAGATTTAAATTAGCATTAGGCTTATTTATAATTCTGGTGATATGCGCCGTAGGTTTTACGGCGTGTAACACTACCGAAATAGACAAGCAGCGCGAAAACGGAAAAATTATAACCGTAACGTACGACAGTAACGGCGGCAAGATGTTGCAGAGAGACGGCGTTTCTCTTATAGACATGATTGATCCCGACGATTACACAGCCGACTCCGAAGGAAACATAAGCATCAAACTTTTGGATCCCACGGATGCGAGAAGAACGCACGGCAACATGCTTGAAAAGGTTTCGGTAACAAAATCGGGATATTTCCTTGCAGGGTGGTATCAGACGAGAACCGTAAAGGTCAACGCCGATGACGAACCGATAGACGATAACGGCAGAGTTCTGAAAGAAAATCTTGACGGGACGTTTAATTATAAAGACCCCAAAAACAAGGATGAAGCAAGTATTAACGTAACCCCGGCGTACAATTACGACGATTTGTGGGATTTTAACGAAGACGTTATTACCTATAAAAAGGGCAGCGGCAAAAAGGATATAACTCTTTACGCCGGCTGGGTTATGAACTTCAAGTTCGAGTTCTATACCGTAACCGAAGCGGGAACAACCCTTGCCGCAACTTATTCGTTCAACTATCTCGACGTAGAAGCGGCTCCCGAAAAAGGAATAGACAAAATAGCCATTCCGTCGTATACGGATAATAACGGCGGAAGAACTCCCGCAATGAATTATTCTTTGAAGAACAATTCTACGACGAATTTCCCGAGTATTCAGGGTAAAACGTTCGAAGCGGCGTATTCCGACGAAGCCTGCACCGAGATGATAACGGGCGATACCGTTACTCACGGCGGCTCGATGGATTACGAAAAGGGCGCGGGAGTAAATCCGGTAAAGAAAATTTACGCAAAATATTCCGAAGGCGAAGTTTATAAAATAAAGACCGCAAAGGAACTCGCAAGCAATGCGAAGGCTTACGGCTGGTACGAAATCGACGCCGACGAACTCGACTTTACCGAAGTCGTTGACGGAAAAACCACGCAGATCGCATGGCCGGCGGCGTTCTCTTCGGGTTCGTTCACCGGAAGAATTTATCCCAAAAACGGCTCTTCGACCGTAACGATCAAAAACGTTGCGGCGGTTCAGAACAGACAAGGTACGGTTGGCGGACTTTTCGGAGAAATAAAGGAAACCGCAAAGATAACTAACGTAACGTTTGAAAATATTTCTTACGATATGGCTGCGGGCACCGCAAAATTAGGTTACGGAAATTTCGGCGCGTTTGCCGGAAATATCGAAGAAGACGCGGAACTTACAAACGTAACTCTTACCGGCGTAACTCTTCGCATCGGCTTGATAAATTACAATGCGGCGAAGTATAACGTTAATCTGATTGCCAACGGAGATATAACCGGACTCAATATAACCGGCGGCGTTTCTTCGGCTAAGCTCGAAGTATACGGCAAACACATAGGTTCCGGCGAAGCTTACTACTTCACGGTTAAAATTGCCGAAAGCGGCGAAGAACCCAATCCTGCCAAGTATGTAAAAAGAGCTGAAGACGGCAAGGTAGAGTTTAATACTCAGTTCCAGAAAGAATCAGGAAACAAAGAAGTTTACGAAATTAAGTAAACGGAGGTAAAAATATGAAAATAGCTAAAAAGAAACTCACAATCATTATCTGCGCGGTTGTTGCCGCAGTGATAGCGATTGCAGGCGTTGTCGTAGGCGTAGTAACCTGCGGCAAGGGCAAAAAAGACAGCATCGTAATAATGTCCGAAGAATTAAACGGCTTATTCAATCCTTTCTATGCCACGACCGGCGCGGATCAGAAAATTATCGGGATGACTCAGATAAGCATGCTTTCTACCGATAAAACCGGCAATCCTACCGTTAAAGAAGCCGACGGTTCCGACAAGGCTACCGTAGTAAAGGCTTTCGACGTTCAGCAGGTTAAAGAAGGCGAAGCCGTAAAGAACACCGTTTACACGTTCGTAATCAAAAACGGTCTTAAATTCTCCGACGGCGTTCCGCTTACCATGAACGACATTCTGTTCAACTATTACGAATATCTCGATCCCGTTTATACAGGTTCTTCGACCTTATACTCGACCAAGATAGTAGGTCTTTCGAACTACAGAACGCAGACCAACAGCCAGGACAGCAGCGCTACCGAAGAACTGATTGCTTCGCAGGCTTCTACCCGTGCGGAAGACAGACTTAAAGAACTCTGGCAGACCGTCTTCATGGAACTCGGCAAACTCGAAGGTTCAACCGATTCTTATAAACTTACTCACGACGAATTCATTGCCAAAATCAACAGCGACGAATACGCTCCCACCGACGGTTATAAAGACGCAGTAGCTAACGACGAAGAACAGACTACAATGACCGACGAAGATTATAAGAAAAAGCTTGTCGAAGACTACGAACACGCTCTCGAAACGTTTATGGACGAACTCGAACTCGACTATAAATCGGCAAAAGACGCGTATGACTTCACTCTCGCTCCTTACAGCGAATGGAGTCAATATAAAGATAACGACATCTTCAAATTCTTACTTTACGAAGGAACTATCACTCCTAATTACGCAAAGAAAGAAAATTCGTCCGAAGACGACCTTAATAAGATTGTATCTTTCGACAATCTTGACGCGCTTCAAAAGTATAAGACCGAAAAGGCGGCTATTCAGAAGGTTTATGACGACAACGTTAGTACAAATCTTCATGTAATTCTTACCGGATACGGCACCGCTTCGACTCTTCTTAACGAATACACCGGCGCGGCTACCGATATAATCATCCACAATAATGCGACCGGTTCGGGCGTTGCCAACATCAGCGGTATCGTTTCGCTCGGTCATACATCTACAACCACTCAGGTAAAATTAAACGGCGATTACGGCGACGGCAACACTTATACCGTAGCTCACGAACACAACCCCGACGGTACTCCCAAAAACGAAAACGAATACGACGTTTTACAGGTAACCATCGAAGGCGCTGATCCCAAAGCTATTTACAGCTTAGGACTTACCATCGCTCCGCATCACTATTACGCTGCGGACGATAACGGCAATATAGTAGAAGGCGCCGAAGTAGACATCGCGAACAATAAGTTCGGCGTAAAGTTCGCTTCGTCCGATTTCCAGACCAAAGTAATTCAGTCCCGTAAACATCAGGAAGTTCCCGTAGGCGCAGGCGCATACAAAGCTTCCGACGTAAACAACAGCAACAATCCTTCCGGCTCCGCTTTCTGGAACAGTAATATAGTTTACTTCAAAGCGAACTATAACTTCATGGGCGGCGCGGAAGAATTCAAACCCAAAACCGAAAAGATCCGTTATCAGGTAGTATCTTCGGCAAACGCTATAAGCAAGCTTACTTCGGGCGAAGTAGACTTTGTAACGCCGCAGTACTCGCAGGATAACGCAAAGACGTTGAACGACCTTAAAAAGCAGGGTTACGAAACCCTTTCCGCATGGCAGCTCGGCTATGGCTATATCGGTATCAATGCGGGTAAGATTCCCGACGTCAACGTAAGAAAAGCTATCATGGCTTCGATGAACACGGCGCTTGCGCTTTCTTACTATGAATCCGGTACCGCGATGAACATCAGCTGGCCTATGTCAAAGGTAAGCTGGGCTTATCCCAAAGAAAACGGCAGCGATATTACTTCGCAGGATATTCCTACGGGAAAGAGCTGGGTACAGTGGGAATCCAAAATAAGAGCAAAAGAAAAGATCGAAGAACTCGTTCCCGGCGGTTACAGCGAAAAAATTACTTTCACCATCGCAGGATCTTCTATAACCGAACACCCGACTTATCAGGTATTCGCTCAGTCGGCGGAACTCCTTAACAGCCTGGGCTGGAAGGTAGAAGTAAAAGCAGACTCGCAGGCTCTCACCAAGCTCGCTACCGGTTCATTGACCGTATGGGCGGCTGCATGGGGCTCCACGATCGATCCCGATATGTATCAGGTATATCACATCAATTCGAAGGCTACTTCGGTAAACGCATGGGGCTACAGAGAAATCAAGAACAACAGCAGCTCTACTAACGCTTACGAATACAACATTATCAAAAATCAGTTAAGCCCGCTTATCGACGAAGCTCGTACGATGCTCGATCAGGCAAAACGTAAAGAACTCTATCAGAAGGCTATGGGTTACGTACTCGACTTAGCTGTAGAAATGCCCGTATATCAGAGAAAGAACCTTTACGCTTATAACTCCAAGACTATTACCGGCATCACGCAGGAAGTAAACGAATACACCTCACCTCTCGAAAAGATCTGGGAACTCGAACTCGTAAAATAATCTAAACTCCGGAGTAATTATGGGAGCAGCAAGCACATTTAAGTATATATTAAAAAGAATAGTCGTTTCGATTCTGATTTTATTCGGCGTTTCGATTATTCTTTACGCTTTGCTTCGCTGTATGCCTACCGACTTTGTCGAACAAAGAATACTGGCTTTGAACCAGACGGGCGAAACCGTCAGCCAGGAATTCATCGACCAGTTGTACAAGACATACGGCTTAAGTAAAGAAAGAACATTTTCAACAATAGTAGGCGGTTATTTTACCTGGCTCGGAAACGTTTTCAAAGGGAATTTCGGCAACAGCTTCATCAACCAGAGACCTGTTATTTCCGAAATCTTCGATCCGAACAGAATGGGTACTTCGTTCTTCGTAGCGGCTATATCTACGGTTTTCGAATTCTTAATCGCCATTCCCTTAGGCATAACCGCGGCAACGCATCAGTATTCGGTACGCGACTACGTCGTTACGGTACTCGTTCTTATAGGTATCTCGCTTCCGTCGTTCTTCTTCGGGAACTTGCTTAAAGATATCTTCGCCAACAAACTCGGCTGGTTCCCGCCGTCGGGTATGGGCAACGCAGGTATGAACTACACGCCGCTCCAGAAGGCGATGGACTACATGAAGCATATGTTCCTGCCTATTCTGACGGTAGTAATCTTAAGTATCGGCGGACGAATGAGAATGACTCGTACGAATATGCTCGAAGTCATGAATTCCGATTACATACGTACCGCAAGGGCGAAAGGTCTTAAAGAAGGCAAAGTTATTTACAAACATGCTTTCAGAAACACCATGATCCCGCTCGTAACGAGTTTGGCGGGGCTTATTCCGTCGCTCTTCTCGGGTGCGATGATAACAGAACAGGTATTCGACCTTACCGGTATCGGTAACTACGCATTAAAAGCCATGACGCAGGGCGACATCCCGGTCATCATGGTTTACAACATGTTCCTTGCAATATTAAGCGTACTCGGCGTTCTTTTGGCGGACCTTATGTACGCGGTAGTCGATCCGAGAGTCAAACTCGGTTAACGGAGGATTTATGGAAGAATATAATTTGAAATCGAATCCTTCGCAGGGGAACGTTTCGGACGCTGCCGAAGAAGTAATAGAAGAAATCAATCAGCCGGCGGACGAAATTATCGAAGACGGAGAAAAGCCGCTCGATAAAAACATAAAACTCATGTCTCCGACGAGAATGGTCTTAAGAAGATTTTTCAGATCGAAGCTTTCCGTCGCCGGTCTCGTAATGCTCATCGTGTTATTTGCGTTCTGCTGGCTCGGCCCGGCGTTTTACAGAACGTGGGACGAGGACGATTACGATCGTACGGGTAAAATCGAATATTCCGCTCCTTACGAATGCGAGGTGGACGGAGTTAAAATAACCCAGATAGTTATCACCGATAACGGTATCAATAAACTCGCTCCGCCGTCTGCCAGCCATCCGCTCGGCACCGACGAAAAGGGTATGGATATTCTTGCAAGACTTATGAAGGGCGGAAGAAGATCGCTCACGATAAGCTTTCTGGCGGTATTCATGATATCGGCGATAGGTATAATTCTCGGCGGCATCGCAGGGTATTACGGCGGAATAGTAGACAGTATCATCATGAGACTGTGCGATATTTTAATGTGTCTGCCGACCTTGCCGCTGATGCTTATCATAGGTACGGTACTCGACGCGAACAACGTTCCGTCGCAGTATTACATATACCTTTTGATGACGATACTGGCGTTCTTCTCCTGGACGGGCATGGCGAGACTTGTCCGCGGTCAGATACTGTTCTTAAGAGAGCAGGAATATATGGTTGCGGCAGAAGCCATGGGCTTCTCTACGGGAAGAAAGATCTTCAAACACCTTATACCCAACGTACTCCCGCAGATACTCGTTACCATGACGTTGTCTCTGGGCAGTATGATTTTATACGAATCCACGCTTTCGTACCTCAATCTCGGCGTAAGAGTTCCTCTTTCGTCCTGGGGTACCATGGTTCAGATAATTTCTACCGAAGCCGGCGCGTCCATACTTAAAAACAACTTCAACGTATGGGGACCTCCGGGAATCTGCATTATTATCGCGGTACTCGGTTTCAACTTCATAGGCGACGGTTTGCGCGACGCGCTCGATCCTAAACAAAGGAGATAATGATGAATTTAAAGTTTTTTAAGAAAAAGTCGGAAGACAACAACGCTTCCGAAAATAAAACTTCCGATAAACATTATCTTACAGGTAAGGAAGTAAGAGAGATCGCCAAAGCCAACGCCAAGGAAATGCGCCGTCTCGAAAAGGAGAAGAACCGCAAAAAAGCAGAATCGGAATACACTACGGCGATGAAGAACGACAACAACATTCTCGAAATCGAGGATCTTCACTCGTACTTCTTCACAGATCAGGGCGTAGTAAAAGCGGTAAACGGCGTTTCGTTCGAAATTCCTCTTAATTCTACCGTCGGCGTCGTAGGCGAATCGGGTTGCGGCAAGTCCGTTACTTCGATGTCCGTCATGCGCCTTTTGCAGGGACCTTCCGGTCAGATCGTAAGCGGTTCGATAAGATTCAAAGCTAACGAATACGTTCGCGACGTTAACGGCGATCCCGTATCTACCGGTGTGGACGAAAACGGCGAAAAGATTTACGAAACTCAGGAAAAGGTTTACGATATCGCCAAAATGCCGATTAAAGAAATGTACAGACTTCGTGGCAGACAGATGGCGATGATTTTCCAGGAACCGATGACGAGTCTGAACCCCGTATTCACGATAGGCAATCAGCTCGACGAAGTAACTCTTCTTCACGTTCCGGGAGCGACTAAAGAACTCGCCAAGCAGCGTTCGATAGACATGCTCAATACCGTAGGCATCGCGATGCCCGAAAGAGTTTATGCTTCATACCCGCATGAGCTTTCCGGCGGTATGAGACAGAGAGTAATGATAGCGATGGCGCTTGCCGGCGAACCCCGTCTTATAATAGCGGACGAACCGACCACCGCGCTCGACGTTACAATTCAGGCTCAGATACTCGACCTTTTCAACGATCTTAAACAAAGAATAAACGGTTCGATACTTCTGATAACGCACGATCTCGGCGTTATTGCCGAAATGGCTGATTACGTCGTAGTAATGTACGCCGGCAGAATTATCGAAAAGGGAACGGCTTCGGAAATATTCCACAACCCCTTGCATCCTTATACGCAGGGGCTGCAGAAATCCAAACCCACGATGAAGTCTTCATCCGATAAGCTCTTCAACATTCCCGGCAATGTTCCGAACCCGATAAACATGCCCGACTACTGCTATTTTAAAGAAAGATGCTCGCAGTGCATCCATAAATGCTCGGGCGAATATCCTGAAATGGTGCAGGTAAGTCCGACGCACTTCGTTGCCTGCCACTTATACGAATCCAAGGAAAACTGATATGGAAAACAAAAAAAACAAGACCTCCGAAATCGAAAAGGCTAATTCCGAAGAAGTTCTTACCGTAACCGAAACGGTTCTTGAAACGGATGAAAACAGCGATACCTGTATCGCCGAAACCGTGACGGAAACGATTGAAGAAAAGGGCGAATTCGACGAATTCGACGACGAAGCGGAAGCCGCTCTCGAACGTCAGGCAAAGGAACAGAAGATAGAAGAAGACAAACTTCTTCCGCCCGATCCCGACGCGATTCTGGAAGTCAGACACTTAAAAAAGTATTTCGTTCTCAAAAAGACTTTTACAGGGAAGCCGCTTTCTACCTTAAAAGCGGTAGACGACGTTTCTTTCAAAATTAAAAAAGGCGAAACGCTCGGTATAGTCGGCGAATCCGGTTGCGGAAAGACCACTATGGGCAGAACGATACTTAAACTTCATCAGCCGACTTCCGGTCAGATATTTTTCGAAGGCGAAGACATAGCTAAGTATAAGTCGAAGCAGATGATTCCGCTTCGTACCAAAATGCAGATAGTCTTTCAGGATCCGTATTCTTCGCTCCCTCCGAGAAGCACCGTCGGCGGCATTTTGTCGGAACCCGTAGCCGTTCACGATATAGTTCCCAAAGATCAGATAAAAGATTACGTTCTCGATCTTATGGATCAGTGCGGTCTGAGAGATTATTATTACGAAAGATACCCGCATGAATTTTCGGGCGGACAGCGTCAGCGTATATGTATTGCGAGAGCGCTTTCGGTAAACCCGTCTCTCGTCGTCTGCGACGAACCCGTTTCCGCGCTCGACGTATCAATTCAGGCACAGATAATCAACCTTCTTAAAAAATTACAGAAAGAAAGACAGCTTACTTATCTCTTCATTTCGCACGATTTGTCCGTAGTCAAATACATATCCGACAAAATCGGCGTAATGTATCTCGGCTCGATGGTAGAATTCGGCGACAAGAACGAAATTTTCGATAATCCTTTGCATCCGTACACGCAGGCGTTATTCTCCGCGGTACCCAATCCCAATCCGGACGAAAAGGGACACCGGATCGTATTGAAAGGCGATATCCCGTCTCCCGCAAATCCGCCCAAAGGCTGCAAGTTCCACACTCGCTGCCCCAAGGCTATGGAAGTATGCAAACATATCGAACCGCCTTACGTCGAATACGAAAAGGGACACTTCGCGGCGTGCCACTGTCTGAATATGGACGAAAACGGCAACTGTATGTCTGCAAAGCCGATCGAAGTAGTTAAAGAAACCGTAACGGTCGAAGAAAATTAAGCCGTTAAAAAATAGCGGAGAACCGTTAATGTCTCAGAAGAAAGAAAAAGTAAAAAAAGAAAAGCCGAAGAAAGAAAAGGTTATATATTACGACGACGAATCGACTATAAGCGATATGTCGGCGGTGGGCGGTACCCGTCATAAGGTAAAAGATAAAAACGTCCCAAAAGCTACGCATAAAGAAAAGGCGAGAACCTTTTTCGAAGCGCAGAAGATGATGCTTCTGCCGTGCGCGATCGTTCTTGCGGTTATAATTCTGCTTTATGTACTTATGATGATTTTAACGCATTGTTAAAGCTATTTTCGGGCAGTAAATAAAACAATCTGAAGCGGAAACTTTGTTGGTTTCCGCTTGTTTTTATAAAAACGCAGTATAGAAGGTTTTTTTATTAAAAAGGTGAAAAATGATTATTCCCGACAGAGTAAAAATGCATGAACTCGGTTTTGACGAAAGGACTTCGACTTTTAACGAAGTTTTTACCGGCTATACCGAAGATCAGGCGAAGAAAGAAGCCGGAAGATGCCTTAATTGCAAAACCCGTCCTTGCTTTTCGGCTTGTCCGATAAACAACGATATTCCCGATTTTATAGCAAAAATAAAAACGGGAGAATTTGAAGAAGCATATAAAATAATAGCAAAAAAATCGGACTTTCCGGCAATTTGCGGAAGAGTCTGCCCGCACGAAAAGCAGTGCGAAGGCTTTTGCACTATGGGTAAAAAATACGAGCCGATAAATATCGGCGCACTTGAACGCTTTGTCGCCGAACGGCATGGTTTCGGCGACACCGTTACCGTCCAAACCGCTCAAAAAACAGATAAAAAAGTAGCGATAATCGGTTCCGGTCCCGCAGGACTCGCATGTGCGGCGGACCTTATAAAAGAAGGCTATAGCGTGACGGTTTTTGAAGAAACTTCTGTTACGGGCGGTATTTTAACTTACGGCATACCGGAGTTCAGACTGCCAAAACAGATAGTAAAAGGTTATATAGACGATATAACGGCAGCGGGGGCGGAATTTAAGACCAACGTAAAAATAGGCAGGGATATAACGGCAGACGGACTTTTATCGCAAGGCTATTCCGCCGTGTTTTTAGGTTCCGGCGCGGGAATACCAAAGTTTATGCGTATAGAAGGCGAAAATCTGAACGGCGTACTTTCGGCAAGCGATTTTTTGTATAAAATAAACGTTGACGGAGCAAAGCCCGTTTTTGCCAAAACCTTCTGCGGTAAAAAAATAATAGTCGTCGGCGGCGGTAACGTTGCGATGGACGCTTCCCGTTCTGCTTTAAGACTCGGCGGGGACGTAACAGTCGTTTACAGAAGATCGATTGAAGAACTGCCGGCATGCAGAGAAGAAGTAAAAGAAGCCGAAGAAGAAGGCGTAAAGTTCGATCTTCTCACAAACCCCGTAAAAATCATAGGCGACGGAAACTCGGTAAAGGCAGTCGAGTGCGTTAAAAACGTTCTGGGCGAACCCGATTCGAGCGGTCGCCGTCGCCCGATCGAAGTTAAAGGCAGCAATTTTATAAAAGAAGCCGATTTTGTCATCATGGCTATCGGCACCGGCTATGACGGAACCGTTCTTACGAATATGAGCATAGATACCGATAAATGGGGCGGAATAGTCGTAAACGAAAACGGAGAGACTTCAAAAAGAGGAGTTTTTGCAGGCGGAGACGTAGTAACCGGACCAAAAACGGTGGTAGCCGCAATGAAGGCCGGTAAAACAGCCGCAAAAGCGATAGCCGAATTTCTCGAAACGTAAGGTCAGATTACAATATTATATAAGAAAAAATATAAATAAAAATATAAAAACAGCGATTAACAATAAAAAACGATTAACGGTTCGGTCAGCCGTTTTTTATTGTTAAAAAAACGAACTAATCGCCGAAAATATGTTTAATATATGAATATACTTTATATATAAACATATAAAACGGGCAAAAAGTACGACGTATGAGCAGAAGTTATTTATGTTCATACGTTGTTTTTTATAAAGTAAAGTCGGATTTTTATCCCCCCCAAAAAAAAGTTTTAAATTTTTTAAAAATATATGCAAAAACGCTTTACTTCTTTAGCGAGATAAAGTATAATATCACCGTAAATTCAATTTAGTGCGTTAAAGTGCTAAAGTAAATCGGATAAACAGAATCATAAGCAAATCAAAAAGAAAAGGAGAGATATATGAAAAAATTTCTTGCAATAATAGTTTCGGTTTTAACGGTGTTCTGCGCAATAGGTCTTACCGCATGCGGAAGCAAAGTTACCTATAAGGATCTCGAAATCGTCGAAATCGGCGGCGAGACGGAAGCGTTCGGAATCGCTTTCAGAAAAGGTTCCGATATGACCAGAAAGGTTGAAGACGCCATAGCCGAACTCGTTTCCGAAGGCAAACTTAACGAACTCGCGACAAAATACGGCGTAGCCGGCGTATCGGAATACGTTCCGACTGCCGCCGCCAACGAAACGAGCGGAGACTGGAAAAAGATAAGCGAAAACGGCAAATTAGTAGTAGGTATAACCGATTATAAGCCCATGGATTATAAAGAAGAAGGTTCTTCGGAATGGATAGGCTTCGACGCCGATCTCGCAAAAGCCGTCGGTCAGAAACTCGGCATAAGCGTTGAATTCAAAGAAATCGAATGGGAAAACAAGCTTTTAGACCTTGAAGCCGGCAGAATAGACTGCATCTGGAACGGCATGACGATAACTAACGAAGTTACTTCCGCCGCGGACGTAACGAAGGCTTATATGGAAAATAGACAGGTAGCGGTTGTCCTTAAAAAGAATGCGGAAAAATATTCTTCGATAGAAAAGATGGCAGGCGTGCGTATCGCTGTCGAAAGCGGTTCCGCAGGCGCTAAATTCGTCGAATCGAACGAATCGTTAAAGAGCGGTCTTGTAGCGGTTACGGCTCAGTCGGACGCTTTCCTCGAAGTAATGTCGGGTAAGAGCGAAGTAGCCGTAGTCGATTATATGATGGCTAAGGCTCTTATCGAAGGCTGATAAAAGAGGGGAGTACCCCCGACTATTAAATAAAAAACAAACGGGATACGGAACGCTTTTACGGCGTTCCGCATTGCGCGTTAAAGGAAAAATATGAATTTATTGTTGACGGCGTCCTTCTGGAGCATATCTCTCGATTTACTTAAGGGGTTCTGGGAAACGCTTAAAATCTTCGGCGTAACCTTGATCATCGCTTTGCCGCTCGGCCTTATAATAGCTTTCGGCTCGATGTCGAAGTTAAAACTGCTTAAATGGCTGTGTTCGACGTTCGTGTGGATAATTCGCGGAACGCCGCTTATGCTTCAGCTTATAATCGTGTACTACGGTCCGGGACTTATATTCGGCATCGGCGCGGGACTTTCGGCGCACGTTTCGACCTATATAACGTTCGGCATAAACTACGCGTGCTACTTTTCCGAAATATATCGCGGCGGCATACAGAGTATATCGGCCAGTCAGTACGAAGCCGGCAGGGTTTTAGGCATGACCAAGTCGCAGATATTCTTTAAGGTAATACTCCTGCAGGTCGTAAAAAGAATAGTTCCGCCGATGAGCAACGAAATAATAACTCTCGTAAAGGATACTTCGCTTGCGAGAATAATAACTTATTACGAACTTATTTTTTACGCGCAGAGATACATAAAAAACGGCGGTCTCTTATGGCCTTTGTTTTATACGGCGGTTTATTATCTGTTGTTTACGGCTCTTCTCACGCTTCTTTTCAGATATATCGAAAAAAAGCTCGACTATTTTAAGTCTTAACCGCAAAAAACGTAGCCGCAAGGGGAATAAAAATGGCATTTTTCGAACTTGAAAACATTTATAAGAATTTCGGCGAGACAGAAGTTCTTAAAGGTATAAATTTAACGATAAACAAAGGCGAAGTCGTTTCGATAATAGGCTCTTCGGGATCGGGCAAAACGACGCTTTTACGCTGCGTGAACTTTTTGGAAACTCCCGATAAAGGCGTTATGAAGCTGGACGGGAAGGAGCTGTTTTCTTATCCCGAAAAAAAGAAAACAAAGGAGAAAGAAAGACTTAAAAACGCCCTTAAATTCGGGCTCGTGTTTCAGCAGTTTCACCTTTTTCCGCAATACACCGCGCTGAAAAACGTTACTCTTGCGCCGACTCTCGCATTAAAACGCAGATTAAATGAAGAAAATAAAAAGCTTAAAGCGGATAACAAGGGATACTTCGAAAGGCGTAAGCTTTTAGCGGAGATTAAGAAGAAAGAGCTTAAAAATATAGAAGATGAAGCTCTGGTGCTCTTAAAAAAAGTCGGACTGGAAGAAAAAACGGCTTCGTATCCGTCGGAACTTTCGGGCGGACAGCAGCAAAGAGTAGCGATCGCCCGCGCGCTCGCCTTAAAACCCGATATACTTTGTTTCGACGAGCCGACTTCGGCTCTCGATCCCGAACTAACAGGCGAAGTCTTAAAGGTGATAAAAAGTCTTAAAGGCGACGGAAGAACGATGATCATCGTAACGCACGAAATGACTTTTGCCCGCAACGTTTCGGACAAGGTTATTTTTATGGCGGACGGCGTTATCGAAGAGCAGGGAACTCCGGAAGAAGTATTCGGCTTTCCGAAATCGCAAAAAACCAAAAACTTTTTGCAAAAAGAATCGGAAGAAATTTAGAAGTAAAAATTACTCGCGTAAATACATATCCGGTATTAAATAGAAAAGTCTTGCAAAAACAAAAATAAGTGTTAAAATAATATAAAGAGCCGTGAAAGGATATAACTATGACCGTAAAAAATTACAAGCCGATGCTTAAAGAGCTTTATAAAGAAATAGTAAAAATACAGGATGAAAAGGAATGCGAACTCTTTTTCGAGGATCTTTGCACGGTCAAAGAGCTTGAATCCATGAGCCAGAGACTTAAAGCCGCGAAAATGCTTCTTGAAAACAAAACGTATAACGAAATCATCGATGAGACTGAAATTTCTTCGGCAACGCTTTCGAGAGTGTCGAAGTGCGTTCGTTACGGCGAAGGCGGATATAAAAACGTTATCGAAAAGGCGGATAAATAGTGGGTGAAATATGGAAAAAAATAACGAAAAGAAAACAAACTCCACGAAAAAAGCCACTTCTATGCTAGATATGATGAAGCTTTCTGCTCAGATGGACGACGACGGGGTTATCCCGGAAGAAGAAATGGACGCGAGAGCGGAAAGAAGCTCGGACAGAGAAAAATATATGGACTATTACGACGACGTAAAGCAGCCCTGCAAGTATATCAAAGAAGACTGGTGATTTTATGGAATCCGCAATCCGTTTGAAGTCAAACCGTACTGCGGCGGGGTACAGGCTTACCGCCGAGTATATGATTTCGGCTGTACATGACGTCGTTTCGGGAAATTTAAGAGATTTCGACGACGTGACTTTTAGCGGTACCGGGTATCACGAATTATTTGAAAAGTAAAAAGCATTTTTATAACACAAAGTAAAATTATAAAATAAAACCCAAAAAGATTTTATTGCGAACGGCGAACCCGTCCGTTTTTTATTATATCGTTTAATAACGAATGGTATGGTTTCACCGCACCGTTCGCGGCTGAAAGCTGTCTTATAAAGTTTTTTACAAGGAAAAAGTTTTTTCGGATAAACAAAAAACAGGCCATAAGCTGATTTTTATTATGCAAAAATATAATTCGATCCGTCAGATAAAAAAGGTTACTCCATAAAGGAAAGCAATAAATAAAAATTGTTTTAAATTCTTCGGCAAAATCGTTGACAAATACGACGCGCCGAAGTATATTATATATGACGGTTGAATAATTGTTCAACTATAAAACAAAAATATTCGTAAGACAGAAAGCGAAGGTCGGGGTAAAACGATAAAGAACGACGCCGAAACGGACCTGAGCTTTAAAAGGGAGAAAAAATGAAAGACCTTGTATGCGAAGAAACGCACGTTCACGAAAACGCCGCCGAAAAGGTTAAAGCAAATATGTACGACGACGATCTTATATATGATCTCGCAGAGCTTTTCAAGGTGTTCGGCGATTCGACGAGAGCGAAAATTTTAAGCTGCCTCGAGATAAGCGAACTTTGCGTCTGCGATATTTGCGAGTGCCTTAACATGAATAAATCCGCCATATCGCACCAGCTGCGCATATTAAGACAGGCTAAGCTCGTAAAAGCGAGAAAAAGGGGCAAAGAGGTAATGTATTCGCTCGACGACGAACACGTTTCAAAAATCTTCGAATGCGGTATATCACACTTGCAGGAAAAAAATTAAAACAAAATTCGGGCGGCAGCTTATACGACCTGTATTGCCGAAATATAACCAAAATAAAAAACATTATAAAGGGATAAATAATCCCGTAAGGAGAATAAATATGAAAAAGACTTGCAACATCGAAGTAGACTGCGCGGTTTGCGCCATGAAATGCGAAGAAGCCATCAAAAAGGTCGAAGGCGTAAAAGATTGCAAAATCAATTTTATCGCGCAAAAAATGACCGTCGAAGCGGACGATTACGCCGCCGTAAGCAAGAACATATTAAAAGCCGCTAAAAAGGTCGAACCGGACTTCGAAATAGAAGACTGATTTATATTTAAATATAAAACCGAACGACTTTATTAAACGTTCCGTAAAAGTGTAAAAAAGGGGTTACTATGGCTGCTTCCATGACAAAAAAGCAAAAAAAGAACTTAAAAAGAATAATAATAGCTCTTGCGGCTTTCGTCGCGCTGATGATAGCGAATAAGGTGCTTAAAGGGGCGTTTTCGGAAAGGTTTCCGAACGGTCTCGCATCGGTTATTCCGAACGCTTTCGGCTGGCTGTTGCCGTTCGCTCTGTTCTTCGCGGTATACGTCTATATAGGACACGACGTTCTTAAAAAGTCGTTTCTGAACATAAAAAGCGGTAGCTTTATGGATGAAAACTTTTTGATGAGCGTTGCGACGATAGGGGCGTTTGCGCTCGGTATCTACACAGGTATCAAAGGCGGCGATCCCGAAGGCTTTGACGAAGGTTGCGCCGTGCTTATCTTCTATCAGGTCGGCGAGTGGTTCCAGTCGTATGCGGTCGGCAAGTCCCGCAGGTCCATTACTTCGCTTATGGATATAAGACCCGATTACGCGGTCGTTTTACGAGACGGCGAGTTCGTAAAAGTCGATCCGTCCGAAGTTAACGTAGGCGATACCATAAAGGTCGTTTCCGGCGAAAAAATTCCGCTTGACGGCGTTATAGTAAAGGGCGAAACTACTCTCGACACCAAAGCTCTGACAGGCGAGTCGCTTCCGCAGGAAGTGAAGGAAGGAACCGAAGTTTTATCCGGTTCGGTAAACGTTACTTCGACTATCGAGATCCGCGTTACCAAGCCTTACGGCGAATCCACGGTTTCTAAAATTCTCGAGCTTGTCGAAAACGCTTCGACGCAGAAATCGAAGTCCGAAAATTTTATCACAAAGTTCGCAAAATACTATACGCCTTCGGTCGTAATAGCGGCTGTACTTTTGGCGATAGTTCCGCCCGTGGTTCTCGCCATAGCGGGAAAAAATCCCATGATAAGCTCGTGGATATACAGGGCTTTAAGCTTCCTTGTCGTATCCTGTCCGTGCGCGGTTGTAATTTCGGTTCCGCTCTCGTTCTTTGCGGGGATAGGCGGTGCGTCCGCTAACGGAATACTGATAAAAGGCTCTATCCATCTCGAACGATTCAATCAGGCTAAATGGTTCGTTTTCGACAAGACAGGTACGCTCACGAAAGGCAACTTTGTAGTTACCGAAGTTTGTCCCGAGAATAATAAAGACAGAATTTTACGCTTAGCCGCGATTGCCGAAAAAGATTCTTCGCATCCGATAGCTCTTTCGATAAAGAACGCTTACGGCGGAGAGTTAAAGTCCGATTACGTGCTTAACAACGTTCTCGGCAAGGGCATAAAGGCGGTTGGCGAAACAGAAATTTTATGCGGTAACGGCAAACTTATGGACGAATACGGCGTAAAGTACGAGCCGACCGAT
This sequence comes from Clostridiales bacterium, assembly GCA_003538975.1. Lineage (GTDB taxonomy): Bacteria > Bacillota > Clostridia > Christensenellales > Borkfalkiaceae > UBA11475. The sequence continues at coordinate 59,166 of DPQQ01000004.1, read as the reverse complement.
AAAATCGGAACAGTCGTATACGTTGCCGAAAACGGCGAATACGCAGGTTATATAGTAATATCCGACGAGATAAAACCCGAGGCAAAAGAAACAATCGAAAAGCTTAACGCCGAAGGTTGCAAAACAGTTATGCTCACAGGAGATAATCAAAAGATCGCCGAACACGTTGCTAAAGAACTCGGTCTTACTTCTTATAAAGCTTCGCTTCTTCCGCAGAACAAGGTCGAAGAAGTAGATAAACTCTTAAAAGAAAAGGGTGAAAACGAACTTTTGTGTTTCGTCGGCGACGGAATAAACGACGCGCCCGTTCTTATGAAGTCCGACGTAGGGATTTCTATGGGCGGGGTAGGCAGCGACGCGGCGATAGAAGCTTCCGACGTCGTTCTTATGCGCGACGACCTTTCGGCGATTCCGCTCGCTAAAAAGATTGCCCGCAAGACCATGGCTATCGTAAGAGAAAACATAATCTTCGCGCTCGGCGTTAAACTTGTCATTCTTATTCTTTCCGCGCTCGGCATAGCAAATATGTGGATAGCTGTGTTCGGAGACGTCGGCGTAGCCGTTCTTGCGATACTGAACGCTATGCGAGCAAACTATAAAGTCAAAGATAAAAAAGAAAAGACCGACAAAAAGCAATAACGGCGTTGAAACAATCAGACGCAGCAAACAAGCCTTTATAAAAAAGAAAAAAACGGTTCCGCGCGAGCGAGCCGTTTTTTATATTATTTGCGGTTTATATAAAAATATATTTATAGAATATTCCGTAATAACGGTAACAAGATTATAAAAATGCAAACAAAATAAAAGTCGCAAGCTTGTCCTTGCGACTTTTATTTGTGACTTTGTTATTTGTTAAAGCTGTCTTTATACGCTTTACCGAACTTGAAGACGGGAGTCTTTGTCGGGGGAAGCTGTATCTTTTCGCCGGTTTTGGGGTTCGCACCTTCTCTTGCGGGTTTGCTCTTGATTTCGAAGGTTCCGAATCCGGAAATCTGAATTCTTTCGCCGTTCATAAGATTTTCGGTAACCGAATCGATAACTGCGTCGAGCGAAGCCGCGGCGTCCTTAAGGGTGATGCCCGCTTTGTTTGCAATATCTCTTACGAGATCGCTTTTATTCATAAATTTTTCCTCCTTGCCCGATATAGTTCATATATCGTTTTGATTTTTATATTTGTATTATACCACTTTTTATAAGCATTTCAATACTTTTTTAAAAATTTTTTTTACAAACGGCTTAATTTTTTATAAAACCGTCAATATATAGGGTATGAAGCTCTATAAATTAAAAATAATCGTGGTTTTTTTATTGATCGTAACGGTAATTTCGGTTATGTACGCGGCGTATTCGCAGCCGAAACTGCTCGAATATTCCGAAAAGGTGGAAACTTATTTCATAAAAGACGGCTCCGACTGCGTTATAAAAACGGTAAAACGGGGAGAAACCGCATTCCTTAAAAAGGGAGAAAGCTGCGAAATAAGTCTTTCTGCCGAAGAAATATTAAAAAAGCTTGACGTCGTTGTAAGAAGAATCGAAATAACGAACGGAATAGTTTCGTATTACGGCTATACGAAAAAGTTTAATTACTCGGTAAATCTTTACGGCGAGATAATAAACGTTCACATTGCTGCAGGTAACGGAGTCGTAAGACTCGGCACGCCGATAATTTACGGCTCTTATTGATAAAAGGGGTGAAAAGGCAAAAACAGTGCAGTCGGAAAAATTATTTTTAAAATCGCTTAATAACGTATAAAAAAATAAAAAAGTGAAATAACTCGAATAAAAAACGGAGGTGGAATGATATGAATTCCGAAAAACAAGAAAAACAGGCGGCGAGAAAAGCGGGCTTTTATATAGCGGTGCTTGTTCTCGCGGTGGCGGTGGTGCTGTCGGTGGCTCTCTGTATTTATGCGGCGAACAAGCCATCTGTTCCCACAGGTAAAGACGATACCGAAATTATAAATCCCGACGACGGAAAAAAAGACGATAACAAGCAGAACGAAGAACCTGTAGTAAAACCCGTGCTTTTTAATCTTCCTATCGAAGGCTCCGTCGCAATGGCGTACAGCGAGGTCCCCGTATATAACGAAACTTTAGGCCGCTTTGCGGCGCATAAAGCTATCGACTATAAGGCGGAGAGCGGAACAAAGGTAGTTGCCGTTTACGAAGGCACCGTGACCGAAGTTACCGAGAGCGTCACAAAGGGCGTTTCGGTTAAAATAGATCACGGCAACGGACTTTTTACCGTGTATAATTCTATCGAACCCGGCGAAAACATAAAGGTAGGAACAACGGTTGCCGCAGGCGATAAGATAGGTATAGTTTCGGATACCAACAGGCAGGAAGCAAAGACCGGGGCTCATCTTCACTTCGAGACGATCGAGAACGGCAAACTTATCGATCCCGCCAAATATTTCGTAGCGGAAAGCAAATAAACGATAAATAAAAAAGAATAGAGAATAAAACTCCCGAATATGATATACCGAAAGTATTTGTCCGGGAGTTTTTCATGTTTAAAAATCGTATTAAAAAAGGCGGATTGTTTAAGACCGCGGCGGCTTTTATCGTTATGGTAACGGTAGTGATTTTCGTATCGGTTACGGGGTGCGCCGGCGGCTGTTCCGGTAAAAAGCCGAAAACAAACTTTACCGAATATAAAATCGAAGCCGAATATGACGGAGGGTTTATAACGGCGACGGAGACCGTTTCGTTTTTTAACGACACGGAAGAAGGCATAAACGAATTAAAGTTCAATCTTTATCCGAACGCCTTCCGCAAGGACGCAAAATACACACCCGTTACCGTCGAACAGCGACCGCTTTGCTATTATAAGGGTTTAAGTTACGGGTACATTTCGGTATTCGCGGTGTTTACCGGCGGCGAAGAAGCGGACTTTTCAGTAGAAGGAAAGGACGAAAATATTCTGATCGTACCGCTTTTTAATACCGTTTTTCCGTCCGAAACGGTCGAAGTTACGATAAATTTTAAGGTTAAACTTGCTGAAGTCGTAGCTCGTACCGGTATAACCGAAAAAACGGTGAATATCGCCAACTGGTATCCCGTTTTATGCGTTTACGACAACGGTTTCTGCGAGTGCGAGTATTATTCTACGGGCGATCCGTTCTATTCGGAATGCGCCGATTACGAAGTGTATTTTACGGTTAAAAATACATATGCGGTAGCGAGTTCGGGAGTAACGGTGTCGTCGGAATACGACCACGATAAGATTACATACGGTTTTAAAGCTCAAAAAGCAAGGGATTTTGCAATAGTCATGTCCGAAGAATTCGACTGTCTTACGGAAACGGAAAGCGGCGTCGAGATAAACTACTATTTTTATAAAGACGCTTCGCCCGAAAAGACTTTGAAAACCGCAAAAGCGGCGATAAAAACGTTTTCGGAACTATTCGGAAAATATCCGTACAAAAAATACGACGTTGCCGAAACGCAGATATTTGCGGGAGGTATGGAATATCCCTGTCTTTCGATGATAGACGATAACCTTACCGAAGAAGAGCGTGAAGAAGTGGTTATACACGAGACGGCGCATCAGTGGTGGTATTCGGTAGTCGGAAACGACGAAATATCTTACGGCTTTTTAGACGAAGGTCTTACCGAATATTCGGTAATTCTGTTTTACGAAAAAAATCCGTCCTATAATAAAAGTCGTACCGATTTTATAAAAAAAGCGATGAAAAGTTATTCTTCGTACTGCACCGTTTACGATAAACTTTACGGCAAAAAAGACACTTCGATGATAAGGAAACTCCCCGAATTTTCAAGCGATTACGAGTATGTGAACATAGCGTACATGAAGGGCGCTCTGATGCACGAATATTTAAGAAATACCGTCGGAGAAGAAAAGTTTTTCAAAGGACTCAGAAAGTATTATTCGGATAATATGTATAAAACAGTTACGCCGTACGATTATGTTTCCGTTTACGAATCTCTGGGCTGCCGGGTGGAGAACTTTTTCGAAAGCTGGTTTGACGGCGACGTGATTTTATAAGACAGAAAAATAAAACTTATAAAAAACAATAAAAAGTATAAAAAAGAAAACTTCTGTATTGACAAAACGTTTTTTGTATGCTAAAATCAATAGGTAAATCTATAAGTATAACTTATAAGTTTTATTCTGTTCATAAACGGTAAAACTTTTACAGGAGTCAATATGAAGAAGTTTTTAACAGTATTACTCGGCGTTATCCTTGCCGTCTGCACGTTCTCGCTTATAGCGTGCGACAAAGATAAAGGAAACTCGGGCGAAGTTACCGTCGTCAGAAAATCCGGCGACACGTACATTCTTAACGTATATCAGACGGAATACGATTCCGAAAATAACGCCGTAACCGACGTTACGGTAGGAAAGACCGACGGCTTCACCATGAAGTCAGGCGAAAAAGTTACCGTAACCAAGATTAAATCGGGCGCCTTCAAAGGCAACTCGGTAATCGAAAATCTTACCATAGACAAAAACGTAACCGAAATCGGACAGGGCGCTTTTGCCGAAATGACCGCTCTTAAAACTCTTACCGTTCCTTTCGCGGGCGGCTCTATTGACGCTGTTAACGAAGAAAGACTTTTAGGCTATCTTTTCGGGACGAAAGAATACGAAGGCGGCATCGCCATAACTCAGACCAAAAATGCGGGCGATACTTCGGGTACGACTTACTACATTCCCAAAACGCTTGAAAAAATCGTTCTTAAATACGAAGGCGAAGAAGCTTACAATCTTCCCGAACGCGCTTTTAACGGCGTAAATATCGAAACCGTCGAAATTTCCGGCAATATCGTATCTATCGGCGAATCGGCTTTCGAAAAGGCTTACGTCACTTCGATGACCATTCCCGCCGGCGTCGAAACGATCGGCGAATCGGCTTTCGCAAACTGCCCCAGACTTACTTCTGTTACCTTTGCGACAAACAGCAAAGTTAAAGAAATCGGCAAAAAAGCATTCTACGGCTACAAAGGAACAAAGATCGAAGGAACCGCGGCGTTACTCGAAAAGATCGGCGAATCCGCTTTCGAAGGATCTTCGTCCTTAACCGTTTTGTTCGAAAGCGAAACGCTCGAAGGCAATTCCGGATTGTCGGCTGTAACGAGTTTCGGCAAATATGCGTTCAAAGATTGCAAAAATCTCGACTGTAACAAGATAACTTTCAATGCGAACAAGACTATTTATCCCGACGCTTTCAGCGGCTGCTTAAACGAAGACAGAATAACTTACGTTAAGTAATTTTATAAATAAAACAAAAGAGTACCGGATCGGTACTCTTTTTTATAGCGGTTTATTATATAGTACGATTATTTAGTTGTTTTTGCAAGCGTCTTTTCCGAACTTGTCGAAAAGATTGTATCTTTCGGGATGGGTGAGCGCGGTAAATATCATCCGTCTCACGCCGGGGATTTGCTTATTAAGGTCTTTTACGATCGTCTTTACTTCTTCACGCTTTGTGTGTTTATTTGCCGGACATTCGCTCTTTACTATCGGGAGATTTGCTTTTGCGTAGGAAGAAATTTCGCACTCTCTTAAATAAATCATAGGTCTTATGACGGTTATACCCGTTTTTTCGAGTTTTAATTTCGGGGGAAAGGTCGAAAGCCTGCCTTCGTAAAACATAGAGAGTAAAAACGTATCGGTAAGATCGTCCGCGTGGTGTCCTAACGCAACCTTGTCCGCGCCGAGTTCCGCCGCCTTATTATACAGTGCGCCCTTACGCATTTTGGAGCAAAGGGAACACGGATTCGGTTCTTTGCGGACGTCGAAAACTATTTCGCCTATCTCGGTTTTTACGAGACAGAAAGGCACGCCGAGACTTTTGCAAAGTTCTTTTAAGGGCGTATAATCGGTCGGACTGTTCTTGAAGGCAAGATCTACGGTTATGGCGATAAGCTCGAACTTTTCGGGATAATAACGCCTTAATTCCGATAAAATTTTAAGGAGAGTAACGCTGTCTTTCCCGCCGGAAAGGCCTACGGCGATTTTATCGCCCGCCGATATCATGTTAAAATCTTCCGCCGCTTTACGCGTTTTTGAAGTAAGCTTGTTTATATCCATATGGTTTTCTCCGCGGTTTGTCCGGGTAAAATATCGTTGACAACCGCATATATAAATATTATACTAAAATAAAAGGTAATGCAAGTTTTTACTATGAGACTTTTGCTTTATCCGTCACGGTAAATTGTTATGAAAGGTTTGATCACGGCATTGTCAGACGCGCTCGGCAGCGGGCTCGCGACGTTTTTGGGAGCGATGCTGCCACTCATAGAACTTAAAGGTTCGATAATGTTCGCAAGGGGCGCGGGACTCGGCTTTTTTAAGGCGTTTTTTATATCTTATCTCGGCTCGACGGCGGTATTTTTTATATTGTTCTTTTTGCTTAAACCGTTTCTTAATTTATTGAAGCGCGTAAAATTTTTCAAAAATATCGCCGTGGGAATTGAAAATTATATCTCGGATAAAGCGAAAAGAGAACTTGAAAAACGCAGTAAAAATATAAATACGGGCGACGATAATTCAAAAAAACGGGAAGAATTTATCAAAACTCTCGCCGTATGTATATTCGTCGCGATTCCGCTTCCGATGACGGGAGTGTGGACGGGTACCGCCATAGCGGCTTTTATAAATTTAGACTTTTTTAAGGCGTTTTTCGCGGTGGCCGCTGGCAATCTCGTTGCGGGACTTATCATTTCTGTTTTAGCGGAACTGTTTTTGCCGTACGTCGATATAATTTTATATTCGCTATTTGTTATCGCTGCGGTAATGTTCGTCGTGTTCGTTGTTAAAATAATCAAAAACGGCAAATCCAAAAACGGCGATAATACGGACAGAGATACGGAAGTTTCCTTAGGAAAAGACATCTGAGAATAATTTTACGATTTTACGCGATTTTAAAAAATCTGCGTTAAAAATACAAAAACAAACGGATAAAAGGTAACAATATGGGACTTATAGCGTTTTTTAAAAGACTTGCCGCAAAAAGGAGAGAAAAGGCGAAACCCGTTCTGGGACTAGCGCTCGGAAGCGGCGGAGCGAAAGGTTTTGCCGAACTCGGCGCGCTTAAAGCGTTCGAAGAAAACGGAATAACCTTCGACATAATCGGAGGAACAAGCATCGGCAGCATAATAGGCGCGTTTTACGCCGACGGATATTCGAGCACCGATATACAGAATCTTATTCTCGGAATAAAACTTAAAGACGTAATCACGGGACTGCCGTTCAATATGGATATGTCCGGAATACGCAGAGTAATCGACCGCGAAATCGGCGGAAAGAATATCGAAGAACTTAAAAAACCTTTCGTCGCGGTATGCACCGACGCCGACGAAATGAAAGAAATTCATTTTACCAAAGGCAAAGTAGCGACGGCTGTAAGCGGTTCGGGATGTTTTTTACCGTATTTCAGGCCTGTGGTCGATACCGAAGGCAGAAGGCTTATAGACGGAGCTTACCTTAATTCGATCCCTGCAAGGGAAGTAAGAGAACTCGGCGCGGAATACGTCGTAGGCGTGGACCTTTCGGCATTCAATCCGTTAACGCCCGAAGACAAGCTTCGCCCGGGCGCAAGCAAGAACCCCAAAGAAAAAGGTTATAAATATTCCGACGTGATGATAACGCCCGACCTTTCTGCTTATACGGGGACTTCGCTTTCCGGCAGACACGAAATGTTTGAATCGGGCTACGCCGCAGCTATGGAAAAAATGGACGAAATAAAAACGGGCATAGCTCGTTTTAACCGTAAAAGAGCCAAAAAACTAAAAGATCTCGACGAAGAATCTTTTACCTCTTTAACAGTCGTAAAAAACAAATAAAATACAGGAATAATTATAATAAACAAAAGAAAACATAAGCGAAAAACGGACGGTAAACCCGCCCGTTTTCCCTATAAGTGAATTTATTATTGAAAAAGCAGATTGATTACAAATAAAATAATTCTTGAACTGCCGACGATTCCGTGTTATAATGTAATTGAAGAAAACGTGAACATATGTTCACAAGGCGCTTAGACAGGGTAAGATGTAAAAAGGAGCGAAACATGAAAATATTGCATTGCGCCGACATTCATCTCGGGGCGAAAATCGAATCGGGCTTGCCCGCCGCAAAAAGCGAGATAAGACGTATGGAAGTAAGGGAAGCTTTCGATAAAATGATCGGATACGCCCGATCAAACGGTATAAAAATCATTCTTATATCGGGCGACGCGTTCGATTCCGAAAGACCGCTGAAAAAGGATAAAGAGTTTTTTTATCAGGCGGTAAAACGTAACCCCGATATAACTTTTTACTATTTAAGGGGCAACCACGACGATCTTGAAACTTATACCGAAACGATAGACAATCTTAAAACTTTCGGGGAAGAAACCGTTACTTACGAAGACGGATTTATAGATATAACGGGGATAGAGCTGACCGATAAAAACGCACTGTCGTTTTATTCTACGGTGACGTTTCGGCGAGACAGGTTTAATATATTGATGCTGCACGGGCAGCTTTCGGATGCGGAAGGATCCATCAATATTCCCCTTAAAAAGCTTGCGGACAAAAATCTTGATTATCTTGCTCTCGGACATATACATTCGTTTGATAAGGGCGAATATTCAGGGTTTACATACGCGTATCCCGGCTGTCTCGAAGGCAGAGGCTTTGACGAAACGGGCAAAAAGGGCTTTATAGTTCTCGATATTCCGGATCCGTCCGGCGAAGTAAAGGATTTTACGGGATATGAATTTTCGGCAGAATTTGTAGTTAATTCCGTAAGAGTTATAAAGGAAGCGCATATAGACGTTACGGGTGCGGACGGCGTTTACGAAATATCCGACGCGGCTCGTTCGGCGCTTGCTTCAGACGGGTACGATAAAGATGATATTTTAAGAATTTACCTTACCGGTTTTACAAAAGTTTACGACGGTTCGGTTTGTAAAGAAGTAGAAAATTTATTGAAAAACGACTATTTTTACGTGAACGTAAAGGATAAGCGCAGGTTGAAAATAGATTACGAGTCTTATGTAAGCGATCCGGGAGTCGTCGGCGAATTTATCCGCAGAGTATACTCGTCGGATCTTACAGAGGGCGAAAAAGCGGAAGTAGCCGAAACGGGACTTAAAGCTTTCGAAAACGGGGGACTTTTATGAAAATAAAATCGTGTTATATAGCGGGATTCGGCAAAATAAAAGACGAAAAAATCGAATTTAAGGACGGTTTTAACCTTTTCGAAAGGGAAAACGGATTCGGTAAAACCACTCTCGCGACGTTTATAAAAGCCATGTTTTACGGTCTCGAATCCTATAAAAGCAATTATTCGAAAGATAAGAAAATGCCAGAAAGACTCAAATTTTATCCTCTTTCCGGCGGCGTATTCGGCGGAAATATAGAGTTTACCGAAGGCGGAAATTCATACAGAATAGAGCGGACTTTCGGCAAAAAGAGCGATACTGAAGACGTTACAAAGGTATATAAAAACAACGAAGAATTTTTCGGGTTCGAATCCGAAAAATCTATCGGCGAAGCTCTTTTCGGACTGAACGAAAACGCTTTTATAAGGACTCTTTTTATAGGTTCCGAGTATATCGAATCTTCCGGAGCCGGTATAAGCGAAAATTCGCTGTCTGCCGCAGGAGCGGACAAAGCGATAGACGAAATGTCGGCAAACATAAAAACATACAAGGCGAGTGCGAACGCAAAAAATCCCGGGAAAATACCCGTCATGAAAAAAGAAGCGGACGAACTTTCGGTAAAAATAAAAAATTACGAAAAAATAGGCGAAAATCTTGGCGAAAAGTATAAAAGGCTTTCCGCCATATCGGAAGAAATAAAAATATTGAAAGAGCGGAAAGAAAAATATAATTCGTTAAAGCTTTTATCCGAAGTAAACGCGCAGTACGCCGCGCTAAATGAAAAGGTCAAAGTATCGGAAGAAAAACTTGCCGAATTCAATAAAAATTATCCGTATTCTTTTCCGAAACCCGACGAGCTCGAAAGTATGTCGAGCAGCGCGAGGGCGATTAAAAGCGCGGAATTTTCGATGCCGGACGGCTTTACCGAAGAAGAAAAATCCCGGCTGAAATTACTTGACGAAAAATTTGCCGGCGGTACGGTTTCGGACGAACAGGCAGAAGAAAAGCAAACCGAGCTCGGCGAGCTGAAGTCGGATTTAAGGGAGCTATCCGCAGTAAACGCAAACCTTGACGAGATTAAAGAAGAGATTAAAAAGAGTCCGTTTTATCTGGTCGGAGAACCTGCCGCGACAGGAGAAAAAGTTCTTTTGAAACTTAAAAAATATACGGACCTTCTCGGCGGAAACGAACAGGTTAATACGGATAAAAACAAGCGTAAAACGCCTAAAATATGTATCGCTTTGCTTATCTTGGCGATTGTTTTCGTTTTGGGCGGCGCAGGCGTATTCTTTATAAATAAGCTTGTCGGCATAATATTGTTTGCCGCCGGTATAACGGTTCTTCTCACAGACGCGTTCATATATCTTCTTAAGCGATCTGACGGCAAAGATTACGGTAGCGTTTCGGCAAACCGTTACGAACTGACAAACGCCAAAAACGAGATTTATGCGCTTATAGCTCGCTACGGATACGTATCGGGCGATCCGATAAAGGACGCATACGATTTTAACGACGGATACTTAAGTTATAAAAAATTATGCTCGAAAATTGCCGAAGGTACGCAAAAAGCCGAAAGACTTTTCGAAAAAATAAACACGATTTCAAACGATCTCGGAAGTTTTTTATCGGAATACGGTTTTACTTTTGATAATATTGTTTATCCCGAAGGGAATAAATTGTATTATTATAAATTAAAGACGGAAAAATACGAAAGTGCGCTGAAAGAAATACTTACGTCTTCGGACGAATATAAGGCGTTCACAAAACGAGCGGAAAAGTACGAAGAAACGAAGAAAAAGCTCGAATCGGATATTGACTTTAACCTTTCTGACGTTAAAAAAATTCTTGTAAAATACGATCCCGAAGAAACGTATTGGTCGGATTTGGGCGATACAGCGGCGGCGAAAGGCAGCCTGAACAGTAGCTATATTTCGGATAAAATTTACGGCATAATAACAGATATAACATCGAATATCGCCGAAAAGAAACGATTCGAAGAAGATTACGGCACTAAGTTAAAAGAACTTTCCGACTACAAAACGGCTCACCCGGGTTGCGAAAATGCGGAGAACGTTTCCGCCGCGAATCCTTCGGATATAGCCGCGGACGATAAAAAACTTGACGAACTGTTAAAGGAAGAAGTTTCTTTGAACAAAGAGATCGAAGAAGACGAAAAATATTCTGAACTTACAGACGGCTCGAAAGCGGAATTATCCGAAATGAAAGAAACGATCCGCGGGCTTACTCACGAGTACGAGATATTGAAGTACGCCGAAAAGTTCATGAAGGAAGCGAAAGACGCGGTAATTGCGAAGTACACCGCGCCTATAGAAAGCGCATATAAAAAGTATGTAGGCGCACTCGACAAAAATATTTCGGACAGCGTAAAGCTTTCGGACAGGCTGGAACCGAATTTCGAAAAGGAAGGAAAACTCGCTTCCGAAGGATATTTGAGCGACGGTGAAAAGGCCGTTTCTTCGCTCGGGTTCAGACTCGCCGCGGCGGAAGCCGTTTTCGGAGGGAATCTCCCGTTCGTCATAATGGACGATCCGTTCGTTTTTCTCGATAAAAAGCATCTTGACGAAGTTAAGGTTCTTCTCGAAACTCTTTCAGAAACTTCGCAGATAATATATTTCTGTTGTCACGAAAGCCGTAATTTAATCTGATCGGTTATTCGTTTTACGACATAAAAAAGGCTGCCGGACAATACGATCGGTTTTTATAAAATTCGCAAAAATAAAAAGTCCCGGGAAGGGACTTTTTATCTGAGCTTTTTATTGTTAAAAAATCGCATAATAAGTAAAACGAATTTTATTGTTCTTTTGCCGCTTCGCCGTTGCTTTCATTTAAACAGGCGGTTTCGGTTATGCAAATTGTTTTTTGTTTATCGCCTAAAAATAATTTTTTGATAAGCGGAATAATAATTCCGCCGAGAATATTGCCGATCGTAACGGACAAAAGAAATAAAACGGCTTTACCGCTCCACATATTGCAAAAGCTTATGTAAAACATGTCGGCAACGGAGTGCTCGAACCCGCAAAGAACGAAAACGGAAACGCCGAAGAAAAGAGAGCAGACCTTTTTCCATTCTTTGTCCTGTGTTTTATAACCGTTTACCGCAATGTAAATAAGAACGTTGCAAAAGAAGCCTAAAATAATAACCTGCCAGAAAGGGTAGTCCATTCTGGTCGAAAGTCCGACGGAATAATTTTCGGCATAAGGCAAAAATTTATCGAGTCTTAACGCATATCCGACAACCGACGCTCCTATAAGATTCGAAAGATAAATGATTATAAGGTCGGATATATATTTCGGTTTGTTGTCAAAAACATAGCAGACTTTGCCGGTGAATAAGTTAAGGTCCGTAGTCAGAACGAGAAAAAGTCCGATAACAAAAAACAGACTTCCGAAAAGTTTACTTCCGCTCGATATATTTGCTATCCCGCCGAGCGAAATCGCCGCTCCGGCAAGTATTCCTTTAATTATTTTTTTTACCATTTAATTCTCCGTAAAATTTTTTTGACCAGTATCTTTCGGATATTGATTATTTTAGCATAATTTTTTAAAAAAACAAAATAAAAGAACGGCGGTTTTTATTTTAATCCGTTTGTAAGGATGCAGCCGGTAAGCGTTACGTGATAAAATATAACCGTAAAATTCCGGCATCCCGCATTGAAGGCGCCGGCTTGTATATATACTTGTAGATATAGCGGTAATTTCAGTAAAATAACCGGTTCTGCCGTCCGCCGTACAAAAAAAGAAGTATACGCAAATAAACATGCTCTGTACTTGTAATAATATATATAAATAAAATAAAAAAATATTATTTAAAAACAAGGGAAATAAAATGCGGGTTGCGTATTATTATATAGAAGGGAAACGGCTTATAATAAGAGGCGACCGTATATAACATGAAAACAACCGTAAAATTAAATACCAAAGCCGATGTAACGACAGGGAAAATGAAAGAAAAAACTCTTAAAATAGAACAGGAATTCTTATCTCCGTACGCTAAAATGTCAAAGGACACCGCAGGAAGGGATAAGCCCGAATCTCCTTGTCCGATGAGAACGGACTTTCAGCGCGACCGCGACAGAATTTTGTATTCGAAGGCTTTCAGACGGCTTAAAAACAAAACGCAGGTTTTTTATTCCCCCGAAGGCGATCATTACAGAACCAGACTTACTCATACGCTTGACGTAACGCAAGTGGCAAGGAGCATAGCGAGAGGTTTGTCTCTTAACGAAGATTTGTCCGAAGCCATAGCTTTGGGACATGATCTCGGGCATACGCCTTTCGGTCATTCCGGAGAAAGAATTTTAAATAAACTCTGTCCGTCCGGATTCCGACACAACGTTCAGTCCCGAAGAGTGGTCGAAGTGCTTGAAAACGACGGCAAAGGACTTAACCTTACTTTCGAAGTCCGCGACGGGATCGAAAATCACAAAATGTCATTAAGTCCGTCAACTCTTGAAGGAAAAGTCGTAAGCTATTCCGACTGGATAGCTTATCTTAACCACGATATTGACGACGCGATCGAAGCGAAGATAATAAAAGAGAGCGATCTCCCGGAAGAAACGCTTAAAGTTTTAGGAAGAACGTCGAGAGACCGCATAAATAAAATGATTTCTTCGATAATAGAGAGAAGCGACGGCAAGCCCTTCGTCGAAATGGACGAAGAAATTCTGGAAGCGACGAAAACGCTCCGTAACTTTTTAACCGAAGTCGTGTACAATTCGCCCGAAGCTCGCGGCGAAGAAATCAAAGCCGAAAGAATGCTTTCCGCACTTTACGAATATTACGCCGAAAGGATAGACGAACTTCCCGAAAGCAACCGCGAAATGATTGAGCGCGACGGCAAAGACAGGGTTATATGCGATTATCTTTCGTCTATGACGGACAGGTTCGCGGTGAACAAATTCGAAAACATTTTCATTCCGAAGAACTGGAAATACTGATAAAAATACGCGGGCTGTTGCCCGAAAGGAGAAAAATGAGAGGATACGACGCAAAATTTCTGGACGAGCTGAAAAGTAAAAACGACCTGGCGGACGTTGTTTCTCATTACGTAAGACTCGAGCAGCGCGGTCAGAGTTTCTGGGGGTGCTGCCCGTTCCATCACGAAAAAACTCCGTCGTTCTGCGTGAATACCGTCGATCAGTTTTATTACTGTTTCGGGTGTCACAAGGGCGGCGACGTAATAAACTTCGTGAAAGAGATCGAGTCGGTCGAATTTCCCGACGCAGTTAAAATTTTAGCCGACCGCGCGGGGATGGAAATTCCGACCGTCGAAATAGAAGACGAAAAAATAAAAGCGCAAAAAGCTAAAAAGGAAGCGGTTCTCGCGATACTTAAAGAATCGGCAAGATATTATGCTTACAATTACCGTTCCGGCAACTGTCCCGAACACGAAGCGTACGCAAAAAAGCGCGGACTCACAAAAGATATTCTCGATAAATTCGGCATAGGCGCGTCGTCCGGTTACGACGGACTGCCCGAATATCTTAAAAACAAAGGGTTCGGTTACGACGATATGGTAGACTCGGGAGTTGTTTCGAGATCGGCTAAAAATCCGAACAGATACTTCGACGCGCTTGCCGGCAGACTTATAATCCCTGTTATAGATCAGCTGGGAACCGTAATAGCCTTCTGCGGCAGAATAATAGGCAATCAGAAAAACGTCGGCAAATACGTCAATACGAGAGAAACGATAGTATTTTCAAAAGGGAAAACGCTTTTTAACCTTAACAATCTTAAAAAAGAAAAGAACGAACGCGGTCTCGACAGCGTAATCATCGTCGAAGGACATATGGACGTCGTTTCGATGGTGGCGGCAGGCTTCAATAACGTAGTCGCAAGTATGGGAACGGCTCTTACAAAAGATCAGGCGCGGATAATAAAACGGTTTGCGAACAACGTTTACATAAGTTACGACGGCGACTTCGCAGGGCAAAAGGCTTCGATAAGGGGACTTGAAATATTGAAGGAAGAAGGTCTCGACGTAAAAGTCGTGTCGCTCCCCGACGGTATGGATCCCGACGACGTCTGTAAAAAGCTCGGCGCGGCGGCTTATAAAAAGCTGCTGGACGAAGCGTTGCCGCTTATAGATTTTAAGATAAGTATATTAAAAAGGACGTTCGACATAAAAACGGCGGACGGCAAGCGGAAGTTTATAAAGGAAGCCGTAAAGGTGGTCGCTTCGTCGGATAGTCCGTCGGAAAGGGAAGATCTTCTGAAAGAAATAAGGGATATAACGGGCATAACTTACGAGTCGCTTAAACGAGAACTCGAAGAATTCATGACCGGAAAGCCGCAGGAAGCCGCTCCGGAAATCGTTACCATAACGGGCAAAAAAGCCACGCAGGCGGAAAACTTTATACTGTACTCGTTCATCTTTTCTAAGCCGTATACCGAGAACGTGAATCTGGACAAGCTTGAATTTTCGTCTCCGGAAGCGAAAGTAATAAAAGATTACGTCGTAAAAGAGCTTAACTCAGGCGAAAAAATAAAACCTAATCTGCTTTTCGACGCGCTTGACGACGGACTTCATTCCGCTCTTAACGACATATTGAAAATAGACTGCGCCGAAGTAAACGGTCTCGACGAAGCGAAATTCTTTAATGACTGCGTTAACTCAATAGAAAAAGAAAACTTAAACGAAAAGATAGAAAAACTTACTAAAATTTACGCTTCGGAGACCGATATCAGCCGCCGTCGCGATATAGCGAAAGAGCTGAAAGCTCTTATGAGCGAAAAAACAAAAAACAGATAACATAAAAAGATATAAAACTTACGATTAAGAAGGAGATATCAATGAATAAAGAAAAAGATTTTATAGAACAGGAAGATCTTGAAATCGAAGAAGCCGAAAAGAGAAACGCGCTCGACGAAGAAGAGGAAGAAGCCGAAGCGGTAGTCGAAAATTCCGGCATGACCGAGGAAGCAAAAACCCGCGCGAGCGAGATTTACGAAACCTTCAAAAAGAAAGGCAACGTAACCACGGAAGAAATAATCGACATGACCGAAGGCGTGGATCTCGGTACGACGGACTTCGAAACTTTCTGTAAATATCTCGAAGAAATGGGGCTTCAGATAGTAAACGGCGAAGCGAACGCGGCTCTTGTCGAAGAACTTTCGGCAGAAGCGGGCGTGGACGACGTTGTAAAACTTTACCTTAAAGATATAGGCAAAACTCCGCTTTTGCAGCCCGGCGAAGAAATAGAACTCGCCAAAAGAATAGCGGACGGCGACAAAGAAGCGAAGAATAAACTTATCGAATCGAACATGCGTCTCGTAGTTTCGATCGCTAAGCGTTATATGGGCAGAGGGATGTCGTTCGCCGACCTTTATTCGGACGGTAACATGGGACTTATAAAGGCAGCCGAAAAATTCGATTACACCAAAGGCTTCAAGTTCTCTACTTACGCTACCTGGTGGATAAGACAGGCTATAACGAGGGCAATCGCCGACCATGCGAGAACGATAAGAGTTCCAGTTCATATGGTAGAAACGATAAACAAAGTAAAAAGAGCTTCGCGTAAGCTTTTGCAGGAATACGGCAGAGAACCCACGCCCGAAGAAGTTGCGGAAGAAATGGGACTCTCGAAAGACAAGGTCGAAAGCATATTCATGCTCGATCAGCCTATCGTATCGACGGACGCGCCCGCAGGCGGCGACGACGACAGCGGCGTAATAGGAGACTTTATTCTGGACGAAAAAAGCAAAAACCCCAGCGATAATCTCGACTCGGTTGCGCTCAAATCGCAGCTTATAGGACTTTTATCCACGCTTAACCCGCGTGAAGAAAAGGTTATACGTCTCCGTTACGGACTCGACGACGGCAGACCGAGAACTCTCGAAGAAGTTGGTAAAGAATTCAACGTTACGAGAGAGCGTATCCGTCAGATCGAAGCGAAGGCTCTCCGTAAACTCCGTCAGCCGGTAAGATCGGTTAAGCTTAAAGAATTCAAAGACCAGTGTTAAGGACTAAAACCCAATGATTACGAGAACGGACGAAATTTTTGCCGCGGTACATAAGGCGAAAGTTATAGCGGACGTAGGATGCGACCACGGACTTATAGCCGAAAAAATTCTTAAAAACAACAAAGCCGAAAAAGTGATTTTTACGGATATTTCAAAAAAATGCCTTAAAAAAGCCGAAGATCTTTTGAATGACTTTGCAGAAGCGGGTATGGCGGTGTCTTATTGTACGGACGGACTTACGGGCGTTAACGAGCATGTCGACGAAGTTGTGATAGCGGGAATGGGCGGCGAAGAAATAATTAAAATTTTGTCGGAATGCGCGGACAGGCTTAACGTCGAAAGACTCGTTTTACAGCCGATGAAGAACAGCAAAGAAGTACGCGAATTTCTGATAAAAAACCACTTTGCCGTAGGACTCGATTATACTTTTTATTCCGATAAAAAGTTTTACGATCTTATAACCGCTACGAGACTGCCGTCCGATATTACCGATTTTTACACCGCAGACGAATACGAATTCGGCAGACAGAACTTAAAGATAAAAGAAACGGGCTTTGTAAAAAAGATCGAAACCGATATAGCTTCGGTAAAAAACTGGCTGAAAAGCGACAATTTGTCCGAAACAGCCAAGGTTGAACTCGAAAACAGGCTCAAAAAGCTCGAATCGGTTTTAACGGACAGATTTTAAGCAAGGAAAAGAAATGAAAATAACCGAATATTTAAAAACGCTCGAAGAGTATGCTCCGCTTTATTTAAGCAAGGCTTTTATCGAAAAAGGCGCGCGCGACAACAGCGGAATCATAATAAAAGCTTCGGATGAAGTAACAAAAGCCGTGTTCTCGCTCGACTTATCCGAAAAGGCGATAGAACTTGCCAAAAAGACAAAGGCGGATCTTATAGTTACTCATCATCCCGCGATTTATTACCCTGTATCCGAAATCGGCGTTTCGGACGATACGAAATGTCTTCTGGAAGCCGCAAAAAACGGAATAAGCGTTATATCCATGCATCTTAATCTCGATATAGCGGATAACGGAATAGACGAATCGCTCGCAAAGGCTTTGGGAGCAAAATCGTGCGCCTGTATCGCCGAAATATGTCCGCCGTACGGTTACGGCAGAGAATTTGACGTCGATTTTAACGGGTTTGACGAATTCGTAAAAGCGGCGGTAAAAAACCTTTCGGCAAAGAATTATTTAACGTATAAAACTCACGACGATGTAAAAAAGGTCGCTTCTTTTTGCGGCGGCGGCTCTTCCGACGCAGCGGAATATATGGGAGAAGCGGATACGATAGTCACTTCCGATATGCCGCACCACGTCGTAAAAAAACTCGTCGAATCGGGTAAAAACATACTTGTGTTAACTCATTACGCTTCCGAATTCTACGGTTTTAAGAAGTTTTACGAAAAACTGACGGGAGTTATTCCGTCCGTGATTTTAGCGGAAGAGATATATTTATAAAACATAAAAAAGAAACAATAATAAAAAGAAATAATAAACGATAATTAAACCAAAAGAACATAATCCCGGCTAAAAAGTTCGCTTTAAGCCGGCCGCTTGAAAAAGCGAAAGGAGATTTTTATGACCGATAAAATGCTTGCATATCAGGAAACGGACAAAAAACTTAAAGAAATAGAGACCGTCCTTAGTACCAGCGACGCCAGAAAGCAGTCTTACGTAGCGTACAAGTACATCAGCGGAGTAGGCGATCAGATCGCGAAACTCGATAAAAAGGCGGAAGGACTCAACGCAAAATATCAGGAGCTTGCTTCCGCGCAGAAAGAATTCTCGGAAGAAATAAAGGTAATCGGCTCGGATATTTCTGCGATAAAAAGCGAAAGCGAGGCTTCTTTTATGATAAAAAAGGTAGACGAGCTTACCGCAAATCTCAAAAAAACCGAAACCGAACTTTTGTCTTTACAAACGGCGATAAATTCGGTAAAAGAAGAATACGATCAGATAAAAATAAACACTAAAAAAGCACAGGAAAGCTATAAGATCGGCAACGCCGCCTATAACGAACTTAAAGACAAATATAAGGATGAAATCGCAAAGATCAACGCAGAGCTTGACGAGCTGAAAAAAGGTATAGACGAGAATTTACTGAAAATCTATCTCGAAAAGCGTAAAGACAAAGCTTTTCCGATACTGGTTCCCGTAAACGGCAACCGCTGTTCGGCGTGCGGAATGGAACTTTCGATGAAGGACGCGTCCGATCTCGAATCGGGCAAAGTCGTCGAGTGCGAAAACTGCAGGAGACTTTTATATAAATAGACAAAAACAAGGCAAAAATAACGGACTCGATATGATAAAAAATACGATTTCTAACGAAAATAATAATAAAAAACTGAATATTTTAGGTCAGATACTTATAGTTGCCGCAACTCTCTTATGGGGAACGTCGTTTATAATACTCAAAAACACGCTGGACGATCTTCCCGTAACATTCGTTTTAGGCGTAAGGTTCATGTTGTCGGCTCTCGTCCTTTTAGCGGTACGTTTTAAAAAGATATTTAAGATGTCTAAGCGCGCTCTTAAAACCGGACTTATCGCGGGCGTTATTTTAACGTCGGCATATCTTTTGCAGACTTACGGACTAAAAGGCGTGTCCGCGGGCGAAAATGCGTTTCTTACTTCGACTTATACCGTAATGGTGCCGTTTCTGTGCTGGATATTCTTTAAGAAAAAGCCGGACGTTTATAGCATATCCGCAGCGGTTTTATGCGTTGTCGGAACAGGGTTCGTCGCTCTTTTCGGAAGCGGAAGCTTATCTTTCGGAGCGGGACAAATACTGACGCTCGCATGCGCGGTGTTCTACGCTTTGCAGATTATAGTTTTAGCTTCGGTGAGCAAAGAAGACGATCCGCTTTCGATACTTTTTATAGAACTGCTCGTAGTAGGCGTAGTATGCTTTTTAGGGTTTATTTCGTTCGAAACGGGATCGTTCAGACCGTCCGCCATAACGGGTACGGTTGTTCTTAAGCTTTTATACCTTTCGATATTTTGTACGCTCGGCGCGCAGGGGTTGCAGCTTATCGGGCAAAGGTTCGTAAACCCGTCGCAGGCTTCTCTTTTATTGTCGCTCGAATCGGTTTTCGGACTGTTGTTTTCGGCAATTCTTGGCGGCGAAAATTTAACCGTATACTCGGTTATAGGGTTCGCTTTAATATTTGTTTCGGTTGTCGTGAGCGAAACGAAACTTGATTTTTTGAAAAAAAAGAAACGTTTGGCCGAATCCGGCGACCGGGAAAAAAAGAAAAAGGAAGAAGATAATAACGGGAAAGCCGAATCTTCCGCTGGCGATAAAAGTTTATAAAAGATATAAGATAAAGGAGAGCGGATATTCCGCAAAGTAAAGTGAGTACTATAAGAAAGCTGAACCCGAGAAATATTATTCCGGAAGGATGGCTGGCAGATCAGCTCGAAATCCAGAAAAACGGACTTTCGGGCAATCTCGATAAAATCTGGCGCGACGTAAGAGACAGCGCCTGGATAGGCGGAACGGCGGAAAGTTGGGAACGCATGCCGTATTTTCTGGACGGATTTATTCCTCTCGGATTTTTAACCGGTGACGAAGATATAAAGGCCCGGGCAAAAAAGTATGTTTATGCGATCGTCGATAAACAGCAACCCGACGGGTGGATTTGTCCCTGTCCTACCGAAAGCAGCAGAACTTACGACGTATGGGCGCTGTTTCTGATAGGCAAAGTGCTTTCCGTATGGCTCGAATATAACGACGACAAAAAGGTTTACGCCGCATTGTACAAGGCGATGAAGTGCCTTTGCGAAAAGATGAGCAAGGGCGAAGTAATACTCTTCGACTGGGCGAAATTCAGATGGTTCGAAGCACTTATTCCGCTTAAATTTTTGTATGAAGTAAAAAAAGAAAGCTGGATAAAAGAACTTGCCGGAATGCTTTATGAGCAGGGCGCGAATTATCCGGATTACTTCGAAGTATGGAAACGCCCTCTTAACCGCTGGAAGCAGGAAACGCACGTTGTGAATATAGCCATGGCTCTTAAATACGAACCGCTTTTAAGATACTTTGGATTTAAAACCGATAAAAAAGCTTCCGATAAAATTTACGCCGCGGCTTTCGATTACAACGGCAGCGCGGTCGGAACGATTTTCGGGGACGAGTGTCTTGCCGGGCAGGATCCGTCGAGAGGTTTCGAGCTTTGCTCCGTGGCGGAGCTTATGTATTCGTTTGAAACGCTTTATGAACTGACAGGTAAAAAAGAGTGGGCGGACAGACTCGAATTGGTCGCTTTCAATGCGCTCCCCGCAGCTTTGTCAGAAGATATGTGGACTCATCAGTACGATCAGCAGATAAATCAGATTTCCTGCGAGAGAACGGGTAAACCGTATTTCGGGACGAATTCGGACGAAGCAAATCTTTTCGGTCTGGAACCGCACTTCGGTTGCTGTACGGCAAACTTCAATCAGGCGTGGCCTAAATTCGCCGCGACAGGGGCGTATAAAACCGACCGCGGAATAGTTATGACGATGCCTTTCCCGGTAAAATATCTTCTGGACGGCGGGCAGGAAATCGAAGTTATCGGAAACTATCCGTTCGAAACGAAGTTCGAAGTAAAAATAATATCTTCCGAAAAAAGACCGCTCGAAATAAAAATAAGAATTCCCGACTGGGCGAAAGAGTATGAATTTGCGTCTAATAAAAATTCCGCATATACTTCGGACGGCGATTACATAATCGTGAATAAGGACTTTTTCGGGGTGGAAACGCTTAGTATAAACTTTACCGCAAAACCCGAACTTATAAAACGCCCGAATGGACTTAAAGTCGCGAAGTACGGACCGATAATATTTTCGCTTCCGATAGACTATAACGTAAAACAGGAAGAATATACCAAAGACGGGGTTGAAAGAAAGTTCCCGTACTGCGATTACGAATTATTCCCAGCGTCGGATTGGAATTACGGCTTTTCGGGGGAACTTAAACCCGAAAAAGCCGCTTACGGCAAAGTTCCGTTTTCGAAAGAGTATCCTCGCATAGTATTAAAAACGACTATGCAAAAAGTCGGATGGGATTATGCCGAAGGTTACGACTGCATAGCCGCAAAAACGCCTTTAAGCTGTAAAGCGATTTCCGGAAAGGAAGAAAAAACGCTTATCCCGTACGGCGCCGCAAAACTCAGAATGACCGAAATGCCGATAGTTAAGTAGAGTCGGGCTACAAAACATAAAATAAAAAATATAAAAATAAGGGAAAACGGAAATGCTTGAAAAATTAAAGAAAGAAGTTCTCGAAGCCAATCTTAAATTAAAAGAGTACAATCTTGTAGAACTTACCTGGGGCAACGTATCGGCGATAGACCGCGAAAACGGTCTTGTCGTAATAAAGCCGTCGGGCGTTCCTTACGAAAAGATGAAGTATAAGGATATGGTTGTAGTCGATCTTTTTACAGGTAAAACGGTTGAAGGCGAACTGAAACCCTCGTCCGATCTTCCCACGCATATCGAACTTTACAAAGCGTTCCCGGAAATCGGCGGGGTAGTACACACTCATTCTAAATTCGCCACGTCGTTTGCGCAGGCTAAAAAGGATATTCCGGCATTCGGAACGACTCACGTCGATCATTTTTACGGAGACATACCTTGCGCGAGACCGCTTACCGAGGACGAAGTAAACGGCGAGTACGAAAAGAATACGGGACTTGTGATTGCCGAAAAATTCAAGGATATTGATTATAAGGCGGTACCGGGAACTCTCGTTGCTTCGCACGGGGTTTTTACCTGGGGCAAGAATGAGATGTCCGCCGTGAATAACGCTCTCGTTCTCGAACGGGTTGCCGAAATGGCGTATTATACGATAAATTTAGGCGCGAGCGAAAAGGCGGACGGCTATCTTATGAAAAAGCATTACGAAAGAAAACACGGAAAAAACGCTTATTACGGACAGGATAAGCAGTAAAATAAAAGCAAAAAAGGGGAATATATGGAAGAAAATTTAAACTATAATCGGAATACAGAAAACAATATCGAACCAACCGACGGCAAACCCGTAAAAAAGCGTAAATCGGCATTTGTTTTAAGCGTCGTGTTTACGTCATTGTGCGTCGTCGCCGCCGTGCTTTCGCTTCTTTTGACGGGAGCTATGCTCAAAGAAACCGGTAACGAAGATCAGCAATTAGGCTTCGCCGTACTCGTTATCGTCTTGCTTATACCCGATATTGTTCTGACGGTCCTTACCGAAATATTCGGGGCGGTTTCGATAACGGCGTGTGCAAGACTCATAAAAACCGATAAAAACAAAAAAGTTTACGCGATAATCATGCTTGTCGTAACCGCTGTGATAATGCTTGCCGTCGCGGCTGTTTTTGCGGCTCTTTTTATAAAGGGCAACTTTGAATTCGAATAAAAACAATAAATCTTAAAAATATAAAACGCCCGCGGTTTACGGGCGTTTTTCGCTTATTATATACTTTAATTGTTTCGTATGAATTGCCTGTTGCGTGATCAGAGGAATTTTTGCCAGCCTTTAACGGACTTTTCTTCGGCGGCTAAAAGTTTATCGACAAAATTTTCGGTTTCTTCGTTCATTTTGCCGTCGTTTTTTATAGCCACAAGATCGTTTATGCCGTTCGTCGCGCCCTTTATCATCATATTTGCTATTTTATTGTTGTCGGTTCCGGTAAGCGTTTTCATTTTGACGGCGCTCCACATGGTAGCCTTTTTGAAAAATCCTATGTCTTCGGGCTTTATTCCGTTGTCTTCCATATAGGAGGAAAGCTCTTCTATGATTTTTTTGTACGTCTCGTATTCGGAAAGAAGGTGCTTTTTCACCGCGCCGTCTTCGATTTCGGGCGAAAGGTCGGATATGGACTGCATGGCGACGTGCGCGTTTTTATAGACGTCGTTCAATATTTCGGAATTCAGTTTTTTGTTTTTCATAAAATACTCCTTAATTTTTTAATGCTGTTTTTATCATAATTTTTTCCGTTATGAACAATAATATACCTGAAATTTAAAATACGGGCAAAAAATCGCGTTGTCATCCGTTTTTACTGTAAAAAACCGCTTAAAAACGGATAAAACGAATAAAAATCGTTTGACTTTTAAGGCGGCGTATTATAAAATAGATATCGTACCGCACCGCGCGGTTTAGTTTTTATTGTAAAATAAAACACCTTGGCGGGCGAGTCTTTACGGAGGTAAACAAATGTACGCAATCGTAGATAACGGTAATAAGCAGTACAAGGCGCAAGTCGGAGACGTTCTTAAGCTCGAAAAGTTAAACGCCGCAGTTGGCGAAAAAGTAGAACTTAAAGTCGTTATGGTTTCCGATGAAAACGGCATCAAGGTCGCTAAAGAAGTTGAAAACTACAAAGCGGTAGCCGAAGTCGTAGAACAGGGCAAAGACAAAAAGATTATTGTCTACAAATACAAAGCCAAAAAGAACGAAAGAAAGAAACAGGGACACAGACAGCCTTTCACCAAGGTTAAGGTTCTTGAAATCGTTGCTGAATAACGGAGGTAGGATATATGATATTATTTGAATTATTCGCGCACCACAAGGGCGGCGGTTCTACCAAGAACGGCAGAGACAGTGAATCCAAAAGATTAGGCGCCAAAAAGCAGGACGGCGAAGCTGTTCTCGCAGGCAACATTCTCGTTCGTCAGAGAGGATCCAAGTTCAAAGCGGGCGAAGGCGTTGCTATGGGTAAAGACGATACCTTATTCGCTCTTATCGACGGAGTCGTTAAGTTCGAAAGAGTCGGCAAAGACGGCAAAAAGGTTTCCGTTTACGCTAAAAACTAATTAAAATCAAGGCTTGTTATACGGCAAGCCTTTTTTTTGTCCGAAATTCCGTACGGGCAATATCGTAAGCGGCGTATCCGCTTCGGATAATAAGAGGTTTTTAAAAGCTTTTACTTGAAATTTTTATTTGTTTGCATTATAATTTTTTTATGAGCGAATCGAAAAAACAATTCCATACCATACCGCCGGTATTCGGCAGCGACAGTAAAGTCCTTATTCTCGGAAGCTTTCCTTCGGTAAAATCGAGAGAAACGGGCTTTTATTACGGGCATCCGCAAAACAGATTCTGGAGGGTTTTGGCAGAAACGTTTTCGGAAGAAGTTCCGACGGACATAACTTCGAAAAAGGAATTTTTATACAGACATAAAATCGCCTTGTGGGACGTTATTTCGTCCTGCGAGATAAAAGGCTCGGGCGATACGTCGATAAAAAACGAAGAATACAACGATCTTGACGTTATATTTTCGGCGGCGGACATAAAGGCGGTTTTCTGTACAGGGAAGCTCGCTTATAATCTGTACGAAAAGCTTAACGTAAGGCGCGGTTTCGGTAAAACAGGTATATATCTGCCGTCGCCGTCTGCGGCAAATGCCGCCGTTAAAGAAGAAGATCTTGTAAAAGAATATTCGGCGATAAAAAATTATACGGAATAGCGTATATGAATATATGCTGACGTTTGCATATCGCCATAAAAACAAAAGAGGAACAAAAGGTGATTAAAACTTCGGGTGAATTTTTTTCGGTAAAAGATACGCTTGAATGCGGTCAGATTTTCAGATTTACCGATATGGGAAGCGGAAGATATTTTGTTATTTCCGGCGATAAAGCCTGTATAGCTTATAACGAACAGGATAGAGCGATTATCGAGTGCGAAGCGGAAGACGAAGAGTATTTTACAAACTTTTTCGACTTAAAAAGAGATTATTCCGGAATTTATAACGCCGCCTTAAAAGAAAATGTTCCGTTTTTAACAGCCGCGGCGGAAAAAGGGAAGGGCATAAGAATACTTAATCAGAATAAAGAAGAAATGCTGTTCTCGTTCATAGTTTCGCAAAACAACAATATTCCGCGAATCAAAAAAATACTTGGCAGAACGGCGGATGCTCTCGGCGAAAAAAGAACCTTCAAAAATATACCTTACGGAACGTTTCCGACGGCAACGGTTATGTCGGAATACGACCAAAATTTTTATGCGGGACTCGGACTCGGGTACCGTGCGGCGTACATAAAGCAAAACGCGGACAAGCTTTCGGACGGGTATGACCTTAATAATCTCGATAATCTTACTACGCCGGAGCTTAAAAAAGAACTTTTGTCTTTATACGGGGTAGGACCGAAGGTTGCTGATTGTATTTCGCTTTTCGCGTTTCACAGAACCGACAGCTTCCCGGTGGATACCTGGATCGAAAAGGTGTACAAAGAAGACTTTTCCGGAAAAGAGACCGATAGGAAAAAGATAGCGGAGTATTTTACGGAGCGTTTCGGGGATAATTCGGGATATGTGCAGCAGTACGTTTTTAATTACAAAAGGAACGTCGAAGCAAGGCATAGCGGTAAAGACAAATAAGTATTAAAATGCTTTTATGAACGGATATGCCGGGTATAATAAAGTTTTGTTATATAAAAACGGCAAAAAATAAAAAAAGTAGTTTGCAAATAAACAAAATTATGCTACAATACGAAAGGACGAGACCGTAAAAGTTTTATGTAAGGCAAGGCTCTTCGCCGCGGCTTTGTAAGACTTTCCGAAAACCGTAAAATTATGGAAGTTATAAAGCGGTCTTTCTATTTATTAACAAGAAAATTTTTTTGGAGGAATATACAATGCAATATTCAACACAGGTAAAAGAAATGTGTACGGTTGCAAAGGGTCCGAACCACGGTCCCGCACCTATCCCCGAAGAAGCCAAATGGGTAAGAGCGAAGGAAATAACGGATATTTCCGGTCTTACGCACGGCGTCGGCTGGTGCGCACCCCAGCAGGGCGCTTGCAAACTTACGCTTAACGTAAAGAACGGCGTTATCGAAGAAGCTCTCGTAGAAACCGTAGGTTGCTCGGGTATGACTCACTCCGCCGCTATGGCTGCCGAAATTCTTACCGGCAAGACCATTCTCGAAGCGTTGAACACCGACCTTGTATGCGACGCTATCAACACCGCTATGAGAGAACTCTTCTTACAGATCGTTTACGGAAGAAGCCAGTCCGCTTTCTCCGAAGACGGCTTACAGATCGGCGCCGGACTCGAAGATCTCGGCAAAGGTTTGCGTTCTCAGGTAGGTACCATGTACTCTACAAGACTCAAAGGACCGAGATATCTCGAAATGGCTGAAGGCTACGTAACTAAACTCGCTCTCGACAAAGACGACCAGATCATCGGATACGCTTTCGTATCGTTGGGAAAGATGACCGACTTCATTAAGAAGGGTATGTCCCCGAACGAAGCTTACGAAAAGGCTTCCGGCAAGTACGGCAGATACGACAGCGCGGTCAAGTATATTGATCCGAGACAGGAATAAGGAGGGCGTAAAAATGGAACTTTTCGAAAGTTATGAAAGAAGAATTAACCAGATAAACGAAGTTTTGAAGGAAAACGGAATCAAAGACCTTCAGGAAGCTAAACAGATCACCCTCGACAAAGGCATCGACGTCGAAAAGATCGTAAAAGGCGTTCAGCCCATCGCTTTTGAAAACGCAGTCTGGGCTTACACCGTAGGCACCGCTCTCGCAATCAAAA
Organism: Clostridiales bacterium; assembly: GCA_003538975.1. Classification (GTDB taxonomy): domain Bacteria; phylum Bacillota; class Clostridia; order Christensenellales; family Borkfalkiaceae; genus UBA11475. The sequence continues at coordinate 31,551 of DPQQ01000004.1, read as the reverse complement.
ACGGCTGCAAAAAAGCTGCGGACGCCGCTGTCGAAATCGGCAAAGGCTTACAGAGCTTCTGCATCCCCGGATCGGTTGCCGATCAGAGAAAGGTAGGCTTAGGACACGGCAACCTTGCATCAATGCTTTTAACCGAAGACACCAAGTGCTTCTGCTTCTTAGCAGGTCACGAATCCTTCGCGGCTGCTGAAGGCGCTATCGGCATCGCTCTTAAAGCGAACAAAGTTCGTAAGACTCCTCTTAAGGTTATCCTTAACGGTTTAGGCAAGGACGCGGCTTTCATCATCTCGCGTATCAACGGCTTCACTTACGTTCAGACGAGCTACGATTATTACACCGGCAAGCTTACCATCGTTAAAGAAACTCCGTATTCGGACGGCGACAGAGCTAAAATTCGTTGCTACGGCGCGGACGACGTTAACGAAGGCGTTGCCATCATGAAATATGAAGAAGTAGGCGTTTCCATCACCGGCAACTCCACCAACCCGACCAGATTCCAGCATCCCGTTGCAGGCACTTACAAAAAATGGTGCGTAGACAACGGCAAAAAGTATTTCTCGGTTGCTTCGGGCGGCGGTACCGGCAGAACGCTTCATCCCGACAACATGGCTGCAGGTCCCGCTTCGTACGGATTCACCGATACTCTCGGCCGTATGCACAGCGACGCGCAGTTCGCAGGTTCGTCTTCGGTACCCGCTCACGTAGAAATGATGGGACTTATCGGTATGGGCAACAACCCCATGGT
>DPQQ01000004.1:30136-30594 GCA_003538975.1 Clostridiales bacterium | reverse complement strand
CGGTATGGGCAACAACCCCATGGTAGGCGCTTCCGTTTCTCTTGCGGTCGAAGTAGAACTCGCTATGAATAAATAATTCCGTAAATCACATTCCGTTTTGCGGATGATTACGAAATAAATAAAAATAAAGAGCCTTCTCACGGGAAGGCTCTTTTATAATGCGTTTGCGTAATTTTTTTGCTTTTATATTAGTTTTATTATAAAATCGGACGGCTGTAATTTGCAGTAAAAAAGCGTCCTTGAGATATAAAAACAAGGACGCGTTTGTTATGATTTAGTTGGTTTTTGATTATTCCGCGTCGAACTGAATTCTGGATTCGATATATCCTTCGAGTTCGGAGATGGGAAGACGGATCTGCTGCATGGTGTCTCTGTCTCTTACCGTTACGGTGTCGTCGGCTAATGTGTCGAAGTCTACCGTTACGCAGAAAGGCGTTCCGATTTCGTCCTGTCTTCTG
>DPQQ01000004.1:29023-29967 GCA_003538975.1 Clostridiales bacterium | reverse complement strand
TCCGATTTCGTCCTGTCTTCTGTAACGTTTGCCGATGGAGCCGGCTTCGTCGTAAGTGCAGGGGAATTTTTTGGAAAGGCGTCTGAAAAGTTCGTTCGCTTTTTCGCCCTGTTCTTTTTTCTGTAAGGGCAGGATAGCGCACTTGTAAGCAGCGATTGCCGGGTGAAAGTGCATAACCACTCTCGTTTCTCCGTCCGGGAGTTTTTCTTCGTCGTACGCTTCCGAAAGCACCGCAAGCATAAGCCTGTCCGCGCCGATGGAATATTCGACGACGTAGGGAATATACTTTTCGCCGGTTATCGGATCGTTGTAGAGCATGGACTTGCCGGAGAACTGCTGATGTCTCGAAAGGTCGTAGTTCGTACGGTTATGAATGCCGTTGAGTTCCGACCAGCCGATCGGGAAGTAATACTGTATGTCGCATGCGCATTTAGCGTAATGGGCGAGTTTATCGTGATCTTTGTATCTTAAATGTTCGGGTTTTATGCCGATATCGAGCAAGAAATCCCAGGCAGCCTTTTTGAAGTAGTTGTAATATTCGATATCCGTACCTTCTTTACAGAACCACTGATGTTCCATCTGTTCGAATTCGATCGTTCTGAAAATGAAGTTGCCGGGAGTGATTTCGTTTCTGAAAGATTTACCTATCTGACCGATGCCGAAAGGTATTTTCGCTCTCGTGGTGCGCTGAACGTTCAGAAAGTTTACGAATTCGCCCTGAGCGGTTTCGGGACGAAGATAGATGACGCTCGTGTCGCCTTCGGTGACGCCTCTCGAAGTCTGGAACATAAGATTGAAGTTTCTTATCGGAGTCCAGTTGAACTTGCCGCAAACGGGGCAGTGGACCTCGTGTTCGTTGATGTAAGCCTGCATTTCTTCGACGGTCATTTTGTCGGGGTTTACGGTACCCTTGGAATGAGCTTCGATAAGGTTGTCCGCTCTGT
>DPQQ01000004.1:0-28853 GCA_003538975.1 Clostridiales bacterium | reverse complement strand
CTTCGATAAGGTTGTCCGCTCTGTGACGGGTTTTACATTCTTTACAATCCATTTTGGGATCGGAAAAGCTTGTCGTATGACCGGACGCTTCCCATACTCTGGGGTTCATGAGAATCGCTGCGTCTACGCCGTAAGAATTAGCGCTTTCCTGAACGAATCTCTTCCACCATGCGCGTTTTAAGTTGTTTTTTATTTCAACGCCGACGGGACCGTAATCCCAGGTGTTGCCCATGCCGCCGTAAATATCGGAACCGGGGAAAATAAATCCTCTCGATTTGCAAAGATTTACGAGTTTGTCCATTGTGGCGACGGTTTTTACTTCTTCCATAGTTGCCTCGCGCCGAAAAATCGGCTAAATAATATTATTTTTTCTAATTATAGAACAAAACGGACGGTTAGTCAACAAAAGAACGCTTTTTTAATAACAAACGAGGCAAATTATGTTTGGTTTTGTTTTTTTCCGCGAATAAAAAGCTTTGCGGAAAAACGGTAAAAGAATTACGAAAAAACGAAAAACGCTTTTTTGAGTGAAAAAAGTATGTTATAATTAAAAAAAATAGCGTAATATATAAAAAAAGTTATTATAGAGTATGGAATTTTAAAATTTTTGTGATATAATAAACTAAATTGTTATATATTATGGAGAAAATTATGGCTGAAACCAATAACTTTATCGAACAGATCGTAACGGACGATCTCGCATCCGGGAAAGTTTCCGCCGTACAGACGCGTTTTCCGCCCGAACCTAACGGATATCTTCATATCGGTCACGCGAAATCGCTTTGCATAAATTTCGGCATTAAAGAAAAGTTCAACGGAAAGTGCAACCTTTTCCTTGACGACACAAATCCCGCCAAAGAAAAAGAAGAATATGAAGAAGCAATCAAAGCCGATCTTACCTGGCTTGGATTCAAATGGGATAAAATAACTCACGCTTCCGATTATTATCAGAATATTTACGACTACGCCGTAGAAGAAATAAAGATGGGCAACGCATTCGTATGCGATATGACGCCCGAGGAAATTTCGGCTAACCGCGGCACCCTTACCGAACCCGGTAAAGAAAGCCCCTGGAGAAACAGAAGCGTAGAAGAAAACCTTAAACTCTTTGAAGAAATGAGAGACGGTAAGTACCCCGACGGCAGCAAATGTTTAAGAGCGAAGATAGATATGGCTTCGCCCAACATCAACATGCGCGATCCAGTCATTTACAGGATTCTGAGAGAAACGCATTACAGAACGGGCGATAAATGGTGCATTTATCCCATGTACGACTTCGCTCACCCCATATGCGACTATATGCAGGGAGTAACTCACTCGATCTGCACGCTCGAATTCGAAGACCACAGACCGTTGTACGACTGGGTAGGCATAACATTGGGATTTAATCCGAAGCCCAGACAGATAGAATTCGCAAGACTGAACGTAACCAATCTCGTAATGAGCAAGCGTTATCTTAAAAAGCTTGTCGAAGACGGCTCGGTGGAAGGCTGGGACGATCCGAGAATGCCCACGCTTTCGGGAATCCGCAACCGCGGCGTGCCTGCCGAAGCGCTGAAAGATTTTTGCGGAAGGATAGGCGTCTGCAAATCCAATTCCGAAGTGCAGATAAGCTATCTCGAAGCTTGCATAAGAGATTATCTTAACATACATGCCGAAAGAGCGATGGCTGTTTTAAAGCCCCTTAAAGTTACCATAACCAACTACGAGGGAGAAGAAATGCTCGACTTCGACGTTAACCCAAACGACGAAGTAAAGAGAACCAGAAAAATAAGCTTCGGTAAAACCGTTTATATCGATGCGGACGATTTTTCGATCGCTCCGCCGCCGAAATACTTCAGGCTTAAAAAGGACGGTTACGTAAGACTTAAAAACGCGTACGTCATCCATTGCGACGACGTCGTATTCGACGAAAACGGCAACGTCGCAGAACTTTTATGCACATATCTTCCCGAAACGAAAAGCGGAAACGACACTTCCGGCATGAAGGTCAAGGGAACAATACAGTGGGTTGACGCTAAGACCGCCGTCGACGTCGAAATAAGGAAATACGGATATTTATTAAAAGACGAAGAATATCCCGGACAGGACTTTTCGGAAAGAATGAACAAAGATTCCGTCAAAGTGTATAGCGGTAAAGCAGAGCCGTACGCTTTCGAAGGGGAATTCGATAAGCCGTTCCAGTTTATGAGAACGGGATACTTCAAAAAAATCCATGCAAAATCCGGCGTGGTGTTTTCCGAAATAGTATCGCTTAAAGACAATTTTAACAAATAAAAAGTTATATAAAAAACTGCCGAACGGATAATCCGTTTAAGAGGGGGAGTTATGAACATAGTCGATTATATTCTTTTGGGTTTGCTGCTCGTTGTAGCCATCGTAAACTTTATAGCGGGTTTCAGCAAAACGGGACTCAACAATCTCGTTACGCTTATAAAAATAGCGTTGATTGTTATTCTTTCGCCGATGATCGTGGGCGTTTTAATGCCCAAACTTTCCGGCATCGTCGATTCGATTAAAAGCAATCTGTCCGAAAACCTGCAGTTTTTAGCTAATATCATAGTGCAGGTAGTTGCTTACATAATAGTTATCATCGTTCTCGCGATAGTGCTGGGACTTATTTTCATGGTTCTTAAAAAGTTGTTCAGAAAGATCAACTTCTCGATTACGCCGCTCAAGTGGATCGACAGAATAGTCGGCTTGATATTCGGCGTGGTTTTATACGGAATCATTTTGTTCGCGATTACGGGCTTCCTTGCGCAGGTTCCCGTCGAAGCGATGAAGAACGCTTTCGAAGCTTCCGCGGTAATGAAGATAAATCCGTTTGTCGACCTGTTCGCAAAGTACGTCGATTTATCGTGGGTTGAAAGAATGATTGACATGGTAAAGGATATGACGAGCGGTTAATACCAAAATAAAAAAAGGCAGTTTTCTGCCTTTTTTTAGACTTAAAGAATGGTTTGCCGAAAGTTATAATATTGATTTTGCGGGCTGATTATCAAGTGGAGACCGGTTACAAGACGTCTCTTATCGCGATAAGGTCCGCCGTGGCGCCGTCTAAAAGCATGGCTTTTCCGCCGTCAGCATTACAAACGGCGACGTACCAGAAAATTCTTCCGCTCATAAATGCAATCTTCATGATTATTTCGCCGCTGAATTTACCGTCCGAAATAAATGAAGAGAGATAAGTTTTCTGACTGACGTTCAAAGAATCGAGTATCTTTTTATGCGATAAAAAGTCTCCTTTTATGACCGAGTCGAATTCGACTTCGGTAACGGACGACGACAGAGCGATTTTTGCCGAGAACGATTTTTTATCGAAGCCTTCCGGAAACAGCGTAGCCGTCAATACGTTTTTAACGCCGTCGTAAACGAAATTTTCGGAATAAAGCCTTCCGCCGTAGTCCATCGTTACCGAATACGACCTGTCGGGTTCGGTTATCGGAACGGTGAAGATAAGTCTCGTTTCTTTATCGCCGACGATGCCGTCGCGGATTTCGGGATATTCGCCGTAAATAAGTTCCGCAGTGACGGTTACGCCGTTATATAAGCCCTCGTAAATATCGCTTCTTAAAACGGAAACGCTGTCGTATAAAGAATCGGCTTTTTTACACGAAGCCGCCGATATAACAGTCAAAACGCCGACTATTAACATTGAAAACCGCGAGAATTTTTTTAAAAGATTCATTTTTACTCCCAAACGCTTGATTTTATTTTGTTTTTGGTATATTTTATTCATAATTTATACCGCTTATAACCTTAAAATAAGTCGTAAAGGAATTCGGATACAAAAGGACAAAATTTTAACGGAGGACGCATGAAAAAAACCGTACTTAAAACGGCGGCGATAACATTTCTCGCAATGACGATACTGTTTTGCGGGTCGATATTCGCAATATCGATGTTCGCTCCTTCGGTAATGGTAAAGGTAACGTCCGATCTGGGACTTAAAAAAAGTTCTGTAAGATACGCCGAACGCGAATACAATAAAACGAAAAGGGACGAAGACCTTACCAATCTCATTTTTCTCGCGAACGAAGCGGAAGATTATAAGATTATCGTAAAATATTCGCCCGTTCTTATGGAAAAGGAAAACTTTCCGCAAGGAATAAACGGCAATCTAAGCGGCGAAGCTCTTAAAAACTTCGTCACGGGCAGTTACTTCGAAGCGCTTATAAGGGTTAAGACTTCGGACGGCGATATTATAAAGTATGCCGGAAAGTATTATAACTTAAATTACGGCGCGTACAAAGCAGGTAACCCTTACAGGGTTCTCACCGCGCTTTCGGACGAGCTTTCGCCCGATTTGATATCGGCAATTATAGAAAAGCTCGATTCGATAAAAAATGCGGGCGATATTTCTCAGACGGAGCTTAAACTTTTAGAAAGCGATCTGAGCGCGCTGACAACGCGAAGCGGTTTATAAAAACATTATATATACTTAGGAGAGATTTATGAACAAAATCATTAAAGAAGGCTTGACTTTCGACGACGTGCTTCTCATTCCGCAGGCGAGTTCGGTAACGCCGAACGCCGTAAATCTCGGAGTAGAGCTTACCAAAGGAATCAATCTTAACATTCCCATCTTATCGGCTGCGATGGACACGGTTACCGAATCCAAGCTCGCCATAGCCATGGCGAGAGAAGGCGGACTCGGATTTATTCACAAAAACATGTCGGTGGAAGCGCAGGCTAAAGAAGTCGACAGAGTAAAGCGCAGCGAACACGGCGTTATTACCGATCCGTTTTATCTTGCGCCCGAAAATAAGGTTTCGGAAGCGGTCGCATTGATGGAAAGATACAGAATAAGCGGCGTTCCGATTACGAGAGACGGCAAACTCGTAGGTATTTTAACTAACAGGGATTTAAGATTCGAAACGAATTTCGATCAGCCTATCGAAAACGTCATGACCAAAGAAAATCTGGTTACCGCTCCGATGGGTACTTCGCTCGAAGAAGCGCAGAAGATTTTAGGCGCGCACAGAATCGAAAAGCTTCCGCTGGTGGACGAAAAGGGATATCTTAAAGGACTTATCACCATAAAGGATATCGAAAAGGCTATACAGTACCCCAATTCCGCAAAAGATAAAAACGGCAGACTCATCGCCGGAGCAGCGGTAGGTATTGCGGCGAATACGCTCGAAAGAGTAGCCGCCCTTTACGAAGCGAAGGTTGATATAGTTGCCATCGATACGGCTCACGGTCATTCGGCAAACGTACTTAACGTAGTCAAAAAGGTTAAAGCCGCTTATCCCGATCTTCCGATAGTTGCCGGAAACGTAGCTACGGCGGACGCTGTAGAAGCGTTATACGACGCGGGCGCGGACGTAGTTAAAGTAGGTATCGGTCCCGGATCCATTTGCACGACGAGAATCGTCGCCGGTATAGGCGTTCCTCAGCTTACCGCAGTACTCGACTGCGCGGAAAGAGCTGACAAGCTCGGCATCCGTATAATCGCGGACGGCGGCATCAAATATTCGGGCGATATAACCAAAGCTCTGGGCGCGGGCGCTTCGGCTGTAATGCTCGGCTCGCTCCTTGCAGGCACTCTCGAAAGCCCCGGCGAAATCGAAATTTATCAGGGCAGAAACTTCAAAGTATACAGAGGTATGGGTTCCATAGCCGCTATGAACAACGGTTCGAGCGACAGATACTTCCAGGAAGGAGCGAGAAAGCTCGTTCCCGAAGGCGTCGAAGGCAGAGTTCCTTATCGCGGAAGAGTTGCCGACATCATATTCCAGCTTTGCGGCGGTATCCGCTCCGGTATGGGATATTGCGGTCAGCCGACAATCGACGATATGAGAAAGAACTGCGTATTCACGAGAATAACGAACGCAGGACTTTTAGAGTCGCATCCGCACGACATTTCGATCACCAAAGAAGCCCCGAACTACTCTCCCAAAGGCTGATTACGGTATAATTTTATAAGGTATAAATAAATTATTTTGTTTATAAAAAATCGTTTTATAAAATAAAGTAATATTATTTAAAAAAAAAATATAAAGCTATAAAACGATTTTATCCGAAAACGAAATTAAATATTAAAAGAGCGGTAATCGCCGCTCTTTTTTGTTGCAGATCCGTATTTTTTGCCGGTTATTTCGCTTATAAAAAGGTTTACAGTTTTATGTTTTTAATGTAAAATATTAGTATGGAAGAAAATAAAAACAGATTTACGGGCGAAGCTATAGACGCCTTTAATATGAAGCGGAACGCGGGGACGTTTTATCTTGCGGCGATATTCGTCGGATATTTTTTGATGAATCTTTTATACGTCGTCATTCCGCAAAAAACGGTCGCTTCGTTCGTCGCGCAGACCGCGCAGCAACTTGTGTTCGTTCTCGCGGCGGTGTTGTTTTTTTATAAAAACGGCGGCATAAAAAACGGGTTGAGACTTAATAAATTCAGTCCGAAGTACGTTCTTTACGCCGTTATCGCGTTTTGCGGATTGTTTTTCGGCGTGGGATATATAAACGTTCTCATAACGTCGCTCATGCAAAAATTCGGACTAAGCGTCGGCGGTTCGATAACGATGGAAGGCATTGGAGATTATATCTCTTACGTGGCGTCGCTGTCGGTTTTCCCTGCGATAGGGGAAGAATTTTTGTTCCGCTCGCTGCTTCTTTACGCACTCTACTATACGGCGGAAAACGGCGACGATATAAAAGCGTCGCTCATAGTGGCGTTGGCGTTCGCTTCCTATCATAAAAACGCCGCGCAGCTTATATATCAGTTTGCGTACGGTTTTACGCTTTCGATGCTGTTTATAAGGTCGGGTTCGGCGATACCCGGAATAATAATGCACGCCATGAATAATTTTTTGATTCTCACGGCGACTTATTTCTGTCCGGCTCTTAACCTTCTGAATATTTATACGTTTATTTTCGGAATAATCGCGTTCGGGTTTTCGACTTTTCTTCTGGTAAAGGGAAGAAAAAAAGGCAAGCTCGATTTAGACGGGATTTCGGTATACCTTTACATAGGTATCGCGGCGTGCATAGCTCTCGGTGCGATAAACAACTTATCGGGACTTTTGTAAAATGATTAAAATAAACCTTGTAGCAGTAGGCAAAGTGAAAGAGAAATACTTTTCTGAAGGAATAGACGAGTACGCAAAGCGTTTGTCCCGCTTTTGCGATTTTAATATTATAGAAGTAAAAGAAGAAGCCTTTACTTCGCCGTCCGAAGCGGAGATAAATCTGATAAAAAAACGCGAAGCCGAAAGAATTTTGCCTAAGCTTAAAGGAAAAGTATTCTGTCTCGCGATAGAAGGAAAAATTATTTCGTCCGAAAACTTATCGGAGATTATCGGAAAAAGTTCGGCAAACTTTCCGGAGCTTACTTTCGTGATAGGCGGTTCGTACGGACTGGATGGTTCCGTTAAAGAAAAGGGAGAGCTTATTTCGCTCGGCAAGGCTACGTTTCCGCACACCCTGTTCCGTTTAATCATGACCGAACAGCTTTATCGGGCGTTTACAATTTTAAGCGGAACGGCGTATCACAAATAGGCTTTATTCCTGCCTAAAGCCGGTTTATATTCCGTATTATATTTTTAAGTTCCGCATAAATTAAAGAATGGAACTTATAAACGAACTTTTTGAGTTTTACGAAGATTATAAAGAAGAAAAAGGCTTTATAGGGTTTTCTGTAAAAGGCTGCCCTATACCGTATTTTGCGGTAAAAAATGGCGGGTTTCCCGTCGCAATCTTGAGCGGCGCGATACACGCAAGGGAATACGTTACAGGGTACGTTCTGTTAAAAGAGATCGGATATTTAAAGACCGCCGCTTTCCCCGGAACGGTTTACGTTATCCCCGTGGTGAACCCGGACGGAGTAAAAATAGTAAAATCGGTAAAAAATTATAAGGCTAACGCGAACGGAGTCGATCTTAACGCGAACTTCCCGGCAAGGTACGGAACGGGCGAAAAGAACGTAAAAAGACGCGGCTTTTCGGACTATATCGGAAAATACCCTTTGTCGGAAGAAGAGAGCAAAGCATTATATTATTTTACCGAAATCGCGAATCCCGATTTTACATTGTCGCTCCATACCAAGGGCGAAGAAATATATTACGACTTTTACGACGAATTTCTTGCAAAAAGAGATTATAAATATGCGCTTATAGCAGAAAAACTTACGGGATATAAAGTAGTAAAAAATCTTCCGTCGGCGGGCGGGTATAAAGATTTATGCGTAAAAAGGTACAAAATCCCGTCGTTTACGACAGAATGCGGAAGCGATGATCTTATTCATCCGATAGACAAAAGTCACGCGGACGAAATTTTCGGGAAAATAAAAGATATTCCGCCGGAAATATTAAAAGAAATATACAGGGATAAAAATGGACGAAAAGAATCTTAAATTCATGAAAGCCGCTATTAAGCTCGCAATGAAGGCCGAAAGCATGAACGAGGTGCCTATCGGCGCGGTAGTCGTTTCGGACGGCAAAATAATAGGAAGGGGATATAACAAGAGAGAGAGTTCGCAGTCGGCGACCGCCCATGCCGAAATAACGGCTATCAACAAAGCGTGCAAAAAGTTAAGCAGCTGGCGGCTCGATAACGCCGAACTATACGTAACGCTCGAACCTTGCCCTATGTGCGCAGGTGCCATAGTGAATGCGAGAATAAAAAAGGTATACTTCGGCGCATACGAAAAAAAGTCGGGTTGCGCATGTTCGAAGCACGAAATTTTAACCGACAACGGCATGAATCATAAGTCGGATTACGAAGGCGGAATTATGGAAAAAGAATGTTCGAAGCTCTTAAAAGACTATTTTAAAGCCAAAAGGGCAAAAAACAATTTAAAGTGAGAAGCTAAAACCTTGACTATTTTTTATAAACGATTTACAATATAATATGCGCCGCAAAAATCGGCGACGATTCGATAAAAGAACAATACAAAGGAGAGTTATCATGAATTCACACGGCAATGAAATAGCTATTTTTGCCGGCAACTCCAACAAACCGTTGGCGGAAGCTATCGCAAAAGAACTCGGAACGCACGTTCAGGACGCGGAAGTAAAAACTTTTTCGGACGGAGAGATCAGCGTAACCATTCCCGAAACGGTCAGAGGTAAAGACGTTTTCATTATTCAGTCCACGTCTTATCCCGTAAACAACAACCTTATGGAACTTCTTATCATGGTAGACGCGTTGAAGCGCGCTTCCGCCGGTAAGATTACGGCGGTTATTCCTTACTTCGGATACGCCAGACAGGACAGAAAGGCTCGTCCCAGAGATCCGATCACCGCAAAGCTTGTAGCCGATATGCTTCAGGTAGCGGGCATCGACAGCCTTATGACGATGGACCTTCACGCGGCGCAGATTCAGGGATTCTTCGATATTCCCGTTAACCATCTTTACGGCGCTCCCATTCTCTCCAAGTATTATAAAGAACTCGTTAAAAAGAGCAATCCGGACGACTTCGTAGTCGTATCTCCCGACGTAGGCTCGGTTGCGAGAGCGAGAAAGTTCGCTACCGATTTAGGACTTTCGCTCGCCATCGTAGATAAGAGAAGACCTAAAGCCAACGTTATGGAAGTCATGAACATCATCGGCGACGTAAAAGGTAAAACCTGCCTTATGGTCGACGATATGATCGACACGGCAGGCACCATAGTAAACGGTGCGGAAGCATTGAAGGCGAACGGTGCGAAAGAAGTTTACGCTTGCTGCTCGCACGGCGTTTTAAGCGGTCCCGCAATCGAAAGAATTACCAATTCCTGCATTAAGGAACTTGCTATTTTAGACACCATAGATTTCCCCGAAACCGTTAAAAATTGCGAAAAAATCCATCCGCTTTCGGTAGCTCATTATTTCGCGAACGCCATAAGACAGGTCTTTAACGACAAGTCGCTTTCCGAAATTTACGAAAACTAATTAAAAATCAACCCGTATGAAAAGCCGATTTTAAAAAGTCGGCTTTTTTGGGTATAAAGGAAGATGTATGAAACTCGTCGCAGGACTCGGAAATCCGGGCATAGAATACGCCGGCACGTTCCACAATCTCGGCTTTATGGCGATAGACTATTTAGCCGACAAACTTAATATTCAGGTTACGACAAAATCGGGCAAGGCGCTTATCGGAACGACTTTTGTCGGGGGCGAAAAGGTTATTCTCGCAAAGCCGCAGACTTATATGAATTTATCCGGCGAGAGTATTTACGAACTCGTTTCGTACTACAAAATAAAACCCGAAGACGTTATCGTGATACACGACGATTTCGATTTGAAAACCGGCTTTCTGAGAATCCGCGCGGACGGCTCGGCGGGAACGCACAACGGCGTTAAAAATATCGTGAAAATGCTTGGTACCGAAAAATTCAAGCGCATAAGAATAGGCTTCAAGCCCGAAAATCAGCATATCGCGCTTATAGATTACGTTTTATCCGGCATACCTTCCGCCGATAAAGATATAATGAAAAAGGCGGTAGAAAAAGCCGCCGACGCCGCTTACGATATCGTAAGCGGAAAAGACTTCGAATACGTTATGCGTACTTATAACGGCGAAGTTAAATTATAATTTCCGAAAACAATTCCCAAGGGAATAAATAAATTGGAAGATTTTTACAAAGTACAACCGAATATTTTTAAGGGCGCGTTAAAAGACGCGCTCGATAATTGCCGGCGGAAAGTCCCTTCGTCGGTTTTCGGCTTGTCCGAAAACGGAAAGTGCCAGGCGGTTTCTCTTTTGGGCGGAAGAGTTCTTTACGTAGTAAAGGATTTTCTCGAAGCGCAGAGGGCTGTAAAGGCGATAGAAGGATTTTCGCTTAAAAAAGTTTCCGCTATTTACGAAAGAGAAGAAGTGCTTCTTACTTCCAAAGCGTTTTCGAAGGAGACGGAGTATAAAAGAATAAAGTCGGTTTACGACTTTTTGAATAAAAAGACCGATATAGCTGTTATAACCCTTCCCGCGCTTTTGCAGAAGTTCCCTAAAACTCTTAATGCGTTAACGCTCGAAAAGGGTAAAGAATACGATATTCTCGCTTTATCCGAAAAACTTACCGCCATGGGGTATACCCGCGGCGATTCGGTAAGCGGAAAGGGCAGCTTTGCGAGAAGGGGCGATATTCTCGATATTTACGCCATAGATTCGGACTCGCCCGTAAGACTCGACTTTTTCGGGGACGAACTCGAAAGCATAAAATATTTCGATCCGGACGGCGGCAAAACTCTGTCGGCGGCGGGTTTTGTGGAAATTTTGCCCTGCACGGAGATAGTTCTTCCAGAAAACACCGATAAAATAATCGGAAAAATAGACGAAGAATTACGTAAATTTACCGGTAAAGATAATCTGCGTTTCAAAGAATTTTCGGACGATGTAAAAACCTCGCTATCCTTAAAAGCGTATTCGTCGCTCACTTCGCTTATACCCGTTCTGGATAATACGGGCAACGCGTTCGAAGCGTTCGATTTCGACAGCGTCGTTTTCAGCGAGCCGAAGCAGCTTTACGCTCTCGCGGAAGCGGTCATAAAAGAACACGGCGAAAGATTTAAGTCTCTTTACGGAGCCGGTGAAGTATTCTCGTTCGATTATTTTCAGAACATAGGTCTCGAAGAGCTGGAAGCCGGACTTAAAACGAAGAGTCTTATGGCGTTTTCCACTCTCGTTGCGGATAACGGATTTTTCACCGCGGCGAAGCTTTTTAACGTAAGGGCTACGCCCGCGCCGAGATTTATGGGACGGACGGCGGACCTTATAAACGAAATCGCGATAAGACTTAATTCGGGATATAAAGTTTTCGTCTCGATAGCGGAAAACGACTACGAAAGGATTTCGCTTATTCTCGCCGAATCGGGCTACGATAACGGCGTAAAAAATCTTAACGTATTCGAGGGACGGATCGTTTCGGGCGTTATTTACCAGGATGAAAAAATCTGTATCATCGGCAACACCGACATCGTTCCGGAACGGGAAAAAAGACTTACCGCACGCTCTAAAAACAAAGTGTTTTTCTCCGCGCCCGAAGCCGGCGACTATGCCGTACACGAAATACACGGTATCGGCAAAGTAATAGGAACCAAGCGCCTCGAAACGTCATTCGGCAAAAAAGATTATATAGCGGTGGCGTACAGGGGCGGCGATATTCTATACGTTCCCGTCGAACAACTCAACGTTCTCACAAAGTACGTCGGGGCGGAAAAAGAACCGACGCTTTCTAAAATCGGCGGAAAAGATTTCGAAAGAATCAAAGAAAGGGTAAAGAGCAGTTTAAGGGAACTGACCGTAAACCTTAAAAAGCTGTACAGCGACAGGCAGAAACGGATAGGCTACGTTTTCGAAGAAGACGAAGGCGCACAGAAGGCTTTCGAACTCGCCTGCGGTTTCGAAGATACTCCCGATCAGATAACGGCTACCGAAGACGTTAAAAAGGATATGACTTCGTCCAAAGTAATGGACAGGCTTATCTGCGGCGACGTAGGCTTCGGCAAGACGGAAATAGCTTTCAGGGCGATTTTCAGAGCGGTGAACAACGGCAAACAAGCCGTTCTTCTCGCACCGACGACAATCCTTGCCGAGCAGCATTACAACAATGCCCTTGAAAGGTTCAAAGGCTTCGGCGTAAAGATAGAATCGCTCGACAGATTCAAATCGGCTAAAGAACAGCAAAAAGTTCTTTCAAAGCTCAGGAGCGGCGAGATAGATTTTATTATAGGAACGCACAGGCTTTTGTCCAAAGACGTGGAGTTCTGTGATCTCGGACTTCTTGTTTTAGACGAAGAACAGCGTTTCGGCGTGGAACATAAAGAAAAGATAAAAACATTGAAAAGTAACGTGGACACGCTCACGCTGACGGCGACGCCCATTCCGAGAACGCTCCATATGTCGCTTTCCGGAATAAGAGACATAAGCACGATAAACACTCCGCCTAAAGAAAGGCTCCCTATACAGACTTACGTTACCGAAGAAACGGAAACGCTTATACGCGACGCCGTTTCGAGAGAACTCGGAAGGGGCGGACAGGTATTCATTTTATATAATCGTGTAGAGAGCATTTATACTTTCAACGAAAAGCTGAAAACGCTCGTGCCGGAAGCTAAAATAACCGTGTGCCACGGACAGATGGAAGAAAAGGAACTCGAAACAGGAATTTCGGATTTCTATAAAGGCAGAAGCGACGTGCTTCTCGCTACGACTATTATCGAAAACGGTCTGGATCTTCCGAAGGCTAACACGATTATCGTTATAGACGCCGATAAACTCGGACTTTCGACCTTATATCAGCTCCGAGGAAGAGTCGGAAGAAGCAATCGTTTGGCTCACGCCTATTTTACTTATAAAAAAGACAAAGTTTTGTCCGATACCGCATATAAAAGACTTTCCGCAATCATGGAATTCACCGAAATGGGCAGCGGCTTCAAGATAGCCATGCGCGATCTCGAAATAAGGGGCGCCGGAAATATTTTAGGCGCGGAACAGCACGGACATATGGACAAGATAGGTTACGAGCTGTATTCGAAGCTGTTAAAAGAAGAGATGGACGGCGGAACGGAAGAAATAATCGTCGATACCGACGTAAGAATTTCCGCATACATTCCGGACGAATACATCGAATCGTCTTCCGGCAGAATGGACGCGTATAAGGACATCGCCGAGACAGAAACGGTCGAAGACGGTAAAAAACTTTACGAAAATCTTTCTTCCGCATACGGAAAACCGCCCGTCGAGATTAAAAATCTTATTTACGTCGCGATACTCAAAGCGGCTGTCGGCAGAATCGGGGGAAACAGTCTTACGATAGGAGATTTCGGGGCGGCTTTCGGGTTCGAAAATCTTAAAAAGGCGCAGGATCCGGCTCTCTTTAAAATAATTGCGGGATTCCCGGATGCGTCGCTTTCGGCAGTCAGCGGAATAGCCGTTAAGTTCAGTCGCGGCAGAAGAAGCGATACAGAACTTCTGAAAGACTTTGCGGCGTTTGTTCTGGCGATCGAAAAAGAAAAGAACAAACATATCTTAAAAAGCAAAGTAAAAGAGCCGAACGCATAATTTTTGTCTGAGTTTTATGGTGTTGTAACATATAATCGCCTCAAAAAGATAGAAATTTACGGTAAAAGCCGAAAAATAATAAAAAAAAATAATAAACTCTTGCAATTTGATTTTAAATATTATATAATCTAATAGACTATATATTTAATACTCGCTTTATGCCCGAAATTTTTTGCCGCGTTTACATGCAAAAATACGGACGTAACGGGCTTTATATACGTTATAAGTAAATGCAAAAATTAAAACGGAGCGAAATATGAAAAAAACGTTCAAAAAATTAATTGCCGTCCTTCTGGCGGGCGCTATTTCGGTATCCATGTTCGCGTGCGACATCGTTAAACTCAATAGCGAAAGAGTAAGCGATCAGGTCGTTGCGACCGTGCAGGTCTATGACGGCGCGCCTAAGGAAGAAATTACGAACAGTCAGGTTATGTCGGCGTATTCTTCGTACGGCTATTATTACGTGCAGAATTTGGGCTATACCGTAAAAAAGACCGTAGAGGTGATTCTTAATTCTCTTATTCAGAATAAGGTTTACGTTCAGAATGCGGAAAATTATTTTGAAAATCTCGACGGTTATGCCAAAGCGGAAGGTAAAAAAGCATGGGATCCCGAAAGATATTTAACCGCGGAAGAAGTTACCGAAGCCGAATATCAGGTTAAAAAGAGCGTTAACGAAGCGATAGACAATTACGTTCCCGCAAAGGAAACCGAAAAGAAGGAAGACTATTCAGCTACCGCAAGAACAGCTCCGACGAACGCTTCGAAATACGCGCACGAACTCACCTCTACTGAAAAGAGCGCTTATACCATTAAGACAGGTCTCGATTCAAACGGCAAAGTTACCGATAACGAAAGAAAGGAAGCTTATTACAAACTTCTCAAAGTTATGGACGGTTCGGGATATATAGACAAAGATTTCGACTGGGCTAACGGCGATATCACAACGACCGAATATTATAAGAACGCCCTTAAATCTCAGCTTGAAAGCGCTCTCGTATCCAAATACGACAAATATCTTACTTACGATTATTATAAGACCGTAGGACTTGACAAGATCGAAGCCGCTTATGAAGAAATGTACGCGGCGCAGGTCGACAAGTACGCAAGCAAGAGCGCGTATGAAGACGCTTTAGGCTCTGCTTCCGCTTCAAGCCCCGTCGTTTACAATCCTTACGAAGGTTACGCTTATATTTACAACCTTCTTCTCGGAGCGGACACCGCGCTTTCGAGCAAGATAAGCGAAATCAAATCAAAATACACTTCTAACGAAATAACCAAAGCGGAATATTTTGCTCAGCGTGAAGAAGTCCTTGACAAAATCACCGCTTCGGATTTAAGAGATACCTGGATAACCGCCGGTTACGACTTCGACTTCGAAAGCAAGAAGTTCCTTAACGATTATGCGGTTGCCGGCGAAAATTCGCTGCCTTATCTCGGAACGGTAGAATGGACCAATAAAGAAAATTATACCGCCGAAAAACTTACCGACGACAAGGGTACTTACTTCAAGTATAAAGACGCGGACGGAAGCGAAGACGAAGATTACACGCCAGCATACAAGGCAGTATCGAACGTTTATACGCTTGACGCATTCCTTACGATGATGGATAATTACGTTTACGGCGCGGCGAAGACCGGAGAAGTAAAGTCTTACGACGGCATTACCATGAAAAAGGTAGTAAATACCGACGCAGACGTAGAAAACTATGCCGACAAGATTAACGAACTTATCTTCGCGTTCTCGACCGACACCGGCTCGCTTAACTCTTACAAGGGTTACACGATAAACGGCAAGACCGACTTCGGTTCCGAAACTTACGTCGAAGAATATGCGGCTGCCGCAAGATACCTTATGACTTTGGGTAAATCGAGCTACGTTGTGGTAGGTACCGAATATGGCTGGCACGTTATGTTCTTGTCCGAAAAGATTACTGCGAATACGAACTATGCTACTCTTACCGAATATCTCGCTTCATTAGGCGAAACGACGAACTTCGATCAGATGCTTAAAGATATCCGCGACGACAAAGCGGATTTGTACGAAGATTCGTATCTTTACACTTTACAGCAGGCGGTTGCATCGTCCAACGCTTCGAGCTATGTAACGAAGACCAAGACGACTTCGTATAACTCCGTAAAGGGCAACGACAAAAAGGTCAAGACTTACGAAAAACGTCTTAACAACATTTACGATTTATAATCATAACAAAATAAAGGGGTAAGGCGAGTACCTGCCCCTTTTTTGTTTATAAAAATTATTTCAACCAAGGTAAAACTTTTATAATAGTTATATGATACTTTACTTCGATACCGAAACAACGGGACTTAATCCCGGATATATATGTCAGCTGTCCTACATTATGCAGGATCCTTTCGGAGATACGGCTAAAAATTTCTTTTTCACCGTGCCTTACGTCGAGTACGGCGCGTTTATGGTGCACGGGTTTTCGGTCGGAAAACTTACGGAACTTTCCGGCGGGAAGGTTTTTGCCGACAGTATCGAAGAAATAGCTTACGATTTCGCTTCGGCGGATCTTATAGTCGCGCATAACGTAAACTTCGATACGAACTTTATGCGGACGGAGTTCGAGAGAACAGGTACGGCGTTCCGTTACCAAAAAGAATTCGATTCGATGAAGTCGGCCGTTCCCGTCTGTAAATTACCGAGAAGAAGTGGACTTGGCTATAAATACCCTAAATTAACCGAACTCTGCGACTTTTTAGGAGTTGATTTCAATGCGGCTTGCGAAGAAGAAAGAAGACTTTTCGGCGAGGTTTCAAAGAGCCATGACGCGAGATACGATACCGCATCTATGTATCTCTGCGTAAAAAAAGCTATGGAAGATTACCCGGAAGAATTCGATATAAAAGATTTTGTATAAACCTTTCCTTTTAACATAAGGCGATTATGCGGTTTTGATAAATTTACCGCTTTTTTGTAAAAACGTTCGTAAAATCGCTTGTAAAATAAATAATATCGTGGTAAAATAACAGAGTTAAGAAATAGGGGTATCGCCAAGCGGTAAGGCAACGGACTCTGACTCCGTCACTTCGTTGGTTCGAATCCAGCTACCCCTGCCAGTAAACGTTCTCGTAAAACGGGAGCGTTTTTTTGTTTGCTTTTATTTTAACTTTATCGCTGACAGAACGACGGTTTATCATGGAATTTATCAAAAAAGTTTCGGAAAGTCGCTTATTTACACTCAAAAGTTTTGACCGACTCGTTTATAACTTGACACATCGGGTTTTAAGGATATATAATTTTAATAAATACAAACATAAGATAATATTAATAGGGGGAGCCGAAATTTTACGGCTTTGTTTGTATGAAAAAGAAAATTTTATTAAGAATTATCGCTGGTGCGTTTACGCTTTGTTCGATGGCGTTCATTTTTTATAATTCCGCGCTTCCCGCAAAACAGTCGGGCGAGCTTTCCGTCGCGGTAACCGGCAAGGTGGACGGCGTAATAAATCCCGAAAACCCATCGGATTCTTCCGGTTCGGAAGCGGCAACGCCGTCAGATCCTTCTGCGCCGGTCGTTACAGAAGAAGAGAAAAAACAGGAAAAAGAAGCGCGGATAAAAAAGCTCGATCCGATAATAAGAAAGTTTGCGCACATTCTCGAATTTGCGATATTTACGTTTTTTGCGGCGATATTCGCGACGACGTTCGATATGAAGTCCTTGGTAAGATTTTTGATAGTGTTCGCTTTGTGCGGAATTTACGCTTTGTCGGACGAGATACACCAATACTTCGTCCCGGGCAGAGTATGCGATATAAAAGACGTCGCTCTCGACGTTACGGGAGTGTTTATTTCTGCCGCCACGGTATGTTTGTTTTACGAACTGTATCGCCGAAAGGCTGCCAAAAAAGCGAATATTTCCGAACACGACGAAAATACGCCCGTCGCAGTATAAATATAAAAATACATAAATCAAAAAATATAAAACGGAGAGAAAGATGAAAATTTTCGGAAACTTACTTAAAAAGAACGTAGCGGACTCGCCCTTTGCCGAAGAAATGCGCGAAGTTACTTCCAACATGTATCGTCTCGGCTGGGACGAAAGAAACGGCGGCAACGTATCGAGACTCTTAACGCAGGAAGAAGCGAACGAATATTTCGCGGGAGCGGAAGTTTTAAGAAAAATTCCTTTGGGCTTTACCGCAGACGAGATAGTAAGAGGCAGATATTTTATCGTTACTGGTACCGGAAAGTACTTCAAAAACGTGGACAAAGATCCCGAAACCAATCTCGGAGTAGTAAAAATTTCGGACAGCGGCGAATATGCCGAACTTTTATGGGGATTTAAGGATGGAGGAAAGTTCACTTCGGAATTTCCGGCGCACCTTATGAGTCATGCGGCGAGACTTAAAAAAGATCCCGAAAACAAAGTTGTGATTCACTCGCACCCGACGTATACCATCGCAATGAACACGGTATGCGACATCGACGAACTTAAATTCACGAAAACACTCTGGAAGACCAATACCGAAGCGGTGGTAGTATTCCCGGACGGCGTGGGAATTTTGCCGTGTATGGTTTGCGGAACCAATCTTATCGGCGAAGCAACTGCTAAAAAGATGAAAGAATACCGCATAGTTTTGTGGACAAATCACGGAATTTACGGTTCCGGCAGAACTATGGACGAAGCTTTCGGGCTTATCGAAACGGTTGAAAAGACGGCGCAGATTTATATGCTGACTCTCGGTAAAGTTAAAAACGAAATCCCGGACGAAGTAATAAAAGGTCTTGTGGATTTGTGGCAGCTCGACGTTAAAAGCGGTATACTTGACTGAACCATCAGAAAAAACCATAAAAGTCGTCGGATAATCCGATGACCGTAAAATAAAAGGAACCGATTTGCATGCGGCGGGCAGAAGCCCGCCGCTTTTTGTATTCTTTTTGTATTTTAAATTATTCGGGATTAAAAGTTATAAAATACAACATTGTATAAGAAAAACCGTTTCAGAGACGGAGCAAACTTTAGTATGGAGTAAAAATCTTTGAAACGCTGATAATATTTTTATTATTATAGTATAAAAAATATAAACTTAATGAAAGTATTTTGATATATTGTGAAAAAATTTATCTTTTTGTATTGACATGAGAATTAAAAGTGATATAATTTTATTGTCGGGACTTAGGTTGCCGATGTTTTTGCGCATGAAAATTCTGCGTGAAACTTTTTTTGAAAGAAAATATCAAGCATGATTTTTTATTTCAAAAAGATAAAAATCAAAAAACCGACGCCGTGATTAAAAGATATTTACCGGCGAAGGGACGCCCGTTTTTCTGCGGCGTAAGCGAGGGCGGAAAAGCCTTACGAGAAGAAAAGGGAACAAGAAGGGACTCAGCGCAAATAATTTGCGTAAAATAAAGGAGAAGTGAAATGAAAAAGAAACTGTTTGTCGCTATTTCGGCTATAGTTTGTCTTTTGGCTTCGGTTTTCGGACTTACCGCATGTGCATTCGAAGATTATTCGAAATTAAGCGTAAAAGACGTTACTCTTGCCGTTAACGAAGTCAAGCAAATCGAAGTCGTTTTTGAAGGTTCTTCCGATAATACGGACGTAACCTATACTTTCGAAGGCGAAAATATCGCTATCGAAAACGGCTTTGCAGCAGGTCTTGTCGCCGATACCGTAACAACCGTTACGGCAAAAGCAGGCGGTAAAGAAACGACCTTTAAGGTAACGGTAGGTTCCGAAACCGCAGAAGCCGATTTTTCGATCAACGATATCGAACTTAAGGCGGGGGCGAAAAGAATAATCGTTATCGACGCTCCCGTAGCCGTTCAGAGAAACGTAACCTTCAGGTATGAAGGCGATAATATCAGAATAGCCAAAAATGCCGCCGACGCAAACTACGTCGAAGGACTTGTCGCCGGTACGACGACCACGGTTACGGCAATATCGAATAAGAGCGTAGTAAAGTTCGCAGTAACCGTAAGCGAAGAATTCACCGCGACCGTTACGATCGAAAACATGACCATGAGCGTAGGCGAAACCAAGACCATCGTTCCCGTGTTCTCGGACGAAACCAAGGCGGAAGAATTGAGTTACAGTCTTAACGGTAATTCCGTCACCGTCGAAAACGGCGTTATTACCGCGGTTAAAGAAGGCATTACCGAAGTTACCGCGTATTCCGAACATTATTCGGTTAAATTCACCGTTACCGTAACCGTTCCCTTCACCGTAAAGAACGCCGAAACTTTCGAAGGTTATTTTATGACCGTTAAGCCGACGTTTAACGGCGAAGCGACGCAGGTTACTTATACTTCCGACAGCGAAAATATCGAAATCAACGGATATAACGTCAAGGGTATCACTAAGGGAACCGCGACCGTAACGGCAACCGACGGCTCTTATACGACTACCTTTACCGTAACGGTAAAATCTTCTGACCAAGCTACCGACAACGGTAAAGCGAGACCTTTAAGCGAAGAAGACGCGAGACTTAATTCCGTTAAAACGGGCCTTAGCAGTTTCGACTACGACGAAGGCGAACTCGTGCTCTTTGCGGGCGACAGCTTCATGGACGAACGCTGGTTCTTCGTAGACTTCTATTCGTCTTCGAGATTCGGCGTTAAAAACGCTTATACGGTAGGCATAAGTTCTTCGAGAGCTTCCGGATGGAAATACTTAATGCAGAACTACTACTCCTATCAGCCCAAAGCGATAGTTCTTCATATCGGAACCAACGACTTGTTCGACGGCGGTTTGTCGGCAAGCGCCGTACTCGATAACCTTTATACTCTTCTTTCTATGTCCAACGAAAACATGCCGAATACGCATATTTATTGGTGGACTATCGAGCAGAGAATAGGTCAGGAAAGCTATAATGCGATTATCAAACAGATCAATTCCGCTATGGTCGAATACGCCGAAGGCAAAACATGGCTCGATGTAGTAGACACATATTCCGAACTTTCGGATGAAAGCGGTAAACCGATCTCAAGCCTTTACGGAAACAACGGATCTTCCGGCAACGACACCGTTCACCCGGCTTGCCCCGCAGGTTACGATAAACTCATGAACGCTACCTACAAAGCAGGTCTCGAAATAGCCGTAAATTCCAAGGCAGGCAAAGTTGCAAACTGGTCTACTACCGAAACGCAGAATTTAGGAACTTCTTCGAAGAGTATTCCTTTAACCAACGGCAAATTCTTATTCCGTACCGAACTCACCATAGTATCGAGCGGCAAAAACGCGCACGTTTCGTTTGCTTTTAACGGAAGCGATAAAGAAAGATTCCTTATCTGGGACAGCAATTCCGATAAGATATTCAATTACGGCGGCGCTTGCGACGGAAACTATCAGAGCGGTTCGGTCGATACTCTCGACGCTTCCGCAGGTAATAAAAAGGTAGTTGTCGAAATACTTTTCGACGGCGAAACCGCTTACTTCTTTGCGGACGGCAAACTCGAAAGAGTATTCACCAAAGCTCCTATAACGAGCGGAATCGTAGTAGCTACCGAAGCTACCGCGGCTAAGTTCGAAAACACCGTCGTTTACGCAGAAGCAAACAACGGATTAACCAAAATAACCGAAAAACTCGCAGACAGTCAGATAACGGCTCTCTTCGATACGACCGCGGCCGGCGCGATGATTTCGACAAACTCCGCGCTTCCCGATAAGTCCTCAAAAGCTCTTCTCGACGTAGGTGCGTATTACGAAGCAAGCGAAGGTTTTACATTTACCGAAGGTCAGAGAGATAACTGGTTCTTAATGAACGGCAAATCGAGACAGACAGGAGACTTTATTTTCAGATTCGACTTCAAACGTACTTCTGCTGCCGCTGCGGGCTTCTTCGGCCTTACTTTCTCGGCGGTAGGTCAGCACGACGTATGGAAGCAGTATCATTTATTCTATCAGAATGACGGAGACGCCGCATTCAGAATTCATTCGTCGTACGGTTCTAAATCCGAAAACCCGAACTATACGGGTATACCGGTAGATAAAAACGAAATGACCTGCTATATAGTAAGACAGGGCGATACTATCAGACAGATATTCTATATCAACGAACATTATGCGGTTTCGACAAACACCTTTGCGGACGAACTCGAACTCTGGTTCAATATAGAAGGAATGACCGGCATTGTTTCGGGAGCGTCGATCTCGTACGACGCGGACGAAATAACAACCTTCCTTAACAAACTTACCTGCGCGACCGAAGGTCACGACTGGGACGAAGGCGTAGTTAAAGAAGAACCTGCCGACGGTAAAAACGGTCTTAAGCTTTATACCTGCAGACGCTGCGGCGAAACCAGGACAGAAGTTATTTATCCCTGCGAACACACGTATGAAGAAAGCTGGAGCTGGAACGGCGAAGCGGCAACGTTAACTCTTGTCTGCTCTAAAAATTCCGAACACACTCTTACTTCTTCGGAAGCGACTTATGCGGTGAAAGCGGCAGAAGGCAAGTGGGGAATCGAAGCTACCGTTGCTCTTAACGGAACCGATCATACGACGTTTAAATCTTACGAAGCTATTTATTCCAATCTTGTTGTCGGCAACACCGAAAGCATAAACGGCGTAAGACATCTTAAAAATACGAGCGGAAAGTTCTACTTCTCGGCAACCGTCGACGTAAGCGGCGTTACTCTCGAAAAGAACGTTTATCTTCAGTTCGGTAAAGATACCGATCGGTTAAGATATCTGGTATGGGCGCCCGGTAACGTTGAAAACTTCAAATTATATAACTTCTATTACTGCGATACCGCAAACGGCTCGGTAAAGGTAACCGACGGAGCGGCAAGCTTCACCGTAGAAGTAACGGCTAACGGCAGCACGGCATGGTTCAAGATTAACGGAACTATAGTCGCTACAATAAACGCAAATAACGAAATTAAAAACTGGAACGAGCTTCTTATAGGCGGCGAAAACGCTACGTGGTCTTTCTCTCACGTTATTTACGAATCGGAAGACGGCGAACATTATAAAGAAACGCCCGACAACTCGAGCGATTACGGCAAAGTTAACGCGGGCGAAAAGGTTGCTCTTTCCGATATAAACGCAGAGTTTGCCGACGCGAAGTATGCCGAAGTCACCATTTACGGCAACAGCTATAATCCGGCGGTGTTCAGCATAGGCACCTCGCTCGTCGTAACCGATACCGAAGGCAATTCCGTTTACGGCTTCGGCTCGTGGGAATTCCTTGACATGGGTTGGCTTCTCGCATGGCAGGACGTAACTCAGGATAAAGCAAACCACAACGACGAAATGTGGCAGTGGATGACCGATCTCGATCCGAACCCGTTCAGATCTTTCTGCGATTATACGCTGGGAGTTAAAATTTCGGTCGCTGTATACGGCACAAAGCTTTACGCTTTCTATTCGGTAGACGGCGGCGCGAACTGGACTAAATTCGCATCCAAAAACGGCGGCGATATAAACAATTTAGGCTTTACTCCCGCAAAGATAGGTTATATATACGGCGGTCACGACGCATACTATAAGGACCTTTCGGCATCGAAGACCGTTCCCGAAAATATAGCGGCGATAATAAACAAAGAATTCGAAACGCAATCTTTCGGAAGCAATGCCGGTGCGGTTTACACGGCGATAGATTTTAACGCAACCGGGTACGTCGAGGGCGATTACGTCGTATCGTTTAACGTTGAGAACGCCGCAGTAGATAACTGGCTCGTATATACCGCTTACGACTTTGACGGCAATTACGCCCTCGGCCCAAGCTGGAACGGTACATGGTCTTTGTTCCATCAGTTCGGAACGGTAAAAGATGAGTACGCTTCTCTTTATACAAATACGCTTTCCGATAAAAGCTTCACGATGACGGCGAACTATACCGTAACTATCGTAAGATATCAGGGAAATATGTATACGATTATAAAGACGGCAGACGGAATGACTTACGCGAAAGCGGCTATTTCTGACAGCGTTACGAAGATGGCTTTCGGCGGATATAATCAAAAATCTACGGCTACTTTGACGAACAAGAGACTTTCGCAGAAGACCGAAGACATTACGGCGGCTCTTGACGGAATTCTTACCGCAGAATAAAATAACGCATTAAAGCGAATAAAAGCTCTCTCTTTATAAAAAGCGGGAGCTTTTTGTTTTGTTTAAATTAAAAAATCCGTATATTCGTAAAATGCGGCGCGTTGCGCGAGCGGACTATTTTATTTTTTTGTTCTGTTTTCGGTTTGACTTTTATAAGCCGTGTGGTATAATTTACTCCGTGGTTCGGACCTGTTCCGACGGCGAGGCTTATCATGAAGTTCACTATTGACGAAGAATACGACAAACTTTCTAAAAGAGAAAAACGTATAAAACTTTATTTCGATCAAAAGATCGTTCTGGACGATTTTTTAAGTTCAGGCGCGATCACCAAAGCTCAATATGACAAAAGTTTTAACGATCTGACCGCTAAAATGAATATTTTAGGAGACGACAAGTTCAAAGAAGTCGTTGCTGGTATAGCTTTTTCGGACGGCAGATTTCTGATAGCTAAACGCCCCGAGGGTAAAAAAAGAGCGGGGCTTTACGAGTTCGTCGGCGGAAAGGTTGAAAAAGGCGAAAGTAAAGAGAACGCCTTAAAAAGAGAATTTTTTGAAGAATTAGGGGTAGAAATTTCGGTTAAAGAAGAATTCGCTTCGGTACTTCATTTTTACGACGATCTTGCCGTACATCTTACGGTTTTTATCGTGGAACTGAAAGGAGTTCCCGAACCGAAAGAAGGGCAGAGTCTGAAATTCATTTCCGCGGCGGAAATAGACGAATATGAGTTTTGTGACGCCGACGAAGAAATTCTGAATAAAATAAAAAAACTTCCGGTCGTCTGACCGGGGATTGCCGCTCATACGCTCATAATTAATATAATACGCTTCTGTATAAAATGGACTTTGGCTGCGTATGAACGAGCGTTTTATATACGTGCGGAGCGGTTATAATAAAAAGACAAGTAAAGAAGGGTTTTAATGAAAAAGATAAGAATATTAAACGTATTGTCGCTTATTTTTAATTTTCTGATAGCGGCATTGACGGTTTTAGCTGTTACCGAGGCCGTAAAAAACGGGGTCTGGGACGGCGAAACGACCGTCCGGGGCGGAGAAGTGTTTAAGCTTTTTAACGTCGATATAAACGTTTTTCTCGCAGCTTCGGCGCTTTTGATTGTCGTTACGGATATAGTTTCGATAGCGACGGGAGTCGAAAAAAAGATCAAATTTTTTACGGCTTTTAAGTTTATAACTACGGCTTCGTCTCTTCTCGCTATGCTTTCCGCAGTATGCTTTTTCGGATTCGTTACGGGTTTTAATCGCATATTCGGCGGAATAAACATTATATTTAATCTCGTGAATCCGATACTTGCGCTTATCTCGTACTGTCTGTTCGAGAGTATAGACAGACTTGATCCGAAAAAGTTCTATACGGGCGTTTTTCCGCCGGTTATTTACGGACTCGTTTATCTGTATATGAACGTTATTATAAAGCTATGGAAGGATTTTTACGGCTTAAGCGGCGGCAACGTGGTAGTTATGTTTATAGTGTTTATAATAATATCGCTCGTAATATCGCTTATAATAACGTATTTGCATGAGAATTTCAAAAGAATTTTCGATCCGGATACGGCTTTCGTATATCTCGGCGAAAACAATAAAGATAAAGCAGAAGGCGTTACGGACGAATCGGATAAATAATTATTCGTTATAGCGATAAGCCCGAAAAATATAACGAAAGGAGAAAATAAGATGAAAAAAGAAATTTACGAAGAAGTATTAGGAAGTGCCGAGGCCCTTAAAAATTCGCCGACGGGTTGCAACGAGGTGAAGCTCGCCGCAGAAGAATTCATAAAGGCTTTGGGAACCGAAAACGAAAAGGCGGAAACGGTTAAATTCATAAAAGAACTCGAAGAAGATATAGAACCGATAGACGATCTGATAGCCTTCGTGACGTCTCCGCTCGCAAAGCAGATTTTCGGAGACAAGGCGGAAGATTTCAAAAAGCACGCGTACGAACTTAAAGCTTCCGGCGCAGAGTATTGCGATTGCCCGGCATGCTCGGCTTGCGCGAATATCTTAAAATACAAAGACGAACTTTTAGGTTAAAAATGTCCGGTTTGTTTAAAGATAGTTTTGATAAGAATGCGAAATGCCTGTTTTTCGATTTCGACGGAACTTTGCATAATAACGGCGTTACTTCGATAGAAACGATAAAGGCTTTAGATTATGCGAGAAGCAAAGGATGTTACCTTTTCGTCAATACAGGTCGGACGAAACCGTTCCTTATGCGAGATCTGTTTAAATTCACGGGGTACGAATTCGACGGGATTTTATGTGGCGGCGCGGCAGTTTATTACGGCAAAAATTACGAAAAGGTTTTGTTTGAAGAACCTCCTCTTACCGAAGACGAAAAGGACGAAATACTTTCCGTCGTATGTAAAAACGCATTATGGACGGTGTTTGAAGGGTACGACGAACTTTATACGCTGGAAATTCACGGGGAAGTAAAGTATTTAAAGTCCGAACTCGAAGAATTTTACCGTAAAGGAAAAAAAGATTTGTCGAATCTTAAAATATCCAAATGCTCGGTGTTCCCGCCGAAGGGAGTCCCCGTATTAGATAAAGTGAAAGAAGCGACCTGCATGGAGTGGGTCGAATATAAATCTTATCCTTGGTACGAGGGCTATAAAAAGGGCTGCGGTAAAGGTAAAATCATCGAAAAGTTCTGTTTGCTGACCGGCGCCGATATTAAAAATACGATAGCCTTCGGCGACAGCGAAAACGATATTTCAGCCTTTGAATCGGCTGCCAAAAGCGTAGCGATGAATTCTGCTCCCGAGCAGCTTAAAAACGCTTCAACATATGTTGCGAAAACGGCGGAAGGCGTTTCGGAAGGAATATACCATTACATTAAATAAATAAAACGGTAATAAACAAAAGGACCTGTTTCGTCGAAACAGGTCCTTTTTTATTGTTTTGTTTTATTAAAATTTATCTTACGCCGAACATGAGATCAGCATAAGAAGGATACGGCCAGTAGGATTTAGAGGTGAGTTTTTCGGCTTCGTCCACGTCTTTGCGGAGAGATTCCATTCTTTCCACGATTTCGTAGCGGTAATATTTAGCGGTTAAAAGAGAGTCGGTTTCGTCTACGTTCGAAAGCGCGTCCGCCAGTTCGTTGACCTTGGTGAAGATAGAGTCCTCTAAAGAGGAGAGCTTTTCCGCAGTGGCGACTTCGTAGTTTCTGCTTGCGTGAGAAACGAATTCCGTTTTCTTGCCTGCGGTTTTCGCAAGAGCGAGAGTATAATTCGAAATGGCGGGGAGAATGTCCTTATTAACCATGTCTACCATGGTTGCGGCTTCGATGTTTATGGTCTTTGAATAATTTTCGAGCATGATTTCGTATCTCGCTTTAAGTTCCTTTTCGGAGAAAACGCGGTGTTCTTCAAAGAGTTTTACGTTCTTTTCTTCAAGGAAATAAGGGAGACAGTCGGGGGTGGATTTAAGGTTTAAGAGTCCTCTCTTTTCGGCTTCTTTTATCCATGATTCGTCGTAACCGTTGCCGTTGAAAATTATCCGTTTATGCGCTTTCAGCGTTTCTTTTATAAGGTCGTGAAGATCCGCCGTGAAGTTTTTGGAACCTTCGAGCTTGTCGGCGAACTGCTTGAGTTCTTCGGCAACCGCGGTGTTAAGAACGATATTCGCTTCCGCTATTGACGCGGACGAGCCTACCATACGGAATTCGAATTTGTTGCCCGTAAACGCAAACGGGGAAGTTCTGTTTCTGTCCGTCGTGTCTTTGGGAAATTTGGGGATAACGTGAACGCCGATCTTCATCTGGACTTTTTCTTTCTTGTCGTAAGAAGAATCGTTCTCGATTGCCGCTAAAATTTCGGTGAGTTCGTCGCCCAAAAACATCGAAACGATGGCGGGGGGCGCTTCGTTTGCGCCGAGTCTGTGATCGTTGCCTGCCGAAGCAGCCGAAATTCTTAAAAGGTCCTGATATTCGTCGACGGCTTTTATGACCGCGGTCAGAAAGAGAAGAAACTGCGCGTTGTCGTACGGAGTTTCGCCCGGTTCGAGAAGATTAACGCCCGTATCGGTCGAGATTGACCAGTTGTTGTGTTTGCCGCTGCCGTTTACGCCGGCGAAAGGCTTTTCGTGAAGAAGGCATACCATGCCGTGACGCTTGGCGACCTTTCTCATCATTTCCATGGTGAGCTGGTTGTGGTCGGTTGCGATATTCGTCGTGGTGAAGATGGGAGCGAGTTCGTGCTGGGACGGAGCGACTTCGTTATGTTCGGTCTTCGCAAGGATGCCGAGCTTCCAGAGTTCGACGTTAAGGTCCTTCATGAATTCCTGTACCTGCGGTTTTATCGCGCCGAAGTAATGATCCTCGAGTTCCTGACCTTTGGGAGCCTTCGCGCCGAAAAGCGTTCTGCCCGTTAAAATAAGATCTTCTCTCTTGTCGTAAAGGTCTTTAGGGATAAGGAAGTATTCCTGTTCGGGACCGACCGTCGTTTTAACCGACGTTACTTTGTCGTTGCCGAAGAGCTTTATTACTCTCAAAGCCTGTTTGTTTATTGCTTCCATCGAACGGAGAAGGGGAGTTTTTTTATCAATCGACTCGCCGCCGTACGCGCAGAACGCCGTAGGTATGCAAAGCACGCCGTCTTTTATAAACGCGTAAGAAGTGGGATCCCAAGCCGTATATCCTCTTGCTTCGAAAGTGGCTCTTAATCCGCCGGAAGGGAAGCTCGAAGCGTCGGGTTCGCCGCGGACGAGTTCTTTACCGGAAAAGTCGAGGGTTATCGAACCGTCTTCCGCAGGTGTGATGAAGCTGTCGTGCTTTTCGGCGGTAACTCCCGTCATAGGCTGGAACCAGTGAGTATAATGA
>DPQQ01000006.1 GCA_003538975.1 Clostridiales bacterium | reverse complement strand
GTCTTTTACAATATCCAAAGCCGAACCGTCTACGAAGTTGCCTACGGTAAGTTCGTTAAGTTTGCCTAACTTATAATCGTTTAAATTGATATTAAAATTAGCTTTATCGTTTACTACGTCGATAATTCTGCTTACGCTTATTCCGTAAAGAGCGTCCAATGCGTCCTGACCGATAGTTCCGTCGAATATATCGCCTATCGACAATCCGCCGAAGCCTTCGAGACCGAAGTCGGCGAGAGTGAAGTTTACTTTGATTATCCTGGTTACTATTCCGATAAGTCTGTCTATCGAATATTCCTTCGCTTCGTCAAGAGCGTCCTTTCCTATCGTACCGTCTAAAATATCGCCGAGCGAAAGTCCGCCGAAGCCGCCTAAATCGTAATCGTAAAGAGTGAAGTCTACGCCGATTATGCCGGTTACTATATCGACTATGTCATTTATCGAGAAGTACCCGAGTTTATCCGCAAATTCACCTTTGACGTCGGTAAGAAGACCTCCCAGCGTAAGGCTGTTTATTCCTTCGAGATGATATTTCGAAAGATCAAGGTTTATTCCGAGACTCTCGGCAATCATTCCTATCGTCGCCGATCCCCTGTTATCCGCAATGGTTTTGAAGAGCTTCGGGAAAACGAATCTCGTAACCGTCGCAACGACGCCGAAAACGCCGCCTGCTATGAGCGTGGGAATATGTCCGAGTTCGTCTACGTTTACGCCGAACTTCGAAAGAACGGTGCCGAGACCGCACTTATTCATCGCGGAGTGAATTTCGTCAAGCTGATCGCCGGTTATCGCGCCGCCTAAAGATACGTCTTTAAGATCTTCTATCTTATAACGTTCGAGATCTATGTTGAGTTTGGCTTTGTCGTTTACTACTTCGATCACTCTGCCGAAAGTTATCGCATAAAGCGCGTCCAACGCGTCCTGACCGATAGTTCCGTCGAATATATCGCCTATGGATATTCCGCCGAAAGATTCGAGAGCGAAGTCGGCGAGAGTAAAGTCTGTTTTGGTTATTTTCGTTACTATTCCGACAAGTCTGTCGAGAGTGTAAGCTTTTACTTCGTTAAGAGCGTCTTCGCCTATCGTTCCGTCGAGAACGTCGCCGAGCGAGAGTTCGCCGAAACCGCCCAGATCGTAATCGTAAAGGCTGAATTCCACGCCGATAAGGTTAGTTACGACTTCTACGATTTTGTTTATCGAAAGGTCGCCGAGATTATCGCCGATCGCCTTTTTAAGGTCGGTAAGTATTTCCCCTATCGTAATGTTTTTAAGTCCTTCCACGCCGAACTTGTCGAGATCAACGTTAAGGCCTATGCCGTCCATTATCATTCCGATAGTGGTATCTCTTCTGTTGTCTACAAGCGTTTTGAAGAGTTTGGGGAATACGAATCTCGTTACGACGGCAACGGTACCGAGCACGCCGCCTACTATAAGAGTCTGAACGTGTCCGAGTTCGTCTACGTTTACTCCTATTTTAGAGAGCATCGCCGCAATGCCGGATTCGTTTAAAGCCTGCTTCATTTCGGCAAGCTGAGTTCCTTTTATAACGCCGCCGACGTTTATGTCTTTGAGAGCGCCGAGTTTATAATAATCGAGATCTATCGAAAGTCCGCTGTACTTTCTCACGACGTCGAGAACTCTGTCAAAGGTTATCGAATAGAGCGCGTCGAGAGCCTTTTCGCCTATCTGTCCCCTTACTATATCGCCGATCGTTATCGTTCCGAATGCTTCGAGAGCGAAATCTTCGAGATCGAATTTAACGTTGAATTTATTCGTGATCTTGTCTATGAAGTAGTTAATGGTTTTGTCGTCTAAAATTTCGAGAGCGTCGTCTATAATCGTGCCGTCGAAAATATCGCCGAAAGTGAGTTCGCCTACTTCGTAAAGACCGAAGTCGTCCAGACTGAAATTAAGTTTGAATCTTTCGGATATCGGATCGATCAAAGAGTTGAAGGTCTTTTTTTCGAGAGTCTTCATAACGTCGTCCGAAATCGTGCCGTCGAAGATGTCCGAAAGTTTAAGTTCGCCGAATTCTCCTACGCCGAAGTCGCTGAGACTATAGTCGATATGAAGGAGCTTTTCGAAGATAATCGCTATTATTTCGTTAAACGAATAGCTGCCGAATGCGTCAAGGAAGTCTTTTCCTATCGAGCCGTCGAAAATCCCGTCGAACGTTACGTCGAAAATTCTTTCGAGATTATAATCCGAGGGATCGAAATTAACGTTAAGCTTTTCTAAAATCTTTTCGACGACGTCGCCTACTTTTTTGCCGGAAAGCGCGTCTTTGAGCGTATCGACAGGCGCGTTTATAAGTCCGCCGACGGTTATCGAACCGAGCTCTTTAATGCCGTAGTCGGCAAGGTCGATCGAAAGCTTTAAGTTCTTGTTGAGAACGTCTATCACCTTCTGAACGGAAATATCGTAGAGAGCGGTTTTAAGCTCGTCTGTCATCGTCCCGTTTACTATCGAGGCGAATTTGATTTTGCCGAAGTCTTCGAGGCCGAAGTCCGCGAGAGTGAATTTAAGACCGGTTATGTTGCAGACGATTTCGATAACGTCGTCAAAGCTCTTATCGAGATACGAATCTTTGAGCTTATTGAGAATAGAGCCGTCGAAGATGGTTCCTATCTTTAATCCGAGAGCGGCGTCGAGACCATAGTCGTTAAGATCGAAACCGAGTCCGAATTCGTCTATTACGTCGTTGAACGAAAGATCTTTAAGATTTTCAAACGTGTCCGCAAGACCTAACGATTTGCCGTTTTTAGTCGTGATAAGGTCGATAAGGGAAGTAATTACCGAACCTTCGGGAATAAGTTTTGTGGCGTCCGCTATGTCGTTGAGTCTTATGTTTTTATAATCGAAATTAAGAACGTCGTTTATCGTTCCGTTTTCGTCCGTTCCGACGATCGCCGAAAGGAGTTTGTTATACTCCATATCGAGCGGAACGAGATTTTCAAGCGCGATGGCGAAGTCGTTTATCGGCATGTTTTTAAGTCTTCTCACGATAACTTTGGGTATATCGAGAAGACCTATTTTGCTGAGCGCCGGAAACTCCATGAACCATACTTCGGCAAGATCGGTCACCGAAGGAAGATACGTTACCTGTTCGATAACGTATTCGTCGTTGTTTACGAGCTTTACGTCGCCGACTTCGTAAATGTTCCGGTACGTTTCGGACGAATCGACGTAATAATATTTCGGAAGCGTTTTATAATCGAAGCCGTCGTTAAGAACGTAGTAAGTAACTACGCTTCTAAGACTTTGCGTTTTGCCGTCGTCTTTTTCGACAAGCGTATATGTATTGCCGGACTTAGTGTAAACCGAGCCCTGATACGAAGCGGCTTCCTGCGGGGAAATCTGCCGGAAAGCGACGTCGCCTATACCTTCGTTCGGGTATTTGCTGTATTCCGCCCCTTTATAAATTTCAAGGTTCTCGATCCAGCCGAAGCCGAGATCGTTGAGGTTTACCCCTAAAAGTTTAAGCACGGTTTCGATATTCGCGGTTACCGTTACGGCGTTTATGGCGTCGCCTATGTTTTTATAGGTAGTCGCGTAAAGCTTCGCCTTGTCTATTTCGACAAGATCGCCTACTCTCACCTTTTCGCCGTTCGACGCATTCAGCTCGATATCCAGAAGAGCGTCGAGCCCCTTTTCGAGTCCCGGTATGTAATTTTTGACTACGCCGAGATTTTCCGCTTTGATAAGCATCTTCGCAGCATCGTACAAGTATGCGCTGCGGAACTTTTCGTTCAGATATTCTTCGTTCTGTTTGTCAGAAAGAATATACCCCGTAACCGTGCCGACCTTTACGTTCGACGCAGCGTAAAGACCGCCGAGCCCTACCCCTGCGAACGCTCCGACTATACCCATAACGAAGCCGAGAGCGAAAGCGATAAGCACCTTAACCATCTTACCTAACATAATGTCTCCTTCCCCTAAGTTTTCCCTTAACCGCCCGGCCATCCCTTCTTAGCCTGCCCTTACGCGGCGGTTGCTTTATAATATATTATAAAACTAATGGAAACACTTATTTTATATTTAAGCTATTTAATTATAAAACTTTTCTCACGGCAAGTCAATAGGCTTTTTAAAAAAATTGACCAGGTTTTTAAATTTATTTTACGCTTTTTCTGGTTGCTTTTTATCGGCGATGTAAAGAAGCTCGTTTTATCGCAAATTAAGAAGTTTTTCAACCTGTTTATCTGAAACAACGCCGTTTAAACGCATTTTTACGAATTTCTTTTTTCATGGCGGAATACGGGTATATTTTGACCGAACGGATAATAACCGCCGTTTTTTAGGATTTTCAGAAAAACGGCGTCGTTTCAAAAGAACAGGTATTAAAAAAAGCGACCGCTATGGTCGCTTTACACCTACTTTTTATTCGGACGATATGTTTTTGAGTTTATCAACTCTCTTATAAAAAGTCAATCTATAAACTCTTTTCTCCGCGGACGTAAGAAAGCAAACGTTCCTTCGCGTTCGGAAGTTTTTCGGTCGCAACGAGATTGAAAACCGCTTCGAGCGCCGCCCCTATGTCGCAGCCGGTGATGCCCGACTTTTTCAAATCCGTGCCGTTTATTTTAAGCTCTTTAAGAGATTTCGGCAAGTTTTTGTCGGCGGCGTTTTTATAAATCTTTTTTATTCTTTCTGCGGAGTCGGCATATCTTTTATCTTCCGTCGCCTCGGCGTATGCTGATTTAAGAGCGATTATTTTATCGATAATATCACTGTTTTTTAAGACAAAAATTTTAAGTTCTTCGGTCTCTTCTTCGTTATTGCCGTCCATAAACTTCGGTAGCGTTTCAACGATACGTTCCGCGGTTTCCGCTACTCTTACGGGCGATTTTAAGGATAAAAATCTCGCTTTTACGCCGTCTCTTTCCCCTACCGGCAAAGCATAAAGACGGATAGACTTCCCGGCAAAAAAACAGGTTCTTAAAGATATATCGTCAAAGTATGGGAACACGTACTTCATCACGCCTGTTTTATACAAAACTTCGACCGCCCTGTAAAATCCGTCCGTCGGTGAAAAACAGTGTTTTTTGTCCGGATTTATTATCGAAACAAGTTCCGCGTAAATACGCTCGACCGAAATATCTTTCAGATTCCCCGAATACTTTTTCGCCGATTCGATAACTTCTTCGGTCGGAGTGAAGCCGAGTTCTCCCGTAAATCTTGCGAGCCGCATAAGCCGCAAGCCGTCGCTTTTAAAAACGTCGTCGGGCGTTTTTACCGTATCTAAAATTTTGTTCTTTATATCTTCGATTCCGCCGAGCGGATCGACAAATTCTCCTTCGGTCACGTCGTAATAGACGGCGTTACATTTAAAATCTCTTCTTCTCGCGTCTTCGTAAATATCGTCGGTAGGCTCGGTAAATTCCGGCGTATGCCCGCCGCCGTCGGCGTATCTTTCTTTACGGAACGAAGTAAACTCGCACTTTTTGCCGTCAAATTCAAACTGCACGGTATGAGTCCGACGATACAGTGCCGCCGAAACTATACCGCATTTTTTAAGCGCGGCGTTAAAAAGTTCAAAATCCGCGGGCGAAGCGAGATCTATATCGGACGAATATTCTTTCGAAAAAACAAAATCTCTCACCGCTCCGCCGACTATATAGAGAGGGCTGCCGAGCGTAAGAGCGATTTCTTTAAGCTTACAAAGAAGCTCCCGATAATCGTTTGCGGAAGAGATCATATCGCAACTATCCGCGGCGTTTATTCCCGTAGTTCCGGCGGTTTCGTCTCCGTATCTTATTATTTTTTCGCCGCACGGCGTGATTTTTCTTTTTTTATCCGACATACTCTGCCTTTTTTAATTTATCCTTGTAAAAGCAAGCGCTTATTTCGTCTTATTGCCGGCAGGCTACCCGGAGCCTTCGCCGAAAAGCGACTTGCCTTAATCGTATTTTTACAAAAAACACGCTGTTTTTGCTCTCTTTTTTGTAATTTCAGCGGCAATTTTTATTATTATAACATATAAATTGTTAAGATAATTGCTTTTTTTGAAAAATTATTATATATTTATTGTATTGCAAATTTACAAACGTTATAAAAAGTAAATCCTGCATCCGTGCGGTCCGTTTTTCGGACAACTTAATTTTTTCGGGTAGCTTGAATTTTCCCGACAACTCAAATATTCCGGCAATCACGAAAAATAAACAACGGACAACTTCAAAAAACAGTCGACAAACAATTGGCGATAATCTCACTCCTGCCCGTACGACCGGCAACCGCCGGGCAATATCGGGCGAGCAAAAACGTATAAACCGTAATAAGGAATCAATGCGATGTTAGATTTTATACTTAACCCCAACGCCGGCAGCACCAAGGGTAAAAAAGTAAGAAAAGTTTTAAGAATTATCGAAGATTATCTTCAAAAAAACAATATACCCTATACCGTTCACAGAACGAATTATAAAAACCACGCTAAAAATCTGACGAGTAACCTTATCACGAACGGAGCGACGGACATAATCGGCATCGGCGGCGACGGCACCCTGCACGAAATTCTGAACGGCTTCCACGACTTCGATAAATGCAACCTGGGGCTTATTCCCTGCGGAACAGGCAACGACTTTGCGGGCGCGCTGGGACTCCCGACAAAACCGATAGAAGCGCTTAAGCTTATCCTTAACAAAGAACCTGTTTACACCGACTACATGCAGATGCCGGGCGTAAGAGGCATCAACCTTATCGGCACCGGCATAGACGTCAAAGTTTTGCAGTATTACGCGAACCTGAAGCACAAAACGGCGTTCGGTTACACAGCTTGTCTTATAAAGGCTCTTTTCAAATTCGATTTTATGGAATTCGACGCGGAATACAACGGCGAAAAGAAGCATTTCGAATCGTTCATTGCGTGCGTTGCCAACGGCGTAAGCTGCGGCGGCGGGCTCAAGCTCTCCCCAAATTCCGACGTGGGCGACGGCAAACTCAACTTTGTTGCGGTCGACAAGGTCAAACGCTCCAAAATTCCGGGGATGTTCTTAAAACTCAAAAAGAGCAAAATTCTCGAATGTCCGGGCGTCACGCACGAACTTGTCGAAGAAATCAAAGTTACCGGCAAAGACGCGGGACTTGTTCAGGTCGACGGCGAAATTTATGAAAATATCCCCTTTGAAATAAAAATCGTACACAATACGCTTAAAATGTACAGATAATGCGGGCGGGCAAAAAAATTTTTCTTAAAAAAATAAAAACAATAAAAAAACCGTTGACAAATCATAAGCGTTTAGATATAATAATTTAGCCTTTTATGGCGTATGGCGGCGTAGCTTAGTTGGTT
>DPQQ01000002.1:552-4777 GCA_003538975.1 Clostridiales bacterium | reverse complement strand
TGCTACGCTAAGGTTATCAACCTTGATAAAGATTCCGAACCCGATATTTATAATGCTATTAAGAGAAACGCTCTTCTTGAAAACGTTACGCTCGACAAAGACGGCAAGATCGACTTTGCGGACAAGACCGTAACCGAAAATACCCGTGTTTCTTATCCGATCGACCACATCAAGAACATCGTTCGTCCTATTTCTTCCGCTCCCGCGGCTAAGAATGTTATCTTCTTGTCGGCAGACGCTTTCGGCGTACTTCCTCCCGTATCGATACTTACTCCCGAACAGACTCAGTATTACTTCCTTTCGGGCTTCACCGCTAAACTTGCTGGTACCGAACGCGGCATAACCGAACCCACCCCGACCTTCTCGGCTTGCTTCGGTCAGGCTTTCCTTGAACTTCATCCCACCAAGTATGCGGAAGAACTCGTTAAGAAGATGAAGGCTTCCGGCGCTAAGGCTTACCTTGTAAACACCGGATGGAACGGAACCGGCAAGAGAATTTCGATCAAGGATACCAGAGGCATCATCGACGCTATCCTTAACGGCGACATTCTCGGCGCTCCCACAAAGAAGATTCCTTACTTCAATTTCGAAGTTCCCACCAAGTTAAACGGCGTTGCTACCGAAATTCTCGATCCGAGAGATACTTATGCAGACGCTAAGGTTTGGGAAGAAAAGGCTAAAGACCTTGCAGGCAGATTCGTTAAGAACTTCGCTAAGTATGAAAATACCGAAGCGGGCAAGGCTCTCGTTAAAGCAGGTCCCGTCGTTGAATAATTTTACGGCGTAAGGCTTTACCGAAGATAAAAACAAACCAATGATAAAAAGCGGCTTCGCTTAACTGCAAGCCGCTTTTTTGTATGAATTTTTTTGTTTACGGAATAAACTTTCAGGTTAATTCAAACTTTTTTGAATAGTTTATATTTGCTTTTTATAGCTGGCGAATATATTTAAAATGCCTAAAATTTTGTCAACTTTTTATTGACAATATTTAAATGCAGGATTATAATAAAAATGAAAGGCACAAAAATTTGTGTTAAAAATACAAACGCAAAAACTTGATTTTGATTGTATAATAGCAGGAGAATTTGAAATGACGAAGAATAAAAGGCAAAATATTGTTTTATACAGTATTTTCGGTTTATTTATTGTTTGTGAAATTCTTAATTTCTTTTTTCTCCCTTATCTTACCGTATTTAATAACAAAGGAGAGTATTATACCGCTACTTTATTCAGGTTATTGCAAGCGCACGGGCAATATGTATGGTTCGGAACTCATGATTACGTATATGGCGTTACATGGTATCCGGAGATGGTTCCGTATTTGCTTTTTATATTTGCAATGCTGATTTCTATGATTCGCGGAAAGAAGTTTTTTTGGTCGTCTGTTTCGGCTTTAATGATTCTTGTTGCGATATTTTTGGTTCTCGGCGGCGATGGTTCCGGTTGGTCCGATACGCTTATAGACGAAACTTACGAGGGCGGATGGGTAGAATTCAGTAACTTTGTATTCGATACCATTCATTGCGTGTTCTTTTTTGCGGGCATAGTGTTTATATATGTGAACTGCTATTTAAGGTGTAAACAAAAGGCAAAAGAACAACCTGTAGAAGAAACTGCCGATAATGAAACCGCAACTTGTCAGGATAGCGACGGTGTTTTACCGGCGGATAAAAATCAAAATACTGCGACTCGGGAATGTAACGGGAGCGCTGCAACAAATTAAAAGATATAAATGGCAAAAGCATTGTTTTACGGCAGTGCTTTTGTTTTATTTAAAATAAAATTCAAAAAATAAATTAAAAATTTTTATAAATCGCAAAATAGTTTTTACAATCTTTTATAAATTTGGTATATTATATATAATACTATATATTTATAGTTTACTCACAAAAGTTATTTGACTTATCACAGTCGGACGGCGACCTTTTTACGACCGTTCGCTATACGGAGGATTTATGTATAAAGATCTTTACGAAGAATGGCTTAGCTCCAAAAAACTTTCCGAAATCGAAAAGGAGGAACTTAAATCCCTTTCCGAAAAAGATATAGAATATCGTTTCGGCAAAGAACTCGAATTCGGCACCGCAGGAATGAGAGGAATTTTAGGACTCGGCACGAACATGCTTAACGTTTACACGGTAAGGAGAGCCACGCAGGCTCTTGCCGATTATATCGTTTCGCTCGGCGAAGACGCTATGAAGCGCGGCGTCGCGATTTCGTACGATACGAGAATTCAGTCTGACGAATTTGCAAAAGAATCGGCTTCCGTTCTCGCAGCCAACAAGATAAACGCTTATCTTTTCGATAACGTTCGTCCCGTTCCGATGCTTTCGTTCGCGGTAAGACGCCTTAACGCGGTTGCGGGGATAATGATTACGGCTTCGCACAACCCCAAGGAATACAACGGCTATAAAGTTTACGGCGAAGACGGCGCGCAGATGTCGCCCGAAGCCACTGAGGTTGTAGTCGAAAATATTGCGGCGATCGGCAGCTGCATGTCCGCCGCTGTTAAGTACGGAAAGAACGAAAAGAAGTACGTTCATATAATCGGCAAGGACGTAGACGAAGCGTACTACGCCGAACTCATGAAGCTTACGCTTTCCAGAGAAGCGGTCGAAAAAATCGGCAAGGACATAAAGCTCGTTTACACGCCCGTTCACGGAAGCGGTTACGTTCCGGTAACGACCATGCTTAACAGAATAGGCATCAACTGCACGGTTGTTGAAAGTCAGGTTAAACCCGACGGAACCTTCCCGACGGTAGCCGTTCCCAACCCCGAATATAAAGAAACGCTTAAAATAGCTATCGACACCGCCGAAAAGACGGGGGCGGACGTCGTTTTCGGAACCGATCCCGACTGCGACAGACTCGGCGTAGCAATCCGCAACGACGAAGGCGAATTCGTATCTCTTACAGGAAACGAAACGGGAGTTCTTCTTCTCGACTACGTTTTATTGAGACTTAAAGAAACGAATACTCTTCCCGAAAACGGATTTATCGTAAAAAGCTTCGTTACCACTTCGATGGCGCAGGCTATCGCTAAAGATTACGGCGTAGAACTTATGGAAACGCCCGTCGGATTCAAATTCATCGGCGAAAAGATCAAACTTTACGACGATACCGGACTTAAAAAATTCATCTTCGGTTTCGAAGAAAGTTGCGGTTATCTCCGCGGCACCCATGCAAGGGATAAGGACGCTGTCGTAGCGAGCATGCTTTTTGCCGAAATGGTTTGCTATTACACCGAAAAAGGAGTTTCGGTATACGACAGACTTCAGACTCTTTTCAAAAAATACGGATATTATTTCAGCGTCGGCGTAAGCAAAGCCTTCTCGGGACTTAACGCCATGGAAGAAATGAACGCCGTGGTAGATAAAATGAAAACAAAAAAGATCGTAACGATAGGCGGCGTTCCGCTCGTCGGCAAGCGCGATTATTCGGTACCCGTAAGATACGACTTCGTAAGAAACGTTAAAAAAGCGATAGACATTTCCGCGACGAACTGCGTTTATTACGAACTTCAGGGCGGCGGCTTCGTTTGCTTGAGACCTTCGGGAACCGAACCCAAACTTAAAATTTACTATACGATAAAAGCGGAAGACTATAATTCCGCTGAAACTCTTTACGAAGCGGTAAAAGCCGATTTCGAAAAAATTCTCGCAGAATAAAATAAAATTTTTTAACCGAAATAAAATTTATTAGAAGTTTAAAATAAAATATTTGTTTTTTATTTTTAATAAAACAATAAGAAAACACCTGAAAAAA
This sequence comes from Clostridiales bacterium, assembly GCA_003538975.1. Lineage (GTDB taxonomy): Bacteria > Bacillota > Clostridia > Christensenellales > Borkfalkiaceae > UBA11475. The sequence continues at coordinate 1,012 of DPQQ01000002.1, read as the reverse complement.
TGCCGTTTTTCGCCGAAAAACGGCATTTTAAAAACTTTTTCGAAAATAAAATAAAAAATTTAAAAAACATTAAAAAAACGCTTGACTTAAAAAAGGTTAAATGGTATTATAGGTAAGCTGTGCGAAAGAGCACGGCAAACCCGATCGTTTTCGGGTTACAACCGTAGAATGACAACTGCATAGGAGATATAAAAAGCAAATATCTTAAGAGTAAAATACTTTTAATCAAAAGTAAAGTACTGAGAGCAAAAATTAGACATAAAGAGCTAATAAAAAGTAAAGAAAAGGTTAATACGAATTCAAAAAAGAGCGTAGGAAACGATTCACTTTGAATTAGCCGAGTAAATTAAGGAATTAAAAATCAATTCGACGGACTAGAGATAGTCAAGAAAAGATCAAGCTACGAAGAGCATACAGGTGAATGCCTTGGTACATGGCGCCGAAGAAGGACGTGACAAGC
>DPQQ01000002.1:0-223 GCA_003538975.1 Clostridiales bacterium | reverse complement strand
AAGTAGTGGCGAGCGAAATCGGAGGAGCCCAAACCGAAAGGAGTAATCTTTTCGGGGTGAAGGACCCTATAAGGAGATAGGTTGGTAGCGGAAGACAGTTGGAAAGCTGGACCGAAGACGGTAAAAGTCCGGTACGCGAAACTAACCGAATACCGAGGGTATCCGGAGTACGGCGGGGCACGAGGAATCCTGCCGGAACATGCGAGGACCATCTCGTAAGGCT
>DPQQ01000013.1:34500-39854 GCA_003538975.1 Clostridiales bacterium | reverse complement strand
AGCACGTGCGCTACCAACTGCGCTACACCCCGGGGGTTGAACCGAAAAACGATTCAAACGCGTTTCAACGCTTTAATATAATACAATAAGTTTTCTGAATAGTCAATGATTTTTCAAAACTTTTTTTGTTTTTTGCAAAAAATTTTTTCAAGACTAATTCTGACGTTTTTTCGGACGGGAAATATAAGACTATTCGGCACGAAAACGTATATTCCGACAAGAGGTCGGATATTTTTTACTTTTTTATGAGTTATATTTTTTATCGCCGGACAAAAAAGCTTAAAAGAAGGAATATTTTATGTGTGTCGAATATAAAAGAAAACCGAAAGAGCTTAATTTTTTAATAAGCGGAGAGATAGACGAGTTTTCTGCTCCGAAAACAAGGGCGGTTCTCGATAAGATAATAGACGAAAATACCGACGTCGGCTCGGTCGTGTTTGATCTCACCAACGTGGGATTTATGGACAGTACGGGCATAGGTATGTTTATCGGAAGATATAAAAAATTACAAAAATTCGGTATACCCGTATATATAAGCGGAACGAGCGCAAGCGTCGAAAAAGTATTTTCGCTTTCGGGAATATATAAACTCATGCCGAAAAAATAAAGGGTAAAAATGAAAAGCGACAATTATTTAACAGTAACATTCAATTCGGATTCTGTAAACGAATCTCTGGCAAGAAGCGTTATTTCGTGTTTTGCGTTAAGGCTCAACCCGAGCATTTCGGAAATAACGGATATAAAAACGGCGGTAAGCGAAGCCGTAACCAACTGCATAGTTCATGCTTACAAAGGAACTAAAGGTAAAATCGTTATGGAAGCATTTATAACGGATAACGTTTTACATATAAAAATAACCGATAAAGGAGTGGGCATAGAAGACCTTAAAACGGCTCTCGAACCTTTTTACACTACTTCGCCAGACGACGAGCGTTCGGGAATGGGCTTTACCATTATCAAAAGTTTTATGGACGGATTTAAAGTCCGTTCGAAAAAAGGCAAAGGAACGACAGTTTATATGTCGAAGGTCATCGGCTTATAACGATGCTTAGCGAAAAAGAAATAATCCTTAATATAGAAAAGGCTAAATCGGGCGACGAAAAAGCGAAAGAACTTTTATTCGTGAGTAATACGCCTTTAATAAAAAGCGTTATCCGTAAATTCAGAAACAAAGGCATAGAGTACGACGATTTGTTCGAGATAGGTTCTCTCGGATTTTTAAAGGCTATAAAAAATTTCGACTCGTCTTTTAACGTAAAGTTTTCCACATACGCCGTTCCGATGATCGTCGGCGAGATAAAACGATATATAAGAGACAACGGGGCGATAAAAGTTTCGAGAAGAATAAAGATAATGGCTTCTAAAATAAATCGTTTTATCGACGAATATACGTTAAGCAGCGGCGAAGTTCCGAAAGTCGAATATATAGCCGAAAAGTTCGGAACCACTCCCGAAGACATCGTTTTGTGTCTCGACTCGGCAAGAATGCCCGTTTCGATTTACGACAGAGTAGACGGCGACGACGATGGAATGGAACTCTGCGAAAAGATAGACGGCGGCGAAAGCGAAGAAGACAAGCTTTTGAAAATTCAGTTGTACGACGAACTCGAAAAGCTCGGCGAGCGTGAAAAAAAGATAATATATTTAAGATATTTCAGAGCGGAAACCCAGTCGGAAGTAGCCGAAGGTCTCGGAATATCGCAGGTGCAGGTTTCGAGGATAGAAAACAAGGTTCTCGAAAAATTGAAAGAGAAATTTGATTTATAACGATTAAAATCAGATAAAATTTAAGAAAGGCGGTTTATAAAACCGTTTTTTTTATTTTAAGTTATAATATCCGAATAAATAAAATTATTTAGGGAAAAATCGGATTATGAGAAAGATAAAGGAAGCGGCTTACCTTAAACCGCTCGACGAAAAAGAAACATATAATCCGATAAAGGAAAAGAAGGAATTAAAAAATGAAAGAGTATAAGCTGTCAAATAAAAATTACCTGAAATACGTTTCGGAAGTTTCGCCGAAAACCGATAATATAGGTAAAATTTTCAAAGCGTTTTTAGTCGGCGGCATAATATGCTGTTACGGACAGGGAATCCGTATGCTGTTAGAAGAATTCGCAGGCTTAGAAGGAGACGAACTCGCAAGTTACGTTTCGATGATACTTATATTTACCGGGAGTTTTTTGACGGCGATAGGCGTTTACGACAGAATAGGCAAATTTGCGGGAGGCGGTTCGATCGTCCCCATAACCGGGTTTGCAAATTCCGTAGTTTCGCCCGCAATGGAATTTAAATCGGAAGGGTTCATATTCGGTACCGCGGCGAAAATGTTCGTTATTGCCGGGCCCATTATCGTTTTCGGCGTAGCGTCGAGCGTTGTCGTGGGACTTGTGTATTACTTTATTTATTGGGTGTTTTAAAAATAATGAAAAAAGGAACTGTTTATTTTAAGAACAAGCCGGAAATAACTTCGGTTTTTACCGTTGCGGGACCTAAAGAAAGCGAAGGCCCCATAGGCGATTTTATAGAGAAAAAGCTCACCGACGACAAATACGGCGAAAAAACGTTTGAAAAAGCCGAAAAAAAGATTCTATCGGAAGCTATCGAAAACGTCGTCAAGGTTTCGGATAAAGAATTTTCGAACATAGATGCGCTTATCGCGGGGGATTTACTTAATCAGATAATTTCTTCGTCGTTTTCGGCGAGAGATTTTAAGATTCCTTTTATAGGAGTCTATTCCGCATGTTCTACTATGTCCGAAAGTATAGCTCTTGCGGCTTCGTTTATAGACGACGGTAAGATGGAAAACGTTATATGCGCGACGGGCAGTCATTTCGCTTCTGCCGAACGACAATACAGATATCCGCTCGAACTCGGTTCTACACGTCCGCCGCAGTCGCAATGGACGGTAACGGGAGCTGGCGCGTGCATTATCTCGAAAAGCGAAGGCGTAAGACCGATAGCCGGAAGCAACCCTTACATCGAATCGGCGACGTTCGGCAAAGTCGTCGACTACGGCGTGACCGATGCAAATAATATGGGCGCGGCTATGGCTCCCGCCTGCGCGGACACAATGGTGAGACATTTTAGGAACACTTCTACTTGTCCGGATGATTATGACCTTATTCTTTCGGGCGATCTCGGGGTGCTTGGTTCCAGAATACTTAAAGATCTCGTGTGGGAAAAGGGGTACGATATAACGGATAATCACGTGGACTGCGGCGAGATGATTTACAATCTCGACGAAAAAAACTATCAGGGCGGCAGCGGAGCGGGATGCAGCGCGCTTGTATTAAATTCGTATATTTACCGAAGAATGAGAGAAAAACGCATAAAAAGCGTACTTTTTCTCGCAACCGGCGCGCTTTTGTCGTCGGTATCGTCGCAGCAAGGCGAATCTATTCCGTGCATTTCGCACGCGGTTGTAATAAAAAACGATTAAAGGTGTGGTATGGAAATTTTTCTTGATTTTGTAAAGGCTTTTTTAGTCGGCGGGGGAATATGCTCGCTTGCTCAGATACTCATAGATAAAACGAAGCTCACTTCGGGCAAAATACTCGTGTATTTTTTACTTGCGGGAGTTGTTTTGCAGGCTTTCGGGTTATATCGCTATCTTGTTGATTTCGGCGGGGCGGGAGCCACGGTTCCGATTTCGGGCTTCGGGTATTTACTGGCGGAAGGTGCCAGAAAGGGGGCGAAGGATAGCCTTTTCAAGGCGATAACCGGCGGACTGAGTTCTGCTTCGATGGGAGTAACGGCGGCGATTGTTTTCGGATATGTTTTTGCGGTTCTTTTCACTCCGAAAAGTAAACCCAACTGACGGAGTAAGCATATAATTTTCTTCGCGTAATAAATATATTGTATGATAGACTGCGTTGAAGAAAGAATTGTTTTAAAAAACAAAAAAATAAAATGCAAAAACCCGCATAGACGAAAAATCACCGTTTTTATAATATTTTTTATCGTTTCAGGCTCGCTTTTTATTCACTATAAGAGCAACGTTTCGAGAATTTTATCAGAAACATGCGTAAAAAGCGCCGAAGAAATAACGATAGACGCGGTAAACAACGTAGTTTTAGAAAGTTTGTCCGACCTTAAATATTCCGACCTTGCCGAAGTTTCGCTCGATAATTCGGGCAATATAAAGATGATAAACATAGATGTCGTCGAAACGAATAAAATAGCGAGAACCGTTTCGATAAAGACAAAAAAACTTCTCGAACAAAAAATAAAAAACGGAATTCCCGTACCGTTCGGAACGTTAAGCGGACTCGCGTATTTTTCGGGTGCCGGAAAAACGATATTTTTGCAGGTTGTTACGGTAAAAAACGTATATTGCGATTTTTCGAGCGATTTTCTTGAAGGGGGAATTAATCAGACCGTTCACAGAATATATCTTATCGTAAAAGCGGAAGTAACCGTCGTTATCCCGGGAGTTAAAAACGAAGCGGAGTTCGATTCCGGAATTCTGCTGTGCGAAAGTCTTTTAGTCGGAAAAGTGCCGGAGATAATCGTGGGAAAATAAAAAGCGGATAAAAGGACGATAAAAGATACGAAAAATACGGTAAAAATCAAAAAAACTCAAATATGCTTGACAAAATAAAATACTCGTTATAATATTATAGTAACTATAAAGGCTATGAAAAAGACAGACGTTTAACGCCCTTTCAAAGAGAGACGGTCCGTCGGCTGTAAGGTCGTCGTCAGGGGTAAACGTTATTCACTTTGGAGCTCCTTACGGAACGCGCGTTTCGCGTCAGTATGATAAGGCGGTCGGACCGTAAAAACGTAAACGAGGCTTATTTTCAAGCGAATTTTAGGTGGTACAGCGTTAAGGACGCCCTAATTTACGGGCGGCCTTATTTTTATATAAAAACGGAGGATTTATGAACGAAAAATTTGAACAGATAAAAGAAAAAGCTAAAAAAGCTCTGGAATCTGCAAAATTCACTAAAGACCTTGCCGAGATAAAAGCGGGTTTTTTAGGAAAAACGGGCGAAATAACCGGACTTTTAAAATCAATGAAAGATATTCCGGGTAACGAAAGAGCGGCTTTCGGCAAACTTGTCAACGACCTTAAACAGGAAGTAGAAAAGTATTTTGTCGAAAAGGAAAAATCTTTGAAAGAAGAAGAACTCAAACGTCGTTACGAGAAGGAAAAAATAGACGTTACGCTTCCGGGTAAAAAGACGAAAACAGGGAATTTACATCCTTTGAATCTTGTTAAAAACGAGATAATTTCGGCATTTACGGGAATGGGCTTCGAAATATTCGAAGGCCCCGAAATCGAAACCGATTATTACTGCTTTCAGGCTCTTAACATACCCAAAGATCATCCCGCAAGAGATATGCAG
>DPQQ01000013.1:0-34348 GCA_003538975.1 Clostridiales bacterium | reverse complement strand
TCATCCCGCAAGAGATATGCAGGACACGTTTTATATAAACGACGATATTGTTTTGAGATCGCAGACTTCGACCGGTCAGATCAGAGTTATGGAAAATAAAAAACCGCCGATCAAGATTTTATCGCCGGGCAGAGTTTACCGCTCGGACGACGACGCGTCTCACTCGCCGATGTTCCATCAATGCGAAGGTCTCGTAGTCGATAAGGGAATAACTCTTGCCGATCTTCAGGGGCTTCTGAACGAATTCGTAAAAATTATTTTCGATAAGGATACGAAAACAAGACTTCGCCCTTCGTATTTCCCGTTTACAGAACCGAGCGTCGAAGTGGACGTTACCTGTTCGAAGTGTCACGGCAAAGGCTGCGGCTTGTGTAAGGGAACGGGCTGGATTGAAATACTCGGCGCAGGCGTAGTAAACAAAAAAGTTCTCGAAAATTGCGGAATAGATTCAAACGAATATTCCGGTCTTGCGTTCGGTCTCGGACTTGAAAGAGTCGCGATGATAAAATACGGCATAACGGATATAAGGACGATGTTCGAAAACAACGTAAAATTCTTAAAACAGTTTGACAGGAGATAACAGATATGAAAGCACCTTTATCATGGCTTAAAGATTACGTAGATATACGCGTTACGCCCGAAGAACTCGAAAAAAAGTTGTTTTCATGCGGGTTCGAAGTCGAAGAAACGATTTACGTCGGTAAAAATATCGACAAAATAGTCGTTTGCAAAATTTTAAAAACCGAAAAACACCCGAACGCGGACAAACTTACGGTTTGTCAGGTGGACGCAGGCAAATACGGCGTTCTTCAGATTATAACCGCCGCAAAAAATATTTTCGAAGGAGCGATCGTTCCCGTTGCTCTCGACGGCTCGACGCTTAATAACGGCGAACACATTTATAACGGGGAACTTCGCGGTCTCCCGTCGCAGGGTATGTTCTGCTCGGGCGAAGAACTCGGCATAACCGACGACTTTTACGACGGCGCGAGCGTGGACGGAATTCTTATATTAAAAGAAAATTATCCGCTCGGCGAAGAAGTTAAAAAAATTCTCGGAATAGAAGACGTTATTTTCGATATAAACGTAACGGCAAACCGTCCTGATTGTCAGAGCATACTCGGCATTGCGAGAGAAGTTGCGGCTGTTCTCGGAGAAAAGGTGAAAGAACCTGATTTAAGTTACACCGCTACTCGCGGAGTTTCGACTAAAGGGACTATAAAAGTTACCGACAACGCTCCCGACCTTTGTCCGAGATATATCGCGCAGTACGTGAAAGACGTAAAACTCGGAGAATCGCCGAGATGGCTTAAAAAGCGTCTTTTCAGCGCGGGATTGAGATCTATAAACAACATAGTCGATATAACCAACTTCGTTCTTCTCGAAATCGGTCAGCCGATGCACGCGTTCGATCTGAAAGATCTTTCTGGTAAAGAAATAAACGTAAGAAGAGCTGAAAGCGGCGAAAAAATCGTAACGCTCGACGAAAAAGAATTCACCTTAAACGAAAACAATCTCGTCATATGCGACAGCGAAAGACCTGTAGCCCTTGCCGGCGTTATGGGCGGGCTTAACAGCGAAATAAAGGATACCACGCAGAACATAATTTTCGAATGCGCCAAGTTTGCGAGAGATAATATCAGAAAAACTTCGAGAGCGTTGGGACAGAGAAGCGATTCTTCGTCGAGATACGAAAAGGGCATAGACGTTAATTCGGCTGAAGTCGGCATTAAGCGCGCTCTTCATCTTATAGACGAGCTTAAAATAGGCGAAATCGCGGAAGACAGATACGATATTATATTCGAAAAACCCGAAAAGAAGATTATTAAAACTAAAATTTCGAAGATAAACGGCGTTCTCGGTATAACAGTTCCCAAAAACGTTATAATCGAATCGCTTGAAAAACTTAACTTCGAAGTAAAAGTAAGCGGCGACGAGATAACGGTTACCGCACCGCTTTACAGAGAAGACGTAGAAGATTATCCCGATCTTGCAGAAGAAGTAATAAGAGAATACGGTTACGAGCATATTGTTCCCACAATGCTTAAAACGGCGAGCATAACCGCAGGCGGACTTAACGAAGAGCAGAAGAAGATCGAAAATACCAAAAATCTTTTGATCGGACACGGTTTTAACGAAATCATAACTTATTCCTTCGTGTCGGAAAAGGAATACGATCTTTTCGGATTCGACAAAAATTCGGAAGAATACAGATTTATTAAAATCAAAAATCCTATAGGCGAAGATATGTCCGTCATGAGAACTTCGCTTCTCCCGTCGATGGCGAGAATAATCGCTTCGAATATGGCGAGAAAGAATTACGAAGGAAGACTTTTCGAACTTGCGAAAATTTACAAACCGAAAAATCTTCCGGTAACAGAGCTCCCCGACGAAAAGAACGTTTTGTCTCTCGGCGTATTCGGCGAAGACGAAGACTTTTTTACATTAAAAGGCGTTATCGAAGATTATCTCGATGAATTTGCTTATGGCAAAAACGTAAAGTATATTCCTTGCGATAAGTCGTGCATGCATCCGACGAGAAGCGCATACGTAGCAATAGAAGGCGAAACGATAGGTTATTTCGGAGAACTTCTTCCTTCTATTTCCGAAAAACTCGGTATAGACAAAAAGGCGTATGTCGGCGAGATATATTACGACGAACTCAAAAAATACTTCGACGATAAAATCGCCGTAAAACCCGTATCGAAGTACCCGAGCGTAGAACGCGATCTTGCCGTTACGGTATACGACAACGTTCCGTCCGGCGACGTTTCGGACGCTATTTACGCAGTCGGTGGCGAAACACTCGAAAATGTAGAACTCTTCGATGTTTATAAGGGCGATCAGGTTGCAAAGGGTAAAAAGAGTATAGCTTTCAATCTTTTGTTCAATGCGGGCGACAGAACTCTTTCCGTTGAAGAAATCGACGAAGCCGTAAAGGTTATACTTAAAAATCTTAAAGATAAATTCGGCGCTGAACTCAGATAACGCCGTAAAATGACCTAAAATACGTTAAAAATAAAAAAACGGAAGATTATTCCGTTTTTTTATTTTGCAAAACAGGTAAAATAAGGTAAAATATATTTGTAATAAAACGGTAGCCTTAAAACGGCAGCAAGGCGAAAAATGATATCCGAAAAAACTTTAAAATCACTCGAATTCGATAAAATATTAAAAATAGTATCTGGCTACGCCGTGTTGGATTCATCGAAAGCCGCGATAGAAAATCTGAAACCGACTTCCGATAAAAGAGAAGTTACTTATCTTTTAAAAAGTACGGAAGAAGCATTCAAGCTTTTATATAAGTACAGTCTCGAAAGAGTTCCTTATTGCGTGAGCGTGATAAACGCCGTTTCGAGAGCCGAAAAAGGAGCTACGCTTAATATGAGAGAGCTCCTTGATATAGCGGCGCTTCTTTCCGCTTCGAGAACGGTGAAAGCGAGTATAGAATCGGTTTCGGACGAATCTGTAGAGAATATAAAAACTCTTGCTTCGGGGCTTTTCGAATACAGAATTTTAGAAAAAGAAATAACTTCGAAAATTGTTTCTGAAGACACCATGGCGGACTCTGCTTCCGAAAGGCTCGCTTCGATAAGAAAAAGGATAAGAGACCTTAACGTCAAAATAAGGGATAAGCTTAATTCGTATATCAGGGGCTCGAATAAGTTCATGCAGGATAACGTCGTTACGATGCGTATGAACAGATATGTTATCCCTGTCAAAGCCGAGTATAAGGGAATGGTCAAAGGGTTTGTCCACGATCAGTCAGCGACGGGTTCTACCGTATTCATAGAACCGGAACAGGTTATTGAATATAATAACGATCTGAAGACCGCTTATATAGAAGAGTCAGAAGAAGTTTACAGAATCTTAAGAGAGCTTTCGGGTAAGGTTGCCGGAATATCGAACGCCATAAAATATAACGAAGAAATATTGTCCGATATAGACGTGTTTTATGCCAAGGCCACTTACGCTTTCGAGACGAAAGCTACTCGTCCCATTGTTAATTTTTCAGGCATAATCTCTATCAAAAAAGCAAGGCATCCGCTGATAAATCCCGAAAAAGTAATTCCCGTTACCGTAACGCTCGGTAAGGAGTACAAATATCTCCTTGTAACAGGTCCGAATACGGGAGGAAAAACGGTTACGTTGAAGCTTACGGGGCTCATGTGTCTCTTTGCAATGTGCGGCTTATACATCCCCTGCGAAGAAGAAAGCGAAGTTTCGGTTTTCGAAAATATCTTCTGCGACATAGGAGACGAACAGAGTATCGAACAAAGCCTTTCTACCTTTTCGTCGCATATGGTAAACATAATCGATTTTTGCAACAATCTTACTTCCGCGTCGCTCGTCCTTTTAGACGAACTCGGCGCGGGAACGGATCCGGAAGAAGGAAGCGCGCTCGCTCTTGCGGTTATCGAAAAACTTTTGAAGTCCGGCTCCTGCGGGATAGTAACCACGCATTATTCGAGACTTAAAGAATACGCAATGACGGAGCCGCTTATCGAAAACGCGTCGATGGATTTCGATATAAAAACTTTAAGACCCGTCTATAAACTCAATATCGGCATACCGGGAAATTCTAACGCAATCGAAATTTCAAAAAGGTTGGGGCTTCCAGAAGATCTCGCAAAGCGCGCGACAGAGCTTTTATCAAAGGATAAGGTTTCGCTCGATAACGTTCTTAAAAAAGCCGAGGAGTCGAGACAGGAGGCGGAAAAACTTTCTGAAGAACTTAAAGTTTTGAAGGAAGAAAAAGCAAAAGAACTCGAAGGCGTAAAAAAGGAACTTTCAAGCGTTAAAGCCGAAAAAGAAAAAATTACGGCTTCCGCAAGACAGGAAGTAAAAAAGATAGTTTCGGAAAGACTTATCGAAGCCGAAGCGATTGTTTCCGAACTTAACGATATTTATAAGACCTGTGAACTCGAAAACGGCGAACTGATAAGGGCAAGAACACTTAAAAACAAACTTGCAGACAGTAAATACTTAAACGAGGACATTCCGCTTTCAAAATACGAACTCGCTCCCGTCGATGTGAAAAAGCTTTCCGTCGGGGACGAAGTTTACGTTAAATCTTTCAATAATACCGGGACGATAAACGGTATCAAGGAAAAGAAAGGCGAAGTTGAAGTGTTATTCGGCAATATAAAATCCACGGTAAAGCTTTCGGATTGTTTTAACGCAAAAAAACAGGCAGTTCAATCTGAAAAGCCTAAAGTTTCGAGATCTGTCGAGAGATCTTCTCCGAAAGCAGAAATAAACATTATCGGTAAAACCGTTGCGGAAGGCGTGGAAGAAGTCGAAAAATTTATAGATCAGGCGGTGGTAAGCAATATTTCCGAAATACGCATTATTCACGGCATGGGAACAGGTAAACTTAAAAAGGGCGTGTGGGATTACCTTAAAACTAACAAAAACGTATCCGAGTACCGTCTCGGCAGATACGGCGAAGGAGAATCGGGAGTAACGGTCGTTACTCTAAAATAGTATGGAAAATTTTATCGAAGAAACTTCTTCATTAAAATATAGTGAAAAAAATAGAAAAAAGTATTTTATTTATACTCTCGTCTCGTACGCTTCGCTTGTCGTCGCGATACTGAGCCTATTTTTCGCTCCGATTTTTATAAAAGTAAAGAATGGCAAAATAACGATTGTCGCGTCGGGAGCCGGGCTTATCGTAAACATAGCGACGCTTGTTCTTACGTTCGGGCTTTTCTTGTTTTTGCACTTTTTGTTTTTAAAAAAGAAAAACAAAATATTCGTCGAATACGACTATGTTTTTACGGGCGAAAAGCTCGCGGTGTCGGCAATATACAACGAGACTAAACGCAGTTTTATCGACAAAACGGACGTAAAAGATATTGTTAAAATAGGAAAAATCACGAGCGGCAGCTATAAAAAAATACTTTCAGATCCGACGGTGAAAAAGGTAAAATACTTTTCTGACGGTAAGACGGAAGACGGAAAGAAAATTTTTTACGTTTTATACAACGGTAAAAACGGAAAGACCTGCATGCAGATAGAAGTAAGCGAAAAATTCATGGTGGCGATACTTAAAGTTACGGGAAAGAATGTCGTCGAGGAGGATTACGAATGATATATCTTGATAATGCGGCGACGACGAAACCGAGCGAAACGGCTGTCGAAAGCGTTAAAGAATTTTTGGGCGATAACTATTTCAACCCGTCGGCGCTTTATCGCGAAGGACTTAAAAATCACGGTCTTTTGGATGAAGCAAGAGAATTTTTTATCAAAAATTTCGCAACCGAAAAGCATGATATAATATTTAATTCGTGCGGGAGCGAAGCCGATAATCAGGCGGTTTTCTGTGCGGTGAAAAGAGGAACGTTTATTACGACCGAAGGCGAACATTCGGCGATATACAAGAGTTTTTCGGAATTAAGAGCGAGAGGACTTAACGTAATTTTCACTAAAATAAACAAAGACGGAAGCGTAAGCGAAGAAGACTTATATAAAAAGATAAAAGAAAATCCGGATACGAGCCTTGTTTCGGTAGTACACGTTAACAACGAGACGGGAGCGATAAACGATATATCGAAAATTGCCGCGAGCGTGAAAAATATAAATAAAAACATATTGTTCCACAGTGACGGCGTGCAGGCTTTTCTCAAGGTTCCGTACAGACTTTCGGAAAATATTGATATGTATTCGGTAAGCGCGCATAAAATCAACGCATTAAAAGGTACGGGCGCTCTTTTTTATAAAAAGAACGTTCCCGTCAAACCGCTCGTATACGGCGGCGGACAGGAAGAAGGATTGCGCAGCGGCACCGAAAATATTTTCGGTATAAAACTTTTCGAAGCGGCGGCAAAAGAGCATTTAAAAACCGTAAGAGAAGATTATAGAAGAATTTACGCCATAAAAAAGGAAGCGGCGGAAAATCTCGATAAAGAGCTTTTTACGATAATTTCGGATCTCTCGCCCGAAAAATCTTCCCCTTATATACTGGCTGTTTCGGCAAAGGGATTGCGCGGCGAAGTAATAATGCACTCGCTGGAAGAAGACGGTATTATAGTAGGCAACGGCTCGGCATGTTCTTCAAAAAACCGTTACAGCAGAGTTCTGACGGCGGCGGGGTACGATAACGAAACTTTAGACGGCGTAGTGAGGCTCAGTTTTTCAAACGCGACTACTTCGGACGAAGTATCGTTCGCGATAAAAAAGCTCAACGAAAAAACAAAAAAATTATACGAAACGATGAAGGGTTGATATGGATAAGGCAATTATAATAAGATTTTGCGAAATACACTTGAAAGGCAAAAACAGAAGATTTTTCGAAAATCTTCTTAAAGAAAATATCGAAAAGTCTCTTTCCGGGATAGAACACGAAACAATAGATCTGCATTCGAGATATCTTGTGAAAAATTTCGATTCGTTCGACTATGACGAAATCGTTTCGAGACTTAAAAAGGTCGCGGGTATACACAGCTTTTCACTTGCGGATGTAGTTGAAAACGATCCCGATAAAATTATCGGAAAAGCTCTCGGAATATGCGAAGGAAGAACGGGAACCTTCAAAGTAGAGACAAACAGGGCGGAAAAAAACTTTCCGTATAAATCCGTTGAATTTTCGGCTCTGGTCGGCGGGAAAATTCTGGAAAAGTTTTCTGAAAATCTCAAAGTAAACGTTAAAAATCCCGATTTTACCGTTCACATAGATATAAGAGAAGACGGCGAAACGTTTGTATTTACCGATTATGTAGCCGGTATGGGAGGCATGCCCGTAGGTTCTTCGGGTAAAGGTCTTTTGCTTATTTCGGGCGGGATCGACAGCCCCGTAGCAGGTTATATGACGGCAAAACGAGGCATGAAGATAGACGCGCTTCATTTTGAAAGTTTCCCGTATACCGGCGAAGCCGCCAAAGAAAAGGTTATCAAACTTTCGAAAATGGTTGCGGCGTACAACGGCGGAAACATGAACTTATACGTTTGCCGCTTTACCGAAATACAGGAAGCTATTCACAAAAATTGCCCCGAAGAGTTCATGATAACGCTTATGCGCCGTTTTATGATGAGAATAGCCGAATGTCTTGCGAAAAAAATTCACGATCAGGCGATAATCACCGGCGAAAATCTGGGACAGGTCGCAAGCCAGACGATAGAAAGCATTACTTCGTCCAATTCCGTCGTAACGTTGCCCGTTTTAAGACCGCTTATAATGTTCGATAAACTCGAGATAATAGCGGTTTCGGAAAAAATAGGAACCTACGAGACTTCGATTTTACCATACGAAGACTGCTGTACTGTATTTTTGCCCAAGTTTCCGTCGATTAAGCCTAATTTGGACAGAGTAATAAAGGCGGAAAGCGCATTGGACGTAGAAACTCTTATCGAAAACGCCATAAAAAATATAGAACTTATAAAACTTTAATATGTTTTTAATATGAAGAGATACAGCTTAAGCGATATCTCTTTTTTGCGTCTTGATTTTTCCTAAAACAACCTTTTTCCCGACAATGGTTTTTTCTCCGTTGAAAAAGTAAGGGACGGCTTCGTAAATATAAGTTTCGTCGGTATTTGCGTTATAGTCGTAAAAAACGTTTCCGGCGGCGGTGTCGTAAACTTCTTCGCCGTTGCGGTAAATTTTCGAATATACGTTTTTTAAGGCGGTTATTTTGATTTTTACAACAGAATCTTTATAATAAAATTCAACGTCCGAAATTTCCGGCGAAGAATACTTCGGCGATTTTTCGGTCGGAAGAAATTTTTTATCGAACAGCATTCTGATTTTGGTGCTTTCGGGCGCATAGTCGTCCGCAAGGAGAAATTTTCCGTTATTAAGATATTCGTCTTTATCTATATACGCTTCTTTAACGCTCCCGGGCATTTTTATTTCCGTATCCGAAGTTTTTAAATAACTATTCCAGAATTCGGCGGCGGCTTCGGTAGGAGCGGAGGATCCCGTGACGAACGAGGGAAGATATGAGTTGTCGGCGTTATTTAAGCGGATACCCAACGTTTCGTTATTCGTAAAAGAGACGGAGTACGCCGCAGTGTTGCCGTTTTCGCTTCCGACCGTGCCCGTTTTTGCATAAAGCGTGAATTTGTCGGAGTTAAGTTTGGACGAAGTTCCGCTTTTAACGCTTTCCGAAAGCATGTCGGCGGTTAAATAAGCCGTCGCATCCGAAAACACTCGTCTTCCGTAGAAATTGCTTGAATATAAAACTCTGCCGCTTTTGGAAACTACTTTTCTGATTGCGGACGGTTTATAATATATTCCGCCGCTTCTGTATATTCCGTAAAAAGAAGTAAGGTCTGTCAGAGTGAAACCGTTTTTCATTCCGCCGAGAGCAAGGGATAAGCCCTTTTCGTCATCCGATAAGTTTATGCCGAGACGCTTTAAATATTTTTCCGATTTGTCTATTCCCAAAGAGTTCAAGAGTTTCACTGCGGGAATGTTCAAACTTTTGGAAAGGGCCGTTTTTGCGCTTATTCTTCCGTAGTATCTGTTGCTGTAATTTTTTGGTTTGTATCCCGAAAATTCGGTTTTTTCATCATTTATAATCGTGTTCTCGTTTATAAGATTTTCTTCTAAAGAAGGGGAGTATACGGCTAAAGGTTTTATAGTAGAACCCGGTTGGCACACGGACGACGGGTAAGGAGAGTAAAAAGCCGATATATGATTTTTATCTTTCATTAAAACGCCGTTTCCGGTATACGAACCGCCAGAATTATTAAGTGCGGCGAGTAGTTTTTTCTGATCGCTTTCTTCAAAATACGTGTACACATGCGCATTTTTTAATTCATAAGGATTTACATAGCAATATTCGCTTAATTCTGTCAGACATAACGATATATAAGGCGAGTTTTTATCGGAGGATTTACTGTAATTTATTTTTAATTTTTCGTTTTTTAACTTATTTAACTCGTAACCTTTAATGTAGTCTTGTTCGAACATCTTTTCGAGTACGAGATTACGTCTTGAAAGCAATTTTTCACCGTTTGATTCGCTTGTATAATAGTTCGGAGACTTTACGATGGCAGCTAAAACGGCGCTTTCATTAACTGTCAGATTTTCTGTTTTTTTATCAAAATAACCTTGAGCCGCATTCTCTATTCCGTAGTAACTTTTGCCGAAGTAAACGGTATTGAGATAGTATTCGAGGATTTCTTTTTTAGAATATTTTTGCTCGAGCTTTCCGGTAAGTCTTATTTCGGTCAGTTTTCTTTTTATGGTCTTTTCTCCGCTTAACTGAGTGTTCTTTATAAGCTGTTGAGAGATGGTGGAGCCGCCTTCTTTAAAAGAAAAACTCATAAGATCTTTTATCGTCGCTCTTAAAATGCCTTTGTAATCTATTCCGTTATGCTTATAAAAGTTTTTGTCTTCGATTGCGATAAAGGCGTTAAGAGTATATGAGGGAATAGTTTCTATTGAAGTTTTTTTACCGTTTTTAACATAGCTGCCCATGTTTTTGCCGTTTAAATCGTAAAATTCGGTCGAATCGGAGACGGAAATGAGTTTACTTTCGTCGAGTTTTGCATTCATTGTAACAACATGGTAATATATAACGCCGGCTGCGCAAAGTATGAAAAGCAATAAAAAAAGAAAAAGAATTATTTTAGCGAATTTTTTCATATAAAAAGTATTCGTTTTTTTATAAAAAATTATGCGTCTGTACATGCGGCTCATTTTTTGTTTTAGGTTGACTTTTTCAGAGTTTTATTATATTATTATAAAATAAGGAATTAACTATGGATAAATTTTACCTGATCAAAACTTACGGTTGCCAGATGAATATTCACGAGTCCGAAAAACTTGCCGGAATACTCGAAGCAGCCGGATACAAACCAACAGAAGACGAGAAAGTTGCCGATATAATCGTTTTTAACACTTGTTGCGTAAGAGAAAACGCAGAAGACAAGGTTTACGGGCATATAGGCAATCTTAAAAAGCTTAAAGCCGCTAAAAAGAACATGATTATAGCCGTCGGCGGCTGTATGACGCAGCAAAAAGCGGCTTCGGAAAAACTTTTAAAGACTTTTCCGTTCGTCGATATAGTTTTCGGAACTCATAATCTCGAAAATTTTAAGGCGATGCTTGACGAAAAGCAAAGCCATAAACACGTCGTGGACGTGGACGAAACGGATATTGTTTACGAAGGCACTCCAAAAAAACGTACAAGCTACCCGAACGCATGGGTGAATATATCTTACGGCTGCAATAACTTCTGCACCTATTGCATAGTTCCGTACGTCAGAGGACGAGAAAGGAGCCGTAAAAAAGAAGACATTATAAAAGAATGCGATGAACTGATAAAAGAAGGCTATAAAGAAATCACTCTTTTAGGTCAGAACGTAAATTCTTACGGCAACGATTTATCTGACGGTACGAATTTTGCCGATCTTATCAAAGAGATAGCGGATATAAAAGGCAAGTTCCGGCTTCGCTTTATGTCGAGCCATCCGAAAGATTTTACGGACGAAATGATAAAAGCCATCGCTTATAGCGATAAAATCTGCAACTGCGTGCATTTGCCGGTACAGGCCGGTTCCACGAAAATCTTAAAACTTATGAACAGAAAATATTCGAGAGAATATTATCTCGAAAGACTTGCCGCTTTAAGAAAAATAATTCCGGGTGCCGCGGTAACTACCGATATTATGGTAGGTTTCCCGCAGGAAACGGAAGAAGATTTTCAGGATACGTTATCGCTCGTAAATGAAGCGGACTTTTCGGGTGCGTTTACTTTCGTGTATTCGAGAAGATCGGGTACGGTAGCCGATAAAATGGACGGTCAGATACCTGAAGATGTTTCGACCGACAGAATAATGCGTTTAATCAAAGCTCAGAACGAAGTAAGCCGTCTGCAGTCCGAAAAATATATAGGAAAAACGGTTGAAATTTTATGCGAAGATTTCGATGAGAAAAAGAATCGCTATTTAGGTCGCGACGAATACGGCAAAATGGCGTATTTCAGATCGGACGAAAATCTTATAGGCAAATTCGTGAACGTTAAAATAAATTCCGCAAACGGCATTTCTCTTATAGGCGAAGTCGTAAGCGCGGAATAATAAAACCGTCCGAAAACTTTTATAAGTAAAAAAAGAAACAATAAAGACGGTTTTTATACTTAAGAGGTAGAAAATGGCACTTTCCAAAATGATGGAACATTACCTTAAAATAAAAGAAAAGTATCCCGATTGCATGGTCTTTTACAGACTCGGCGACTTTTACGAGATGTTTTTCGACGACGCCAAAAAAGGTTCGGAATTACTCGATCTCACTCTTACGGGACGGGATTGCGGTCTTCCGGAACGCGCCCCCATGTGCGGAATTCCTTATCACGCGGCGGACGTTTATATACAAAAACTCGTGTCTATGGGCGAAAAAGTAGCTATATGCGAACAGCTCACCGAGCCGACGAAGGGCGCGCTTGTGCAGAGAGACATAGTAAGAATAGCCACCGCAGGCACCATAATAGAAGACGGACTTATCGATGACAAATCGAACAACTTTCTGTGCTCGGTATATTTGGCGAAGGATAAATGCGGTCTTGCGTGGGCGGACATCACCACCGGCGATTTTTACGCGAAATCTTTTACCGAAAACGTAATGACTTCGTTAACCGACGATTTGGTCAAAATCGCTCCGGCGGAGATCATATGTAATCAGTACGCGTACGACTTCGGCAAAGAACTTCCTCTCGTAAAACACAACGTATTGCCCAAATTTTCGGCTTTTGACGAATATGCGTTTTCGATGAGTAAAGCTGAAGAAGAACTGAAAACGCAGTTCGGCGTAAAAACTCTCGAACCGTATAATATCGCAGGCGACGAAGCGGCGATTTGCGCGGCGGGAGCTATTATAAGGTATCTTAAAGAAACTCAGCGTCACGCTTTAAACAACATTACCGGCATAACGTGCGAAAGCAAGAAAAACTATATGGTTTTAGACGTTAACGCCGTTAAAAATCTCGAACTTATAAAAACTCTTAAAGACGGTAAGCGTTACGGATCTCTTTTATGGCTTCTCGATAAAACGTCGACGGGGATGGGGGCGAGAACGCTTCAGAACTGGATACTTTTTCCGCTTAAAAACAAAGACGAGATAAACGAAAGATCGGAAGCGGTAGAACAGCTTTATAAAAGCGCTCTTTTAAGAAACGGGCTTACTGAACTACTGAAATCGGTTAAAGATTTAAGCAGATTAACGGGTAAAATCTCAAACGGCAATCTGACTCCGAGAGATTGCGTGGCGCTTTGCTCCACGCTCGAAGTTTTACCGACCTTAAAATTCAGACTTTCGGGAATAAGTTCGAAGTTTATTCAGAAGATATACGACAGGATATTCGATTTTAAGGATATAGCGGAACTTTTGAAAAATTCTATAGATCCCGACGCTCCCGCTCTCACAAAAGACGGCGGATACATTAAAAAAGGCTACAATAAAGAACTCGACGAATACAGGATGCTTTCGACGAACGCGCAGGAGCTTATAAACGGCATCGAAGCGAGAGAACGCGAATCCACGGGCATAAAAACTTTAAGAATACGCTATAACAGGGTATTCGGATATTATATCGAAGTCACAAATTCGTTTAAAGATCTCGTTCCGTACAATTATCAGCGCCGTCAGACCATCGCAAATGCGGAAAGATACGTTACAGACGAACTTAAAGATCTCGAAGACAAGATTCTCAGCGCAAACGAAAAGAGCCTTAAACTTGAAAGCGAACTTTACACTTACGTAAGGTCCGAACTTTCGGAAAGGATAGCTGACTTTATAGCTACCGCCAAAGCGATAGGCGAACTCGACGTAATAAATTCTTTTGCGACGGTCTCCAAAGAAAATAATTATACCCGTCCCGTAATAGCGGATGAAGACGGTTCTCTCGAAATATCGGGCGGAAGACATCCCGTCGTCGAAGCGATATCCAAAGAAAGATTCGTTCCCAACGATACGTCCATGGATGAAGCGGATAACCGCATGCTTATAATAACCGGACCGAATATGGCAGGTAAGAGTACCTATATGAGACAAACTGCTCTTATAACGCTTATGGCGCATATCGGATGTTTTGTTCCAGCAAATAAAGCGACGATTCCTTTAACGGACAAGATTTTTACGAGAATAGGCGCGAGCGACAACCTGATACTCGATCAGAGTACGTTTATGGTCGAAATGACCGAAGTCGCTTCGATACTTAAAAACGCGACGAAGAACAGCCTTATTATTCTCGACGAAATCGGAAGAGGCACCAGCACTTACGACGGTCTGAGCATCGCATGGTCGGTAGTCGAATATATAACCAAAAATATCAAGGCAAAAACGATGTTTGCGACGCATTATCACGAACTTTCGGAACTCGAAGGAAAGCTCGAAGGCGTTAAAAATTATAAAGTTACTGTAAAAGAACTCGGCGGGACCGTTGTTTTTTTGCGTAAAATAGTCCGCGGCGGAGCGAACAGAAGCTTCGGTATAGAAGTCGCCGAACTTGCGGGCGTGGATAAAAACGTAACCTTAAGAGCGAAAGAAATTCTCAAAGAACTCGAAAAGAAAGGACTTTCGAAAAAGGTGGAATCGGGCGCAGATAAAACAGGCGACTCGGAAAAGCAATTATCGGAAGCGGAAAGAATTATAAAAGATCTCGATATAAACAAAATAACGCCGCTCATGGCATTTGAAATTTTATCCGACTTAAAAGAAAAGGTTAACTGAAGAAAATGGGGAAAATTCACGTTTTAGACAGCAAAACATATAATAAAATCGCCGCCGGCGAAGTTGTCGAAAGACCTTGTTCCGTCGTAAAAGAACTCGTCGAAAATTCTATCGACGCGGGTTCGACGGATATAACCGTAGAAATAGAAAACGGCGGAATCTCTTTGATAAAAATAACCGACAACGGTTCGGGTATCGAAAAGGACGATCTTAAAAACGCCCTTACCGCCCATGCGACGAGTAAGATAGAAGATATAAACGATATAGAATCCGTTCTGACTCTCGGTTTCAGGGGAGAAGCGCTTTCTTCTATAGCTTCGGTTTCGAGGCTTAAAATAGTTTCGGCAACGGCGGAAGAAAACGGCTCGTATATTTACACTGAAGGCGGAATGAATACCGAGATCGGCGACAGCCCATGCGTAAAGGGAACGGAAGTAACCGTAGACGATTTATTTTTCAACGTTCCGGCAAGAAGAAAGTTCTTAAAAACCGAACGCGCCGAAGAAGCCGAAATAACCAATATAGTTACGAGAATGATCTTAGGTTATCCCGCTATTTCGTTCAGATACATAGTAGACGGCAAAGTGGCGATGCAGTCGTTCGGCGACGGATTTGAAAACGCCATGGTAGCAGTGTACGGCGCAAAGGTCATAGACGATTGCTTTTACGTCGACGAAATCAAAAACGGCATAAGAGTAAACGGCTATCTCGGAAAGCATTATTTTACTAAAGGAAAACGCACCTATCAGACGCTGTTCGTGAACGGCAGATACGTTATAAACAACACCGCTTCTACCGCGATAGCGAACGCTTACGCCGGATATCTTATGAAACGGCAATATCCGTTTTACGTTCTGAAAATAACTCTTCCGCCGGAAGTGGTGGACGTAAACGTTCATCCGCAGAAGAGCGACGTAAGATTTTCGGACAACAGAATAGTTTATTCCGCGCTTTATTCGGTGGCGAGCCACGTTCTCGACGGCACTAACGAAGCTCTCGATATAATAAATACGGGATCGGAAGTAAAAGTCGATACCGACTTTAAAATAGACGGCGAAGATTATAAGTTAACAAAGGACGGGGAACTTTTAAAGAAAGATTTAGCAGAAACCGCCGCGCCGCCGATAAACGCCGATAAGGAAAGCAAAGCCGACTCGGACGATATAATATTATTCGATAAAAATTACGATACTACGGGTACCGCGGCTTCGGAATTTTTCGATAAAAAGGAAGAAGAATTCAAAAAAGAAAGTAAAGCGGCGGAAGATATTTTTGCCGAAAACAAAGCCTATCTCGAATCTCTGGAACGCAAAAAGACGATGATAGAAAACGCAACAAAATCAGAATCCGATTTTGTGAAAGAAATCGCCGCTTCTTATAAAGAGACGTTTACGCAGGATAAAATAAAAACGGACGTTACTCTTACGAAAATAGGACAGGCTCTTAAAACTTATCTTATTCTCGAAGACGGCGAAAATTTATATTTTATCGATCAGCATGCCGCTCACGAAAGAATTTTATACGACAGACTGGTAAAAAGAAGCGAAAACGAAAAATCGAAAATGAATCTTCTCGTGCCGTATACGATGACGTTATCTTCGCTTGAAGCGATGTTCCTTGAAAGAAAGCTTAAATATATCGAAGAACTCGGTATAGAAATCGAAGAATTCGGGACGAATACATTCAGAGTTACCGCTCTTCCGCTCGAACTTACCGATCTCGATCTGAAAGATTTTTTCGACGACGTAATGGGCGATATGACAAATCTTTCGGACGATAAACTCCCCGAAGTAATAAAGGACAGGCTCGCTCAAAAAGCGTGTAAAGCCGCTATAAAAGCCGGATATTCGTTATCGGAGTCCGAAATAGACGCTCTTTTAAACGATATGAAGGGCAATCTCGGATTAAAATGTCCGCACGGGAGGCCGGTCGTAATCAAAATCACTAGGGCGGAAATAGACAAATGGTTCAAGAGAATAGTATAAATTCCGTCGTGATATGCGGTGCGACAGCCACGGGCAAGACTTCTCTCGCCGCCAACGTAGCCAAAAAGCTCTGTTCGGAAGTTATTTCAGCCGATTCGATGCTTATTTATAAAGGTTTCGACATCTGTACCGCTAAACCCGTCGACGCGGAAAAACTCGGCGTAAGGCATCACCTTATAGACGTTATAAGCGGAAAAGAAGAATTTTCGGTTTCGGACTACGAGTCTATGGCCGGTAAAATCGCGGACGAGCTTATTGAAAAAGGAAAAAATCCCGTAATATGCGGCGGAACGGGGTTTTATATAAACTCTCTTTTATTCGATTTATCGTACGGCAACGCGCCCAAAGACGATAAAATAAGAGAAAAATACGATAAAATAAACAAGAAATACGGCTCCTTATATCTTTACGATTTATTAAAAAAGGCAGATCCCGTAACCGCCGGAAAACTTCACCCGAACGACGTGAAAAGGGTTATCCGCGCGCTTGAAATTTTCGAATCGACAGGCAAAAAGAAGTCCGATATAAACGACGGAGAAAAAATAAAACGCCCGTACAAGGCTTATGCCGTAGATTTCGAAAGAGAAGTTCTTTATAAAAGAATAGACGAAAGAGTAGAGATTATGTTCGAAAAAGGACTGGTAAACGAAGTCGCTTCGCTGTTAAACGGCGGTATAACGTTTGAAGATCAGTCGATGCAGGGAATAGGGTATAAAGAATTTTACGGCTATTTTAACGGCGCCGAAAGCTTGGATCAGGTTAAAGAAACGATAAAATTAAACACCCGCCACTATGCGAAACGGCAGATAACTTTTTTTAAAAGGCTAAAGGGCATTATGTGGCTTAAACCCGATTCGACCGAAAATTTAGCAGATTTTATAATAAAAGATCTCGGCAAATCCGTTTAATATAAAACAAAATAATTTAATTATAAAAACAATTAAGTATTAAAAAAGGGTATAAAAAAAGGAAGTCGGAAAAGACTTCCTTTTTTATGCAGGACTTGTAAAACAAACCTGAATTTATTTTTCTTTTTTCTTCTGACTGCCGTTCCTCATATAGCTGCCGAGAGCGTCGAATCTCGAAGAGAGCGGAATATCGAGAAGAATCACGCATATGTCTATAAGAATTACGCTCCAGTAATCTTTTAACGGAACGAGCGCAACCGAGCCTATTATAGACGAGCCGTTATATAGAGCGAGCATGGTTGCGACGATTATGCAGACGAAACATATCGAGAACAAAATACCTCTGAACGTATCGAAAGGCGAACATATACGATATAACATTATTACGCCGGAAAAAGTTATCGCGTAGATCATAAGCGACTGGAATACGTCGTCCACGTTGGTCATTCCCGCAGCTACCAGAGAATCTTTAAGGAAGAGCTGACTTATATAAATAAGTATACAGCTTAAAACCATTAAAAGAGCGCAGGGGAGAGACTTACTTATAACGTAATTTATAAAGTTGCCTTTGACTCGCTTGTCGTTGGGCTGCAATGACATGAAGAAGCTGGGTATGCCGATAACGAACATTTCGAGAAGGAACATGTTACGCGTTTCAAGCGGGTAGCCGCTACCGGGAAGAATAAGCATGATGATAGAGAATATCATCGTGAATAAAGTCTTCATAAGGTAAAGCGAAGCGGAGTTCTGAACGTTGTTTATTACTCGTCTGCCTTCCCTTACTACCTGCGGCATCGAATTAAAGTTGTTATCCGTAAGAACAAGGTGGGCGATGTTTCTCGTGGCGTCGCTTCCCGAAGCGAGAGCAACCGCGCAATCGGCTTCCTTCATTGCGAGAATGTCGTTTACGCCGTCGCCGGTCATCGCTACGTTATGTCCCGCGATTTTAAGTTGTTTTACGAGAATAGCTTTCTGTTCGGGGGAGACTCTTCCGAAAACGGTATACTTTTCGGCAATGGCGATTACGTCGCGTTCGCTCATTCCTTCGAGACTGATGTACTTATCCGCGTCGGGTACGCCGACCTTTCTTGCGATTTCGGAAACGGTAACGGGGTTATCGCCGGAAATTACTTTAAGAGCGACGTCGTTTTGTTTGAACCATTCGATGGTCTGGGCGGCGTTTTCTCTTATATTGTCGGCGATTGTTATTATCGCTATTGGCTTCATAGTGGACGGAATGTCCTCGTTATCGGTTATAGAACTTTTACTGTATCCGAGAGCGAGAACTCTGAGGCCCATCGAAGCGTACTGTTTTATGAGAATTTTAAGTTTATCCGGTATTTCTTTAAGGACAAATTCAGGCGCGCCGTACGCAAACGTTCCGACTTCTCTGAAAGTTACAGCAGAGAGCTTGCGCTTGGAGCTGAAGGGCAGAACTCTCGAAGCAGTCAAAGCGTTCGAATGACCGAAATGCTGATACAGTGCCGTCGAAGTCTGGTTGTTATCCTTAAGCGAAGACAGCATGGATCCCATTATTTCGCTTATAGTGTATTCTGTGGTGTTATTTAAAAGAATACAGTCGTTTACCTTCATTCTTCCGTCTGTTATAGTGCCGGTTTTATCGAGACACAAAACGTCTACTCTTGCGAGCATTTCGAGAGAATAAAGATCCTGAACGAGAGTGTTGTGACGGGCAAGTCTTATAACGCCGACTGCGAGAGCCATGCTTGATAACAGGAACATCCCGGACGGTATCATGCCGATTATAAGGCCTGAAGTGTTCATGATCGAAGCCTGAACCTGTTCCCAGGTAAGACCATGGAAAGGAGAGAGGGACTTAACGATATTAAGTGCTGCGATAAACGGAATAATAAGTCCGATACAGGATATTATAATCGCGAGCGAACGCATGAGTTCGGAATTCGGACGTTTGTACTTTTTTGCCCTTGCGGAGAGCTTCTGAACATAATTGTCCTTTCCTACTTTTATGGCCTGCGTTATACATTTTCCGCTTGTTACGAAAGATCCCGCGAAGAGTTTATCTCCGACGGTCTTTTTTATAGCGACGGGTTCGCCCGTTAAAAGCGATTCGTTTACTTCCACGTCGCCTTCTACGATAACGCTGTCGGTTAAAATCTGATTTCCTATACTGTAAAGCACGATATCGTCGAGAACGATATCGGCAGAAGGTATTTCGACAGGAACGCCGTCGCGGATAACGTTGGCTGTTTTTGCGGATATAAGAGACAGCTTTTCAATCGATTTTTTAGATCTTATTTCTTGAATTATGCCTATAGCGATATTAAGAAGATAAATTATATCGAAAAAGAAGCTCGAAAGAGGAGCGTTGGCAACAATAAGAGCTATTGTTACGATAAGACCTAAAAGGTTGAAGAACGTAAAAATATTTTTTACGAAGATACTTGCGTAAGATTTCGAATACTTGTTTCCGTCGTCGTTGTCGAGATAATGGAAGTATCTTTCTTCGGCTTGTTCGCTCGTGAGACCTTTGTCGATTTCCGGATAATAACGTTTGACTTCCTCGGGTTTAATCTTTTCGCGCGTTTTCTTTTTGGCTTGTTTGGGCTTTTTTACGAACATTCCCGAGAACAGTTCCTTAAAAACCGAATTTTCTTTTTCGGGCGCGTCGAGAATACTGTTTCCACCGTTTTTTCTTAAAAGTTCGTCTTCGCCGTCTTCCGAAGATATATTTTTGACGATAGACTCGGTAGAGGACTTCGAGACTTTCTTCTTTTTCTTTTTATCGGTCGTTTCTTCCGCAGTTTCGATCGCCGCGGTTTCGGTAACTTCGGTAAAAGTTACGGCTTCTGACGAGTGTGAAGAGTTCTCTTGATTTACAGAAGTAGTTTCCGCGTTTTTATATGCGGTATCGGTTAACGAAGTCCCTTCCTTAACGGTATCGTTTTTTACGTTGTCCGCAGTATCCGTATTAAACGCGGGGGAATCGAACAAAGAATTCGATTGGACTTCTTCGTTATTGTAAAAATCGTTTGATTTTCTTTTTCTTGGCATTTCGATTTCCTTTTTTATATGACGAAAGTTAAACTATTAAACTATGATATTTATAAGGCGTTTGGGAATTATTATGAGTTTTTTGATTTCTTTACCGCTTATAAAAGGTTTGAGAGCTTCGTTGTTTAATAAAAGTTCTTTAATTTCGTCTTCGGTAGCTTCCGCGGGAAGCATTATTTTGGTCTTGATTTTGCTGTTTACCTGAACGGCAACCTCGTTTTCGGACTTAATAAGCCACTTTTCTTCGACTTCGGGGTAAGAAGACAAGAATACCGACTTTTTGTTGCCGAGTTGTTCCCATATTTCTTCGGAAAAATGAGGTGCGAACGGAGCAAGGAGGAGAATAAAGTCCGAGAAACATTCCTTAAAGAGTTTTATATTCTTTTCGCCGTCCGCCGTATCGTATTTGTTAAGGGCGTTAAGGTATTCCATAAGTCTCGCCGTTGCCGTGTTGAACGAGAAGTCTTCAATATCTCTCGTCATACATCTGACGGTATAATTTCTGGTATAAAGAAGATCTTTTTCGGCAGCGTCTATCTTATCGTTTTTGTTTGCGTGAAGTGATATGACTTTTTGCGAAAGTCTTTCTACTCTGTCGTAGAACTTGGTTATCGCTTTTATGCCGTTATCGTCCCACGGGCCGCCTTCTCTGTATGAGAATCCGAAAAGAAGATAAAGTCTTAAAACGTCCGAACCGTACTTTTCGACATACGGATCGGGGGAGATGACGTTACCTCTCGACTTACTCATTCTCGCACCGTCGGGACCTAAAATTACGCCCTGATGTACGAGAGATTTGAACGGTTCGTCGAATTTGAGATAGCCCATATCTCTTAAAGCCTTGGTGATGAATCGCGAATAAAGAAGATGCATACACGCATGTTCCGCACCGCCGACGTATTTGTCTACGGGGAGCATCTTATTTATTATTTCGGGATCGAAAGGCATTTTCGAGTCTTTTGCGTCAGGGTATCTTAAATAATACCAGCTCGAACATACGAAGGTGTCGAGCGTATCCGGATCTCTCAAAGCGTCCGCACCGCATTTCGGACATTTCGTATGCATGAAGACTTCGTGTTTCGCAAGGGGGGATTTTCCGTCGGGTTTGAATTCTACGTCATAAGGAAGTTTCACCGGAAGATCTTCATACGGAACGGCTACTTCGCCGCAGTGGGGACAGTGTATGATCGGGATAGGCGCGCCCCAGTATCTCTGACGGGAAACGAGCCAGTCGCGGAGTCTGTAATTTGTTTTGAATTCCGCAATGCCGTCTTTGGCGAGCTTCGATACGATGGCTTTCTGTCCTTCTTCAACGGTAAGTCCGTCGAATTCGCCGCTGTTTACCAAAATTCCGTCGCCGTGATAGGGGAGTTCGTCTTCGCCGGGCTTGCCCGCGGTAACTCTCGTTATCGGGAGATCGAATTTTTTTGCGAAAGCGTAATCTCTTTCGTCTCCGCCCGGAACGCCCATTACAATGCCTGTGCCGTATGTAAGAAGAACGTAGTCCGAAATCCATATCGGAATTTTTTTACCGTTAAGGGGATTTATCGCGTATGCGCCGATAAACACGCCCGTTTTTTCGCGGACGGTCGAAAGTCTTTCGATTTCGTTCGATTTAGAAGTGTCGTCGATATATTTTTCTACAGCTTCTTTTTTATTGTCCGTCGTAAGTTCTTTTACGAGCGGATGTTCGGGAGCCATAACGATAAAGCTGACGCCCGAAAGTGTGTCCGCTCTTGTTGTGAATACTTTGAATTTTGCGCCCGATTCGGTTGAAAATTCTATTTCCGCGCCGGTAGATTTGCCGATCCAGTTTCTCTGCATGGCTTTGGTCTTTTCGGGCCAGTCGAGATTTTTAAGTCCGTCGAGAAGTTCTTCGGCGTAAGCGGTTATTTTGAAAAACCACTGCGTAAGATCTTTTTTTACGACCTGAGTATGGCATCTTTCGCATTCGCCGTCTACGACCTGTTCGTTTGCTAGAACGGTCTGGCAGCTCGGACACCAGTTGACGGGAGCCTTTTTTCTGTAAGCGAGACCGTTTTCGAACAGTTTCAAAAATATCCACTGCGTCCATTTATAATATTCTTCGGTGCAGGTTTTTATCTCTGCGTCCCAATCGAACATGGCGCCCATTTCTTTAAGGGTAACTTCCATATTTTCGATATTTTTAAGGGTAGAATCTTTAGGATGAATGCCCGTTTTTATGGCGTAGTTTTCCGCGGGGAGTCCGAAAGCGTCGAATCCCATCGGCTGAAAGACTTCGTAACCCTTCATTTTTTTGTATCTGGCAAAGCTGTCGGTAGGGGCATAGTTATACCAGTGACCGAGATGAAGTTTAGCCGCAGACGGGTAAGAGAACATTTCGAGACAATAGTATTTTTTGTCTATGTTTTTCGGGTTAAAGTAGTTGAGTCTTTCTTTTTCCCAGATGTCTTGCCATTTCTTTTCGATTTTCTTAAAGTCCATTGTATCCTCCGATAAATCGAGCCGGTCGCTTTACTTTATAAAGTTTATTATGATTTTTGCCTTAACTTCTGTAAAAACGACCGTAAGAGAAAGATTTACCTTTGTTTCTCTTTTCAATTTATATATTATTATATAATATACATAAAAAAAAGTCAATGAATAAACGCCTTATAAAACTTCTAAAAATCTTCGGGAAATTTTACGTAAAAAGCGCGGCATAAAAAGCAAAAAACGTTTGAATTATGCTTTTATAATGCCATTTATTTTTCAATAAGCGTTTACAAGCGTAAAAAAAAGTGTTATAATATACTCGGAAATTTAATAAAACAATTTTCCGGCGCGAATAAGCGTTGTAATAAAAAACGGCAGGTTATTTATGGAAAATTTAAATAAAGTCGGTCTTATAGACGACGTAAAAAAAGTCAGCAGCTATTTTAACGATCTTTACGGCGAATCTACTGAAAAGCAGCTCGAAAGATACGAAAAGAATTTCAAATGGTTCAAAGAAAGTTTTAATAAAACTTCTTGCTACGTTGCTTCGTCTTCGGGAAGAGTAGAAGTCTGCGGCAACCACACCGATCATCAGGGCGGCAAAGTCGTTTCGTGTGCGATAAGTCTCGATACGATTTCGATGTTTTTACCGACCGACGACGGCATTATCAAACTTAAATCCGAAGGCTACAGCGATATAGTTATAGACACAAACGACGATACGCCGGTCAAAAACGGAACTTCCGCCGCAATAGTAAAGGGTGTTGTCGAAGGACTAAAGAACAAAGGGTATAAGGCAGGCGGCTTTGTCGCGTGCTGCACAAGCAACGTTCTGAACGGCGCGGGAATATCGAGTTCGGCTTCTTTCGAATGTCTGATAGCAAAAATTTTAAGTTTCTTATATAATAATAATGAAGTCTCTACCGAAGATATAGCTAAAATCTCGCAGTATTCGGAAAACGTTTATTTCGGAAAACCTTGCGGACTTCTCGATCAGACGGCTATAGCTTACGGCGGAATAAAGCAGCTTGATTTTTACGATAAAAACAGAATCGGCGTAAAAGAGATCGAAAGTTCTCTCGAAGGTTATACGCTTATTCTTATCGACACAGGTTCCGATCACGCGAATCTTACGGACGAATATGCTTCGATTCCCGTCGAAATGTTCGCCGTTGCGAAATATCTCGGAAAAGAAAGACTTTCGGACGTTTGCAAAAAAGATTTTTATAAAAACATCAAAGAACTCAGAAAATCCGTCGGCGACAGACCTGTTCTGAGAGCAATTCATTATTTCGAAGAGATGAAGAGAGTAGAGCTTCTGACCACGGCGTTAAACGGCGGCGATTACGAGATTTTCCTTGAATGTATCAGAAAGTCTGGCGACAGCTCTTATAAATTTTTACAGAACTGCTACGTTCCGAAACTCGGCGAACAGGCTGTTCCCGTAGCGCTTGCTCTTTCGTCCGAGTTTTTACGCGGCGGCGCGAACAGAATTCACGGCGGTGGTTTCGCGGGAACGATCCTTAATATCGTAAAGAACGAAAACGTTAAGGATTTTATTGCCGATATGAAGAATTTTTACGACGAAAAAGCCATTATTGTATTAAAGGTAAGAAAGTACGGCGCGATAGTTTTATAATTCGTTACCGTCAGCTTGTACCCTTACGCGCTTTCGGTAGCGCGTAAGGGTTTTTTATACCCTTTTTGGGGCTGATATGAAAAAATACCGAATAGGAATACTTGGAGCGACGGGCGCCGTCGGAAGAGAAATTCTTAAAGTTTTGTCCGAAAGAAATTTTCCTTTAGAAAAGCTTAAACTTTTCGCAAGCGAAAAAAGTAAAGGTAAAAGGATAGTTTTCAATAAAAAATCGTACGAAGTCGGAACTGTGGATAAAGATAGTTTTTGCGGACTCGATTTTGTTTTCGGCGCGGTGAAAAATGATATCGCAAAACTTTATGCGGACGATATAGTTAAATCGGGCGCGACGTTTATAGACAATTCGAGCGAATACAGACTTTTCGGTAACGTACCGCTCGTTATTCCCGAAATAAATCCGGACGACGCCTTTTTAAATGGCGGGAAGGGTATAATTTCAAACCCGAACTGCTCAACAATTATAATTCTGACAGCCATAAACTCTATAAATAAAATAAGTAAAATACTGAAGATTATTGTTTCAACATATCAAGCGGCTTCCGGTATGGGACAATCGGGGTTAGACAGACTCGGATATGAAGCCCGCTCATATAATTCGGATAACGTAGCGCCGCCGAATAACGGAAAAAACGTTTTTCCTGAGCAACTTATTTTTAACGTTATTCCGAGTATCGGAAGACCTCTTGCGGGCGGCTATACTTCTGAAGAAGCAAAGCTCACATATGAAGCGCGAAAAATTTTGCATAACGATGATTTAAAAGTTTCCGCCACATGCGTAAGAGTCCCCGTATTTAGATCTCATTCGATGTCGGTCAATATAGTTACGGAAAATCACATTGACGTAAATGAAGCGAAACTCGCGATAAAAAACGCGGGCGGATGTGTTTTATCGGACGATATTTCAAGCGGCATTTTTCCGACTCCTCTTAAATCTTCGGATAAAGACGCCGTTTACGTCGGGCGGATACGCGAAGATCCTACCGATAAAAACGGTATCGCTCTGTGGTGCTCGGGAGACCAGCTCCGCAAGGGCGCGGCTCTCAATGCCGTTCAGATTGCCGAACTTTTAATTAAAAATCGCAAATAAGCAATGATGTAAATATATCTTATACAATGTTAAAAACGCTTTCAAAAATGAAGCGTTTTTTGTTTGCAGAAAAAATCTTTCATTATTCATGGGAAAAAATTCAAAATAAAAAGGGACGTTTTTTATAAAATGTAACCAAAATATACCTTTTTACCATAGCTTATTATTGTAAAAACCCATTACGGGAATTAAAAAACACGGGGTAAGCAATGATAAAAAAGAACAACATAAACATAATCGATACTAAAAGCGTTTTTATCGGAAAAGACGTAAAAATCGGCAAAAACGTTACGATTTACGAAAATAATCGTATAGACGGAACGTCCGAAATAAAAGACGGCGTAACGCTCTTTCCCGGTAATTTTATAAAAAATACGGTAATCGGTGAAAATTCTACGCTTAATAATTCCGATACGGAAGACTCAATTATCGGGGATAACTGTAAGATAGGACCTTTTGCGAGATTGAGACCGGGCACAGTTCTTAAAAATAACGTGCATATAGGCAATTTTGTCGAAATAAAAAATTCTACCTTAGGCGAAGGAACTAAAGCATGCCATCTGGCGTACGTAGGCGACGCTGATATCGGTAAAAACGTAAATATAGGTTGTGGGGCGATTTTCGTAAATTATAACGGAAGAACGAAATCCCGCTCGAAAGTTGGCGATAACTGCTTTATCGGAAGCAACGCGAATGTAATTGCGCCCGTTGAAATCGAAGATAATTCTTACGTATGCGCCGGAACGACGGTTACCGAAAAGGTAAATTCGGATGATTTTGTTATCGGAAGAGTCAGGCAAGAAGTAAAAAAGAACAGGGCGCACGATTATCTTAAAAATTTAGATAAAAATAATAAAAATTAAGGAGAAAATTATGGGCGTATATTTCGGAACGGACGGTTTAAGAGGAAAAGCAAACGAAGATCTGACGTTTAACCTTGCGTACAAAGTAGGCAACGCGTTGACGGCGTTAAAAGTAAAACCTAAAATAATAATAGGTTCGGATACGAGAATTTCTAATTCTTATTTCACTATCGCGGTAGCCGGCGGCGCAATGAGCGGCGGAGCGGAAGTTGTCGATCTGGGGATAGTTCCTACCGCAGGCGTGGCGTATCTCACTAAAAAGTTAAAAGCCGATTACGGGGTAGTTATAAGCGCGTCGCACAACGGAGCGGAATATAACGGAATTAAGATATTCAGCTCTAAAGGCTATAAAATCGGAGACAAAGAAGAAGAGCGTTTGGAACGCGCTTTTATTCATGAAAACGTTAACGATTTTCCTAACATCGGAACGTATAGGCAGGATTTTAACGCCGTAAAATTATATAAAGAATTTCTTATAGGCGCAGCGGAAAAAACTCTCGGTAAAAGCGGGCTTAATGGAAAGACGATAGTCCTTGACTGTGCGAATGGCGCCGCATACAAAATCGCTCCCGAAGTTTTTAAAAAGCTCGGTGCAAAAGTTATAGCGACAAGCGCGAGTAAAGACGGGCTTAAAATCAACGACTCGTGCGGAGCGTTGCATCCCGAAAATCTTTCGAAAAAGGTATTAAAATACAAAGCCGATATGGGGTTTGCATTCGACGGGGATTCTGACAGATTGATTCCCGTAGACGAAAACGGTAATGTTTTAAGCGGGGATCAGATTATTTACGGAATTGCGATATATTTGAAGAACCGCGGATTGCTTAAAAAGAATGCGGTCGTCGGAACGCGGCATACCAACGTTGCGATAGAAAAGGCCCTTGCCGAAAATAAAATTGAACTTATAAGAACCGATATAGGCGATAAATACGTCCTTGAAAAACTTGTCGAAAAGGATTTATCAATCGGCGGCGAGCAGAGCGGACATATAATTTTTAAGGACGTTCATACGACCGGGGACGGAATTTTATCTGCGATAGAAGCTTCGATCGTCACAGTAAAAGAAAATAAAAAATTTTCGGATTTGTTTAATATAAAAATTTATCCGCAGACAAACGTCGACGTTGTAGTGGACGATAAATTGAGAGTTATTAACAGCGAAGAACTCGACGAAGCAATTGCCGACTTTAACGAAAAGTTTAAAAGTTCCGGCAGAATTATGATAAGAGCTTCCGGGACGGAGCCTAAAATCAGAATAATGGTCGAAAGCGAAAACGAGAGCGCAAATAAAAAAATCGCCGCCGATTTTATCAATCTTATAAAAAGAATTAAATAGCTAAATAATTAAAATAAATAAAATATAATTATCAAAGGAGCGGCCTCTAAAAACTGCTCCTTTCGGTATTTTTGCCGTACGTTAAAAACGTATTGACTTTTGATAAGTTTTAATATAAACTTTATTTTGTAAAGATAGAAATCATCTTGAAATATCGCCGGATTTAGCGATTGCAATGTGATTTCGTCGGATTTATTCGTTTTTTACGGAAGCAAAAAGTTGCGTGAGTAATTAAAAACAAAAAAGGAACTGCAAAATGCAATTCCTTAATCTGGCAGGGGAGACGCGATTCGAACACGCAACCTACGGTTTTGGAGACCGCTACTCTACCGTTGAGCCACTCCCCTAAATTCAACGATTATTATATACTAAAAAAAAGCAATAGTCAAGGATTTTATTAAATAAAACTCTTATTAAAAGGTAAAAATGAAAAAAGTAACTATATTTACGGACGGGGCGTGTTCAAACAATCCCGGAGCTGGCGGTTTTGCCGCTATTCTTATTTATAACTCTATTGAAAAAATAGTTGTCGGCGGGGAAAAACTTACCACAAACAATCGAATGGAGCTTACTGCGGTTATAAAAGGTCTGTCGGTATTGAAAGAGCCGTGCGAAGTGAAGCTGCATTCCGATTCTCAATATATAGTAGACGCGTTTACAAAAGGCTGGATTGAAGACTGGCAGAAACGTGGGTGGAAGACCGCCGCAAAAAAAGAAGTTAAAAACATTGATTTATGGGAAGAGCTTTTAAGGCTTACGAAAATACACTCGGTAGAATTCGTTAAAGTGAAGGGACATAGCGACGTGGATTACAACAACAGGTGCGACGAACTTGCCAGAGAGGAAGTAAAAAGAATTTCATCGTCATGTATTGATGATTGATTTATAAAAACATTGTATTTATTTGAATATTTTAGCAGTAATTATATCAGACATAATTTACTGTTATATCGTGATTTTTCCGTCTGTTTTTTATATTTTAGTTACGTTGGCTATATTTTGATTTGCTTTTTCGGCTTTATTATAGTATTATCTTAATATGAATATTTTATTTACGAACGACGACGGCGTAAAGTCTGTATACACCTTAAAACTTGCCGGAAAATTAAGCGTAAATAATAAAGTAACGATAGTGGTTCCGAAGCATAATTCTTCCGGGACATCACATTCAGTTTCTTTTTATAAAAAGATTTACGTTAAAAAAGTTTCTTTTGAAAAGACTTTAAAAAAGCTTATATCGGATAATGAGAGCGATGATATCGGAATATCAAGCGATTATAATCAACATTACGATAATATAGAGCTTTATGCGGTTACCGGTACGCCGGCGGACTGTGTAAAAGTCGCTCACCATATTATGACCGAAAAACATTTCGATCTCGTAATATCCGGCGTAAACGACGATCTCAATATAGGAACGGACGTTTACTATTCGGGAACAGTAGGCGCGGCGATGCAGGCGAGAATTTTAGGCTATCCGTCCGTTGCCGTTTCAATCGAAAAGGGATATAAATATTTCGAAGGTATACTTGACGGAATAACCGATCTTATTTTTAAGCTCTATAATACAAAAATTCTTACCGCATGGAATATAAATATTCCGCCGGTTCCGCCCGATAAAATCGAAGGAATTCGTTTTACAAAGGTCGGCGCTGACAGATACAGGGATTATTACGTTTCTGCGGGAGAAAAGGACAGGTATATTTTATCGGGCGATATTCTTAAAGATCAGAATATAGATCCCGATTCGGACGTTGAACTTATAGATAAAGGTTTTATTACAATAACGCCGTTGACACCCGAAAGAAGCGATTACTCTATTATAGACAAAATGAAAACCGAAAATTTCGATTTATAACTATTGTAAAAAAGAGTTGTTTTTCAAGCCGATTCTTTATCGGCTATATAAAAGTATTTTATTAAAAGCAATCGGATCAATGATTCTTAAGCTATATTTTACAAAAAGAAGGTAAAAATGAGCAAGGTTATAGTAATAGGCGGCGGACCGGCAGGTATGTCTGCGGCTTATTTTTCCGCAAAGAACGGGAACGAGACGATACTTCTCGAAAAGAACGAAAAATTAGGAAAAAAACTTTACATAACGGGCAAGGGACGATGCAATCTTACTAACGATTGCGACGTTAAAACCGTTATCGAAAACGTTGTATCCAATCCTAAATTCTTATACTCGGCTGTAAACGGATTTTCACCGGAAAATACTAAGGAATTGATTTCTTCGACCGGACTTGAGTTAAAAACAGAAAGGGGCAACAGGGTGTTCCCGAAGTCCGATAAATCGAGCGACGTTATAAAAGCGTTTGCAAGACTTCTTTCATCTGTCAATGTAAAAGTGATAACTTCGTGCCGCGTATTAAAACTTGAATTTTCAAACACAGAGCCTATAAAGGTGCAAAAATTACTGACCGATAAAGGCGAATTTTTGTGCGATAAAGTAATAATAGCGACGGGCGGGCTTTCGTATCCGACGACGGGATCGACCGGCGACGGTTATATGTTCGCAAAAGAAGCCGGGCATACCGTAATTAAGCCGGTAGCGGCGCTTTCCGCAATGGTTTTAAAAGAGGATTTATCGGCGGCGAACGGCTTTTTGCTTAAAAACGTAACGCTTTCGGTATATAAAAACGGGAAAAAGGTATTTTCCGAACTCGGCGAAATGTTAATATATAAAGGCGGCATAGACGGTCCTCTTACAGTCTCATGTTCGTCGCTTATCAACAGAGAAAATCTTGACGAGATCGTTTTGTCGCTCGATTTTAAGCCGGCTTTATCCGAAGAAAAACTGAATAACAGATTGCTTAGGGATTTTTCGGAAAACAAAGGAAAGTTATCTGTTGTTTTAAGGAAGCTTTTGCCTTACGAATTTATTCCGATGGCTATAAAAAGAGCGGGGATAAATCCCGAAATTCAGGTCTCGGCAGTAAAAGATGAAGATCGTAAAAACCTTGTAAAAACGATAAAAAATTTTGAACTTCATCCTAAAAAACTGTTTCCGATAGAAGCGGCGATAGTTACCGCAGGCGGAGTAAAAGTTTCGGAAATCGATCCCAAAACCATGAAAAGCAAACTTGCCGAAAACCTTTATTTTGCCGGCGAAGTTATAGACGTTGACGCTTTTACCGGCGGATTTAATATCCAAATTGCGCTTTCGACGGGGCATTCCGCGGGAATTTCTGTATAATCCGCGATTAAAATTAAATCAAAAATATAAAAATCATTATAATATAAAAACCAAAAGGAAAAAATATATGAAAAAGATCGTAATCGCGCTTGACGGACCTTCCGGCAGCGGAAAAAGCACCGTGGCGAAATTTTTATCCGACAAACTCAATATTTTATATCTCGATACCGGAGCGATGTACCGAGCCACGGCTTTAAAGGCGTTGAATCTCGGAATAGACACGTTCGACGAAGAAGGTGTTAAAACTTTTATTAATGATATTAATCTCGAAATAAAATATATAGACAAAAGTCAGCACACGTTTCTGGACGGTGAAGACGTTTCTCAAAAAATCCGCGAACCGCACATGTCTATGGCGGCTTCTAATATTTCGAGCTTAAAAACTGTGAGACTTAAAATGGTCGAAATGCAAAGAAAAATCGCTTCGGATATTTCTTGCGTTCTCGACGGCAGAGACATAGGTTCGTACGTTCTTCCAGACGCGGATTACAAATTTTTTATAACTGCATCGCCCAAAGTAAGAGCTAAAAGAAGATTCGACGAACTTAAAGCGAAAAATTTCGACGTAAATTACGACGAGATTTTAAAAGATATCGAAAAGAGAGACTATAACGACATTCACAGAGACTTTTCGCCGCTGGTTCAGGCAAAAGACGCAGTTTATATAGATACTTCAGATATGAATATCGAAGAAGTTACGAATAAAATTCTTTCGTTTATCAAGTAAAACCATACACGACTAAAATTAAAATCAGAGGCGTAAAATGATACGTTTTTTAAAAAAAATAGCCACATGGCTCGTCAGATTTTTATTTCCGGCTAAAATTTACGGCAAAGAAAATCTTCCGGAAGGCGGAGCGATGATTGTTTCAAACCACTTCTCGATGCTCGATCCGTTATATCTTATTTCGATATGCAAGAAAGAAGAAATCTATTTTTTAAGCAAAAAAGAAGCGACTGACGTAAAAGTTTTCGGCAAATGGCTCGTAAAGGCGGGCGCAATACCGGTAGACAGAGAAAAACCGTCTATGGAATGTCTTATGAAGTGTATTAAAACTCTTAAAGAAGATAAAAAACTTGTATTATATCCCGAAGGAACGAGAAACAAAACAGGATCGAACGAATTGCAGGAAATAAAAAACGGCGCCGCTATATTTGCGGTTAAAGCGAAAAAGCCGCTCGTTCCGGTAATGATGGATAAAAAAATGAGATTATTCAGAAGAGTAAACGTTTATATCGGTAAGCCTTTCGAACTCGATTCGTTTTACGGAGTGAAGCTCGACGACGAAAAGAATACAGAAATGAACGAAATAGTAAGAGACAAAATGCGTCTTACAGCTATCGAAGGACCGCTTACCTATAAAAAACTTAAAGAGGAAAAAAGACTTGAGCTTCTGGAAAAAAAGGATGAAATTTTAAATTCGGATAAGCTTCTTCCGAAAGGAAAGGAAGCGATCGTCTGATGGAAATAATCGTAGCGAAAAATTCCGGATTTTGTCCGGGCGTGAAAAAGGCGGTTGATACGGCGTTTTCGTATGCGGGTAAAAACGCATGCGTTTATGGGGAACTTATTCATAACGACAAAGTTATAGAAGAACTTAAATCGAAGGATATTGAGACAATAAACGACTTATCGGAAGCGAACGACAGAACCGTTCTTATAAGAGCCCACGGCGTCGGCGAAGAATTTTATAAAAAAGCTGACGAACTGAATCTTAAAATAGTCGATCTCACATGTCCGTTCGTTATAAAAATTCACGAAATCGTAAAAATATATTATAACAAGGGTTATAAAATAGTAATTCTCGGGAAGCCCGATCATCCCGAAGTTGCGGGAACAAACGGCTGGTGCTGCGATACCGCGCTTATTACCGATAATTTCGATAAAATAGCAAAACTACCGGACAAAAATCTTTGTATTGTGGCGCAGACGACGTTTTCAAACGAAAAATATGAAGAAATTAGTAAAAAAATTAAAACTTTGTCTGATAAAAAAGTTGAAATTTTCAAAACAATTTGTTATACTACTATGGTAAGGCAAGAAGAGGTTAAAAATCTTGCGGGTTCGGTGGATGCCGTTATAGTTATCGGCGGAGCGAAAAGCAGCAATACGCGTAAACTTTACGAGATTGCCGCCGGATATAATCCGAACGTATTTTTAATTTCCGATTCGTCCGGACTCAATAAAGAAAAAATAAAAAAATATAGGAAGGTTGGAATTGTTCTCGGCGCGTCAACGCCCGAGTCTCAACTCCAGGAGGTTATCCAAACGATGGAAAACACAGAAGTGAACGTAACTCCGGAAGTTAACACCACTCCGGAAACCGCAACCGAAACCGTAGAGGAAACGGCTGCGAAGGAAGTCAATGAAGCTAAAAAGTATACCATGGACGAAGAAATGAAGAAGCTCGAAAAGAAGCCTCGTCAGTTCAGAATCGGTCAGGTAATCACGGCTAAAATCTCGTCCGCAACGGATGAAGGTCTCGCCGTATACATTCCTAACACAAAGAAGGAAATTTTCGTAGACAAAAACGAACTTATCCTTGACTACAAAAAGGAAGATTACGCAGATAAGATCGATCATGAAATAAGACTCATGGTAACTAAGCTTAATCCCGTCGTTCTTTCCGAAAAGGCAATGGTTAACGTCCTTAAAGAAGAAGCCGAAATTAAAGAAATCGAAGGCGGCAAAGTTTTCGAAGCGGAAGTTAAGGAAGTAAATAAAGGCGGTCTTATCGCAAAATACGGCAGCTACAACGTATTTATTCCTTCTTCGCAGATCAGAATCGGCTATGTTAAAGACCTTGATAAATATATCGGCAAGACCTTAAGACTTAAAGCAGAAAAGGTTGAAACGAGAAGACATCAGATCGTAGCTTCGCAGAGAGTTATTCTCGAAGCGGAAAAAGCCGAAAGAGAAGCTATCAGAAAAGAAAAGATCGAAGCTTTCTTCAATACCATTCAGCTCGGCGACGTCGTTATCGGTACTCCCGTAAGATTTGCCGAATTCGGAGCTTTTGTTTCCGTAAACGGATTCGATTGTCTCGCTCATATTTCCGATTTGTCTTGGACCGGCTGCACCAATCCCGCGGACGTTCTCGAACTCAATAAAGAATACGAATTCAAAATTCTTAAAATCGACG
>DPQQ01000014.1:158459-158591 GCA_003538975.1 Clostridiales bacterium | reverse complement strand
GGCGAGTGATGGGGATCGAACCCATTACCTCAAGAGCCACAATCTTGCGCTCTGCCAAGTGAGCTACACCCGCCATTATCTGGTGCGCCTGGAGGGAGTCGAACCCCCGACACACGGCTTAGAAGGCCGTTG
>DPQQ01000014.1:71089-158217 GCA_003538975.1 Clostridiales bacterium | reverse complement strand
ACCCACGCGGCCAGCTTGGAAGGCTGGAATTCTACCATTGAACTACACCCGCCTGACGCCTAAAGCAATTCAAACAGTTTCCTGCTTAATCGGCTTTATATAGTCTATATGAAAAACGTATTTTTGTCAAACGTTTTGGTTGATTATTTTTTCAAAATTTTCTCTTTTTTTGAAACTTGCTTTTTTGACGGGAGTTTTTCGGGCGAATTACTGCTTTTTACAAGCGTTTTTAAGCCGAAAAGCAAAAACAAATCTATTTTGCCGAAAATTTATTAGCGGTTTCGTCGTAATAGTATCCCGCTTCTTCGAGTTTTTTTACGACGACCGACTTACTTATTCCCCATTCGGAGCAAAGTTCTTCAAGGTCTACGTCTTCGTCGCGTAACTTCATATTGACCATGCTTAAAAGCATATCCGCATTTTCCGGAAGTTGCATAAAATTCTCCTTATACCCGCCGTCCGTCGCTTTTATAAAAAAACGGATAAATTCGATAAACGGCGGAAGGTATTCCCCGCCGCCGCTATTATATCATATTATTTTAAAAAATATAAACTTAAATCGTATTATATTAAAATTCTTTCGAGATAGAGTATTACGAATATGAACGATACCACCGTCATCGAAACGCCGATGTTTTCGACAACGATACGAGCGAAGTCTCTTGTGAGCTTAATGGATTCTTTATAAGTGCCGAAGTATGCCGCAACCATTACGATAAGTCCGAATAATACTATCGGGAGATTGAACGTATATGTGAATTCGGTATATTCTTTGTTAACCCACATACTTCCGCTCGATGTCTGCATTACGATAAGCGCGATGCCTGAAAGCATGCCCGCTATTACGCCGATATACTTGACGATCTTTTTATTCGCAAGGTCCCCTGCGAGCAACGTTACGAAGCTTACCGCAGTAAGAACAAGGTATGCCCAGAAGAAATAGTTCGGTATAAGGTCGGGATCGCCGAACGAACCAGGCATAAGAATATATGCTATTCCCGCGGCGTTGCTGTCCGAGCCGATCATCGGCCACGGTTCGCCGGTAAGGAACATGTTCTGTCTTAAAAATACCGCAAGCACTGCTCCGATTACGAGAATGAGTACTGACGAGAACATGGCGATATGTCTTTTGAAGAATGCGCCGAAAGTCTTTTCGTCGCCGACTTTGCCTTCTTTTCTCACTCTCGCGTTGAGTTTAGCCGTTTCGTAGAATTCTGATTCTTTTATAGCGTAAACGATCTGTTTTGCGACGAGAGCCACTACCGAAAGTATGGTTATTATCGCAACGAGTCTCGCGAGACCGCTCATTTTGCCTATCGTGCTGGTTAAAATATGCGGAGCGTTCGTTAGATTGCCGCCGGAAGTTTCATTAACGAATGCCCACGCAGCCGTTACGAGATCCTTCGCGTAGCCGGTAAGAGCTATGCCGGTAAAAAGATTCGACATAAGCACAAGTACGGCGAGCAGGGCTATCATACCCGCCTTGACGTAATCGATAACGTTTTTTCGACCGCAGACCGCTTCGACCGTTTTAAGAACAAAGTACGTTATATAAAACAAAAGTCCGATAATAGCGACGAAGTTGACTCCCGTGCCTTTGGACGCGCCGAAAGCAAGCGTCAGCAAAGATAAAGAAAGCGATTCGGGCGCGGTAAGTTTTGCGTCGACATGAACTACTATTTCATATGCGGGAACGATCAACAGCAGCGTCGCAAAGACGAGAGTCAGAAGTTCGCAGAATTTATGTTTGTCTTCTTTGAATACCGAAATAAGGAATACGACGAGCGAAGCAAGCGTACCTATAGCGAACATCACGAGAAACAATCCCATAAAGATATTGTTGCTCTTTATTCCGGGAACCTGCACTATATACTGGTATTCTTTACCGTCTCCGACGAGATCGCCGTATCTGAAATAATCGCCCTGACGGAGAGCTTTGAACCACATAAAAAGAAGAGCGAAGCCCGCCGCAAAAAGGCGTACTATCTGATACATCACGACCGTCTTTTTACCCTGACAGCCCTTTATGTTTATAAAAGCCATCACCACAGTGAATACGGCGAAAGCGAACGAAAGAACTTCGATAACGAATAATATCGCCGTTTTTCCGCCGGAAGCGGGCATGTAGTAATTTATAATCATGTCCGAAAGTCCGAATACCGCAATAAACGCCGCCGAAAAAATTACCGACCAGATCGTTCTGCCCTTCTTTTCGGGCGTAGTGACGAAAAGCGTTCCGATAAGCGTTAAAAGGGCGAGAACGCAACCTAACTTGAAATAAGTTCCCGCGCAATTATTTACCAAATATGAAAACATCTCTATCTCCCGATTTACGGCAAGCCCGCTTTTTTGTACATTTTAAAAATGCCGGAAAAAAAGCGAAAATATGCCTTTAATCTTCATTACTAATAAAGTATACAACTAATTTTCAAAATAGTCAATGCTTATTTCAAAAATTTTGTTAAAGCTTTTCATTTTACGGAAAAGAAAAAACGGCGTTTTATGCCGTTTTTCCCTTTTTGTATTGAATTTATTCTTTTAAGCCGTTTTTTACGCTTAATCTTTGTTTTTAAGCTTGCGGAGCCCGAGTTTATCGAGAATTTTTCCGCAGGTGTAAGCGTCGTCGCAGGTAAAGCCTATCGCCCCGAGCTTAGCGCATCTTTCGTAAAGTTTTTCGTCTGTGTTCCAGCTGTAATAAACGCAGGGTTTTATCCCCATCATCTTAAATGTGTCGTAGATAAGCTTGTCGTCTTCGAAGCTCGAACCGACCGTTCTCCAGGACGGTCTGCCGTCGGGATATACGCCGCTGTCGGTCGAGAATATGCAGACTTCGTCTATATACTTATAAGGATCGTCGAGATCCGAACCTTTCATCTTTACTTTGGGATAGAAGCCGTGAATGGTTATGTCTTCGCCGGCGTGTTTGCGTCTTATCCACGCGCAGAGAGCAGTCGAGAACGTTATAATAGTAAGTCTGTCCTTGCCCCATACGCCGTATTCTTTGCAAAGTCTGAGACTCTCTTCGCACGAAGCGTACGCAAAGTTGCCGTATTCTTCGGGATAGTCTTTAAGTTCGAGTAAAAGTTTGACGTCCTTTCTGTCTTTCAAAAGTTCCAGAAGTTCGGTAAGCATGGGAACCTTTTCGCCCTTGAACTGCTCGCCGAATTTTATTCCCGCGTCGGCTTCTCTGACCTCTGCGAGGCTTCTGTCGCAGACGTGACCTTCTTTATCGGTCGTTCTCTGAAGCGTTTGATCGTGAATAACTACTATCTGATGATCGTTGGTCATTCTTACGTCGGTTTCGATAGAATCGATGTCGAGCTTCAACGCTTCCCTGAAAGAAATCATAGTGTTTTCGGGGAATTTCTGACGGTATCCCCTGTGCGCCGTTAAAGTTATTTTAGTATCCATTTTTCCTCCCGCGTTATCCGCGCCGTATTTTGCGTAAATAACGGTTGTTTATCTTTTTGCTTTATTATATCACCTGCGTGAATAAAGTCAACAATAAAACGAAAAAATTTTTCCGCTCGCTTTTTTGAAAAACGATAAAAAAATCGCTCAGATTTTTATATGTCTTAAAATTTATCCGTTTTTAAGCT
The DNA here is from genome assembly GCA_003538975.1 of Clostridiales bacterium. Classification (GTDB taxonomy): domain Bacteria; phylum Bacillota; class Clostridia; order Christensenellales; family Borkfalkiaceae; genus UBA11475. The sequence continues at coordinate 154,618 of DPQQ01000014.1, read as the reverse complement.
GTTTTAAGCCTTATTATTCCGTTTACGGTAAAAAAACGGCTTTTTTGTTTTACAAAATATTTTTTTGCGGTTATAATTAAGGACGGTCGGTAAAAATCAAAACGGACTTTACGGGGAAAACGATAAATAAATTATCCGGAGTAATATTAATGCCCGAACTTAAAAAGAAAAGAAACAAAAACGATATTTCGCAATCGCTCGTAATGCTTATTTTTATAATCATTTCGGGCGGACTTCAGGACGCGTACTCTTATTTTTGCAGAGATCACGTTTTTGCAAACGCTCAGACCGGCAACATCGTATTCTTAAGCGTGAACATAGTAAACGGTAATTTAAGCGGAATAACTAAATACATTATTCCTATTTTCGCATTTACGCTCGGCGCGATGCTTGCAAAAACGTTTTCGTTCATATTCAAAAAAAACAAAAACCTTTTCTGGAAACAAGCCGTTCTTCTCGTGGAATCGGCTGCTCTTATCGGAGCGGCTTTTATTCCTCAGAACCTTAACGTCCTTGCGAACGCCCTCGTATCGTTTGCGTGCGCTATGCAGGTTCTTTCTTTCGACCAGATTTACGGCAACGATTTCGCAAGCACGATGTGCATAGGCAATATCGTTAAAATGTCGGCTCAGATAGTAACGGCCGTTGCCGAAAAAAATAAAGCGGCTCTCAAAAGAGCGGGGCTTTATCTTCTCGTAATAGTAATTTTCGCGATAGGCGCGGGAACGGGGTATCTCCTGACCAAAGTTTTAGGCGACTATACAATACTTTGCTCGGGCGCGCTTACGTTTATCGCTTCGTTCCACTTCTGCGGAAGAGAACACGAAGTCCATAAGGAAGACGCCGCTTTGAAAGAAGAATTTTCAAGCGAAAAACTCCCGGAAGATACTCCGTCAGATAATACTGGTACTACCGAAAATAAATAAAACGAATCGGAAAACGTTAAAAAAGCTCCGCGGCGATTTTCGCTGCGGAGCTTTTCGGTTTTCAGAATTTTTTATAAAAGTCATTTTGTTTTTGTTTCGTTTTTTCCGAATCCCGTAAGGTCTTTTATAACTTCACCGGCGATAATCAGACCGACTACCGAAGGGACAAAAGCGTTGCTGCCAGGAACCTGCCTGCGCTGAGTGCACTTACGCACCGTTCCTGGAGGACAGATACAGTGAGCGCGGCAGCTTATCGACATGTCGTCGATCGGCGTGAGCGGCTGTTCTTTGGAATACACGACCTTTAATTTTTTTATACCCCTGCGTTTCAGTTCGTAGCGCATGACTTTTGCAAGCGGACAGACCGAAGTCTTATAAATATCCGCCACTTCGAAGGCTGTCGGATCGACCTTATTGCCCGCCCCCATGGAACTGATAATGGGAGTGCCGGCGGCGTTTGCGTTCATAACAAGAGCGATTTTTCCCGTTACGGTATCTATCGCGTCGACGACGTAATCATACTTCGAAAAATCGAATTGATCCGCCGTTTCGGGCGTGTAAAACGTTTTATAAGTATTGACGACCGTATCGGGATTTATCTCGTGAATTCTTTCTTCGGCGACGTCGACTTTATATTTTCCAACGGTTTTTCTTGTAGCGAATATCTGGCGGTTTATATTCGTAAGGCAAACTTTATCGTCGTCTATTAAATCTATCGTACCGATTCCGGAACGAACGAGCGCTTCAACGGTATACCCGCCGACTCCGCCTATTCCGAATACGGCAACGCGTGAATTCGCCAATTTTTTCATCGCGTCGCTTCCGAATATCAGTTCTGTTCTCGAAAATTGATTAAGCATTATCTTTTTACTCCTTCTTATGAAGTATTCCGCCGTCAAAAATAAAACTGCCGTCCTGACGGGACGCGGCGGATTACCGAACCATTATAAAACGTAAAATGTACATTTTCGTAATATTTTAGCTACATTATATCACGCTTTTTGCGGTTTTTCAATCATACTTACAGCCCTGCCGTCCATATTTTTAAAGCAATAAGCAAAAATAAAAACCCGAAGCGAAAAATCGCGTCGGGTTTTGATTTTAGGTTTTTTAACTTAGTCTTTGTAGTTAACGATTGCCGCAAAGTCTTCAGCCTTAAGAGCCGCGCCGCCGATCAGGCCGCCGTCGATGTTTCTTTCAGCCATAAGTTCTTTAGCGTTGCCCGGTTTCATGGATCCGCCGTACTGAATTCTCAAAGCCTTGGCTACTTCTTCGCCGAAGTTGGTTTTGATGGTTCTTCTGATATAGCCGATGGTCTTGTTCGCGTCTTCCGCGGTAGCTGTCTTGCCGGTTCCGATAGCCCATACGGGTTCGTAAGCGACTACGATGTTCGTAAAGTCCGTAATACCTTCGAATCCTTCGAGAATCTGTTTTTTAAGAACGCGGTTGGTTCTGCCTTTTTCTCTTTCTTCAAGCGTTTCGCCTACGCATACGATGGGTTTAAGACCGTTTGCGAGAGCCTGTTTGGTACGCTTGTTTACGGTTTCGTTGGTTTCGCCGAAGTACTGACGTCTTTCGCTGTGACCGATGATAACGTATTCTACGCCGATTTCTTTAAGCATTTCGGCAGAAATTTCGCCGGTGAACGCGCCTTTGTCAGCCCATGCTACGTTTTCCGCTCCGAGGTGGATCTTGCTGCCTTTTATCGCTTCGGCAACCGTCCAGAGATCGGTGTAAGGAACGCAAACCACTACTTCGGGTTTGGATTTTGCTACGAGCGGTTTCAACGCCGTGATAAGTTCTTCGGCTTCTTTAGCCGTTTTGTTCATCTTCCAGTTTCCTGCAATGATAGGTTTTCTCATTTATTTGCTCCTGATGGATTTTATCTTTGAGACGGTTAGCCCGTCCCCTGATTTTCAGATTTATTTATAAATTAGTCTTTGTTGTCGAGACATTCGATTCCGGGAAGCTTTTTGCCTTCGAAAAGTTCGAGCGAAGCGCCGCCGCCGGTCGAAATGTGAGTCATCTTATCGGCAAAGCCGAGCTGCGTGACGGCCGCCGCGGAGTCGCCGCCGCCGATGATTGTAGTAGCGTCTTTTGCTTCCGCAAGAGCTTCCGCTACGGCGATGGTGCCTTTAGCGAGAGTCGGGTTTTCGAATACGCCCATAGGTCCGTTCCAGATAACGGTCTTTGCGGTCTTGATGATGTCCGCGAAAAGCTTTCTTGTTTTTTCGCCGATGTCGAGACCTTCCATATCCGCGGGAATAACGTCTACGGTCTTAACTTCGATGGGAGCGTCGATGGGATCGGGGAACGATTTGGCAACTACGGTATCTACGGGAAGAACGATCTTTTTTCCGAGATCTTTTGCCTTTTTAAGCATATCGAGGCAGTACTGAATCTTTTCGTCGTCAACGAGCGAAAGACCTACTTCTTTGCCGAGAGCTTTCTGGAAGGTGTATGACATGCCGCCGCCGATAATGAGAGTGTCGCATTTTTCGAGAAGATTCGAAATAACGTTGAGTTTGTCCGCAACCTTCGCTCCGCCGAGAATGGCTACGAAAGGTCTTACGGGATGTTCGAGCGCGCCGCCCATTACTTCGAGTTCCTTTTCGATAAGGAATCCGCATACGGCTTCTTTAACGAGACCGTATTCCGCGATAGCCGCGGTGGTAGCGTGCGAACGATGAGCGGTTCCGAAAGCGTCGTTTACGAATACTTCGCCGTCGCAAAGAGCCGCAAGTTTTTTGCAGAGTTCTTCGTCTCTCTTTTCTTCGCCGGCTTCGAAACGGGTGTTTTCGAGAAGCATAACTTCGCCGTTTTTAAGATTTTTAGCGAGTTCGTTAGCGGTTTCGCCTACTACGTCGTTTGCGAATTTAACTTCTAAGCCGAGTTTTTCGCTGAGTCTCTTCGCTACGGGAGCGAGCGAGAATTTTGTACGGTCTTTTTCGGCTTTTTTAAGGTATTCCGCCTTAGCCGCAGCCTGTTCGTTTTCGGGAAGAGCTTCTACGGCTTTCTTTTCTTTTTTGTTAAGGCCGAAACCGGGAGTAAGCACGTTGTGGGGTTTACCGAGATGCGAGCAAAGAATTACCTTCGCGCCGTGTTCCATAAGGTATTTGATAGTGGGAAGCGCGCCGTTGATTCTCGTTTCGTCGGTGATAACGCCGTCCTTCATCGGAACGTTGAAATCGCAACGGACAAGGCACTTCTTTCCTGTTACGTTGATATCTTTTATTGACTTTTTATTCATAAGAAACCTCCGTCAATGTTTTTTCTTTCAAGTTGTATTTTACTTGCTTTTTATCGCTTTGTCAATGGTTTTGAGTTTTTTTTGCTGCCAAAACGCCTTTTTATACTCTTTTTATGTATTTTATCGGTATTTTGCCGTATTAAACCGCATTTTTGCGTTTAGTCCGGTCTGCCCGTAAGGTGTCCTTCCGTTCTGAATTCGGCGTAGCCTATCTGTCTTATCGCTTCGTATATTCCTATCGCGACGGAGTTCGACAGGTTAAGGCTTCTCAGTTCCCCTACCATCGGAATACGCACGCACTCGGAGTAATGCTCTTTAAGAAGCGGCTCGGGGAGCCCGTGACTTTCCTTTCCGAATACTAAAAAGTCGCCGTCCTCGTACGTCGCTTCGGTATGAGTTTTTGCCGCCTTGGTCGAAAAGAATCTGAAATTGTGACCGTTATAGAACTTGTCCATAAGTTCTTTTAAGCTGTCGTAATAGTAAATGTTCAGCTTGTCCCAATAGTCGAGTCCCGCTCGTTTAAGCTTAGAATCGGTTATGGTAAAACCAAGCGGTCTTACTAAATGCAGGCTCGCGCCCGTTGCGGCGCAGGTCCTTGCGATGTTGCCGGTATTCTGCGGAATTTCGGGTTCGACGAGAACTATGTTAAGCATGTTTTCTCCTTTGATTTTATATCTTTTATATTAGTTTTGCGATTTTTATTTTAATGTGTTTTAAGGGCGAAACCGCGACGTTTATAAAACACTTCTTCGTAATATTTTTCGGTTTTTACGTCGACAGCGGAATTTTCGGTACAGGAAAACGTCTTTTTTCCGTTCGGGGCGGTTACGAAGGCGTATCCGTCCGATACGGCGACTATCGGTATCCCGTATAAAAAGCTCATCGTACGCGATACCGTCTCCGGCATATCGCCCGTAGGCTTTTTTATTATCGCCATAATTATTTCGGCACCCGATAAGACGAGTGTTTCGGCAGCTTTTGGCGAATACAGGTCGCTTGAAACGAGTACGCCGAGTCTTCCCGCAGACGTATCGTAAACAGTAAATTCCGCCCCGCCCGAATATTCGGAATCTCCGGACATAAAAACCGCGTCCGAAACGCCTAAAATTCTTCCGCCGTCCGCAATTACGGCAGACCGACGGAAATACCCGTAAGTGTCGGTGTCGAGTCCCGAAACGGTTACGGAACCCGAAGCCTTTGAAAATCTGGCTATATCCTGAAAAAATTCCGTCTCACCTTCGAGTTCGCTTTCGTAACTGACGACTCCCAGCCCGTTGAAGCCGAACGCAGTTATTTTCGCACCCGCGGTTTTTTTAACGTCGCGTTCCCAGAATTTTGAAAGCGAGCCTTTTGTAACGAGACAAATTTTCATACTTCACCGCCTTTTACGGCGAACCGCCGCTTCACTCTATATATTACTGCGCCCGGGGATTTTTTGTGAATATGAAAACAAATTAAACTTCGTCCGTAATATGTATTCTGTAAACGAGCGTTTCTTTTATCTCGTCGGTGGAATTAAGAGCGTACAGCTCTTTGCAGAGTTTACTTGCGTTTCTTCTTCCCGAAAAATACGGTCCTAAAAATTTGCGGATGTTAAGAGTAACGTATCTGTCCGAAAAATCTTCCTTCATATAATCTATATGCTTAAATATGAGCTTAACTCTGTCTTCGTCGCGTTTAAGTCCTAAAAGAGACGAAAACAAAAAAGGATTCGCGACCGCGCCCCTTGCGAGCATAACTCCGTCCGCGCCGGTTTTCGACATAATCTCGTCGGCGCTCGGCACGGTAAATATTCCGCCGTTGGCTATCACGGGGATACCGACGGCGTTTTTAGCCTTTTCGATTTCTTTGAAGTTAACCTCGCCCGAATAATATTTGTCACGCGTTCTGCCGTGTACGGTGAGCATCGCTCCGCCCGAAGCTTCGGTCATTTTTGCGAATTCTTCGGTAACGTAAGGGGAATTTTCGGATAAACCTATTCTTATTTTTACCGAAACTATTTTGCCGGATTTTACGGCGGCTTTTACTATTTTTTCGGCGGTAAGAACGTCTTTTAAAAGAGCCGAGCCTTCGCCGTTTTTATAAACCTTCGGAACCGGGCAACCCATATTTATATCGACAAGATCGTAATCCGTAAGATATTTGCCCGTACAGGCATTATAAATATCGTCCGGATCGGAACCGAAAAGTTGCGCCGAAGTAAGACCGGGTTCTTTCATAACGGGATCGTTTTTCAGAACGTCGCTATCGAAACTCCCGCCCGACTTTTTCAACAGGCTTACAGTGTTCGGACTGTCGTACAGCATGCCCTTTGCAGAAGTAAGTTCGGTAAAACAAAGTCCCGCGCCCGCTTCGAGACAAATTCTTCGGAAAGCGTAATCGGTGTACCCCGCCATCGGCGCGAGAAAAACGTTGTTTTTTATTATTACGGAATTACTTCCGTTTTTAAGCGTTATTTCGTTTATTCGCATACTTAAAAGTATACTTTAAATTGATTAAAACCGCAACTAAATAGCACAAAATCGAAGAAATAGCTATAACGAAAATATTTCCGCCGCGGTAAAACACCAAATACGCCGAAAGCAGCGTTTTGATTATCATACCCGTAAAACAGCTTATCACCGTTATATAAGTTTTTCCTTTGGCTATAAGAATTGCGTTCGTCGTCTGAACAAGCGCGGCTAAAATCACCGTTACCGAAGAAACTCTTATTAAGGTTATCGTGAGCGAAAAATATTCTTTAAGCGACGGGAAGATTATTCTTACCGCAACAGGCGAAAATATAAAGCACAATAGCGCTCCCGCCGCCGAAAACAAGAAAGTAAGCGTTATAAGAGAAGCTTCGCTCGAACGTTTTTTTGAAAGGCTCATTTTCCCGGCTATCACGGGGATAGCCGCGGCGGCGAGCCCGTAACACACCGATACGGGTAAATTTATGAACGTTTTAACTGCGCCCGCATACACCCCGTAAACGCTTAGCACATTACCTGTATCGCCGAAACCGCGCAAAAATATCGCGCTTTCGAGTACGTCGGCAAGCGGAAACGCAAGCGAAGCGAGAGTTATCGGAAGAGCCGCCGCGAATATCTTTTTGCCGTTTATTTTATCGGCGGCGATCCTTTGCCCGTCGTTATCGTATAAAAACGAAACGGATAGATCATTTTTCTTTTCTTTTAAGGAATGTATCCCGTATATTATAAAAATAGCCGAAACCGCCGCGATTTCGGACACGGTTACGGCAAAAACAGCCATGGTTACTTTTGCTTTAAGGTCGTATACCGCCCTTATCATGTAATATCCGAAAGCGATTTTTACTATCTGTTCCGTAATCTGCGTAATACCCGTCGGATACATATTTCCGTTCCCCTGAAAGTACCCCTTAAAGCACGACAGTATCGCTACGAGAGCTATCGCGGGAGATATAACGACGTACATGATATAGCCGTACCTGTTTCCTTGAAACCACGCCATTTCCTTCGAAAATACCGCCATTATAACCGAAAACGCCGCTCCCAAAGAAGCGAATACGTAAAGCGACTTATTAAGTATTTCTTTTCCCCTTTCGGGACGTTCGGAAACGAGCTTCGACGTAGCCGCAGGAACGCCGCTCGACGATATATCCAGAAAAAGACAGTACGCCGGGAATACCGTCTGATATGCGCCAAGACCTTCCGCCCCTAAAAGCGCGATTAAAATTATGCGGTAGACCGCCCCGAATATTTTAGAAACAAGTCCGCCCGCCGCTATCACCGCCGCGCCCGATAAAGTTTTTCTTCCTTTTTTCAGATCCTTTTCGGAATATACGTTTTCCATCCGGAATATTATTCTGAATTCTCACCGTTTTATACCGTTTACATATAAAAAGAACTCCCGTATCGGAAGCGGGAGTCTTTTTTGTTTATAAAAAATTTTTATTTAAGTTATAAATTTTTAAGCATTCCGGCGATAAGGTTTACCGACCTTTCGGCTGCGACGTTACAGAACTTATTAAAATCCATAGCCGCGCCGTCTCCGTCCGAAATAGCGCGGATAACCGCAAACGGAACGTTGTTCACGTAAGCGACGTGTCCGATGGAACCGCCTTCCATCTCCGCGCAACTTGCGCCGAAACTCGAATTCAGATAATTTTTGAAATCTTTATCGGCGACAAACTTATCTCCTGTCGCAACCACGCCGTAGACGGCTTCGTAACCGAGAGCTGCGGCCGTTTTCTTTGCGGCGGTTATAAGGGTTTCGTCCGCTTCGAAATAAATTTTATTTATTCCCGAAATCATTCCTACGGGATCGCCGAGAGCGGAACTGTCCATATCGTACTGGACGACCTTTTTTGCAATTACTATGTCTTTTATTTTAAGGTCGGACACATTCCCCGCGACGCCGGTGTTTATGAGAGCGTCGACTTTGAATTTTATAATCATGGCTTCGGCGCAGATTGCGGCGAAAACTTTGCCTACTCCGCACTCCGCAACCACGACGTTTTTATCCGAGATAACGCCGGAGTAAAACTTTACGCCGGACACCGTTTCGGTCGAAACGTTTTCCATAAGTTTTTTAAGTCCGTCGACTTCGACGCTCATCGCGCCGATTATGCCGATTTTATCAAATGTACGAGCCATAAATATCAGTCTTCGTAAGCGGATTTTTTAGTCATAGCCGCTCTGAACTTTTCCATAACTTCGTCCGAAAATTTCGGAGTTCTGTCGTAATTGTAAAGACCGTTCTGTTCCTGCTCCACGTCGTAAAGCTGCGTGTAGCAGAGGGCGCAGAGATCGGGATTTTTATGAAGAGAATCGCTCATCGAAATATAGCGGTTTATAAATTCTTCTTCGGTCTTGGGCGCATTGCCGTAGCCCCAGCCTTTGCCGTCTTTTACCCAGGCTATTCCGCCGTATTCGCTTAAAAAGTACGGCTGCCCTTCGTAAGTCTGATGATACTGATCGTACGCTCCGGAAGAAAATCTCTTATCGAATTCTTCGGTTTCCTGAACGTAGTCGTGTGTGTCGAATACGTCTGTTTTTACGTGATAGTTCCAGCTTACGTCTATTACGGGACGGGTGCCGTCGAAACGCTTCGTCGCTTCGTAAACCGAAAGAACGAGACCGTTCGACTGACGTCTGTTTTCTATGTCCCAGTTTTCGTTCATCGGACACCAGCCGATAATCGCGGGATGGTTATAATCTCTTTCTACGGATTCGAGCCATTCTCTTACGTAAATATTGGTATAAGCTTCGTTATCGTAGCCGAATCCCCAGTTCGGGTATTCGCCCCAGACAATGTATCCGGTCTTGTCGCAGTTGTATAAAAAGTTTCTTTCGAAAACCTTCTGATGAAGTCTCGCGCCGTTGAAGCCCGCTTTTAAAGAAAGATTTATGTCGTTCATAAGATCTTCTTTGGTGGGAGCGGTGTAAACGCCGTCGGGATAGTATCCCTGATCGAGAACGAGTCTCTGAAGAACTTTTTTACCGTTTATATAAAATTTGTTGCCGTATACCGAAACTTCTCTCATGCCGAAATATGTCTTTACAACGTCCTTATATTCGCCGTAATCGGTGGTAATTTCAACGTCGTAAAGATTGGGATCGCCAACGTTCCAGAGTTTCGCGTCCTTTAATTTAACCGAAAAGTACGCGAGTTTGGAATTCGATTCTACGGTAACTCTGTTCAGGAACTTACCGTTATAAGAAATCTTCGCGGTGATCGTTTTGTGCGCTATGCCGGAATATGTAAGCTTAAAATACTGCGTGGAGTTGGCTACGTCCGACTCGGTCTTATAAGAAACAAGATATTCTTCGGGTACGTTTTCAAGCCATACGGTCTGCCAGATACCGGTCGTTCTCGTATAGAAGCATCCGTGAGAATCTCTCTGCCACGACTGTTTGCCCGAAGGCTGGCTGTAATCTCTCGCGTCGCCTGCGGCGTGGAGCATGATTTCAAACTCTTCGCCGGCTTTTACCTTATCGGTAATATCGAATGTGAAAGGCGTGTATCCGCCGTCGTGCTTTCCGATATATTCGCCGTTTATAAAGAGTATCGAGCGGTAATAGCACGCTTCGAAGTGAAGAAGCACTCTGCCCGTCCAGGTTTCGGGAACTTTAACCGTTCTTCTGTACCAGCACGCGTCGAAAAAGTCCGTATTGCCGATGCCCGAAAGTTTGCTCTCCGGACAGAAAGGAACGTTTATTTTTTTTGTGAAAGCAACTTCGTGTTTTGCTTTTTTGTATTCGGGATCGCCGAAAAGTTTCCACTTGTCGTCGTAAACGCCGCCGTTGCCGTAATCGTATTCGAAATCCCATTTGCCGTTTAAGTTAAGCCAGTTTTTTCTGACGAGTTCGGGACGGGGATATTCTGGTCTTGAAATTTTCATGATTTTCCTCTTATGATTTTATTTTATTGCGCCGTTTTCAGGCGGTTGTCGGAATTTTATTCAGCTTTTATCTGTAATATTCTTCTTTAAGAACGCCGACTTCGGAAATATTTCTGTAAACGTTTTTGAAGTCGAGACCGTACCCTACGATAAATTCGTCCGGGATTTCGAACGCGACGTAATCTACTTTTACGTCGACTACTCTTCTCGAAGCCTTGTTGAGAAGGGTTACGACTTTAAGCGAAGCGGGCTTTCTTTTCAAAAGTTCTTCGCGGAGTTTGTGCATGGTATTGCCGGAATCCACTATGTCTTCGACGATGATTACGTCCCTGCCTTCGATATCGGTATCGAGATCCTTTTTTATTCTGATATCGCCGGTGCTTTCAAACCCGTTGCCGTAGCTCGAAACCGCCATAAAGTCCATTTCGACATTAGTCTTCATCTCCCTGGTAAGATCCGAAAAAAAGTATACGCTTCCTCTTAAAACGCAGACAATAACCGGAGTTTTGCCTTCGTATTCGCGATCGAGTTCCGCCGCGAGTTCGGATATTCTTTTTTGAAGAGTTTCTTTGTCAATCAGAATTTTTTTAAGTATTTTCTCCATTGTAAACCTTTCTCTTACGTCTCTGAGCCGCCGGATTATAAACGATTTTTAATCTATTTAAAATCTTTTGACCCGAACTTTTATTATTTACATTCAGTTTACCACAGCGAAAACTCTTTGTCAAATTTTACCCGCGGTTAAGATATCGTTTTATTGTCTTTTATAATGTTTTTTCTCCCGAATACGCATTTTTAAGTCTCGTCGCAGACGCGGTTATCGTTATTTCGAACTTTCCGCTTTTCTTTTCGACGTTTATTTCCGGATAGCCGACAAGTTCGGCGTACTCCGACAAAAACTTTTCCGCGTCTTTAAGAAGCAGTTCGAAGAACTCGTCTCCGACCGAAAGTCTGTCTCTCGACAAAGTGTTTTCAAGCCGTAAAAAGGCTTTCGTTTTCTTTTTATCCATCATTTTACCTTGCCCTGAAACTCCTTTTTATTTTTCCGAAAAATCCGCGGTATTCTTTTACGGGATCGTACACGCTTGAATTTTCGCCGTTTATGACCTTTTTGGCTAAAAGCTTAAAGGCCTTCGCCGCCCGCTTGCCTTTCAGTTCGCCGTCCGAAAGGAGAACCGCGTCGTCTTCCGGAATAACTCCCGCTACTTCTTTTTTAAGAAGCGTTTCGGCTTCTTTTACGGTGAGCGTTCTGCCCGAAGCTATAAGATCGCCGCGGACTCTGTTCAGTATTATTCCGGAACACGGAACGCTTGAATTTTCGAGCATGTCGATAGTCTTGTCCGCATCACGAAGACCGCTTTGGGTGAGACAGGTAACGACGAACGCTTCCTCCGAAAGTGCCGCCGCCCGCATAAAGCCTACGTCTATCCCTGCGGGAGAATCTATAAAAACGTAGTCGTAAAACCTCTCGTAAGAATATAAAACAGCCTTTATCGCCTGCGGCGTATAATCGCAGTCGGGCTTTAAGCCGTTCGAAAATATCATATCGAGATTTTGTTCGTACTTGTCTTTGACTATCGCCTGTTTAAGCCGCGCCCTGCCCGTCATTACGTCCGATAAATCATACGGCGAAGAATTTTCCATGCACGAAGCCACGTCGAGATTATTAAGCGAAAAATCCGCGTCGATCAAAAGCGTTTTTTTGCCGAGTTTCGCGATCGCTCTTCCGAGATTTACCGTTACCGTAGTTTTACCCACGCCGCCTTTACCCGAAACAACGGCTATTATTCTCGTATTTTCCATAACCGCCCCTTTTACAAATACAGCATTAAAATTTCGTTTACGTTTATTTTAGCGCAAATAAAAAGGCGCATTTTACCGAAAACGGTCGTTTACGCCTTTATCTTGTCTGTTTTACGTTTTGTTTTGTAAAAATTTAATCGTTCTTTATCTTGATCTTTTTGAGCATGTCGGGATTACCGAGCGCTATGCCGCCGCCGAAGGCGACGCACATATCGGGGTTAGCAGCAACGTTCACGGGCATGCCGAACTTTTTGAGATAATATTCTTCGAGACCGTAAATTTTAGCTCCGCCGCCGGAAAGATAAATTCCCGCATGGCGGATTTCCGCCGATACTTCGGGCGGGAGCTTCGCCAAAACTTTAAGAGCGATGTCCGCTACCGTATCGTAAAAATCGCACAGAACTTTTCTGATGTTTTTGGAGCTTAACGATATCGAACGGGGTTTGCCGGTAGTCAGGTCTCTTCCGTTGATAACGGCTGAAAGCGTATCGTTTTCCATAAGACTGCCTATCTGAATTTTAAGTTTTTCCGCCGTTAAAATACCTATCTGCAAACCGTATTCTTCCGCAATGAAGTCTATAAGAGCGGAGTCAACTTTATTGAGCCCCGCGCTTACCGAAACGCCCGCGATAACGCCTTCCATCGAGACGGCTGCTATATCTGTCGCGCCCGCTCCCATATCTATTATAAAATAGGGCGAAAATTCGGTAAGAGTAAGGTCCTGACCTATCGCCGCGAGTATCGGAGCGTATACGAAATCCGCCGTAGCTATGCCCGCGTCGGCGAGAACGGCTTCGTAACGCTTCAGAAAGTTGCCGTCCGCTCCGCACGGAACCGAAACGAGAGCCTTTCCGCCACCGAAACCGCTTTTGTATTCTATCTTTTTCAAAAATTCGTCCAGAATTGAAACGGCTACTTTGTCCGAAACGATTTCGCCGCCCGAAACGGGACTTACTATCTTAGTTTTTTCGGCAGTTTTTCCGACGAGCTTTTTAGCTTCTTTACCGACCGCTCTTACCGAAGACTTTTCGCCTGCGGTGACGGCTGCGAGAGTAGGCTCCGACAAAACCATGCCGTAGCCGAGTTTATATATTTTTGTCTGCGCGCTGCCGAAATCTATCGCTATTTTGTCTGCTGCCATAAATCAACCTCTTTTAATAATTCTTCCGTACGTTCCATGGGCAGTCCCACGACGTTCGTAAGACTTCCTTCTATACTTTTTGCAAATCCGCCGTCCTGAATCCCGTACGCCCCGGCCTTGTCGGAAGCTTTGCCGGATAAAACGTAGCTGTTTATAAATTCGTCCGTCAGATCGTTGAAATAAACTTTCGTCGAAACGACGTCGGTAATCGCTTTGTCTTTTGTAACCACAGCCACTCCGGTTATAACTTCGTGAACGTTGCCTGAAAGCGATCTCAGTATTTTAACCGCTTCTTCGTCCGATTGCGGCTTGCCTATGATTTTACCGTTAAAAACAACAACCGTATCCGCACCGAGACATGGCTTATTTGTTTTTAAGAACACGTCTTCAGCCTTTTTATAGGCGAAATATTTAACAGTTTCTTCGGGAGTAAGCGTTTTATCCGCGACTTCTTCGAAAGAAGACTTATATACTTTAAAGTTCTGTCCTGCGGACGAGAGAAGTTCTCTTCTTCTCGGAGAGCCGCTCGCAAGATAAAAAAATTTATCGTTTTCCATACGTTTGCGTTTCAGAAAATAAATTTTATAAAGCCCGGCAATCCGGATATAAACGTCGTTTGCCGGAAGTTTTATAAAATTTTGAAAAACGCCGTTTACGACGGCGTTTATCTTTTGTTTTTAATTTTTATAATATTTCGAGATTCTTTTTGAATACTCTTCTGAAGTCAGGCGCAAGTTCGACCGCGGAAGCGAGTTCGAGTTCCGCTTCTCCCGCAAGTTCGGTCTTCATGATTACCGAGTCGCCGAGTATATCGCAGTTGATGCCCGTTACCACGCCCGTTCTCGAACGGTCGAGAGCTTCGGCTATTCTGAGAATGGTACCCATTTTTTTAACGACTTCGACGTCTTCTTCTGTTAAGAAACACGAATATCTCGCCCAGTCTGCGGCGTTGATGTCTTCCATCGTCGTGTTCGCCGTGACGAAAGACGCAAGAACTATATCCCTGTGGCTCAAACCGTTGATGGCGGCGTTGCGGATAATGTAACCGCTGTGCTTCGGGTAGTTGTAATACTGAACGGCTTTGCCCGATTCGTGAAGATAAGCCGCAACCTTTAATATTCTCAAATACTGTCTGGGAAATTTATGCAGAACTCTGAGCTGTTTGAAAAGCTGTATCGAAAGATTCACCACGTTGTCGGTATGCTGCTTTTCGCAATGATACAGTTCAGCAAGCGAAGCGAGACTGAAAGTAAGTACGTCCGAAATCGGCTTGTCCACTGTAGTCGGCACGGAATAGTTGAAAATAAGTCCCGTTCTCAGACCGCTCGACGAAACGATGATATTGTCTCTTTCGGTATATTTTTTGAAAGCAGCTATCGCCGCAAAAGCACTCGGAAGTATGTCCGCTCTTCCCGACGAAATACCCTTTATTCTCTTCTTTCTGTCGATATCGAGAGTTCTTAAAAGTCCGTAAGTGTGTTCGAAATCTTCGCTTGTTACGACGTAATTATGAATAAGTCTTAAGGGGTACTTTTTCATAATCTTCGTGATGCGGCAAAGATTTCTTACCGATCCGCCAACGCCGATAAGC
Source organism: Clostridiales bacterium (assembly GCA_003538975.1). Lineage (GTDB taxonomy): Bacteria > Bacillota > Clostridia > Christensenellales > Borkfalkiaceae > UBA11475. The sequence continues at coordinate 139,543 of DPQQ01000014.1, read as the reverse complement.
TGAGTTTCGGGATCGATGTCTTTAAGCCACTCGATGCCCGTGAGCTGTTCGGTAACGTATTCTTCGATCTTTTCGGACTGTTCTTCGGGCGAAAGTCCCGCGAACATTTCGGTAAGCATTATCGAGCCGAAAGGAAGAGTCGCGTAATTAAGCAGGTTTCTTCTGTTATAATAAACTATTTTTGTGGAACCGCCGCCTATTTCGAATATAATTCCCTTAGGCACGTCCATGGTATTTATAACGCCCTTGTAAACTAAAAGAGCTTCTTCTTCAGCCGATAAAACTCTGAGTTTTATGCCTGTCGAAGCAAAAACCTCGTCTAAAAAGCTTCTCTGATTTTTCGCGCGGCGAACGGCAGCGGTAGCTACCGCGATTATCTTTTCGACGTTATATGCGTCGCAAAGTTTCCTGAACATTTTAAGCGTATCTATGGTCGCGCTTATTCTCGACGGTTTCAAAAATCCGTCCTTTTCCATACCTTCGCCTATTCTCGGCGTTTCTTTAAGCTGGTCAGTTATAACGAAATGACCTTCGCTTAAAATATCCACGAGAATCATTCTCGCGGTGTTTGATCCCAAATCGATTATTGCGATCTTTTCCATTGTCAACCGTCCTTTATGTGTATTAACCTTATTTTATCAAATATCCATTATGCGACTAAAGTATATCACAAAAAAAACGGCTTGTATAGACCGTTTTTATTTTTTTGTGCATTTTTTTGCGATTTTATTTTTAATTATTTTTAATAATCGACTTTTTCGGCGATTTTTTGGCAAAATTAAGCTGTTTTTAATCAAATTCGGACGTTTTTTAAGCCGCAAAACGGCTGAAAAGTTGCACAAAAACCTTGTTCTACGCCCCGGAGTTTTATCAATCTTTTATAAAATTTCCGTCTTTTACGGACTTGCCGCTTTTAAGCGCGCCTTTTAAGTTATACGCCGACGACGCTATTAAAAAGAGTCCGAACAGACGTTTTAAGACTTTGCCGCTTAAAATTTTAACCGAAAGCGCACCGAACGCCGTAAAAATACATGCGGGAATCATGATGTATGCGGTATACGAAAGCCGTACACGGTGTTTCCGAAAATGTACCGCCAAAGCGAAAATCGACATCGGAAAAAACGCTATAAGATTTATCCACTGCGCGCTTTTTTGCCCTATCCCGAATATGCCCGTAAGTATCGGGATGAGAAGGCTTCCGCCCCCTAACCCCATTCCGCCGACTATCCCCGCGGCGGCTCCGGCTATAAAAAGTCCTATGTTTTTCATATGATTTTACCTTTTTCCCTGTTCAAAATAAATTTCTGACGCCCGTTACAAGCAGTATCAGAGAAAATATGACGGCTAAAAGTTTGGGGTTGATTTTACCGATCAGAAACGCCCCGATAAGTCCGCCCGCAGTCACGCCGAGCGATACCGTTACGCCCGAAACGTTCCAATTCGCTCCGAATACGGAATAAAAAATCGCGCTTACGACGCTTATCGGAAGCATTATAAAGATAGCCGTGGCGTGGGCTTCTTTAACTTCGAGTCTGAATTCGTTTAACAAAAATGGAACCACTATCGTTCCTCCGCCGCCGCCCAGAAGCCCGTTGAGAGTCCCCGTGAAAGCGCCTATAAGGCAGGCTTTTATAACGAGCGACTTTTTCTTTTTTTCGTCCGAATCGGCGGCTTTCACCCCGCTTAAAAACAAAGCGGAATCGTTTGCGTTTTCTTTTGCTGCGGTATTCTTTTCCGTAATTCTTCGGTTCTTAATGGTTTTTACGTTGCTTTTCACCATAATATTTTAAGCAAAATCCGGAATTTTATAGTAAAAATCGCAAAAAAACCGCCGTTTTCGAGATTTTTTGTTTTCCGTAATGCATAAACGGCAAAAAATAAGTTTTTTTTTTGTTTTTATATTGATTTTTAATTATATTTATTATATAATAAGTAAGCATAAAAATAAAAGCGGGGTTTTCGCCCCGTTTGACTTTACAATTTTTTATAAGGTGGCATATGAAAGAATCATTCATCAAGTCAAAAGTAAAATATCTTATAGTTTTACTTGCAACGTGCATCCTTGCTTTCTCGTGCGCGCTTTTTACCGCTTGCGATAAAAAGACGACCGAAGACAGCGAGTACAAGCCTTCGGTTTCGCATACCGATTATACGTCGTCTGACGATCTTATCACCAATAAGAATTTCAACGTCGGTGCGTTATCCACTAAATCGACTTCATTCCCGAAATCTTCGATAAGCGGTTGGTCGGTTTCTTCGGACAGCGGTTCGTCCAGTTCGAACGCTACTTCGGGCGTAATACCCACCGCGGCAAACGACGGAAAGGCTTTCACCGACTCTTTAAGCGTTGCTTTCAACAGCCTTTACAATAACTCTACCTTTATTTCGCGCGCGGAAAGCGAATATAACTTCAAAAAGACCGATATCGAAACAGAAGTTAAAAACGCTCATTCCGACTGGTCTTCGGACGAAGTCGCAAAGGAAGTTAAAGAGCAGGTAATCGCAAAATTTACCGAAAACCTTAAAAATCGTAATCCCGGCACTCACGAAGGCGCGAAAGATCAGTATGTTTACATGCTCAACAACTACTCTTCTTCGACCGCGGTATCCGACATCGGCGTAGCGATGGCTCTTTCTTCTTCGAAATCCGTCACGCTCGAAAAGGGTTCCGTAGCTAAGTTCACCGTATGGGTAAACACCGATAAAAACCTTTCCGACTACACCGGTAAATCCGCAGGTTACGCGAACATCAGACTCGCCACGACCGTAAACGGCGTTACTCAGGCTAAATATGCGGTAAAGGGCATCAACACTAACGGCGAATGGAAGCAATATACCATATACGTACAGGGCAACGAATACTCCAATTCAACCCTTACCCTTTCGTTAGGACTCGGCTTCGGCAACCCCAAGGCTGCAAGCTCTGCGGTAGATTACGCTTACGGCACCTGTTATTTCGACGACGTGGACGTTACCGTTTATAAAGCCGGCGATGAAGACATTCCTTCCGAGATAACGGGCATCGACTGGACTTCGGCAACCAAATACTCCAAAGTAAACAGCTCTTTCTCCGGTCTCACCTACGATTACAGAGCGGAAGCGAATTCCGAAAACAAAGCTTACTATTCGCTCGCTTACGGCAATATCGACGGCTCCGTAAATACTTTTGCTGCCGTTGACTTCAATGCGGCGAACGTTACGAGCGGCTATATCGGCGGCGAATCGACAGGCAATCGTTTCGGCGGAACTTCGAGCAAGACCGTTACACAGAACGATATTACCCTGACCGTAAACAAATCCGCTTATAAACTCGACGTTAAAAACGCAAGCGGAAACTTCTCTGTACCCGCGGGTAAATTCACTACCGTAAGATTCAAACTTACCAATAACCTTTCTAAATACGATACTAACGGCATCGGCGTTTACGTTTACGACGTAAAGGGCGACGTTGTCGAAAAGAAGTCGGTCTTCACGAACACCACCGTCTCCGAAGACGCGACAGAATATGCTATTACCGTTAAAAACAGCACCGAAGAAGACAGAGAATTCTATCTCGGCTTCACGGTCGGCACCACCACTCCCGAAAAATATTCGGCGGCTTCGTACTACTCCACCGGAACGGTTACTATTTCCGGCATGACAATGACGAGCGGCACGATGACCACGGACGACGTAAAGAACGAAGATTACGATTTCTTCGCCGCGCTCGTTTCCAATTATTCTTCGACCAATGCGTCGTATTCGCTCCATGCCGAATACAACTCCGATCCTTCGAAGTCCGACGATACAGAAGATTACAACGTTAAGGTTTCGCTCGTAAACGAAAGCAACATCGAAACCGAAGCCGTTAATCCTCTTTCCTATTACGGCGTTACTTACAACCACAAATTCGTAAAACGTCCCGAAAACAACGAAACACTCGTTTCCGAAGTAAACACCAGCAATAACGCGGGCGTTATCAACACCAAGTATCTTGCCGGATACGGCGATAAATACGGCAACGTACAGGCAGCTCTCGGCGACGCGGCTAAAAATTCCGACGGCGAATACAAAGTTCAGCCCCTTATGATTTATAACGAAAACACGGATTCTTACGGCTTTATCGCTAAAGAATCGGTTACCGTTTCGGCAAGCTCCGCCACTAAGATCACTTTGAAGGTAAGAGTTACCGGCAACGCGGCGGCTTACGTATATCTTACCGATATGAGCGAAGGTTCTTCGAAGCTTAACGCCTTAACCCTTAAATCGGGCGAAACGACCAAAACTCTTATGGCAAAAATCACCGCCGACACCGTTACCGAATACGGCGAAGACGGATGGGTTACCGTAACGTTCGAAATAGCTACCGGCGCAACCGAAATGAAATACCGTCTCGAACTCTGGAACGGATCGAGAGACGGCGAAAGCAAATCGCAGGGTTATGTATTCTTCAACGATATCGAAACCGGCACGTTTACCGAAACCACTACCGTAGACGGATACAGAACTTCCGGTTCGGGCGCTCTTAACGAAGCGTACGAAACCGTTATCAACGGCAATAACCTTCTTACAAAAGCAAACGTCGAAGCTGGCGTAAAATATACGAGAACGCTTACCGACGCGGAAATAAAATTCAACAAAACCGCGGATTCGGACAAGAAGATCAGCTATACCGAAAAATACATCTGGGTTGACAACACGAACGCAAACGGCGAAACGACTTTCGTTTACGCGGTTTACAACTCCATCGATCCCGTTTACACCGATCCTTCAACCGACGACGACGCAGACGACACGACGAAGTCCGGCTGTGCGGCTAAGTTCGACTCCGGTACATTCTGGCTCCAGTTCTCGACTATCGCTTTAGCCGTTATCCTTATCGCTCTTATTCTCTTCATCCTTATCAGAATGATCGTAAGAAAGCATAAGAAAGGAACAAAGGTTAAATCTTACTACAACGTTTCGAGCAGAAACAAGACTTATAACGAACTCAAGAACAACGCTTCCTCAGAAGAAAACGACGTAAACGACGGCGAATCCACCGAAGAAACGCTCACTGACGAAGAAGCCGAAGAAGCTACCGATTCTTCCGAACAGGACGAAACCGAAGTTATGAACGAAGTCGTAGAAGATTTCGGAGACGACATATTCAAAGACGCTTCCGCTGAACCCGTCGACGGCGAACAGCAGGAAGAAGCCGAAGAAGCTAAAGAAACTTCCGAAAATGCGGAAACCGCTACGGAAACGACAACCGAAACTTCGACCGAAAATAAAACAGAAGAATAATAAAAACTCTTCAATATAAAAAATCGAGAGACCTTAACGGTCTCTCTTTTTTTGCTGTTTTTATTTTATTGTATTCTCCCCCCGCCACCCAGAATTCCGCAAGACAAGCGGAATTCAGCCTGTAATATGTTTTAATAACTTTTCTCCGTTAAGTCTGAGACGATTTCAACCCTATATTTATATAAATATATATTATAGTATAATAAACAATATAAATATTACAGCATAAATAGCGGCCTGAAGGAGACGTATCTTTTTATATGGTTTTGTCATCTATCATAGCGACTTTCTTGTTATCCGGCGTAAAAACAAGACATTTCTGCCGCCGATTATCGTGTTTTGCCAAACGGTTCGCAAAAAACGGCGAAAACGGCATATACTTATTATGATGTATAAAATCGTATTCACCGGCGGCGGCACGGCGGGACACGTCGTCCCAAACATCGCCGTAATGCAAAAAACAAATAAATACTTCGATAAAACTTACTATATCGGTTCGGATTCCGGTATCGAAAAGTCTCTTATAAAACCTTTGGATATTCCGTTTTATTCCGTTCCGTGCGTAAAATTTTCGAGAGATAATTTTCTTAAAAACTTAAAAATCCCGTTTTCTCTTATGAGCGGAGTTTCCGCTGCAAAAAAAATACTCAAAAAAATAAAACCCGACGTAGTGTTTTCAAAGGGCGGATACGTCGCCGTTCCCGTTGTTCTGGCGGCGAAAAGTCTCGGTATACCGGTAGTTTGTCACGAAAGCGACTACTCTTTGGGCCTTGCAAACAAACTCACCGCAAAATTCGCAAAAGCCGTTCTGACCTCGTTTCCGTCCGCGGCGAAAGGACTTAAAAACGGAATTTTCATCGGACCGCCGATTAAAGAATTTAATTCTAAGAACAAACGGCTTGCAAAGCAAAAATTCGGATTTTCGGGCGATAAGCCGCTTCTTCTCGCATTCGGCGGAAGTCAGGGTGCCTCGGCAATCACCGCCGCGGTAAAAAAGGCGACTCCTCTTCTCGAAAATGATTTCGACATACTTTTAATAGCGGGAAAATCCGTAAAAGAAGCGCGAAAAACAGGCTCGGTTTACGAAACGCCGTTTATATCGGATATGGAAACGGCTTATTCCGCAGCCGACGTAGCGCTCGCCCGTTGCGGTTCTAATTCCGCATTTGAAATACTCTCGCTTAAAATTCCCGTCGTTTTCGTACCGCTTAAAAAGGGAAATTCGCGAGGGGATCAGGTTATGAACGCCGAATATTTTTTAAAAAGCGGCAACTGTCTCGTCCTTAACGAATCCGACCTTACCGAAAAGTCGCTCGCCGCGTATGTTAACTCGGCATACCGCGGACTTAAACGGAGTATGAATAAAGGTGACACTGAAGTTTTTTATCGTGAAACACACGATACTACCGATAAAACGGAAAAAATCGAAAAACCGACTGCAAATTCGCCCGAAAACTTTATTGATACGTCTTATATCAACCTGAAAATAACCGATTCGTCCGAAGAGATAGCTAAAATTTTATATAATTACGCCAAAAATCACAACGTAAAAAGCAAAAAAAGATAAAAGCACCCCCGTAACTTTACAATTACGGGGGTGTTTATTTTTATATATGCCATCGGGATTTTTATTTTTTACCAAAAAAATTCCCGTTTTATATTCATCAAACGTTTGATAATGAGTCGGTAAAGATTTTTTAAGGTAAACCGGATTACGAATAAAGCGAGTTGATTTCTGCGATTTTTGCGGTGATTTTTTTAACGAGCGATTCAGGTTTAACTACCTTTACGCCGCTGCCGAACGACAAAATTTTGCCGATAAGTCCGTCGTCTTCGGGAAGACTTAATTTAGCGTAACAGCCGTCCTTTTCGTAATACAAATTTTCTACTCCGAGCCACTCTCCGACGGGAGCGATATACGGGCGTTCGATCTTCATTTCGACAAATTCAAGATCTCCTTTAGTATACCAATCTTCAAAAGGAAGAGTTTCGGGAACGGTTCTTCTTACGAAGATCTCGCCCGTTTTGTCGAGCGATTCGATTCTTCCGACCTTAAAAAATCTGAATTCGCCGCGTTTACGGCAAAAAGCGTATACATACCACATGCCTTGTTTAAAAACCATGACGTGCGGCTCGATTATGCGTTCGGAGGCCTTACCTTCTCTGTCATGATAAAAAATCTTTAACGCTTCGCGGTTTTCCGTAGCGGAAGTAAGGAGCGACAACTTGTCCTTGTATCCGCAGGAATTACACCAAGGTCCCTCGTCTATGACAAGATTGCCCGTTTTCATACTGAAATCGCCGTCTATGCGCTTCACCCCGGCGAATTTAGAAAGCGCGCTTTCGAGATTTTTATTGTTTGTCTCTTCAAAAACGGCTTTTAATGCGGAAATAACGCTTTCATGTTCTTCTTTTGTTAAAAACCCGAAAGATATTCTGTAACCTTCGGCAATTTTAAATCCTCCGCTCGCACCCCGCACCGTTATAACGGGTATCCCCGCAAGAGAAAGTCCGTCTATATATCTGTAAACCGTCCTCTGGGATACTTCGTATTTATCCGCAAGATACCTTGCCGAAACGAGCTTTTTTGACAATAGATCAAAAAGTATATTTATCATTATTTCATACTTCATATTCTTTTTCCCCGATTAAAATTAACGGAAATAACGACTTTTTATTTTTCTTTTATTAAATAATACACCCCGCAAAAAAAATTGTCAAATTTTTTTCAAACAGGACTGTACTTGTCATATATAATATTGTATAATAAAGACGTAAAAGACGGACGGACGAATTTACACCTATAAAAAGGAGAATGTTATGAAATTTTTTAACGCCATATATAATATATTGTTTGGAAATAAGAACTCTTCCGCTAAAAATAAAAAAGCGGCTAAGCATGCTTACATCATCAAATCTGATAAAGGAGATCAGTCTTATATAAAAGAAGAAAAACAAACTATCAAGCCGGAAGGCGAAATAAATATTATATTTGAAAAGGAGAACTGCTTCAATAAAAACAAGATCAGAAAAATGCGCGAATACTTAAGATTTTCCGAATACGGTTGTTAACCCCTTGTCCGTCTTTTACAACCTTTTTTGATTACACTTTTTGAATACTTACCTTTATGATAACGGCTCCGTTTTCCGGAGCCGTTATTGTTCTGTATATTGCGGAATACTCATCTTTTATTTACCGTCAAGTATTTTTATTACATATGTAGTATAACGTTTGTGATTTTATTTTATATATAAAAACGCCTCGTTTTCAGGCGTTTTTATCTGTTTTTTACTGTTTTTCAGATTATAAAAAATTTAGCGTAACATATGTAATTTTATTATAATTACGCCGTAAAACCCTGTTATTTACGGTTTTATCTGCGCTTACAAAGTCTTTCTGTCGATAAACGCTCTCGATAAAGTCATTTCGTCCGCATATTCGAGATCGGTTCCTATCGGAATGCCGTGAGCGAGACGGGTTACCTTTATTCCGAGCGGTTTTATAAGACGGGTAATATACATTGCGGTAGCTTCGCCTTCGACGTCCGGGTTTGTCGCGAGAATAATTTCTTTGACGGTATCGCCGGAACCGATGCGCTCTAAAAGCTCTTTTATTCTTATGTCGTTGGGACCTATTCCGTCCACGGGCGAGATTGTTCCGTGCAGAACGTGGTACACGCCGTCGAATTCGTTAAGCTTCTCGATGGCGATTACGTCTTTCGGTTCTTTGACTACGCATATAACCGACGGATCGCGTTTTTTGCAGATTTCACAAACGTCTTCTTCGGAATAGTTTCCGCATATCCTGCAATATTTAACGTCCTTTTTTGCAGATAAAACAGCGTTTGCGAATTCCGCCGCTTCGGCTTCGGTCATATTTATTATTTTATATGCGTAACGCTGAGCCGTTTTCTGCCCGACTCCCGGTAACTTCGAAAACTCGTTTATAAGTTTACCGATCGGTTCGATATAAACTTTCACGGATTACAAAAGTCCTCCCATGTTGCCGTACGCACCGAGTTTTTCTTCGGAAAGAGCGTCCGCCTGCGAACTTGCGTCGTTAAATGCCGCGGTAATAAGATCTTCGAGCATTTCGATATCGTCGGGATCGACTGCTTCGGGTTTGATTTTAATACCTAAAAGTTCCTTTTTGCCGGAAAGAGTGACTTCTACAAGTCCGCCGCCTGCGGTTCCCGTAAGCTCCGCCGCTTCGATTTCTTCCTGTGCTTTCTGCATGTCCGCCTGCATCTTCTGCGCCTGCTTCATAAGGTTCTGCATGTTGCCCATGCCGCCTCCGCCGAAGCCTCCGAATCCGCCTTTATATCCCATAATAATTATCTCCTTTTTATAATTTAATTTTTTTGGTACGCCGTTCATATCCGAACGAATAGCCGATTTTATTTACCGACGACTACTATATCGTCGCCGAAAATTCTTTTATATTTTTCAATCTCTTCTTCAAGCTTTTCCTGCCGCTCTATTTTCGCGTGGAGCCTTACTTCGACGTCGAAGTCATACTCCGGAAGTTGTGCCTTTATTATATCGAGACTTTCTTTTCTGTTTATAATTTCCATGTCGCTTTCGGTCGTAACCGTTATTATAAGCGTGTTGTCCTTTAACGTAAGCGGCATCGTCTGAACGACCGACCAGAGCATTATCTCGTTATTGTCTCTTAAAGATTTAATAAGTTTGCCCTTGATTCTTTCAAACGGTACGTTACATTCCGAAAGTTTAACTTTACCGTTTGCGGAATTTTGCTTTATGCCGTCCGTTTCGGTCTTTTGCGGTACCGGTTCGACGGTACGTTCCGTAATTTCAGTCAGCTCGGCAGAGGGCTTCACATTATTCTGCGGTATCGTTTCGACAACACAGGTAGCGCTGTTCTGTACTGTATTACCGTCTGACGGCTTGCTCAAACTTACCTGAATTTTACCCGAAGTAAGATCGTCTATCTTCTTTTCGAGAACGCTTATTCTCGACAAAAGAGCGTCTATATTGTAGTCGTTTTCGGGACGGGTAGCTTTTATAGCCGCAGTCTCGAACAAAATACGCGGATGATTCGAATATTTAAGATCGCTTTCGGTCTCCGCAAATATTTCGATCGCTCTTAAAATACGTTCTTTTGTAGTGGAATCCGCTATAATTTCAAGCTCGCTTATGAGATCTTCGGGGAGCTTCAATATATCCTTCGCGTTTGCGCACGTTTTTGTAATCATAACGTCGCGCAGATACGAATTCACATCCTTTATCATAAGCCCGATGCTCTTGCCTAAGTTTATGAGCTTATCGGTAAGGTTAAGCACGGCTCCGACGTCGCCCGCGGTGAGCGCAGTCACGAAGTCTCTGAGCATGGTTCTGTCCGACGCACCCGTTGCCGTCAGAACGTCGCCGTAAGTAAGTTCGCCGTCCGACAGAGACAGACAGATATCCGCTACCGAAAGCGCGTCTCTTACGCTGCCTTCGCCGAGTTTTGCAATGGCGTAAACGGCTTCCTTAGTATATTTTTTCCCGAGATCGTCGTAAATATCCGCAACAAGTTTAGCAAGCTTATCTATGTCTACAAGTCTGAAGTCGAAACGCATACATCTCGACAATATAGTTGCGGGCATTTTCTGTACTTCGGTAGTCGCAAGAATAAAGACCGCGTGTTTGGGAGGTTCTTCAAGCGTTTTCAGGAGTGCGTTGAAAGCCGACGGCGAGAGCATGTGAACTTCGTCTATGATATAGACTTTATAACGGCTGTTTACCGGCGGATACTGAATATTTTCTCTTAAATTTCTTATCTCGTCCACGCCGTTATTGGAAGCCGCGTCGATTTCGAGAACGTCTATATTCGACGGATCGAGAAGAGCTTTGCACGTATCGCACTTGCCGCAAGGGGAACCGTTTACGGGGTGTTCGCAATTTATTGCCCGGGCGAAAATCTTCGCCACCGAAGTTTTACCGGTGCCGCGGGTTCCCGTAAAAAGATATGCGTGACCGATTCGGTCCTGCTTTATCTGATTGACGAGCGTCTTTACGACGTGATCCTGTCCGATAACCTTATCAAAGGTCTGCGGACGGTATTTACGATAAATCGCTAAATATCCCATTTTACTTCCTTTGCCTTTTTCTTTATGCGCTGGACGGCGTTATCCACCGACTTTTCCTTTATTTTAAGTTCGTTTCCTATGTCTTTGAACGAAAACCCCTTAATATACAGTTTATAAACTTCGTATTCCTTTACGGATAAAAGTTCTTTGAATTTTTTATTTATATCCGTTTCTCTTTCTTTATTTAAGAGTTTATTTTCGGGATTCATGGACTCGTCGCCGAACTCTTCGTCAAAATCCGTAAGTTCTGCGCTCACGTTATTAAGCGGTTCGTGCTTTTTACCGGAAGCCGCCCTTACCGTCGAGATTATTTCGTTCTTTATACAGCGTTTGGCGTAATATTCAAACGAAACTTCTTTTTGAGAGCTGTAAGTCCTTACCGCTTTTAAGAGTCCGAGATTCCCTTCCTGCACGAGATCCTCGATCTCGCCGCCCAAAAGGTAATAAGATCTGGCGATTCCGATAATCCCGGCACGATATCTTAAAAATATCTCTTCGACAGCCTGTTCTTCGCCTGATTTTGCCGCCGCTATAAGATCTTCATCCGCTATTTTGTTTTTTAAAATCTTCTTTTCTTTCATCGTTTACCCGATTACCATTCTTTTCAGCTTCGTCCTTTTGTCACGGACAAAACCGTTTTTACTTTTTCCAATCTCTCTGACGAAGCGCTTCGAAAAGAACTACGCCGCAGGCAACGGAAGCGTTCAAGGAATTTACTTTACCTTTCATCGGAATGGTTACTATCCTGTCGCATATTTCTTTTGTGAGTTTTTTTATACCCGTTCCTTCGCCGCCGATTACCAGACAAAGCTTGCCGGTAAGATCTGCTTTATAAAGATTTTCGCCGCCGAGTTCCGCACCGGTCGCCCAGAATCCGTTCTGCTGCAATTCTTTTATGGCGGAGTTTATATTGGTAACTCTCGCTATCTTAACGTGATTCGCGCCGCCTTCGGAAATTCTTATAACGGTCTCTGTAACCTGAGCGGAACGGCGTTCGGGTATAATGAGTCCGTCCGCACCGCCGCATTCGCACACTCTTATTATGCTTCCGAGATTATGAGGATCCAATATTTCGTCGAGAACGACAACCAAAGAATCGTTCCCTTTTTTATCGCAATCGGCTATTATGTCTTTTAAGTCCGCGTATTTATAATCGGAAGCAAACGCTATAAACCCCTGATGGCGTTTTGATTCGCTCTCCTTATCGAGAATGAACCCGTCCGCAAACTGGACTTTATATCCCTTGACGCGGATTTCGTTTAAAAGTTTACGGGACTCGGGATCTTTCAAGCCGTTCGCTATGAGAATTTTATCTATTTCCGCATCGGTTTTAATAAGTTCCCTTACGGCGTTTTTACCTTCAACCTTCATTTTCTTCTCCGTAGTTTAAAATTTCGTCAAGTCTTTCGGCTTGTCCCGTAACGTAAAGATAGCCTACGACCGCTTCGAATCCGGTGCTTAAATTGTACTCCGCAACGCTCGCGCTCTTTGCCTTGGTACCCTTTTTCGCATTGCGGGCGCGTCTGAACACCGCAAGTTCTTCTTCGGTGAGAACGGGCAGAAGATTTTCGATCTTTTGCGCCTGCGCCGAAGCTCTTACGCTCGAAACGGCAAGTCTGTTGAGTTCGCCCGTCTTAAGATCGTGATTAAACGCAAGCTTTTCTCTTATATAAAGCGAATAAACGGCGTCCCCGACGAATGCGAGAACGACCGGATTCATTGCCGTCGCTTCTTTTACCGATATTTTTTCTTCTAAATTAAACACTTTTTATTTTCCTTTTACTTATGATAGCATAAAAACCCGCTTTTTTCAAGAATTTTATTTAATAATAATTAAATAAGAACCTGCCCATAGGCAAACAAAGAACCGTCTGCGATCAATTAAAAACGCCGAAGCGGCTTTTTATTTAATATTACGAATAATATAAGCCTTAACTTAAATCTTGCTATTAACCGTTCAAATACGTTTTTTATCGCATTTTTGTTTATATAAGCTTACCGCATCGTTTTCCGGGGTAACCGTTAAAAACATTTTGGTACGTTTTGAACAATACGTTGTCTGGATTGTTTTTTATTATGGCATAGTTTCGGCGAAACAGGTACTATATTTTGATACCTCCGGGTTATATCTTTTATGTTTCGGACGGCAGCGGAGAATTAAGATATTCTATAATCCCGCAAAAAATATAATACGCCGTTTTTTCCTGAAATTCTTCGGTTACCAATAATTTTTCGTCTTCGGGCGAAGATAAAAAACCGCATTCGACAAGAACGGACGGGTAATCTGAACAGTTGAGAACGTAATAGTCGCCCGTAAGAGCCGAATAATCTTTTACGTCGTCGTAAAGATTATTTACGCTTTTTTGCATGCAAAACGCCAGATTTTCGGAAACCTTATCGCCTTTTTTGAAAAACACCTGCGCCCCGCGCCTTCTTGGCGAAGAAAATTTGTTCATATGTATCGACACCATAAGGTCGGGTTTTTCCTTCAGAATTATTTCTTTACGCTTCAGCATTTCTTTCTTTTTAAGGTTGCCCGCCGCCGCGCCGTAAAGTCCCGCTTCGGTATTTCTCGTTAAAACAGCGGTTATTCCCGCTTCCGACAAAATCGTTGCGAGTTTTTTAGAAACGGCAAGATTAAGATCGCTCTCCTTTACGCCCGTAACAGAACCGGTCACGCCCGAATCTATTCCTCCGTGACCAACGTCGATAACCACTTTATATCCGTAATTTACGCTTCCGGCTTGTTTTTTGTCGGCGTTACCGATAAATATTGCCGAAAATCCTACTATCAGAGCTAAAAATCCCACGGCGACCAAAATATCTTTCTTTTTAAAAACAAACATACTGTCCATCCACCCGTTTTTACCGCCGACTTTATGGCGATGTGTAAAAAGTTATCAACTTATCAACCGTAATTTTTAAATGTATTGTTGATAACTTTTTTGTATACGCTATTTTATACGGTTTTTTTGCCGGATTTATTCCGAAAAGCGCGAATTCGTACGGGTTTAAATTTTTGCTCTTTTTTATTTTTAAAATACGAACGTTCGTAAATGTGGATAAGCTCTGATAAAAATGAAAATTTACCGGAATTTTGTCCTATCGAAATCCATATTTTTGTAATTGTCGATAACTCCACAAGGTTATAAGCTTCAACAACCTTTCAGTATCGATAATATAAACAAATCCGAAAATAAGAATTAAAATTTCTATAAACGAGCAAAACTGCGGCGCCGGAAATATCCGATGCCGCAGTCGGTAAAGAAACAGAAAGAATAAGCGATTTTTTTATTTTCTGATTTTCATTCGTAAGAAAATATTCCGCAAATATTTTTCAGGCAATTTTGCATGATCCGATATTCTTATTTATATTTCAATAAGCAAAATTCAGACAGGCCTCGGCATACTTTGCGTAGCTTTTTTCGGATAAATCCGCTTTGCTCTTTTTATATCTTATTTTTTGTCTGCGGGTTTCGTCCGAAGAAGGCTGATTAAAATTTTCGCGGAGCATTTCTCCCTTTATTTTTTCCGAGATTTCGTCATAAAATCTTCTCTGCTCCTGTATATTACCGCAGCTGAAGTAGCGTTCGTTTTTGAATTCGTTTCTGCCCGATTCGAACTCCTGTCTGGTAATTTCAGTTACAGAAAGTATCGCGTCTTTATGGTCGTGTTTGACTCTGCCGAAATTTCTTGTTTTAGAAGCCGCGATTTTACCGTTCTCTGCGGAAACGTAAAAAGTTCCTTCATAATACTTATGTCTTCCGACATGACCGCATTTTGCCACTACCTTATAGTATTTTTTGTTCATATTTTCTCCTTTTATCGCATATTCGCGCGATTTGATTTATTTTCGCAATTATATTAGCTTAAATAAAAGAGAAAAACATTACCCGATCGGATTTTCGGAGGAAACTTTTTACTCAATATAAAAACAATCTGTCCATAGTTATGGGCAGATTGTTTTATGATTGTTTGAATTTTAATTTTCAGAGTTGTTTTTTTAAATATTCGCAATACTTTTCGGCTTCTTCTTTAGGTTCCAGAATTTTAAGATTGCCTTCGTAACCGCAAAGCCACCCGTAAAAAATAGGACTTATTTCCGCCTTTGCGGTAAAAATAAAGTCGTCGCCTTCGCACTTTATAAACCTGTAATCGTTGAATTTATCGTACATCTGGTCGGCAAGATTCTGTTTTGCGATGAAGGTCAGCTCCTTCATCTTGCCCCGATACATGCCGAAGCTCGATTCTTCATACTCGGAGCGATTGAACTTTTCAAGATACGGAACGCCTTTGAAAGGCTCTCCGAATCTGACGTTTTTCATTCTGTCGACGCGGTAATGTCTTTTGGCGTCTTTGAGCGGATTGTAAGCTATAAGATAATAATAGCCGTCGTTTATGTAAAGCGCTTGCGGAAATGTATTATGATCGAGATACCTCGTTATTTTTTCTTTTTTAGGCGTTGTCTGATAATAATCGAAAAGAATACTCGCCTTGTTTTTTATTGCGGCAGATATTTTTTTAAGATCGCCGGCGGAAACGTAGCACTCGTCTTGCTTACGCTTTACCGAATAATCTGCGGTATTATACCATTCGGCGACATATTTATTGGTTACGGATAAAAGTTTATCTTTTATCGCTTTTTTAATCTCCGGAGAAACCGATTTAACTGCGTAGACGGAGTCTATTATGAGCCGGATTTCTTCTTCGGTAAACTCGTTTTCGGAAGGATTATAATAATACGCCGTATTGGGACCGCCGGAAACGATTTTTATTCGGCATCCGCCTTCGGAATCCGAAAAAAATCTTATGTAAGAATTAAGCGTTTTTCTGTCCAGATCGTTTCCGATAAGAGTTTCTATTTTCACTCTGCCGACGGGATGATCTTCGTCCGTCTCGCGACGCAAAGTTGCGATGAGTTTTTGCTTATTACTGTAAGTTTTTTCCATTATTCCCCTCTTGAACGTAAATTCTTCAATGGCAAGTTATTTAATCGAGCCTTCGAGTTTTAATAAAAAAGTCTTTTTATCGAGTCCTCCGGCGTAACCGGTAAGACCGCCGTTTGCGCCTACTACTCTGTGGCAAGGGACAATAAGCGAAATCGGATTATGTCCGACCGCTCCGCCGACCGCCTGCGCGGAAACTCTTTTGCCCGTTTCCGCTTCTATTTTTTTTGCTATCTGCCCGTATGTAGTAAGTTTGCCGTAAGGAATTTTCAAAAGTATTTTCCATACTCTTTTCCGAAAAGACGACACGCCGTTAAGATTCAAATCCGGAGTAAAATCCGGAATTTTACCCGAAAAGTATATATCGAGCCATTTTTCGGTTTCTTTTAAAACGGGAACTTTTAAGCCGTCCGTCGATTGTTCGCCGGATTCTTTTTTATTAAGTCTGTCCGCAAAGTATTTTTGCCCGTCAAACCAAAGTCCCGAAAGAGCTTCGCCGTCCGACGCCACTGTTATTCCGCCCAAAGGCGAGTTGTATTTGCTTATATAATACATATCTGAAATTCGGCGTAGTTTGGACGATACAGGTATAACAAAAACATACCGTAAACACTTTTTTGCCGCTTTATGCACGCTTTGCCTTAAACGTAAAAACTATTCCTCGTTTCTGACTTTGAATCCGAGTTCTCTCAAAAATGTTACGGACATTTTAAGCCATTCTTCGGCAACGGGATTTATCGCGTCTACCCCGTCTTTAGAAGTTTCGTCATTACAGAGAGAGAGACCGTGATAACCCTTTCTGAAAATATGAAGTTCGAAAGGAACCTTGTTTTCGGCAAGAGCTTCCGCCATTAAAACGGAATTTATTATCGGAACGCAGTTGTCTTCGTAAGTGGACCAGATAAACGTAGGCGGCGTGTTTTCGGTAACGTTTTTTTCGACCGAGAGAGCTTCGAACAAAGCCGGATTATGATTCGTGCAAGCGTCCCTCGTTCCGCCGTGAGTCGGGTGAATAAACGTTATTACGGGATAGCAGAGAACCGACGCGTCGGGACGGCAGAGAGCCGCCTTTTCTTTAAGAGCGTTTACGATATTTTCGTCGCCGAACATGGTCGAAATGCTCCCGGCAAGATGTCCGCCGGCTGAAAATCCTATTATCGCTATTTTATCCTTTTGTATAAAATATTTATCGGCATTTTCCCTTACGTACGCCACAGCCATAGCCGCTTCGATAAGCATTACCGGGTGGTGAGCGTTAGGGCTCTCGCTTTCGACGGTATATTCGACGACAAACGTCTGAAAGCCGTTGACCGCATAATTAAGAGCTATAGGCTGGGCTTCTCTTTCGGATCTGAACCAGTATCCGCCTCCCGGAAAAACAATCATTGCGGGACGAACTCTCTTTGCGGAATATTCGTCGAAACGTTCGGTTATGTATGCGTTCATGTAACCTTTCGCCCCTTCAGGTCTTTTTACGCCGAAATATGCGTAAAGGTCTATTTTATTTTCTAGTATCATAGTTTTCTCCTTGAATTAAAACTTAATTCTCATAATAAAAATTATTCGGTTTGAGCTTCTGCCGGTAAAGAGGCAAAAACAAACAAACTTTAAGATTATTATACGCTTTAACGCGTTTTAAGTCAATAGCGGATTGATTTTTCCGACAAAATATACTATAATGTGAGTATGAAGTACCATATCAACACTATTTTAGTACACGAAAAACTTAAAGAAGACTGCGAATGTCCGCTTTGCCGGATCGAACGCGAGGTCGAAGAACAATTTTTGAACGAATTCTTAAACGACGCCGTAATGGACGACGGTAAGCGTACCGAAGTCGGTGAAAAGGGCTTTTGCGCGGAACATTACAAAAAACTGTTTTTACGGCAGAATAAATTAAGCCTTGCCCTTCAGATAAAAACAAGGCTCGAAAAACTTAAAGAAGGCGAAGGCAACCCGACCGACACGAGAACGGGACTTAAAACTTCGAACTTTATAAAAGATTCCGCCGAAACGTGCGTTATCTGCAACGAGCTTTCTACGGCGATGATGAGATATTACGTTTCTTTTGCAGAGATGTTCGTCGCCGAAGAAAATTTTAAAGAAGAACTTGCCGAGACGAAAGGTTTTTGTTTAAGACATTATGCAAAACTTCTCGATTACGCGGTATACGCGGGCGCTAAATCGAAAGATTACATAGTTCTTTTAAACGAAATTCAGCACGAAAACGAAGAGAGAATCTTAAAAGAACTCCAATGGTTCTGCGACAAACACGACTATCGCAACAGGCTTCTGCCGCTCGGCACGTCCGAAAACGTCTTGCAGCGCGCGTACGAAAAGTTATACGGCAAAAAAATCACCGATTAACGGATAATTTTCGATGTCGCAGCGCAGTTTCGTCGATACAGGGTTAATATCATATAACCGATTTTAATCACGCATATAAAAAAGACGGAATTTTCCGTCTTTTTTGTTTTCGGTATGATTTCCGCGATACAGGTAGTATTTAACTTTACCGCAAATAATATGAATTATTCTTCGTCCGTTGTTTCGGGTGCGGCTTCGTAATAGTTTTTTACTATCTGATTTATTTTTTGGAATATCTCGTCCCTGCCCCTTTTTTCCAAAGAAGAAACGGGTATTATATCTTCTCTTCCTACCTTCAATTTACGGCTTAAAATTTCCGCCTGCGGCTTTACTTTGCTTTTGCCGAGCTTATCGGACTTGGTCGCGACGAGCGTAAACGGCAGAGCGTAGCTGTAAAGATAATTCACCATCGTTATGTCTTCCGCCGTCGGATCGTGGCGTATGTCTATTAAAGAAAAGACGTGCGCTATCTCCGTTTCGGCAAAATATCTTTCCATAAGCGTAGACCATTTGTCCTTTTCAGCCTTCGATACTTTAGCGAAGCCGTATCCCGGGAGATCGGCAAGAATAAACGTCCTGAAGTCAAAATAGTTGATAAGTCTCGTTCTTCCGGGAGTGTTCGAAGTTCTGGCAAGTTTACCGTCGCCCGCAAGCATGTTGATAAAACTCGACTTGCCGACGTTCGACTTGCCGGCGACCGCTATAATGGGTTTATCGGAAACCAAAAAATTCTTGTCGCTCGCAACCGACGTTATAAACGACGCTGTATTACCTGCCATAACTTTATTTTCCTTTACTTTAATGCTTTTTCGAATACTTCGTCCGCCGTCGATACGGGGATAAATTCCATTTTCTTTCTTACTTCCTCGGGGATCTCTTTAAGATCGGGCGTATTCGCTTCGGGAATGATAACCGTTTTTATTCCTTCCCTGTACGCCGCAAGGGATTTTTCTTTAAGACCGCCTATCGGCAAAACCTTGCCTCTTAATGTGAGTTCGCCCGTCATTGCGACGCTGCGTTTTACTTCGCGTCCGGTGAAAGCCGACAAAACAGCCGTTGCCATTGTTATGCCCGCGCTCGGTCCGTCCTTCGGCGTAGCTCCTTCGGGAACGTGAACATGTATATCGGTCGTTTCGAAAACTTTTTCGTCTATGCCGTACTTTTTGGCGTTCGCCCGTATATAAGAGATGCCCGCCCTTGCTGATTCCTTCATTACGTCGCCGAGCTTGCCGGTAAGAATAATTTCGCCCTTGCCGGACATAAGGCTTACTTCTATCGTAAGCGTTGTTCCGCCGTAAGTCGTCCAGGCAAGTCCGGTACATGCGCCGACTTCGTCCTTGTCGAGCGAAAGATCGCCGTATTTGCGTTTCGCTCCTAAAAGTTCGTTCACTCTTTCTTTATCGACGATTTGTTTTTTCGTATATTTGCCGAGAGCAAAGCCCGCCGCCACCTTACGTGTTACGGTTTCGATCTCTCTTTCGAGATTTCTGACGCCGGCTTCCATAGTGTATCCGGAAATAATTTCTTCGAGTCCGCCCTTCGTTATTTTAATTTTGTCGTGAGACAGACCGCATTTATCATTCGCTTTTCTGACGAGATATTTTTCGGCAATGCTGAGCTTCTCGGTTTCGGTGTAACCGGAAAGATTTATTACTTCCATTCTGTCTAAAAGCGGCGCAGGAATCGTATCGAGCGTATTTGCCGTGGTAATAAACATTACCTTAGACAAATCGACCGGTATCTCGATAAATCTGTCGCGGAAAGTCGAATTCTGTTCGGGATCAAGCACTTCTAAAAGCGCGCTGGCGGGATCGCCGTGAATATCCGCCGATATTTTGTCTATTTCGTCGAGCAAAAAAACGGGGTTCATGCTTTTAGCCTGTTTAAGTCCGTAAATAATTCTGCCGGGCATCGCGCCAACGTAAGTTTTGCGGTGTCCTCTTATTTCGGCTTCGTCTTTTATTCCGCCGAGACTCATTCTTACGAATTTTCTTCCCGTCGCTCTCGCAATGGAAGTTGCTATCGAAGTCTTTCCCACTCCCGGAGGTCCTACGAAGCAAAGTATCTGTCCCTGGAGTTTCCCCGTGAGTTTTAATACGGCAAGATATTCCACTATTCTTTCTTTTATCTTTTCGAGACCGAAGTGGTCTTCCTCGAGAATATCTTTCGCCTTCTTAAGATCCTTTTCGTCTTCGGTATAAACGTTGAAAGGAATATCCTTTATCCAGTCGAGATAGTTGAGTATTACCGAATAATCGGGCGAAGACGGATTTATTTTATCGAGACGATTTATCTCGCCCATAAGTTTTTCTTCTATTTCCGGCGGGAAGTTTTTGGATTTTACCATGTCGATATAATCCTGCTTAAGCGATTCGTCGTCGCCGAGTTCGGTATGTATCGCCTTAAGCTGCTCGCGAAGATAATATTCCTTTTGTCCGTCTTCGATACGCTTTCTGACGAGCGCGTCTATGTCCTTCTGCACTTTTACGATTTCGGTTTCTTTAAGCAACAGCGAAGAATAAAGTTCGAGTCTTTTTACCGTATCGTCCTCTTCGAGCACAGCCTGCTTGTCCGCTTCTTTCATCGAGAACACTGTGAGAGCGTTGTCTATAAAAAAGTCGGGACTGTCCACTCCCGAAAGCGTTTCGAGAATTTCTTTCGCGACGTTGCCTTTAAGTCTCGCATAGTCGAACGTCGCTGTTTTAGCAACTCTGAAAGCGGCTTCGGTAGTTACTTCGTCGTCGCTTTTATAATCCGATCTCACGGCTACGACCTTAAAATATTCTTCCGTGGAAAGAAACGCCGCTATTCTCGCGCGGTACAAAGCTTCCGCCATTACTTTGGCGGTGCCGTTAGTTCTCACTACCTGGCGGATACGGCATACTACGCCCGTATAATAGAGCCCTTCAGCCTTTACGTCTTCTTCGGCAGGGTTTCTTTGCGTCGTTAAAAATATCATTCCGCCGTAGCTTTCGGCAGCTTTAAGAGCATTATTCGACTTCTCACTTCCTACGTCGAAGTTTACCGCAGTTTTCGGGAATATTACTCTGTCTCTTATCGCGATAAGCGGAAGTTCTCTTTCGTCGCCGCTCGCAGGATTTATTTTGTTTTCTTCTTTTTCGGTTTCGGCGGACTCCAGAACGCTCGCCGTCCCGATTCTGTTATTTTCTTCCATTATGAATTTAAGTTTCCCTCATTTTTATCAATAATAATTTTGATTCTTGTTTTATCGCTTTTTTATTTTTCTGTTTAAGTTATTTGCTTTCGAAATCAAACGGATCTTCGCCGCTTAATATTTTGTCTATCAGATATTTTATCGGCTGCTTATCTGCCGCGGGAACGATGTGCTTCGCCGCTTTTTTAAGTTCCGGTGTACCGCTTTCGACGGCACAGCCTTCGCCAAAGGCTACCAGAGTAAGATCGTTTGTAGAGTCGCCGACGGTTATTACTTCGTTTTCGTTTACGTTAAAATGCTCCGCTATTTTTTTGCATGCGGAATACTTCGTACAGGTAGCCGAAACCATTTCGATTAAAATTTCCGATCCGCTGTTTATTACGATTTTATCGCCGAATTTTTCTTTTATCGCGTTTACTATTCTATCTGTGTTTTCGTCCGGCATCTTGGTTAAAAGCAATTTGCCGTAATATCCGCCGTGGCTCAAAGTGTACTCCGGAATATTAACAGCCGCTTTGTTTTTATACGAAGTCGACCAGTTTACATAGTAATTAAGAGCTTCGCCGTTGCCGTCGTACAGCAAAACTTCGTTATTGAAGGTTACAAAGTCTCTGTTTTCGATATTTCTTACGAATTCCACTATTTCTCTCACGGTTGTTCCGTCAAGCCCGTCTTCGGTTATCGTATCGCCGATTTTTATCGTCGCGCCCTGAAACGCGCTTATCGCGTCGCAATTTATGTTGTTATATTCCATCGCGTCGAATGCCGAAGCCGCTCCTCGCCCCGAACAAAGCACAAAGTATCCGCCCGCTTCTCTGTATGCTTTTATCGCTTCTATCGTTTCTTTTTGCACGACTTTGCCGTAAGCCGGAGCGAGCGTCCCGTCATAGTCCGATATTATCATTCTGTATTTCATGCGGTTCTCCTTTGTCCGTAAATATGGTTATGTTTCAATGGAACAGGTACCGTTAACCATATCCGTAAAACGCCGTTATATCGTTATGTTTTCTTTCTTTAACTCTGCTATTATTTCGTCCGCCAAGGCTTCGCCTATTCCGTCCACGGTCATAAGATCTTCTTTTTTTGCGTTCATTATCCCCGACAGATCTTTGAATTTTTCTAAAAGAGCTTTCTTCTTAACCTTTCCGACGCCGTCGATGCCGTCGAGAACCGAAACAAGGCTGCGTTTGCCTCTTAAACTTCTGTTAAAAGTTATCGCAAAGCGGTGCGCTTCGTCTCTGATACGCTGTAAAAGCCGCAAAGCGTAATCCGATTTATCTATTAAAACGCTGCGGTCGGAATGAAGAGTAAACACTTCTTCTTCCTGTTTTGCGAGCGACACAAGGTCTATGTCCTTAACGTTAAGTTCGTCGAAAATCTGCTTTACCGACGAAAGCTGACCTTTGCCTCCGTCGATGATTATAAGATCGGGTTTAGGAAACTTTTCTTCTTCGTCCGTGCCGAGCTTAGAGAGCCTGCGTTTAAGAACTTCTTTAAGCGACTCAAAATCGTTGTTGCCTTCGACGGTCTTTATTTTGAATCTGCGGTACTCCGCGGCGTCCTTTTCTCCGTCCGTAAACACCACCATCGAACCGACCTTATCGACGCCGGAAATGTGTGAAATATCGTAACATTCCATACGCTTCGGATATTTAGATAAGTTTAACACACGCTGCAATTTTTGGCAAGCGTTTATCGTCATATCGGTCTTGTGGCGGATACGTTCGACGGACTTTTTAAGATAGTCTTCGGCATTGACTCCCGCCATGTCGACGAGCTGTTTTCTTACCCCTTTTACAGGAACCGTTACCGATATTTTTTTGTCCGCAAGTCCCGTTAGATAAGTCTCTAAAAGTTCGGTATCGGCGGGTTCGGTAAACACTATTATTTCAGAAGGAATTTCTGCCGCGTTTTTATAATACCCTGTGATAAAATCGGCTAAACCTTCGGACTTGTCGAAGTAAACGTTCTCTTCGCTTAAATTTTTCGCTCCGAGCATTCTGCCCTTTCGTATATTAAGCATCGAAAACACGGTCGAAAGTCCGTTGTCAGCCATCGAAATCACGTCCGCGTCGATAAATCTGTTTAACGCTGTTATTCTTTTTACCTTAAGTTTTTCCAGACTTTTGAGTCTCTCTCTGCAAGCGAGAGCGGCTTCGAACTCTTCGTTTTCGGCATGGCGGAGCATGGCTTCTTTAAGAATTTCTTCCGGTCTCGAATCGTCCCCGCCCGACAAAAAGTCGAGAGCGGCGTTCACGGACTTCATATAATCTTCTTCCGAAACTCTTCCGCTGCACGGCGAAAGGCACTTGCCTATATGGTAGTTGAGACATTCCCTTTTCGGCTTTTCGGTTATCTTTACCGAACAAGGGCGAAGTTTGTAAGTAAGATTTACGAGTTCCAGCACTTCCTGCGCGTTTATGCCGCCCATAAACGGACCGAAATATTTGCCGCCGTCCTTTTTTATTTTTCGGGTAATGTAAAAATACGGGAATTTTTCTTTAAGATTGACCTTTATATAAGGGTAAGTTTTATCGTCCTTTAACAGAATGTTATACTTCGGCTTATATTTTTTTATAAGGTTGTTTTCCAAAGACAAAGCGTCTATCTCGGAGTTAACTATAATGTAGTCGAAATCTTTTATATGCGAAACCATCGCCATGACCTTTTCGGTCTTGACGGTGTTAAAAAAGTACTGCCGTACTCTGTTCTTCAAATTTTTCGCCTTTCCGACGTAAATAACGTGTCCGCCGTCGTCCTTCATGATATAGACGCCGGGATCGGTCGGAAGTATTTTAAGTTTATCTTCTACGACGCTCATACTAAAATTATATAATATACTTTAGTTATTGACAACTTTTTTTGCGGTTTTACAGACTTTAACGCAATTTTTATTTTTACGTTATTCGGAAAATCTTCCGGATAGTTTATCGTCGGAATAAAAAAACGGCAAACAAAAAGCGGCTTTTACGCCGCTTTTTGTATTCTTATTTTTCTCATACCCGACTTAAAAAGCTTTTCAGACTTAAAACCCTATAAAATCATGCCGTGCGGGTATTGCTTTGGTTAAGACAATTATTGCCGCTTGCGTAAGAAACGAGAGCCAAAAATATAAGAGCTTCGGTAGTGTCTATCACGCCGCCGTTTATAAGCAGAAACATCAGCGCGAAAAGCGCGAGATTATAATTCATATATCCTCCTTTTTCGCCGTTTTAAGACGGCATTATACAATATGCGACCTGTTTTACAAATATGCACGAATGTATATACGTAGTATAATTATAAAAAAGGCTTTACTTATAAAGCCGACCGGAAAACTTCCGGCAAGGGGGAATTTATGGAAAATTATCTTTTAAGCAAAAAATCGAGAGAACTTATCGAAGACTACGTTCCGCAAGGTGAAATTTTAGACGAACTCGTCTGCT
This sequence comes from Clostridiales bacterium, assembly GCA_003538975.1. GTDB lineage: Bacteria > Bacillota > Clostridia > Christensenellales > Borkfalkiaceae > UBA11475. The sequence goes on along the minus strand of DPQQ01000014.1, from coordinate 114,273 downwards.
TTTTTTCGATATTTTCGGACTACACGCGGATAAAAATGGTATCGGCGTTAGCTATTTCGGAAATGTGCGTAAGCGACCTTTCGAAAGTGTTGAAACTCAATCAGACTACGGTCTCTCATCAATTAAGACTGCTTAAAAATCTCAACGCGGTAAAAACCAAAAGGCAGGGCAAAATAGTTTTCTATTCGCTCCGCAACGACGCTCTTAACGACGTTCTTCTCAAAGGAGTGGAATTTTTAGGATACTGAAATAAAAAACAATAAAAACGGCACGTTTTGAGCGGTAACGGTACCGTAGAAACGCGCCATATTTATTTTAAATTATTTGTTTTCGGGAACTTTAAGCGGTTCGGTATTTCTGCCGACTGTCGCATAAGCGCACTTACTTGTATCGAAAATTTCTCTGATAGCCGATTCGACTTCTTCCCTGGTAACCGAATTGATTTCGTTTATCTTCTTTTCGAAGTCGAACTTTTCGCCGAGAAGCAGCCAGCCTTTTGCGTAAACCTGCATTTCGGAAGAAGTGCTTTCCCTACTCATGATAAACGCCGATTTAAGCTGTTCCTTCCCTCTCGAAAATTCTGCGTCGGTTATGCCGTTTTTGAACTCGTTTACTACGTCTATAATTGATTTTAACGCCTTTTCGCGGTTTTTCGGATTTACGCCGGCATAAATTTCGACCTTACCCGTGTCGCGATACTGCGATAAATATGAATATACCGTGTAGCAAAGCCCCTGCTTTTCGCGTACCGTCTGGAAGAGTCTCGACGACATCGTTCCGCCAAGCACCGAACAGGCGATATTAGCCGCTGCCGACCTGTCGTCGCCGTACTTGTACGCCGGAAAGGACAGCGCGATGTGTGCTTGCTCTATATCCTTTTTTTTGCAGAGATTGCCGGTGTAGTTTTTATCGAATTCGTCCTTTTTAGCCGACACCTGTATCTTCGAATCCGTACCGAATCCTTTGAAATCTTTGAAGTATTTATCTACGAGTTCTTCGGTCTTTTTAATGTCGAGCGCGCCCGCTACCGATATGCAGACGTTGTCGGGGGTATAATACTTTTCAAGATAATTTTTTATATCTTTTACGGTAAAGCGACGGACGTTTTCTTCCGGTCCCAGAATAGTCTGTCCCAGTCCCGAATCGCCGTAAAACGCTTCGGACAAAAGGTCCATACACACTTCGTCGGGGGTATCTTCGGTCATATTTATTTCTTCTATTATAACGTCGCGTTCTTTGTCGAGTTCGTCCTCGGGATAAGTCGAATTAAGAAAAAGATCGGCAAGCACGGCGAAAGTTTCTTCCTGATGTTCGGGAATGGACTTTGTGTAATAACAGGTACATTCCTTCGAAGTGAATGCGTTTACGGTGGAGCCTATGCGGTCGGTTTCGTCGGAAATGTCGAACGCCGTGCGGGTTTTGGTTCCCTTGAAGTTAACGTGTTCGATAAAGTGCGAAATACCGTTTATATCTTTGCTTTCGTTACGGCTGCCCGTCGAAACTATTATGCCGGACGATACGGTGAACGCTCCGTCCATCTGCTTTATGACAAGTTTAAGTCCGCTGTCGTATTTTTTATAAAATTCCATTTATATTTTTATTACCCTTAAGAATAATTTTATTACCGCAAGCGGCTTTATTTCCGCCGGCCGCGGCTTATTAAAAAGAGGACCGGACGGATTCCCGTTAGTCCTCTTTTGCATTATTTTTTATTACTTTAGCCTTCGATCTTTTCGAGAAGTTTAAGGTCGATACCCTTTTCGCCGATCTTTATAACTTCTACCTTGACCTTATCTCCGATAGCAAGAACTTCTTCAACGCTTTCGATACGTTTGTCGCTCATCTTGGAAATGTGGATCATTCCGTCCTTTCCGGGAGCAAGTTCGCAGAATGCGCCCGTTCTCGGTAAAATTCTTACGACTTCGGTAAGATATCTGTCGCCGACTTCGGGATCCTTCGCTATCGAAAGAACGATTGCTTTGGCTCTTTCAAGCATTTCGTGATTTGCAACCGCCGCAATCGAAACAACGCCGTCGTCGGTAATGTCGATCTTGGTGCCGGTTTCGTCGATGATCTTGTTGATGACCTTTCCGCCGGAGCCGATAACTTCTCTGATCTTTTCGGGATTGATCTTGAAGGAAATGATTTCGGGAGCGTATTTGGACATATGATCGTTTACCTTGGGAAGACATTCGAGCATCTTGCCTAAGATATGACGTCTGCCGTCGTTAGCCTGAGCGATAGCCTTTCTTAAAATGGCTTCGTCGATACCTTTGATTTTGATATCCATCTGAATTGCGGTGATACCCTTTTCGGTTCCCGCAACTTTGAAATCCATATCTCCGAGGAAGTCTTCAAGTCCCTGAATATCGGTCATAACGGCTACTTTACCCGTTTCGGTATCTTTGATAAGTCCCATAGCGACGCCCGCAACGGGAGCTTTTATCGGAACGCCCGCATCCATAAGAGCAAGGGTGGAACCGCATACCGAACCCATCGAAGTAGAACCGTTGGACGAAAGAACTTCGGAAACCATTCTTATAGCGTAGGGGAATTCTTCTTCCGAAGGAATAACCTGCGCCAAAGCTCTTTCCGCAAGAGCGCCGTGACCGATTTCGCGTCTGCCGGGGCTTCTGATGCCTCTCGCTTCGCCGGAAGCGTAGCCGGGCATGTTGTACTGATGCATATAACGCTTGGTATCCTCGTCATCGAGACCTTCGAGCTTCTGTGCGTCGCCGAGCATTGCAAGAGTGCAGGTCGTCATAACCTGAGTCTGTCCTCTAGTGAAAAGTCCGGTGCCGTGAACTCTCGGAAGAATCCCGTGTTCGCACCAGATGGGACGAACTTCGGTAAGCGTTCTGCCGTCGGGACGAATGCCTTTATCTATAATCTTTCTTCTTACCTTTTCTTTGGTAAGGTAGTAAAGAGAATCTTTCATTTCTCTTTCTTTACCGGGATAAATTTCGGCAAAGTGTTCGAGAACAGCCTTTTCTACGGCGTCCTGACCTTCCTGTCTTTCGTGACGATCGAAAGTATCGAGAGCTTTATCGAGCATGTCGGAAGCGTATTCTCTTACCGCAGCGTCGATATCTTCGGGTACGTGGTAAAGGTCCATTTCAAGCTTGGGCTTGCCTACCGCGGCAACGATTTCTTCCTGGAAAGCGCACTGTTTTTTGATTTCTTCGTGTCCGAATAAAATCGCGCCTACCATTTCGTCGTCGGAAATTTCTTTTGAACCCGCTTCAACCATCATGATTGCGTCTTTGGTTCCCGCAAGATTAAGGTGAAGTGTTGATTTTTCTTTCTGTTTAAGATCGGGGTTGATTACGTACTTGCCGTCTACGAGACCTACGACGACGCTGCCCGTGGGGCCTGCCCAAGGAATGTCCGAAACAGACAGTGCGATGGAGCTTCCGAGCATTGCGAAAGGTTCGGGAGCGATGTCGGGATCTACCGAGAGAGCCGTCGCTACGACTACTACGTCGTTGAAAAGTCCTTTCGGGAACAACGGACGAAGCGGTCTGTCGATAAGACGGGACGTAAGGATCGCCTTGTCGGACGCTCTGCCTTCACGCTTGGTGAATCCTCCAGGAATCTTACCTACGGAGTACATCTTTTCCTGATAATCTACCGTCAGCGGGAAGAAGTCCTGTCCTTCCTTTGCCGTGGGAGACATAGTAACGTTTACCATAACTACGGTTTCGCCGCATCTTACGATGCATGAACCGCTGGTCTGTTCGCAGTATTTGCCCGTTTCAACCGTGACTTCTCTACCGCCGATGACCGTTTTGAATTCTTTGTAATTGGGTGTCATTTTGTTTCTCCTGTTCACTCTGTTATTCATCCGGCGCCGCAGCGCGCGACGACGGCTATTTTACTGTTTTTACTTGCTTCCGTTTAAGCTTAAAACCTCTTGAACATAAGAGTAGCCGTTACCGAAAGCAAAAAAACAGGCGACAAAAAACGTTGCCGCCTGAGTTTATAATTATTTTCTGAGTCCGAGTTTAGCGACGATTGCTCTGTAACCTTCGAGATCTACGGACTTAAGATATCCGAGTAAGCCTCTTCTCTGTCCGACCATCTTCAAAAGTCCGCTGCGCGAATGTTTGTCGTTCGGATTAGCAGCCAGATGCTCGTTAAGATGATTGATTCTTTCGGTTAAAAGCGCGATCTGAACTTCGGTAGAACCGGTGTCGCCTTCGTGCTTAGCGTAAGTAGTGATAATTTCCTGTTTTTTTGCCTTTTCCATTTTTATTACCTCCTGTATGGAATAAGTTCGCCTGTAACACAGCCGAAGGTCGGAGTTTTTGCCCTTTCGCCGTGCCACGGTACATACATTAGTCATTATATCAAAAGGTCGCGTTTTTGTAAAACGTTTTTACGCTTTTTTAACGCTTCTTTTAAAATTTTTAACTTAATTTATTTATTATATGACAAATTTATATTTCGGTTTATATCCGGTAACGTTAAATTTCCGATTTCCGCAATATCAAAGCTGCCGCCGTTTTCGGCGGATTTTTACGGGTTTTACTCTTTCACGTTTCTTAAAGCTTCTATATCGTCGAAAGCTTCCCTCTTTTCGGTTATGACTTTTTCGACCTTGTTTATATAAGTCTGAAGGTCTTTCGGCGCGGCTGTCCTTAAAATCTTTTCGTGCTTTAAGTCCACGAATTTCGAAACGGCGTTCGCCCCGCACGCCACGTTATCGGATATTTCTTCCATAACGTCCACGTTATAAACGCAAGCTTTGCCGCTTAAAGTATATCCTGTGTTTTCAAGGCTGCCCGCCATATACTTCTGACGGTACAGATAGTAAGGTTTGTAACCGTTTTCGCCGAGCATGTCGTGTGCAAAATCAACCATCTCGTTAATTCCCGAAGCGGGAAGCCTGCTCTCTTCTGTCTTTAACTCGGAACCTTTTTTAAGACACAGCGTATGCACCGTAACGTTGTCCGGGCGGAGCTTTAACGTCGTTTCGATAGTCTTTTTAAAGTCGTCCGCCGTTTCGCCGTCGAGTCCCGCTATCAGGTCGGTGTTTATTATAAATCCGTACTCTTTCGCAAGATAAAACTTATCTATAACGTCCTGCGCGGTGTGGAATCTTCCTATACGTTTAAGCGTTTCATCGTTAAAGGTTTGCGGATTAACGCATATTCTAGTGACGCCGTAATCTTTTAAAAGTTTAAGGTTTTCTCTCGTGATGCAGTCGGGGCGTCCGGCTTCGACCGTAAATTCGGTGCCGCAACCTTTAACCGTTTCGAGAATCTGTTTAAGATATTCGTCGCCTATCGCAACGGGAGTGCCGCCGCCGATATAAACGCTTCGCAAGTTTTTTATAAGTTCCTTTGCTGCGGAAATCTCTCTTTTAAGCGCGGTTACATAGTCCGGAATAAGCTTTTCGGTCGCCCGTATATCTGTCGAAACGAAAGAACAGTACCTGCATCTCGTAGGACAAAACGGTATGCCTATAAAAAAGTCCGTAAGCCCTTCGCCGCTACTGTAAATTCCTTTCTGCGTTTCTAATATTTTTTCGACTATTTTGAGTTTTTTATCGGAAACGAGCATAAAGTTTTCAAAAAAATCTTTATACTCGCCCGTCTTTTTAAGTTCGGTATAAGCAAGCTTCGTAGGTCTTATGCCCGTAAGCGCGCCCCACGGCATATTTATACCCGTAAGATCTGATAAAGCCTTGTATAACGATAATTTGGCGTAACGCTTTATATAACGTTTTTCTTCGAGTTCATTAAAAGCTGCGGGCGGCGTATCGCAATACCTGTACTCGCGAAATACGCCCTTGTATTCTATTTTAAAGAAGTTAAAATACTCGCCTTCTATAAGATTAAACTCGTGCGAAATATTAAAAAAGTCGCTGCTGTCAAAAAGATCTGCGACTTCTTTCAGTTCGGGTATTAACTTTTCGATATTCGAATTTATCATAATAATTCTTATTTTTATAAAACGATTATTTTTTACAAAACGGCGAAAACGGGTTGTTATCTCTTTCGTAAAACAAGGACGAAGTCTCGCCGTGTCCCGGATAAACTTTATAGTCTTTACCAAGCGAAAAAAGTTTTTCGAGCGACGCCTTCATTTCTTCCGCGCTGCCGCCGTAAAAATCAGTTCTCCCGACGCTGCCGTTAAAAAGCGTATCGCCCGTAAAAATCATATCGTTTACGATAAAACAACAAGAACCTTTACTGTGCCCCGGGGTAGCCAACACATTGATTTTTATTCCGCAAAGATCCAATTCTTCGCCGTCCGTGAACGTAAAATCGGCATGCGTTTCTTTGAAAAGCGACGGAACCTTGCTTGTCAAACTAACATTATGATCGTAAAGTCCGTCCGCTTCGTTATAAAAAACGCCGACTTTTACTCCTTTACCCTGCATATCGTAAGCGCATGTGCTATGGTCGAAATGCGTATGAGTCAGAAGCATGTACTTTACGGTAAAGCCGTACTTTTCTGCCATATCGAACGTAAGATTTGCGTGAATCCCGCCGTCTATAACCACGGCTTCGCCGTTATTTACGAGAATATAAGTGTTTTCGGGAAGCTTGCCCGAGGTAAAAGTATAAAAATCCATTTCCTAAAAACCTTTTTATTTTATGATAATTCCGCAGGCCGACAATAGGCGAAACATAAATGGCAAAGTCTGAAAAATTAAGTCGTAACTCTGTAAACATCTATGATTTTATCGTTTTGCTTTAACTTGTTTATAACTGTTTCGAGATCGCCTTTGCTGTTTAACTTTATGTTCACGTCGACTACGGCGTTTTTCGTTTTAGGTTCTATTCTGCCGTTTATCGCAAGTATGGTTAAGTTCATCGTCGCACATATAGCCGAAACCGCGGCAAGCACCTCGCCCTGCGATTCGCCAAGCACTTTTATGCTCGTTTTGAAACCGTTTTCGACCTCTCCCGACCAGGAGACTTCGATAAGTCTGTCCGGTTCGATACCCTTTATGTTCGGGCAGTCAGCGCGGTGTATGGTAACGCCTTTGCCTCTCGAAACAAACCCTACGATTTCGTCCCCGGGCACGGGATTACAGCATCCCGCGTACCTTACGAGTATGTCGGTCATCCCCTTGACTATTATTCCCGAAGAAGTAGAAGATTTGATGTTGCGGTAGCTTCTGACCGCCGCGGTTTTATTCTCCCTGCGGTAATAATCGATCAGTTTCAGCAATACCTGGTTCGTCGAAACCGCTCCGTATCCGACTGAAGCGAACATTTCGTCTTCGCTTGAAAACGACATTTTCGCCGAAAGTCTTAAAAAGCTGTCGTCGGTTAAAAGTTCCGAAAGCGTATAGCCTTTGTTCTTGGCTTCGTTTTCGAGCATGGACTTGCCGACTTTGATATTTTCTTCTTTAAGTTCCTTTTTGAAGAACTGTTTTATCTTGACTCTCGCGGCGGAACTCTTGACTATTTTAAGCCAGTCCCACGACGGTCCTTTGCACGTTTTGCTGGTTATTATTTCGACCATGTCGCCGACGTTCAAAGTCGTGTTCAGCGGAACCATTTTGCCGTTTACCTTCGCGCCGACGCACTTATTGCCGACAGCGGAGTGAATGTTGTACGCAAAATCGAGTGGCGTGGAATCCTTCGGGAGCGAAACTACGTCGCCCTTGGGGGTGAACACCAGAACTTCGGAACTGTAAATATCACCTTTTAATGTGTTCAGAAATTCTTTCGAGTCCGAAAGTCCGCCTTGCCATTCCATTACTTCCCTTATCCAGGAAAGTCTCTTTTCGAAATCGCCTTCGTCGCCGGTAACGTTTTCTTTATACTTCCAGTGTGCGGCGATACCGAATTCCGCCGCCCTGTTCATCTCGTAAGTACGTATCTGCACTTCGAAAATCTGTCCGAAATTCGTAACGACCGTGGTATGCAGCGACTGATACATGTTTGGCTTAGGGGTAGCTATATAGTCTTTGATTCTGCCGGGAACGGGCTTCCATTTATGGTGAATTTTACCGAAAATCTCATAACATTCGTCGACGGTGTTCACGATAACCCTTACCGCCGTAAGATCGTAAATCTGGTCGAGCGTTTTATTCTGATTTTTCATCTTTTTATAGATGGAATAAAAGTGCTTCGCTCTTCCGAAAACTTCGCCCTTTATGTTGGATTCCTGCAAAATTTTGGTAACTTCCGAAACGAAGTATTTGACCTGCTCGTTTCTTTCGGCTATCTTCTGATTGATGTTTACGGCAAGATATTCGTACGCTTCGGGATCGAGATATTTAAGACAAAGATCTTCGAGTTCGCACTTGATTTTAGAGATGCCCAGTCTTCCTGCGAGCGGCGCGTAAATATCAAGCGTTTCTCTCGCCATTCGGAGCTGACGTTCGCTCGATAAAAAGTTAAGCGAACGCATATTGTGCAGTCTGTCGGCGAGCTTGATGATGATGACTCTTATGTCTTTTGCCATTGCGACGAAAATCTTTCTGAAATTTTCCGCCTGCTCTTCTTCCTGCGAGTGAAATTCGATATGTTCGAGTTTGGTTACGCCCTGAACGAGTTCTAAAACTTCGTCGCCGAATTCCTTTTTAACGTCCCCTTCAGAAACGGGAGTGTCTTCGATAACGTCGTGCAGAAACGCCGCCGCTATAGTAGCCGCGTCCAGACCTAAATTCATTAAAATTTCGGCAACGGCGCACGGGTGGATAAAATAATCCTCCCCGGAAGCGCGCTTCTGACCTTCGTGCGCTTTTTTGGCAAAATTATACGCCTTTTCGATAAGGGCGATGTCCGCGCCGTGATATTTTTCTCTTAATTGTTCGATAAGGTCTAACATTTTTGCACCATTTTCGAGACCGTCCGATATATTTTCGATGTTTCGAGGTCGGCTCTCACTGTTTTATCGCATCTTAAAATTTTGTTCGACACATAAAATATGCCGAGTTCGGCGAACACTTTAGCCGCAAACACGAATTGATACGGTTCTACGTCCGGAGTGTTTTCGAGATAGAGTTCGGTAAAGCTCGTCGCGCGTTTACCGCACAAATTTTTAAGCGTGTAATAGGTTTTACCCATCGCGTCTCTCGATAAATCGACCCTTCCGCCGGCGAAAAAGTCTGCGTTTTTGTTGACGTATACTTTCTGACCTTCTTTCGGCTCGAATGTCGCGTAAGGAAGATCGAGATACACTACGGTTTTGAAGTCCGCAAGGGCGTTTTCGCCCGAAGGCGCAAACAACACGCAACGTTTAAGCCCCTTGCCCGTGCGGTAAAAAAGTTCCTTTTCGCAAGAATCCAAAAACGGAAACTTTTCGTAATCGTCCGGATTTCGGATAATGAACGCACAGTTTTTGCCTACGATTTCTAAAACCTTACCGGTATCTATGGGCTTCGCTTCGTAAAGGTCGCCCGTCAGAGAATTTTCAAAACACAAAAGTTTAAGGCTGTCGTCACGCTTTATCACGGGGATAACGTCCTTCACGATGCCTTTCATATAAGTCTGTCTCGCATAAGTCGAAAGACTTACTTCAAACAAGATTTTTTTATCTACGGGGGCTTCGAGTACGCTCACGTAATCGAGTCCCGAAAATTTGAGCATGTCGCACGCTTTTGTTTTGAAAGCTATGTGCGGAGAACCTTCTTTAAGCGGATTCGCGCTCAAAGCGTTTTCGGTAACGCAAAACAGCGGCTTTTTGTTTCCCGTTCCGCACGGTTCCAGAAGTTCCAGCTCTTTGGCGAGTTCCATCGGAAATACTCCCTTTATCTCCCCGTCCGCATATATCTTCGGAACGAATGTTTCTTCGTCGGCTGTTCCGTCGAGATATCTGTCGAGCCGCTTTTCGAGTTCCTCAAAATTTTCTTTCTTTATGGTAACGCCCGCCGCCTGAGAATGTCCGCCGAATTCGACTAAAAGATCTTTTGCGGAAGACAACGCTTCAAAAATATTTATGCCTTCGATGCTGCGGCACGAACCTTTAAGCACTCCGCCTATATCCGCAAAAATTATTACCGGGCGGAAATATTCTTCCACAAGCTTTGCCGCGACTATACCGATAAAGCCGGTATTCCAGTTTTCGCCCGAAAGCATTATTATTTTTTTATCCGCGCCCTTTTTCAGGAGTTCGGCTTTTGCTTCTTTATAAAGTCTGTCCGTGCAGTCCTGCCTTTCCATATTGTACGAAGACAAAAGAGCGGACAAATTCCTTATTTCGTCGTCGTTATCGGATATGAAAAGTTTGAGAGCGGAGAGCGAATCGCCCATTCTTCCCGCAGCGTTTATCTTGGGTGCGATTGAATACGCCAAAGTCTGCGAAGAAGCTTCGCCGTATTTAAGCGATGAAGTCATTTCTTTAAAAACAGGTCTCACGTTTTTTGAAAAGCGTTTCACGCCTTCGTAAACTATATCCCTGTTTTCGTCTTTTAATTCCATACTGTCGGCAACCGTCGCGAGAGCGGCGTAATCGAGATATTCGTACGCCCTTTCACCGAGCAGAACTCTTGCGATTTCAAACGCGACGCCCGCTCCGCAAAGACCGGTGAAGGTCGTTTTTTCGCCCATTTTCGGGTTAACGCATATACAATCCGGAATAATTTCGGGGATTTCGTGATGGTCTGTAACTATGACTTCGGTCCCTGTAGCCTTAGTTTCTTCGACTTCTTTTACGTTGCTTATTCCGCAGTCGACAGTAACTATAAGGTCGAACTTCTTCCCGCAGGATGCCTTTTCGATTACGCTCAGGTTAAGCCCGTATCCGTCCGAGCGGTTAGGCACCGTTACGGCAAGGTCTTTTATCCCGAACTTTTCAAACGCTCTGTAAAGTATCGAAGCCGCCGAAACCCCGTCCGCGTCGTAATCGCCGTAAACAAGCACCCTTTCGCCTTTAGCTTTGGCTTCGGCAATACGTTTTGCCGCCTTTTCCATATTCGGGATAATCAGCGGATCCGAAAAATTATGTTTGCCGGGATTCAAAAATCTTTTTATTTTTTCGGGCGTGTCGATGTTTCTGGAATACAAAAGACCGGCTGTCTCCGGCATAATTCCGCAAATCGCGGCGTTTTTGTTAACTGTATTAAGTTCTTCGGGCGAAAAACTCTTCGCAAGAATAACCCTTTTCATTTTGTATTCCCTTTTGTTTCGGTATTTAAAAACTTAAAAACGTAAGTTTAACTATCGGTCTTTATGGCTTTATCGGGGCTCCGGACTATTTTGTGAAAAATCCGAAGCTCGGAAAAATATAAAGGGAGGAACTGTAAATCCCTCCCTTAAAAATCTGTGTTTAAATTATTTATTTTCGCCGGAAACGGATTCGGTAGGTTTGTAAGCGAATTTATTTCTCTTTTTATCCGTAACCTTTCTGAATAACAGCCAGAAGAACGGAAGAACGAAGAGTACCGCAAGGTCAACCGAAATAGTAGCTACGACAAGCAAGAGTCCCGTCCATCTCATAAGCGCGGGACCGATCGCAAGGAACGCCACCGCGAAGAGAAGCATCGCTATGCTGAATACCGCTATCGAAAGTTCGTTCGTCTTTTCAAGCTTTGCCGAAACTTCTTCGGCGGAAGCCTTTTCGAGTTCTGCGCGTTTTTTGGTATATTCTCTTGCCTTTCCGGTATATATTGCCGAAAGAAGAGCCGTAAGAGCAACCGACGCGAGCATTACCGCATAGAAAGAAGTGTTTACGGGTATTCTCGAAACGGAAGCGAGAGCGAGAAATAAACCGCCCTCCAAAGCAGTAGCAACCATAACAGAGAAAGCCGCGGCGAATCTCTGTCTGAACATAAGGTATACGCCGAAAGCGAGTATCGCGCCGAGCGTTCCTACTATAAGCTGCCAGCGAACAGAATTGTCTTTTACGACGTTTGCTTCGTACTGGGTTACTTCTACGTCCATGGGAACCTTATCGGTCGTTATGGCTGCGGTAACTTCGGTTTTAAGTTCGTTTATGACTTCTTCCGAAAGCTTGTTTTTGAAAAGGAATATCGAAACGCTGCCGTATTCCTGCGTAAGGCTGTAATCGGCAGTCTTTACGCCGTGTTTTTTGAGAACCTTTTCGGCGGTTTCTTTAATGGTGTCGGCATGATCGGTGAAGTCGATCTGCGTGGAAATCTGAACTTCGTACGATTCTCCGAAAGCCTGCGTCTTGTTAAGTCCCATAACGCCGAAGAGCGTTACCCCCGCGATAAGAACCGCGAGTAAAACTATTAAAACGATTTTCGTCTTGGACATTAAAGTTTTCATTGATTAGTCCTCCCTCTTTAATCCGAGGAATTTTTCTTTTCCGCCGGAGATACCGTTCATTATAGAAGCGGTGAGTCTTAATAAAAGTTCGGAAGTAAGTAACGCTATAACTACGCCGATGCCGAATGTTATCGCGAACGCCTTTGTAGCGTCGAGAGCCGCGAATACCGCGACGAGAGCGATAGCGCCCGCGCCGATAAGCGCGTCGAGTACGGTAAGACCGGTTTTCGTAAACGCCGTGGACGAAGCCGCTTTGAAGGTCTTGCCCGAAGCGTATTCCTTCTTTACTCTGTTAAGAATTATCGCGTGAGCGAAAGCCGCCGCCGCAATTGCGGAAACAAATCCGATAATGCTTCCGACCGAAACGGTTATTCCGGGAACAAGATAGAGCATCAGAACCTGTAAAAGGAGCTGCGCGAGAAGCGATAAATCGGCTCCGATTCCGAGACCTTTATAGAATATTCCGAAAAGAACCATCGTTACGACCATAACCGCAGCTACCGCGATAACGGTGAGTTTAGCTGCGTTTTTGCCGTAAAATGCGGTAATCGTGGAAGGATCGCTTATTTCGTATTTATATTTAAGTCCGCCCGTTCTTATCTGAAGAGCAAGCTTTTCGGCATCCGAATAAGTGCTTCTCTGAGCGGATACGGTGGTTTCGAAACTCGACGAGCTGACGGTACCCGAGAACAAAGCGTTGTCGTAATCGTCGCCCATAACTACCTTAAGAGTAAGAGTTTTGCTCGAAGCTTCGGCAGTTTCAGCCGCAGTCTTTATAGCGTTGTAACCCTTGGTCGTGAATTCCATGGTAACGTAATAAGCTTCCGCTCCGCTTCCGTCCTGAGCGTAACCCTTCTGCGCGTAAGCGGTTTTGATGCCGTCCTTACCCGAAACGAGAAGTTTGTTGTCGCTGTCGACGAAGTTAACTTCGCCGTAACCCGCAACCGCTTCGATATCCGAAGTGGTCGTCGAAACGTCTCCGTTGGCTTTTACGGAAATTCTTATTTTATAATCGTCGTCTTCGGTTTCGCGAAGAGTAACTACTTTATAATTGCTGTAGCCGATTGCCGTAAGCCTGTCCTTTAAGGTATCGGTAACCGAATTTATATCCTCAACGGGATCGCTGTCTTCCGAAAGCGTAAGGGTGTACGTAAGACCGCCTCCTAAATCCGCGTCAAGATCGACGACGTCCAGCAAAGAGTTGTAATCGTATACTCCCTCTTTGATAAACGGCACCTTGAAACTTGCGAAAGTCATCGCCAAAAGCACTGCTAAAATTACCGATATTACGGTAAGAAGCACGATTGACTTCTTCTTGCTCATATTGCCTCCTAAATATGCGACCGCCGATTCGGCGGACTTTACATTCTTATACTTATTTATTATATATCTATGATACGATTTAGTCAATAGTAAAACGAAAATTTTTCTTTTATAAACGCATTTTTAACGCAAAAAATCCCCGACCGAAGCTCTTTCAAGCCGCAATCGGAGAATTTTTATAAATTTTCCTGAAAATTTTTATCCGTTTTTAAGGTTTTGTTTCTATTTTTTGCTTTTTATATTCGCCGCGATAGCCCCCGCAAGTCCGCCGGCGAGAGCGTAAAGCGCAACGTCTGAAATAATCGCCGCCGTGAACAAACTCTTTTTCGCGATGAGACCGAGTATAAGCGCGGTAATAAGACATGCGATTATCCCGTAAAATACTCCCTTTATAAACCCGCCGTCCGGGCAGATGAAAATAAACCCGCACGCTACGACGCAGACGAATTTTATTATCTGAGTTATTATTTTTACCGCAGAATCGTCGAACCCGAAGATAAGTTTTACAACCGAAAAGACGGCGATAAGAGCGATGGTCGCGGCTATGCAGAAAGCCGAAGCCAGCAAAATTTCCTTAAAAGTTTTTTTCGTAAGATATCCGCCCATATTCTCCCCCGTACGGCTTATTGTCTTTTACCCGATTTACGGCAGTTAAAAACCGACGAACAACCGGATTTTAACGAAGCCTTTAAAATAAAAAAGACGTAACTTTTATAAACGTCGTTTACCCGTCCGTTACTTTAAGTTATGTCTTTCAATCGGTTTTTATGTTTTTGTTTTATAAACTTTTTACGAACACGTTAAGTTCTTCGATTTCTCTTTCCATATCGGCGACGAGTTTGAACTGCGTACGGCAGCGATCGAGATTATGATTTTCTCTCGAAATTTTAAAATACGTATCGCCCGAAAGATAATCGGTTAAAAATCTCATTCCGCATTCGAAAGTCATGAGTATCGCAGAAAACGGAAGATTAAGTTTTTCGGCTTCGGTAAGTTCTCTGCCGAGAATGCTCATATAGCCTTTCGCAAAACTCTTGAAAAAGTCCTTTTTGAAATAAACTTTATTAAGATCCGTTTCGTCTTCGAGAGCGGAATTGCATCCGAAGCGGCACATGTCCCCGAAATCGAAAAGTGCGCTTCCGGGCATAACGGTATCGAGATCTATTACCGCGAGAGCGGTCTTTCCGTCCGGCGTGAACAAAAGATTGTTGAGCTTCGTGTCGTTGTGCGTAACCCTTAAAGGGATTTTGCCGGCTTTTATCGCTTCGGTTATGACTCCGCAATAATTTTTACGGTTAAACGCAAATTCTATCTCTTTTTTTACGTTTTTCGCTCTGCCGCATTTATCTTCTTTAACTGCGTTTTCAAGTTGTGAAAACCTGTCGGTCGTATCGTGGAATTTGGGTATTATCTCGTAAAGCGTTTCCGCCGGAAAATCTTTTAAAATACGTGAAAATTCCGCGAAAGTAGCCGCCGTCAGATAACAAAGCTCTTCGGACGAAGCCACCTGAAACGAAACCGAATTTTTTACGAAGTCGTACACGCGGTAAAACCCGTCTTCCGTTTTAACGTAGCTTTTTCCTCCGTCCGAAAGGACGAGAGTCGGCAGAGTGACTGTTTTACTGTGAACTTTTGCGTATTCGGTAACCTTAAGGATATTGTCCATGAGCTTCGGTACGTCGAAAAGTTTATCGTTGATTTTTTGCAGAATATATTCCGCGTTAAAAGCGGTCACCACCTTAAAGGTCGTGTTGATATGTCCGCTTCCGTACGGTAAGACCGATTTCACGTCGCCGTCAAGGGTATAAAGTTTCAAAGCGTTTTCCGCTTTCGATATTTCTTCGCTCAGATTACACATACCGTGATTATATCAAACTTAAAAAGCTTTTTCAATACGTTTTCGGTTATTTTTATAAAGTCCCGAAAAATTTACACAAAAAAAGCGTACGGCTTACAAGTCATACGCTTTAATTTCGTTTAAGATAAACAAAAACTTATTTGTTGTCTTCGTCGGTAGCTTCTTCGATTTCTTCGATAGCGTCCATCTCTTCTTCGGCTTCCGCTACGGAGCTGTTTTCGGTAGAAACGTTATCTTCGGCAACAGAAGATACTTCTTCGGGAGATACTACTTCGCCGTTCATGTCGGCTTCGGTGATTTCGGGATTGGTAGCGTTCGGGTTCTTTGTTTCCGATACTACCGAGTAAAGAGCCTGCTTGCTGAGTTTAAGATAAGTCTTATTTTTAGCCGTACCCGTTTCGATAACAAAATAGTTGTCTTTATCGTTTATAGCTATAACTTTGCCCATAATGCCGCCGATGGTCATTACGGTGCAGCCCTTCTGAAATTTATTCATCATTTCATCGGCTTCCTTCTGTTTCTTCTTGTTGGAACGAGCCGAGAAAATAAGGAACAGACCGAAAACTACAACTAAAACACCGAGCATAATCCACTGCGAATAGTTGTTTGCAAGTAAATTCGATAACATAATATAATACTCCTTTCGTTCTCAATAACGCCTTTTCGGCTTCCTGCGAACGATCAATTATAAAATAAGTATATAGTAATTGTTGCCAAAAAGCAACTTTTTTAACTGTTTTTTAAATTTAAATACGCCGCGCGGAAATCAAAGTCTTGCGGAATTATTTGTTTTTAACGCCGCTTTACGCCCGCTTTATATGAAAAATAAAAATTTTTGGTAGTATTTCGGCGATACAGGTATAATAAAAACGGTGTATTGATTAAATTTTGCCGTATTTTGCGTAAAATTCTTCGGCAAACTCCGTAAGCGAATCCTGCATGATGGCTTCGCGCATTTTTTTCATAAGATTACACAAAAACGTTATGTTGTGAATGGAAAGAAGTATCGCCCCCGTCATCTCGCCCACGTTTATAAGGTGTCTCAGATATGCCTTGGTGTAGTGTTTGCAACAGTAGCAATCGCATTCGGGATCGAGCGGCGAAAAGTCTTCTTTATATATACCGTTCCTTACGACGATCTTCCCGCGAGAAGTCATTGCGGTACCGTTTCGGGCGATACGCGTCGCCAGAACGCAGTCGAACATATCTATTCCGCGTTTAACGCCTTCGATAAGGCAGTCGGGGCTGCCTACGCCCATAAGATATCTCGGAACGTTCGTCGGGTACTTGTCGTACATAAAATCCATTATGTCGTACATCATTTCCTTAGGTTCGCCGACCGAAAGCCCGCCTATGCCTATACCGTACTTCGCGTAAGGGATCGTTTCTTTAAGAGACGTTTCTCTCAGATCTTTGAACATATTCCCCTGCACTATCGGGAAAAGCGCCTGCGTCTCGGGTTTATCCTTAAAATAGTCGTTATGCGAATTGTAGCATCTGTCGAGCCATTTAAGAGTGCGTTCCATAGCTTCTTTGCCGCTGCGGTAATCCACGCCGTACGGAGAACACTGGTCGAAAGCCATCATTATGTCCGCGCCGAGATTGTGTTCTATATCCATAGCCTTTTCGGGTGAAATGAAGTGCAGACTTCCGTCTACGTGCGAATTGAAAAATACGCCTTCGTCCTTTATTTTGTTGAGTTTTGCGAGCGAAAATACCTGGAATCCGCCGCTGTCGGTGAGAATCGGCCTGTCCCAGTTCATAAACTTATGAAGTCCGCCCGCCTTTTTCACGAGATCGTCGCCGGGGCGCATGTACAAGTGGTAAGTGTTGGATAAAATTATCTGTGCGCCCGCCGTTTTAAGATCGTCCGGAAGCATGCCTTTTACGGTAGCCTGCGTTCCGACCGGCATATATACGGGGGTTTCGATATCGCCGTGCGGAGTGTGGAATATGCCCGCTCTCGCGCCGGTGCGACTGTCCTGATGAACCGTTTCAAACCAGAACGGTTTAGTTAAATCTGTCATGTTTTTCCTTAAAAATTTATTATACTTTTATTTTTTCCGTTTAGTATATAACGATAAATATTTTTGTCGTTTATCGCAAAAAAGTTTATTTCCCTTGTTTTTTCAAGTTGTTTGCTCGGTCTTAAAGCGAGTAAGACAAGGCGCGGAAGTGTTTTCGAAGTGGCGCGTACTTTTCGTACGTAACCGTCAACCTATATTCGAGTTGTTTGCTGATTTCAGAAACGAGCAGGTCAAGGCAAGCAAAAAAAGCGACGGGAGTTTACTTTGCCGTAAATGACCGAGCGTTTTTTACAGCTTAACGCAGAGATGCGAAGTTTATAAAATCAGCATCGCGTCGCCGAACGAAAAGAACCGATACTTACGTTCCACCGCATACTTATAAATTTCTAAAATTCTCTCTCTCGTAGAAAAACAAGAAATAAGCATTATAAGAGTGCTTTTAGGGAGATGGAAATTCGTTATACAGCCTTCGACGCATTTAAATTTGTACGGCGGATACAAAAATATCTCCGTATTACCCTTTTCCGCGCGGACGGTACCGTCGTCGTTTGCGGCGGATTCGAGCGTTCGTATGCTTGTCGTCCCTACGGCGATAACTCTTCTGCCTTCCTTTTTCGCTTTGTTTATAACAGCGGCTGCTTCTTCCGAAACTTCGTAATATTCCGAGTGCATGTGATGTTTGGAAACGTCTTCGACCTTCACCGGGCGGAAGGTTCCGAGCCCTACGTGTAGCAGAATATCTACGATTATAACGCCCTTGTTTTTAAGTCTTTCAAGAAGCTCTTCGGTAAAGTGCAGACCTGCCGTCGGCGCGGCGGCGGAGCCGTTCACCTTTGAATATACGGTCTGATAACGCTCTTTATCTTTAAGTTTTTCGTGTATATACGGCGGAAGAGGCATCTCTCCCACTCTCGAAATAACGTCCTCGAACACGCCCGTAAACTCGAATTTAACCTTTCTCGATCCCTGATCCTCGTCGTAAACGCCTTCCGACACGAGCGAAAGCTCTTCGTTTATTACGAGTTTCGTCCCTTCTTTAAGTTTTTTAGCTGGCTTTGCGAGAACTTCCCATTCGGTTAAATTAAAACGCTTCAGAAGCAAAATTTCAACTTTACCGCCGTTTTCGGTATAAGCGTAAAGCCTTGCGGGCAAAACTCTCGTGACGTTCCTGACAAGGACGTCGCCGGGTTTTAAAATAAATTCGATATCGCGGAAAATTTTGTCTTCAACGGTATCTGTTTCTCTGTTAAAATATAGTAATCTCGAAGAATCTCTCGGTTCGACCGGAGTCTGCGCGATGAGTTCTTCGGGAAGATAGTAATCGAAATCTTCTGTCTTCATAATAGTTTCTTTCCGGCGATACGCCGGTTTTATTTATAAAAAAAATAAAATATTGAATTATCGCAAAAATATCCGGCAACCACAGCGTCTGCCGCGATAAAATCAGTCATGTTCCGGATAAGTTATTCCGAGATGGTCGTAGCCTTTTTTAAGCAAAACTCTGCCGCGAGGCGTTCTTGCGATGAAGCCGAGCTGCAATAAATACGGTTCGTAAACGTCTTCTATCGTAGATTCGTCTTCGTTTATCGAAGCGGCTAAGGTCGAAAGTCCGCACGGACCGCCTCCGAACTTTTCGGCAAGAGCGGATAAAACGTTCATATCGGTGGAATCGAGTCCTAAAGAATCGACGCCGAGCATTTCAAGACAGTTTTCGGCATCGGATACCGAAAGTTTATCGTGCTTTTTAACTATCGAATAGTCCCTTACTCTCTTTAAAAATCTGTTTGCGATACGAGGAGTGCCGCGGCTTCTGCGAGCGATTTCGTCGCAGGCGGAACGCTCTATGCCTATACCGAGTCTTCCCGCCGAACGGAACACTATTTCGTTAAGATCGCTTACCGAATAACTTTCGAGCCGTAAAATTATGCCGAATCTGTCGCGGAGAGGCCCCGCAATCATGCCTATTTTTGTAGTTGCCCCGATAAGCGTAAATTTGGGAACGTCGAGATGTAATAGCGACGCGCCCATTCCTTTGCCGCTCGGAAGATCGAGTTTGAAATCTTCCATGGCGGAATATAAAAACTCCGCAACGTCGTGCTTAAGACGGTGAATTTCGTCTATAAAAAGCACGTCGCCGGTAGAAAGCGTGGTCAGAATCTGCGCAAGTTCCGCTCCTCGTTCAAGAGCCGGCGCGCTGACTACCTTGATATTAGCGCCCATCTCGTTGGCGACGATATGCGCGAGCGTAGTCTTGCCGAGTCCCGGCGGACCGTACAGCAAAACGTGGTCGAGAGTATCTTGCCGCATTTTAGCCGAAGCTATCGAAACCGCAAGGTTTTCTTTAGCTTTTTTCTGTCCGATATATCCCTCGAAATTTTTCGGGCGCAAAACGTTTTCGAACTCGGCGTCCTTTTCTATTTCATCGACGCTTACAACTCTTTCGTCCCTTTCGTACGCAAAGTTTCTGTCTGCGTTCGAAGTTATCAATACTTCGGTGTCTTTCATTTTTATACCTTATAAGTTTTTAATGGCGAAATTAACCTGCTTTTCGACTTCGGTTATGCCTTCTTCTTCCGCCTTTTTCAAAAGCGTATAACATTCCGCTCTCGTAAGTCCCAGACTCATAAGAGCTATAACGGAATTTTCGTTCGGGATAAAATCGTCCTTCTTTTCTTCCGCCTTTTTGCCCTTTCTGCTATCTTCGACGGGAATGTCTTCGGAAGTAATCTTTTCGCGGAGTTCGAGTATTATTCTTTCCGCGGTTTTTTTGCCGAGTCCTTTTACCGACGAAAGCATTTTTACGTTTTCGTTCGCGATCGAAACGGCGAGATCTTTAAGTTCCATCGACGATAACACGGTTATCCCCATTTTGGGACCTACGCCCGAAACCGTTATGAGCTTTAAGAACATCCTTTTTTCTTCTATCGAAGAAAACCCGTACAAATTAACTTCGTTCTCTCTCACCGCCAGGTAGGTGTAAACCGCGCCTTCGCCGTCGTTTACGAGTTTTGCATACGCGCCCGAAGAACACGTTATCTCATATCCGGTACCGCCGGCGGTTTCGAGTATAACCGTTCCCGAGCCGGAATATATTACCTTTCCTTTAACGTAACCTATCATAATTTTGTCCTTTTACTGAACTTTATAGAATTTTCCGCCGCCGTGAGTGTTCGCGTGGGTTATCGCCACGGCAAGCGCGTCTGCGGCGTCGTCCGGCTGGGGGCGTTTTTTAAGCCCGAGCACAATTTTGGTCATTTCCTGAACCTGCCCTTTTTTAGAAAGCCCGTAACCCGTCATCGCAAGTTTTATCTGCATGGGAGTGTATTCGAAAATTTCGTCGCAGTACTTTTTGACCGTAAGAAGCAGCACTCCCCTTGCATGAGCAACGGCTATACCCGTCGTAATGTTTTTTACGAAGAACAATTCTTCCATAGAAACCTGATCGGGACGGAATTTTTCCATAATCAGACTCACGCCCTTTTCTATTTTCAAAAGCCTTGTCGGGAGGTCGTCTTCTTTAGGCGTAATGATCGCGCCGTAATCTATCATTTTTATACCCGATTTGCCCGCTTCGATAACGCCGTAACCGAGCGTCGCAAGTCCCGGATCGAATCCGACTATGATCATTTTTCTCCTTATTTTTCGCTTTTATCTTCCGCTTTTTATTCAAAAACGAATTATTCTCTTGTCGTCTTTATGTTTTTACAAAAATAAATACAACGCTGAATTATATTGTACTTAATTTCCGTAAAAAAGTCAATAGATTGCCCCGTCGCGTCCTGTTTCAAAGATAAATTTTTACACGAATAACAAAAAGGCGTTATTCTGACAACGCCTTTTTATAACCTTTTTACTCATATAAAAAAGGAACGCTTTTCACGTTCCTTTTCTATTATTTTAAGTTTTTATTTTGCGGAAAGATTTATTATCAGGATAAATCTTTTCTTGTTAAAACCCAGGTTTCACCGACGCGGCTTTCTTGTCCTACCGTTTCGAAATAATTATCTTTTTCGATCTTAAATTCTACACGATCGGGACTTGCTTTATAATCAAAAGTAAAAAGGTAAGCTTCTTTTATTCCTTTTTCAGAGATATAATCCCTGATTTTTCGGTTCAGTTCAATAGACGTTATTTTGGTCTCGATGTCATTTTTTACTTCCCTGATGAAGTCATCATCAAAGTCTGAAACCAGAAAAATACCGCCTCTCCTGTTCGGTTGAAATATATCAACTAAAACTTCGATCTCATTATAATCCGTTTTCTGTTTCCCGAACACATAATGAAATCCTTTTGTTTCTATCGTCAGTTTGTCGGATACCCATTCCGCATTTTCTTTATAAAAATCATCTCTTGTGTATTTCGTGCAAGAACATAAAAAGATACTACCTATTACAAAAGTTACAGAGAATATAGCACTCAAAAACTTTTTTACTGAATTAGTGTTTTTCATACGCTATCCTTTTATGAATATATTACATATCCGTATATATATCGACCGCCGCCGATTATGTCTTCTATTCTATCGGTCATACTACCATATTGACGATTATTATAGGCATAATATTCGTAGTTATCAGAAGTTGCTCTGGTTATGTCATCTTCTTTATATCTTTTTACATAAACGATATGAGCGCCTTCAAATATATTGCCAGCATCATTCCAGAACGATATTATAAAATTATCTTTCTTCGATTTTTTTGCGTAATTTTTAAATGTTTTAAGAGAAGAACATTTTTTATATCTTAAACCTTTGCGGTTAAAATATTTATACATTTTAAAAGGATTGGACCCCCATTTTCCCCAAGCTACTTCGATTTCTACTCCCCATTTTTCAAAACCGTATATTACCTCAGAGAGTAATTCGCTTTGCTCTAACGAAACAAGCAAATTATACGCAGCTATAACGCCGCAACCGCTTTCTGCTATATTGGAAAATCCATATCTGAAATCGCTATATCCATCTTGATCATCTATATATTCATCACTAATATCCTCTAATAAAGCTGAATTATGCTTATAATTAGATTCGGCTCTTATTCTTTCCGCCGTTTTGGCAACGACTATGTAAACGGCAACAACAAAGGCAATGGCAGAAAATCCGAAAAATAATGATCTCGTGCTTAAAAGCTCTGCTCCGGAATTTTCGAGCTGAGGCATTCCATCGTTTCCGTCTATTATCCATTTTAATAAATCTGCAAATTCAGTGTCATCCTCATAATCGATAATATAATATTCATTTCCTTCGATATCGGACACTTTCAAGTTCAATTTACCGCCACCTACCAATGCTTTATCTTCAGAAGCTAATTCATTGTCAATATAAAGACTGAACGTCATTGTGTCGGGATCAAAAATACATTCATAATCACGACAGTCATCGCCACTATAATTATTGCTATAATAGCAATCCGTTGTAAAACGGACATATCCTGTTTCTTCATTTGCTTCCATTTGTGCATCTTCAAAAACTTCTTGTATATAGTTGAACTGTCTGAGATCTTCTTCCTCTTCGTCGTCTGGATAATCGTCTATCTCTTCGTCGATTTCCTCCGCATAGGCGACAGGAATCGAAGTCTTGCCGAAGCGTATATTAGGTAAAACGGTAGCCATCATTAAAAACGACAGGCAAACCGCTATCAGGTGCGTTAATTTTTTGCTCATAAAATTTCTCCTTGGTTAGTTTTTAATATGAAAAGCTTTTCTTACTATAGTAATATCACATCTTTTGACGTTTGTCAATAACTTGTCAAAAGTATTTTAAAAATATTGACAAGATTTTGATTGGTCCGGATATATATGCCTGCGTATAAAATCGATTGCCCGATTTGATTGTTTTAAGTTTTTTACGGCAAAAAGAAAAGGCAAGCGGAAACGCCTGCCTTAACTTCTTTTTTATGGAGTAGTTTTACGAATAATCTGTTTTAAGTTTTTACGCGGCTTGTTTCATGCCGGTATCTCTGTATATTTTTTGCTGTAAGATAACTGCTATCTTCTTCGTTCCCGCACTGGACTTGAACACAACCGTTATTTCGTCCCCGGCAACGAGATTTTGCTTCATTTCGTTATAAAAGTTTTCGAACTTAGTATACGCGGTATAGTTCGTTTCGATAAACGAATCCGAATAAGTCTTTCCGTCCTTGACGTAAGTAATGCCCGAAATATAATCTTTTCTGGCTACCGCGGAATTTTCAAAAACGCTTCCGGCAGGAATCGACGCGACGTAAGGTCTTCTGTAACTGTCCGTCGAAACGTT
Source organism: Clostridiales bacterium (assembly GCA_003538975.1). Taxonomy (GTDB): domain Bacteria; phylum Bacillota; class Clostridia; order Christensenellales; family Borkfalkiaceae; genus UBA11475. Next base: position 90,615 of record DPQQ01000014.1, on the reverse strand, counting down.
CAGACCGAGACTCCATCTGCCCGCGACATAGCCGTAATTATATCTGTCGCCGTCGTTCCAGGCGGTTTCGATAAGTTTATTGGCTATATTCACAAAGCCCGTGTCTTTATCGCCGTCGTTTCTGGTCGGGGTTGAAGTTTTATACGGGATAGCAAAACCGATATTTTCATAACTGTCGGAACCTGCGTTTACTATTCCGACCAGTTCGCCGTAAAGATTGAAAAGTCCGCCGCCGGAATTGCCGGCATTGATTGCGGTGTCGAACTGCAACAGAGTTAGCTTTCCGAGATCTTTTACGGTAACGTCCTGATTGACGTAACTTACCACGCCCGAAGTCGTCGTTCCTTTAAGTTCGCCGGTCGGGTTGCCGATGGCGAATACAGTTTCGCCGAGCTTGTATTCTCTTTCGGTTATTCTGGCTTTGTTTACCTTTATCGGTTCTATCGTTTTGCCGTCCGAGACGGTTTCTTTCATATACTTTTCGATATCTACTTTAAGAACGGCTACGTCCGTTTCGAAATCGCCGCCGACAAACCCTACGGTCTTGTCTTTTGTCGAAAAGACATACGTTTCATAGTCGATATTGCCGTAATCGTAAAGCGTTTCGCCGCCGTCCTCGTAAGTGGGAACGTCGGGGAAAATTACTTCGAGCGAAGTGTAGTCGGAAACAACGTGATAACATGTGTAAACGTAAACTATATTTTCGCTTTCGCCGTTTACCGAAACGTCCGCCACGACGCCGCAGCCGACCGAAGTCCCCGACGAAGAAACGTTGGTGATATAAACCACCGAGGTATAAACGTCCGCTATAGCGTCTTCGAGATTGGCTTCCTTAACGTTTTCGGAATACTTTGAAGAATTTACGTTATAGACGATATTGGCGACGTTAGCCGGTTTTACCGTATCTCCTACTTTTTCAGAAGAACCGCCGCTTACGTTATTGAAGCACCCCGAAAGCGATATCGCCGCAAGCGCAACTATAATCGCAGGTAAAATTCTTTTAATCGACTTTTTCATATTATTTTATCCTTTGCCCTGAAACGATCGGGGCTTTGCGGTTATCGCACCGCTATTTGATTCTTTCCTTTTTTCACTATATTAAACAACGTTAATAACCGTTTTATCGCAAAAAAATTTATTTTGACGAAAAAGCCGCTCTTATAAACAAAAAGCAAACCGCTGTTTGTCCTTATTTGCCGCCGGTTTGTATTTTCATGATTTTCCGCAGATTTTTCAAAAAACGCCCCGATAAGTTTATCGTCCGCTAAAAAAGAAGCAAAAACATTGCGTCTTCGCTTCCTTTCGGGTTGCGGACCGTTCCGGCGCCGCTATATATAAAAAGCGGCATTCCGGTTTCTCTTTAAAGCGAAAATAAACTTACCTTAACAGAGTTTAAAAATAACGGCTCGCCGCTTATTAACTATTTTCCGCGAAAAGCCGTTATTTATGTATTCTTTTTTCGTTTATAATATATAATTCCGGTTTACGGCATTTTTCTGCCGCAAATTATTCGTCGTCTTCGTCGTCGGGAAGATCTACGTTATGATATACGTCCTGAACGTCGTCGAGATCTTCGAGTCCGTCGATAAGACGCTGGAACTTTTCGAGAGCTTCGCCTTCGAGCGTAACTTTGTTCTGCGGAATCATGTCGATTTCCGCACTGAAGAATTTAAGTCCTTTTTCTTCGAGATACTTTCTCACGGCGGAGAAGTTCGACGGAGAGGTATAAACGGTGAATGCGTCTTCTTCAGCGATAACGTCGTCCGCACCCGCGTCGAGAGCGTATTCTATAACGGTATCTTCGTCAAGGTCGGGAGTTCTTTCGATAACTATTACGCCCATCGTCTGGAAATTATACGAAACGCACCCGCTGTTGCCGAGTTCGCCGCCATGCTTACGCATAGCCGTTCTTACGTAGTCGAAAGTTCTGTTTTTGTTATCGGTAAGCGTTTTGACTATAACCGCGCTTCCGTTCGGGCCGTATCCTTCGTAAGTCAATTCTTCGAAATTGGTTGCCGAAAGTTCGCCCGCAGCCTTCGCGATACATCTTTTAATGTTATCGTTGGGCATGTTGCACGCCTTTGCTTTTGCGATGGCGTCGGCAAGCTTCGAGTTTGTGTTGGGATCGGAACCGTTCTTCGCTGCTACTGCGAGTTCTCTTCCGACTTTGGTGAATATTTTGCCTTTGATTGCGTCGATTTTTTCTTTCTTTTTAGCGATATTTGCGGAATGGGAATGTCCTGACATAAGGTTCTCCTTTATTTCTTTCTGTTTTTCAAAGCGTACATGATTATTCCTGCCGAAACCCCGGCGTTAAGACTTTCGATGCCGTTAGACATGGGAACGGCGACCTTTATTTTTGCGGAATTTTTTACATAGTCCGAAATTCCGTTCGCTTCGTTACCGACGGCAAGGCAAAAGTCGCCCGGCTTAGTGTAAGTAAACACGTTCTCTCCGTCCATATCCGCCACTATTATCGGCTTATTTATGAGCGAAACGGCTGTTTTTTTATCGCACTCGCAAACTTTTACTCTGAAAAGTCCGCCCATCGCGCTCCTTACGGTTTTCGGATTAAAAGCGTCCGCGCAGTCCGCAAGATACAATTCTTTTATATCGGCGGCGGCGGCCGTTCTTATAATCGTTCCCAAATTCCCGGGATCGGATATGCCGTCTAACAAAATACAATCGCCCGTCGGCGGACAGAGTTCGTTCGACGGTTTTTTTATCACCGCAAGAACGCCCTGCGGAGAAACTTCTTCCGTCATTGACGAGAACACTTCTTCCGAAACGGCGATTACTTCGAATCCGTAACCGTTATTTTCACCCGGCAACGTTTCTTTAAGGCCGATCCTTTCAAGCATTTCTCCGGTACCCGCAATGCAAACTATCGGGAGCTTTAAAGAAATCGCTTCGAGAACGAGTTTATAGCCGTAAGCGACGTATTCGTTATTCTCCGCTCTGAACTTTTTTTCTTTAAGCGAACGTATCTTTTTTACTTTTTCGTTTTGTCTCGAAATAATCATCGAATAATCGTTTTTACCAAACAGCGCTTAACTATAGCTGACTATAAGTTAAGCGCTGCGGAAAGTTATTTTCAAGTTATTAAAACTTATTTAATCGCCTTTTTAGCGGTTTCTGCCAATGCGGTGAATGCCGCCGCGTCGGAAATCGCGAGTTCCGCAAGAACCTTTCTGTTAAGGTTTACGCCTGCGGTTTTAAGTCCGTACATGAACTTCGAATAGGATAAGCCGTTCATTCTTGCCGCCGCATTGATACGCGCGATCCAAAGAGAACGGAAATCTCTCTTCTTAAGCTTTCTTCCGATATAAGCGTAGTTGCCGGACTTCATAACGGCTTCGCGGGCAACTCTGTAAAGTTTGCTCTTACCGCCGAAATATCCTTTGGCTAATTTTAATATCTTTCTGCGTTTCTTAACGCCGTTGACTGCTCTTTTAATACGCATTGTTATATCCTCCGATTACTTGTTGTAAATTAAAGTAGAAATGGTCTTCTGCTGTCCCGCGTCTACGTATGCGCCGGAAGCAAGGTTGTTCTTTCTCTTTCTTGCTTTCTTGGTTAAAATATGGTTTTTGCCTGCGTGAGATCTTTTGATCTTACCGCTTGCGGTTACTCTGAAACGCTTTTTAGCGCCGCTCTTCGTTTTCATTTTCGGCATGGTTGTATCCTCCAGTTTGTTTTTGATTTTTAACGCTTATCTTTTATCGGGGCAAGCATCATCCAGACGTTTCTGCCCTCGGTAAGCGGTTTCTTTTCCATTACTCCGTTTTCTTTGACGAGTTCGAAGAAGTTGTTCATAACGTCGACCGACATGCTTGCGTGCGCCATCTGTCTGCCGTGCATTCTTATGGTTACTTTAACCTTGTTGCCAGCGGCTAAAAATTTATTGCACTGCTTGGCTTTGACGTTTACGTCTCCCACGTCTATCGTCATGGAAAGCTGTATTTCTTTAATTTCCTGAACTTTCTGATTCTTTCTCGATTCCTTTTCCTTCTTCTGAAGTTCGAAAAGGTATTTGCCGTAGTTGATTATCTTACATACGGGCGGATTCGCGTTCGGTGAAATTTTTACGAGATCCAATTCTTTTTCTTCGGCGATAGCCAAAGCTTCCCTTGCGGACATAATTCCGAGCTGTTCGCCCGTTTCGCTTATAAGACGAACTTCTCTGTCGCGGATTTCCTCGTTAATCTGATGCTCTTTTTTTATGGTTTTGTACCCCTTTATAATATTTGATAAAGCCTTACGGCTTTAATCGCGAAAAAAGCAGGCTACGAAAAAGTAACCTGCGAAACGATTTAAAGCGCGCGTAGCGCCGTAATTACGTATCGAACCGACTTAAGCTTTGCCAAGCGGTGGAAAGGTTTACTTTCTCTTTGCCAGAATATGATACCTTATTTTTTTTATAATGTCAACGGTTTTTAAGCCTTTTTGCAAACTTTTTGCCTGTTTTTAATCGTTTTTTTATTTTTCGTTCTTCAAACGATTAACTTCTTCTTCAAGTTCTTTTACGCGCTCTTCCAGAACGTCCGTTCTCGCTTTGTTTTCGATCGAGCCGTAGTCCAGCGAAGAATATCCGTAATATTTTTGCGCTCTCTTTTTCATCGTATCGTACGAAGGCGCCTTCATGAAAACCGCGATAAGTACGGCTATAACGAGCCATAATCCGCCGATTCCGACAAAAATATACCATGGCGGGCCGCCCTCCTCGCTTATTCCCGTGACTTTAAAAGCCACGCCGATAATAATCCATACTACCGCCATAAGCGAAAAGACCGAAGCCATTACTATTTTGGCTATTTTAAACTGTTTCCGGGAAAGTTCGTTATAGCGTTTTCTCATTCTGTCGTCAAACGGATCGCCGACTACGCTTTTATGATATTCGCCGTAATCGAAGCGATTGTCGGAATCCGAACCGCCGTTATTTTCATTGCCGCCGGAATAATTATCGTTATAATAATCGTTACTTCTCATTATTTTCTCCTTTTTTATTATTATACAATATTTTTATCGGTTATGCAAGAGTCTTTTCGCCGTTAAATACCGACAGGTCGTAAAACGCTTTCGCAGCATCCTCGTTTATGACAAGCTCGGCGGTTTTGTCTATCTGCGTTTCGGACTTGTTTATTAAAACAAGATGCTTTCCCTTGAAAAAGTTTATAAATCCCGCCGCCGGATAGACCGTTAAAGAAGTTCCTATTATTATAAGCGTATCCGCAACCGAAATTGCGTTTATCGCGCCTTCGACGGTTTCTTCATCCAGCGGTTCGTCATACAGAACCACGTCGGGTTTTACAACTTTCCCGCACACCTTGCAACGCGGTACTCCTCCGTTTATTTTCGCGCTTTCTTTTACTTCTTCAAGCGTGTGAAATCTGTTGCAGGCGGTGCAGTTGTTTCTTAAAACGCTGCCGTGCAGTTCAAACACTTCTTTCGAACCCGCCTTCTGGTGAAGCCCGTCTATGTTCTGCGTAACCGTTGCCAGAAGTTTGCCATTTTCTTCGAGCCGAGCGAGATATAAATGAGCGAAGTTCGGCTTTGCCGTTTCATACACCATTTTAGAAAAGTAAAAATCGTAAAATTCTTTCGTATGAGAGAAAAAGAATCCGTGAGATATTATCTCTTCGGGCGGATATGCGATGCCCGACTTCTGATTATAAAGCCCGTCCGCCGACCGGAAATCCGGTATGCCCGAAGGGCAACTTATACCCGCTCCCGTAAACGCCACGACTTTATAACTTTTATCTATAATTTCGCTCAGTTTTTTTATTTTTTCGCTATAATCCATACTTTTTATTGGTTTTTAAATTACTCTTCGAGTTTTGCGATAAATCTTCCTATAAATTCGGGCAGCATCGAAGCCGTTACCGAATAATCGCCGCGTTCTTTTGCTGCAAATTCTCCGGCTCGCCCTAAAACGTACGCGCCGACGGAAGCCGCTTCGAAGGGTTCTTCTCTCACGGCGACGCCTGCGATAAGCCCCGAGAGTACGTCTCCCGATCCCGCCTTTGCGAGAGCCGGACTGCCGGAAACGTTTACGCATACTCTTTCGCCGTCCGTTATTACCGAAACGGCGTCCTTTAAAACCACCGTTACGTTTAATTCCTTACTTAACGCTACGGCGTATTTTATAGGATCTTCTTTCAGTTTGTCGACGGGTATGCCCGTAAGGCGTGAAAATTCGCCCATATGCGGAGTAATTATGACTTTGCACGCAGCAGATTTCAACACGTCTTTGCCGTAAAGCGAAAGAGCGTTTATTCCGTCGGCGTCTATTATAAGCGTACCTTTATATACAGACAAAATATCACAAAGTTCGTCGTAAACGCCTTTTGTAACACCAAGCCCCATGCCGAAAGCGGCCGCCTTACAATCGTTCAGATTTTTTGCCAGCGTTTCGTCAAAAGTCATATTCGCACCGTCGTCCGAAAAGCCTTTTACGATACACTCCGGATTGAAGCCTTTATACAAATTTTGGTATGACTCCGGCGCATACAGGTATCCGTAACCCGCACCGCCTATCATAGTCATAAGCGACGAAAGCGACAGTACGGGCGCACCGTAAAAATCTTTGCTTCCGCCGATGACAGCCGCCTTTGAAAAGTCTCCTTTGTTGACGTTCCTCTTGCGCTTTTTAAAATAAGCCGCAGCGTCTTCGTCCGTAAGTTTATACGGGAAGTCGCCCCAGATGGAGATACCTATATCCTTTGCTACGGTTTTGCCGCAGTAATCTATGCCGTCGCCGAAAAAATGTCCTCGCTTATATTCCTGCACCGCCACGGTAAGATCCGCTTTGAAAGAAACCTTCTGCGGTCTGCCGGTATCGGCGTTTAACCCTGACGGAATATCGCACGCGACTTTATAGCCGCTCATGGCGTTCATTTTGTTTATAAGTCTTTCGCACTCGCCGCGGACCGCTCCGTTAAGCCCCGTGCCTAAAAGACAATCTGCTATAATATCGTATTCCGCCGAAAGCAATTCGGGCTTAGGTAAAGCGACGTCGTATAAAAAGACCGAAAACCCGTGAATTTTTTTAAGTTCTTCGGCTATAACCCTGCCGTCCGCTCCGTTATTGCCTTTGCCGCATACGACCAGAACCCTTCCGCCGCGCTTATGCTTTTTTATCTCTTCCGCGACAGCCTTCCCGGCGGCGATTATAAGTTCTTCTTCGGGAATACCGAGAGTATTTATCGTATAATCGTCGGCTTTTTTCATTTCCGAAGCGGTCAGTATTCGTTCCATAATTCCCCCTTTACGACTTTTACGGCGTAAGCCGCTTCGTCGTAGCCGAAACCTTTCGATAAAATATACTTATAGAGTTTTGCCGAATTTTCTTTGGTGGGTTCTTTTCCTCTCATATATTTGATAGCGATGGCTTTTACCGCGTCTTCCTGCGAATCTATTTCTTCGGACAGAGCCCTTTCGACAAGGTTGAAGTCTATTCCCTTGAGTTTAAGGTCGCGTTCTATGAGTTTTTTGCCCTTGGAGCCGCGGTACGTTCTGACGTAAGCCGCGCAGTATGCGTAATCGTCCACGAAGCCGTACTCGGCAAGTTTGTCTATGCAGTACTTTACCACCGCGTCGGTATAACCTTTGCGGTACAGGTATTCTTTAACGGCTTTTTTCGGCTTCAGCGCCTTCGAAACGTAAGTAAGCGACTTGTCGAAGGCTTCGGTCTTTTCGCTTTCGAGCTGCATTTCGGCAATTTCGGCTTCGGTCGTTTCCATACCGGGTTTTAAGCGGTATCTGTAAACCGTCTCGAGCGAAAGTCCGCAGTAAAAAGTCCCGTCGAGATAAAGGTTTACTCTCGTTTTATCCCTTTTTTGTTCGGAAATCTCGGTTATTTTACTCATTTATACTCTCCGTAGCCTTCGCCCGTTTTTTCGGGAACAAGTCTTCCCGAAAAAGTTTCGGTTATTTTTTCTTTAAGAGTCTTTTCGGCGGAAACTTTTACCGCAAATTCCACCTTAACCCCGTCCGAAAAGTCCTGACCTTTTATATAATAGTCCTTTGCTCCCGAAAAGAGTTTCAAGACGCTTTTATAGTATTCGTAACCGCAACTTAAAGTATAAAAGGACGATAAAAACAGCTCCTTCTTTTTTGCGTTTTTAAGCGCGGAAGCTGTACAGCCCGAATACGCTCTTACAAGTCCGCCCGCACCGAGCTTTATCCCGCCGAAGTACCTTGTCACCGCTACCGTTACTTCCGAAACCCCTCCGTTTTTTATCGCTTCGAGCATAGGTATGCCCGCCGTACCCTGCGGTTCGCCGTCGTCGGAAAATCGGAAAACTGTTCCTTCTTTATCCGCGATATAGGCGTAACAATTGTGAGTCGCGTCGTAATATTTTTTATTTATCCGCTCGATAAAAGACCGCGCTTCTTCTTCCGAAGAAACGTGCTTTACGTGAGTTATGAACTTCGACTTTTCTATAACCGTAACTTCTTCGTATTCGCCGTCCACGGTTACGTAACTTTCTTTCATCGCCATATTATAATATAAGGAAGGACGTACCCCCGCCCTTCCTTTATCTTTTATTTTATACTTCCGGGTTTAACCCCGAACTTTTATTTAAGAATAACTTTTATATGATTCTTTTTGCCTTTATGCAGAACGAATTCTTTACCGGCGGATTCGGGTATAACCGCAAAATCCGAAACCTTTTCGTCGTTTACGGAAACCGCGCCCGATTCTACGAGACGTCTCGCTTCGCTCTTTGATTTTGCGAATTTAGCTATAACGAGAAGATCCGCCACGGTCGAACCGTCCGGAGCTTCGATCGAAGCCATGTCTTCCGCGCTGCCGCCGAAAGCCGCTCTCGCTTCCTTCTGCGCTTTAAGAGCTTTTTCTTCCCCGTGAACGAGTCTGGTTACTTCAAACGCAAGTCTTTCTTTCGCGGCGTTCATTCTTTCGTCGTTATATTTGGTGAGTTCGGCGATTTCGTCCATATCCATAAAGGTTAAAAGTCTCATGCACTCGGCAACCTTTACGTCTTCGACGTTTCTGAAATACTGGTAAAAATCGTATACGGAACACTTATTTTCGTCAAGCCAGAGCGCGCCCTTCTGTGTTTTGCCCATTTTTTTGCCTTCGCTGTTAAGAAGAAGCGTGCAGGTAAGACAGAAAGCGTCCGTTCCTTCCTTCTTTCTTATAAGGTTTACGCCGGCTATCATGTTGGACCACTGATCGTCACCGCCGACTTCGAGTTTGCAGCCGTACTTCTGATTAAGTACCAGAAAGTCGTACCCCTGCATGAGCATGTAGTTGAACTCGAAAAAAGTAAGTCCCTTTTCCATGCGCTGCTTAAAACATTCCGCCGTAAGCATCTTGTTTACCGAAAAGTGTACGCCTATGTCTCTTAAAAAGTCTACGTAATTAAGATTCAGAAGCCAATCTGCGTTGTTCGCTATTATAGCTCCGTTTTCGCCTTCGAAGGATATAAATCTCGACATCTGTTTTTTGAAACATTCGATATTATGATTTATCGTTTCTTTGGTGAGCATCTGACGCATATCCGATCTTCCGGACGGATCGCCTATCATTCCGGTGCCGCCGCCGAAAAGCGCGATGGGCGTATGACCGTACTTCTGCATCCACGCCATAGCCATAATCGGAATATAATGTCCTATATGAAGCGAGTCTGCCGTAGGATCGAAACCTACATAAAATTTAAGCTTCTCGGTAGCGAGAGCCTTCTGAAGGTCTTCGTCGTAAATGGTCTGTTTTATGAAGCCCCTTTCCTTAAGTACGTCGTAAACGTTCTTTTCAGCGTTTTTCATTGTTATAAAAATCTTCCTTTGCCGGTTAAATATCCCGACTTTATGCCGTGCAAAACAATATCTTTTTACAGGCTTTTAGATTATTTTAACACATATAAGGTTGATTTTCAAGTATTTTATGACGTATAAATTATTTTGAAAAACCGCAGTTTTATACGAAACGAATTACGGGCGTTCAAAACCTTTTACAAAATGTATAACGGCCGTATAATAATCTTAAAACATAAAAAAGGCGTCTCGCAAGAAACGCCTTTTATTTTAGTTTTTATTCGCTTTTGTTAAAACTTATTTAACGTTAGCGAAGTATTTGATGGTTCTTACCATCTGGCTGGTGTAGGAGTTTTCGTTATCATACCACGAAACAACCTGTACCTGATAGGTATCTTCGTCGATCTTGGAAACCATGGTCTGAGTAGCGTCGAACAAAGAACCGTATTTCATACCGATAACGTCGGAAGATACGATTTCGTCGGTGTTGTAGCCGAACGATTCGGTAGCTTCAGCCTTCATAGCGGCGTTGATGCCTTCAACGGTAACGTCTTTGCCTTTTACAACCGCAACAAGGATCGTGGTGGAACCGGTAGCGGTGGGAACTCTCTGAGCGGAACCGATAAGTTTGCCGTTAAGTTCGGGGATAACGAGACCGATAGCTTTTGCTGCGCCGGTGGAGTTGGGAACGATGTTCTGAGCACCTGCTCTCGAACGTCTTAAGTCGCCCTTTCTCTGCGGTCCGTCAAGGATCATCTGGTCGCCGGTGTATGCGTGAACGGTGGTCATGATACCCGAAACGATGGGAGCGTAGTCGTTAAGCGCTTTAGCCATGGGAGCAAGGCAGTTGGTGGTGCAGGAAGCAGCCGAGATAACCTTGTCTTCTGCGGTAAGGATCTTGTGGTTTACGTTGTAAACGATGGTGGGAAGATCTTTGCCTGCGGGAGCGGAGATAACAACCTTTTTAGCGCCTGCCTGAACGTGAGCCATAGCCTTTTCTTTAGAAGTATAGAAGCCGGTGCATTCAAGAACTACGTCTACGTCCAATGCCTTCCAGGGAAGATCCTGAGCTTTGGGGCATGCGTAGATGGTGATTTCTTTACCGTCGACGGTGATGGAACCGGGGGTAACTACCGTCTTGCCGTCTTCTGCCAAAACGGCGTCTTTATAAGTAACTTCGTGAAGGTTTTCGCCGATTTTACCCATGAAGCTGCCCTGAGCCGTATCATATTTAAGAAGATGAGCGAGCATCTTGGGGCTGGTTAAGTCGTTGATTGCGACTACTTCATAACCTTCGGCAACAAACATCTGTCTGAATGCAAGTCTGCCGATACGGCCGAAACCGTTAATTGCAACTTTTACGTTTGCCATTTTTTTGTTCCTCCAAAAAAATAATAAAATTTTGTCGTATTTAATGAAAAGTCTTCGGGCAAATCGGCTTTTTTGAAGCCTTACGCCTTTCTTCTTTTCAATATAATTATACCCGTATCCTTTTAGTTAGTCAATCTTTTTTCGAAAAATAAATAAATTTCATACCGGACAGGTAGTGTTTTTCGTTTTTCCCCGTTTAAGGTACGTCGGGTTTTATTTCTATTTTTGTCTTTCTATCGTTTTTTAATCGTAAAATCTAAAAATTTTAAGCAAATAGATTGAAAATTGTTTTTTTTGTTGCTATAATACTATAGGAACGAATTCGCCCCGCATACGGCTTTATTTCAGCTTCGCATGACGGGACAAGCGTTCGTAAAATCGTAAAAATAAATTGGAGGACATTATATATGCCATTGGTTAACTCTAAAAAAATGTTCAAACAGGCTTACGCTAACGGTTACGCTATCGGCGCTTTCAACGTCAATAACATGGAAATCGTTCAGGGTATCACCGAAGCATGCCAGGAAGAAAAGGCTCCCGTAATTTTACAGGTCAGCAAGGGCGCGAGAGCGTACGCTAATCACACCTACCTTGTAAAACTCGTCGAAGCAGCCGTTAAGGAATGCCCGGATATTCCGATCGTTCTTCACCTTGATCACGGTCCCGACTACGACACCTGCAAAGCGTGCATCGACGGCGGTTTCACTTCCGTTATGATCGACGGCTCGGCTCTTCCCTACGAAAAGAATATCGAAGTTACGAAAAAGGTCGTTGAATACGCTCATAAGTACAACGTTACCGTTGAAGGCGAACTCGGCACCCTTGCTGGTATCGAAGACGAAGTAAGCCACGCGGTAGGTTCTTACACGAGACCTGAAGAAGTTGAAGACTTCGTTAAAAACACCGGCGTAGACAGCCTTGCAATCGCTATCGGCACTTCGCACGGCGCTTACAAGTTCAAACCCGAACAGTGCACCAGAAACGAAAAGGGTATCCTTTGCCCCCCTCCGCTCCGTTTCGACATTCTGGAAGAAGTATCTAAACGTCTTCCCGAATTCCCCATCGTTTTACACGGTTCTTCGTCCGTTCCCCAGGAATACGTTGCTATGATCAACGAATTCGGCGGAAAGATGCCCGACGCGGTAGGCGTTCCCGAAGAACAGCTTAGAGAAGCTGCTAAACTTGCGGTTTGCAAGATCAACATCGACTCCGACCTTCGTCTTGCGATGACCGGCACTATCAGAAAGTTCTTTGCGGAACATCCCGAAAAGTTCGATCCGAGAGAATATCTTAAACCGGCGAGAGCAAACATCAAAGAACTCGTTCGTCATAAACTTATCGACGTATTGGGTTGCGCGGGCAAAGCTCCCGAATGTTTGTAATCTTATAAACAATTCAACACAAAACTCAAAAAGGCGTTGCTCCGGCAACGCCTTTTTATATTCTTTTTACTCATATAAAAAAGGAACGCTTTTCACGTTCCTTTTCGGGTTATTTTTAGTTTTTATTTTGCGGAAAGATTTATTATCAGGATAAATCCTTTCTTGTTAAAACCCATGTTTCGCCGACGCGGCTTTCTTGTCCTGCCGTTTCGGAATAATTATCAGTCTTTACTTTAAGATTTACTTCTTTTATATTCTTCGAAAATCTGCAGAACTTTACCTCATCGCAACCTAAATAAAATAACTGCTTTGATTTATCGGGAGAGCGATATTTGCCGTTTTCATTTTTTCCAGCGGCTTCTATATCGGATCTGCTATATACGATCATATAAGATTGAGCGTAATAATAGAAGCCTCCTACTTCTATTTCTTCCCCGTATAAAGAGATTTTTCCGAATACAATATAATCGTGTCCGCTCTCGCCCGTAGTTTCTATCGTCAGTTCATCGCAAGTCCATTCCGCTTTGAGATCCAAAAAACATGTTCCCACGCGTTTAGGCAACGGAAGAAAACAAGCGATAAAAGAAAATAAACAACAGACTATAATTATTGCAAGAACTACCGTTGCAACAAAATTAAGTACCCTCGATCTTTTTCTCATAAACGTTCCATTTTTGTTTTTTTGCTTAAAAAGCTTTTTTTACTATAGTAATATCACATCTTTTGACGTTTGTCAATAACTTGTCAAAAGTATTTTAAAAATATTGACAAGATTTTGATTGGTCCTGATATATATCTGCTTTCTTGTCTTACGCCGTTTGATTGGTTACTTTATTAGTTTCTTCTTCCGGTTTTCGGATTTGTTTTTCCGGAATTTATAAGACCAAAATATCGCTTAATAAACTCCTGCCGTCTTTCTGTTAAAAAGATAAAAAGCCATAAAACAAAAAGGCAGCCGCGTTTTACCGGGACTGCCTTTTCTTCTTTTTTATTCGGGTTTTACTGAACTATTTCTCTCGAAACGACTTTAAGGTCATGCTTTTCGGCATAGGATCTTTTCGATTCGGGTAGTTTAAGCCATTTGATTTTATCTCTTAAACGGTACAAAACTATCGCCGCTATTATAATAAGAACAAGAACGAGAACCATTATTATAGTCGAAGTATTAAAGGTCTCTCCCTTTACCCCCGCCCACATGTCGTTTATTATCGTAAGAGTTTCGTTGTCGAAGTAATTCATGACGGCGCAACGTTTTATTATGTCCTGCGTCGGATACTGCGCCATAAGTCTGCCGTAACTTTCTTCCGATACGTAAACGACGTTTTCGCCGTCCTCGTTTCCGAAATAATAGCTTAAATCTACTTCGATAAGACCTTCGGTGGAAACTTCGCCCGTTTCTTCGTCTTCTCTCTCGTCGAAGTTATCTGCGATATAATCGAATATCACACCGGATTCCGGCGCCGCTACTATGGACGAATACCCTATATAGTCCATGTTTTTAACTACGTTTTCGGGTTCGGAAATGAAATTCAGGAACTTATAAACCGCGTCGTAGTTTTTGCTGCCGGACGGCATTACGAGTCCGTCGAACCAGATATTGGAGCCTTCTTCGGGAACGACGTAGTCAAGATGAACTTTCTTTTCTTCCGCTTCGTCTATTGCGTAAGCCGCGTCTCCGCTCCAGGCTACGTATGCGTCGATTTTACCCGTTACTATGTCGTTTTTGCCGCTGTCTACTTCGAATCCGTAAAGCGAATTTTTAAGAGACGAAAGCTTGTCGCCGACTTTTTTAACGGTTTCTTTATCTGTTTTGTTGAGCCATTCCGAAACTTCGCCGAAGTTGCCGTTGTTTATGGCGGTTAAAAGTTCGTTCTTATAGATAAGGGCGAGAGAAACGAGATAGGTGTCTCTTACCGAATCTTTGAGAGTAACTTTTTTGTTGTACTTTTTGTTGCCTAAAATTCCGTCCCACGATTTTGCGTCGTCTGCGTTTACCTTGCCGGGATTGATAACCCAACCCATCGTACCCCACATATATCCGACCATAAAGTCCGAAAGCTTAGCTTCTTCACCCTTATACTCGCCGCTTTCGACGGTAAAGGTGATGTTTTCGAGTCTTTCTTCTATATACGGCGACGGCTCGTATCCGGAGAGCTTATCATGGTCGAGTTTGTTGAGTCTGCCTTCGGTGGCAAGCTTCTGAATCATGTATTCGGAAGGAACGACGAGATCGTAGCTGTTCGGATTTATAACGAGTTCGTTATACAAGTTTTCGTTAGTGCCGTAGGTCGAATATTCTACTTTGATGTCGGGATATCTTTCTTCGAACATATCCAGAAGTTCTTCGTCTATATAGTCTTCGCAGTTACATATTTTAAGAATAGTTTTTCCGGAAGACGACGAACAACCCGAAAAAGGAACGCACATTGCGGCTAAAAGTCCCGCAAGCAGAACGGTTAAAAACTTTTTCATGCTTTAACCTCCTTTTTCGCCTTTTTATTCGAAACAACGTTGTTTATTATTACGACGGCGGTTATTACTACGAATATTATCGCCGAAAGCGCGCGGAGCGCGGGCAGCGACGAATTGGTGCCGGACTTGGAAATAGCGGTATAAACATAGGTCGATATGGTCTTTATTCCCGCAGGCTGAGTGTATGCCGAAACGATATAATCGTCGAGCGACAAAGTTATCGCAAGCATAAAGCCGGAAACGATACCCGGTAAAATTTCGGGTATAACGACCGTCCACAAAGCTCTTGTCGGGCTTGCGCCGAGATCGAGAGCGGCTTCATACATATTGGGATCCATCTGCTGAAGCTTCGGAAGAACAGAAAGCACCACGAACGGCGTAGTAAGCACCATATGCCCTATTATCATCGCAAAGAACGATCTGCTCTGGGTAAATATAGCCGTAAACAGAAGAGCTATCGAAACCGCGGTGACGATTTCGGCGTTTATAACGGGGATTCTCGAAACCGCCGACAACGTTTTACCGGCTCTCTTTTTGCTGTAAAAGATACCGATTGCGCCGGTAGTTCCTAAAATTACCGAAAGAACGGCAACGATGAGCGCGAGTAAAAGCGTATCGAAAACTATCTTCATGAGAGCCGAATCGGTAAAGAGCTTTTTATAAAGTTCGAGAGAAAACGGCGTTACGAGGAGATCCTGAAAACTTACCGTGTTCACGTCGAAGAAGCTGTACACGACGAGCGTGAAAATAGGCGCGTACATGAATAAGAGTATAAGGACCATGTATAAAACTTTAAGGAATTTTTTCATAAGTTAGTCCCCCTTGTTTCTTCCGCTTTGAATCCGCCCGTTACGAGCATGGATACGAGCATTATCGCAAGCAATACCATTGCTATCGCCGAACCCATGTTCCAATTCTGGAAAGTCGTGAACTGTTCGTCTATAAGCTTGCCTACGATTGTTATAAGACCGTTGCCGAAGGTATCGGATATTACGTAGCAGGTCATTGTCGGCATGAATACCATCGTTATTCCGCTCGCGATACCGGGAGTGGACAACGGGAATATTACGTCGGTAAAGGTATGGAATGAATTCGCTCCTAAATCTTTGCTCGCTTCGATAAGGCTTTTATCCATCTTTATAAGAACGGTATAAATCGGCATTATCATAAACGGCAGATAATCGTAAACCATGCCTATTACGGTATTGACGTAGTTGTTGAGTTCGAACACGCCTATAAGCGTTAAAAGATCTTTCATCGCCATCGCTCTCAAAACAAAGTTTATCCACATCGGAAGAATGAACAGCAATAAAAGAGTACCGCTCTTATTCAGTTTGCTTTTGGCGAGTATATACGCGACCGGATAGGCGAGTATAAGACATATAAGAGTGGTCGCAAGAGCTAAAAGTATGCTTATTATAACCGTGGTAAGCGTAGTCGGGCTTGTGAAAAACGCGACGAAATTACCTAAGCTTATATGTCCGTTCTTGTCGGTAAAAGCGTAAAAAAGTATTAACAGGAGCGGAATTATGACAAAACAAGCGAGAAACACCCCGTAAGGAATACAGAGTTGCTTTCTCGAAAACTTCAAAAAACTCTTCTTCTTTTCCGGCTGATAAGTAACCGGAGCGGAAGAAACAACCTTTGCTTCCTTCATTATCTCTTAACCTCCTGTTTGAGTTTAAGATCGATATTTTCTTTATTGATGTTAACTCTTACTATATCGCCTTCGTTCCAGAGATCTTCGGTATCGAAAACGTAATCTTCTTCGTTTTCTTCCGTTCTTACTACGAGCTGATAGTGGTCGGCTTTGGCGATGATCTGAATAATCTTGCCGATAGCGCCGTATTCGTCTGCGTTGACGTCGGAATCCTTTTTGATGTCTTCGATTTCGATATCGTGGAGACCTACTTCTACCTTTACGTCAACGTCGGTAAGGTCTATCTTTTCGCCTTCTGCGGTGATAAGGTAGCCTTCTTCGTCGAGAACGGAGCCTTTGTAGAGCTGGGTTACGTCGCAAAGGAATTCTCCGTCGCCGAAACATACCGTGTTGTGCTTGGTAATGTATCCGTCGTAACGGTTGGTCTGAACTTCCTTACGCATTATATGGATTTCGTCGGGATCGACGGTCATACCGATTACGTCGCCGACTTTTACTTCTTTTAAGGTCTGAGTCGTAATTTCGGACTTGCCGATTTCGCATACGACGTCGTAATGGGTACCCTTGAATACGGTATAGGTAACCTTGCCTTTTACCGTACCCTGCTCCGCGGGAACTATTTTAACGTCTTCAGGTCTTACGACGACGTCGACGAGTTCGTTCTTTTCAAAGTCGTCTACGCAATCGAAAGCTTTTCCTAAGAACTTAACCTTACGGTTGCCGAGATACGTGCCGGAAAAGATGTTGCTTTCACCGATGAAGTTCGCGACGAACGCGTTTTTGGGTTCGTTGTAAACCTGTTCGGGAGTGCCTATCTGCTGAATAACGCCGTCGTTCATAACGACTATGGTGTCGCTCATGGTAAGGGCTTCTTCCTGATCGTGCGTAACGTAAATAAAGGTTATGCCGAGTTTTTTATGCATATCTTTAAGTTCGATCTGCATTTCCTTACGCATTTTAAGGTCGAGCGCGCCCAAAGGTTCGTCTAAAAGAAGAATCTGCGGTTCGTTGACGATAGCTCTCGCTATGGCGACTCTCTGCTGCTGTCCGCCGGAAAGGGTGGAAACGCTTCTCTTTTCGAACCCTTCGAGATCGACTATTTTAAGAGCCTTCTGAACCTTGGCGGCGATTTCCTTTTTCGAAAGTTTTTCTACTCTCGTGAATCTTTTGCCGTCATTGTCTTCGTAAGTGACCTTTATTCTTTTAAGCTTCAGACCGTAAGCGATATTGTCGAAGATATTAAGGTGCGGGAAAAGCGCGTACTTCTGGAAAACCGTGTTTATAGGTCTTTTGTTCGGCGGGAGGTTGGTTATATCCTGACCGTTCAGAAGAATCTGCCCTTTCGACGGCATGTCGAAGCCCGAAATCATTCTGAGCGTGGTGGTTTTTCCGCAACCGGACGGGCCTAAAAAGGTTATGAATTCGCCGCGTCTTACGTAAAGGCTGAGATCGTCCACGGCGACTACGCCGTCTTCGAAAGTTCTCGTAATGTTTTTCAGTTCAATAATGCGTTCATTACTTGTCATCTTAGGTTCTCCTTAAAAATTCGGCGGGCACGAAACCCATATCAAAACGGCTTTTTTGTCGTTTTTATTCAAGATATAATGCGTTTTATTGGCGGAAAAGTAAAAACTTTCGCCCTTTTTAACTTTGTAACGCTTCTTCCCTATCACTAAAAATATTTCGCCTTCAAGCACGTAGCCGAACTCTTCGCCTTCGTGCGGGTTGTCTTCTTCCGTGGCGGAACCGGGGTTCACTTCGACCGTTATCGGCTCCATCATGTTCTTCTGCGCGTTCGGAACGAGCCAGTTCAGAGTGTAATTTTCTTCTTCCTTTTCGATAAAGTCGCTTTTGGTGAAAACAACCTGTTCGTCGCTCTCTTCGCTGAAGAACTCCTTAAGATTGGTTCCGAGCGCCGAAAGTATGTCTATCAAAGTAGCTATCGACGGCGAAGTAAGATCGTTTTCGAGCTGCGAAATGTAACCCTTCGTAAGCTCGCACCTGTCCGCAAGCTCTTCCTGCGTAAGGTCGCACGACAGTCTTAAATCCCTTATCTTTTCACCGAGAACCATATTACACCTTTAAATTTTATTCGTCCGATTTGTCGTTTTTTGCGGTTTAGAGAAAACTGACTTAAAGTTTAATAAAACTAAACTCACGCGTATTATTATATATATCGCCGCCCCCTATGTCAATTATTTTTTATATGATTTTTCAAATTTTTTTCTCTCGTTTTGAGAGAGTAAAAAATCGCAAGGTAAATCCTTGCGATTTTTGAATAAATTTTTTATAAGATTTTTGAAGAAAATAAGGTAAAATTCTTCCGCCGTTTTTTCACAGCTTTTTTAAATAAAACGGATAATATTTTTATCTATTTAAATCCGCTGGGTTTTATGGTTTTGCGATAAACGTGTAACAATATTTAGAACGGAACAGCTTATAAAATATCCCGTCTCTTTATAACTCCGACAAAAGCACGTTTCCGTCAGTACAAACGATTTCGGTAACTTTAGAGTAATTAAAAACTGCCGAAGACAACGATAATTCTTTCAGTTCGACTACCGTTATATCAAACTTGATTACCGATAAATCCGAGCAATATTGAAAAGCCGCATAATTTATATAAATAACTGATTCAGGAATCGTTATGCTTGTAAGACCTTTACAGCCATAAAACGCGTACGAACCTATAATTTTTATTTATATTGTGATTCGATAAATATCGATTTCCGTTATATTCACGATTTTTCACGCAAAAAAAGACTATCCTTGCGGATAGTCTTTTGATTTTGATTTAAGTCGAAGCTTATTTCTTGATCTTGGAAACAACGCCCGATCCGACGGTTCTGCCGCCTTCACGG
>DPQQ01000014.1:67277-70906 GCA_003538975.1 Clostridiales bacterium | reverse complement strand
CGAATCTGAGACCTTCTTCCATAGATCAATTTAACATCGATCTTAACGTTGTCGCCGGTCATAACCATTTCAACGCCTTCGGGAAGTTCAATCGTTCCGGTAACGTACGGTCGATACCTCTTAAAAGAGCGCCGACGTTGACATTTTGTTTTTTTCGAGGTATAATTCGGGTATAAAGATTAAAAATCGCGATGTAACCGGAATATCCGCCCAAACATTCGGGCTTGTTTCAAATCGCATGGCTAAAAAAGGAGAAAATATGTTTAAGGTTAAAAAGCCGATATTCGGTTCTAACTACTATCCCGAGGCATGGGATCGCTCGGAAGTGGACAAAGATCTCGATCTTATGGTTAAACTCGGACTTAACTGCGTGCGTATCGCGGAGTTCGCCTGGTCGACGATGGAGCCTGCGGACGGCGAGTTTGATTTTTCGCTGTTCCGCGAAGTGGTGGATAAGTGCCGCGACCGCGGAATTTCCGTGATTATGGGTACGCCCACGGCTTGCCCGCCGCGCTGGCTGGCGAACAAACACCCCGAAATCTTTGCTGTGGGCACGGACGGAGTGCGGCAGACGATAGGATGCAGACGCGATATTTGTCAGAACAGCGAAGTTTATCTTCAGTACTGCGACCGTATGGTCGAGGCTATGGCGAAAGAGTTCGGGCGGAAAGAAAACGTTATCGGCTGGCAGATCGACAACGAGATAGAGCCGGAGCGCGAAAATCTCGGCGCGATGGGTTGCGTTTGCGACGACTGCGAGAAAAAGTTTCGCGAATACATGAAAAATCGGTATGACGGCGATATAGACGCACTCAATCGCGAGTGGGGCACGAACATTTTTTCTATAAAGTACGGCTCGTTCGACGATCTCTCGAAACCTGCGCCGCACGTATGGGCTCACCCGTCGTACAACAAGTGGTGGATAAAGTTTCAGAACGACACGCAACTCGATTTTATAAAGCGTCAGCGCGACATAATTGCGAAATATTCGGACGCGCCGATCGGGCATGACAGTATGCCTATATTCAGCCTCGACTACGACCGGCTTTCCCGCGACATGGATATAATGCAGTTCAATCACTACAACGACGTAAGCAATTTCCGCGACGCGACTTTCTGGTACGACATTATGCGCCCGGCGAAAAACCGTCCGTTCTGGGTTACCGAAACCTCGTGCTGCTGGAACGGCTCTACCGAAGCCAACGGCATGCGCCCGAAAGGCTTTAACAACGCCAACGTGTGGTTGTCGGTGTTACTCGGTGCGGAACTCGTCAATTATTGGCTGTGGCGTTCGCACTACGGCGGACACGAACTCATGCACGGCGCATGCGTCGCGTCCTGCGGCAGACCTTTCCACGTAGGCGCGGAAATCAAGGAACTTTCGGACGAACTTGCCGCGACTTCCGATATTATCACCCGAACCAAGCCCGTGACGAGCGGCATTGCGCTACATTGTTCGAACTCCGCGTTCGAAACGTTCCGCTTCCAGCGCATGGCGCAGGGTTTCGACTACTGCCGCGATCTCGAAAAATACTTTTACGATCCACTGGCGGATATTCAACTTCGCCCTGACGTCATTACGCCGTCGCACCCCGTGGACGAATACAAAGTCGTTTTTACGCCGTTTATGCCCGATCTTAGCGAAGCCGACCTTATCAACCGTATGCTCGACTGGACGAAAAATGGTGGCACCTGGGTTGTCGGTCCCATGTCCGACAACCGCAACCGCTCCGGCGCGAAGTTTACCGATCGCGCTCTCGGCTCGCTTGAAGAAATTGCGGGCGTAAGACAAGAATTTTATCTGCCGAGAGGCGAAACTTATCCGATAAGGTTCAGTTGCGGCGCAGTCGGCAATTCGCTGTCCGTGTTTTACGAGGCTTACACCGTGACGGATAAAGCCGAAACGCTCGCGTTGTTTTCCGACGGCGAGTATATAAAAGGCTACTCGGCGATTACTTCCACGCCCTGCGGCAAAGGCAAAATAGTTATTCTGGGATTTGTGCCGGACGCAGAAACTTTGGGCGAGTTTACGAAGTTCCTTGCCACGGAAAAGGGCGTGAGGCCCGTTGCTGTCGCGGATAAAAATATCGTAACCGTTATTCGCGAGGGCAAGGGTATGCGCGCGTTCGCCGCTATCGAAACCTCGCACGAGTGCGGCTCCGTCACCGTGCCGTTCGGCGGTGTGAATGCGTTCGACGGCAAGGCTTATGCCGCGGGCGAATCCGTTACGCTCCCGCCTTACGGCAAGTTGCTCGTCGTTGAAAACCGCAGGAATAAATAAACTGATAATAATCCGCATAAAAACAGGCACCCGAGAATTATACCGCGAGTGCCTGTTTCTTAATATTTACTTGTTAAGCGGATTTATGTCGAAACCGCCAAAAAGTATAAAAAAAGACTACCCTTGCGGATAGTCTTTTGATTTTGATTTAAGTCGAAGCTTATTTCTTGATCTTGGAAACAACGCCCGATCCGACGGTTCTGCCGCCTTCACGGATAGCGAATCTGAGACCTTCTTCCATAGCGACGGGAGTGATCAATTTAACGTCGATCTTAACGTTGTCGCCGGGCATAACCATTTCAACGCCTTCGGGAAGTTCAATCGTTCCGGTAACGTCGGTGGTTCTGAAATAGAACTGCGGTCTGTAGTTGTTGAAGAAAGGAGTATGACGTCCGCCTTCTTCCTGCTTCAAAACGTAAACCTGTCCTTCGAATTCGGTGTGGGGATGAACGGAACCCGGTTTAGCGATAACCTGACCTCTTTCGATGTCTTTACGGTCGATACCTCTTAAAAGAGCGCCGACGTTGTCGCCTGCCTGAGCTTCGTCAAGAGTCTTTCTGAACATTTCAAGACCGGTGATAACCGAAGTCTTAGCCTTTTCTTCAAGACCAACGATTTCGCAAGGATCGCCTACTTTAGCAACGCCTCTTTCTACACGGCCGGTAGCAACGGTACCACGTCCGGAGATCGTGAATACGTCTTCAACGGG
The DNA here is from genome assembly GCA_003538975.1 of Clostridiales bacterium. Classification (GTDB taxonomy): domain Bacteria; phylum Bacillota; class Clostridia; order Christensenellales; family Borkfalkiaceae; genus UBA11475. The sequence goes on along the minus strand of DPQQ01000014.1, from coordinate 67,916 downwards.
AAGAAGGAAGGGTTTGTCGGATTCTCTTGCGGGAGTCGGAATGTAGCTGTCAACAGCGTCCATAAGTTCGAAAATGCATTTGCATTCGGGAGCGTTCTTGATTTCTTCTGCAGTGTGGTCGCCCTGAGCATATTCAAGAGCTTTAAGAGCGGAACCTTTGATGATCGGGATTTCGTCGCCCGGGAAATCATAGGAGCTTAAAAGTTCTCTTACTTCCATTTCAACGAGTTCAAGAAGTTCGGGATCGTCGAGCTGGTCGCACTTGTTAAGGAATACTACGATATAGGGAACGCCTACCTGACGAGCAAGAAGGATGTGTTCTCTGGTCTGGGGCATCGGGCCGTCGGTAGCAGCAACTACGAGGATCGCGCCGTCCATCTGAGCAGCGCCGGTGATCATGTTTTTAACATAGTCGGCGTGGCCCGGGCAGTCAACGTGAGCATAGTGACGCTTTTCGGTCTGATATTCTACGTGAGCGGTGTTAATTGTTATACCTCTTGCCTTTTCTTCGGGAGCTTTATCGATTTCATCGTATCTCATTTTCTGAGCGTCGCCGAGAGCAGCAAGCGTCATGGTGATAGCAGCAGTTAAAGTGGTCTTACCATGGTCAACGTGTCCGATGGTACCAATGTTACAATG
>DPQQ01000014.1:0-67123 GCA_003538975.1 Clostridiales bacterium | reverse complement strand
ACAATGTGGTTTGGTTCTGTCAAATTTAGCTTTTGCCATTTTAGTTTCCTCCAGATTTTCTGAATTTTATTTTTAATTTTATTTTTTATTTATGGGTTTTGCCCCGTTTTTACGGCTTTTATACCGTATTTATAATAGTATTGTACAAAACAAAATCGCAATTGTCAATACTTTTTTAAACTTTTATGAATTAAGCCTTTTTGCCTGCGATAATCTTTTCGGCAACGGACTTCGGAACTTCGGCATAGTGGTCGAACTGCATTGTGTAGTTGCCTCTGCCCTGCGTTCTCGAACGAAGGTCGGTAGCGTATCCGAACATTTCGGAAAGCGGAACGAACGCGTCGATTACCTTAACGCCCATTCTGTCGTCGGTCGTGTTGATGATACCTCTCTTCGAAGTAACCTGTCCCATGATGTCGCCGAAATACTGATCGGGAACGAGAACTTCAACCTTCATGATGGGTTCGAGAAGGACGGGTTTAGCCTTTGCAAGACCGTCTTTAAGAGCCATGGAGCCTGCGATCTTGAATGCCATTTCGGAAGAGTCGACTTCGTGGAAAGATCCGTCGTAAACGACGACTTTGAAGTCAACGACTTCGTATCCGGCAAGAATACCGGTTTTAGCCGCTTCCTGAATACCTTTGTTGATAGGCTGAATGAATTCCTTGGGAATGGATCCGCCGACGGTTTCGTCAACGAATTCGTAACCTTTGCCCGGTTCCTGCGGAATAAGGTGAATTTTACAATGACCGTACTGACCGTGACCGCCGGACTGACGCTTGAACATACCTTCCGCGTCGACTGCCTGACGGATAGTTTCTTTATACGAAACCTGCGGTCTGCCTACGTTAGCTTCTACTCTGAATTCTCTCAGAAGTCTGTCTACGATGATTTCAAGGTGAAGTTCGCCCATACCTGCGATAATCGTCTGACCGGTTTCGCTGTTGGTGTAGGTTTTGAAGGTGGGATCTTCTTCCGCAAGTTTTGCGAGAGCAAAGCCCATCTTTTCCTGTCCGGCTTTGGTTTTGGGTTCGATAGCGACTTCGATAACGGGTTCGGGGAATTCCATCTTTTCGAGTACGATGGGATGCGTTTCGTCGCAGAGCGTGTCACCGGTGGTAGTTTCTTTAAGACCTACGATAGCGCAGATGTCGCCGGAATATATTTCTTCGACTTCTTCTCTGTGGTTAGCGTGCATCTTAAGAATACGAGCGATTCTTTCGCGTTTGCCCTTCGTGGAGTTGTAAACGTAAGAACCGGTGGTAAGCTTACCGGAGTAGCATCTGAAGAAAGCGAGCTTTCCTACGAACGGATCGGCTGCGATCTTGAACGCGAGTCCGGCAAAGGGTTCTTCGTCCGAGGTCTTTCTGATTTCTTCTTCGCCTTTAAGGTTGGTGCCTTTGACATGGTCTACGTCGAGCGGGCTGGGAAGATAAGCGCAGATACCGTCGAGGAGGTTCTGAACGCCCTTATTCTTGTGCGAAGATCCGCAGAATACGGGAACAGCCTTCATTGCGATGGTAGCCTTTCTCAAACCTTTTTTGATGTCTTCGACCGAAAGGTCTCCGTTTTCAAAGTATTTTTCCATAAGTTCGTCGTCGGCTTCGGCTGCTGCTTCTACAAGAGCGGCTCTCGCTTCTTCGACTTCGTCCTTATATTCGTCGGGAACTTCGGTAACTTCGATCTGAAGTCCCTTGTCGTCTTTATAAATGTCCGCCTTTCTCGTGATAACGTCGATAACGCCTACGAAAGAATCTTCTTTGCCGATAGGAATGGTTACGGGAAATGCGGGCGCTTTAAGACGTTCTTTAAGCATGTGAACCGAGTTCTGGAAATCCGCGCCGTTAACGTCCATCTTGTTGATGTAAGCGATTCTCGGAACGTGGTACTTGTCAGCCTGTCTCCATACGGTTTCGGACTGCGGCTGAACGCCTTCTTTAGCGGTGAATGTCGCTACCGCGCCGTCGAGTACACGGAGAGAACGTTCGACTTCTACGGTGAAGTCAACGTGTCCCGGGGTATCGATAATGTTGATGTTGTGGATTACGTTGTCGTATTTCCACTGGCAGGTGGTAGCGGCGGAAGTAATGGTAATACCTCTTTCCTGTTCCTGAACCATCCAGTCCATGGTCGCCGCACCGTCGTGAACTTCGCCGATTTTATGAGTTTTGCCCGTGTAGAACAAAATTCTTTCGGTCGTGGTGGTTTTACCTGCGTCGATGTGCGCCATAATACCGATGTTTCTGGTAACTTGTAAGCTATATTGTCTGGGCATTATTTTTTACTCCGTAATTAAAATTTATAATGCGCGAAAGCTCTGTTAGCTTCAGCCATTCTGTGGGTGTCTTCTTTCTTCTTGACGGCAGCGCCTGTATTGTTGTAAGCGTCCATGAGTTCGCCGGCAAGTTTAGCCGACATGTCTCTTTCGCTTCTCTTTCTCGCCGCGATGACGAGCCAACGGATAGCAAGAGTCTGTCTTCTTTCTTCTCTGATTTCAAGCGGAACCTGATAGTTTGCGCCGCCTATACGTTTAGCCTTGACTTCGACCATGGGCTTGATGTTTTCAATCGCCTGATTGAAAATGTCCATCGGTTCCTGTCCTAATTTTTCGGACATAGTCTTGAATGCGTCGTAAACGATGTTCTGCGCTATGCCTTTCTTTCCGTCAAGCATTACCTGATTAACAACCTTCGCAACAACGGTGCTGTTGTACATAGGATCGGGTAATACGTCTCTTTTCGGTACATTACCTCTTCTGGGCATGTTTATATCCTCCTTTAAATTTTTGAAACGCTTTTCGCGTTGTTTTGGGTAAACCCCAAAGTACAGCTATCGCTTAAACCTTGCGGCAAGCGAACCTTCTTCCTTGCGGAATACTGCCTACTTATCGGTCTTATCGTTCTGAAAAATCCGAAACAGTAGGTAAACCTGTTCTGAATAATATTATAATGATTTAAATTACTTTAAACAATATATCTATTATTTAGACTTTTTAGCGCCGTATTTAGATCTCGCCTGACCGCGTTTTGCAACGCCGGCGGTATCCAATGCGCCACGGATGATGTGATATCTTACACCGGGTAAATCCTTGACTCTTCCGCCACGGATAAGAACAGAGCTGTGTTCCTGAAGGTTGTGACCTTCGCCGGGAATGTAAACGATACCTTCACCCTTGTTTGTCAGACGAACTCTGGCGATCTTACGAAGAGCCGAGTTAGGTTTTTTGGGAGTAGTAGTGGTAACGGTAAGGCATACGCCGCGCTTCTGAGGACATTCGTCGAGAATCGGGGACTTAGACTTATAAGTTATCTTCTTTCTACCCTGTCTGATTAACTGGTTGATTGTGGGCATTTTTTTACCTCCTTGAATTTTTCGGATATTCCAAAACGGTTTCCCGTTTAAAGAAGTCTTTTTTGTGAAACTTTTTATTCTTTTCGCAACTTAATTATTTTAGCACTTTATATCTTATAAAGTCAAACAATTTTATGCAGTAATCGGCGTTTTACCCCTTTAAAAGAGCTTAAAACCGCCTGTTTTATTACTTTTACGCAATTTATCCGTCCCGCGTTCGCCGCGGAACGGAATAAAGCGTTTTTTGATTTGTTTTTATCTTATTATTCGTCGAAAAGTCCGTCGTTGTCGTCGTCTTCGTCCTTAGCCGAAGCGATTACCTGCGGCGAAAGACGTCTGTACGCTTCTACGCCGGTACCCGCCGGGATAAGCTTACCGATGATAACGTTTTCTTTAAGGCCTACGAGCGGATCGATCTTGTTCTTGATTGCCGCGTCTGTAAGAACGCTCGTCGTTTCCTGGAAGGAAGCCGCCGACAAGAAGCTTTCGGTCGCAAGCGCAGTGTCGGTTATACCGAGCAACGCTCTCTTACCGATTGCGGGACGTTTACCCTGTTCCAAAGCTTCGATGTTCTTTTCTTCGAACTTGAAGAGATCGACCTTTTCGCCGGGAAGAATATCGGTGTCGCCGGGGTTTTCGATCTGGACTTTTTTAAGCATCTGTCTGATGATTACTTCGACGTGCTTGTCGTTTATTTCAACCGACTGGCTGCGGTAAACCATCTGAACTTCTTTAAGAATGTAGTCCTGAACGCCCTTGATACCCTGCGTTCTTAAAATATCCTGCGGATATGCGGAACCGCTGGTAAGAATAGTACCGGGTTCTACCGTTTCGCCTTCTTTTACGATGACGCTGGTTCCGAACGGAATGGTTATATCGTCGATTTCTTTATTAGCCTTTTCGATCTGAACGTGAACGAGTTTGTCCTTGGTTACGATATGAGCGATACCCGCGCTTTCGCATACGATAGCGGTATGCTTTGGCTTTCTCGCTTCGAAAAGTTCTTCGACTCTCGGAAGACCTTGAGTGATGTCTCCGGTGGATGCGATACCGCCGGTGTGGAAGGTACGCATGGTAAGCTGAGTACCGGGTTCGCCGATGGACTGCGCCGCGATAACGCCTACCGCTTCGCCGAGTCTTACGGGCTGACCGTTGGACATGTCTTTGCCGTAGCACTTCGCACAGATACCGTTCTTGCACTTACAGGTAAAGATGCTTCTGATTTCGACGGATTCGATACCCGCCTTGTCGATGGCATCCGCCTGATCGTCGGTTATCATACTGTCGGCGGGAACTATTACTTCGCCGGTAGCGGGATTAATCACATCGTCTACGGTGTATCTGCCCTTGATTCTGTCTGCAAGGCTTTCTACTATCTTGCCGTTGATATCTCTTATTGCCGAGACGACCATTCCCTTGGGCTTTTCTCCGCTCGAAGCGAAACAGTCTTCTTCGGTGACTACGACTTCGTGCGAAACGTCTACGAGACGTCTGGTAAGGTAACCGGAGTTAGCCGTTTTAAGAGCGGTATCCGCCATACCTTTACGTCCGCCGTGAGACGAAATGAAGTATTCCAATATCGAAAGACCTTCACGGAAGTTCGATTTAACGGGGATTTCGATGGTACGACCGTTCGGGTCCGCCATGTTACCACGCATTGCCGCGAGCTGTTTTATCTGGTCGATAGAACCACGGGCGCCGGAGTCCGCCATCATCCAGATGGGGTTGTAATCGTCGAGCGTCTTTTTAAGTTCGTCGGTAACGTCCTGAGTTGCTTTACCCCAGATTTCGATAACCTTTTTATATCTTTCGGCGTCGGTTATGTATCCGCGCTTATAGAATTTGTTGATTTTAAGAACTTCTTCGTCGGCAGCCTTGATTATAGCCTGCTTCGTTTCGGGTACGTGCATGTCGAATACCGAAGTCGTTATGGAAGCGAGCGTCGAGTATTTGTAACCCAAAGCTTTGATTCTGTCGAGAACTTCGCCGGTGGTCTTCGCGCCGTGTACTTTGAAAGAGTAGTCTACTATCTTTGAAAGATCTTTCTTCTTGACGGACTTGTCGAGTTCGATTTCGTATCTTAAATAATCTTCGTCCGTTTCTCTCTTTACAAAGCCGAGATCCTGAGGAATATTCTGGTTGAAGATAATCTTACCGGCGGTAGTGTGCACAAGACCGGTGATTTCTTTTCCGGAAGGAGTCTTCACGGTACGACGGACTACTATTTCGTCCTGAAGTCCGATGATTTTAAGCTGATGAGCCATCATCGCTTCGTCTTCGGAAATGTACCAATGTCCTTCGTAAAGTTCGCCGTTTTCGTCTTCGCGGAGATTTGCGTTGTATTTTTTGCCGATACGACGTCTTACAAGGTTAAGATAGTACGAACCCATAACCATATCCTGAGAGGGGTTCATAACCGGTTTGCCGTCGGCAAGCTTCAAAATGTTATTCGAAGCGAGCATAAGGAATCTTGCTTCTGCCTGAGCTTCGATCGAAAGCGGAACGTGAATAGCCATCTGGTCGCCGTCGAAGTCCGCGTTGAACGCGCCGCATACGAGCGGGTGGAGCTTGATTGCTCTGCCTTCGATAAGAACGGGTTCGAAAGCCTGAATAGAAAGTCTGTGAAGCGTGGGAGCGCGGTTTAAGAGAACGGGATGTTCTTTTATTACTTCTTCGAGAATATCCCATACTTCGGGACGCTTTCTGTCTACGTCGTTTTTAGCCGCTCTGTGGTTTTCGGAAATGTGCTTTTCGAGAAGTTTAGCCATAACGAACGGTTTGAAAAGTTCGATAGCCATTTCTTTCGGAAGACCGCACTGATAAAGTTTAAGTTCCGGTCCTACGACGATAACCGAACGTCCGGAGAAGTCTACACGCTTGCCGAGAAGGTTCTGTCTGAATCTTCCCTGTTTACCCTTGAGCATCTGCGAAAGCGACTTGAGCGCTCTGTTCGAAGCGCCTTTTACGGGATTCGATTTCTTATCGTTTTCGATAAGAGCGTCTACGGCTTCCTGAAGCATACGTTTTTCGTTACGGATCATTATGTCGGGAGCGCCGTATTCGATATATTTCTTTAATCTGTTGTTTCTGTTGATTACTCTTCTGTAGAGTTCGTTAAGGTCGGACGCCGCGAATCTTCCGCCGTCGAGCGCGACCATAGGTCTTAAGTTCGGGGGAAGTACCGGGAGAACGTCAAGTATCATCCATTCGGGACGCTGTTTGCTTCTTCTGAAAGCTTCTACGACTTCGAGACGTTTAACCGCTCTCTGTCTCTTCTGCGCCGAGTTCTTTTCGTTGATGATTTTATGAAGTTCTTCGGATTCTTTTTCAAGGTCGATAGCCATCAGCAATTCTTTGATGGCTTCGGCGCCGATGCCGGTTTTGAAGGAGCCCGCTCCGTACTTTTCTTCCGCTTCGGACTTTTCCGCGTCGGTCAGAACCTGCTTATACTGAAGCTGAGTCTTACCGGGATCGAGTACGACGTGCGACGAGAAAGCGAGAATCGCTTCCACGTCTTTGGGGCTCATGTCGAGCATTAAGTTTATTTTGGAGCTTCTGTACCATATGTGAGCGACGGGAGCAGCGAGTTCGATATGTCCCATTCTCTCTCTGCGGACGGTCTTTTTGGTTATTTCAACCCCGCACTTATCGCATACGATGCCCTTATATCTCGGGCCTCTGTATTTACCGCAATGGCACTGATAGTCGTTTACCGGTCCGAAAATCCTTTCGCAAAACAAGCCGCCCATTTCGGGTTTCTGCGTTCTGTAGTTGATGGTTTCGGACTTGGTTACTTCGCCGTACGACCACTCTCTTATTCTTTCGGGAGAAGCTATGCCTATCTGTATCGAATCGAAATTGTTAAGTTCAAACATTACTCTTTACCTCCCTTAATTGTCTTCCTTTTCGTCGTTGTCGTCGTCGAAGAGATCGTCGAGACCGAAATCGTCGTTTCCGTCGGGAACGGTCGTATCTATATCGTCGTTTTCTTCGTCGAACAAATCTTTGGACATGAAGTCGAGATCGCCTTCGCCCATATCGGGTACGTCGTAGCTTTCCATTTCGGCGTCGGTCGGAACTTCGATTTCGCCGACTTCGCCCTTGAACTTGGGAGCTTCCGCTTCGTTGTCTTCTTCGAGATACTTGAGCGTGAGTTCTTCCTTATCGGAAGTAAGCACCTTCATATCGAGAGCCAAACTCTGCAATTCTTTGATAAGAACCTTGAACGATTCGGGTATGCCCGGTTCGCCGATGTTCTTGCCGCATACGATCGACTGATAGGTCTTGTCTCTGCCGTAAATATCGTCGGACTTGACCGTTAAAATTTCCTGAAGAACGTGCGCCGCGCCGTAAGCTTCGAGCGCCCATACTTCCATTTCGCCGAAACGCTGACCGCCCTTCTGCGCTTTGCCGCCCAGAGGCTGCTGCGTAACCATACTGTAAGGACCTGTCGATCTCGCGTGCATCTTATCGTCTACGAGGTGATGGAGCTTGATCATGTACATCTGACCTACGGTAGCTCTGTTCTCGAACGGTTCGCCGGTTCTTCCGTCGTAAAGCTGAATCTTGCCGTCTACTTCGCCGTCCGGGTTAAGTATGCAGTTATTTGCGAGAAGTTCTTTTATTTCTTCTTCCTTCGCGCCGTCGAATACGGGGGTAGCGATCTTCCATCCGAGCTGCTTACACGCAAGTCCCAGATGCACTTCGAGTACCTGACCGATGTTCATACGCGAGGGAACGCCCAACGGGTTGAGAACTATCTGAAGGGGCGTGCCGTCCGCCATGAAAGGCATATCCGCTTCGGGAAGGATTCTCGAAACGATACCTTTGTTACCGTGACGTCCCGCCATCTTATCGCCGATAGAAATCTTACGCTTCTGGGCGATGTATACTCTTACTTCTTTATTTACTCCGGGCGGGAGTTCGTTCTTTTCGCTCTTGTCGGCTCTGTCGAAGACCTTTACGTCTACGACGATACCGCCTTCGCCGTTTTTAACCTTTTCGGAAGTATCCTTTACGTCTCTTTCGTTATTGCCTAAAATAGCTCTTAAAAGTCTGACTTCGGGAGTGGCTTCCTGTTCGCCCTTGGGAGTAACTTTGCCTACGAGAATATCGTTGGCTTTAACTTCGGTACCGATTTTAACGATACCCCTTTCGTCGAGGTTTTTAAGCGCTTCTTCCGAAAGGTTGGGTATTTCTCTCGTGATTTCTTCTTCTCCGAGCTTGGTGTCTCTTGCGGAAACTTTCTTTTCTTCTATATGTATGGAAGTGAAAGCGTCTTCTCTTACAAGCTTTTCGGAAAGTAAAATCGCGTCTTCGTAGTTGTAACCTTCCCACGACTGGAAGCCGATGAGAATGTTTTTGCCGAGCGCGAGTTCGCCGTTCTTCGTGGCGGGACCGTCGGCTATAATGTCGCCTTTTTTAACCTTTTCGCCTACGTCTACCAAAGGCTTCTGGTTAATACAGGTGCCGTTGTTGCTGCGTTCGAATTTTTTAAGCGAGTATTCTTTATCTACGCCGTCTTCGTTTGTTACGACTATTCTGTCGGAAGCGACGCTCTTTACGGTGCCGTCTTCTTTAGCTGTAATCATAACGCCGGAGTCATACGCGATTTTGCCTTCGATGCCGGTAGCGACTATAGCGTTGTCCGGATTAAGAAGGGGTACCGCCTGACGTTGCATGTTCGATCCCATCAAAGCTCGGTTGGTATCGTCGTTTTCAAGGAACGGAATAAGTTCGGTAGCGACGGACAAAACCTGTTTGGGCGATACGTCCATGTAGTCTACTTCGGACGGAAGAACTTCGAGGAATTCCTCTATCCTTCTGCACATGATACGTTCGTTTACGAAATGTCCTTCTTCGTCGAGCGGTTCGTTAGCCTGAGCGACGGTGTATCCGTCTTCGACGTCCGCGGCGAGATATTCGACTTCGTTGGTTACTACGGGAACGGGACCGGATTTATCTACCTTTCTGTAAGGAGCTTCGATAAATCCGAATTCGTTTACTTTAGCGTAAGCGGTAAGCGAGTTGATAAGACCGATGTTCTGTCCTTCGGGAGTTTCGATCGGACAGATACGTCCGTAGTGAGTATGGTTGATGTCTCTGACTTCGTTGGTTGCTCTGTCTCTCGAAAGACCGCCGGGACCTAACGCGGACAACTTTCTCTTATGAGTAAGTTCGGCGATGGGGTTCGTCTGATCCATGAACTGCGAGAGCTGCGAGGATCCGAAGAATTCTTTTATCGCCGCGGAAACGGGACGTACGTTGATAAGGCTCGACGGCGTAATCTCCGCCGCGTTCTGGGAGTTCATACGTTCCTTTATAACCTTTTCGAGTCTGGTTACGCCGATACGGAACTGGTTCTGTAAAAGTTCGCCGACGGATTTGACTCTACGGTTGGCAAGATGGTCGATGTTATCTACCCCGCCGATTCCGTAATTAAGATCGAGGTTAACCGAAACCGACGCTACGATATCTTCGACCGTGATATGCTTCTGATTGAGCTTATCGGTAAGAGGACGGATTATTTTACGGAGTTCCGCGTCGTTTTCGAATTCTTTTTTGGATTCTACTATGCCGAAGAACACTTTGCACGCGTCGATGAACTTGATTCTGATATCGAGATTTTTAGCCGCGGTCTTTTTGTCTTCGGGCTTTTCTTCGCCTTCGGGAATGTCGAACTTTTCGAAAAGATAGAAACGTTCGTTGATTTCCTTTTTATACTTTTCGGCAAGTTCTTCGGTAGAAGTCGTCTTGCCTTCTTCGTAAAGTTCTTTACCGAATTCGAATATGGGATAATATACGGTATCGAGAAGTCCGAACTTTCTCGGATTGATACCGGTAAGAGCCTCGAAGTCCGCAACGTGGTTTGCGATGACCTTGTGCGGCTTACCGTCTACCGAAACGAGAATTTCGTTAATGCCGGCGTTCTGAATAGCCGAAGCCTGCTCTTTCGTGATGACTTCGTTTGCGTTTACGATGATTTCGCCGTTTTTGTCGACGATGGGTTCGTAAGCGGTAAGACCTGCCGCGCGGACTGCCATTTTAAGCTTTTTATTGAATTTATATCTGCCTACTCTCGCAAGGTCGTAACGCTTGGGATCGAAGAATAAATTTCTTAAATGTATTCTGACGGAGTCTTCGGTCGCGATGTCGCCCGGACGGAGACGCTTGTAAAGTTCGATAAGACCGTCTCTTTCGGATTTCGCGGTATCCTTTTCGATGGTTGCCGCAATCATGGGATCGTTCGCGAAGAGCGTGGTAAGCGCGTCGTTGCTGCCGTAACCGAGCGCTCTTAAAAGAACGGTCGCCGTGAGCTTACGGGTTCTGTCTACGTGTACCCATAATACGCCCGCGGAATCCTGTTCGAATTCGAGCCATGCGCCTCTCGAAGGAATAACGGTGGTGCCGAAAAGTTTTTTACCCGACTTGTCCACTTCTCCGTCGTTGTAAACGCCGGGAGAACGGACGAGCTGCGAAACGATAACTCTTTCCGCGCCGTTTACTATGAACGAGCCATTGTCCGTCATGAGCGGGAAATCCCCCATGAATACGTCGCTGTCCATTACGTGACCGGTTTCTTTGTTTACGAGTCTGATTTTAACTTTTAAAGGAACCGCGTAAGTAGCGGATCTGTCCCTGCACTCTTTTTCCGTATATTTACCTTTGGATTCCAAAACGTGATCCAGAAAGTAAAGTTCGAATCGATCGGAATAGTCGGTTATCGGCGAAAAGTCCTCTAATACTTCGCTGATGCCCTCTTTTACGAAATTATCGTAAGAGTCTTTCTGAATCTCTACGAGATACGGGATGTCAATCGCTTCTTTGATGCGACCGAAAGATTTTCTTGTAATCTTTCCACATTGAATTTCCCTTAAATTACGTGTCATTAAACAACACTCCTTAAAAAATTTTTTTACGATTTGCGGGTTTCGGCTTGAAATCGTGCGAATTTTGGTTTATACTTAATTCGGACATAAATTTCGCCGGAACGAAAAATTATCAGGTTTTTTCTCAAAAAATTCCGCAAACAAATTTTAATTTTTTTTGCTTGAAATTACATTTTAGCGGCAATATTCGATATTAACCTATCATAATACATTCTACAATTTTATTACGAACCTTTCAATATGTCAAGCGTTTTGACGACTGTTTGTAAAAATATTTGACAACGGCAGAAGATTTGTTGTATAAAATATTAAACGCCCGCAACGGTAGCGCAAAAATCCGGCAAAATAAGCGGCTGCAGTGCGGCGAAGAAAAGCCGGCAAGGTTAAAAACAAAATGAGATTGGATAAATTTTTAAAAGTCAGCAGAATACTAAAGCGGAGATCTCTCGCTCAGGAAGCCGCGAAGTCCGGAAGAATTTCGGTAAACGGCAGAGACGCGAAGCCCGCCTTACGTCTTAAAGTCGGCGATATAGTCGAGATACGCTTCGGTACGGGACTCGTAAAATTCCGCGTCGAAAACTTAAAAGAAACGGTTAAAAAGGACGAAGCCGATTCCCTTTACACCGTTATTTCGGAAGAATAAAATGAGTGAATTTTTTTCAGCCGCAAGTAAAAAAACAGACGATAAAAAAATTCGGGTTTCGCTCGTTCTCGTCTGCGCGGGAAAAGGCGAAAGAGCCGGATTTGCGGCAAATAAATTGTTAGAAAAATTCAACGGAAAAACCGTTGCTGAAATTACTTTTGACCGCTTTTTCAAATCCGGCGTCATAGACGAATTTATCGTCGTCGTTTCGGAAAGCGATTATGAAATTTTCGATAAAATTTTCAATAAAAAAGCTACCGTCGTCATCGGCGGGAACACCCGAGGAAAATCGGTCTTGAACGGCGTAAAAGCAACCGGCGGCGATATAGTTCTGATTCACGACGGCGCGAGACCTTTCGTCACGGAAAAGGTAATAAAAAGTTGTCTCGAAAGCGTTTATCTTCACCGTTCCGGAATAGCGGCGGTAAGATCGGTAAACACCGTTTCGGTTGCAGACGGCGAAACCATAGTAAAAACCGTCGGCAAGGACGACGTTTACGAAATTCAGACCCCGCAGGGATTTTATAAAGAAGACATAATAAAGGCGTTTTCGCTTGCAAAAGCCGACGGCTTGTCTTTTTCGGACGAAAGCGGTTTATACCTTAAATATATAGGCAAGCCTTTTATATCAAATGGCGATAAAAACAACGTAAAACTCACCGTAAAAGACGATTTTATAAAAGCAAAGTGGCAGCTTTCGGAAAAAGCGGAAGAAACCGTCAGTCGGACTTCTCCCCTGCTCCCCGAAATAAATCTTAACGGAACATCGACCGTAAATTACAAAGATTTACGAACGGGAACGGGCTTCGACTGCCATAAACTTGTACCGGGCAGAAAGTTCGTTCTGGGCGGCGTTACGATCCCCCACGAAAAGGGACTTTTGGGACATAGCGACGCAGACGTACTCACACATGCGATCATGGACGCGCTTTTATCGGCGGCGGGACTTCGCGATATAGGCTATTACTTCCCCGACAGCGACGACAAATATCTCGGAATAAGCAGCGTTCTGCTCCTTGAACAAGTTTTAGGAATGCTTGAAGAAACCGGCTTTGCCGTCCATTCCGTTTCCGCTACCGTGATGGCAGAAAAGCCCAAACTTAAAGACTATATCCCCATAATAAAGCAAAACCTTTGCGACGTCTTAGAAATACCGACCGGAAATTTCGGACTCGGCGCCACCACGCTCGAAGGTCTCGGCTTTGTCGGCCGTGAAGAAGGCGTTTGCGTTTACGCTTCCGCCGTTATAGTAAAAAAATAAATTTATTTTACCCTTATAAGCCGCCCCGAATAGCAGGCAAGCCTATAAAAAACAAAAAAGGAACGCAACGAGCATTCCTTTTTTTGATTGCAAAATACTATATAAGCTGTTTTTTGCTTATTTAATAATAGTTTTATTCTTGTTTTTAATAAAGGTTTTTATTTTTGTTCATATCCCCAGACGACGGTGGCGGCGGAGTTCTCGTACCAATTTACGTTCCAGCTCCACGGCGCTTCGGTACGGCCTTCTATATATATCGTCTGATCCGAAGTCCATCCGTAAAAAGCCTTTGCCCCGATATTTACAACTCCCGCAGGGATTACTACAGAGCTTATCGAAGTACAGTTATAAAAAGCGCTGTTCTCTATCAGCGTAACGCTTTTCGGAATATCTAAAGCCGTAAGTTTCGAACAATTTCTGAAAGCGCCGCTCTTTATGGCTTTTATTTTACTGTTTTTACCGAAGTCCACCGTAATAAGCGACAAACAATCTGAAAAACAACTACTTGGCAGAGCCTTTAATTCGCTGTTATCCTCGATGACTACCTTTCTTAACTTCGCTAAGCCCGAAAAAGCGGAATTCGATATTTCTTCTATAGTATTCGGTATCGTAAATTCCGTTATTTCGGATCCGGAAGGAAGACTCGGCAAACGCTTTAAGTCAGAGTTCTTTTCAATCGTTATGCTTTTAATATTTTTGCAGCCCAAAAACGGACTTATGCCGAAAGTCGTTACGCTTGACGGAATTACAAACGATTCTAAATTATTGCAGCCCCTAAAAACCAGATCCCCTAATTCGGTTAACTTGCCGCCCTCTTCGAATTCTATCCGCTTAATCGCAGATTCATAAAATGCGCTCGCTCCTATTTTAGTTACGTTTTTCGGTATCTTTATGGTTTCGATAGGCGTTTTTTGAAAGGCGTAGTTGCCTATTACGGTTACGCTTTCCGGTATTTCTAACGACTTGATAGCAGAGCCCGAAAAGGCGTAGTCGCCGATTTCGGTTACGCTTTCGGGTATTTTTATAGTCTCGACAGACGTACCGGCAAGGGCGTTGTCGCCCAAAACGGTCAAGGTATCAGGCAAAGTCAAAGATTTGAGTTTCGGGGTTCTTCCGAACCATCCGCCCGAAAAAGCCGTCAATTTACCCGGCAGCTTAACGGATTCGAGATTATCGCAATCCGAAAATACATTATTACTTGACTCGCCGACAGCCGTAATAGAATCCGGCAGCTCTACCGTTTTTAAGGCGTTGCAATTATAAAAAGCTTGTTTTTGTATTTCGTTCAAGCGCGTACAATCGGCTAAATTTATGTCTTCGAGCGAGCGACAATTGATAAAAGCATGCTTCCTTATCTGAATTATAGTATCAGGCAAAATAACTTTTTTTATTTTTGTGCCGCCAAAAGCCGCAGATATAGCAATAACAGGCTCACCCGAACGGTACGGAGGAATAACTACTTCGTCCGAAGTAACCGTGCCGATACCTGTTACCATCCATCCGGATATACCGTCTACGTCTACGTATACATAAGACAAACTCTCCTCCTCTTCTTCGGGTTGCGGAGTATATTCTTTACTCTCGGACCACTTCGAAGATTCGTACTTTTTGCCGCCGTCGCCCAACGCCCTTACTTTTATTACGTACGTTTCAAATTCATTAAGAGCCGATAAGTTAAACGAATTTTCGCCGGAGAGCGTTTGCTTACCGTCGATATCTACCATATATCCGCTTGCGTTTTCCACCTTACTCCAGGTTAAAACCTTTTCGTTTATTTGTAGATCCGACGGCGCGTCGAGCGTAACTTTTTTTGAGCAGCCGCTATATACTATAACCGCCGATAATATCACCGCCAAAAAACACACAATCGCAAAGGCTTTGCTCCGTATCTTCATTTATTATTTCTCCTTGTCATAAAGTTCAATAATGGGTAAAATAAAATTTACTTTTATGCTATTTAAATTTATTCGGGCTATACCGTTATTTGCGTTCGTTTTTTATTTTTGTTCATATCCCCAGACGACTGTTGCGGTAGAACCTTCGTACCAGTCGGGATCCCAATCGTCAGGCGCTTCGGTACGGCCCACTATATATATCGTCTGATCCGGAGTCCAACCGTAAAATGCCCTCACCCCGATATTTACAACTCCCACAGGGATTACTACAGAGCTTATCGAAGTACAGTTATAAAAAGCGCATGCCGCTATCGACGTAACGCTTTCCGGAATATCTATAGCCGTAAGTTTCGAACAATTTCTGAAAGCGCCGCTCTTTATTGTTTTTATTTTACTGTTTTTACCGAAGTCCACCGTAATAAGCGACGAACAATCTGAAAAGCAACTATTTGGCAGAGCCTTTAATTCGCTGTTATCCTCGATGATTACCTTTCTTAACTTCGTTAAGCCCGAAAAAGCGGAATTCGATATTTCTTCTATAGTATTCGGTATAATAAATTCCGTTATTTCGGATCCGGAAGGGAGCACAGGCAAACGCTTTAAGTTAGAATTCTTTTCAAACGTTACGCTTTTAATATTTTTGCAGCCCATAAAAGGATCCGCGCCGATAGTCGTTACGCTTGGCGGAATTACAAACGATTCTAAATTATTGCAGCTTTCAAAAACAAAATCTCCTAATTCGGTTAACTTGCAACCCTCTTCGAGTTCTATCCGCTTAATCGCAGATTCTTTAAATGCGTAGTTGCCTATTTTAGTTACGTTTTTCGGTATCTTAATTGTTTCGATAGGCGTTTTTGAAAAGGCGTAGTTGCCGATTTCGGTTACGTTTTTAGGTATTTCTAACGACTTGATAGCAGAACCACGAAAGGCGTAGTCGCCTATTACGGTTACGCTTTCCGGTATTTTTATACTCTCGATAGACGTACCGCCAAGAGCTTCAGCACCCAAAACGGTTAAAGTATCCGGCAGCGTCAAAGATTTGAGTCTGGGGGTATCAGTGAACCAGTTGCCATTAAAATCCGTCAATTTGCTCGGCAGCTTAACGTATTCAAGACTTATACAATGCGCAAATATATTATAATCATAATCACTGATAAACGTAATAGAGTCCGGCAGCTCTACCGTTTTTAAGGAGAGGCAACCGAAAAAAGCGGCTTTTTGTATTTCGTTCAAGCGCGTACAATCGGCTAAATTTATATATTCGAGCGAGCGACAATCGATAAAAGCTTCCGCCATTATCTTAATTATGGTATCCGGCAAAATAACTTTTTTTATTTTTTTATTGCTATCAAAAGCCGAATTGTATATAGCCACAACAGGCTCGCCGTAACGGGACGGAGGAATAACTACTTCGTCCGAAGTAACCGTGCCGATACCTGTTACCATTAAACCGGATATACCGAATATATCATTCATGTCTATATATGCGTACGACAAACTCTCCTCCTCTTCTTCGGGTTGCGGAGTATATTCTTTACTATCGGACCACTTCGAAGATTCATACTCTTCGCCGTCGCCCAACGCCCTTACTTTTATTACGTACGTTTCAAATTCATTAAGAGCCGATAAGTTAAACGAATTTTCGCCGGAGAGCGTTTGCTTACCGTCGATATCTACCATATATCCGCTTGCGTTTTCTACCTTACTCCAGATTAAAACCTTTTCGTTTATTTGTAGATCGGAAGGCGCGTCGAGCGTAACTTTTTTCGAGCAGCCGCTATATACCACTATAACCGCCGATAACACAACCGCCAGAAAACACACAATCGCAAAGGCTTTGCTCCGTATCTTCATTTATTCTTTCTCCTTGTCATAAAGTTCAATATAAGTAAAATAAAATTTACTTTTATGCTATTTAAATTTATTCGGGCTATACCGTTATATGATATAACCCGAACAGAAGTGTCCTATGTATTACCGCTATTAATTTAAAAATATCACGGTTTTTGACGGCTGTCAATAGTTTGTCAATAATTTTTTAATAAAATTGACAAATTTTAAAGTCGATAACGAAAAATCAAAAAAGGAGCGGTAAAATCGCGCCTTTTTCGGTATGACATATTCTTTTTATATGCTTTACTTATTATGTTTTATTTTAAAAATAAACTATGTATAAGTGTCTTAGCCGCCGATTTATATAACCCTTCGGCATTATTCTTATATAGATTTACGGCGGAAATTGCCTGTAAAAAAACAATAAAAATGGGGCGGTTATAAAAATCGCCCTTTTTATCGTTTATTAAAATTCCGGTTGCCGAAAAATTTAAGCCCTGCTTAAATCAGTTCTTCTTGTCTTCTTTTTTAACGATTACTTCTTTACCGTTGTAGTAACCGCAATGCTTGCAAACGGTGTGGGGAGTTATAAGCTCGTGGCACTGAGGGCATTCAACCAACGTTACCGAAGGAGCTTTGAAATTAGCGAATCTCGAATTCGTCTTCATTTTGGATTTTTTACTTTTCTGTACTGCCATTTTTATTACCTATCCTTTAATTGTCGTTATTTTCGGAGTTTATTCCGGACGGAAGTTCGCAACCGTCCTCGCAGGTGAAACTTATCGGAATACTCAATACCACTTCGTCCGAAACGGATTTATCGAGATCTATCGAATCCGCCTTTACCACGCAGCCGTCTTCGTCGTCCATCGAAAATTCTCTTGCGTAATCCACGTTATAGTTCTTTTCGATTTCTTTAAGACAAGTGGTGCATTCGCCTTTAAGAGTGTACGAAATATCCGCTTCGACATAGCACGAAGTCCTGCCCGTCAGCGTAACCGTTCCTTTAACCCTGATCGGAAGAACGAGAGTTACGTTCGGGATATCGCATAAGTTCTCTTCAGGCGAAAAGTCGAACGAAAATTCTTCTTCCGACTTACCCGATAATCTTATATCTTTTAAGTTTATCCGCATTTTTTCCCTTTTAGCCTATCAATTATATACTACTTGCATAACCTTGTCAACTTTTTAGCGAATTTTTTTATAAAAACACGCTTTATTGCGTTTTTTAGGGCTCTTTATGCAAATTATTGACGGTTATTTGCTTAATTTACGCCTTTTCAGTTCTTTTTGCCGAAAGCGAGAGCCATCGTATCGCGGGCGATAACGAGTTCTTCGTTCGTCGGAATTACGAGAACTCTTACTCTTCCGTCCTTAGCCGTAATATCGTGTACGGGAACGTCGAGTCGCTTTTCGTTTTCCTGTTCGTCGATTTTGATTCCGAGATATTCCATACCTTCGCATACTTCTCTTCTTATATCGGCGTCGTTTTCGCCTATGCCGGCGGTAAATACGAGCGTGTCTATTCCGCCCATAGCCGCGGAGTACGCGCCTATGTACTTTTTAACGCCGTATACGAACATGTTGAGCGCGAGTATAGCCTTTTCGTTACCCGCTTTTTTAGCCGCTCTCAGGTCTCTGAAGTCGGACGAAACTTCGCTTACGCCCGCCATACCGGATTTTTTGTTGAAGATCGAAAGCATTTCTTTTACGTCTTTGCCCGTTTTACCGCAAAGATATTCGACGCAGGCGGGATCTATATCGCCCGTTCTCGTTCCCATAGGAACGCCCGCAAGCGGCGTTAATCCCATCGAAGTATCTACGCATTTGCCGTCCTTTACCGCGCACATCGACGAACCGTTGCCGAGATGGCAGGTTACTATCTTTTCGCCCTTGCCCTGTCCGAGATATTCTCTCGCGACGGCGGAAACGTATCTGTGGCTGGAACCGTGGAAGCCGTAACGACGAACTTTATACTTTTCGTAATATTCCGTCGGAAGCGCGTATCTGTACGCATAGTCGGGCATCGTTAAGTGGAAAGTCGTATCGAACACGCCTACCATGGGAGTATTCGGCATGAGTTCTCTGCAAGCCGCAATGCCCGTAAGGTTAGCCTTCTGATGAAGAGGTCCGAGATCGGAGTTCGAATCGCATACGGCGATCGTTTCGTCTGTTAAAACTATCGACGAAGTAAAACTTTCGCCGGAGTGAAGGATTCTGTGTCCTACCGCGTCGATTTCGTCCATGGACTTTATAACGCCGTTTTCTTTCGATACGAGCGTGTCGAGAACGAGCTTTATCGCTTCCTTATGGGTGGGCATCGGCATGTTTATAACGACTTCTTTTCCGTTTGCCTTATGCTTTAAGAATGAACCGTCGATGCCTATTCTTTCGCAACCGCCCTTCGCTATAGCCTTTTCGGTATCCATGTCGATAAGCTGATATTTGAGCGAAGAACTGCCTGCGTTCATAACTAAAATTTTCATTTATATTCTCCTGAATTCTGGTTTTGCGAATTTATTCCGCCTGAAGAGCGGTAACGGCAACGGTCGCGATGATGTCGTCCACATTGCAGCCTCTCGACAAATCGTTGATGGGTTTTGCGAAGCCCTGACATACGGGACCTATAGCCATGTATCCGCCGAATCTCTGTGCGATTTTGTATCCGATGTTGCCAGCATTGATGTCGGGGAATACGAATACGTTCGCATGTCCCGCAACGGTCGAGCCGGGAGCCTTTAACTTGCCGACTTCGGGAGCGACGGAAGCGTCGAACTGGAATTCGCCGTCGAGTTTGAGATCGGGAGCCTTTTCGTTAGCGATTTTAACGGCAGCCTGGACCTTCGGAACGGTTTTGAAATATTTGTCGTCGTTGCCGGAACCCTTCGTCGAGAAAGAAAGCATGGCGACCTTCGGATCGAGCCCTACGATTTCTTTCGCGGTCTTTGCCGAAGAAATAGCGATGTCCGCAAGCTGATTTTCGTCCGGAGCGATGTTTATCGCGCAGTCCGCGAATACAGCCGCGCCGTCGGGATTATATTCGTTTTCGCGCGGGGCGACCATTATGAAGCAGCTGGATACCGTCGAAATTCCCGGAGCGGTCTTTACTACCTGAAGACCGGGACGAAGAGTGTTCGCGGTAGAGTGGCATGCGCCGGAAACCATTCCGTCGACGTCGCCGTTTTTAATCATGAGCGAACCGTACATTGCGTAATCTTTTAAGATGGCGGCTTCTGCGTCTTTTACTTCGGCGTATTCCGGAAGCCCGGTTTTTTTGTTGATTTTTCCTTCTCTCAACTTAAATAAAAGCTGGGCGTACGTTGTTTTATTTTCGTCCTCTTTGGGGTTAACTATTTTAACGCCGTCAAGATTGACTTCGGGATGAGCTTCTTTTATAGCTTTTTCGTCTCCTAAAAGGACTATTTTAGCTATCTTCTTTTCGGTGATGATCGAAGCGGCTTTTACGACTCTTTCGTCTTCGCCTTCGCAAAGAACGACCGTTTTATCCGCTTTTTTTGCTTTTTCCAAAATTTCTTCCAAAATCTTCGACATAACGACTCTCCTTAAATCTCGCTTAAATGCTTTATTATTTTTATAAAATGGTGTAAAATGTTTTTACGGGCCGTCGTCTCATAATGCGTATAAAGCGGCTGCCCCAAAACTTTTTAACCGTGATTAAGTATAACTCTTTTTTGAAAAAACTTCAACGATTTTAACCGCGGTTTTACCTTTTTTATAGTTTTTATTATATAGAACAAGTATAAAACAAAATTTTAACCTGAAATTATTCCCGATCAAAAGGAGACTTAATGAAAATCACCGCGGTAATCGCCGAGTACAACCCTTTCCACAACGGACACGCCGAACATATAAAATACATCAAAGAACACACCGACTGCGACAAACTGCTTGTTCTTATGAGCGGCAATTTCACCCAGCGCGGCGAAAACGCCGTCGAAAATAAATTCGTCCGTGCGGAATGGGCGATAAAGTCTGGCGCCGATATGGTGGTCGAACTGCCTTCGGTATTCGCAACCGCAAATGCGGAAATTTTCGCGACGGGCGCGGTAAAACTCCTTACCGACCTCAACTCGGTAAACGAACTCTGCTTCGGAGTGGAAAGCGGCTCGGAAGACGAATATCTTTCCGCAGCGGCGGCTCTTTTAGACGAGAGCAAAAAATTCAAAGCGGCGTTAAAAGAAGAGCTCGACTCCGGCGTATCGTTTGCAAAAGCAAAATTCACCGCGGTAAAAAGAGTTTTCGGAGACGAAATAAAAGACGAACTTTTGTCTTCTCCGAATAACATTTTAGCTCTCGAATACGCCAAGGCGAAACTTAAAATCGACTCTCCAATGGCGCTTGTTCCAGTAACCAGGTTCGGCGAAACGTCTCATAACGATAAAAAAGCGAGCGGCAAAATAGGCAGCGCGCTGTCTATAAGAGAAGCTCTGAAAACGGGCGATAAAAAGTCGGTTAAAAAACTCGTACCCGATTACGTTTTTAAGTCTCTCCCCGCTTCGCCTTACGACTTTTCGCAAATTCTGATGGCGGCTCTTTACACGTCTTCCGCCGAAAAACTTTCCGAAATAACCGACTGTACCGAAGGACTCGAAAACAGAATAAAAGCCCTTATAAAAGACACTTCGAGCTACGACGCCGCTGTCGAAAAAATTGTTACGAAACGCTATACTTACGCAAGGGTAAAACGCATAACCGTCAATAATTTACTTAATATTTCCGAAAAACTCGTCCTGTCGGCGTTAAAAACTCCGCTCTATGCGAAAGTCCTTGCCATAAGATCCGACGCGAAGGATATGATTTCGGAGATTTCGGTAAACTCTTCGATTCCGCTTTTAACGCGTAAAAAAGATTACGCCGAAGTAAAAAAGACCGCCGCTTTATGTCTCGAAACCGACGATCTTTCAAACGATCTTTATTCGCTTATAACAAAAGAAAAGTTCAATCCGTACCAGATGATTATTGCGGACTAAGGTCGTAATTTATCATACCTGTTCTTTTGAAACGCTACCGAATTAAAAAGCCGCCCTTATAAACCGGGCGGCTTTTCTGATTTGTTTTTTTACTTTTCCATTCCTTTTTCTTCGCGGATTTCTTTAACCCGCTTTTCGTAGCCGTTGTCTTTAGGGACGTAATAAACTCTGTCCTTCAGCTCGTCCGGAAGATATTGCTGCTTGACGTACCCGCCGTAGTTATGCGGATACTTATAGTTTTCAGAGAGCTTTTTATCTTCCTGACTGCCGTAAACGGCGTTTTTAAGATGAGCGGGAACGCTGTCTGCCTTTACGTTGACCGCGTCGGCCTTCGCCGCATTCATTGCGATGACGGTAGAGTTGGATTTAGGAGCTTCGCAAACGTAAATAACGGCATTAGACAGCGGAATAAGCCCTTCGGGATAGCCGATTTCCTTAAAAGCGGTGAGAGCCGAAGTCGCCACCACGAGAGCCATCGGATCTGCCATGCCTACGTCTTCGGACGAGTGAACGACGAGTCTTCTCGCAAGCAAAAGAGGATCGCAACCGCCGGCGATAAGTCTGTGCATATAATATAAAGCGGCGTCAGAATCGCTGCCCCTTAAGCTCTTACAAAACGCCGACAGCATGTCGTAATACATCTGCTCGTCGAATGATAGCTGCTTTTGCTGAATACTCTCTTCCGCGTCTTTAAGAGTTATGTTTATTGTCCCGTCCGAAGTAGGATCGGTAGTGAGCGCCGCAAGTTCCAATGCGTTGAGAGCTACTCTCATATCACCCGCCGAAACGTTGGCTATATGATTAAGCGCTTCGTCCGAGATAGTCACGTTCATGTTGCCGAGACCGCGTTCTTTATCGTTCACCGCACGGATAAGTCCCTTTTTTATATCCGCCGCCGACAATCTTTTGAGTTCGAAAACTCTGCATCTCGAAACGATTGCGGGAGTCATCGAAGCGTAAGGATTTTCGGTCGTGGAGCCGATAAAAATTATATCTCCCTGTTCTATCGAAGGAAGAAGACTGTCCGACTGCGTTTTGCTGAACCTGTGACATTCGTCCAGTAAAAGATAGGTTTTTTTGCCGTAAAGACGTTTGTTTTCGCGCGCTTCTTCGACGACCTTTTTAACGTCCGCCACGCCCGAACTTACCGCGTTCAGTTTAACAAAGTTCCCCTGTGTACCCATCGCGATTATGTTTGCAAGCGTAGTTTTACCGCTGCCCGGAGGTCCCCAGAAGATACAGCTTCCGAGTCTGTCGGTTTTTATGGCTCTTCTTAAAAGGCTGCCGTCTGAAACGATATGTTCCTGTCCTAAAAATTCGGACAGATTTTTAGCTCTCATTCTCTCTGCGAGCGGAGCTGTCTTTTCTTCTTTGTTTTTGTTTGCGTAATCGAATAAATCCATATTTATATAATACCACCATAAAAGACGGTTTTCAAGTTTTTCGCTCCTTTTTTACTTCTAATAACCGGGTTTTGAAGAATAAACTAATATATGATAAAAACTTTAACGAAAAATCAGGATATAAACAAGCCGAAAAGTCGTCTTTTATCACGCTTTGCGAAGAACATAAAAGAGATCTTTTTTCCGTTTATTCTTATCATATCGGTAATTTTCATAATCGCAAAAAGCAAAGACTTTTTAGCCTTTTCAAAGGAAGCCGCGGACGTTTTCGCCGCTACCGTTCTCCCCGCGGTACTGCCGTTTTCGCTTACCGTCGCGTTTTTTAAAACTCTTATAAACGAGGAAGTTTTCGCAAATAATACAGACGGGTTTTCGAAAAAGTTTTTCGGATTTTCGGGGAAAGCCGGCGTCGCAGTCTTTTACGGTCTTATTTCCGGAGCGCCGGCGGGGATTGCTGCGGCTCGGCTTTTACCGGATAAAGACGATTTTATAAAAGCGGCGTTTTTATCGAGCGTTCCTTCTCCGTTATTAGTTATCGCATGTATAGGAAAAATCTCTTATAAAAGCTTTATTACGGGCGGAGCAATGTATCTTTCGGCAATAATTTCAACGATAATTTTGTATAAATCGGGCGTTTTTATAAACCGCGCCGCAAAAAATCCACCATATGCGATAAAAAGCAATTTCAAAAATACGGGTTCGGCGGAAATAAAAAATTCCCTGCCTCTTTCGTGCTTTTTGGGTTTAGCCGAAAGCTTTACTCTCACCGTTTTATTTTACGTTATCTCTTGCTTTGCCGTAAAAAACGTTATGGTTTCAGTAAAGCCGTTTATAAAAAACAATCCGCTTCTGCTGAACGGTCTTATCGCGGGGCTAATCGAAACGACTTCGGGCTGCAACTTTTTTTGCGGCGACCGTGGCGCGGTTTCGGCGAGCCTGTGCATGCTTACGCTGACCATGGGAGGACTTCCGTCGATTATTCCGCAACTGAACGCGTTAAAAGAAAACGGCGTAAAAAGAGCGCGGTTTTTGCTTTTTAAAACCGCGCAGTCTCTTCTGACTTTTGTTTTATGTCTTATTTTTTTAACTCTTCCAGCGCTTTTTCGGTAACCGGAATTATTTCTTTCGGAAGATATTTTTTATAGTTTCCGCCGGAAAAATACGCTTCTTTAAATGCCGACGAACTGCATTTAATCAGACTTTTATCCGCCTTATAATATATCGTTTTTATATCGGGATAAATCGCTTTGGACAGTTCTCCGTTCTTTTTTTCGTATTCTAAGTCTTCGGCGTTTCTCACCCCGCGGACGTAATAATCTGTTCCGACCTTTTTAAGATAGTCGACAACGAGTCCGTCCGAATATACGACGGTAACCTGCGGATCGCCCGCAAAAAGAGTATTTAAAAGTTCGAGCCTTGTTGCAAGCGGGAACATCGGAGTTTTATCCTTATTCACCATCACCGCGACGTAAACCTTAAAAAATTCGTTCTCCGCCTTTTTTATTATATCGAGATGTCCTTTAGTCACGGGATCGAAAGTCCCCGCAAACACGCACGCGGGCTTTTTATAAGTGTAAAACCCGAGCTTAGCTCTGCCGTAAGTCCTTTCGTCGTAAAGATACGCGTAAGGCGAATTCAGGTCGAACTCCGTTTCGAACACCGCCGCGCCGGTTCCGCTTACGAGTTCTCTTTCGAAAATTATTTTAAGAGCCTTTTGCCCGAGATCGGTTTTGTACGGCGGATCTATAAATATGTAGTCGAATTTTTCGTTCGTTTCGCTTAAAAATTTAAGTCCGTCCGAAAGTTTAAGCTCGTGATCGGCGCTTTCCGCCCCGACCGCTTTTATATTCTGCTTTACGAGATCCAGGCACGACTTGTCCGCGTCCACAAACGTTACCTTTTTCGCCCCCCGGGAAATCGCTTCTATTCCGACTCCGCCCGTCCCCGCAAATAAATCCAGAAACTTCGCTCCGCTTATTCTTTCTCCGAGAATATTAAATAAGCTCTCTCTCGTTTTATCCGCCGTAGGGCGGATCGCCGGGTTTGAAAATTCTTTTAAGTTTTTCGCTTTAAAAATACCGCCGACTATTCTCATTTGCCGCTGTCTCCGAATTCTTCTTTTAATTTTTCGGCTTTTTCGTACACCTTAGAAGCCTTCTTTGCCCCCAAATAATACCCTAAGATCACCGGAACGACTATTATTATAATCGCAAAAGCCCCGTAAAACGCGCTCGCGGTTTCGTCAAACGCATAAAACACGGGATAAATTATTCCGCACAAAAATCTTATTCCGCCGTCGAGAGCGGTAAAATTCCCCGAAAAAATAGTTCCGACTGTCTTTATTATAAGCAAAATTACCTGCGGTAAAATTCCTATAACGGCAAAAATAATCGCCTTTTTTATATCGTACTCTTTTGTTTTGTCGAGTTCGAAATAATTATCTGTTTCGATCATATGTCTGCGTTCGACGTCGTTCGCATGCTTGCTTACCGCCGCATCTTCGCCCGTTTTATAAAAAATATTCCTTGCGACGACGCAGTATAAAGCGGCGTTTATCACCGCGAAAATCGCCGCGACGTAATTTTTTATTATATCGGTTTTCTGCATATACATAAGAGCCGCGCCGATAAAGCCGCCGACCAAAATATAGCTGTACAAAAACAGCGAATCTTTGAAGTAATAGCCGACCTTCGCGCCGAAACCGTTCGGCTTTTTAGTTTTCTTTTGTTTATTTTCGGATATGTTTTTTTGAGTTTTATCCGATTTTACCGGATTTTTCTTTTCGTTATCCACAGTTACTCCTTGCCGTCGGGAATTTCCGGCGGTACGGTTATCTTAAATATACTCTTTTTGCGCGTTTTGCGACCGAAGTTAATATTTCGTAACTTATTGTACCATACTTTTCGGCAATTTTATCGGCGTTTTTATTTAAAATATAAAATTTTCCGTCTTTTTTTATTTTTTTACCGATTTTTAAGCCGTTTCCGTCCGAAATCTCATCAATATTTACCGCCGTAACGTCCATACAGCGGTTGTTGAGTTGATTTTTAACGGTCGTTCTCGGCAGTCCGTCGGCGTAACCGTATCTTATGAGAAAATATTCTTCGCTTTTTTCCGCCGTAAAATCGCCGTACAAAAGGTTCTGCCCCTTTGCCGCTTTTCCCGTTGCGACTATGCGGGTTTCAACCTTCATTGCGGGCGAAACAGATACTTTTATTCTGCTTTTCCCGCAAAACGGATAGTAACCGTATAAAAGTATCCCTATTCTCACGCCACCGTAAAACTTGCCCTGCAAAAAACCGCCGGACGCCGATATGTGCGCGACGGCCTCGGGAAAGGCTTCTTTAATAAGATTCACCGCTCTACCGAAAATCTCGCACTGCCGATTTACCGCGGATAAGTCTTCCGGCAGATAAAAGTGCGAATATACCCCCGTTACCGAAATAAGCTTGCTTTTTTTTGCGGCGGCGATTAGTTTCCATAACAACGGCAGACTTTCGCCGAACCTGTTCATCCCTGTATTGACCGCGATATGTACTTTGGCTTCACTTTTCAGTTTTTTTGCCGTAGCGGAAATACCCTCTATATCTTCTTCCGACGAAGCGGAAAGAGTAAGGTCGTAACTTATCGCCGTTTTGTAGTCGCTCTTTACCGCAGGCGCAAGAACTATAATCTCCTTGTCTATTCCGGCAAGCCGCAAAGAAACGCCTTCTTCCGGTAACGATACGCAGTACCCGTCCGCGACGCCGTAAATTGCGTTCGCCACTTCTTCCGCCCCGTGTCCGTAAGCGTCCGCCTTAACGACGGCATAAAACCGGCAACCTGCCGGGAGCTTGCTTTTTATATTTACGGCATTCTTTTTTATCGTTTTTAAATTTATATAAGCAACGTTAAGCATATATAATATTTATGTTTATTTTAAAAATACTGTGAATATAAAAAACGATTAAACAGATTTTTCGGCGATATATAAAACCCGGATATACACCCTTTTATGCAATCCGAAAACGCAAAAACAAGCGACTCGCGGAATTTATTGTAAATTTATGAATTATTTATATTTTTATACAAAATAATATACAATATTTTATTACTTTTTGAATATTTTTAATTATTTTTTTGATTTTTATAATAAAATCGTTTGACAAGTAAAAAATTCGGGTGTATGATAGGCGCATAACAAACAAGGAGACCAGACACATGAAAAAACTACTTACGATTTTACTTGCGGCGGCTATGACCGTCATCGCTGCTTTCGGACTTTTCGGATGCAACAATAGCGAAACGGACAACCTTAAAGCGGAACTCGCCGCTCTTCAGAAACAACTTGACGATATGAGCGGAACTTCGGCGACGAACGACGAAGTCAAAAAACTCAACGATCAGATCGATTCTCTTAAAGATCAGCTTTCGTATATGAACGACACTATAAGCGAAGTTTCGCCTTTAGGACTCGACAGCTACAAAAAGCTTAAATATATCGACAAAAACTTAAGCGACAGAGACTGCTACTCGGGTGAAAATTTCAAAGATACCCAGAACTGGATTAAAGAAAATCTTCTTTCCGCAGGATATTCGGAATCGGATATAACCTATCAGGAAGTAGAACTTTCGACCTATGCGGAAAAAGCCACTCTCGAAGAATCGCTTTCGGCAGTTAAATCTTACGTAACCGACGGCAAATCTTACACCAAAAACAAGAGAGTTTACACCGAAGACGAAAACGGAACTTACACCAAAGTCACCGCTATATCCGAAAACATTATCGTAACAAAGCCCGGCGATACCGAAAAGACCATAAT
Source organism: Clostridiales bacterium (assembly GCA_003538975.1). GTDB lineage: Bacteria > Bacillota > Clostridia > Christensenellales > Borkfalkiaceae > UBA11475. The sequence goes on along the minus strand of DPQQ01000014.1, from coordinate 39,055 downwards.
CGTTGGCATGCACTATGACGGAGACGGCACCGGCGACAACGGTTCGGGCGTTGCTCTCGGACTTTCTACCGCGATGAAATTCCAGAACGTTCAGACAACCTTCACGATCAAGTTTATATTCTTCACCGCCGAAGAAATCGGCTGCAAAGGTTCTACAGCTTACGCCAACGCGATGACGGAAGAAGAAATCGCAAACACCTTATACATGATCAACATGGACTCGCTCGTATGCGGAGATTACACCTACCTTTACGGCGGCGTTCAGGACAACGAAACAAAGACCGTTTCCAAAACGGAAGCTTACGACAACGCCATGAAGGTTGCGGAATCGCTCGGCTTAAGCTTCAAGAGCAACCCGTGGTCCTGGGATAATCTCGCTCCCGAAAACTACGACACTCCCTATCCCGATTACGCTACCCCGACAACCGGCGACTGGAGCGACCACAAAGGCTTCAAAAACGTCGGAGTTACTTACCTTTACTTCGAAGCGACCAACTGGGAAATTCCCGACTACACCGGATACGGCGAATCTTACATTACGGGCATGATAATGAATACTTCGAAAGACTATCTCGCTTATATCGAAAAGTATTATCCCGGTCGTCCGCTCGCTCATCTCAACAAATTCGCAACTCTTCTTAACGGACTTCTCGTACAAAAGACTTTCAATAAATAATTTCAGATTTCCCCGGATTATTCTACCCTTATAACTTTTTTATAAAATGAACGCCCCGCAACAGCAGGGCGTTCATTTTTACTTTTATTTTTTCGTATTTATGGTTATTCGTTCCCGTTTATTGAGTATATCGATCTGCGGGAATTTTATATTCAGTTCAGTAATAAATTTATATATAGCGGAAATTTTTGCCGCTATCGGAACCTTTTCGGTCGTTTTTCAGCGACAACGGTACCAGCCAAACTATACCAAAATAACTCAGAAGCACGTAAAAGACTTTATAAAATAAAATCAATCATAAAGATATATGCCGTAGCGGCGGATAATATCCCCATAAATCCGGCTGCTGCAACTTCCCACACAAAAGCATTTCTGCTTGAATTGCTTCTTTCCACCATTCTGCGTCCGGCGGAAGGTATTTCTTCCCTATCAGGCTTAAAAGATAAGTTATACTTTAATCTGTAATAGATTATTTGCGGACTCAAAATAACAAGCGTTCCCGCCATTCCTATTAAAAAAGCTATCGTCGGAACCGTCAGCCATTCATCCTTCATCGAAATGCCGTCGAAAAAACAAACAAAACATCCTATTACCGTAAATGCCAGAATTATCAGCGCTTCATAAAAATAAAAATTACTGAATATATTCGACATTTTTATTCTTTCATTTTCCGATTTTTCGGTATTCGGATTTTTAATACCGTCTTCCTGCCTTATTCCGAGACTCATTGTTTCCGGTGCTTCATTTATGAGCGAAGTTTTTTTCATAAATCTCCTTTTTAACGTAAAGCACAAAACTATTAAACTTAATACACTTAAAACAAACGCCGCATACGTTACAACATGACAAAATAATTTCATCTTTTCTCCTTTTTAAATTGATCTTACAACCCTAATATTATCGGAATTATTCCTATAACCGCTCCTATATGGAAAGAAACAAAGAACGAAATAACACAGCTCTCGCTTATGCTTTCATAACATCCTCTTCCCATCATTCTTCCTACATAAAGATATGTATCCGTTTTTTTAGCAAGTTTTTTAATCAGATATAAGGACGCCATCATCGATATAAAATAGCATATAAATCCTGCCAAAACAAAAACAGTAAAGCATTTCATGCTTCTGATTCCGTAAATGCCGAAAGCAAATGCAGCTATACCTATGATCGATAAAGGAACGCTTACTATAATTTGTTGAAATAAAATTTTTAAAACAACTTCCGTTCTTTTCAATTTTTCGACTGTATTATCATCAAAGTCATAGCCTTTGTATTTTTCGTTTTCGTCAAGTCCGTATGTAGCATAAATTTTATTGAATTTGCCCATGAATCCCTTGCAAAATTTTACAAGATAAATTACGTTAACTACACAAGTTATTACGGTTATTACAAGACAAATTATTTTCAATACTATCATTTACAACCCTAATATTATCGGAATTATTCCTATATCAGCGGCAAAGTTAAGCGAAACAGCTAAAGACACAAAAGATACAAGACTATCCGGGACATCGACAGATCCTAATTCGGGAGAATATTTATAAACACATCTAAGATCTACTTTTTTAGCTGTTTTTGTATAAACAATTAAGAGTATAATGGTCAAAATTAAAAATATCACTAATAAAGACCACAAATAAACAGCTAAATAGGTTTGTGTTTTTGCAAGATTATGCACTCCTAGAAAAAACGTTATCGTTCCGCATACAGAAAGAAGCCATGCTATTAAAGATTGTTTTAGCAAGATAAGTATAAACACTTCGCCTTTTTTTAACATTTCGATTTGTTTATCAGTACGATTGTATAATCCGTTTCGATATTTTTCGAGCTTTTTGTCGTCGTAATTCTCGTATTTTTTGTAAAATCTATCTGAAAAAGTTTTTGTTGAATTTATAAGATAGATTACATTAACTACACAAGTTATCACGGTTACTATAAAACAAATTATTTTTAGTACTATCATAAAGGTTGTATTTTTAACCCCAACTTAGTTTTATAAGGAAACCAGCAAAACTGAAAATAACAGCCTCTATTTTCAATCAAACCATAAAATAATGTTATGAGACAATCTTTTATTCCCGGTAAAAGTTTACTTAAAATAATTCTCATTATCTTTAACGCAATATTCTTGCTTGTTAAAGCACTTACTATATCAGGAACTAAAGTAATAAGATATGCAATGGCTTCATTACTTTTTAATGCTACAAGTTGAGCTGCCAAGTTATTCGGAATATAGAAAAATGCTTGCATTAATAATTCTGTCGCAGCATCGGTCTGAAGATTTTGTATAAATTCTTTTACATCCTGAAGTTCATATGAAAGAATATCAATAATCAAGAAAGAAATTGAAAATAATATAGCGAAATCTGCATCGAAATTTACTGAAAGCATGTACCATTTGAGTTTAAAATTCCATGCTCTCCATCTGGCATAATTTTCCGCATCCAAATCATATAATATTAACTCGTCGCCATCTATATATCCTTCTTCGTTTGTTACGGCTTCGTTCATAAGATCGATATTCTCGATTATATTACGTTCTTCTATAATATTCTGAATATCTTCTTCGTCTAATCCCAATGAATATAAATAATCAATATATATATCATCGTTATTCTCGATCTCTTCGTAAGGGAAAGGCGGAAACGCTTCTCTGTAAGTACTGTAATAAGGCAATTCTTCGTAGTTCAAATATGCTCCGTCAAACTGAATATACTCTTCGTACTTATCGTGTATGCGTTCTTGTTCGCCTTCTATCTCTTCGTCGGAAATATCCTGATTATCTAAATAAGAGTTTATTTCTTCGAGATCGTAATCGTAGCCTTCCCAAGATTCGGCAGATACTTTTGCTGTTTTCTGCGTGTTTATTACCATAACCGAACAACCGACAGCGGTTATAAGGCACAATAAAAAAGCCGTGAGTTTGTTAAATATTTTTTTGCACATTTTGGTCTATTACCTTTCTTGTTTTTTATTTTTTTGTGAATTCAGCAAAAATCGTAAAGCATTATATCAAATGCCTGTTTTTTTGTCAATATTTTATTATTGCAATTTATCATTTTTGATAAAAATGCACAATACTTTTGTGCAAGTTGTATACCGCAATTCCTTTTACTTTCTCTATTCATATACCACGCAGATGAAGCTCTTATTCCGCTTTTCACGCAAAAAAACGAGCGATAATTCGCCCGCTTTACTTTTTATGTTTTTTATTATATATCTAAAATAGCTTTTATATTTTATATATTTACAATAGCTACTATGTTTGCAACAACGGGAAATTTTTGTTTCAACTTTCGAACTGCGAATTATAAAGGTTGTAATAGAATCCGCGTTTTGAAAGAAGTTCGTCATGCGTACCCTTTTCGATAATATTACCCTTGTTCATAACGAGTATGACGTCGGCGTTTTTGATGGTCGAAAGTCTGTGCGCGACTATAAACGAAGTCTTTCCGTGCATAAGCTCTTCAAACGCCCTTTGTATTTTGAGTTCGGTTCTGGTATCTATAGACGAAGTCGCCTCGTCGAGTATAAGCATAGGCGGATGCGTGAGCATAACTCTCGCTATACAGAATAACTGCTTCTGACCTTGCGAAATGTTTCCGCCGTCGTCGGCAAGCACGGTATCGTAGCCGTTTTCCATACGCATGATAAAGTTATGAATATGAGCGGCTTTGGCTGCTTCTTCGATCTCCTTATCGGTAGCGGCGGGATTGCCGTAAGCGATATTTTCTTTAACGGTGCCTTTTTTAAGCCAGGTGTCCTGCAAAACCATACCGTATTTGAGCCTTAATGAAGTCCTTGTAACGTCGTTTACGTTTTCGCCGTCCACTTTTATCGAGCCGCCGTCCACGTCGTAAAATCTCATAAGAAGATTTATAAAAGTGGTTTTGCCGCAACCCGTGGGACCGACTATCGCAATACGCTGACCTTTTTTAACCGAAAGCGAAAAATTCTGTATAAGCGGTACTTCTTTAACGTACGAGAAGTCGACGTTATCGATTTCGATATTCCCTTCCGCGCTCTTGAGTTCCGGAAGATGTTTGTCCGAAGGCTGGTCGGGAGTTTCCAACAGATCGAAAACTCTCGTCGCGGCGGCTGACGCGGTCTGGAGTTCGGTTACTACGCCCGTTATTTCGTTAAACGGTTTCGTGTACTGGTTTGCGTAAGACAGGCAGCACGAAAGTCCGCCGACCGTGAACGCGCTCATACCGAGAACGCCGTTCCCTTTGATAACCAGAAACGCCCCGAGAATACATACTATGACGTAAACCACGTTGTTCACGAATCTCGTGCAGGGGTTTGTCATCGCCGAATAAAACGCCGCGTTCTGTCCCCATTTTTTAAGGTCCTTGTTTATCGCGCCGAAGCGTTCTTCAGCGGTCTTTTCGTACCCGAATAACTTTACTACCTTCTGATTATTAAGCATCTCGGTTACAAGTCCGGAAAGTTCTCCGCGCTTTTTCGCCTGCATGGCAAACATATCGTGGCAACCCTTTGCGATGAAGTACGCGACAAAGAGCGAAAGCGGCGTTAACAAAACCACAACTACGGCAAGAAGCCAATTGTACGAAAGCATGAACGCGAGCGTGCCGACGATGGTTACTATTCCGCTGAACAACTGCGAAAATCCTTGTATAAGTCCGTCCGAAATCTGATCGACGTCGTTTCCGACTCTCGACATAAGATCGCCCTGCGAACTCACGTCTATAAACGAAAGCGGTACGTCGTTGAGTTTTTTGAAAGCGAATCTTCTTAAATCTCTTATCGTTCTGTACGAAGCAAAGTTTATAAGAAGGGAGCTGACGTACTGAAATATTATCGCAACCGCTATAAGCGCGCCGAGTATTCCGGCGTTTTTAAGTATTATTCCGAAGTTTACGTTATTTTCGCCTATAATATAGTCTATCGTTTTACCGATAACAACGGGCGCGGCAAGCGTCGCCGCTATCTGTACAAGCGAACACACGAGCGCAAGAAGTATCGCCGGAAGATAAGGTTTGGCGTACTTAAGAAGCTTTTTTATCGAATTAAAGTCTGTTTTTTTATTCTGCGGCTTTATCTTTTTTTCTGTTTTTACGGAAGACTTTTTCATTTATTTATCCTCCTTGTTCTGCGAACGGAATATTTCGCGGTAGACTTCGCTCGATTCCATAAGCTCGTCGTGCGTGCCCGTTCCGACGATCTTTCCGTCGTCGAGAACGACTATTATATCGCAGTGCATTACGCTCGTCGCTCTCTGCGAAACGGTAACGGTTGTAAGCCCCCGTTCTTCGCGAAGAACGCCCAAAGCCTTTCTTAATTTAGCGTCGGTCGCAAAGTCCAGCGCGCTCGAACTGTCGTCCAGAATAAGTATTTCCGGTTTGGCGACAAGCGCTCTCGCAATCGTCAGCCTTTGCCTCTGTCCGCCCGAAAGGTTTTTGCCGTCCTGCTCTACGACAAAGTCCAGCCCTCCCTTCTTTTCCAGCACGAAGTCTTTCGCCTGCGCCGTTTCGAGCGCGCTTAAAATATCTTCGTCCGAAGCGTTTTGATCGCCCCAGAGCATATTTTCTCTCACGGTGCCGTTGAAAAGAACGGCCTTCTGCGGCACCACTCCGAAGATTTTGCGAAGTTCCGCATTGTTGTAATCTTTAACGTCGTTGCCGAATATGCTGACGTAACCTTCCGTCGCGTCGTAAAGTCTCGAGATAAGGCTTACGAGCGTTGTTTTTCCGCTGCCCGTGCCGCCGAGAACACCTACGCTCTGCCCTTTAAGAGCAGTGAGCGTGATATGTTCGAGCGAATCGACCGAAGACGAAGCGTATCTGAACGAAACGTTTTCCATCTTCACCGCGGGCTGATTAAAGTCCGGCGTTGCGCCCGTGCCTTCTTTCATAGACGTGGTTACCGCGAATACTTCGTTTATTCTTGCGGCGGAAGCGGACGCTTTGGTGAATGTGATTAGAAGGTTTGCGAATACCACCATTGCGTTCAGAATCTGCGTCATGTAGTTGACGAGAGCTATGATCTTGCCCTGAGTAAGGTCTCCGTAATAAACGGTTTTTCCACCGAAATACAAAATGGCGATTACCGCTAAATTCAGTACCGCGTAAGTAAGCGGATTAAGCACCGCCGAAATCGCGCCGACTTTTATCGAAGACGACGACAACTTTTCGGAAGCGGTATCGAAGTTTTTCTTTTCTCTTTCTTCCGCGCCGAAAGCTCTCACGACTCTCGCGCCGGCGAGATTTTCTCTCGTCAGTCTCGAAACGTCGTCGAGTCTTCCCTGCACTTCTTTATACTTCGGCATCGAAAGCGACGTTATAAGCCATAAAGCCGCGCCGATTATAAGAGCCGAAATAACGAATATGAGCGAGAGCTTTAAGTTGACTATCATCGCCATAACTATCGCGCCGACAGTTATAAAAGGCGCGCGCAGAATAAGCCTTATAAACATCGCGACCGCTTGCTGCGCCTGATTTACGTCGGTAGTGAGTCTCGTTATGAGCGACGTGGTCGAAAATTTGTCGAGTTCGGCATAAGAAAAGGTATTTATATGTTCATAAAGTTCTTTTCTTAAATTAGTTCCGAATCCGAGCGAAGCACGGCTTGCGAAAAACTGCGCCGTAAGAGCGAACGCAAGCCCCAGTACTCCTAATCCTAAAATTATAAGTCCGCCGTAAATAAGCCCCGAATAATCGCCCGCCTGTCCCATAGGAATAGCCGTGTCGATAACCCAGGCGACAACGAGCGGAGTTATCAGTTCGAACACCGCTTCGATCAGTTTGAAAAACGGTCCGAAGACCGTTTTTATTCTGTAACCTTTCAAAAATCTTGTAAGCTTAAACATTAGGTAACCTCTTTTTTTGTCTTATTCTTAGCGCTGTTATGCGATCATATTTCGCAGACACAGGTCGCTTTATTTTATGCCGCGCGGCAGTTGTTCGACGATACGTTATACAATCCGTATCGATACAAACCGATTTTTATTGAATATAGTTCGGTTTCGGCGATACAGGTATCGTTATATCGTTACGGTTTTAAGCTGCCCGTCGTTTCGATTATATCGGCGTTCAAAGCTTTAGCCGCTGCTAAGTCTTCTTCGGATTCCAATATCCACAGCCCGAGTCTCGCATACTTTTTAACGAGAGATGAAAGCTTTTCGTCCGCAAAAGGCACGCTTACCCAAGTCGTAAGTCTGTTCTTTATCGGCACCCATACCGTAAGGTTCTTGCCTGCGCACTCATCAGAAAGCGTTTTAAGTATTTCTTCGGTAATTTCTCCGTCGTAATGAATTTCAGCGGTTTTTACATGCTTCATCGCGTCGCGTACGAAATCGACTTTCTGGCAAGTAATACCTATCTCCGCGGAAGAAGAATTCAATACGTCGTAAACTTTTGATCTGTCTTCTTCGGTAAAATTAAAAATTTTATTGTCTATTTTAACGGGGATTTTAACCGTTTCGGCAAAATCTAAAAGCTCCTTAAGAAGCGGAACCTTCGTTCCCTTAAACGCTTCGCCCTTAAATAATCCCGCGTCGTATTTTAACACTTCGCCATACGTAAGCTCGGTTATCGGCGTATTGAGTTCGGGAACGTTGCCGTTTATCCGCAGCGTTCTTTTTATCGTTCTGTCGTGGAACAATATAACTTTGCCGTCTTTGGTTACCGACGGATCGGTTTCGATAATACCGTATCCTTCTTTCGCCGCCATTTCGAATGCGGGCATCGTGTTTTCGGGAGCGTCCGAGCTTACCCCCCTGTGCGCCTGATATTTCACTATTTTCTCCTTATTATCAAATCTCTTTATTACGTTATTACGGTTCGGCTTCCGTCTCATTTAATCTTAAAATTTTTTTAACGGACAACGGAAGCTACCGCCGCTCAAATTAAAATTCAATTTCGAGTCCGTCGTACGAAACGATGACGCCGTCTTTATCCGCGATGGGTTTTAAGTCGTCGTAATTTGCTCCGCCGTTATGCGAAAAGTGATTTACCACGAATTTTGTATTTTCGTCCGCGATGCCTTCTTTTTTCATACGACCAAAAATTTCAAGATCGACGTCGTATGAAAGGTGATGGTCTCTCCAATTCTTCTGAAGGGCTCCGGTGCAGTCGCACGAAACGAGATCGAACTTGCCCGTTTTTGCGAATTCTTTAAGAGCCTGCCACGTTTCTTCAAAAAAGTATCCCGAATCATGCGCGTATAAAAGTTTCTTTTTACCGTCCGATATTGCGTAAAAGAGCGGCGTGGTTTCAGCCTGATGGTTCGCCTTTAACACAAGAACGTCGTACTTGCCGATCTTATAGGTCTTGTACGCTTCGACTTCCTTAAGCCCTATAACGTTTTCGAAGTTCTGCGGACCGCCGTCGCCGTATTCCACGATAACCGCGTGTCTTATCGCTGCTCTTCCCGCCCAGTAAGTCATTTTGTGTTTATTCTGTTTAGCGTAGTCGTTGCCCGCCATAAGCGCGTCTTCGGGATAGAAATGATCGTTATGATCGTGCGTTATAAGGCAGTTGTCTATTTTATCCATATCAAAACGATACGTCTGATAATGAATTTCGGTATCGGGGTTGAAGTCTATCAGAAGATCGTCGTTTATAAGCGCGGATGAACGCGTTCTTATATTCTTTCCGCCGAGCTTGAAAGCGTTTTTGCAGACTTCGCAATTACAAAACATAGCGGGTATTCCTTCGAAAGCCGCCGTGCCGAGATATTTTATCTTCATATGGTTCGTCCTTTTGTTCACGGCGTTTTTAACGCCGATGTTAAAGTTTATTTTAATAATATTATATAGCTATTGTCTTTATAAAGCAAGAAAATGAAAAAGATTACGCTAAATAAAAGCCGCAAAAACCACCGAATAAACCTTGACGGGAGCTTCGTTCGTATAATAAAAAGCTTTACGTAAACAGCGACCGCAGACTATCGCCTGTTAAAAAAGCAATCTTTCGGAAAAATGTCCGTAACCGGTCTGCGCATAAACGACTTAAGCCGCATTTCAATTTATCCGATTATTATACACGCAAAAAACTAAAATCCTTTATAAAAATAAAATAACGTACGTAATTTAATAAAATACATATGTTGCACAACATTTATATCATTAAAAACAAGTAGTAAATTACTCATTTTTATAAAATGTAAGCAAATAAAAAACAGAACGCGGAAAAATTCCGCATTCTGTCGGTTATCGTAAAATTACATGCGTTGTTTTTATAATCGCGTTAAAATAAGTTATTTCTTATCTCTTTCGCCGTCTAAAATTCGAGCTTCTATCGCTTCGATTACGTCGTCGGTAATAACGTGTTCTATACGGCAGGCGTTTTCTTCGGCGGATCTGTCTTCGACTCCGAGATCTTTAAGAGCTTCCGTAAGAATCTTATGGCGGGTAAAAATCTTTTCAGCCTTCATTTTGCCGGCTTCGGTAAGAGTCAGCTTGCCGTTTTTATTCATTTCGATATATCCGTCTTTCTTAAGTATGCCCATAGCTCTCGAAACGCTCGGCTTGCTGTAATTAAGCTCTTCGGCAACGTCGATAGAATGGACGTCCGCTTTTTTCGAGCATAATCTTAATATAGTTTCAAGATACATTTCCTGAGATTCGTTATAATTCATTCTCGCTTCTCCGTCATTTTATAGTATTATATCACTTTTTTCTTGCGTTAGCAATAACTAACTTAAAATTTTTTTATTTTTTTAATGCTTTCTATGCGAATTTTGTAAAATATTGAGATTTTCTTACTCTTTGGTTGGCTACGCTAATTTTTCAAAAATAATCTTAGATATATTCAAATAGCCAAAAGTTCCAACCCGTAAATGTTCTTGTCTTAAAAAACAAAAAAACGGCTACCAAAATTTTTATGAATTTTCAGCAAAAAAAACGCAAATAAAAAAGCCGACAAACACGCCGACTTTTCATCTTGTAAAATTATGATTTTTACTTCTTACAATTTATTTTTCGGATAAATGCCGCAAATTTTTATAGCCAAAGGCAAAACCGATTTTATAAGTTTTATTTTCAGATTCAACAAGTTTAAACATAATAAGGATTAGGCTTTAACGCGATTAAAAGTATATCTATAATCCAGCCTACACCGAAGAATCCGAGCGTACAAAGATAAACCAGTCCGATTTTAACACGATTTTCGTAAAACTTATGTGCGCCGAACACTCCTAAAACAATACATAAAACCAACGCAACCCACTTGTTTACTACCTTTCTGTAAACAACAACCTTTTGAGGTTCGCTGTTTTGGTTGTTTGCTATATTCGGCGTTTCAGCTTTCAATTCTTTAAGTTGTTTACCGCATTCCGGGCAAACCACGCAATCGTCAGCGATCCGATTTCCGCAAAATTTACAATACATAATCTTTCCTCCTATTCTTATATTATCACACCGATTGGTGTAATGTCAAATATTTTACGCCGTTTGGTGTAATATCGGTAAAAAAGGGGATAAAGATATAAATGTATACGGAAAAATTTGCAGAAAGGCTTAAAGAACTGATAAAGGACGAATCAGTAAGTTCCGTCGCAAAAAAGATAGGTATTCCGCAACAAACGCTCTCGAGATACCTTTTGTGTCAGCGTGAAATCGGACTTGAAAATCTTTGCAAAATCGCCGACTACTTTTCGGAAGATCTCGATTATCTTACCGGGCGCAAGGATTATTAAGCAAATATTATTAAAAATATTAAAAGGATTTAAATTTATACTGGTCGCCGATCGCCGCAAAACAATCGGTAAAAATAATACCCGGATTTTTATTTATCAAAAAACGGCTCGTTAAAACAAGTCGTTTTTAATTTTAAATTATTTTTTCCAAAAAACATTATAAAATTTTTATCTTAGTCAAAAAGCTGTCCCGGTAGTTTCAACTTAGTCTTTTCGGGAAAAGTTTTTTCATATTTTTCAAACTCTTCGGGATATTTTTCACTCACAAAATAGCATTCGGGATCTCTGTAAACGCCTTTGTTTCTTTCAAGGAAGCCTTCTTCAAGTTCTTTTACCAAAAAGTACTCTGCATCCGGATCGTCGGCATATATTATTCCTTTGCTTTTAGCCGGGACAAAACCCGATTTTCCGTAAAAATCTATATTTCCGGTAATAAATACAGCCGCTGCTCCGTATTCCTTTGCTTTATCAAGAGAATAGTCCAAAAGCATTTTTCCGTAACCTTTGCGTTTGAATGACGGCGCTATGCTTATCGGACCGAAGGTGAGAACGGGCGACTTTTTCCCGTTGCCGCAATCCACTTCGGAAGCGACGTATACGATTTGTCCGATCGGTTCGCCGTCGATTTCCATAACAAAGTCCAGCTGCCGGATAAAATTTTTATCTTCTCGCATCTTTTTAAGCACAAAATGCTCGCGACAACCGGGACAATATACGTTCCAGAAAGATTCCCGCACAAGGTTTTCGACAGCGCGATAATCGCTTTCCGTTTCGTTTCTTATCGTTACCGTGTTCCCGGAATCCATTTTTATTATTTTTATGTTTTTATCACAATTATCCATATTATCCGCACGGAATTTTACGACTCGCAAAACAAATATACGCTATAACTTATTCGTTTTTCGGCTTTTCGTAAAATTTCCCTTTAAAAAAGTTTTTATTACCCAGCGGAATCGCGGTAAGCCTGAACATTACGCATCCGTCGGGGCAGACTATCGTTTTCACATACTTACTCTCGCCGCCGATATTGGTTAGGTCTCCGCCTGCGCGTACCGCTTCCATTATCGGAAACAGCTCCGTCATCGTCTTCGAACAGATTCCGAAGCCGTTTTTATTAACGGGGCAACCATAAGTACATTCGTATCTATCTCCGGGTTCTTCGCCGTTTCTGCAATAATTTTCGGCGGAGTCCCCGCGTAAATACCCAACGACCTCGATTTCGAACTTATATTCTTCGTTATACCACTTTTTCATATTTTACTTTATTCAATATTACGGTATACAAATTACCGCTATTCCGGGTTATTTATCAGGCCTGCAATCACAGGTTCCGTCTTAGTTTTTACCTTTTTTTATTATCGCAACGGCGCAAGGAATTTTACCGTCGCACCACTCGTACGAAACGTCGTCAAAACCCGCTTCTTTAATAAATTGTTTGTATGTACTCAAAGTGAATTCTCTTTTAAGATCCGCTCCCGCTCTGTCGGCAGTCCCCGAAAGACTGCTCTTTTTTTCGTTTTCGGCACCCTTCATGTACGTCGGAATAATAATTCTTCCTCCTGCCCTGCAAACTCTGTATAATTCCGAAATCGCTTTATACGGTTCGTCAAGAAGATGAATTACGTTTGCGGCAACAACGACGTCAAAAGTCTCTCGCGGATAGTCTATTTTCAAAATATTGCCTTGTTCGAATTCCACGTTTTCAAATTTGCCGTATTTCTTTTCGGCCTTTTCAATCATCTTCCGGGAAAAATCCGTTACAACAAGACTGTTACAATTTTCGGCGATAGCTCCCGTCAAAAGTCCCGTCCCGCAAGCGCACTCGAGAACGTCGTCTTCTGGCAAAATAAGCCCCTTAATCGTCTCTATCAGCTTTTTATGAGTTTTACGGTTTATTACTTTTGCAAAAATATCATAAACTCCCGCACCTTTTTTCAAACGCACACAATCTCCTTCTTATCACATATTTTCTATGGTACGATTCCGGCGATAGGTCTTTATATAGCGGTCGCATTTCGCCGACACAGGTCTTATAAGTTCAACCCGTAACCGAACAAAATCCATTATTGCTTTTTATTATTAAATACTTATTCCCACCATGCGTAAAGGGTGATGTTTTCTGTTACGGGAGTGAGATCGGTAAAGCATCCCAAAGTCGGTTTTACGCCTTCCGAAACGCCCGTTTGTTTTTTGCGGTACCAGCCTATAAAGGTTTTGCCCGTCATCTGCGGTATGGGTACGTCCGTAATGTACTTGCCGTACTTAACGGTTCTTCTCACTTCGTTGCCGACGGGGACGTTCTGATCTATTATAACCGCGCCTTCCGCATTGAAGATTACGGTTACGTCCTGTTCGGTTTCGAATTCCATCACAACCGTCCAATCAGAGCCGACTTTTTTATAGATGATCTTTTTATAGGTATCAAAGTAAAAATCGCCGGGTTTGCCGTCGGACGCTTTGGGAGATTCGGAACCGCTCATCCATTCGTTGGGTTTTTCAAACGAAAACGTTTCGCTCGTTCCGTCGGTATAAGTCACTATGAGTTTATAACTGCCGTCTTCTTCATCCTGCGTTATGCTCGCTATGCCCGTGGCTGCCGGAACCGGAATTTTCTTCTCTGTACCGTCGGTTAATGTTATCACAAGCGTTCCCGCGCAACTTATATCCTTTCCTTCGTCGGTAAAGGTTATGTCTTCTATTCCCGTTCCGTCCTTCGGAACGGGAAGGAGTATTTCTTTAGGTTCGGTATTTCCGCTGAACGTGAATACGAGATAAGGACCTTCATGCGTTTCGTCGGCTCCAAAGAGCTGCACGCTCGAAACGTATTCGCCGTTCGGGATGGTAAACACCGTATCTTCTACGCCTTCGTCGGTGTATTTTATGGTTACCTCGGTAAATTTACCTTTATTTTCGGTTAAAATTTCGGATATGCCGTTGCCTTTATCGCCTTTTTCTCCCGCACTTCCCGTATCTCCCCTTATCGCGTCCAGATTACCGACCTCGATAAGGTTCTTTTCGCCGTCGCTGTAAACAAGCTCGATATAATATTTTTTAGTCTGCTCGTTATAAACGACCGAAGCCGAAGTTATCGTCGTGTCGTCGTCCCATGCGAACGAGCATGCCGAAAAACAGCACAGGCATGTAATGATACATAACAAAAACGCTATAATTTTTTTCATTTTAAACTCCTTTCGCCCAAATAGCCATTTTTTCGGTGCTGGGCGTCATGTTAAGAGCAGAATCGTCGGTAAAAATAAATCGGAACGGTTCGTATCCGGTAACCACGGTTACCGTTTTAAGCATCATGTTGTAATACGTTCTCGCACCTTCCGACGCACTCATGTTAAGGTACGTTTCCATAATATCCACTTTGGATTCGGAAGTAAATGCCGACGTGTTTTTATAATCTTTGGCAAACTCTATTACAGAATAATTCGAACCGCCGCCGTAATACGCCACGGGAATGTTCGTATATTCCGCGTCGCCGCTTTTATACGAAACGTTGCGTTTCTCCGCCGCTTTTTTAACATAGCCTTTGAGCGGGAATATAAGATCGATGTTTATATCGTACTTGGTTAAATCGACATTGCCGATAATTCCGCCGAGTCCGCCGTCCCCCGCGAGTTCTTTTAAAAGCGTCGAGATATTTTCGCTTATAAGTCCCGAAATATCCATCGTCTCGAAGTTCTTATAATCGTAAAAAGTCGTTTCTCCCGACAATACCACCTTTACCGGGTAGCTCGTACCCGAAATGTTTTTGGGCGGATCGGGGAACAAACCCGAAAAAAGATCCGCTATCCCCGACGGGGCTTTGGAATAAAGAAAGGGGCCGTTGAAGAGCGATTCGAACACTATCGAAGAAATGCCGCTGTCATAAAACTGGCAATTGTTTATAACCGCGCTGCCCTTATATTCGCCTTTTACGGAATCGTCGCCAAGTCCGTTTTGAATAAGTCTCAAAGCATTGCGATAATTATCTATTTTATTTTTCGGAATATTGCCGAGATATTCTTTAAGAAGGTCGTCCCCCGCACCGCCCTTTTTAAGGTAGTCCGAAGTTTTAGCCCTTATCTCGTTTCCGTCGCCGTCCGTAAAGTCTTTTACAAGGCTTCCGTCGGTCTTTTTATATTCGTTCGAGCCGGTCGCGAACAAAAAGTTCTGCGAATGCATCAGAAGACAGTTATCAACCGTCAGATTCTGCGACGAAAAACTTCTTAAAACGTTTTTGCCGTTCGTAAGAGTGGAATTTTTAATCGTTATTCCGTCGCCGTCCGCTTCTATAACTGTACCGACCGTTTCGAGCTTTTTAAGACTGTTCACGTCGTCGCAGTTTTTAAGGACAAGATCGTTTACGGTAATATTGTCTCCGTCGATATAAAACCCTGCGTTATCCTGCCCGTAAGCGGTTATAAGCGGAAGCCCGTTAGGATCGCCGAGAGTATAAAACGGAAGCGGTCCCCTGAACAGATTATCCGCGGTAAGCGAAGGCACTTCTTCGCCGCCGCTCGTAGTGACCGTTTCGTACGGGTAGGTAAGATTATGCAGATTTATCGTATAACCGTTTCCGTAAAAATCTTTCCGTACTCTTAATCCGACTTTTACCGTATCGGTTATAGGCGAGTATTTATTGTCGGATTTTACGAATTCGTTCCACTTATCTATATATTCGTGATTGTATTTTGTTTTAAAAGAGTATATATCGTTTTTGAAAGAAAATTTACCGCTTTTGTCTTTCTTCCCGAAAAGTTCGGTATTGTTTTCCTTTCCGAGCGCGGTATTCATAAACGAAGCCGACTGAAAAGACTTTCTTAAAACGACCGTTTCGCCGTATTCCGAACGATTGGTGCAATTTAACAGATCGTCGTAGGTATAGACGTTTACGCCGCCTTCGACGACTTTGAAGCTCGTCTTATACGGAGCAATGTCGCTTTCTTCCGTTTCGAAGCTTATAAACGCTTCCCCTGCGGATTTAATCTTAACCTTGCCGGATACGATATCATACTCTACGTTTTCGGAAGAGGTAACCTTAACCGCGTCTTTCAGTTCTTTCGGTTCGGTTTCTACGGTAAGAGTAAAGCTCGCCGGAACCTTTTCGGCATTTTTATTTAAATCATACTCGCCGTAATAAATCGTCTTGTCGTAATTGTTGCCGGACGGTTTTATCTCCGTCTTTGCGAGAATTACGCCCTTATCGTAAATTATCGCTTCGAGTTTTCGGCTTATGTTGCCCTTTTCGTTCGAACAGATAAGGTTTACAGCGCCGGTGCGAAGCGTTTTAAGATAATATCCCTCGCCGCGTTTTATTACTTCGGCAACCGGGGACGCGGTAATATTTCCGGAATCGTTATCCGCGGCTTCTGACGCGTCGGCGCCGCCGGTTGTTTCTGCCGGATCCGTGTTGTCGGTTTCGGCTTCTTCGACTCTCCACACGAGCTTATTACCTGCGGCTATGGCGTAATTTTTCTGATTAACGCCCGTCGCGTCGAGCTTATATTCTTCGTCCGATAACTTAAACGCTTCGGGATCGCCGTAATTCCAGGCTATACCCGCTATATCCACGTCTACGTAGTTGTACGTAACGTTTATGGTAACCATTGCGAGAACGGAAAATAAAAACGGTATAAGAAGCAGTATCGCGAGATTTTTCTTTTTCATCAGTTGACCGCCTCCAGTCCGAGAAACAACGTTCCCGATTTTTTATAAACGTTGTATATTCCGAAACCCGTAAGAGCGAAATATATCAGAAGTCCCGTTAAAAAGCAAAGGACGGGATTAAGCCCCGCAAGCGAAAACGCCGCCGAAAGAATTAAAAACGCAATCGGAAGACAATACGACGCCGCAGACGAGAGTCCCGTTTTACGGGCAACTCCGTGTCTTATTTTAAGTTCTTCGTAAAGAGAAATCGCTATATAAAGAGCAAGAGCGGAATCCGCAAGCAGAAATATAAAAACGGCGTAAAGCGCGCTTATAACTCCCGCAGCCGCAAGAACTATCACCGATACGAGAAGCGATACGGTCGAAAACACGAACGGCAACGCCGCTTTTATTATAAGCTGAATTTTAGGTTCTACGGGCATGGTCTTCATGTTTTTTACGGTGGCCTGCTCGGTCGAAATAAATCTGTTCGCGCCGCCGGCTATCGTCGTCGAAAATATTATAACGAAAAACGCGTCGACAAACGCATTGAAGCCGGGTATAAAGCTCGTGTAATAAGCCATCGTTCCCGATCCGAAAATAGCGTTCATCGCCCTTAATACCATCGTCAGAAGAAACGGCTGCACTATGATAAGCCCCGTATAGGAAAAAATATTTTCGGAACTTAAAAACAGAAGCGAAAGTTCTTTTCTTATAAGCGTTTTGATAACGGAACGGACTTTAAGTTTTTTCCCGCCGCTGCGCTTGTTTACCGTAAAGCTGACGTTTCTCACATAGTTGTAAGCAAGCGTCGTAACCGTTACGCCGACCGCGAACACAATTACGGATATAACGATATAAATAAAGAAAGAAACAATTTTCTTCTCAATAAATATATCCACCAAAAAGTTGACGGGGTAAACGACTTCTCTGAATTTATTCAGCTTTTTAACGTTTTCCGAGCCGAAAAGAGTTCCCATCCCGTTACCCGCGGCAAGGTTTACGAATAGTTCGAGCGCCTTGGAATAAAAATACGCAAGTGCGCCGAGTACAACCGAAGCTATTATGATTTTTACTACCGGGCGGTTTTTTAGGAGCTTAGAAGCGAGATACGCGGGATACACAAGTAAAAGCGCGATCCCCGCTTCCGCCAGAAACGAAAACGCCGGATAAAACAGCGACGTAAAGTAAAAAAGAGCGGTTCTTCCGTCCTTCAGTCCGTACGCTATAAACAGCGGATATACGAATACGAGCGCCGAAACGGTTTCGGTTAAAAACAAAATTATTATTTTCGAAGCGATTATCTGGCGGCTTTTTACAGGTCTGTTCGAAAGCATTTCGATATCTTCGGGATCGAAAAACAGTTTTTTTGCCGAAAATACCGCTGAAACCGTCATCAGAACCGTTATTATAAACAAAAACACGCTCAGAAAGGCTTCTTTACCGCCGGCAACGGTCGAAACCTTGTTTATTATCATCGTGAAAATAAAAAGTTCGACTGCGACGAAACAAAGAACAAAAATCGCGACGAAAACAGCGGAAAGAATTTTTTCGCTTTTTTTCGCGTTCTGCGAGAACATTAATTTAAAATCCTTTATCAAAAGGTTTATCATAAACTTCTCCGTTTCGTCTTAGTTGCCTTTGGCGTAAGTTTACCCGGCATGTATCGCCGAAACCTTACCGTAATTTACCAAACTTTAATACAAAATTATTCCCCGTACAGTTCTACGAACAGTTTACCGAGCTGAAGTCTTCTGTTAGGCTCTTTGTTTAAGTCGTAAAAAGCCGCAACCTTGCCGTCGTTTACTACGGCTACCCTGTCGCATAAGCGGCTTACGAGTTCGATATTGTGCGAAGTCATAAAAACCGTCTTGCCGTGATCGGCATACTCTCTCATCATCTTTTTGAGTTCTTCGACCGTCATCACGTCGAGACCTACCGTCGGTTCGTCGAGTATCCATATGTCGGGATTGAACAAAAGGCTCGCCGCAAGACAGAGCTTCTGTTTCATACCGTGCGAGTAGTCCGAAATGCGGTTTTTAAGTTCTTTAAGGTCAAATTTTAGTCTACCTAAAAGATAAGAATAATTCTTTATAAATTCGCCTTCCGAAATTTGGTATATGCCGGCTATGAATTCAAGATAATCGTAGCCGGTCATGACTTCGTAGCAGGACGGTTCGCTCGCGACGTAGCCGAATTTGCTTTTTGCCCCGAGCGGATCTTTAACTATATCGCAACCGCCCACGACGATTCTTCCGCCGTTAAATTGTTTCGCTCCGATCATGCAGTCGATGGTGGTTGACTTACCTATGCCGTTTTTGCCGATGAATCCGAAAAGTTCCCCGGGATAAACTTTTAAGCTCAGCCCTTTAAGAACTTCTTTATTGCCGTAAGATTTATAAAGATCTTCTATCAATATCGAGGGTTCTCTTTCGGCGGATTCGTTTGTTTTAAGTATTTCGGTCATACGCCTCTCCTTAGCTTAAGCAGCCATATTTCGCCGGTACAGGTACCATGAAGCCCGTACGTGTATTCCGATCCGCATTTCCCGCAGATGAGTTTTTTATCCTTATCGTAAACGACGCCGCCGCATACGGGACAATATTTTTTATACGCCGCGGAGTCCGAATTTATCAGCTTTGTCTTTGATAAAAGCCACAATCCGACAAACTCTTCTTCCGACATATCGGTTTTAGAAAGCGTTTCGCCGGTAATAAGATCTTTGAGCGACCATATTCCGACTGTTTCGACGCTTACAAAGTCGGTTTCGTTAAGATTTTCAAGCGTTTTTAACGCATGGTCTTTATCCGCGTTATAAGTAAAAAGCGCGTGCTTTACCGTAAAACCGCCCCTTGTCACCGACAAAATAACGACGCCGGACTTAATAAACTTAAATTCAAGCGCAAATTTATCGTTACAAGCCTTATAAAAACCTTCGCTCTCTTTATTAAAGTCGTAACCGAGCGATCTTAACGCCTTAAGAATGTAAATTTCGGTAACGGAAAGCATATTTTCGGCAAACTCGCCTTCATGCGAATATTTTAAGTACCCGTTGTAAAACTTGAAACAAGTGCGGTACTTTAAGTCTTTAAGAAGTATGTTCGTCGGCGTAATTCTGCCTTCGGGCAACTTTTCTTTTGAAACGATCTTATAAAAATCCGTGTTTTTTATATAGCCTATTCTCTTTTCGATATCTTTAAGGCTCTCGAGCACGGCGCCGGTTCTTCCCGAATTTATGTCGTCTACATTTAATATATCGCCCGTTTCGTTAAGTTTAGGTAATCTTTCGGAATAGACGTTACGCGTTTCGATAATCTCTTCTGCAAGAAGATTCACGAGCAAGACTATAAATCTGTTTTCATAAATTGCGAGTTCGTCTTCGCTATGGTAGTAATAAATCTCTTCGGGAATCATTCTTACTCCCCTGCGCTTCCACAAGCTCGTATCCCGGCACACACGCGAAAACTCGTCCGGAGTAATCTGTCCCGCCTGTTCTATGCGGGTAAAAATCTCTTCTCTCTTTGTCGAAACGTGCGGTTTCGCCGCAATGGAAGATATTACCTGCAAGGTCGAAAGTATTTTTTTAAGATACCGTTCGTCTTCGTCGTACGATATTTTTTGTAGCGAAAAGTCGCCCGCATCCGCTATATGCGGGTACGCGCCCGAAAGTCCGCCGTACGAAGAAATAAATTCTTCCGCTCCGGCGGCGTTACTTTTAAACTCCTGCTGCTTATTTAATATCATAAGATTTTTTTATATTTCCGCCGCCCGTATAACGGGTTGGTCTCTTCGTACAAATACCGCGGTACCTGTACCGGCGAAACCTATCCGTGGCGGACGGTCTATCTGTTAAAGCGTTTTTATTATTTTGTTTATGACCTTTTCGGAACGGAAAAGTTTGCCCTTGCCGTAAAGTTTCGAAATAAGGTCTAAAGTTTCTTCGAGAGCGGGTTTAACGTAGTCTTCGAATCTGCCTTCGATCTTCGAGAAAAGCTTTTTCGAGAGCATAAGGTCGAGTGCGTCTTCTTTTGTACCGCCCGCCGCAATGAATACGGGAACTATCTTTTCGGTCTGATTGAGTATACGGTTGCCGATAGCTATGTCGAACTTGTCGTAAATAAAGTCCGAAAGCTCGTCAAGCTTATCAACGTCCGATTTATTAAGGGCGTTTTTGCCGTCAAGCTCTGCTGCGGTAAAAAGGTTTTTAAGTCCGCTCGCGGTAAGGTTAACCTTTTCGGTTTCTTCTGTTACTTCGAAGGGATCGTTTCTCTTCGTAAATTCCAAAGTTATGGCTCTGTCGTAAACCTTGTCGGTTATGGTGAATGTCGAGTCGTCTCTGTTCGCCGTGCCGACAAAGTAGCAGTTTTCGGGAATCTGCAAGTATCCGTCGGTCAGTTTCATCGGTGGAATAAAGTCGTGCGGAACGCTCATGATTTTTATCTTCCAGTCGGGGACGGGGTATTCGAGAACGGACAAAAGGTCCGCAAAGTAATATTCCACTCTCGAAATATTCATTTCGTCGAGAACGTAGAAGTTAAGAGTGTCGGGCGCGTAATTCGCTTCGTAAACGGACGATAAAAATTCCGTTTCGGTATAAGTTTTCGAAAATTCGTTGTAGAACCCTAAAATGCTCGTTTTATCTCTCCACGTCGCCTGAACGGGCATGAACAAGACTTTCGCTCCGATAAATTCCGCAAAATATCTGGGGAGCGACGATTTACCTGTACCGGAAAGACCTTCGAGTATCTCGAAATGGCTCGCAGCGAAACCGCTTATAAAAAATCTTATCGTATCCGTATCGAAATAAAGTCCGTGGACTTTAGCAAGGTACAGTCTGAATTTATCGGCAAGTTTTTTAAGCGAAAGCTCGTCGGATTTGCCGAGCGGCAGTTCGAAGCCTTCGTAAGTTTCGTCTATTCCGGTAAGCGACGGGAATACTTCTTCCCTGTCTTTCATTCCCGTGTCTTCCGCGACGGTCTTGCCTCCCATTGGCGAAGAAGCCCCGTCGGAGCCGTCCGGAGAAGTAGCAGGAAGCGCGCTTGTCGCCGCAACGCCCGAACCTACCTGGTTTGCAGTGGTCTGTCCGTCGAAACTGCCCGTAACGTCGAGACTTACGTTATCGTCGTCGAAAACGGGTTCGT
Organism: Clostridiales bacterium; assembly: GCA_003538975.1. Lineage (GTDB taxonomy): Bacteria > Bacillota > Clostridia > Christensenellales > Borkfalkiaceae > UBA11475. The sequence continues at coordinate 16,945 of DPQQ01000014.1, read as the reverse complement.
CTTCTTTCGAGAAAAATCTGAAAGGTTTATCGACGAAGAAAAAGTTAACGATAAGCATGACGGGCGCGCCGATAACTACAACCATCATTATATAAATAACGGTGGTAAGCAAAATCACCTGCCATAAATACTTCATCGCCTTGCCGATGTTTTCGCCGGTCAGAGGTCTCTGCATAAGTATGCCGAGAACGAGCGAAACGATTATCGCTACCGCCGCCGTACCGAAATACCAGGCGAACATCTTTCCGCTTGCGGGCGATTCTTTTTTGAATATAGCGAACTGTCTTTCAAAGCATATAGCTACCGCCGCGAGCGAAACGAATACCGCCGCGAACATAACCATGATAAAGCCTGCGGTTCCGCCGGCAATCTCTTCAAAGCGCATACCCTGCGCAATGATGTTTACCGTATTCTTTTTCGGGAAGAAGTTATGCGCACCGTCGATGCACGCGCAAACGAACACCAGTAGCACGGAATACATAACCGAAAGAGCTATCGCAATGAAGTTTTTTCTTGTAAAAAGCGTTTTTATCATAAATTTTACCAACTTTTATTTTTTACGCAGGCATTTGCCCGCATATCGCCGCGGAAAGTTATCCGCACCTTATTTTTTAGTTTCCCCTTTATTATCGGAATTTTTCGATCCGTTCCCGACAGTTTCCTTTATAACGGGTTCAGCCGGAAAATTTTTATCGGTCTTTTCGTCGTCCGTATTTTTTTCTTTCGTAAAATCGTTTATATCGTTATAGCCTTCCGGTTCCGGGTTATCCTTCAATATTTCTTCGCGGACTTCCTCGGTAACCATACCGCTCGGATCGATCGTATAAATAAACTTGTCGAGATATAATTTTTCGATAAATTCAACCGTAAGATTATCGGTATTTTCGACTTTGTCGAGACTCAGAGCGGCAGACAGAGCGGTCATGCGTTCTTCGCGAGCGTCGTTCATTGCCTTAGCGCGGTTATCCATCATTATCATACAATAAATAACGGCTAAGATAGTCGCTATACCGGAGTACGACTGGAAGAACAGTATAAACACGCCTATCGTAGGCAGATATTTACCCGTATATTTTCCTATAACTCTGTCGAACGGCGGATGGTCGCTGTCGCTTTCGGCGTTGGCGTCGCCGCGCGTGGTATACGTTCCGTCGCTGTTGACGTTTACGATACGGTGAATAATATTCACGCCCTTGTCGTTTACGTAAGCTATTACGTCGTACCTTTTAAGGTCTTCGGGACTATCTACTTTTTCTAAAACGATTATGCTGTACGTCGGGAACTGATCGTCGTGTCCGCTCAGATAGTCTTTATATTTAGCGTTCTTTTCGCTCATGGAACCGCTTGCGACGACCATAAGAGTTTTGTTGCCGACAACGGTGGCGTTTCCGCTTATTTTATTGACCAGAGCGAGTATGAAAAAAACGCATACGAATGCCGTAAGAACGGAACTTATTACCCGTTTTATGACTTCGCGCCGTTTTCTTTTTGCGGCTTTTTCTTTTTGCTTGTCCTTTACGAATTCGGTTATAAGCTCGGCGTCGTTTTTACCGTCCTTATATCCCTGAATTACGCTTTTTGCGTACGTTCCGAATAAAAGAGTAAACACGACCGAAAAGCTTGCTACCGCAAGTATAGTAACGATAAGCGCAATAATATCGAGCGATGACATGATTATTTCCCGTATTTTTCAAAAAGTCCCTTGCCCGAGCTTTTAGCCCGGACAAAAGGACTTTTTATTTTTGTTTCGGCAGAAAGTAAGGCTCGAATTTGCGGTTAAATCCGCGGCTTTTGCCTTGCCCTTGCTCTTGTATTTAATTATTTTGCCTGTGCGTTGATAACGACGGTGTATTTAAGAGTAGACGAACCGAATAAAGTTTTCATATAGTTAAGAATATCTCTCTTTGCAAAAGCCGATAACGCTGTATAATCTTCAGTTATACCGGATCCTTTATGACCATTAGCTATTGCAAGTAATGCCTTTTTATTTTCCGCAGAAACAGTTAATTTATTTTTGTTTACGGTTTCTTCGTCTAAATATCTGCCGGGATTGTTACCCTCAAACAAAGCGCCCCAGCCGAATTTTACTTCAACGCTGAACTTCTTTTCGTTTTCGTTGTCTCCTGCTGTAAATAAAGAGCTTTCATATGTCATAGCTTTAGTAGTGTCTTCTCCCGCAGGAAGCGGTAATGCCTTGCCGTCTTTGTCCATAGCATACGCAGGAAGAGCTATAAAAGCCTTATCCTTATTATATGCGTACGTTCTTGCACCGTCATCTCCCGTCCAAGTATATCCGGCTGCTGTAAGAACTTCATCCGGGCAGTTAACGGTTACAAGCATTTTATCAAGAGTATTGAAATTGCCGATTTTGCCCGTTACCGTTACGGTAAGACTTTCAACATCGCTCGCATCTTCAGCTCTTACGTTGCCTTCGTTATCGCCTGCTTCCGGTCCGAAGTTTATAGTTCCTAAATTTTCGGAACTGTCGATAGTAACGCCCAAAATAGCGTCGGATACATTTGAAGCAGTTACGTTCCCTTCGCCCTTACCATCTGCGTTATTACTGATTAACCATGCCGCAAAACCGGTCGCGGTTAACGAAATAACCAAAAATACGCTTGCTATAATGATTATCGCTTTACGTGAAAACGATTTTCTTGTAGTCTTTTTCATTTTGTTTCTCCTTAAAATTATTTTTATGGTTTTTTTGTATTTTAGCCTGATTTATAGTATCTTTTTATTTCAGCTATATTTTAACACGGCTTATGACAAAAATCAACAATTTTTTACATACTGCGGCTATTTTTGTCGTTTCCGGCATTATCGTCGCATTTTTTTGCGGCAACTTTGGTGAACTTTAGCCGAACCTGTATCATCGAAGCCCTGCCGTATTACATTTGTAAACCGCAGAATAAAAATATACCGCTTTTTTATTTTATGCGACATAGCGGCGGTTGTTTACCGTTATATATAAAATATTTCCGCTTTATTTTACGCCGCAGTCGTCGTTCCCGTAACGGTTACTTTGTAGCTAACGCCGTTGAGTTTCGCAAGTTCGGTAAGAACAGTTACCGCATCATTATGACCCTCGGTATATGTTTTTGCATTATAAAAATCAAACGGGTTTACATTTGTCTGTTCTACTTTAAAATGATCACCCCAACCGAATTTTATTGTAAGAGTAAGCGTCGCTTCTTTTGTTTCCGTATTGTCTAAAAAATCACTTCCATTGAGAGTTATCTTACTTTCGGAATCATTTACCTTAAGTTTCCCAAGGTTGGTATTTCCTTTATATACGGACGGATTTACAATATAACCAGCACCTACCAAGCTCGCAAAGTTAGTATCGGAGCCCCCGTTTAATGTTGCCATTGTTAATGTTATTTCTCCTACGTCAGCAATAGTGCCGTTATACTTAACCGTAAGAGTTAAAGTTGCTTCTAACTTTTCTTCTTTCGTCGAGCTGTCAAAAGTAAACCATTTGCCTTCGGTGGTTGCATTTGCCGGTTTACCGAAAACAATCGTATTATCGTTTTCTGCAATTTCCGCCGTAAGCGTGTACGATTTGTCGGTTACGGTTTCAACGGAAATCGAGCCGTCTGCCGTATCTTCAACCTTCGGGTTAGTGATAACCCATGCCGCGAAGCCAACGCCGATGATGACGATGACCGAAAGAATACTTGCGATCGTGATGGTAAGTTTCTTTTTCATTTTTTTACCTCTTTAATCTTTTTTATTTTTTATCGCCGTCCGCAAGCCGCCGCTTTTTATATAAAAAGCTTTAAAATACGGAAACGACTTTTTGACATAGAAGCTTATAGTAACATATTATAGCAAAAAAAATCCATTAGTCAAGCATTTTACCCCCCCCCGCAAAAAATTGAGCTTTTTTGGAAATTTTTTTGTTTTGTGACGAATTTTGACCGATTATTTTTATATTTTGTCGTTTTTTATTTGACACATCATAGTAAAAAAAATATAATATAAATATTCCTTTATATAATCTTTATTATTTAATATTTAATATTTAAGTATTAATTAGAGATATAAGGAATTACAGAAAAAACGGTAACGTTATAAGCCTTTTTGCCCGTTTTATCTTTCATATAAACGCAAAAAATTTCCCGCAATAAAGAAACCGTGATAATCCTATTGCGAATTATCCGCTTTTTCGGGAATATACATATAATCATAATATTCGGTTTATGGATAAAATATCATTATTATAAAGAATTATAAAGACGTACGGGAAAAGCTTACGGAAGGTATAAAAAAGCGATATACCCCGCTCACGCACAACAGCTTTTATAAAACAGCTCTGCAGCCGCTACGACTATCAGACATAAAAACGGAAAGACTGAAATGAAAAAATTTATTACGCAAAAACTTAATAAGTTCTTCGGTTCCTTTGCTATGACGACAAAGAAGCTTATTCTTTCGTGCGCCGTTTTATCCGTGCTTGCGGTCGTTTGCGTAGGATTCTCGTCCTGGATAATCGTCAATCCCTCTATACAGGCAACCGTAAACGCCGCTCCGTTCAAAGTGTACACCGTAACCGACAGTCAGAACTATCTTACTCTGAGGGAACCTAAAGGCTTCGATTATTACGACACCGGATTTACCGACGGCAACGGCAACCTTACGGCGACCGGCAACGTTTCGTTTGAAGTGAAGCTTAACGCCAAAACCGCGAGCGACTTTCTGGAAGCGACTCAGGGCATGCTTTTACAGTTCTCGATTTATTTTACCGATATAACGAGAGGAAAAAAAGCTTCCGCGACTATTCCCCCGGCAAACTGCGTAATCACGCAAGGCAATACCGAAATCGCGACCGTCAGGTGCGAAAAGGGTACCGCCGGCGGCGATTATTGCTTAAAGGCGGTATTCGATACCAATAACTTAAAAGCTCTCACAGGCGACTCGGCGGAAGAAATTACCTTTACGGTAACTTTCCGACTCGAGAACAAAGCGGACTCGTCCGACGAAACCGATAGCTATCTGTACTCAAACTTGTTCAAATACCTTAAAGACGGCAAATCGTTTATGGTAGAAGCGAGAGTTTCGAGAAAATAGCATGATCTGATTTTATCGAACTTAAAAAGTAAAACATAAAAGACCACAAAACATAAAGCAAAACCCAACGCCGACAAAGGCGTTAAAACAAAAGTCGTAAAGCCGCCCTGCCGGGCAAAAATTTATAAAGGAGACAATATCGTGCAAAAACGCGTCGTGGGCAATATTAACGAACTTAACGAAGCCGCTCGTAAAACAGCTTCCGAAGAATCCGCGAATACCGCCGGTGCAGATCGCGGCGGTTGCAAAGCGAATAAGACAAGCTTCGGCAGATTCAAAAAGTTTGCCGTCATAATCATGCTTCTGATAGTAAGCGTATTCTGCGCGATAGGTTCCGCCGACTGGATAATAAGTCAGCAGGAACAGCTCCCCGGCGGTTCGGGCTCCACCTTTGTTTACGACAAAAAAACTTTGCAGAACTATATAGCTCTCAAAGGCTCGGACGAATCGGACGAAACCGAAGCAGCGGCAAAAGTCGCCGAAGCGGAAGAATACGCTTATTTACAGACCGAAACCGATTCCGACGACAGCGCAGCCACTGACAAATTCACCGTTAAAAAAGCGGCGGTTTCAAAAAAATCTGCCGTTTCGACTTATGCGAACGGACTTGAAAGCGCGATTTACGGCAAGAGCGCGATATATAACGGCAAACCCATAGTCGCAGTCACAAAAGCTTCCGGCATAGACAATGCGGCGGCCGATCTCCCGAGCAGCGTTTTGAACGGCTCACTTTTAACGAGCTATAAGCCGCTTACGGACGGTTCAGTTACCGAAGCCGACCTTACCGAAGCATATTTTGCGGAAGGCGCGACGAGCGGTCTCCCCCAGAACGCCGGTACTTATGCGATACTTGTAAAAATAAAAGAACTTGAAGCCTACGGCTATGCGGTCAAAATTTTCACCATACTCCCCTGTCCGGTAACTGTCGACTGGTCCGGTGTTGATTTTGCAAACGGCTTTACATACGACGGAACGACTCACCCCGTTACCGCCGCGGCAAAGATCGCTTCGTCTGATAACGGCAATATAGCGGGTAGCGCGGCAGATGCAAACTTAAGCGTTTCGATTGCAAAGGACGGCGTTTCGGTAAGCGAAGTAAAGACCGCCGGCGACTATACTCTCACCGCCACAGCCGGCAACTCCGATTATTACATTTCTTCCGGCGAAACAACAAGTTTCACAGTTGCAAGAAAAGAAGCGACCGCGACGGTTACTCTTTCTAGAACCGAAATAGAATTCGGCAACGAAGTTCCCACGGCAACCATAAAATACAGCGGCGTTATAAGCGGCGATACTTTAGGCACCCCGGAAATTAGCTTCGTTGGCGAATCCGGCGAATATAAAAAAGGCTCCAACGTCGGAACATATACAATCGGCATAACAGGCGGACTTGATAACGAAAACTATAATATAACTACGGCTTCGGCAAACTTCACGGTAACGCCGTACAGGCTTACTATAGAATGGTCGGATACAGATCTGAAATATACCGGAAAAGAGCAGAAACCTAAAGCGACTATCAAAAACCCGATAGAAGGACTTATCGCCCCCGACGTCAACGTAACGACTTATATATCCGGCAACGATACTCCTATCAGTGCAAGTGCAGTCGGCAAGTATATTGCAAAGGCAAGTGTGTCGGACGGCAATTATTCTATCTCTTCGGGAGAAACGACAGACTTCACCATATCCCGTATTCAGGTCGCTATCCCGACAAGCGGCAATAATATGCTCGAATACACAGGCAGCCAGTTAACCTATACCCCGGTCGGTTTTGACGAAAACACCATGACAATAACCGGCAACACGGGGTCTTACATAACGGAAGACGCATATAAAGCCGAAGTATCTCTTAAAGACATATACGAATGGTCCGACAAAACTACCGAACCAAAAACTTTTGCATGGTATATTGTTCCAAAACTCGTAAAATTTGACGGAATATTAGAAAAGACATATGAAGAAGCAAAAACCGGAATAACTCTCGACGCTAACGTTTTCACCAACCTTGTATTTAAAAACGGTGAAAAGGCTAATACACAAGCGACCGGAGCCGCTTCTACGATTAAGGTAACGGACGGCAACGGAAACGATTATACTGAAACAAGTCCAAATAACGTTGTAAAAGTCGGCAGCACTTATAAGGCGGAAATAAAACTCGTAAATAACTATTGTTTCGATATTCAAGTCGACGAAAAAGCAAATAAATGTAATTTTGTCCGCAACGGAACCACTTACATTAAATACAAAACCGCAAAAATCGGCAGTACCACCTATTACACAATAGAAGACGCGATAAATTTTTCCGAAAGCGGCGATATAGTGCTTGCGAGCGATTCTTCCGGCAAAACTTCATACATAACAACAAGTTTTTCGAAGATTGGCTATTACGGCGGTAATTCTTTCACTTGCGGTAAAAATATTATAGTTCCGCATGCGGACGGAAAAACGACATCGGAAACAGCGCCTAAAGACAATAAGCCATCTTCCACTACAAAAAACGTAGGAAGCGTCCTTATTGTTCCTGAGGGAATTTCTCTTACGATGAATTCCGCAACGCTCGATATTCTCGCTATCGTAGCGATGGACGGCTTAGTTACTTGTACTACATACAACCGCGGCGTCGTAATGAACCACGGTACAATCAAGGTTACCGGAACTATCAACAACGGTGATACTCCCAACATAAAAGCTTACGGCTACCTTAAAGGTACAGGTAACGTTATAGTAACAGACGGAGCCACTGCTGAAGATTTATTCCATATCTTCGACTTTAAAGGCGGTAAAAACACCTTAGGTATATACAACGGCACTAAAGAATATTTACCATTAAACTCCTATTCTTTACATAATATAAGCTGCAACATACGAGTATACGCAGGCTGTACTTACAACGCTTTATATGAAATTTACATGAGCAACACTTGGTTTACCGGTCGTATTCCTGTAGTCGGTAAATCAGACGCTCCTTCCGCGCTTTTCAAATTATCGGACGGATATCTTGAAAAACGCGCCGTCCCGGCGGATAACTCCACAAGCAAAGATCTTGATACGATAACCGGCTCCAATCAGCTGAAAGGTCAAAAAGAAGACGTAAAAATTTACGGAACCGCAGTCGACGGCTCAATAACAATAAATGTGAGTTTAAAAGTCGTTTTTGAAATTAAAGCAACAATGCAAACCGGCACAAACAATCCCCTTCCTATTCCTTATATGAATATAAGGGTATGCAAAGGAGGAAATCTCACTCTGGAAAATTCTTCCTATAAATTTATGCCGGGTTCCGCTTTAATCGTAGACGACGGCGGATCTTTAACTGTAGGTTCAAATGCTAAATTAGTATTTTACTCCGTCGACGAATGTACGGAATATGAAAAGCCTGTAACCTACAAAACAAAAGACGGAACGGTTACCACCTACCCGTATATTTACATGACAAATTATTGCGTTGACAAAGTTGACGCGTATTTTGAAATAAACAGCAATAATACTTCGCTCGAAGGTTATATTTCCGGTAAAATTACCACAAAAAAACAGAACGTAAAAATCAATATTAAAAACGCATCCGCAACTATTACCGTATTGAACGAATTCCAATCCGAGGGTGGTACAGCGGGTTTATCCGCAAAAGTCTCGACAAGAAGCGTTTCGATGACCGCCACCGGCAATATAATAACCGGCAGCAACTACGGCGAAAGCGAGTTCACCGCGGGCGACTATACTTCTTATAAAATCGGCAACGAATATTACTGGGCAAGCTCGTCCATATTAAAAACCGTTACGTTGCTTTCGGACGGCAAGCAGTACGGCGATACTATTACCGAAATTATCGGAACGACAATAACTCTTCCGACAGAGCTTCAGAAAAAGCACTACGCGTTCGGCGGATGGAGCGACGGTTCTACCGTGTATAACGGCTCGTTTACAGTGCCGGATTCCGACGTAACGCTTAACGCCGTATGGACGCCAATAACTTATACGATAAATTACGAATTCTGGTACAACGATCAAAAATTATCGGACGAATTAACCGCCAATATCGTTAACGCAAACCCCGCGACCTTTACTTGCGATAAAAACATTACGTTTGAAAGGGTTTCTTTAAAAGGTTATACCTTCGATAAATGGTATATCGACAGCGAGTTCGGCACTTCGGTATCACAGACTAGCGACGCGCTCAAACATATCGAGAACGGCTCCGTAACTATAACTTTGTACGGCAGATTTATCGAACCCGCTTACACTATCACATATCACGTAAATAACGACGAAATCTCTGCCGAAGCCTTAAAAACCTTTGTAGAAAATTTGCAGTTTGAATATTCTTCCGCAAATACCTATATAAGCTATCTTGAAAACGGAACGGCGTTCTCCCCCGCAAAAATAGATATTAACGATAACGACACTACAAAATCAAAGTACTTTTTAGGTTGGTATACGGACGAAAATTGCGAAACGCCTTTCAGCTCCCTTTCCGACGCTACAAAAGTAAATCTTTACGCAAAATGGGGACTTAAGGCTCAAATCGTAGTTGTTGGCATTGATAATACCGAAACTTCGTTAGGATACGGCGTTGCGGGAAGTGAATTTTCATTCAGTACTTCCACTCTTACGGATACTGCGAATACCTATAAACTTATAGGAACAAGCGGAACCCCGACTTGCAATAAAGCGACCGCTATCGTAACGACAAACAATTCAAACCTCAACGATATTTCGGTTTCTGTAAATGTCGATACTCTTACCACCGTCGCAGCCGGCTCATCAAACACCGCTCCGCAAATAAAAGTAACCGCTGATATGAGAGAAATTTTAACAGTAACAATTACAATGAGTAGAGCAGCACATTATAGATCTGGTATTTATACTGGTAACTTTGAAATAAATCAAATATTAATAAATAACAATTCATATTACTCATTTGATAAAAGTGATTGGAGTATCTCTAATAATGTTAACATTAAGAAAGTTTCAACAGGAATACAGACTTTCTATGTTCTACAGCAATCTGCTACCTTAACTATTGATATAAAAGACTTAACTCTTGGAATCAGAATAGATTCAAAGACCTTCCAAATTTCTAATCCGCAACAATTATCCGGCTGCTCCTATACATCTTCGCATAGCGGTTCGACGTCAACATTCGTATTCACAATAACCGATAACGCTACGATTGAATGGTCCAGTACACAAACGTAAATAACGTTTCACACCCGCAATAACCTAACCAAGCATTTACCACAAAATTTCATAATCCTTTTCCAAAATAAAAACAGGGGGTGCAAAAAGCACTCCCTGTTTTTATTTTATATTTTTATGCTTCAGGCGGTTTTTGCGAATATTCCGCCTTTTCCGCCGTTGCCGCATAAAAAGTTTTTTCTGTTTAATTGATACCTTCCGATAAGTTTTTTTGTTCTGTCTGTTCCCTATCGTTTATTATTTTTTACGCAGTTGTCGCAAACCTTGTTGCCCTGCTCTGCCGGGCAGTCGTTGGTCATCGCCGCGATAACGCGGATAACCGCCTTGACCGCAGCCACCGAAGTATCGTCCGCAAGATTTATCTTAAACGAATTCTGCCGCGTAAAATATTTGTTCTGCCCGTCGGTCTTTTCCTTTGCGGACGGAATAACAAGCTCGCAGATGACTGCGCCTTTATGTATAACGAACCTTACAAGCCTTGTTCCGCGCAGGCAATATTCTTCGTAATCGTCGCAAAAATAGCGCTGACTTCCCTTAACCGACAGCGAGCACAAAACTACTTCGTCATAATAATCTTTTACTTCCTGCGAAAGCGCATAATACTTCTGACTGTGAATTTTCAGGTCGTCGTCAAAGCAATCCTCTTCATCCGGATCGCTCATAAAAAAGTTTTTCAAAAAATTGCTTTCGGGCGGATTTCCGATATTTTCATCCGCAGGCGAAGACGATCGTCTGCCCGCATATAATTCGAATTCGTCTTTGTTTTGTCTGCGGATATCGCATTCTGTTTTCAGAATCTTCCTGCAAGCGACGGCAACATACGTCACTACGAGCGTTATTACCGCCGCAATAAAAATTACGGCAACTTTATACATCTTTCCCCTTACTTGTTTCCGACCGGTTCGGTTTTTACCCCGCCTGCCGGCTGTCTTTATCGGTTATACGACAAATATTCTTTGAAAAACGCCGTATCTTACCGCCGGACGCGCTATAAAAAGGTATCCGGGCAAGCCTTATCCGACATTATCTTTTTGTTTTGTCAAATTCCCGATTTTATTTTCTTACAATAGTAAGATTTTTTTACATTATAGCACCGATAATCAAATATGTCAATAGTTTTGTAAAAACTTATTAACCGATAAAGTAAATTATTTGCGTGCCGCCTTCCGCTTAACCGTAAAATAGATTTTTTTATTCTTAACCGGGTTTTTCCTTTTTTATCGCCAGTATAGTTGTTTTATATGCTTATAAGGCGCCGCCCGATACTTTTCATGATTTTCGCAAATACTTTTTCGGCTTTTACGCATAGCCGGTATTAAATTATTTCGGTTTAAATTCTTACAATTGTAATTTATCGACATATTCTCTTACTATCGTAAGATAATATTGGTATGAATACCAAATTTACGGAAAGATTAAAAGAATTAAGAACCGAAAAAAACATCAATCAGGTTGAACTTTCGGCTGAAATCGGCGTGAGCAAAGGCATCATCAGTCTATGGGAAAACGGTCTGAGGGAACCCGGCATGTATTCGCTCATTCAGCTTGCAAAATTTTTCGAAGTTTCTATCGACTATCTTGTAGGTATAAGCGATTACCCGTTCGTCTGATAGCCGGGTAGTCGTTTGCCGGTTATTGCCATAAGTTTAGGCAAAGCGTCGTTTGCCTGCGATTACCGAAGCCGTTTGCTTTTAATCTTCCTTTTTTCTTTAATCGCCCGTAACAGCCTTTACTTAATAGTATTACGGCAGGTTTACCCGGCAAACCGAACGCAGGTTTACCGCCGTTTTGCGACCGATAAGTACAGGTTTTTATCTTTTTGACGTGTCTTAAAATTTTACAGACAAAAAGCCCGCATTTGCGGGCTTTTATATTTTTATTTATATTTCGTTATAGCTTTCTTTCTATTCGGTTCGGCTTTTAATATTTGCTTTGGATAATTCCTTTTTCGGACTGCGTTTTAAGGCAAATCAGTCCTTTCTTTCGTCACCGTGGAAGAATACGGCAATCGTACCCGGACCGCTGTGCGAAGCGATTATCGTGCCTATATCGAGAATTTTAATCTCGCTTTTTATGTTCGGGAAGCGTTCCTGTATCTTTTCTTTGGTGAGAATTGCGTCCGGAAGGTTGTTGGAATGGCATATCCAGCACTTTCCGCTGTAATTTTTGCCGTCGTCGCAATGTTCTTCCATCGTGTCGAGAGTCTTTTTTATCGCCGCGGCCTTTCCGATAGTCTTGGTATATGCGATGATTTTGCCCTTGCTGTTAAGACGCATTATCGGGTGAATTCTGAATATCGCCGCAATGCCCGCAACGGGGCCGGACATTCTGCCCGTTCTTCTGTAATATTTAAGGTCGGTCGAATAAAACTGGTGGTGTATTCTGTTTTTGTTCTTTTCTATCCAGTCGATTATTTTATCGGATTCGACGCCTTCGTCAAACATATCTTTGACGTCGTCCACAAGCATCCCGTAGCCGGAAGAACTGCACAAACTGTCTATAACGACAATTTTTCTGTCCGGATATTCCTTTTTTAAGGCGTCCGCAACCTTTACCGCGTTATAGTACGAACCGGTCATTCCCGTTCCGAAACAGATATGAAAAACGTCCTTTCCTTCGTCCAGAATGTTTCTGAAAAACTCTTCGTAAGCAAACTCGTTTATCTGCGAAGTCGTGGGAATTTTACCTTCGTTCAAAAAGTTGTAAAACCTGTCGAGTGCGGCGGGATCTCTGCCCATATCGTCGGCGTATTCCGCCCCGTCCACAAAGTAAGAATAAAACAGCACTTTGATGTTTCTGCCGTCCACGTAAGAAAACGGCAAATCTACAGTCGATTCGCATGATAATTGAAAATTTTCTTTCATTGTAACCTCCGTTTATTGGAATTTTTTATATACGTCCGTTAAGATCTACCAAAGGTCATCGGTAAAAAGAACAGAAGCCGCCTTACTCCGGAAAGACACTTGTCTCCCTGCCGGCAACAAGAGTTGTCTCAAATAACCCGACAGCCGTTTTACCGCCGCCGGAGTTCAACACGTTTTCACTTGGAATTCAGTAAAAAATCGCTGTCAAAATTATAATTCTGGTCCGATAAGGTCTGTTACTTTAGTGTCTATTCTCTTTTTTACTTTATACATTTCGATAATGATTACCACGTCTTCTATACAGGCGATTAAAAGCGTTACGCCGGTTATTATTCCGCTAACCTTAAGAAGAGACGCGGGCGTCATAAACAGCATTACGATGCCGCCCGCAAGGCTCATAAATCCGAGAATAAGCGGAAGAAGCCAGTAAGAGCCTACTCTTTTTAAGTATAAAGCTTCTTCTATCGCGTTGCACGAAATCGCTATGATATAAATCGCAAACATAAGACTGAACGCCACCGCCGAAACGTCCGGCGCAGATATAAACAATATGCCGTATAAAATTTTGAAAACCGATCCGAGCAAAGTCGTTCCGAAAAATCCCGACATCCCTGCGGTAAAAAAGTACACCAGTATCGAGATAATACCGTCGCATAAAATAAATATCGCAAATACCGTCGCCGCCGATACCATAGCGTTTTCCGGCTTGACGAAGAACATAATCGCCATGATAAGAAGCAATATCGCTCTTAATATAACGTCGATTCGTATTTTTTTGAAAAATTCTTTTGCTGTTTTCATAACTCCCCCCACAAATAAATTTGGTTCGCCTTGAATCGGGATTTTCCCTCGGCATATAATATGATAGCAGAAAGCTCCCGTAAATTCAATAGTAAAACGGAAATTTTTAAGAAAAAAGTAACAAAAAGTTCGTTTCTGTACCGTTTTGACGAAGAAGATTCAACGTTTCGATATTCGGCGGAATCTTACTTTTGTAAGAATTATATAGAAAACGCTTTTTTAAGTTATTTTCTTTAATAACAAATATTTTTCAACTTGCTTTTTGATTTTCAACACCATATCTTTTTCCTACTTTTTACCGCTCTCAAGAACAAACCTTTCTCCATCACCTTTTTATCGTTTTCAAAAATCAATCCCTTTTCCTGTTGCATTGAAAATATTTATTCAACGCAACAACTTTGCGACTGTAAATTCTTACAGTTGTAAGAATTTACCGCTGTTATTTTTGTATTACGATAACTCATAGATATGATATTTCCTTAAAACATTTTATATACGCTATCAATTTTGAATAAAACATTATAAAAGTCCTTCGGAATTTTAAAAATATAATAAATCCGGCATTCACAAATTCTTACAATTGTAAGAATTTGCGAAAATTTCATAGCAAAAGAGAGTAGAAAATTCTACTCTCTTTTTATTGTTTTTCAGTTTTTCTTTCCGGCGATTGATGCGGCGACGAAAAAAGATTTTTAATTTTTTATCGTCGCACGAGTTGAAAATATCGCTATAAAACAATTTCCTCTTTTATTCCAAAATCGAAAATCTTATTATATTTCGATAAACATATTTGGAAAAATATACTTATCGTTACTACGAAATAGAAATCAGCTGTTTTCTATAGCGGAAAAATTCAACTTCGGGAAGGCTTCCTTGTAACTGTCAAGTAATTTGGCAGGGACAAAAATTATACATGAATCGCCCATTCCAATTAAAGATTTCTCGCTTATAACAGGCATCTCTTCGGAAGTTATATACAGCTTTGTCAGCCTATAGCAGCCGCCAAAAACAATTTCGCCTATCTTTTTAAGACTTTTCGGTAAAGTCATTTCTTTAATCCCCGAACATTGAGAAAATGCCGCGTCGGCTATTTCCGTAAGTCCTTCAGGCAAAATAATTATATTCATTCTATAACACTGCCAAAATGCGTCTTCTCCTATTTTTTTGATCGAATCCGGCAATTTATTTATTTTTAACGAAGAACAGCCCGCAAAAGCATGATCGCCTATTACTTCAAGACTTGACGGCAATTCTTCAGTCGCTAAATTTTGGCAACCATAAAAAGCCATTATTTTTATTTCTTTGAGAAATTTAGGAAATTTGACATTCACAAGATTTTTACATCCATCAAATGTTCCGTCTTTTATTTCGACAATAGTATCAGGTAAGTCGATACTTGTAAGAGCAGTGCCGTCAAAAGCATAATAATCGATTTCTTCCAAATCTTTAGGAAGAACTACCTCGGTAAGATTACTACAATCTCGAAAAGCATCTGCGGATACTTTTTTAAGCGTATCCGGAAGAATTATTTTTTTTATTGCAATACAATCTTTGAAAGCAGCATTTTCCATTTCAATACAATCGGAAAGAATGACTTCGGTATATTCTTTTCCTCCTAATTTACGCAAACAAAACCCTTCTGGAATCGTTAACTTTTCAAGAACAAAGTCAGTTGAAAAGCAGTTTTCTCCCATATCGTAATAGTCGACAGCTGTATTAAAAGTTAGTTCCTTCAGACCGTCGCAACCTAAAAATGCTTCATTACCGATGATATCTACTCCGGATAAAATCTCTATCTTTTCGACTGTTTTTACGTCCTTAAAAAATTTGTCCGCAAGTTTTCCGGCATAACTTGGAGCTACCGTTACCGTTTTTATCGTAGGAGAAAGATTTTTATTATACAAAGTGAGATTGGAATTTAACGTAATTTTACTAACTTTTAATCCGGCAAGCGCGTTTTCTTCTATTCTCATAACAGACGAAGGAATCGTGAACTCGTCGATACCCCATACGTCTTCAAACGCGCCGTCTTTCAGTACTCCCGGTTCGTCGTAATATTCGACTGTAGTTCCGGGAAATCCGTTTTTGAGTTTTGTGTTTCCGCTTATATAAAGTTTTTTGGCTATAAAGTGTGAATCCGTTTTGTAATCATCGATTCCATTTATATAAAATTCAGTCAACGGAGCTTTTATGGACTCTAACTCGTAGAAATAGTAATTCATATCGTCGGTAAAGCCTATAATGTTTTTATCGCGGTAAGTAGACGGTATAACCATATTTTTGCTCTCACCTTTATATTTCGAAATAAAACAGCCGGTTTCGTCCAATACGAACGGTAATTCTATATTGAGTTTTACATTCTTTATTATGGAGTCATTACTATCCGGTGAAGCCTTATACGTAACTTTTACATTATATTCTCCGGGTTGCGAAGGCGCGGACGGCGAAAAATATTTGTTATCTATGCCTTCGTACAGATACGATAAACAGCCGTCTTTCGAAGCCGTCGCTATTACCGGATGAGCTTCTCCGTCAAACACCTCGGTTGTTTCGTCTCTTACCGTTATCTCAATCGGTTCTTCTTCCTTTTGACACGCCGTAAAAACAGCCGCCGTCATACAAAAAATAAAAATTATCGAAAGTAATATTCTTAAATTCATTCTTTTTTTCATGATCTTTTCCTTTTTTACTTACTTATTTATATTATACCAATAATTATACCCGAAATCAATATATGGTTGTAATTACCGAAGTTAGATACGTTATAATCTCAAAAAAAAATTCCCCGAATAATACTATTTTTGCCGTTTTACGATTTTCCCTGCATAATCTGCTGTTTGGCAAAAATAATACATTATAACTATTTTGCTGAATCCCCTACTCTGTTTTATCATTTTAAAATCACATATCTTTTACCCTCGGTACTTTCTTTCGACGCCTTGTAGCGTAAACACCATTTAATTTATATATAAAAATAAAATCTTTTTTCCCTTAATTCCTTAACGGAA